>NZ_FCOU01000035.1 GCF_900046475.1 Collinsella ihumii | reverse complement strand
GTGTGTTTGGTCAAGTCCGTCTTTCTGAAATGATCACGGAAAACTTTCGGGTTTGGGCACGCAACTTTTTCGGGTTCGGTCACGGGCGCGCCGCTAGCTTCCCGACTTGCCCAGCATGAGTGACTCCTCGAGACGGTGGCTTGGGCCGCCGAACTCGACGAGCCTGCCGTGGTGGACGACGCGGTCCACGATCGCGGCGGCGAGCTTGTCGTCCGCGAAGACCGTGCCCCACCGGCTGAACTCGACGTTCGTGGTGAACACTATGCTCCTCCTTTCGTAAGAGTCGGATATGACCTGGTAGAGCAGGCGCGCGCCGTCGACGTCGAAGGGGACGTAGCCGAACTCGTCGAGGATCACGAGCTCGGCCCTGCCGACGTCCGCCAGCAGCCTGTCGAGCGTCCCCTCGCGCTTCGCCTTGCCGAGCTGCAGCACCAGCGCCGCCGTCTGGAAGAAGCGCACGGGCACCCCGCGCCGGGTCGCCTCGATGCCGAGGGCCGTCGCCACGTGCGTCTTGCCGCGGCCGGTCGGGCCGTGGAAGACGAGGTCCTCGGCGCGCTCCACGAAGTCGAGCGAGAGCATCTCGTCTCGGCCCCAGCCCTCGGGAAAGCGCACGTTGGACCAGTCGAACCCCTCCACGGCCTTGGGCACGGGGAAGCGGGCCTGGCGCAGCAGCCGGGCGCGCTTCGACCGCTCGCGGGACTCGAGCTCGCGCGCGAGCATCCCCGAGCACGCGGCGAGCTGGCCCGGGGTCGCCGTCTCGAGGAACCACGCTATCGTCGCCTTCGATATGAACAGCGACCTGGCGCGCGAGGAGAACTCCTCGCGCTCGGCGTCCGGGATCCTAGGCACTGGCGGCGCCCCCCTCCAGCAGCTCGAAGGCCCGGTCGTACCCCGCGAGGTCGACCGGCTCGTCGTACTCGACGAGCGCGTCGCCGGCGGCCGCCCTAGCGGCGGCGAGCTCCAGGGTGGCGGCGTCGACGCCGCCCGTGGCCCCGAGCGACCTCAGCGCGCCCTCCACGGTCGCCGCCCAGCCCCGCCTGGCGCTCACGTCGCGCAGCGCCCTGAGGTCGGCTCCGAGGTCGGCGGGCGACTCCGAGTCGAGGAACGCCACGAGCTGCTCGGGCAGGGACCCCCGCACGACGCTGTCGCGCCAGCCGCCGGGGCGCACGCAGAGCAGCCTCAGCTGCAGCATTGGGTCGGCGGAGTCCGTCGGCGCGTCGCCCCACTCGCGCGGGTACTCGGCGACGACCTCGCCTCCGGCGCCGACGACCGTGACGTCGAAGGCGCCCATCGCGACGGCGACCTCGCGGGAGGCGTTGACGGGCCCCGCCGAGTAGCGGTGCTCGCCGCCCGCCCTGAACGAGCCCTGCTTGTCGCACCTCCTGGTGAGCCACGTCACGCACGCGAACGGAGCCGCGGGCAGCGGCGAGAGCGCGGCGCGGTCGTCCCCGAAGAGCTCGGACTCGCTCGCGCCCTTGCGGTAGTGCGGCTTGCCGTCCGAGAGCGCCAGGCACGTCCCGAGCAGCCGCTCGTTGTAGGCCTTCACGTCCCAGACCTGCGGGACCGGGACGAAGAGGTTGCGCCTGAGCGTCCCGACCTTGTTCTCCACGGAGCCCTTCTCGTTCCCCGAGTAGGGGTTGGTGAAGCTGTAGTCGAGCCCGTAGTGCGCGGCGAACCGGCGGAAGAGCGCCGAGGTCCTCATCTCGGCGCCGACCCTGCGGCCGACCTCGGTGGCGTTGTCGAACACGGCCCGCAGCGGCACGCCCCCGAGGAACTCGAAGACGTCGCGGAGCCCCTGGCAGACGCACTCCGCGGTCTCGCCCCAGAAGACCTGCGCGAGCCCGACGTTTGAGTGCGGGAACGTGACCACGAGGAAGTGGCCGCGGGTGACGACGCCTCGCACGCGGAAGTCGGCCTGCCCGAAGTCGACCTGGCACTCGCCCGGGAGCCAGTCGAGCAGCAGGAACCCCTGCGCCTCGCGGGCGTCGAGCTCGGCGGCGAGCTCCTCGCGCCTCCTCCTCACGTACCTCCTGACGGTCGAGTACGAGCCCTCGAAGCCCTTCTCCGCGACGAGCCGGTCGAAGACCCTCTTCGCGGTGTGGCGCTGCTTGTACCAGCAGCGCCTGTCCTCGAGCAGCCACGAATCGACCAGCGCCGCGAAGGGCTCGAGCAGGGGCGACTCGGGCGCCCTGCCGACCGCCGGCGGCCTCTCGGAGAGGTCGGTCTCCCTCAGGTACTTCCTCACCGTGGGCTCGGAGACCCCGGTTTCCCGGGCGATCGAGGCGACGCTCGCCCCGCCCCTCCCGAGCCTTCTGATATCGTCGATCTTGTCCACGCCGATCATTTCCTTCCCGGCCTCCCATCGTCGCAACCGTAGCAGCGACAACGTTAGGCCCCGTTGGGGATGGTCGGCGTGCCCATGCCCAAACCCGAAAGTTTTTCGTGACCATTCCCGAAAGCTCCGGGTGATCAAATCCGCAAGTCAGACGTTATCAAACACA
>NZ_FCOU01000034.1 GCF_900046475.1 Collinsella ihumii | reverse complement strand
GCTCTCTGTCGCGGGCCGGCCGATTCCGGCCCGCGACAGAGAGGGTAGGGCGCGAGACGCCTCCAGGACTCAGCGAAACATGTTTCGCTGAGTCCTGGAGGCGTCTCGCTCAACCTGCAAATCAAACTTACATATAAGGGGAAGAAAAATTTCTTTTAGATACTTGTTTTCCTAAGACTGATGTGATATAATAATTCAAGTCCAGAAAAGGAGTAAAAAATATGCGGCAAGGTATTCTTAAATAAAACTATAATCAAATAGTGGGAACAAAGGATTATGATAGTCCCTTTTGTAGGGTCTTAGTTTTTTGTACCCAATTTAAGAATACTTTTGCCTTATCAATTTTGACATATCCCCAAAAACAGCACTCACAAACAGGTGTATGCTGTATATGCGTATGTCCGCAAATTATCATCCCCAGTGGTAAAAGTATTTTACTGCTGGGGATTTTTATGCCCTTCGGGGCAGTAAAGGGAGGACAATCACATGAAAATAATCAATATTGGAATTCTTGCCCATGTAGACGCTGGAAAGACGACCTTGACGGAGAGCCTGCTATATGCCAGCGGAGCCATTTCAGAACCGGGGAGCGTCGAAAAAGGGACAACGAGGACGGACACCATGTTTTTGGAGCGGCAGCGTGGGATTACCATTCAAGCGGCAGTCACTTCCTTCCAGTGGCACAGATGTAAAGTCAACATTGTGGATACGCCCGGCCACATGGATTTTTTGGCGGAGGTGTACCGCTCTTTGGCTGTTTTAGATGGGGCCATCTTGGTGATCTCCGCTAAAGATGGCGTGCAGGCCCAGACCCGTATTCTGTTCCATGCCCTGCGGAAAATGAACATTCCCACCGTTATCTTTATCAACAAGATCGACCAGGCTGGCGTTGATTTGCAGAGCGTGGTTCAGTCTGTTCGGGATAAGCTCTCCGCCGATATTATCATCAAGCAGACGGTGTCGCTGTCCCCGGAAATAGTCCTGGAGGAAAATACCGACATAGAAGCATGGGATGCGGTCATCGAAAATAACGATAAATTATTGGAAAAGTATATCGCAGGAGAACCAATCAGCCGGGAAAAACTTGTGCGGGAGGAACAGCGGCGGGTTCAAGACGCCTCCCTGTTCCCGGTCTATTATGGCAGCGCCAAAAAGGGCCTTGGCATTCAACCGTTGATGGATGCGGTGACAGGGCTGTTCCAACCGATTGGGGAACAGGGGAGCGCCGCCCTATGCGGCAGCGTTTTCAAGGTGGAGTATACAGATTGCGGCCAGCGGCGTGTCTATCTACGGCTATACAGCGGAACGCTGCGCCTGCGGGATACGGTGGCCCTGGCCGGGAGAGAAAAGCTGAAAATCACAGAGATGCGTATTCCATCCAAAGGGGAAATTGTTCGGACAGACACCGCTTATCCGGGTGAAATTGTTATCCTTCCCAGCGACAGCGTGAGGTTAAACGATGTATTAGGGGACCCAACCCGGCTCCCTCGTAAAAGGTGGCGTGAGGACCCCCTCCCCATGCTGCGGACGTCGATTGCGCCGAAAACGGCAGCGCAAAGAGAACGGCTGCTGGACGCTCTTACGCAACTTGCGGATACTGACCCGCTTTTGCGCTGCGAGGTGGATTCCATCACCCATGAGATCATTCTTTCTTTTTTGGGCCGGGTGCAGTTGGAGGTTGTTTCCGCTTTGCTGTCGGAAAAATACAAGCTTGAAACAGTGGTAAAGGAACCCACCGTCATTTATATGGAGCGGCCGCTCAAAGCAGCCAGCCACACCATCCATATCGAGGTGCCGCCCAACCCGTTTTGGGCATCCATCGGACTGTCTGTTACACCACTCCCGCTTGGCTCCGGTGTACAATACGAGAGCCGGGTTTCGCTGGGATACTTGAACCAGAGTTTTCAAAACGCTGTCAGGGATGGTATCCGTTACGGGCTGGAGCAGGGCTTGTTCGGCTGGAACGTAACGGACTGTAAGATTTGCTTTGAATACGGGCTTTATTACAGTCCGGTCAGCACGCCGGCGGACTTCCGCTCATTGGCCCCGATTGTATTGGAACAGGCATTGAAGGAATCAGGGACGCAACTGCTGGAACCTTATCTCTCCTTCACCCTCTATGCGCCCCGGGAATATCTTTCCAGGGCTTATCATGATGCACCGAAATACTGTGCCACCATCGAAACGGTCCAGGTAAAAAAGGATGAAGTTGTCTTTACTGGCGAGATTCCCGCCCGCTGTATACAGGCATACCGTACTGATCTGGCCTTTTACACCAACGGGCAGAGCGTATGCCTTACAGAACTGAAAGGGTATCAGGCCGCTGTCGGCAAGCCAGTCATCCAGCCCCGCCGTCCAAACAGCCGCCTGGACAAGGTGCGCTATATGTTTCAGAAGATAATGTAACGTCTTGCGCAATTCGAGCGCATCGAGAACGAGCAGGCCGCGCTCCAGCAGTCCATCAAGGAGCTCGAGGCGACCATCGCTGAGCAGACCGAGCTCGCTTCCGCCTGGAAGGCCGTGCTCGCCCAGCAGACGGCCGAGGACATCGTGGTAAACGGCCTCAAGGTCGCGACCGCGAGCCCCGCGGTCGCCCAGGCCGCGGCCGAGGCGCACAGCGCCTATCAGGCGAAGAAGGACGCCCTCGACAAGGCCGCGGGCGAGCTCGACGCCGCCCGTGCCGCCTACGAGGAGGCCTCCGAGCGCGCCGGCGTGACCGAGCAGGAGCTCGCCGAGAAGCTCGCCGACCTCGCCATGGCACAGGACGCCTACGACCGCCTGGTCGCGCAGATGGGCTGGGACAAGCCCGCTGCCGATGACGACCAGGACGCCGGCGCCGTGAGCGGCAACGACAGCGACGGCACCAAGCAGCAGGCCTCGATGGGGACCGCCGGGTCTAACGGGAAGTCCGGCCTCCCCCAGCCCGCGACCCGGCATGCCCCCCCTGACCGTCCCCTATACACCTCTACCTGTGTACAACAGCCCGTCCCCGATCGGACACTCACACGACAATCACCGCATCTCCATCACTCGCCCACTTT
>NZ_FCOU01000033.1 GCF_900046475.1 Collinsella ihumii | reverse complement strand
CCACGGGGGCGGCGCCCAGGGAGAGCGCGCCCACCAGGGACGCGGTCACGACGGCTGCCACCTTCTTAGTGTGCTTCCTGTTGACGCAAGCTGTCATACGTCTTTCTCCTTCCGTAAGGAACAGATAGTCGCCAGTTACGGAAGGGAGGGAGAGACCGGGGCTGCGCATCGAAGGCGCGTCCCCCGGCTTAGCAGAGCCCTTTACAGCTCTTTACAGCCCTTTACAGCTCTTTACAGCCGTCTGCCGGCTCGTAGCGCCGGAACGGATCGGTCTTGTCTCCGCCTCTCCTTGCGCGGGCATTCGGAGCGAGGTGCGCTCATTTGGCGCGGAACGAGCAAGACGGATCCGTCCCGGCACTACGATTACGGAGGCGGGGCATAGCGGCTCTGCCAAGCTCTGCCAAACTCCGTCAAGCTCTGCCAGAGCGGGCCAGCGCCCCCCAAGCGCCAGTTCATCTTGCCCGAGCCGTCCACAGCACTCTCTTACGGCGGGTGCCGGGGGCCCGAGGCGCCGCCCTGCGGGCCGGCATCACCGATGCCGTCCTCCGAGCATCGATCCGCACCGTCGGAAACTCCCGCCCGTCTCTCTACGGCAGGCGTTGACCCGTGACGAGGATACGGCCATCATGACGGTGATTCATCGTGCATAAGGAGGAGCAAATGGAGGGCGCGAGGAAGACCGGACGCCTGGACCTGAGGATGGCCGAGGAGCAGCTCAGGCAGATCGACGCCGCGGCCGACGTCAACGGGATAGGCGCATCCCAGCGGCCTAGCAGCCGCCTTATGGAGTCCGCCCGCCGCGACATCGCCGAGCAGGGGCTCATCGAGCAGCTCCGCGAACCTGTCTGACCGGCTACGTATGGCGGCGGAAGGATGCGGAGGGCCGGCGCAAACGGCACCCTTGATGGCGGCGCCCGCGCCCGACAGTCGGTCAAGCGCGGCCCCGGCATGGCAAGTCCGAGGCTGCGGTGCGGGCGCGCGTCTGAACCGCTTGCCCGGCGCGTTGGGCTGGCCGGAGACCGCCTGGCGGGCAATCCTGATCCGGCGCGTCTCGACGGTGCCCTCCGCGTATTCGGAGGCGCCGCACCGATACCCCGGAGTGTAAACCGAGGTTATCCGCGCCCGGGCCCGTCTGAGCTGCCCCCGCTACCCCAACAGCCATCTCCAGGCGGGGACGACGTGGACCGCGCCCTCCGGGACGTCGATCTCCTCCTCCTCGTCCATGGTGACGATCCAGCCCTCGGCCGCGTCGAGGCGCCGCATGCCGGCGCGCAGGCCCGCCACCTCGCGCTC
>NZ_FCOU01000032.1 GCF_900046475.1 Collinsella ihumii | reverse complement strand
ACGGCCGCCGGCCTCGGCGCCGACTCGCGGGCGGGCGCCGGACGCGGGTTCACGATGTTCATCTGTCCCGACAGGCCCTTCTGATAGGCGCGCTCCTCCTCATAGAGGCGGCCGAGGGTGGGGGCGTCGACGTTCTCGGCGAACACCGAGAAGCGGCCGCTTTTGAGCGACGGGTCGATCATGAAGCGGACCAGCGGCTCGCCCACGAACGCATAGCCCTTCTTCTCGGCGCTCGCCTTGACGAAGTCGCTGACCTCGCGGGTGAGCTGAGGATAATAGGGGGCCATGAGGGGGTCGTCCTCGTTGGCGATCAGGATGGTATAAAGAGCGGGCGCCGTGTTGACGCCGTTGATCACAAGCGTCTGATCTTCCATCTCATGAGCCGCCTGGCGGGCGAGCTTCTTGAAGGAGAACGGCGCGCGGGCGGCACCGAAGATGCCGGCGACATGGTCCTCGAAGGTGCTCAGGAAGTTCACGAACAATCACACTCCGGTCGGTTCTTTGCGGTAACCGAATAGATAGACATAGATGCAAGCGATTATAGTGGAAAGGACGCCGCCGCCCACAAGGGTTGCCGCGCCCAGCGCGGTCGCGCCGCCAATTTCCATACGGTTTGCAAGACAAAGCAGCAGAATCGACACAGCTGCGGGCACGGCGTACGCGGCGATGTAGCCGGCGTTCCTGCCGTCCTCGTCGTAGCGCGACCATGCGCGGCCCATGAGCGCCGCCATGATGGCAGAGCCGGCTGCCGCAAGCGCGGTCGAGGCGATGAGCAGGGGATTCGCGCATGCGCTCGCCGCCTGCGCGATATCGAGCGCGCCGGCCTGTCCAAGGGCTGTCTCTTATACCACTCC
>NZ_FCOU01000031.1 GCF_900046475.1 Collinsella ihumii | reverse complement strand
TCTGCCCCATTCCCGTTGACACACGGACTTCCGTTTCGGCATGATGCCGTAAACGGGGAAAGGAGGCGGGGATGGGGAAACCGTCACCGAAGTACACCGCGGAGTTCAAGCAGCAGGCGGTGAGGCTGTACAGGGAGAGGGGCGGCACCTACGCGGAGACCGCCCGTGAGCTCGGGGTCGACCCGGGGAGCCTGTCGGACTGGGTCAAGAGGGCGGATGCCGCGCAGGCGCCGCCCGAGGACAACCCCTTCAAGGTGGCCGAGGAGAACCGGCGCCTGCGCAGGGAGGTCGAGCGGCTCAGGCGCGAGAACGAGGTGCTTTTAAAAGCGAGCGCCTTCTTCGCCAGCAGGCAGCTGTAGGCGCCCGGGCGGAGAGGGCCAAGTTCGCTTTCATCCTTCTCAACGAAGGCTCCTGGAGCGTGTCCGAGATGTGCGCCGCGCTGAAGGTCACCCGCCAGGGCTACTACGCGTGGAGGAAGAGGCCGCCCAGCGCGCACGACCTGCGCGATGCCGAGCTCGCGGCGAAGATCTCCGAGATATACGGGGCGAGCCGGGGAAACTACGGGGCGCCGAAGGTCTTCGCCGAGCTCAAGAGGGCCGGCGAGCGGACCTCGCGCAAGCGCGTCGCGCGCCTCATGCGCGACAACGGCATGGTCGGAACGACGCGCGGCTGCGCCAGGAGGCCGAAGGGCGCGGCCAAACCGGCCGCGCCGCAGGCGAACGTGGCTCCCGACCTGGTCAAGCGAGACTTCTCGGCGGACGGGCCGAACCGCGCATGGTTCGCGGACATCACCTACGTGCGCACGCACCGGGGATGGCTCTACCTCGCCGTGGTCATGGACATATGGTCGAGGATGATAGTCGGTTGGTCGATGTCCCCGCACATGACGGCCGACCTTGCCGACGACGCGCTCAAGATGGCGATAGCGAGGCGGCGCCCGAAGAGGGGGTGCGTCCACCACAGCGACCACGGCTCTCAGTACGTGTCGCTGCTGCTGGGCAAGACGATGCGCGAAGCCGGCATCAGGCCCTCGATGGGGTCGGTCTCGTCCCCGTGGGACAACGCCGCGATGGAGTCGCTGATGGGCCTCATCAAGTCCGAGTGCGTACACGCCCGCACGTTCGAGACGCGCGAGCAGGCAGCCCTCGAGATCTTCGAGTACATCGAGTGCTTCTACAACCGGGTGCGGATCCACTCGGCGCTGGGGCACCTCAGCCCCGAGGAGTTCGAGGCGAGGCATATGGAGGGCGCCGCCAAAACGGCGGCGTAGGGGTGTAAACGGAATCGGGGTAGATTCACTGTCGACGTCGTGGGCGGTCTCGCGCGACGGCCGCCTCCTCGAGCGCTCCTCATCGGGAGGCGTGTTCGGGCAGATGGCCCGCCACGTCATCTCGCGAGGCGGGACCGTGTTCGGGGCGCGCTGGGAGAAGGCGTGCCGGTCCGTCTCGCACGCCAAGGCAGACGACCCGTCTTCGCTGGAGCCGCTGCTGATGTCGAAGTACCTGCAGTCGACGGTCCTCCCCGAGACGTATGCCATGGTGGGACGCGATCTGGCCGAGGGGCGCACGGTTCTGTACTGCGGGACGGCCTGCCAGGTGGCAGGCCTTACGGGATACCTCGAGTCGCGCGGCGTCGCAAGGGCCCGGCTCCTTGCCGTCGACGTCATCTGCCACGGCGCCCCTCCGCCGCTCCTTTGGGAGCGCTGGAGGGCCCATGTGGGAAGAAGCCTCCCCTCGCGCATCAAGGCGGTCGATTTCAGGAGGAAAGACCCCCCGTGGGAGGGCTACTCGGTCGCGTACGGCATGCCGGGGGGCAGGAAGGTGCTCGTGCCCCACGCGGAGGACTGGTACCTGCTCGCATTCCTGAGGAGCATCTGCCTTAGGCCGTCCTGCGCGGCCTGCCCCGCGAAAGGGCGGTGCGGCTCGGATGTCACCCTCGGCGACTTCTGGGGGGGTCGGAGGGGCCCACCCGGAAGTCGACCGGTCGCGCGGCGTGTCGGCTGTGATCGCACGCACGGAGAGGGGGATGCGGGCGATCGAGGAGATCGCCGACGCCCTCGTGTCGGACCCGTCGGAGTACGCCTCCGTGCTCGAGGGCAACCCGTCGCTCGAAAGGTCCCCCGCGCCGCATCCGGACAGAGAGACATTCATGTCGGCGCTCTCCTCCGGCGCCGGGGCCGCGGAGCTGCGCAGGCGCTGGCCACTCGGCCTCCCGCCGGAGCCGACCGTTGCGGATCGGATTGGACGGAGGCTTCTCGGCTTACTAAAAGGGAGAAATAGGTAAGGGTATCCGCGAAGGACGTTTAAATCCGGCGAATGCGGAGCGCCCCCTCCACCGACTCGGCTATCGCTATCGCGCTGCCCGTAGGGACTCGCAACAAGCCGGGCGGGCCTAGGCGAGCGGCATTGGTTCATGCGCCTATCGGCAAGAGACGCTTCCTGGAGCCCAGGGAGATTCGACCAAGAAAATTATCGAACACATTCTTGATTTGCGCAAAATTGCCGAACGGGCCCCTTGGATTTCCGTCCAAGGGGCCCGTTCTGCATCGAGCCTTGTGCGACAGCTTGCATTTATCAGCCTAAGGCTTGCGGGGGGACTCTCTCGCGAGAACCCTCCCGCAAGCCCTCCCCCGGAGGGGAGGGCTCGGATGTCATCGTGTGACGATGTGCGGAGACTACTCGGCGATGGCGTAGTTGTAGACCATGCACGCGGCGTCGGCGCGGATGATGTCGCCGGAGGCGTTCAGGAAGCCGCCGTTGCCCATGATGCCGTTCTCGACGGCCCAGGCCACGACCTCGGTCGCCCAGTCGGAGACGCCGGAAGCGTCATCGAACTGATCAAGGACGGACGTATCGGCGGTGCCGTCATAGGACTGGTCGTACTTGGAGGCGTAGTTCGAGACCATGGCTGCGAACTCCTCGCGGGTGACGGGCGCGTCGGGCGCGAAGGTGCCGTCGCCGTAGCCGTTCACGACGCCGGCCTGCTTGGCCCAGGCGATTGCCTTGCCGTAGTAGGCCTTGCCGTTCACGTCGCTGAAGCCGGTCTCGTAGCCGCTGATCTCGTTGTAGGTGAGATCGGACTCGTCGACCTGCCCGGCGTAAGTCGCCATGTTGTACAGGACGCAGGCGACCTGGCCGCGGGTGATGGCGTCGTAGGAGCCGAACAGCCACGTGTCGTTGTAGCCGTTCATGAAACCGCGGGCGTTGACGGCGGCGACGGGATCGGCGAAGTAGTCCGTGTAGGCGACATCGGCGAACAGCAGGTGCTCACCCTTGATGCAGTGGAAGGTGATGTCGGCGGGCACGACGTAGTTGTTCTCGGCGTCGGCGTTGCGGGCCTCGAAGTGGAGCGTGTAGGCACCCTCGTCCATGATGGTCTCGATCTCGTTGCCCTCGGCATCGAGGATGGTGACCAGGATTGCGTTCATCGGGAAGGCAACCCAGTTGTCGCCGCTCTGATACTGAATGTCCAAGCTGGTGAAGAAGCCGGTGTTGCTCAGCGCATAGCCATTCTCAAGCCACGGCAGATAGGTCGTGGTGTTGTCGCTGTTGTCGAACGGCATCTCCTCGAGGGCGCCGACGCGGACGGCGGAGACGTCGAGCGGGGAGATGGTGATGGTCATCTCGGTGGTGCCGGAGATCTTGTACAGGTCGGAGGTCACCTTGAGGGTGTAGGTGCCGGCATTGACGAGCTCGCCGACCTCCTTGCCCTCGGCGTTGTAGTACTTGACCTGGCAGTCACCGATGACGTTGCGGCCGTTGGAGTCCTCGACGGCGACGCGGATGTCGTCCATGAGGTCGGTGCCGTCGAACACGGCGTTAATGGAGGAAACGACCTCCTCCTCGCCATCGCCGTTGGTGTCGTACAGCACGGCGGCCTTGGCGTCGGCGTTGACGGCCTCGCGATACACGGTGACGTCGATGAAGTCGAAGCCGCCGATAGTGTTATCAGGGCTGACGTAGCTGACGACAACGCTGTACGTGCCGGGCATGTTCTGCCAGTCCCAGCCGAGATCCTCGACGTCCTCGCCCCACTGATTGTAGACGGCGACGTTGACCTCATCGCTCGGAATGTCCACGCCATCGACGGTGCCGTTGGCGGCATGGCCGGTGACCTCAGTCGCGTCGAACTGAGTGTCGTCATCGTTCATGAAGATGTCGAAGGTCTCGGGCAGAGCCTCGCCATCGTAGCTGAAGTCGACATTGAAGGAGACCTTGTGGGCGACGAACATCGTGGAGTTAAGGATGTTCCTGTCGGAAGCCCCCTTGGCGGAGACGACCTTGTAGGTGTAGTCGCCGTTCTCGTGCCAGATGGTATCGGCGGGCATTTTGCTCAGGTCGATGTCGGCCTTGAGCTCATTCATGATGGCGGAGCCATCCTCGTAGCGAACGCCGTCGATCCAGATGCAGTAGGGGTTCTCGGGCTCGGTGTCGCTGGTGGAGGTCAGGCCGACAACGTACGTGGCGCTCTGAACACCAGAGAGGTCGAGCGGGGAGACCGTGATGACCTGGGACAGCTCGACTGTGCCGGCGTAGTTGCCGATACCGGTGATCACTGCCTTGTAGTCGCCGACATTCTTGACATCGGTGGAGCTGGCCTCGGTGGCATCATGGCCCACGGGCACATAGTAGACCGTGTAGTCAACGCCCTCGTAGACCTTCTCGCCGTCGAACGCGAAGCTGAAGTCATGGCTCTCGGCGTTGTAGGTAACAGCGCTCGGGCCATCAACCGTCACGTTGGTCACCTGAATCGGGTTGATGTCGAACGGGACGTAAATCACGCCGCCCTTGTAGTTGCCCTCGACGGCGGTCACGACCGCGACGTAATTGCCAACCGCGCTGATATCGCCGGTGAGCTCTTGGTCGTCAGCGGGCTTGCCGTCGGCGCCGCGCTTGTAGTAGGCGACGTCGTAGTTGTCGTCGGGGTCCGTCGCGTTGATGTTGAAGCTCGCGCCGGCACCGGTACCGAACATGCGAACCGCAACATTGTCGAGGAACACCGGCAGATTCTTGACGTAGGTGGTCTCCCACACGCCATCAGCGCCCTGGGTGAGCAGATTCTCGCCGTGCATGAAGGTGGCGCTGGTAATCTCGGCATTGGAGAACGCGCCCTCCGGGTCGGCGAACTGCAGGTCGATCCCGGTGTCCGCCATAGCGGCCACGGGGGCGGCGCCCAGGGAGAGCGCGCCCACCAGGGACGCGGTCACGACGGCTGCCACCTTCTTAGTGTGCTTCCTGTTGACGCAAGCTGTCATACGTCTTTCTCCTTCCGTAAGGAACAGATAATCGCCAGTTATCGATGCAATCATTAAAACCGCAGGTAGATGGCATAGTTTTTAGGGCGATTCAGACGCGAAATGGGACAGTTTTCATCTTGTAAAGGCAGCTGTTTTGTCCGTTATGTAATGGTGGAAATCTGATTCGCCGCCCGTCAATGGACCTCGGCACCCAAACGAGACAATGAGAGCCGATTTACGGCCCCGCTTTTCTGATGGACACACACTCATTTGTCAGCAAGCTACCAAATAGAGCCATTCAGGCGTCCGTGCGTTCCGGGGGCAAAAGGCAAACATCCACACCTAAAGATCTACGTTGTCTGCAGCTAAACAAACTAAAAGCCACGAGGAGGATATCGAGAAGGCGCCCGATTAAAGACGCGGCAGCGAGTCGAAGTGGCGTTTCTGCGGTACGGCTTTACGCGCTCGAGCAGCGCAGAAGGAAACCTCGAGCGAGCGCTCCCACGCTATCTATTTGAGTTCGTGGTCAATTTACCCATCGAACCGGGATTGCGTCGCCCGACTGATTATTGTTTCGTATTAATTCAAGCAAGTCTATCGTAGGGCCGCCGCACCTTCCTGGCCGCCCGGTGGAAAAACAGCTCCCGGACGCACCGATACAATACATATTATATTGTCCATACCGCACCGCAAGTCGCCTTCGCCGCCCCGCATCCCACAATCCAGCGTCCATTCCCCGGTTCGATGGGCAAATTGACCACGATCGTGAATTCATACCGAAAAACGCACACGAGCAACCAGGGGAACCCCCGACGTTTCATCAAAAGAAATCCCCGGAACCTCGCCGGCCCCGACAAGGCCGTTCGAAATCCCGGGGAGCGCAAACCCGTCCGCGCCCCAACCGGAGCGCGGACAAAAACCAATCAACCCGCTCTAGAACACGTCCTGTTCCAGGCAGTTCATCATGATCGCAGCCATCTCGGCGCGCGTCGTCTTGTTCTGCGGCGCCACGTAGCGCACGTCGCCCAGCTCCACGCCGTTGATGATCTGGTTGTTGATGGCCCAAACCACGTTGGCCACGGCCCACGTACTGGTCTTGTCATGATCCGGCATGCTCTCGTACTTCGCCATGCTGCCGAATGGCTCGTCGTTACGTGCGATGTTGGCCACGATGCACGCCAGCTGCTCGCGGGTGAGGGGGTCGCCCACGCCGAAGTGCGTGACCTCGTCGGTCGCCACGTTTTCGTATCCGTTGATGTATCCGTGCGCGACGGCCCAGTTCACCGCGTCGGTGTAGTAATCCTGCCCAACGTCGACAAGCCCGCAGTCGGGGGCCTTCTCACCGTTGCCCAGGATGTTGTACAGGACCACGGCGGCGTCTTGTCGCACGATGGGCTCGTTGGGGGCAAAGCGGGGCGAGTCGGACAGGCCGTGCATGATGTCGTTCTCGTACACGTACACGATGGCGGAGTAGTACCACTCGTGGTCAACGTCGACAAACGGCAGCTCGGGTTCGGGTTCGGGATCCGGATCGGGTTCGGGCTCCGGCTCGACGGCGTCCACCAGCTGCTCCGCGGCCGCCCCGGCATCCAGCGCGCCGGCGCTGCCGCTCACCTCGGTCCGGTCGTGCTCCTCGTCGACCACGGGCGCGGCGGTCTCTTCCAGGGCGGCGCGCACCTGCTCGGGCGTGGCGTCGGGATCCGCGGCGTACAGCAGCGCCACGGTGCCGCTCACGATGGGGGAGGCCACCGATGTGCCGCTTGCCGTGGAGAAGCCGCCGCTCATGTTCGTGGTGCGGATGTTCTGGCCCGGTGCGCTGATGTCTTTGAACTCGTTGTAGTCCGACCACACGAGGTTGGTGCCGTCGGATTCGAGCGCGGTCACCGAGATGCACTCGTCAAAATCCGCGGGGTACATCTTGCCCGTGTTGGGCGTGGTGGTCTGGTTTCCGTTGCCTCCGGCGCACACGGTGAGGATGTCGTACGTGTTGAGCGCCGTCTTGATCACATTGTGGAACGCCTCGTCGTTGGCCTGGCTGTCCTCATAGCCGCCGAGGCTCATGTTGATGACGCGCAGATTGTCGAGCTTTCCGCTGTCGACCAGGTCGAACAGGTACTCGTAGCTCTTGACCAAATCGGCGCTCGTGATCTGTCGCTCCTCGTTGTCCACCACTTTGATGGGCAGCAGGTCGGCGTTGTACGAAGCGCCGGCGATGCCCAGCGCGTTGTTGGCGACGGCCGACGCGACGCCGGCCACCATGGTGCCGTGGCCCGCGCAGTCCGTGATTTCACATTCGGAGAGCGGCTGCTCGAGCGTTGCGTCCCAGGCGAGATCGGTCAGGATGTTGTCGGCAAGGTCTTTATGGTCGAGATCCACGCCGGAGTCCAGCACGGCGATGGTGATGTCGTGGTCGCTTTGCGCCTGCTCCCACGCGTCGTCCAGGTTGGCGTTGTAGAGCCAGTACTGGTTGTTGTCCGCCGCAGGGCTGGAGATCTGGGCGAAGGGGTCGTTGACCGAAGAGACCGTCAGCGTGCTCACGCCGGATCGGGACGTGCCCGCGCTGTTCGCAGCATCCTCCTCGATGATGTCGACAAGGTGGTACACGTAGTTATATTGGACATCCGCTACGCCCTCGATGTCGCGCGCTTGGGTGAGGGCCTCCTCGTCGCTCAGGTCGCCTGTGGTATCCGCGGTGAGCACCACCTGGCCGCCCTGGCCCTCAAACGAGTCGCTGACCTCAAGTCCTGCTTGACCCAGCTGGGCGACGACCTCGGATTCGGCAAGCAGGTTCACGTCGTCACCGCCCAGCGAGCGGGCCTGCGCGGAGGCCGCGCTGTCGAGCGTGATGAGGATGCCGTCGGTTGCAGCTGCCGCGTCCGCTGCCGTCGCCCCGGCGATGATGGGGGCGAGGCTCAGCCCGGCCACCAGGGCGCACGAGAGGGCGCACGCGCGCCATACGCTATGGAAACGCTTCATAGACCGTCCTTTCTGCAAGGGTTGGTCTATTGTACCGCGCCCGTTCGGACGACAAGAACGCCCCCAATATCAATTTGCTTTTTCGTGCGGTGCGCGGGAGCCGCGTACAAGAGCTCCTGCGTCTGGATACAATAGAGACACGTGTACATCGATCGCATGGGCATCGCGCGGCGGTGCGGCGAAAGGATATTCATGGCTCACGATACCAAGACTTGGCGCTGCGGAAAGTACGAGATCAAGTTCGACCGTCCCCGCATCATGGGGGTGCTGAACGTCACGCCGGATTCATTTAGCGACGGCGACGAGAGCAATCTCGATGTGGATTCCGCCGTGGCTCGCGGTGTGGCCATGCTCGACGCCGGAGCCGACATCATCGACGTGGGCGGCGAATCCACGCGGCCCGGCTTTACGCCGGTGTCGGCCGACGAGGAGGCCAAGCGCGTGCTGCCCGTCATCCGTGCGCTTGCCCAGCGCGGGGCCATCGTGTCCATCGACACCCGCCATGTGGAGGTCGCCAAGGCCGCCGTGCGCGTGGGCGCCTCTATCGTGAACGACGTGACGGGCTTCACCGATCCCAAGATGATCGAGTTCGTGAAGAGCACCAAGTGCGGCGTGGTCATCGCGCATGCGGGCGAGGTCACCGAGCCGGCGCGTGCCCACAAGGCGGTGCAGCTGCTGTCTCTTATACACATCTAGATGTGGATAAGAGACAGTCGCCCAGCTCCACGCCGTTGATGATCTGGTTGTTGATGGCCCCACCCACACACCCACGCCCCCCGCCCCGGTCTAGTCCGAT
>NZ_FCOU01000030.1 GCF_900046475.1 Collinsella ihumii | reverse complement strand
GGGGTTTTTCTTTGCCAAGATCGTTCGCCGCTGCATCCCGCCCTACATCGCCGGCCTCATCATCGTGATCGTCGGCCTGTCGCTCACGCCTACCGGCCCGGGCGGCGTGCGAGAAGGCCAGGGCTGCCGGCGTGGACCTGCGCGCATTCTTGCGCGATGCGGATGGGCTCGCCTGCGCGCGACGGGCGATCCGCCATGCCCGCGGGGCCATAGACTTCGAGACGGTCGAGGTGCATGCGCTGCTCGACGGGCAGGGACTGCCGGTGAGGATCGTCACGCGCGAGCGGACGGCAGCGACCTCGCTGGTGGAGGAGGCCATGCTGCTTGCCAACGAGTGCGTTGCGAGCTGGCTTGCCGACCGCGGGCTCGATGCCGCCTACCGCGTGCACGAGCCGCCGTCGCCCGATGAGCTGGCGGCCGCCTCGAAGACGCTGGTGGAGATCGGCGCCATCGACCGTGCGAGCGCCGCGGCCATCAAGGCGGGCGACCCGGCGGCCATCGAGCACGCCGTCGAGAAGAGCCATGGCACGGGCTATGCCCCGCTCGTGAACGCCCTGCTGCTGCGCGCCATGCAGCGGGCGGTCTACCGGCCTCACAACCTGGGGCACTACGCGCTGGGCGCAGACGCCTACTGCCACTTCACCTCGCCGATCAGGCGTTATCCCGACCTGCTGGTCCATCGCGAGCTCAAGCGCGCACTCGCGCAGGAGCGCCTCGGCAAGGCTGCGGCGCGCGAACGGACGCCCCAGCTCACCGGCGTCGGCTCGCAGGCCCTGCTGCCGGTGCTGCCGCAGCTCTGCCGCCATGCGAGCACGCGCGAGCGCATCGCCGACGCCGCCGCGCACGCGACGCAGAAGGTCAAGGTCGCCCAGTACTACGCGAGCCGCATCGGGGAGCGCTACGCGGGATCGGTGTCGTGGATCGACGAGATGGGGGCGTTCGTGCGCCTCGACGACACAGGCGCCGAGGGCCTCGTGCGCATGTCCGCTCTCGGCGGTGACGAGTGGTGGGATTTCGACGGGGACCTGATGGTGCTGTCCGCGAGTGCGAGCGGACGGACGATCTCGCTCGGGACCCGCGTGGTGGTCGAGGTCGCGCGCGTCAACCCGGTGCGCGGCCATCTCGATCTTGCCCTCATCCACGCGGCCCGTGCGCTACACTGATAACCCACCGTATTCGATTGGGAGGAACTTGTGGAACTGCCCATTTCCGAACGAGATATCGCGCAGGCGGAGAGCTACCTCGCCGCAGGCGACCTGCCGTCGGCGACCCCGCTGCTCGAGCGCCTAGTCGAGCAGGCCGAGGAGTACATCGACGCCGAGTGCCAGGCGACCGACAAGGTCCAGTACTTCAGCTTCGCCGACGCCTTCGAGCGCCTGGCGTACCGTCGGGTGGAGCGCGACCCGCGCGAGCTCGTGCAGGTCGGCGCGCCGTTTGACCGGCTGTACGCGGCGCTGTCGTTCGCCTATATCAACCAGGAGGATTACGTCAGCGCCAAGAACACGCTCACGCAGGCGGTGCGCTGGGATCCCATGAACTGCGCCTACCGGCTCGACCTGGCCGAGCTGCACCGCGCGCTCGGCAACACCCAGGAGTGGGCGGCGCTGAGCTTCTCGGTGATCGAGCGCGCGTCGGACGGGCGCTCGGCGGCCCGCGCCTACGCCAACCTCGGCCAGTTCTTCCTCGACAACCACAATGCGCTGGCGGCAAGCGGCTGCGCCCGCGTGGCGAGCAGGCTCGCGCCGCATGACGGTCGCGTCGCGGCCTGTCTCTTATACACATCTAGATGTGTATAAGAGACAGGGGTATACACCAACTGATTCGCCATGAGGAGGGAGGCGCCATGGGGCGCAAGAACAGAAGGCGCCACAGGCACGGCCCCCCCCGTCTCAGGCATAAGCCGCCGCCGACCGGCCCCACGCCCCAAGG
>NZ_FCOU01000029.1 GCF_900046475.1 Collinsella ihumii | reverse complement strand
TCGGGCGCCTCGCGCAGCCGCGCGTCGTCCCGGCCCAGCCGCTCTCGCGCATGATGCGCGCCACGCGCTTGCGGGAGGTGCGCACGCCCGCCTTCCCGAGCTCCTGGAACACCTTCGGGGCGCCGTAGATGCCCCGGCCGGCCTCGCGCACCTCGGAAATCATGGCGGCAAGCTCCCCGTCGCGCAGGTCGTGCGCGCTCGGCGGCCGCTTCCTCCATGCGTGGCAGCCCTGCCTCGTGACCCCGAGGGCGGAGCACATCTCCGAGATCGTCCACACGCCCTCGTTGAGCAGTATGAACGCGAACTCAGCCCTCTCCGCCCGGGCGCCTACAGCTGCCTGCTGGCGAAGAAGGCGCTCGCTTTTAAAAGCACCTCGTTCTCGCGCCTGAGCCGCTCGTTCTCCCTCTTGAGCCTGCGGTTCTCCTCGGCGACCTGGAAGGGGTTGGCCGATGGGTCGGAGCCCGCGGCGTCGGCCCTCTTGACCCAGTCGGATACGCTGCCCGGGTCGACCCCGAGCTCCCTGCCGATCTCGGCGTAGGTGCCGCCCCTCTCGCGGTAGAGCTGCACCGCCCTCTGCTTGAACTCCGCCGTGTACTTCGGCGACGCGTGCCCCATATCTGCCCCCGTTCCCCCGTTCCCGCACATCATGCGGGAACGGAACTCGATGTGTCAACGGAACTGGGGCAGATTCAGACTGCCCGATCGGCATGATGGCGAGGCTGCTCGGCGTGAGCAGGTCCGGCTTCTGCGACTGGCTGAAGCGCGGGCGCTCGGACCCGTGGGCCGACGCGCGCGACGCGGTCATGGCGTGCTGGGAGGCCTCC
>NZ_FCOU01000028.1 GCF_900046475.1 Collinsella ihumii | reverse complement strand
TGCCCGGGTAGCGCCCGCGGCGCCGCCCGCAGCGCCCGAGAAGCCCAAGAAGCGCTCCAAGAAGCCGCTCGTCGCCGCCGTCGCAGTCGTCCTCGTCGCGGCAGCGGGCTTTTCGGCGTGGCGCCTGCTCACCGCGAAGCCGGCCCACGTCGCCGAACAGAACCAGGGCGGCACCGCCGAGACCGTCTACGAGGACTTCGAGGTCGGCGAGGTCAGGCTCCTCACCGACGGGAACCTCGGCCCGCGCCTCGAGGTCTCGATCACCAACAACACCGGCGAGATCGCGACGGGCGTCGGCTTCGACGCGACCGGCGACATCGCCATCACCGACGAGTACGGCGACGAGGGCACCGTCAACGCCGACCTCAACCTCGTCGCCTGGGAGCCGGGCGTGTACGGCGGGGCCATCGCCTACCTCCAGCCCGGCGAGAACACGGTGACGATCATCCCGGAGTACCCCTCCGGCGTCGTGGCGCGCTACACCCCCGACCAGGGCGACGCCCAGGAGTTCCGGCTCGACGAGGTCGAGGACATCGAGTTCGAGGTCGGCAGCACCCGCGGGCTCGGGAGCGGCGAGCAGCTCCTCGCCCCCGAGGACTGCGGCGTCGAGATCGAGCTCTCGCCCGACGGCTCCATCACGGGCTCCATCACCAACAACACCGACGTCCGCTGGCGCCGCGCGACCGTCTACCTGCGGGCCGAGAACGCCGACGGCACCCCCGCGACCATGGGGCTCAACGAGAGCACCAACGACGAGGCGTTCAACTACGGCGAGATCACGGTCGAGTACGTCCGCCCGGGCGAGACCGTCGACCTCGAGAAGGGCGCCAGCATGTACTACGACCCCGCCCGCGTCGTGGCGACCTATGTCGTCATCGAAGAGGACGTGTAGCGGGTTTCCGGGAACACCCCTCTATAGCGAAACGGGAGGCCGATGGCCTCCCGTTTCTTTTTTCGGCGGCCCGGTGCGCCGCGCCGTTATTCGCCTGCGGCCTGGAGCTTACGCTCGAGAACGGCCACCTGACGGTTGAGCCGGGCGTTCGCAGCGGACAAGGCGAGCGCGCGGCCGCGCTCGTAGGCGCGCTGGCGCTCGCGCTCGGCGACCATCACGGCGATGTCGTGAACATGCATGCCCGTGAGGTCGGCGACGCCGCCGTCGTCCACCCCGAGGTCGTGGAGGGCCTCGACGACGAGCGCCTCCATGGGATTGATGCTGACTGCCTCCATCTGACCACCTCCTTCCAGCCTACGTTGTTTCTGCCACGATACCCGACTTCGCAACTCGCGAGCTCGGGATAGAAAACTCGCGATCACGCAGCTAAAACGCGTATGCGGTACCTGGAAGCCCGCTGACAGCCCGATGCGGACAAGCGCGTACGGGTAGTGCCCGGTCTGTCTCTTATACACATCTAGCTGTCTCTAAGAGACAGGGCTGGGACAAGCCTGCTGCCGATGACGACCAGGCCACATCGAAA
>NZ_FCOU01000027.1 GCF_900046475.1 Collinsella ihumii | reverse complement strand
ATGCGCGGCCGCTCGGGCGCCGAGTACCGCTTCAACGTGTTCTCCGCGACGCTCGGGTACTCGAGGCGCCACCTGTACCGCAGGTCGCCGACCAGGACCCGGGACGACCTGCTGGCCTGCATGTACGTGTGTTTGATAACGTCTGACTTGCGGATTTGATCACCCGGAGCTTTCGGGAATGGTCACGAAAAACTTTCGGGTTTGGGCATGGGCACGCCGACCATCCCCAACGGGGCCTAACGTTGTCGCTGCTACGGTTGCGACGATGGGAGGCCGGGAAGGAAATGATCGGCGTGGACAAGATCGACGATATCAGAAGGCTCGGGAGGGGCGGGGCGAGCGTCGCCTCGATCGCCCGGGAAACCGGGGTCTCCGAGCCCACGGTGAGGAAGTACCTGAGGGAGACCGACCTCTCCGAGAGGCCGCCGGCGGTGGGCGGCATGGCTCTCGAGTTGGCCCTGTGCCAGCCCTTCGCGGCGCTGGTCGATTCGTGGCTGCTCGAGGACAGGCGCTGCTGGTACAAGCAGCGCCACACCGCGAAGAGGGTCTTCGACCGGCTCGTCGCGGAGAAGGGCTTCGAGGGCTCGTACTCGACCGTCAGGAGGTACGTGAGGAGGAGGCGCGAGGAGCTCGCCGCCGAGCTCGACGCCCGCGAGGCGCAGGGGTTCCTGCTGCTCGACTGGCTCCCGGGCGAGTGCCAGGTCGACTTCGGGCAGGCCGACTTCCGCGTGCGAGGCGTCGTCACCCGCGGCCACTTCCTCGTGGTCACGTTCCCGCACTCAAACGTCGGGCTCGCGCAGGTCTTCTGGGGCGAGACCGCGGAGTGCGTCTGCCAGGGGCTCCGCGACGTCTTCGAGTTCCTCGGGGGCGTGCCGCTGCGGGCCGTGTTCGACAACGCCACCGAGGTCGGCCGCAGGGTCGGCGCCGAGATGAGGACCTCGGCGCTCTTCCGCCGGTTCGCCGCGCACTACGGGCTCGACTACAGCTTCACCAACCCCTACTCGGGGAACGAGAAGGGCTCCGTGGAGAACAAGGTCGGGACGCTCAGGCGCAACCTCTTCGTCCCGGTCCCGCAGGTCTGGGACGTGAAGGCCTACAACGAGCGGCTGCTCGGGACGTGCCTGGCGCTCTCGGACGGCAAGCCGCACTACCGCAAGGGCGCGAGCGAGTCCGAGCTCTTCGGGGACGACCGCGCCGCGCTCTCGCCGCTGCCCGCGGCTCCGTTCGCGTGCGTGACGTGGCTCACCAGGAGGTGCGACAAGCAGGGCTCGTTCAGGGCGGGCGGCGAGCACCGCTACTCGGCGGGGCCCGTCAACGCCTCCCGCGAGGTCGCCGTCGCGATGGGCGCCTTCGACGTCACGGTCGTCGGCGCCGGAGGCGAGGTCGTCGCCGAGTACCCGCGCGAGTGGGGCGACGCGCCGACGGACTCCGCCGACCCAATGCTGCAGCTGAGGCTGCTCTGCGTGCGCCCCGGCGGCTGGCGCGACAGCGTCGTGCGGGGGTCCCTGCCCGAGCAGCTCGTGGCGTTCCTCGACTCGGAGTCGCCCGCCGACCTCGGAGCCGACCTCAGGGCGCTGCGCGACGTGAGCGCCAGGCGGGGCTGGGCGGCGACCGTGGAGGGCGCGCTGAGGTCGCTCGGGGCCACGGGCGGCGTCGACGCCGCCACCCTGGAGCTCGCCGCCGCTAGGGCGGCCGCCGGCGACGCGCTCGTCGAGTACGACGAGCCGGTCGACCTCGCGGGGTACGACCGGGCCTTCGAGCTGCTGGAGGGGGGCGCCGCCAGTGCCTAGGATCCCGGACGCCGAGCGCGAGGAGTTCTCCTCGCGCGCCAGGTCGCTGTTCATATCGAAGGCGACGATAGCGTGGTTCCTCGAGACGGCGACCCCGGGCCAGCTCGCCGCGTGCTCGGGGATGCTCGCGCGCGAGCTCGAGTCCCGCGAGCGGTCGAAGCGCGCCCGGCTGCTGCGCCAGGCCCGCTTCCCCGTGCCCAAGGCCGTGGAGGGGTTCGACTGGTCCAACGTGCGCTTTCCCGAGGGCTGGGGCCGAGACGAGATGCTCTCGCTCGACTTCGTGGAGCGCGCCGAGGACCTCGTCTTCCACGGCCCGACCGGCCGCGGCAAGACGCACGTGGCGACGGCCCTCGGCATCGAGGCGACCCGGCGCGGGGTGCCCGTGCGCTTCTTCCAGACGGCGGCGCTGGTGCTGCAGCTCGGCAAGGCGAAGCGCGAGGGGACGCTCGACAGGCTGCTGGCGGACGTCGGCAGGGCCGAGCTCGTGATCCTCGACGAGTTCGGCTACGTCCCCTTCGACGTCGACGGCGCGCGCCTGCTCTACCAGGTCATATCCGACTCTTACGAAAGGAGGAGCATAGTGTTCACCACGAACGTCGAGTTCAGCCGGTGGGGCACGGTCTTCGCGGACGACAAGCTCGCCGCCGCGGTCGTGGACCGCGTCGTCCACCACGGCAGGCTCGTCGAGTTCGGCGGCCCAAGCCACCGTCTCGAGGAGTCACTCATGCTGGGCAAGTCGGGAAGCTAGCGGCGCGCCCGTGACCGAACCCGAAAAAGTTGCGTGCCCAAACCCGAAAGTTTTCCGTGATCATTTCAGAAAGACGGACTTGACCAAACACA
>NZ_FCOU01000026.1 GCF_900046475.1 Collinsella ihumii | reverse complement strand
CAAGACGAAGGTAGCAGCAGGCGGCTCCCTTGCGAAATATCGATGGCTCTCTATGCCAATATCTGACGTTGGCCACCAGCGGCTCCCATTCGCAATATCGCATGCTCTGAAGCGGGCGATTACTCAGGAGATAAACAGGGCTGGGTTATCGTCATCTCGAGATTCAAGATACGCCTGTAAATGCAACTTCGTGCGCGCGTCGAAATAAACCCTTCGCTCTTTATCGCCTTTGCCAAGCACGATGCATTCGCGCGCTTCAAAGTCCACGTCATCTCGATTGAGCCTTACCAGCTCGCCAACGCGCATACCCGTCGAAGCAAGCATGTCGACTATCGCCAAATCGCGCAACTCCCGGCAACCGTCCCGCATGCGCTCAAGAGCCTCGTCGGTGTATGTTTCCTTTACAGTCTTCGTTGACTTTATTTTTCGGATTCTCCGGACAGGGCTCTTGAGAATATAGTCCTCGACTTCAAGCCATGAGAAGAAACTGGAGAGGATGCGCCGGACGTTGTCAATTGTCGTTTTCCCCGCTCTGCTCGTAAGCTGATAGCTGGAGAGATAGGCTCGGAGATCATCTGTCGTAACCCTGGTGACCACCTTGTTAACATTAACAAAGAACCGCTGAATGGTAGCCGAGTAGTACCTCAGCGATTTCTCTGAACAACCCTCGAGGCGCTTTGCAGAGACAAAACGCTCGAGGTACTCATCGTTCGAAAGATGCGCACGTTCTAGTGGCAAGTTCTCGACATCGAAAAGACAGTACTCCAGAACTGCGTGCAGCCTCTCCATCTGCGCATTGTCAAGAACTTGAACCATAAGTCGCTCGATATCGAGCATGAGTGACTGCTTACCCTGCATGACTGGCCTCCTTTTATCAACGTGAGACCAGTGTAGAAAGAGATACGCCCTATGCACCCCACCGCCAAAAACAGGCGGCGGGGCGCCGCATCAACTCTCAACCGAAGTACTCCTGCATGAGCGCCTTTTTGAGCGTTTCAAGCTTCTCGATCTCTCGCTTTATCGCAACTTGCGATTTGTCGACCGACTCGGCGAAGGCGGCGAACTCGCGTTGAAGAGCAAGCGAGGGCAAGGGTATCTCTAGCTCTTTGAAGCTCTTGAGGGTGATGGTGCGCTGCGCCGCACCTTTAGCGGCTTTATCCATGTAACGCTGCGATTCGTCCGTCAATAAAGCAGCGTGGAGGAAGATGCTATCGACTCTTTCACGCATCGGCTTAAAGTAAGCAATATGGCGTTGGAAGCAGAAGGGTCGCTTGTCCTTAACGATTGCCGGATGCCCAAATGAGCCAACGGCTGACACCAAAACGTCCCCAATTCCAATCGGCGTTCTCGCAATCAAAGCCTCGTAATCTTCTTGAGATATATATTTTGACGTCTCGTAAGTAAGCTCGTTGCCGGCGACGTTACCTACAAATAGGAAAGGAATGCCTTTTGCTTGAAATTTCGGCGGTTGATGGGTGCCGTCGGTTATAAGCGAACATATTTCCTTAAGTTGGGCCCTTTCGATTGCAGGATCGTTCCCAAACATCTCGATAAACCGGGATTTGGCTATTTCGCCGAACATATCGAGCTGATGGCTGCGCATCTCTATCAATCTAGCAATCAACTCGAATCTTTTAGCGAGCAGATTTTGACATGTAACTGTGGGCAAGGGAATTAAGAAATCCTCTAACTGCTTCTTTGTAACTGCCTTGAATGTGCTACCCGTCCCCAGTGCTTCAAGTGCATCCCTCCTAGCGCGAAGCAAATTCTTTAAATATACGACATCCAGCGCGCCCGACTTCGGCCGTAGTGCAGCAATACCCCTCCCTATACAACACTTACATGATGCAGTATTCACGGCACCAATCGGAGCTCGCACGCTCAAAAGAATATCGCCCGTCAAAGCAACCTTTTTCGGAGCTTTGCACCATACTCTGGCCGTTGGGCACTCTTTACCGAAATCAGTATTTCCCTGGAAAAAGGGCAGTCCGATGCTATCGCCATTATATGTTTCAGATTTTGGCGACTGCCCCATTGTCAGCTGGCACACATCACCAAGCCTCACCATAGGCCATTTAGCCAATGTGATCAGCCTCCTCGTGGAAAAGCACTTCCCAATAGCCATTTTTGCGCGCTCCAACTCGCTTAAGCACACCCTTTCCTGAAAGTGCGGAAAGCCTGCGGGAAACAGTTGCGCGCGCCATCCCCGTCTCAGTCGCTATCTCCCCGTACGTGGCGCGTGGAGCACGTTCCAGAAATGCCAGAATCATTCGATCCTTTTCGTCCAGTCTCAAAGTCTCATTTATAGTCTCATTTATAGTCTCATTTAACGTGCCATCAGTGCCATGCACCGCGCTTTCCGTCTCACCAGACGTGGCAACATCATCATTCAGCCCCAGGGCCTCTTGCGAGAACGGAAACGTCACGCAGATGAAGTTGTCGTCGATTTCGAATGCATCTCGACCGTACGCATCGAGAATACGGCGCATGCCGGAACCCAACTGCTCAACCAACTCCATATCGCGGAACACACGCATGAGCTCGCGCGAACGCGGAACGCTCCGCCCCGCAAAGAAGCCCTCGAGGCTCTGTCCGGGGACAAGGCCGCCATATGATGACACCGTGATTCGATCGGAATAGATCTCCACCACCGGTGAGACCTCCATCGTCCAGTCATTGTGCACAACGGCATTGATGATGGCCTCGCGCAGGGCGGTCGCGTCGACGAGCTTTCTCTCGATACGGTATTTCGGCGTTATGCGCGCTTTGGTCGTATTCTCGACCAGCATCTTGTCGAGCACGCGATCAAGCGCCTTTAGGATGGAGCAATACCCATACTCCTCGTTTTCCAACAGGTAATACTTGTCTTGACCGGCGTATTTTGCCACCTTCATGGACACGCCGTTCTCATCTGCCAGCAGATACGCAAGCCAGTTGTAGGCACCGTCATCCGTGCGCAGGTCAAGCGTTTCCTCAAACTCGTCGTTGAGCTTGAGGCCATGCCCTTCGTAGTAGATCTTGAGCTGGGTAAACGTCAGCTTCTGGCGCGGAGACCGGATATTGCGAATGGTCGGGCGAGCACGACAAGCAAAAAGACCGTCGATCATCGCTTGTGGCATGGGCTGCACTGCAGACCCAACGCGCACGCTGCATCCGCGCTCAGACATGCCATAGCGTCTCTCGTAATACGGCTTGTCCGGGCCGCCGGAAACGATGATCTTAACGACGGGAACATCCTGCACACGCTCAACCGAGACATCGATGATTCCAAGCGTTGCAGGAACGATACCGTCTCGAATACGGCTCGCGACCCGCAACTGGATATCGTCCACATCCAAGCCCTTGATTGGATTGCCCTCATCATCAACGCCGATATAGATAACCCCGCCCTCAGAGCTGTTGAGAAAGGCAACGACCTCGCGCTCGAACTTATCGGTCAGCCCCACCTTATATTCGATGTGCGCGTCTTCGGGCACCATATGCGTCACCTTACCCGTCCTCGCCAGGCAAACCCTCCTCGAGCATCGCTTGCAGCTCGAGAAGGCCTTTTTGAACCTCGGCTTCGGAGGCGATCAAATCGGCCATGATCTCCGATGTGGGAGGGTAGTCCACCTTTTCGTATACGATTTCCTTGTACTTGTTGATCGATAGGTCGTAATCGTTCTCAACAATCTCCTCCTTGGGAACAACGAAACTTTTTTCTGTACGAGCGCGCGACGCTTCCCCGCTCTCGGAACCGTTTTCGCGCCAATCCGCGTACCGCTTGACGATGTCGGGAATATCGTTTTCGGAAACCTCTTGCCGCTTGTCATCCAAGCTGAACCCGTCTGCTTGCATATCGTAAAACCAGACGTCCCCGGTTCCGCCATTACCCGTTTTGGTGAACACTAGAATCGCTGTGGACACCCCCGCGTAGGGCTTGAACACCCCGCTTGGCATGCTGATGACCGCCTGGAGGCAGTTGTCTTCTATAATCGCCTTTCGAATCGCCTTGTGCGCCTTGGAGGAGCCGAACAGCACACCATCGGGAACGATGCAGGCGCATCTACCCCCCAAACGAAGCGAGCGCAGGAAAAGCGCCAAGAACAGAAGCTCGGTCTTCTTCGTTTTGACCAGCTTGGTAAGATCTGGCGAAACGATATCGGCATCGAGACTGCCCTTGAACGGAGGATTTGCCAAAATCACCGAGTACTTGTTGGTATCCGTATTCTGCTCGCTCAGGCTGTCTTTATATTCGATACGAGGGTTCTCAATACCATGGGACAACATGTTCATGGCACCGATTCGCAACATGGTCCGATCCATGTCATAGCCCGTAAACATCTCGCTGTTGTAGTGCCGTCTGTTTTCCGCGTTTCGAAACGTCTCGTCAAAATAGCGCCCGGCGACATACTCAGCCGCCCCAACCAAAAATCCGGACGTTCCGCACGCAGGATCGCACACGGTGTCCTGAGGCTTCGGATCCAGCAGCTCGACCATCATGCGAATGATATGACGCGGCGTGCGAAACTGCCCATTCGTGCCCGATGTTGAAAGTTTACTTAGAAGATACTCGTAAACATCCCCACGGATGTCCTTATCCTTCCAGTCGATGCAATCCATCTGCTCCACGACCTTCGAGAGCATCTGGGGCGTCGGAATCAAAAACAACGCATCGCCCATGTACCTGGAATATGCGCTGTCTTTATCGGCATGCAGCCCTTTGATAAAAGGGAAAACGCGGTTCTGCACGACCTCATACATCTGCGGTGCCGCCATATCGCGAAACACCGACCATTTGCATTGCTCGTTGCCACCGGCAAATATGCTGGAATAACTCAGCCCGAGGACCAGAGATTCCTTGCTGCGCCGGTTATCGACCTCGTCAAGATCGCGCACAAACATAAGATAGGTGATTTGCTCGATGACCGACAACGGATTGGTGATCCCACCCGTCCAGAATGTTTCCCACAGACTGTCAATCTTGTTGCGAAGCTCTCCGGTAATCACAAGCCCTCCTTCGGTCTATTCGCTTTGCCAATCATACCTTGTCGCGCAGACACATTCATGGCGGTGCCAACAGATTCGAAGTGAGAAGGGGCATGGATATAGCAGGCCGTTACCCGAAGCCCAATACAGTTAAGTCGTTCCAAAGGAGCTCCGCTTTTATTCATATCCCAGCTCCTGGGGTATGCTTGCGGGGCCCCGAGGGGCGGCCCGACCGGCCGCCCGCGCGCAGCCGTCTTGCCCTGCCCCGCAGAGGGCCCGGGGGGGTATTGCCGGCGCGGGCGGCGTGTCCGCCGAAGACGACCGATGGGAACCTGCCGGGCATGCTGTTCGAAGACCGCCGCGGCTCAGCATTGCGGGTGCTGCCAGGCGGGCGCCCGGCCGGGCCGACATGCGGACACGGCAGGGGGGATGCCACGTATGTACATGACGCCGCAGGCATGCGCCGACGCCGGGGCCGCCTGCCCCGACTGCGAGCTGTTCATCGGGTTCGACGTCGGCAAGTCGTTCCACGTGGCCCACGCCCGGGACCGGGCCGGCCGGAAGGTCGGCTCGGGCAGGGTCGACAACGTCGAGGCCGCGGCGGGCGCGCTCCCCTCCCGCGCGATCGGGGCCGCCG
>NZ_FCOU01000025.1 GCF_900046475.1 Collinsella ihumii | reverse complement strand
TCGTCTTCCCTAAAGTTCCTCGCAGTATCCGGTTCTCAAGGTGCCCGCCTGCGCGGCCCCGCCGCGCGGCAAGGAGTTATATTGCCAGAACCGGGCGGCCCCGGGGGCGGGAATCCGGCGCTCCACATTTCCTCCATGTCCCGCGGGGCGCACCCGCGCGGGCGCGCGCCCCTGCCCGTGGGCTCCAGGATGCCGGGGCACATCGGAACGGTTAGAATCCCCAAAGCCAGGAGCAGATAACCTGCGGGGCCGCGGAATCCGCCTTGCTGCGAGAGATCCAATGCAGTGGAGTCGAGGCCCCGTCCGAGTCGCAACCCATATCGAGCGCGATCGGAGCCGAGGAGCCGCCTTTCCACGAAAACGCTGAGGCCCCATATGTATGCGAAACCGCGCCCTCGGTGGACCGCCGACCGCTTCCCCAGAAAAAGCCCGCACATCACCGCCCCGCATGCACGTTGCGACAGAGTCATCCTAGTGCCCGTAGAGCGGCTTATGCCATCTGATGAAGGGTGCGCCGCCTATTGGAGTCTTCTCACTCACTATCTGGGACGGGTGCGCCCCGGCAATTCAACCCCGGGAAAATATAAGCCCAAGGATCATAAAGGGCCGGTCATGCGCATCGCCTGAAGATGATGTAAAAGCCCGTCAGCACCGGCCGCGCCCACGGCGCGAGGGCCCCGACGGCGTCCGCGGCCCATGGCGACCAGATGCCCACGGAAACCGGCCGGGGCCCCCGGAGCCGATGCCGGGATGGACGGCGACGGGAGCATGGTCACCGTAGAAGACGTAACCGAAACCGCGATCTCGAACCATAACAGCGCCCGGATCCGCACCGTGACGTTGGGAAAAGTATCGGCATGATCGCGGGAGCACTCTTTTTAGGACAAAACGAAGGGCACGGACAACCACACGATCGTCTGGGATGCAGCCGTGCCCGACCATCTCGATGGCGAAGAGGCGGATGGCCCCGTGACGCCCCGTGCAAGCCACCCGGACGGGACATGCAAGCGGCAGAAGACCCCATGCATCGAAACCGAGATAGCATGAGGGCCGCACCGCCCACCGCCGCCCCGATTGGATATATCGCAACGGAGACGGCCGCGCAGCTCGCCCCGGGATCGGGCGCGGCGGTCGCCGCCTTGGGGCCCGCCTGCGCATCTCTCCCGCAAGATGGCGGCACCTGAATCGCGACGGCATTAGATCGCCGGCGCGACGATGACGGGCCCTCAATCGGACGAAGGCAGGGAGTCGACGAGTTCGCACCCTGATGGGCGCACGGCGCGGCTGCAGGCAGGTCAGGGAAATAGACCTGCAGGGACGGCGACGACTAACGAGCATCCGCGCGGGCCCGACCGGCTGGGATATAAGAAGGGCCGAAACGGAATTTCCTGACCTATCTGCTCATACCTCTGGCAAAGGCTTTCTCATAATAAAAAAAGGGGAGGGCCCCGCGGGAACATCCCGCGGGGCCCTCCCCTGCGACGAAGCGCCGTCCACCGGTCAGCGGCGCCCTGCTCTCCCACGGGCTTCCCCCGCAGTACCATCGGCGCTGGCCGGCT
>NZ_FCOU01000024.1 GCF_900046475.1 Collinsella ihumii | reverse complement strand
CTTACGCGAACCGGCGCCCGTCTGGGCAGGCTTCGGGGGGTGAGTCCCGGGAGGATGGTGCGGGTCGCGTATACACAGCGAGTCGGGTATGAGATGCAGGGCGGCGCGCGGGGCGGGGCCGCGGAATCCGCCTTGCTGCAAGAGATCCCTGCAAGGAGGTCGTGGCCCCATCAGAGCCGCAACCCGAATCGCGCGCGATCGGAGCCGAGGGGCCGTCTTTCCACGAAAACGAAGCGGCCCCATATGTATGCGCAACCGCGCTCTCGGTGGACCGCCGACCGCTTCCCCAGAAAACGCCCGCACATCACCGCCCCGCATGCACGTTGCGACAGAGTCATCCTGATGCCCGTAGAGCGGCTTATGCCATCTGATGAAGGGTGCGCCGCCTATTGGAGTCTTCTCGCTCACTATCTGGGATGGGTGCGATCTGGCAATCCAGCTCCGGGAAAATATAAGCCCAAGGATCATAAAGGGCCGGTCATGCGCATCGCCTGAAGATGATGTAAAAGCCCGTCGGCACCGGCCGCGCCCACGGCGCGAGGGCCCCCGACGGCGTCCGCGGCCCATGGCAACCAGATGCCCACGGAAACCGGCCAGTGCCTCCAGAGCCGATGCCGGGATGGACGGCGACGGGAGCATGGTCACCGTAGAAGACGTAACCGAAACCGCGATCTCGAACCAAGACAGCGCCCGGAACCGCACCGTGACGTTGGGAAGAGCATCGGCATGATCGCGGGAGCACTCTTTTTAGGACAAAACGAAGGGCACGGTCAACCCCGCAATCGCCCGGGATGCAGCCGTGCCCGGCTATCTCGATGGCGAAGGGGCGGTCGGGCCCGTGACGCCCCATGCAAGCCAGCCGGACGGGACATGCGCGCGTCAGGAGGCCCCATGCATCGAAACCAGATGGAATGCGGGGCCGCACCGCCTGCCGCCGCCCCGATTGGATATATCGCAGCGAAGACGGCCGCGCAGCTCGCCCCGGGATCGGGCGCGGCGGTCGCCGCCTTGGGGCGCGCCGGCGCATTCATCCCGCAAGAAGGGCGGCACCCGCATCGAGACGGCATCGGATCGCCGGCGCGACGATGGAGGGGCCCTCTATCAGACGAAGGCCGGGAGCCGACGAGTTAGCACCCTGATGGGCGCACGGAGCGGTTGCGGGAAGCTCGGGGAAGCGGCGAGAGGGGCCGAGAGTGCGGAAGAGCGGGTGCCGCGGCCGGCACCACGCCGGCGGCGCCGGCCGCGGCACCCGCTATAGGGAGCTCGGCCCGAACCCGTAGAGGGCCAACGAGACCTAAGGACCCGGGAGGGGGCCAGTGCCCCCGCACGCAAAAAAGGGGAGGGCCCCGCGGGAACATCCCGCGGGGCCCTCCCCTGCGACGAAGCGCCGTCCACCGGTCAGCGGCGCCCTGCTCTCCCACGGGCTTCCCCCGCAGTACCATCGGCGCTGGCCGGCT
>NZ_FCOU01000023.1 GCF_900046475.1 Collinsella ihumii | reverse complement strand
GGAGGCCTCCCAGCACGCCATGACCGCGTCGCGCGCGTCGGCCCACGGGTCCGAGCGCCCGCGCTTCAGCCAGTCGCAGAAGCCGGACCTGCTCACGCCGAGCAGCCTCGCCATCATGCCGATCGGGTAGTCCGCCCTCTCCGCCTCCATCAGGGCGTAGCGCTCCGCTACCCCTGGGTCCTGGCGAAGAAGGCCGCGGCTTCTTTCAGGAACCCGTTCCCCGTCTCCAGCTCGCGCACCCTCTTCTTGAGCCGCCTGAGCTCGGCGTCGGGGTCCCCCGGCGGGGCGCCGGCGCCCCCAGCTCGCGCCTCCTCTTGATGACCCACGTGTTGACCGTCTTCGAGTTCAGGCCGAGCTCCTTGCAGCACTCGGTGATCGGCCTGCCGGAGGCGATGACGTGGTCCGCGGTCTCCCGGCGGAACTCCTCGGTGTACTTGGCGGCGGGGTTCTGTCCCATGTCTGCCTGCACCTTCTCTCGGAAACTTATAGATAGGTATTATCCGGGGTTACGGGCACCTCGGACTCCCTGTCCGATAAAAGAGTACAGCTCAGATCGCCGTGATGCCGGCGTAGGGAGGCGGCCTCCCGACCGAGAGGTCCCCCCGGGCCCCCGGGCCCGTCGAGGATACCCGCGCCCGCGCCCGCCGCCGGGGATGGCGCCGGGGCGAACCGCGCCCACGCTATGCACGCCCCGCGAGGGGCGCGTGCGACCTTAGAATCGGCCGCGCCCGGCCGATGTGCGGCTCCGCCCAGCCGAAGGCATCCTTTTGCGGCAACCGATCCCCGCGAGGGGTGGCGACACGCGGACATGAGACTGTTCACAGTGCCTGACGTTGGGAAAACGTCGTCTCGACGGCGCTGCGGGAGCGGAAGGGCCCGACCCGCCTTTGGCCAGGCGGGTTGGGCCGTTTTTGCCACTTGACAGGGTTATCGGTCATATGAGCGTGCCAAACTGCCCGGTTTGTGTCATTGACCCCCTCGCTCGGACGTGCCGGGATGCTATCCCGCCCCGCGCAAGGCCCTGGGGAAGGTGCCGACGCGGCACCCGTTTAATTGAATAAAATGATCTTTTGCACAGTGTGGATAGATTCGCCGTCCCGACTGCCTCGGTCGTATAATCCGAGATGACATAGCACGCCCGCGAGAGCGTCCCGCGGGGTGCCGCGCTCTCGCGACGTGGTGGTC
>NZ_FCOU01000022.1 GCF_900046475.1 Collinsella ihumii | reverse complement strand
CTCGTGGAGATCTGGGGGCCTGTGGTGGGGCGTGCGGGTGGTGTTTTGTGTCAGAGGCCGGCGGGGCGGGGGAGAAAATGGGGTGGGGGGGAGTGGGGCGGGGGCGGGGGCGCTGCTCGCGGGCTCGCCGGGTACCTCGTAGATGGGCGCCTCGGGTGCGGCGGCTTCAGTCGCGGGGGCCGAGGCGGGCTCGGTGGCCGTGGGGAGCGCGGCTCCGCAGCTCGGGCAGAATGCCGAGCCCTCGGGGGATTCCTTCCCGCATTTGGGGCAGAACATGGTCTTCCTCCTCTGATCGTTTGCTTTCGAAAGGGGCTTGTCGCGGCGCGGGCGCCGCTGCACTCCCGCGGCCTTACCGCGGCGCGGTGTACGCGTAGATGTTGCGCGCGGGCGTGCCGTCGTCCCAGCAGTTCGCGTAGGCGACGGTCTCGCCGTCCTGCTGGAACTCGATGTAGGTGGTGTACGCGTCCGCGCCCTCCCAGTAGGTGGGCTCGCCGACCGTGTAGGTGATGGACGGGTCGTCCGGCACTTTGAGCGCGGCGCGGGCCGTGGCGACGAACGCCGCCTCGTCGTCGGCGGGCTGCGTGGTCGCTGCCTCGGCCTCTGCGGACTTGAGGGTGATGGTGGCGAAGTCGGGGTCGGTCACGCCGTTGGCGACGGAGACGAACGTGTCGCCCTCGAAGTGGCCGTCGGTGGCGAAGAACGGCGCGCCGACGGCGAAGAGGTACACCCCGCTGCCGTCGGGCGCGGTGCCGACGTTCGTGGTGTAGCGGTCCTGCCAGGGGCCGCCCACGATGACGGTCTCTCCGCCCACGTTGCCGTCCATGCCGATGTTGGGCCCGGTGACGTGGAACTGGTACTGCACGGTGCCGTCGCCGTTGTCGACGGGGCCCTCGACGTACCACGTGCTCGCCTCGCCGCCCTCGCTGTAGGTCCAGCCGTCGGGCACGTCGACGTAGAACCATTCCGTCTCATAATCGTGCTGCTCTGCGGCCACCGGCTCGGCGGGCGCCTCCTCCGGCGCCTCGACCGGGGCGCTGCCCTCCGC
>NZ_FCOU01000021.1 GCF_900046475.1 Collinsella ihumii | reverse complement strand
TGTGTTTGGTCAAGTCCGTCTTTCTGAAATGATCACGGAAAACTTTCGGGTTTGGGCACGCAACTTTTTCGGGTTCGGTCACGGGCGCGCCGCTAGCTTCCCGACTTGCCCAGCATGAGTGACTCCTCGAGACGGTGGCTTGGGCCGCCGAACTCGACGAGCCTGCCGTGGTGGACGACGCGGTCCACGATCGCGGCGGCGAGCTTGTCGTCCGCGAAGACCGTGCCCCACCGGCTGAACTCGACGTTCGTGGTGAACACTATGCTCCTCCTTTCGTAAGAGTCGGATATGACCTGGTAGAGCAGGCGCGCGCCGTCGACGTCGAAGGGGACGTAGCCGAACTCGTCGAGGATCACGAGCTCGGCCCTGCCGACGTCCGCCAGCAGCCTGTCGAGCGTCCCCTCGCGCTTCGCCTTGCCGAGCTGCAGCACCAGCGCCGCCGTCTGGAAGAAGCGCACGGGCACCCCGCGCCGGGTCGCCTCGATGCCGAGGGCCGTCGCCACGTGCGTCTTGCCGCGGCCGGTCGGGCCGTGGAAGACGAGGTCCTCGGCGCGCTCCACGAAGTCGAGCGAGAGCATCTCGTCTCGGCCCCAGCCCTCGGGAAAGCGCACGTTGGACCAGTCGAACCCCTCCACGGCCTTGGGCACGGGGAAGCGGGCCTGGCGCAGCAGCCGGGCGCGCTTCGACCGCTCGCGGGACTCGAGCTCGCGCGCGAGCATCCCCGAGCACGCGGCGAGCTGGCCCGGGGTCGCCGTCTCGAGGAACCACGCTATCGTCGCCTTCGATATGAACAGCGACCTGGCGCGCGAGGAGAACTCCTCGCGCTCGGCGTCCGGGATCCTAGGCACTGGCGGCGCCCCCCTCCAGCAGCTCGAAGGCCCGGTCGTACCCCGCGAGGTCGACCGGCTCGTCGTACTCGACGAGCGCGTCGCCGGCGGCCGCCCTAGCGGCGGCGAGCTCCAGGGTGGCGGCGTCGACGCCGCACGTGGCCCCGAGCGACCTCAGCGCGCCCTCCACGGTCGCCGCCCAGCCCCGCCTGGCGCTCACGTCGCGCAGCGCCCTGAGGTCGGCTCCGAGGTCGGCGGGCGACTCCGAGTCGAGGAACGCCACGAGCTGCTCGGGCAGGGACCCCCGCACGACGCTGTCGCGCCAGCCGCCGGGGCGCACGCAGAGCAGCCTCAGCTGCAGCATTGGGTCGGCGGAGTCCGTCGGCGCGTCGCCCCACTCGCGCGGGTACTCGGCGACGACCTCGCCTCCGGCGCCGACGACCGTGACGTCGAAGGCGCCCATCGCGACGGCGACCTCGCGGGAGGCGTTGACGGGCCCCGCCGAGTAGCGGTGCTCGCCGCCCGCCCTGAACGAGCCCTGCTTGTCGCACCTCCTGGTGAGCCACGTCACGCACGCGAACGGAGCCGCGGGCAGCGGCGAGAGCGCGGCGCGGTCGTCCCCGAAGAGCTCGGACTCGCTCGCGCCCTTGCGGTAGTGCGGCTTGCCGTCCGAGAGCGCCAGGCACGTCCCGAGCAGCCGCTCGTTGTAGGCCTTCACGTCCCAGACCTGCGGGACCGGGACGAAGAGGTTGCGCCTGAGCGTCCCGACCTTGTTCTCCACGGAGCCCTTCTCGTTCCCCGAGTAGGGGTTGGTGAAGCTGTAGTCGAGCCCGTAGTGCGCGGCGAACCGGCGGAAGAGCGCCGAGGTCCTCATCTCGGCGCCGACCCTGCGGCCGACCTCGGTGGCGTTGTCGAACACGGCCCGCAGCGGCACGCCCCCGAGGAACTCGAAGACGTCGCGGAGCCCCTGGCAGACGCACTCCGCGGTCTCGCCCCAGAAGACCTGCGCGAGCCCGACGTTTGAGCGCGGGAACGTGACCACGAGGAAGTGGCCGCGGGTGACGACGCCTCGCACGCGGAAGTCGGCCTGCCCGACTTCGACCTGGCACTCGCCCGGGAGCCAGTCGAGCAGCAGGAACCCCTGCGCCTCGCGGGCGTCGAGCTCGGCGGCGAGCTCCTCGCGCCTCCTCCTCACGTACCTCCTGACGGTCGAGTACGAGCCCTCGAAGCCCTTCTCCGCGACGAGCCGGTCGAAGACCCTCTTCGCGGTGTGGCGCTGCTTGTACCAGCAGCGCCTGTCCTCGAGCAGCCACGAATCGACCAGCGCCGCGAAGGGCTCGAGCAGGGGCGACTCGGGCGCCCTGCCGACCGCCGGCGGCGGCTCGCAGAGGTCGGTCTCCCTCAGGTACTTCCTCACCGTGGGCTCGGAGACCCCGGTTTCCCGGGCGATCGAGGCGACGCTCGCCCCGCCCCTCCCGAGCCTTCTGATATCGTCGATCTTGTCCACGCCGATCATTTCCTTCCCGGCCTCCCATCGTCGCAACCGTAGCAGCGACAACGTTAGGCCCCGTTGGGGATGGTCGGCGTGCCCATGCCCAAACCCGAAAGTTTTTCGTGACCATTCCCGAAAGCTCCGGGTGATCAAATCCGCAAGTCAGACGTTATCAAACACAGCCGAGTACCGGGACGCGTGCTCCGCGAGGGGCGAGGCGTCGATGGGTTACGACCGCTTCTGCAAGCGCTACCGCGAGTTCACCGTGAGGAAAAGCGTCGTGAGCCGCGTCGGGCACAAGGCGGGAA
>NZ_FCOU01000020.1 GCF_900046475.1 Collinsella ihumii | reverse complement strand
AGCCTCACCGCCTGCTGCTTGAACTCCGCGGTGTACTTCGGTGACGGTTTCCCCATCCCCGCCTCCTTTCCCCGTTTACGGCATCATGCCGAAACGGAAGTCCGTGTGTCAACGGGAATGGGGCAGACCGTTCTCCGACTCGAACCGTCCATCGCCGCCCTCTGCTCAGCGGACAGCTCGCCGAGGAAGTACTCGAGCGCGAAGGGCTCGATGCCGCCGACTGTCCCGGGGAAGACGGAGCGCCATTCCTCAGGAGTCAGGAGCGCGACGGGGTCCGCCACGACGGCGACGGGGCGGCCGAGGATCCCCCCGAGCACGTCGGCGGCGCGGTCCTCACGGACAGAGACGGCGCCCATTCGAGCGATGCCCTCCCTGAACGCGGGAACGGCCCACTTAGGGACGTCCTCCGTCCCGACGCTCGCGGCGTAGGAGACGACCGTTGGGCCGTCGAAGTTCATGCCGAGCCCGAGCGAGAGGTCGTCCGGCGACGCCCACATGGCGTTCCAGACCTGGTCGGACCCTATGACGATGGTGTCGGGACGCCACCGCCCGGAGAGCCCATCTCGGAAGGTGAGAATTGGCCCGTTGAGGCCCCACCTCCGGTCGAAGCGCTCGACCGCCGCATGACGCACTGCGGCTTCGTGCCCTGCGGACCCCCTGCGGAGCAGGTCGCGCACATAGGCCGCCCGCTCCCGCGCTCGCGTCCCGCGCCCCTTCGCGAGGTCGCCGTCGAGCAGCGTCGAAGCGGTCTTGCAGGTTCCTCTGCGGGAGAGGACCCGGGAGAGGGCCCAGTTCTGCAGACGGTTGCCGTAGTTCCTCTTGTCGTTGATCGTGATGATGAGCGTGTCCAAACGGCGCCCCGTTCCCCGGTGCCGCACGCCCGGAACGCCGAACGGCCCCCCTTGGACAGAGATCCAAGGGGGCCGTTCGGCATCGAGCCTTGTGCGACAGCTTGCAGCTTGAGCCAAAGGCTTGCGGGGAGGCTCTCGCTTGAGAGCCCTCCCGCAAGCCCTCCCCCGGAGGGGAGGGCCCGTATCGCCTTTACGGAAGGCGCAACATCAGGTCAAGACTACTTGGCGTAGTTGTAGACCATGCAGGCGGCGTCGGCGCGGATGATCTCGCCCTGAGCGTTCAGGAAGCCGCCATTGCCGAGGATGCCGTTCTCGATGCCCCAGGCGACGGAATTCTCGGCCCAGTCGGAGACGGTGTTCGCGTCGTCGTACTCGTCGAGCACGGAAGTGTCGGCAGCCTCGAAGTCACCGAACTTCTTCGTGTAGTTCATGAGCATCGCGGCGAACTGCTCGCGGGTCACCGGGTCCTCGGGCCCGAAGGTGCCGTTGTCGTAGCCGTTCACGACGCCGGAGAGCTTGGCCCAGGCGATGGCCTTGGCGTAGTACTCGTTGCCGTTGACGTCGTCGAAGCCGGTCATCCAGCCGCCGGCGTTGGTGTAGGTCAGGCCGTTCTCGTCGACCTTGCCCTCGCCCTTGGCCATGTTGTAGAGGACGATCGCCATCTGACCACGGTTGAGCTGATCGAAGGAGCCGAACAGCTTGGTGCCCTTGTAGCCGGTCATGAACTGCTCGTTCGCGACGAAGCTGACCGCGTTCGCGAAGTAGTCGGTGTACTCGACGTCGGCGAACAGGAGGTGGTTGACGCCGTCAGCGTTCTTGCCGTCCTTGATGCAGGTGACGGTGATGTCGGCGGGCAGGGCGTAGTTGTTCTCAGTGTCGGCGTTGCGGGCCTCGAAGTGCAGGGTGTATGCGCCCTCGTCCTCGATCTTGTCGATCTCGGCACCGGATGCGTCGAGGATGGTCACCTTGACGTCCTTGGTCGGCAGGGGGATATAGTTGTCGCCAGACTTGTACTGCAGGTCGAGATCCTTGACCCTGTAGGCGAAGTTCTTCGTCCAGCGCAGGTACTCGGTCTTGTTGCCGACGTTGTCCCACTCCTGGGTCTTGAGAGCGCCGACCTTGATGCCGGAGACGTCGAGGGGCGAGACCGTGATGGTCATCTCGGTGGTGCCGGTCAGCTTGTAGGTGGAGCTGGTGACCTTGAGGGTGTAGGTGCCGGCGTTAACGATCTCGCCGACCTGGTTGCCGTCCGCGTCGTAGTAGGCGACATTGAAGCCGGTTGTAACAACGTTGCCGTTGGCATCCTTGATTCGAACATCGATATCGAGCGCCTTGCCGCTGTAGACGGCCTCGATGGAGCTCACGACCTCCTTGACGCTGTCGCCGTCGACGTCGTACAGGATGGCAGCAGAGGCGTCGGCGTCCACAGCCTCCTGATAGACGTGAACGGGGAGGACCAGCTGGCCTCCGACAGTGCCATCTGCGTTCTCATACCAGTAGAAGGCGGTGAAGTCGGAGCCGACCTCGGTCCACCAAGTACGAGAGGTGTTGCCATTCAGCGTGTCGTACACCACGTTGCCATTGGCATCGTAGACAAGGACATTGAGTTTTCCGTTTGCGCGGCTGTACTCGTTCTTGTCGTCATCCACACCGACGATCTTGTTGTCATCGAACGAGGCGTCGGCGTCGCCGGTGAAGATGTCGTAGCCGCTCTCGACGGCCTCGCCCTTGTAGGTGAAGGCGAGCTCGTCGGCGAGCTTGTAGGCGTTGACGGTCTTGGTGTCGGAGGTGAAGTTCGGGTCGTTCGCCTGCGCCGCGCTCACGACATAGGCGTACTTGCCGTTCTTGTTCCAGATATTATCAGGACTGGCGTTCTTGTCCATCTCGGCCTTGATCTCGCCCATGATGGCGCTGTCGGAGCCGAAGAGCTGGCCGTCGATCATGATCCACTGCGGGTCGGTGGGCTCGGTGCTGCCCTTGACGTAGATGCCGGGGATGAACACATTGCTGCCATTAAGAGCAAGCTTGTCGACCGTGACGGTCTGGCGGTTCAGGTCGACCGCGCCGGTGTAGTTGCCCTTGCCGGTGACGTAGGCGCGGTACTCGCCGGCGTCCAGCACGGAGTCGACCTTCCACTGGTCGCTCAGATCGTGGCCGGCCTCGTACCACTGCACGTCGATGTCGGTGCCGACGTAGAGCTGCTCGCCATCGTCAACGATGCCGTTAGCATTGTTATCGAGGTAGAAGACGATGTCCTTGGTCTCTGCATCGTAGGTGGAGCTGATTTCACCAGCAAGTTCGATGTTGGAGATATCGACCGCGTCGATCTGGAACGGAACGGCGAAGCTCGCGCCCTTGTATGCCCCGTCGATGGCGGTTACGACCGCGTAATACTTCCCGGCGTCCGTCGGGTCGGTGACCTCGTCGCCGACCTCGCCGTTCTCGCCGCGCTTGCAGTAGGACACCTCGTAGGTCTCCGGGTCCTTGACGGGATCGACCACAAGCAGGTCATCGGTTGTCTCGCCATAAATCTTGAAACTGACCCAGTTAAGGGAGACGGGCTCGTTCTTGGAGTAGCCGATGTGATAGACACCGTCCACCTTCTTATCGACATCCGTGCCCGCGCCCTGGGCAAAATGAGCTTCGATGACCTCGGCCTCATCGAAGGCTTCGTTGGGATCCTCGAACTGCAGGTCGATGCCCGTGTCGGCGGTGTCCGCCATAGCGGCCACGGGGGCGGCGCCCAGGGAGAGCGCGCCCACCAGGGACGCGGTCACGACGGCTGCCACCTTCTTAGTGTGCTTCCTGTTGACGCAAGCTGTCATACGTCTTTCTCC
>NZ_FCOU01000019.1 GCF_900046475.1 Collinsella ihumii | reverse complement strand
CCGCGCGGGCCCCGTCCGGGCGCTCCGAGCTGGGGGGATGCCGACCCGCGGGGGTCGGGGGCGTTGCGATGACCTCGGGATATGCGGACCGTGAGGAGGGTGTTGCATTGGGGTTGGGAATCAACCGTTTTTCGGCTCGCAGGGGAACATCGGGGCCCCTCCCGCGTTACCTGTACATGGAGGGCAGCTTCATGATGGGGGTTGGTTTGGGACGGGTTCATTCCAACCCATCCCGATGGGCTGGAATGAACCCGTCCCAAACCAACCCCACTGGACATCTTCTTAGGCGCGGCGCATCGCCCCCCGCCGCCGGGAACGCATTCGCCTCCTCAGTCGTATAGGATGTATGGAGGTGATTCATATGAGGAACCCGACAATGCGCTCCGATGCGTTCATGAACCACGCCATCGATGCGCACGGAGACGCCGTCTTGCGGCTCGCGCTGAATCAGCTGCGTAACGTATCCGATGCGCAGGATGCGGTGCAGGAGACGTTCGTCCGCCTGTTGACGAGCGGAACATCTTTCGAGAGCGACGACCATCTGCGCGCATGGCTGCTGCGCGTTGCCATCAATATCTGCCATGACCACCAGAAAAGCGCGTGGAGCCGTCGCGTCGACGCGCTTGACGACAGCAAGGCCGGCGGCGATGCCCGCGAGTTGTCCACGGTGTCCGCCGAGGACATCGCGCTGCGCAACCTGCGCGACCACCCGGTGTGGCATGCGCTCGCAGACCTTCCCGAGGATCTGCGCCTTGTCATCCATCTTGCCTACGTTGAGCAGCGCGACACCGCCGAGATTGCGAAGCTGCTCGGCATCAAGGCCGCGACGGTGCGCACGAGGCTGTTCCGAGCCCGCAAGCGGCTCCGTGACGCCCTGAGCGCGGACGGTACCTCCCGCCCTGCCGCCGAGAATCAAGCGCGCGTCTCCGTCCAGCCCGGCGACGCGTCGCCCCATGGACCTCCCGTTCGCTGACGGGCACTGCACGCGAACCAACAGAAGGAGCAACCATGGCATCCATCATGAACGACTATGCAACCAAGATGAACCGCATCGCGCTGACACCGCGTATGCACTCCGCGCTGGCCGAGCGGATCGCTGCCGAGCGCGCCCGCGTCCAGCAGCAGCCCCGCACCGCTGCGAACCAACCGTCGGCCTCCACCGATCGCAGGCGCCGCCGCGTCTTCACGCACCGCCGCGCGATCGCCGTCGCCGCCTGCACAGCCGGTCTCGCCTTGGGCTGCACGGCGCTCGGCATCCTGTGGGCGCCGTCGGGAGATCCCGCATCCGCCCCAACCGTAGCGCAAACGGACCAAACGGGCAGCAGCTCGAACTCGTCTGCCGCAGCGACCGCGCAGCCCGCGTTCGTGCTTGCAGCCTATGCAAATGGCACACCGGTCGAAGACCGCGGCGACACCGTGCTCGCCGGCCCCGGATTCATGGACTTCGTCGGCAGCTGGGACGCAGGCCCTGCAGATGAGGGGGACGGCCTGATCGCGCACGCCGTCTTCAATATCGACCTTCACACCTATGGCGAGGACATCACTCAGCTCGACTACCGTATCGACGGCGACGAGACCGCCCGGCTCTGCTATCTCGGAAGCCGTAACTATCGCATGCCCGACGGAACCTACGGAGACATGCACGGGCAGAGCATGACCATCACGCAGGACATGCTTGAACGAATCGGAACCATCGACGGCGGCACGTTCTCGGTCGAGCTGAACTACGCGCTTCCCGATGATTTTCGAGCCATCTACGAGCGAGCAAAACAAGAGTCTACGGATGAATTCCGGTTTGAATCCATCGCGTACGGAGCGCAGCTCCTCGCCGGGCGCACCATCACCATTACGGCGACCTTCGTCGACGGTACGACCCTCACCCATGAGTACCGAATAGATCCCGTCGATACCTTCAAGGAAACGCTCATGGCAAACGACAAGGCGTTTCACGATAGCTTTGACGATGAGAGCACCGATGAGTTCGTTCCCGAGCCGCTCTTCACAATCGAGCAGGTCAGCTAGGGTCCGGCGCTGGCGGAATGGAATAGGGGTTGGTTGACGATATGTTCATCGGGTGACCAGGTCGCAGCCGCCCCTGGCCGAGGGGGAAGCCCCGTCGCTCGGAGCGTGGGTTAGCATCGTCTCGTGTCAGCAAGGCGGCCGCCAGGGCCAC
>NZ_FCOU01000018.1 GCF_900046475.1 Collinsella ihumii | reverse complement strand
CGCCCGCCTCGGCCATCGCCGCGAGCGCCGCCGACGGCACCACCGCCGCGTCCGACGAGATCCACCGCCTCATCGCCGAGACGAACTACTCCGAGGCAACCCAGCGCCTCATCGCCGCCGCCAACGGCGAGGTCAAGATGACCCTCGAGGAGGCCAAGGCGCTCCTCGCCGAGGTGCAGGCCGCGGCTAACGCCGCCAACGCCGCCAACACCGAGGCGCAGGGCACTAAGACCAACGCCGGCAACGCCGTCGCTAACGCCGAGAACACCTATAACACCGCCGACGCCGCCGCCATCGCCGAGCTCGAGGCCCAGGCGCAGGCCCTTGTCGACCAGCTCGAGGCCGCCCAGAGCGCCGCCGAGCAGGCGCAGACCGACCGCGACGCCGCCCAGGACGAGCTCGACGGCCTCACCGGCGACCTCGAGGCCGCCGAGCAGGACGCCGCCGACAAGCAGACCGCCCTCGATAAGGCCAACGAGAAGCTCGAGGAGGCACAGGCCGCCCTCGATGAGTTCCTGGACTCCTCGAACATCGACGAGCTCCAGGGCGCCTACGAGGCGGCCAAGAAGGCCTACGACGACGCCCTCAAGACGCAGCAGGACGCCCAGGCCGCCGTGGACGCCGCCCAGGGCGAGGTCGACCGCATCTCCGGCGAGATCGCCGACAAGACCGGCGAGAAGACGAGCCTCGAGCAGTCCCTGCCCGGACTCGAGAGCGCCGTCGACGCGGCTAACGCCGAGCTCGAGGACGCCAAGGCCAACTACACCTCCGCCGTCGAGGCCATCAAGGGCAACATCCTCACCACCGCCAAGGGCGAGCTCGACGCTGCCCAGTCCGACCTCGCCGCCAAGCAGGGCGCGATCGCGGGTCTCGAGCAGGCTGTAACCGACGCCAACGCCGGCGTCTCCTCTGCCCAGTCCGAGCTTGACGCCGCCAACGCCGCTCTTCCGGGCGCGCAGTCCGCGGCCGACAACGCTGCGGCGAACCTCGCGTCCGCGCAGGCCACCTACGACAGCGCCAAGGCTGCCTACGACGCCGCATGCGCCGAGGCCGAGGACCCCTCCACGGTCGACCGCTCCGCGCTCGACGCCGCCGAGTCCGCACTCGCAACCGCGCAGGACCAGAACAACTCCGCGCAGGCCGCGCTCAGCTCCGCCAAGGGCGCCGTCAGCGCCGCCCAAGGCAAGCTCGCCGACGCTGAGAACGCCGTCGGAACCGCCGAGGCCAACCTCGCCGCAGGTAAGCAGGCTGCGACGGACGCTGAGGCCGCGCTCGCGACCGAGCAGGCCGCCTACGACGACGCCGTCGCGAACGCAGGCGATGAGGCCAAGGCCGAGGCCGACCAGGCCATCGCCGACGCCGAGGCCGCCGTGACCGCCGCCCAGGATAAGCTCGACGCCGCCAACGCCCGCATCGAGGCCATCCCCGGCGAGATCGACGCGCTCGAGACCGAGCTCCGCGGCTACGAGAACGCCGTGACCGAGGCCAAGGCCAACCAGACCGAGGCGAATGAGGCCCTCACCGCCGCCAACGGCGAGCTCAAGGCCGCCGAGGACGCGCTCGCCGACCTCGGAGACGCCCAGATCGCATGGCAGAAGGAGCACGACCGCCTGAGCGGCGAGCTCACCGCCGCCCAGAGTGCCGAAAAGACCGCCAAGGGTGAGCTCGAGGCTGCGCAGAAGACGGTCGACGACCTCAACACCCAGATTGCCGATCTCCAGAAGCAGATCGACGAGCTCCAGTCCCAGATCGACCAGGGCACCGAGCAGGCCGTCGACGACTTCGTCGACTTCCTCAAGTGGTATGACGGCAAGTTCGCAGGCTCCGGTGATATCACGAGCCCCGTATCGTACCTGAACGTCGCCTATCACATCCTCACCGGCACAGGTGGCCCGTTGTTTGAGTTCGACCTCGCGGATGGCTCGATGCTCTCCGACTACACCCATGTCGGAACTAAGGGCGACGCCACCGACCTCGACAATGTCAAGGCGTCGCTTGAGATCATCTCGCGCTGCAACGAGCTGCGCAAGCAGGCGGGCCTCGACCCCATCCAGGTGTCCATCAACCTCATGGCCATCTCGATGCTCCAGACCAACTGGTCCGCAACGCACCAAGGCCACGCCCAGAACAACATGACCGGCGACAATGCTCATGTACGGTAAAGAAGCAAGCAACCGAAAACAATAGATAGACCGCCAGCACTACACTATTCCGAACCAAAGACCAAAAGATAAGCATTTTGAGAAAATCTAAACTTTTGGATTTTCCTACAATGCCGACTACGGCGGAATCCCTCCCACTCCTTATATATTTCTTTCTGTATACATTGAATTTGTATTTAGTAAAATGCAGACAACACCACGGATCGGCTTTTGGCTGGACAATTCCAACCAAACACCGCAGCAGACAGTAGAAACCATTCTGAACGTTAGGAAGCCGGTATGATTGTTAGGTTGATTCCCAACCCCAATGCAACACCCTCCTCACGGTCCGCATATCCCGAGGTCATCGCAACGCCCCCGACCCCCGCGGGTCGGCATCCCCCCAGCTCGGAGCGCCCGGACGGGGCCCGCGCGGG
>NZ_FCOU01000017.1 GCF_900046475.1 Collinsella ihumii | reverse complement strand
AGGAGTCACTCATGCTGGGCAAGTCGGGAAGCTAGCGGCGCGCCCGTGACCGAACCCGAAAAAGTTGCGTGCCCAAACCCGAAAGTTTTCCGTGATCATTTCAGAAAGACGGACTTGACCAAACACAGCCGAGCCCGAGGGCCCTCTTTAGCACACTCTTCAGCATGCGGCGGCGCGCCTTTCGCCCGTTGCCTTCTCTTGGTCGAAAAGCAAACGATACGCGTAGTGCGCCGCCGCTGCTAGGCCCCGGTTTTCATCGGGCCGTCAGCCCACACAAACCCCCGAAGAGCCCTAAAGAATCCCAGAATTCTGCAACGAATTTGTATGCGGAATCGTCGTAACCTTCACCGAGAAACGTGCGTATGGCCTCGTCTTTTCCAATATCAATAAGGGCTCGATGGGCTAGCAGCTCCTCTAGAAGATAGGTGTTTTTGAACTTTGCGCCCAGATCAATGCACGAAGAAATCATGGAAGCCTGCGTTGTAGCCTGATCAATTAATTCAGCCACCTTATTTCTATTTGCCAGGCCTTTGATTTGCGTCCTGCCCCGATCAATTGACCGGGAAAGTAGTTCCGCTCCAATGGAATCCAGCAAGTTCACGCACACCCCTATTGAGAAGAATGGGAAATGGGTCTACGCATAATTATAGAATTCATCGTTCAGTTTCCGGGAGTACCCCCTATCAACACGGGGCACAAGCAGAGGCGTTTAGGATAATTGAGGTGTCGATAACAATCTGCTCCTAAATTTACAATTTGGCGTTGGCAAGGCTTTTGTGAAAATAAAATATGGCCCCTTCCCCGAACTCTTCTTTCTGTTTGCGCCCCCTGTTTTCCCACACACCATGCTTGAAATATGAAGACACCGTCTATCGTCCTCACTCTTCACCAGTTCGCTCGCTTGACCCCGCGCCTATCCCCACAGCCCCGCATTCGACATCGCGTACAGCGGGACGTTTCTCATCCAGTCCTGTTCGCGGTAGCCGGAAAGGCTGAAACGCACGGACCTTATCTCCGGATGCGCCCCCTTGAACGCCCGGAGACTCTTTGCCCGCAGGTTCTCCTCCGCCTTCACCTCGATTGCATAGACGCTGTTCGACCTCTGCACCAAGAAGTCGACCTCTCCCGAGGAATTCTCGGCAGACCAGTAATATGGAACGAGCCCGCAGTCGGAGACGAGCTGCTGACAGACGTACTGCTCGGTAAGGGAGCCCTTGAACTCCTCGAAGATCTCGCTGCCCCCGACGACCGTCTCCTTGTCGAGCCCCGCCATCGCCCCCAGCAGACCAACGTCGACTAGGAAGAGCTTGAACGCCGTGTCGTCGGCGTAGGGACACAGTGGAATTCCAGGCTTCGATATCCTACGAACGAGGGTCGTAATCCCCGCCTGGGTGAGCCACGTAATGCCCGCCTGGTAGTTCCTCGCCCGTGCACCCGAAGCGATGTGGCTGAACACGAACTTCTTGTTCTCTCTCCCAAGGTGGGACGGAATCGACCTCCACGCGGCGAGTGCATACTCACTCTCGGTCCTACTCAGGTGCTTCGAGATGTCCCGCTCATAGCCTTGGAGTATCTCGAGCTGCACCTCGCGCGCGTCCTTCAAAAGACCTCGGTCGAGAAAGGCGCTCACCGCCTCAGGCATGCCCCCGACGTAATAGTACTGGCGAAGAAAGGGGATGAGCTTACTGGAGAAGGAATTAGTCAGGTCAACGTTTCCAGAGTCGATCAGATCACAAAGGTTTTGATTGCCCGTAGCTACGAGATATTCTCGGAAATGGAGAGGGTGGAGGTCAAGCGTGTTGACTTTGCCAACAGGATACCCGCTGCCCTCATGAACCGTGATGCCCAGAAGCGATCCCGCTGCGGCGACCGCGTACCCGGGGGCATTCTCGCAGAAGTACTTGAGGGAAGTAAGCGCCTTCGGGCACGCCTGAATCTCGTCCAGGATGATGAGGGTGCCGCCCTCGGACACAGCCTGCCCGGTATCGAACTGGATAGCGGAGATGATGCGGGGGACGTCGTAGCCGAGTTCGAACTGTTCGCGCATGCTAGGGTTGTCGTCCAGGTTCACGTATGCGACGTTGTCAAAGTGCCTTTTTCCAAACTCTTTGAGCAGCCACGTTTTGCCGACCTGGCGCGCGCCGTTGAGGATAAGCGGCTTTCGGCGGGGCCTGTTTTTCCAGGCGATGAGCTCATTCATGAGGAACCGGTCCATGCTTTCCTCCTCACAAACAGGTTACGGCCTTATTTTCGCATTAGTTGGCGAAAATAAGGCCGTAAAAAAGCCAAGCTTGGAGAAAATCAGGCGGAACCTGCTACCCCCACTCAGTAATCAAATCGTGCACTTCCATAGCCTCTCGTCTACGTGGTGTATCGGCGTCCCCCTATTCGCCGGAAACTGGCAATTTTCGAGCACTCGAGTTGAACTCAATATGAACTCAACGCCGATGTTCGCTCGACAGCTTCCGAGCGGCTTGCATTCCCGCCAAGGAGGACGGACGCCTCTGACAAGACCAATGCCTGCTAGACGCGCACCACATAGCCCTCCTTGCGCGGGGCGGCCGCGCCCTCGGGCCCCGCGGCGTATCCCAGGGCGATGGCCCCCACGCCGCGCAGCGTCTCAGGCAGACCCCACTCCCTGAGGAGCTCCTTGCCCGCGGCACCGTCGAAGACCTCGCGCTCGCGGTGGATCCAGCAGCTGGAGAGCCCCAGGGCGTGCGCCGCGAGCATGAGGTTCTCCAGCACGCAGGAGCCGTCCTCCACGAAGGTGCCGCGCTCTCCGTCCGCGAGCACGACCACGACGACCGGCGCGCCGTAGTACGGGTCCGTGTCCTTGCCCATGACGGCGGCGTTGAGCCGGCGCAGGCGCTCGCGGGTCTCGGGGTCGGTCACCGCCACGATCACCGGAGACTGATGGCCGCCGCCGGTGGGCGCGAAGGTGCCCGCCTCGAGCACCTGATCGAGCAGCTCCTCCGGCACGGGCTCCGCCGTGTACGATCGCACGCTGCGGCGCGTCTTGATGAGGTCGATGAGGTCGTTCGCCATGATGCCATGCCCCTTCTCCCGCTGGAGCCGCCGATACAGAAAAGCCGCCCGTCTGCCAGGGGCAGGCGAGCGGCGAAAAGGTGACGGCATCCAGAAAAATCCGCTGCGATTTTCGAGACCCATTATGGCCTCAACGTCAGCGCCGTCAAGAGCCGAGGGCGATCCGACCTTTCCTGCCTGACGTTTTCGAAGAACCCTCGACAATTTAGTCCGTCTAAAAACGTGTGGACTTTTCTGGGCGCAAGCCACCTTTTTGCCACGCAACCGAGCTTCGGTCGCGTGGTTTTTCCTAATATGAGAAAGCCATTGTCAAGAGGCATGATGCGGCAGGTCCGGAAATTCCATTCCGGACCTGCGCTTATTCCAGCCGGGAGGGCCCGCGCGGATGCTCGTTAGTCGTCGCTCGCCTGGCAAGCT
>NZ_FCOU01000016.1 GCF_900046475.1 Collinsella ihumii | reverse complement strand
TTCCGGAAGGTAGCAGCAGGCGGCTCCCTTGCGAAATATCGATGGCTCTCTATGCCAATATCTGACGTTGGCCACCAGCGGCTCCCATTCGCAATATCGCATGCTCTGAAGCGGGCGATTACTCAGTCTATGTACACCTTGCACACCCTGCGGGCGATTCTTTAATATAGGCGCTTCACCCCGCCAACCCCTAGAGACCACCAAGAAGAAGCGAATGCCCCCCTCGGGAACAAAAACTACCCTTTATATATCTCACAAGGTGTGTAAAGTGTACTTGAGAGCTGTTTTATATAGTTTTACCTGCGGAATTAGCCGTACACCTTTAGGTACACCCTATTTTTTGAAACATGCTTATAAACCATGTTAAAACCACTGTTTCCGCAGGTAGATAGCCTAAAACGTTTCCGTGTACACATTACACACCTTGAACACTGAAGTGTGCAGAGCAGGCCGGGCGCGCGGCCCTGGCTGCGCGGTGCGGCTTCGCTTTTTCTTCTGTGTGCCCGAAAGGGTGTGGGTCGCGACGAAAAAACGCCCGCCCCGACGTGTACCGGAAGCGGGCGCTCTTCATCAGCCTGTGGTCGCTAAAGCTACTTCTTCGCGTCCCACTTCATGTAATACTCCCGAATGAGCTCGGGATCTGACACGGTGCACCGCTGCCTGCGGCACTCTTTCCTGAGGAAGGGGTAGGTCTCCGCGATCTTCTGGTTCACCGCGTCGTGATAGAGGTTGTGCGCCTCGGAGCACCCGGTCTTGCCGGCCATGTCGTCCAACTCGACCTCGTAGCGCGTGAGCCTGTGCCGCACGAAGTTCACGGCCCAGCGCTGCAACGTGCGCGGGTCGGTGCAGAGGAACGACGTATCGCCGTAGTGACCGAGCACGAAGACCTCGTAATCGTGCTTGCTTTGACGCCCCGCCTCGAGAAGCTCCTTCTCCGTCCAGTCATCGTCAACCTCGATCTCGGGGATGATGGAGCGCACATGTTCGAGCAGGTTCTTCCGCTTCGTCTCGACGGCCTTCTTCGCAGCGGCCTGGCGCTTCTCGCGCATCGCGTTGCGCTTCGCGATGTGCGCCTTGAACACCTCTGTTTCCATAGCCTGCTCGACGTCGGCCTCCTTCCACAGGCTCATCGGAGGGCCGCTGACGTGATGCGGGTTGGGCCTCAGCACGGGCTCGGGCAGCAGCTCGTCGATGAGCTTATCGGAGAACCCGAGCTCCTTGACCTTCGACTTCGCGAGCATGGGCACGTAGTCCTTCATGGTGGCTCCTCTCGTATGTGGCACGGTTATAGCTCGTTTGTGCTGCTCAGCACGCTGCTTACTTCTTCCGGCGCTTCCACGCGCGCTCGTCGCGCTCGACCATGCGCTTGAACACGGCGGCCGAGGTGATGCCGTCGCGCTCCGCGATGTCGCGCATGACGGCCTCCTGCTCTATCAGCCTGCGGATGACAGCAGCCATGCGCACGCGATCCTCGCGCGCCCATGCCTTGACGCGCGCCTTGTCCTCGGGTGTGATGGACAACATGAACGGCACATATTCGCTCTGCGGCCCCTCGAGCTTCTGCTGGTCGTCCGCGCGGTTGTTCGTGACGATGAACGACTTGCCGACGCTGTCCTTCTGGTTGACGACCGACACGGTCGGCGCGTGCTTGCTGTTGGGGTGTTTGGTCATTTGGCGACCCCTTCCACGAGAGATCTCCCTGTTGTGTATCATTTTACCAAAAAGCCGGTCTACTATACAGTCACTATATAGTTTTCTATCGTTCTACTTAACATCGACTATATAGTGTGTACAAATACCGTAAAGGTTATAGAAATAGTTTGTTTGAGTTTTGCACACGGTACATAATCGCGACATTATACGTACATGGTTTGATCGTTCTTGTTCAACGCGCCCTCATTCAAGGCCCGCGACTATCGTCTCGAGCCACGGTTTCTTCTGCGTCAGGCCTCAATCCCAGCAGGAAGGAACCACTATGTCGATTAACACCGCCGCCATCTCCGGCAACCTCACTGCAAACGCCGAGCTCCGAGCCACCAAGTCAGGCACCCCGGTGCTCAGCGCCACCGTCGCCGTCAACGAGCGCGCCCGTCAGGAAGACGGCACCTACGCCGACCGCCCGAACTACATCGACCTCGTGCTCTTCGGACGCCGCGCGAACGCCCTCGCCCAGTACCTCATGAAGGGCACCTACGTCTCGGTGCAGGGACGTCTCCGTCAGTCCTCCTACGAGGATCGCCAAGGCGTGCGCCGCTCCAAGGTCGAGGTCGTCGTCGAGGAGCTCGACTGGCGCACCCGCACGGCCGAGCAGACGGCGTAACCGCAGCTCAGCGTCCCGCCCGACCATCGCACCCGCGAGCCGCACCCGGCTCGCGGGTTTCTTTTTCCGAGGCAGGCCCCGCACGTGCGCGCGGGGCCACGGGTGAACCCACGACCCGTGTCCCCGCCCGAAAGGAGCCCTCATGCCCGCCATCGTGACCTCGATCCAGATCGACGTGCCCGATACGCCGACCCTCACGCCCGTGCTCGACCGCTACGTCATGGGCGACCGACCTGCGGTGATGCTGTACGACCTCGCCGAGGAGGAGCTGTGGGACGACCTCACGGTCAACCTCGACGACGCCCTGCCCCAAGGCTGCGCGTTCGTGCCCTATGACCGGCGCGTTTACCTCGACGCCCTCGTCCAGCAGGGCTACGCGACCGTCATCGGGGACACGAGCTACGGCAACTTCGGTCAGCGCGCGTACATCGTGCAGCTCGCGCCCGTCCTCATCGCGAAGGAGGCCTAACCATGTCCGCGACCGTCACCGCATCCACGTACACGAAGCTCAAAGAGCGTTTCCAGCGCGAGTTCTCGGAGCTCGACACCATCTGGGCGTTCTCCAATAAGCAGCTCGAGGAGGGCATGCGACGCCTCGGCTGCACGCCCGACGACCTCGTGCGCTTCGCACCCGGCGGCTATATGCGCCGATCCGACGTGGGCGAGCTGAAAGACATGCTTAAGCGCCAAACTCAGGAGCTCACAGAACGCATGGCGACCTACGACTTCGCTTTCGCGGCGTTCCTCTACGAGATGGGCAACCACGAGTACCACATCAACGGTCAGGCCGACTGGGACGTGGTCTCGTGCTTCGGCACCGTCGAGTACGACGACGGGAAGGGCGGGCTGTCCTACCTGCGCGACCTCGGCTATCCGCAGGAGACGCTTCGCGCCTACGAGGACGCCCGCCGCGAGTACTTCCGGCAGTGCGACGAGAACGGATGGTGGTGAGCATGTCTGCGATAGGAGCCGACGTGATGCAGCAGATCCTCGCCGTGACGGACGAGCTGCGCTCCTGCGTGCGCGACCAGTTCGAGCCCTACGAGGGCGTCTACCGAATCAACGACTTCGGCGAGTACGTCTCCGAGGAAGACTGGCTGAACACCTGGGCGGCATATCCGCTCTGGTGGATGCATGCGTGGCTGCTCGCAGACAACGGTCAGCACACATCTGCGCAGGTGAACGCCATGTCCGTCGAGCAGATCGAGGCCGCGTACGCCGACCCGGCGTTCGAACCGGAGTACGCCCACTACACGGAAACCGATGAGGAAGGACGACCCTGATGAACGATGAAACCACCAGTTCAGAGATTCGCACGCTGGACTTTTCCGGCTATGACTTCAGCTCGCAGCGATCCGAGCACGGCGTTCAGATCATGAACCGCGCGTACCTCATCGCGAAGCGCCGTTACGACCGGCACGGCGACCGAGATGACCTGCGGCTCGCCCTGCTCATGCGGTACTGGAGCGATGCCTACATCAACATTGAGGACTACGCCGCATCGTGGAACGCGACCTGCGTCGACGCCGACCTCGGCATTTCCCTGCCGACATGGACGAAGGCGAGCGTCGACCTGCGCGCGCTCTACGTGGCGCACGAGTTCTGCGAGTGCGTTGAGCGCATGGTGCAGGCGCTCGAGAACGCCGAGTGCGGCGTGCACGACCGGATGCCCGCGGCGTGGGAGATATGCACGCTCTAGGCGATGGAACCACCACCCGTCATGCGCCGTCGACTTTGCGGCGGGCATCAACGATGTCATGTCCGGCACACGAAAGCTTCCCGAAGGCCGTTGACGCCCCGCGCCCTCCGGCGATCCGGCAATCAAGCCGGAAGCAAGCGCGCTTGCATCCGGCAAGGGCGGATTCGAGAGAAGGGAGCAGCGGATGGACGGAGCCATGGTGCCGATTGGCGAGGCCGCCCTCGAGGCGATCGAGGAGGTGAGCTCGGAGCTGCGCGGCAGGATACGCGAGCGCTTCCAGCCCTACGAGGGCGTCTACCGGCTGAACGACTGCGCCGATTATATGAGCGAGTCCGACTGGGACGAGGTCTGGTCGAGGTACCCCGCATGGTGGCCCAAGGCGTGGATGCTCGCCGGCAACGGCCAGTACGCCTGGGGCGAGGTGGCGCGCATGACGGTCGGCGAAATCGAGGAGGCGTACGACGACCCGGGCTTCTATCCCGAGTACGCATACTACACCGAGGCAGATGAGGAGGGGTTACTCTAATGGTCGACTCAAGCATCAGCGCGCAGGAACTTCAGCCGGGGAGGCCGAGCGGATACGGGTTGCTGGTGTCCGCCCTGCTCGACGAGCTCGCCGCCGTCTCGTCGCCAGACGACGGCGGCACCCGCGACGTCGCGTGGCTGCGCGGCTACGTGGCGGGGATAGCGAACGCGGCGAGCATCGCCATGGAGCTCGATGAGGCCGTTCGAGACGATGCCGGGGAGGAGGCCTAGAAGTCGAAGAGGTCGCGCGCGGGGGCGTCCAGCGCCTCCGCGATGCGGCAGATGAGGTCGAAGCTGATGTTCACCGAGCCCCTCTCGATGTTCCACAGGTGCGACTGGCTCGTCCCGGCCATGAGTGCGAGCTCGCGCTGGGTGAGCCCGGCCTCCACGCGCAGGGCCCTGATCCTCCGGCCGAGGAGTCGTCTTCTCGTGCTGTTGTCCATGCGGTTGAGGTTAGGACTCGCCACGCGAAGGGTCAAGCAATTAAAAGTCGATGAGCTCGCGAACCTCGATGCCGAGGGCGTCGGCGAACTTGCAGAGCATGTCGAACCCGATGCCGACGCGCCCCGTCTCCACCTGCCAAAGGTAGGTGTGGGAGGTCCCCGCCATGTCCGCGAACTGGCGCATGGTGAGGCCCGCAGCGATTCGCCTCTTTTTGATGTTGTTTCCTAGCCGCTCTCGGCGCTCCGTCTTGTCCATTTCACGAGCGTAATTGCTTGTAATGCGACCTTGGTTTGTTATTATTAACCATGGTTCTTAATCGTTAACCACCTGAACACAATACGGGGGAGCCCGACGTCGAAGGAGTGCCATGAAGCGCAAGTACCAGCCCAAGCACATGAAAGAACGTGAGAAGATGAAGCTGCCAATCTTCAATGCAAAGCCCGTCATCACCGCCGGCCTCGTCGGCGCCATGGTCGCCCCGAGCGCGCTCGCGCCCGCCTCGGCCAT
>NZ_FCOU01000015.1 GCF_900046475.1 Collinsella ihumii | reverse complement strand
TCGGCGGCCTCGCGGACGCTGAACCCGAGCCGCAGCGCCTCGAGGGCGAGCTCCCTGGTCTCCTTGGGGTACATTCGGACTCCAATCCGGACACCCGCGGGTGTCCAACTTTTTGTCCGCATCCCCGCCGGGCGTTGCGGAGATGTCCGGATAATCCGTTTTGGCTGTATTGGCTGGCTGCGAAGCTGGTTTCTGGACCCAAAGATCCCCGAATCGGGCGCTCCGGGGAGAAATCGGTGCCGGCGGCGGGCTTCCGACCCCTCCATCCAGGCTCAGCTACAGCAAAACAGAAATTTCTAGCCACTTTTCCCAGGGAGAACGGCACCTGCCGCGGCGCCGGGAGCCGTGCCCTCTTATCGAGCGGGGTCCGGGGAGGGTCCTAAGAGCACATGGGCAAGTAAATCAGCGTTCCCTAAGTTGCACCCGGCGTCAAACCATCTACCATGTAGCCCATGCACACATCTCGATACGCGAAAGGCGCGCCATGCTAGAGATCACCCAGATTCCCGTCAGCCTCGATACGGGAGCGACCGAGCAGGGCTGCCTTGACGCCTGCCGCTCCGAAGCGGCCCGTGTGCTCTCCTGCAGGCCGGAGGACCTCGCACATGTGGAGCTCCACCGCAAATCCGTCGACGCGCGCAAGAAGCGCGAGGTTCACTTCGTCCTCAGTGCGCATGTGAACCTGCGCACCCGCGCGGCGGAAGAGGCGGCGCTGCGGCGCCTGTCCGCGCGCAACGCGTCCCGGGTGCGCAAGATCGATGACGCCCCGGTCAACTTTCCCGCTCCCCTGCACGCCTCCCGTCGGCCCGAGATGCGGCCCGTCGTCGTCGGTGCAGGATGCGCGGGACTGTTTGCCGCCCTCACGCTGGCCGAGGCGGGCCTGCGCCCGCTGCTCATCGAACGCGGCGACAACGCCGAGCGGCGCACGGCGGCCATCGACCGTTTTATCAAGACCCGCGAGCTCGACCCCGAAAGCAATATACAGTTCGGCCTGGGCGGGGCCGGCACGTTCTCCGACGGCAAGCTCAACACGGGCACCAAAAACCCGCATCACCGGTTGATCTTGCAGACGATGGTGGATGCGGGCGCCGCACGCGACATCCTCTGGGACGCGAAGCCCCATGTGGGCTCAGACGTCCTGCCCCTGGTCGTCACCCATATCGTTCGGCGCATCGAGCAGCTGGGGGGCGAGGTCCGCTTCCGCTGCCGGATGGTCGACATAGAGCGCACCGCCACAGGGGCACCGAAGGCCATCACCGTCGAGCAGGACGGGGGCGCGGGCGAGGCAACCGAGCGCATCTCCGCGGACCGCATCATCCTCGCATGCGGCCATTCGGCGCGCGACGTGTTCGAGCTGCTCGTACGTCGCGGATTCGCCGTCGAGCGCAAGACGTTCGCCATGGGCGTTCGCATCGAGCACCTGCAGGCGGATATTGACCGCGCCCAATACGGCCCTGCTGCCGGCCACCCCGCCCTCGGGGCCGCCCCCTATAAGCTGGTGGCCCACATGCCGAACGGCCGCAACGTCTTCACGTTCTGCATGTGCCCGGGCGGCGAGGTCGTCGCCGCAGCCTCCGAGGCCGGCGGCGTTGTCGTCAACGGGGCCAGCCTCCACGCCCGCGCGGGCGTGAACGCAAACGCGGCGCTGCTCGTCAACGTGAATCCTGACGACCTACCGGGCACGGACCCGCTCGCAGGCGTCGAGCTGCAGCGCCGTTGCGAGCGCAGGGCGTTCGAGATGGGAGGCGGGAACTACCGCGCCCCCGCGCAGCTCGTCGGCGACTTCCTTTCCGGGCGCGAAAGCGCTCGAGTGGGCCGCATCCAGCCCACGTACCCCCTTGGCGTCACCTGGACCGCCATCGACGAGGCGCTCCCTTCGCACATCGTCGAGACGCTGCGAGCCGGCATCCCCGCCCTCGGCAAGAAACTGCGCGGCTATAGCGACGACGAGGCCGTGCTCACCGCCATCGAATCGCGCTCGAGCTCGCCGGTCACCGTCGTCCGCGATCGCTCCTGCACTGCCCTGGGCGCGCCGGGCATCTACCCGTGCGGAGAAGGCGCCGGCTACGCGGGCGGCATCATGAGCGCCGCAGCCGACGGCATCCGATGCGCCGAGGCCCTCATCGACAGCCTGTAGCGACCCGCCGCGATGGGTTGGTTGGGGACGTGTTCGTTTCAACCCATCTGTCGAGCCGCCTCCGTATCCACAATGGCCTGACAGGGGCTAGTAAAAAGGGCTCCGCCGCGCTTCGCGACGGAGCCCTCAACATGCCAAGATTGAATCTGAAGCTACGCGCGGTCCCTGCCGAACAGGCGCACCGGAGCCGCGATCGAATCCTCGACGGAACCGACACCCTGCAGAGACACCGCGCCGTACACAAAGCCCCATGCGGCGACGAAAAGCATGAGCGAGGCGACTCCCTGAGCCCCCGAGACGCCCGCGAAGCCCATTGCCAGCGCAAGCGCCAGCACGGCGACCACGGCGGCCACGCACAGGGAGACGACCCAGCGGCCCGCACCCATGCGGTCCATCTCAAGCGAGACGGCAACCAGGTACAGCGCCGCGAACACGCCCGCGAATGCGAGGACGCCGGCATAGTCGCCCATGGTCGTCGGGAAGAACAGTCCCCAGAAGCCGAGCGCGAACATCGCGATCTCGAATGCGACCTCGACCCACGAGAGCACCCAGGTGCTCTTGGATGCGAACGAGCCCACAAGCGACAGGGCGCCCGCGACGATTCCGCAGACAGGAAGCGCGCCGATCACGCCGTCCAGCCCGCTGCCCGCAACGCCCAGCACGCCCGAAGCGGGAACGACGAAATTGTATACGGCCATGACGAAGCAGCACGCGGCCATGACGACGAGGTTCCACTTTGTCTGCAGGAGGTGCTGCTTGACGCGCCCCAGCAGATCGACGGTCTGATGTCTCATCGGTTACTCCCCCCATGTATATCCCTGTGGTGAAGTATACCGCAGCCTAAAGGAAACGCCGACCGATAGCCCCGCGGAAGGCGCACGCCTATTTCTTGAAGCGCGCCCCCTGCCTCTTGCGGCCGCCACCGAATGCGGAGCCCTTGCGCGCATTTTGCCTCAGGCGGTCGATGATCTCCTCCTCGCTGCCGCCCTCGACAAGCGCCTTGAGGTGCACGAGCGCATCGCGCAGACGCGCAGCCTCCTCGAAATCCATCGCCTCGCTCGCGCTGCGCATGTCATCCTCCATCGTGGCGATGATCCGCGCGATCTCATCGGACGGCAGGTTCGCGAGCTCGTCGGCAAGTTTGGCGCCGGTCGTCTCCTCCATGGTCTCGCCGCCCGCATCCTCGCTGCCCGCCGGGGTGAAGAACGCGCCGTGCCCGAGCGTGTCGCCGCGGCTGCGGTCCTTCTTGCCCACCGTCTCGGTCGCCTCGGCGATGAAGCTCGAGATGTCGTTGATCGCCTTGCGCACCGTCTTGGGCTCGATGCCGTGCTCCTGGTTGAACGCCATCTGGATCGTACGGCGCCGACTCGTCTCGTCGATCGCCTCGCGCATGGACTCGGTAATCGTATCCGCGTACATGATGACCTCGCCGTCGGCATTGCGCGCCGCGCGGCCGATCGTCTGGATCAGCGAGCGGCGGTTGCGCAGGAAGCCCTCCTTGTCGGCATCCAGAATGGCGACGAGCGACACCTCGGGCAGGTCCAGGCCCTCGCGCAGCAGGTTGATGCCCACCAGCACGTCGATCTTGCCCTGGCGCAGGTCGCGCAGGATCTCGACGCGATCGAGCGTCGCGGTATCGGAATGCATGTAGTTGACCTTGATGCCCGCATCGAGCAGGTGATCGGTCAGATCCTCGGCCATGCGCTTCGTGAGCGTCGTCACGAGCACGCGCTCATGGCGCGCCGTACGCTCGCGGATCTCATCAAGCAGGTCGTCGATCTGCCCGCGAACCGGACGCACATCGATCTTGGGGTCGAGCAGACCCGTCGGGCGAATGATCTGCTCCACGTTGTTCTGGCTCACGCGCAGCTCGTAGTCTCCCGGCGTCGCGCTCACGTAGATGAACTGGGGGATGCGCGCCTCGAACTCGTCGAAACGCAAGGGCCGATTGTCGAGCGCCGACGGCAGGCGGAACCCGTGCTCTACGAGCGTCACCTTGCGCGAACGGTCGCCTTCGTGCATACCGCGAATCTGAGGGACCGTGACGTGGCTCTCATCGATGATGCACAGCATGTCCTTGGGGAAATAATCGATCAGCGTGAACGGCGGCTCGCCCGGCTTGCGCCCGTCGAGATGGCGCGAGTAGTTCTCGATGCCCGTGCAGAAGCCCATCGTCTCAAGCATCTCAAGATCATAGTCGGTGCGCTGCTGCAGCCTCTGGGCCTCAAGAAGCTTGTCGGACGCCTTGAGCTCCGCCACACGACCCTCGAGCTCCTCTTCGATGGTCTTCAGGGCGTGCGTCACCTTGGGTTTCTCGGTCACGTAGTGCGAAGCGGGCCAGACGGGAATCGCATCGTACTCGCGCAGGATCTCACCGGTCACCTCGTCGATCTCGGCTATGAGCTCCACCTCGTCGCCGAAGAACTCGAAGCGCAAGGGATGTTCCGCATACGGCGGGTACACGTCGACCACGTCGCCGCGCACGCGAAACGTACCGCGCGCCAAGTCGTAATCGTTGCGATCGTACTGGATATCGATCAACGCGTGGATGAAGTCGTCGCGCTCGAGCGGATCCTTCTTATCGACATTTGGGGCCAGACCCGCATAGTCCTCGGGGCTGCCGATTCCGTAGATGCATGAGACCGACGCCACCACGATCACGTCGCGACGGGACAGAAGCGAGGCCGTCGCCTGGTGACGCAGCATCTCGACTTCCTCGTTGATCGACGAGTCTTTCTCGATATAGGTATCGCTCGACGGCACATAGGCTTCGGGCTGATAGTAATCGTAGTACGAGACGAAGTACACGACCGCGTTGTGCGGAAAGAACTCCTTAAGCTCGCTCGCGAGCTGCGCGGCAAGGGTCTTGTTGGGCGCCATCACGAGGGTCGGTTTGCCGAGGGCCTCGATGGTCTTGGCCATCGTGAAGGTTTTGCCCGAGCCCGTCACGCCCAGAAGCACCTGGTACCGGTCGCCGTCCTCCACGCCCTTAACCAGTGAAGCAATTGCCTGCGGCTGGTCTCCTGAGGGCTCATAGGGTGATACGACCTCAAATTTGGCAGCCTCGCCCGCCATGCCGAACCGCTTGAGCTCGCCTCCGACGCGCTCGACCTCAAACTGCGACATGGGTACTCCCCTCTTCGATCGACCTACAGGAAGCTATCGGGATACAGTTCGCGATACCGCTCGTGCGCCGTCGTGACGCGCGCGAGATACGATTGGGTTTCAGGGAACGTGATGGCATCGGAAAGCTCATCGCCCGTCTCCGTCCAACTGTCCACATTGCCCATGCCCGCATTGTACGCCGCGATGGCATGATCGGTCGCGCCGTTGAAATAGGAAATCAGGTACGAGAGGTACGCGCAGCCGATCTCAATATTCGTCGCGGGGTCGTCAAGATTCGAAGAATCATACACCCCTCCGTCGACAAGCCCTTTCACGACCATATCGTGCGCAGTCTCGGGTATGAGCTGCATAAGACCCTGTGCGCCCCTGTCTGAGCGAGCCGTCGGGTCCCAACCCGATTCGGTCTCGATGACGGCGGCCACGAGATACGGATCGACTCCGTGATTGGTCGCCGAGGTAAGGATGTCCTCCTCATAGCGCAGGGGATAGAATACCTGGAACAGCTGGGCGGGAGCGTAAGCATAAGCCCATGACGCCACGCCGAACAGCAGCACGATCACGATGGGTACCGTGCGATACCAAGCGAACAAGCGAGGGCGGCGCGTCATTGGGTGACCTCCTGGGCGGACAGCAGATGACGATCAGCAAGCCACTGATCAAGAGAGCTAAACAGGCTATCATCTCCAGCGGTATTGTCAATCACGACCTGAGCAAGGGCGCACAGTTCCTCCTCAGAAGGCTGGCAAGAGGCGCGATCGTCAAACGCAGAGCCGTCCATGCCGCGTTCGATAGCGCGTTCTCGACGGACATCCAAGGGGGCCGTAATGGCGATGATCTCATCAGCCAGCCCGAACGCGTCGGTAAATGCAGATGCCACCGATACCTCGACGACAACGAGCTCGGGATCAGGAGCCGTTACGGTACAGCAGAGTGGCGGAAGCAGACGCAAGGACAGCTGCTCGATGAGAACAGGATGAACGAGCGCGTTTAGGTCGGCCGAATCCTCAGGGGTAGCGAAAGCGACCCGTGCAAGCTCCCTGGTATCGATACCTCCATCGGGAGCAAGGACATCGTATCCGAATCGCTCAGCGATATCGAGAACCAGCTGAGATCCCGGCACATAGAGATCTTTCGCCATGGCGTCAAGATCGATTCGCAGGGCCCCGCGCTGCTCAAGGTAGCGAGTGGCGCATGATTTACCTGAGGCGATATTGCCGATAACGAATGCAGTGTACATATACTTCGATTCTGTTGCGTTGAACTGCGTTATGTCGATAACAGCATATCAATGTAGCAGAATAAAAGCCGAGAACCAAGCGCGAGCCGCACAGGCTAAACCTGTACATAAAAAGGGGAGGGCCCCGCGGGAACATCCCGCGGGGCCCTCCCCTGCGACGAAGCGCCGTCCACCGGTCAGCGGCGCCCTGCTCTCCCACGGGCTTCCCCCGCAGTACCATCGGCGCTGGCCGGCTGCGGGCGATGTCGCGCTGACGGGGGGCGCGCTGCTTCTTCTCGCGGCGCTCGCGGCGCTCGTTGGCCTTCTTGGCCTTCTGGCGACGACGCTTCTTCTCCTTCTTGCCTGCGACGTGGTCGGCAGGCACGCGGTCGGGATCGACGCGGGGCGCGTCGGAGCCAAGATCGATGCCCTCGGCGTCGTAGAGATCCGCCGTCTTGCCCATCAGGGCCTCGATATCGAAGAACTCGTCGATATCGTCGCGGGTCACGAACGTGAGCGACCAGCCCTCCTCGCCGGCGCGGCCCGTGCGGCCGATGCGGTGGATGTAGTCGGTCGGCTCCTCGGGCACATCGAAGTTCACGACGTAGCGCACGTCGGAGATGTCGATGCCGCGCGCGAGCACGTCGGTCGCCACGAGCACCTGCACCTTGCCCTCGCGGAAGTCGCGCAGGGCGCGCTCGCGCTGGGCCTGGCTGCGGTCGCCGTGGATGGCGCCGCACTTGATGCCGGAGCGCTCGAGCCTGCGGGCGCAGGTGTCGGCGCGGCGCTTGGTGCGCACGAACACGATCACGCGCTCGGGGCCCTCCTTCTTGAGCACCGCCGTGAGCGCCCCGTTCTTGGCGTCGAGCGCCACCGGGCAGACGTACTGATCGACGGTCTCGGCGGTCGAGGTCACCGGGGCGATCTCGACGCGAGCGGGGTCGCGCACCAGGTCAGTGATGGAGCCGACGCGGCCCTCGTCGAGCGTCGCGGAGAACAGCAGCGTCTGGCGCTCGGTGCGGCACTTCTCGACGATGGCGCGCACCTGCGGCAAAAAGCCCATGTCGAGCATGCGGTCGGCTTCGTCGAGCACGAGCACGCTGACCTCGTCGAGGTTCGCGGACCCCTGCTCGATCAGGTCGACCAGGCGGCCCGGCGTGGCGACCAGGATGTCGCAGCCGCGCGCGAGCGCCTGCTTCTGGGGGACGTAGCCCACGCCGCCGACGACGGTCACCGCGACATGGCCCGTGCGGCGCGCGACGGCGTGGCACACGGTATCAATCTGCTGGGCGAGCTCGCGCGTGGGCGTGATGACGAGCATGAGCGGGCCGCGACCGCGCGCCAGGCGCTTGCGGCGACGCCCGCGCTCGCCCTTTTTCACGGGCGGGGCGACATGGTCGAGCTTGTCCATGAGCGGGAGCAAGAACGCGGCGGTCTTGCCCGTGCCCGTCTGGGCCGCGGCCAGCAGGTCGCGACCGGCGAGGACCTCCGGGATGGCCGCGGCCTGGACCGGCGTCGGGGTCTCATAGCCCATATCGGCAACCGCGCTCAGCACCGTTTGGGACAGGCCAAGATCGGCAAACGTCGGGGAAATCTGTTCAGTTGTAGGCATAAATGCACAATCCATTCCGCACGGCGCAAGGCGCCGTGAACGTCAGACACGTAAACACTCTCAGCGGTTCGCGCCTATGCCTTCTGCGGCCGGTTTGCGCGAGGGAGCAGGATCCGCCGACCGAACAGTATACGAACTGAGCAGATAAACCCTGTGGGAAAGCGATGGAAACACCCGAACACCACGAATGAAGCGCCCGAACAGCTCCGCGAAGCGCGCTACGTCCGCTCGACAAGCTTCCCGCTGGCGAACCACTCGACATGGCCGCACTTCGCGCACGTGAGCGTCACGGCAGATCCGCCAGCCCACTCGACGCCGAACATCGAGGCGGCGCGCCCGTCAAGCAGCGCTGTGCTTTCATGGAAGCGCGTCCCGCCGCAGTGGGGACACGTCACCGGGCGCCCCGCCACCGTGTAGCGCTCACCCGCATCGTCGCCGTTCAGCGCTTTTGAGAACTCGGAGAAAAAGCCCATGTCGACCTCCCAAAAAAGTTGCAGGCGCACCGCGTGCGAAACGGCAAGCGCAACCGACGGGCAATCCGCCGGTTGCGCTTGTTATACCCCTCAGGAGCAAGGACGTAGCGCCGGGTCCGTTCGGCGTCTCTCTAGCCGCGCTTGCGGTGCGCAAGCAGCGCGATGCCGCCGGCGAAGCACAGGATGCCGATCCCGCCGGCCGCCGCAGCCCCCGTCAATCCCGTGTCACCCGTCTGGGGCAGGCCGTCCGATCCGGGACGCGCGTCCGAACCGGCGCCTGGCTCGCTGACCTGGGTGTCGCCCGGATCCGTCGCATCGGACGGCGTCTCCTCGCCCGTCCCGGGCTCCGGTGCGGGGTCGGGATTCGGTGCGGGCTCGGGCTCGACGTCGCCCGTCGTCAGCACGATGCGCCCATCGCCCGCAGGATCCGCGTACGCATCGGAAACCACGCCGCCCAGATCCTCGGCGAGATAGGTCATCAGCCCCTGGACGTCCGTCATGGCGTTTTCGAGCAGCACCGGGCAGTCCTCGAACATCGTCATGCCGTCGCCGCCCTCATGGAGCAGGTACCCGTGGCTTGCAAGCGTATAGGTGCGCGCGGGGTCGATCAGCTCGCCCGCCACGCGCACGTCGCGCACGCGCCGCTCGCCCGCGACGCGCAGGAAGGCGCCGTGGTCGTCCACCTCGACCGTCGAGGGGATATCGGTGCGCACCGCGTAGGTCAAGCCCGATACCTGCAAAAAGCCGCCGCTTGCCTCGGGATACTCGCTGACGCCCATCTCGAGCGCGTCCAAGATCTGCTGACCGGTCGCCTCGACCATGCTGAGCTCGTTGCCGAACGGCTGCACCCCGTACAGGTCGTTGTTGGTGATCGGCCCGGCGTCGATCGACGAGCGCACGCCGCCGCCGTTGACGATCGCGATCTGGGCGCCGGTCGCCGCGCGGTACGCATCGGCCACGAAATCGCCCATGTTGGTCTCGCCCAGGCGCACATACAGGCCCGTCTGCTCATTCTCGCTCACCAAGGCGACGGCGCTCTCCCCCACGACGCGGTCGAGCTCCTCGGCGAGCTCGGCGTCCACGGCATCCACCTGCGCCTGGACATCGTCGGCGGTCTCGGTGAAATCGGCTGCCGACGTGAGCTCGAAGCTCAGGACCTCGCTGTCCGGGTCGTCGGGATCGATGGTGAGCTCGCCCACCGCGGCGAGCTTGGTGCCCGTCTGGGCGAGCGGGACCTGACGGCCGTCCTCGTTCGCGACACTCGTCACGTAGCTCTCGTGCGAATGGCCGTCGATGAAGGCGTCGATGCCGGTCGTATGGGAGATCACCGCATCGCTCGTCCAGCGGTCGGTGATGCCGGAGCGCCCCAGATGCCCCACGGCGACTACGTAGTCGGCCCCCTCGGCGCGCGCAGCGTCCACGGCTGCCTGCACGCGCGCATAAAGCGCCTCGCCCGTCTCGTCCTCCTCAAAGCCGTAGATATAGGCGCCGTCATCGTCGGTGAACGATGCCGGCGAGGACTTGGTGAGCGTCTCGGGCGTGGTGATGCCCACGTAGGCGACCTTGAGCACGCCGTCGGCATCCCCTGCCGCCGGCCTCGCCTCGTAGGTCTTAACGGCGTACGGGGAAAACACCGGCGCGCCCGACCCGAGCTCCGTGAAGTTGCAGGACAGGTACGTGGCGTCGGACAGCTCGACGAGGCTCAGCAGGCGCTGCATACCGTAGTCGTACTCATGGTTGCCGGGCACGGCGTAATCGTAGCCCACGGCGTTCATGAGGCGGACGATGGCCTCGCCCTCCGTCAGCAGGCCGACCGGCCCGCCCTGGATGGCGTCGCCCGCATCGATGACGGTCACGTTGGCCTCACCATAGGTCGCCTCGAGGTCGTCGACCGCAGCGGCGACGCCCGCATATCCGAGCGCCTCGCCCGCGGTGCTATCGACCTCGCAGTGGACATCGTTGGTAAACGCGATGGCGACCTCGTCGTCGACGCGCTGCGCGAACGCGCTCGACGGCGCGGTGAACGCGAACAGGCCGACAAGGACGGCAACGGTCGCGCGCAGGGGCAGCATGCGGTGCGACCCGTATGAAAACAGCATGAGCATCCTCCTTACTACAGATGCGCATCACTATAACCGCGCGGCGGGATGCTTCGACCAAAAAAGAACGAACGCACGATGTGCCAGAGCGAATGCGCCATACGCCCCGCCCGCGGCCCCAAAGCTGGACGCACCGTGTAAGATTCGTCAAACTTCTAGACACCCCCAGGGGGTGTAGGTGTATGATAGGTGCAGAACCATACGAGAAAGGAGCCGGTATGGCTCATGAGAAATTCGATGTGGGCGGCATGACCTGCGCGGCGTGCGAGGCGCACGTCAACAAGGCCGTCTGCAACCTTGCGGGCGTCTCGGACGTCTCGGTCAACCTCCTTTCGGGATCCATGGCCGTCGATTTCGACGAATCGCAGGTCACCCCTGACGACATCTGCGCCGCCGTCGATCGCGCCGGATACTCGGCATCGCTCGTGGCGACCGCCACCGCGGGTGCCTCGGCGGCGGGGCCGGGCGCCGCGCATCACGAGTCGCCCACCAAAAAGCTCGAGGCGACGGCCGCCGCGATGAAGACGCGCCTGATCACCTCGATCATCTTCCTCGTCCCACTGTTCTACATCGGCATGGGGCACATGCTCGGCTGGCCGCTGCCGGAAGTCTTCACCGACCACATCCACGCGATGACGCTCGCCCTGACTGAGCTGGTGCTGCTGCTGCCCATCCTGTATATGAACCGTGCCTACTTCATCAACGGCTACAAGTCGCTGCTCCACCGCGCGCCGACCATGGATGCGCTCATCGCCATCGGCGCCACGGCGAGCGTCGCGTGGTCGGTCTACGCCATGTTCGTCATGGCGGACCAGCTCGCATACGGCGACGTCCACGGCGCGGCGGCCACCGCCATGGACAACCTGTATCTCGAGAGCGCGGGCACCATCCTCACGCTCGTGACGGTGGGCAAGTACCTGGAGACGCGCTCCAAATCCAAGACCGGCTCGGCCATCGAGGCGCTCATCGACCTCGCCCCCAAGACCGCGACCGTCGTCGATGCCGACGGCGGCGAGCAAACGGTCGACGTCGACGCCATCCAGGTCGGCCAGACGGTCCGCGTGCGCCCGGGAGAGTCGGTGCCCGTCGACGGCATCGTGCTCGAGGGCTCCTCCTCCATCGACGAGGCGGCGCTCACCGGCGAATCGATCCCCGTCGAGAAGAACCCCGGCGACACCGTGCATGCGGCGACCATCAACCGCACCGGCTCGTTCACGTTCCGCGCCACCCGCGTCGGAGCCGACACGAGCCTCGCCAAGATCATCCAGCTCGTCGAGGACGCCAACGCCACCAAGGCCCCCATCGCCCGCATGGCCGACAAGGTCGCGGCGGTCTTCGTGCCGGCTGTGCTGCTCATCGCGCTGGCCACGTTCATCGTCTGGATGGTCGTGACCGGCAACGTCAACGAGGCGCTCACCGCCGGCGTGGCCGTCGTGGTCATCAGCTGCCCGTGCGCCCTCGGCCTCGCCACGCCCGTGGCCATCATGGTCAGCACCGGCAAGGGCGCCGAGATGGGCGTGCTGTTCAAGAGCGCTGAGGCGCTCGAGACGCTGCACAACGTGGACACCGTCGTGCTCGACAAGACCGGCACCGTCACGCAGGGCAAGCCCGCCGTGACCGACATCCTGCCCGCCGTGCGCGCCGACGGGGGCTCCATGAGCGAAAAGCAGCTGCTCAAGCTTGCCGCCGCCCTCGAGAAATCGAGCGAGCACCCCTTGGCGGAGGCGATCATGGCGCTCGCCGACCAGCGCGGCATCGTCGCCCGCCCCGTCGCCGACTTCCAGGCGGTCCCCGGCCGCGGCGTGACGGCGCGCGAGGGCGCCAACCCCATCGCCGCCGGCAACGCCCAGCTCATGGCCGAGCTCGGCATCGATGTCGACCGCGCCCAGCTCGAATCGTTCGCCCGCGCGGGCAAGACCCCGCTGTTCTTCGCCAAAAACGGGGAGCTCGTGGGCACGATCGCAGTCGCCGACGAGGTGAAGCCCACGAGCCCCGCCGCCATCGCGGCGCTCGGCCGCCTGGGCGTGAAGGCGGTCATGCTCACCGGCGACAACCGGCTGACCGCCGACGCCATCGCGCGTGCCGTTGGCCTCTCCGACGTGATCGCCGACGTCCTGCCCGCCGACAAGGAGCGCCACGTGCGCGAGCTGCAGGATTCCGGCCACGTGGTGGCCATGGTGGGCGACGGCATCAACGACTCCCCCGCGCTCGCCCGAGCCGATGTGGGCCTGGCGATCGGCGCCGGCGCCGACGTGGCCAAGGAGGGGGCGGACGTCGTGCTCATGCACAGCGACCTGCTCGACGTCGCCCGCGCCATCGAGCTGTCGCGCGCGGTGATCCGCAACATCAAGCAGGATCTCTTCTGGGCGCTGTTCTACAACAGCCTCGGCATCCCGCTGGCGGCCGGCGTCCTGTACCCCGTTCTCGGCTGGCAGCTCTCGCCCATGTTCGGCGCGGCGGCCATGAGCCTGTCGAGCGTCTGCGTGGTCGCCAACGCGCTGCGCCTGCGCGGCTTTCGTCCCAAAATCGCCGACGCGGCGAAGTAATATGATGCACGGAAACCGAAACGTTTTCGTGCAGGAGAGGAGCACATCATGAACTACACCATCAAGACCGAAGGCCTCCACTGCGGCCACTGCGACGCCTCCGTTGAGAGCGCGCTGCTCAACATCGCGGGCGTGACCGACGCCGACGCCGACCACGAGACCAACACGGTCACCGTCGAGTGCGGCGACGAGGTCACGACTGACCAGCTCACGGCGGCCGTCGAGGGCGCGGGCGACAGCTTCAAGGTCGTCAGCATCCAGGCCGCGTAGACGGGGCCTCGCATGGTAGCCGATCGCGAGCGCATCACGCGCCTGCTCAAGACGGCGCGCGGGCAGATCGACGGGATCTTGCGCATGGTGGAGGAAGACCGCTACTGCATCGACGTGTCGACCCAGCTCATGGCGACCCAGTCGCTGCTCGCGCGCATCAACGCCGACGTGCTCAAGGCGCACGTCGAGGGCTGCGTGCGCACGGCCATGGAGACGGGCGACGAGCAGGAGAAGGACGCCAAGCTCAGCGAGATCGAGACCGTCATCGAGAAGCTGGTGAAGTAGTCCCTCGCTCATCGCTCATCGCCGCGACGCCTGCGCCCCGTCGCCCTCAGCATGGCGGCGGGGCGCATCCCGTCGGTCCCGTTTCCGGCCCCATCGCATCAAACGGTGGTGAAATCGGGGTTTCGCCCACACAGGTATGAAAAAACAGGTACACTTTTTTGAGTTGTATCTATCTGCCATAGAAACGAGGCTCGGATCAATGCAGAATTTCATGAACGGCCGTCATGGCGTCGACGAGCTGAGCACCGCACTCGGTGGCCTGAGCATGGTGCTTGCGCTCATCGGCTCGATCTTCTCGGTCTCCTTCCTGGGCTGGATCGCCCTGATCATCGTCATCCTCGCCCTCGTGCGCGCCTTTATGCCCGAGAGCCCCGCACGCGACCATGAGAACCAGGTCTTCCTCGACGCGATCTCCAAGGTCCCGTTCCTGAGCGGCTTCGCATCCGGCAACCGCCCGCGCGGAAAGCAGTCCGCCGCTGCGGCCGATTTCGAGCGCAAGAAGCGCACGGCACAGAAGATGTGGGACAACCGCAAGACCACGATGTACTTCAAGTGCAAGAACTGCGGCCAGATCCTCTCCGTTCCCCGCGGCAAGGGTCGCATCCGCATCACCTGCCCGCGCTGCGGCACCAAGGTGGAGAAGAAGTCCTAGGCCCCAGCTTTCTCGCATCGCACGCAAAAGGCGCCCCGAACCCAGCGGTTCGGGGCGCCTTTTTGGGTCTTACGGAACCTGCGCGCGGCAAGCGTCCCTATCGGTTGTTGCCGAAGATGTTCAGCAGGCGCATAAAGACGTTCATGATGTCCAAAAACAGGTTGCACGCCATGAAGACCGCATTGGGCAGCGTGGTCTCGACCAGCGTCGCCTGATGCATGTCGTAGCCGATGAAGCCGCAGAACACCACGACGATCGCGATGTCGAGCCACGTCTGGTCGACGCCCATGAACATCATGACGAGCTGGACCACGAGCAGGGCGAGCAGCGCCACGGAGAACACGCCCATGAGCCGGCGGAACACCTGCGGTATCACGAGGCCGAGGGCGCCGAAGACGACCGTGATGCCCGCCGTCGCGGTGAAGGCGGCGTTGACGGTCGGAAGGTCGTAGGCGCTCACCGCCATCGAGCACAGAAGCCCGAACGTGCAGACGAACAGGGCGTACCCGATCAGCGAGCGCGCCACGGACTGGCGCTTGACCGCGCCGCTCATGATGACGATGCCCGCGATGCTTCCGACGAGGCTGATGACCAGGTACATGATGGGATGCCGCACCAGCCAGCTCATGAACGCCGGCGACGTCACGATATGGGTGCCGATCCCCATCACGCAGAATCCTGCGAAGATGAGGCCGGCGATGACCAGATTGAACATACGCGAACTGATAGTAGGCGCCGTCCGCTCGACGTGCAGCGGCGATACGTTGCGCTCGATCTCGTTCATGTCACCACATCCTTTCTATGCGCTTCCCCGCAGAAGAGCGCGGGGGCCCGATATAGCAAAAGGCCCCAGCAGCCGCGAGGCCGCCGGGGCGATCGTGTGCAAGAAGCAGCGATGCTACTCCTCGACGAGCTCGAACTGATCGGGACCGACGCCGCACACGGGGCAGACGTAATCCTCAGGCAGCTCGGGGGTGTCGACCTCGACCTCGTAGCCGCACACGACGCACACGAACTTATACTTCTTCTCGTCAGCCATGATTGAATCCTTTCGTAGGCGATGACCGTAATCCGTAGTATATCCATCCTCGCGAGAAACTATTCCGCGATTCCGACAACGGTTCATCTTCGCAAATAGGACATATTATTAGTAGCATTTATGCGTCAAGCGCTCCGCCCATTCGCGCAGGCTACGCTTGATAGCTCGATGCCTTGGGCGGCGTCTTGCCCTTTAGGGTCGAGTGGTAATAGCTGTACGTCAACGGCTCCTCGTCGGAGAGCTTCTGCGCATCGACAACATCGCCGATGAACAGCAGATGCGTGCCCACGTCGACGGTATCGACCACCTTGCACGCAAACAGCGCGCACACATGCTCGGAAGAGTACGGGCTTCCCACCGCGGAGATCTCGCAGCCGTACTTCTCGAACTTGTCGAAATTGGCGCTCGTGCGGAACCCGAAGTTGCCGATATAGGGCATATCGGCCGTCATGTCGATCGCCGTCACGGTGAAGGCGCCCGCGCGCTGGATGACGCCGGTCGTCACGTTGTCCTTGTGGACGGCGACCATCAGGCGCGGCGGCAGGGCGGTCACCTGCGTCGCCGTGTTGATGACGCAGCCTGCACGCTGCCCGTCCGCCTCGGCGGACACCACGTACAAGCCGTAGCTCATCTTGAACAGTGCGGTCTGATCCATATGATCGCTCCCCTCAAACGTTGTATGGGCAGGTGAGCCCTGACTGTAGCGTACCCGCATTCGCAGGCACCGATACCCGGCGTTGGCACGCCGCCCACGTTCAGTGTCTCCCTAGCGGCTGCGCGCCTTGAGGGCGCGATCGATCTCGCGCTGCATGTCGCGCTTGGCCATGTCCTCGCGCTTGTCGTAGAGCTTCTTGCCGCGTCCGAGCCCGAGCGTGAGCTTCACGCGCCCGTTGTCGTCGAAATACAGCTCGAGCGGCACGAGCGCGTACCCGCGGTTGCGCAGCTTGCCGTCGAGATAGTCGATCTGCTTGCGATGGAGCAGCAGCTTGCGACGGCGATCGGGGTCGCGGTTAAAGATCGAGCCGTGGCTGTAGGGGTGGATGTGCACGCCGACGAGCCAGCACTCCCCTCCGCGGATCAGGGCGAAGGTGTCGGTGATCTGGCACGCACGCTCCCGCAGGCTGCGCACCTCGGTGCCCGCGAGCACGACGCCGCATTCGAACGTCTCGTCGATGAAGTACTCGTGATGCGCGGAGCGGTTCTTGGCGATCGTCTTGCGCTCCTTACGACTCGGCATGGCCCTCCCCTCCTTCGGCGCGCTCCCGCGCCAGCTCGGCATCGGACTCGCGGATGAGCTTGACCAGGGCGCGGCAGGCCTCGTCGCCGATCAGGCCGCGCGCGCGGACCGTCAGGCGCGTCGCCTCGTTTCGGTCGCCTGCCGCAGCGTCATCGCTGTCTCACCTCTTCACCCTTTCCCCCTTCTCCCCCCTCCTCCTCTCCTCTCCCCCCTCCTCTCCCTTCTCTCTCTTCTTCTCCTCTCCCTCTCTATTCTCTTCTCTTTTTTTCTTCCTCCCTCTTCTTCTCACCCCCCCCTCCTCTCTCTCTTTTCTTCTTTCCCTCCCTTCCCCCTCTCCCTCCCCTCTCCCTCCCCCTCTCCTCCTCCCCCCTCTGCACTCCCCTCCCCACCTCCTCTCCTCCGTGCCGGCGCCGTCTGCGAGCAGCAGGCCGGCGGCCTCGTAGTCCATGCGCACGCGCGAGCGGATGACGCTCGGGTAGACGGTAAAGCCGCTCACGCGCCCCCGGCGGTCGAGATCGATATCGACGGTGAACGCCAGGCGGTCCACGTCAGGCTTGAGCGAGCACAAATCGTTCGACAGCGCCTCGGGAAGCATGGGCAGCACGCGGTCGGCAAGATACACCGAAGTCGACCGCCGGCGCGCCTCCAGGTCGATCGACGACTCCCAGGTCACGTAGTGCGACACGTCGGCGATGTGGACGCCGAGCCTCCAGCCCCCAGCCTTCGTGCGCTCGACGGAGATCGCGTCATCGAAATCGCGCGCGTCGACCGGGTCGATCGTCAGCAGGAACCGGTCGCGGATGTCGCGGCGCAGCGGGTCTTCCAGCGCCCCCTCCACATCGAGTACGCACTGTTGCGCCTCGGCGACCGCCTGCTCGGGATAGCCGTCCTCGAGATCGTAGCGGGCCATGACGCACCGGATGCCGAGATCCGGCGCATCCGGGCCGCCGATGCGCTGCTCGATGGTCGCCACGCCCGATTCGTAGCGCGTCGGGTAGCTCACGATGCGCGCCGACACGACATCGCCCGACATGACGCCGTGGTCGGCGGCGGACGTGTCGTGCGGAAGCACGAAGAAATCCTGGCGGATGCGGGTGTCGAGCGGCCGGATGACGCCCAGGGGCCCGGCAAGCTCATAGGTGCCCACGACGCACGCGTTGGCGCGCGACAGGGTGCCCTCGACCACGGCGCGGTGGTTGCCGCCCGGCGCGTGGTGCAGGCTCACCGTGACGACATCGCCGTTCATGGCCTCCCGCTCGCCGCGCTGCGTCAGGCGGAAGGCGCCCTCCGCGGTCTCCACGAACGCACCGGCGTCCGTGATGCGCACGGTTCCGGTCAGGCGCGCCGTATGCCGCGCACGCGTGGGGCCGTGCCTGCGGCCCCCTCTGTTCTTGCGCCCCATGGCGCCTCCCTCCTCATGGCGAATCAGTTGGTGTATACCCAATCGCGCGCCGCGGGCGCGCCCTGGGTACGTAGCCCCGTCGACGGTACGCTATAGGCACACAGCTCCGTTGACAGTACGGTATAGGAACGCTTTTGAGCGAATAACGTGCCTATGGCGTACCGTCGACGGGGCGATGTGCCTATGGCGTACCGTCGACGAGACTGCGCGGCGGGGGCGAACCCGCGGCGAGAACAAGAAGGGCCGCCCGAAGGCGGCCCCATGCAAGCAAGCTGTCGCGCGTCGTCTACACCTTGAGGTAGCGACGCATGGCGATCGCGGAACCGAACAGACCGATCACGATACCGATCAGCACGAGCGCCGCGTAGGTGAACAGGTACATCCGCAGCGGGATGTTGATGGTCAAAAATGAGACGACGCTCTGGATCATCGGCATGCCGAAGTTGCGGCACAGCTCCAAGGCGCCGATAGTCAGAAGCGAGCCCAGAAGCGCCTGCAGCACGCCCTCGGTCAAAAACGGCCCGCGGATGAAGCTGTTCGACGCGCCCACCAGGCGCATGATGGCGATCTCGCGGCGACGGGCGGTGATGGACAGGCGGATGGTGTTGTTGATGAAGATGAAGGAGATGAACGTCAGAAGTCCCACGAGCACGACCACCGCGACGCGGATGTAGGCCGTCATCTGGAACAGGACGCTGACCTCCTCCTGGCCGTACAGGACGCCGGCGTTCACGTCGGCCTCGACGTCGTCCACATCGGGGTTGTCGTCGTCGACGATCTGGCGGAAGTCGGTGTCCGCCTTGATGCGCTCCGCGGTCTCCTCGACCTGCGAGGGCTCGTACATCTCGATCACGAACGAACGGGGCAGCGGATTCTCGCCGTCGAGCGCACCGAGCGTCATGTCGGCGTTGTTGGAGATGTTGCTGGTGTAGTCCGCCAGCGCGTCTTCCTTCGTCTTGAACTGGACGCTCTTGACGTTCTCCCAGCTCGTCAGCTTGTCGTAGAACGCCTGGATCTGCTCGTCGGTCGCGTCGTCGGAGATGAAGGCGTTGATCTTCACCTGATCCTCCACCGAGCCGATCATCGAGTTGACCACCGCGGAACCCAGGATGAACAGGCCGATGATGAACAGCGACAGAAAGATGGTGATGACTGCGCCGATCGAGGTGCCGAGGTTGCGTGCGAAGTGGCTGCCCGCCTCGCGCAGCGAATACCCAAAGTTGCTAGGCGCCATAGTTGCCGTAGCCTCCCCTCTCCTGGTCGCGAACGATGTGGCCCGCCTCGAGCGCGATGACGCGGCGGTGCATGGAGTCGACCATCTCGCGGTCGTGCGTCGCCACGATGACGGTCGTGCCCGTGCGGTTGATGCGCTCGAGCAGCTTCATGATGCCGAGCGAGATCGCCGGGTCGAGGTTGCCGGTCGGCTCGTCGCAGATCAGAAGCGGCGGGCGGTTGACCATGGCGCGCGCCACGGCGACGCGCTGCTGCTCGCCGCCGGAGAGCTGGTCGGGCATGGAGTCCATCTGATCGGCCAGGCCGACGAGGCGCAGCACCTCGGGCACCTGGCTGCGGATGACCGCCTTGGGCTTGCCGATGCACTCGAGCGCGAACGCGACGTTCTCGTACGCGGTCTTGTTGGGCAGGAGGCGGAAGTCCTGGAACACCGCGCCGATCTGGCGGCGCAGGAAGGGGACCTTGCGGTTCTTGATGCGCATGAGGTCCTGGCCGGCGACCAGGATGCGGCCGCTCGTCGGCTTGACGTCGCGGATCATCGTGGAGAGCAGCGTCGTCTTGCCCGAACCGGAGTGGCCGACCAGAAAGACGAACTCACCGGGATAGATCTCCAGGTTGACGTCGTCGAGCGCCGGCTTGTTGGGCTGGGCCGCGTAGATCTTGGTGAGGTGCTCCATGAGGATGACCGGCTCGACGCCTGCCTCGCGCGCCATCTGCTTGCGCGACTCCTGCACCGGTGCGAACACTGAGGTGAAATCGGGGCTCGTCAGGGCCTCGTTCACATCGTCGATCTGGCGCTGCTCGGACTCGTCGCTCGAATCGAGCGCAGGGGCCGCCTGCGTCATGAACACATCGGCGTGGGCGGGCTCGGCGGGAGACGGGATGCTGAACAGCGACTGGTCCGCTGCCGGCGCCGCATCGGGCGACGGGACGGCATCCAGGCTCGGCACCGAGGGCACCTCGGGGACGGCGGGAACCTGCTCGGGGGCAGGTGCGTAGGCAAAGGGGTCGGCGACCGGCTGCGCCGCCTGTTCGGGCGCCGCCGCCTGCGAGAACAGATCGCCCGTCTCGTCGACGGAAACCGGGGAGGCCGTCGCGGCCTCTGGTACCGGCGCGCCGTTCGCAACCTGCTCGTCACCGGGCTTACGGAAGTGGTTACCCACTATAAGCTCCTTCGTGTCGTGCGTTTGAACTACATACGCTGGATATTCTACCAGTGGATTTCTGCATGCACAGATAAAGCACGGCAGCGCCATGGCACATAACCATAAAACGTTCGCGCACAAGCGACGCGAACGCCGGCGCCATCCGAGCCGCACGCAGCGGACCACGGCATCGAGACATGCGATATGTGGAGAAGACGCGAGGTCCTCCCCACATAGGCAACGCTATTGATCAGGCGTCTGCTACTCCGGCAGCTTGCCGAAGTTCTGGACGTACTCGTCGTCGTCCATCCAGTCGATGATATCGCCGGGCTTGCAGTGCAGCGCCTCGCACATAGCCGTCAGGGTCGAGAAGCGAATGCCCTTCAACCTGCCGGTTTTGATACGGGACACGTTGACCGGAGAGATACCGATCTTCTCCGCAAGCTCGAGCGAGCTCATCTTCCTATCCGCCATTACACGGTCGAGACGCATCACAATGGGCACTTAGATCACCTACAGAATACTGTCCGAATCTTCTTGAAGAATTCTAGCGTATTCAAAGACTCCAGCAAGTGCAAAGAACATCATAGAAAACATAAGAGAATTGAGGTCCAAATCCGGAATTACCTCGGGGGCCCGCAGCCACTCCCCTATGTTGGTCTGAAGGCTGTAGCGCGGCATTAACAGACCCACTACGGCACTGCCCGCGTTCAGGGCCCCCAACATGACCAGGCGGGTCGTCTGCGCAGCTGAAAAGAACTCCGCTCGACGTCCGACAGTGAGGACAAACGAAAGAAAGACTGCAAGAATCAGCAGGTCAAAGGCTATGATCAACCCGCTGATGATAAGATAGTGGACCGCTTGCGCGGGCATGCCCGACCCAAGCAGATCAGCGATCAGATCGATGATCACCGCGGCATTCAGCCCGATCCCCACCGCAAGGACACCGCAAAAACCGTACAGGGCTCCGACCACGATGCGCCGGTATGAAATGCCCCATCGGGGCACCATGGAATCCGCCGTGCGCACGTCGGAAAATGATTCGCGAAGCATAGAATCTCCATATAATCTTCAATTATGAATGGCGTAACAAGGCGCCTCGAGAACGAAAAGCGCGACGCGAACCTCGTGACGGCTTGCTCTTCACTGCGAGCGACACACCGATCACCTCCATTCCCATACCACGACCCGTTTCAACCCCGGCTTCAGGCAAATGACCCGTCAGCCGCCCGACCGGCTATAGATGCCCGAATATGAGATGACGAACGTATGCGTCCAGGCACCAGCCGCGAACGTCTCCACATGCTCGAAATATGGTACAGGTACTATCACAGGTGAAAACGTTTCGATAATTATTTACTTTGGTGCTTATCGATATGTTAGTTATAGTTATCTACAGCCTGTGCATAGGAAGAAGGAAGCAATATCGTGTTGTCTATTCGAGCGCGTCCCTATTCGCGTACGAGCGTGCCCGCGAGCTCCATCGACTCGTCCGTCGGCTGCCCGAACAGCAGTGGGGCGCGCGTGTAGTCGCCCGTAAACGAGAAGATGATCGACTTGTCCAGGCCGAGCGCACCCTCGAGGTGCGCCGTGCCCTCGCCCCCGGAACTCGAGCCATCACCCGAGAACACATAGGTCATCCCGTCGGTCTGGCGATAGCCCCGCCACGCGCCGTCCGGCGTCATGCGGGTCAGCGTGCAGTCGATGATGCCCGTGATCTCGGCGCTCGCGAACCCCGGCGTCACGGCGCGATACTCCACCGTGAAGGTCCCCTGCTCGATATCGACATGGTCGATCTTGAAGCCGACCATGTTCGCCGCATCGCCGTCGGACGCGACATAGGAGCCTTGAAGCGCATCGGCATCGTAGGCGACCGTCGAGGTCGCCTCCCCCTGTGTGCGCGTCCACGCATCCCCGTTGAACGAATACGTGTACGGCGTGCTGACCGTATTGGTGCCAAACCAGAAGTCGTAGACGTCCTGCGCCGTATACGTGCAGGTCTGGGCCGCCCGGTCGAACGTGGCGTCGAAGCCGTCCGGGAACGCGCTGTCGCGCGTGACGCCGGCGATGGCCTCGGTCGTATCGTTGGTCTGCAGAACGGCGCCCGCCCACCCGGTCGAAGTCGCCTGCGCATGGGCGAGCTCGCTGTAGCGGTCCTTCTCGGATGCGCGCGCGAACTTGAGCGCAACCGTGAATTCGGACTCGAAGCTCTCGTTGGAGATGGTGGCGGACGCGTCGACGATGTAGGATCCGTCGTCATCGGCCTCGCACGAGTTCAGCACGACATCGGACAGCTCGTAGGGGGACTCGTCGACGTAGTCGTTCGAGGCGAAACCGTCCATTATGTCGGGGTCCTCCGCGAGGACCTGCTCGACCGCCGCCGCGTCGGGCTGCGCGAACGAGGAGTTCGCGAACCAGACCGCGCCCACGATGACGACCGCGAGAACGACGAGGCACGCCCCCGCGACTGCGAGATGGCGGCGGGATATCGGCAGGCGGCGCGGCCCCCGCGAGGCGCCCGCATCCGGGTTGTCCCCGCCGGCGGCTGCAGCCTCGGCCGCCATCCTCGCCTCGGCCTCCGCGCGATAGGGAAGCTCCTGGGTGACACCGGAGCGCGTCGCCTCGGTGAGCATCGCCGTGGTGGACGGTGCCTGGACGAGCGACTCGAGGGCCAGTGCGGCCTCGCGGTGCTCCTGCTCCGCGATCGCCGCCAACTCGCAGGCATCGGCGAAAGCGGCCGTCGCCGTGACAGCAAGCACCCTGGTCGCCGCGCTCTCCACCGATGTCGTATCGGGATCGAGGCCCTTGGCATTGTCGGTATCGAGACGAGTCTCGTCGCTCATCGGCGTGCCCTTCTTCCATTACGTCCGCCCGCACGATAGTGCACCGCGTCCTTATGCGAGCAGCTCCTCGACGGCCCGCTCGACGCCCTCGGCGTCCAGACCGTACTTGTGCAGCAGGTCGACCGCAGGGCCCGACTCGCCGAAGACGTCGTTCACGCCGAGCTTCTTGACCGGCACGGGGTTCTTCTCGGCAAGCACCGCGCACACGGCGTCGCCAAGGCCGCCGATAACGGAATGCTCCTCGACCGTCAGCACGCGGCCGGTCTTCTTGGCGCTCTCCAGGATGATGTCCTCATCGAGCGGCTTGATGGTGTGCATGTCGATGACCTCGGCGGAGATGCCCTTGGCGGCGAGCGCCTCAGCGGCCTCGAGCGACGCCTGGACCATGAGGCCGCAGGCGACGATCGTCACGTCCGTGCCCTCGCGCATGAGGATGCCCTTGCCGATCTCGAACTCGAAGGAGTCGGCGTCGTTGACGACCGGCACGGCCAGACGGCCGAAGCGCATGTAGACGGGGCCCTCCATCTCGTAGGCGGCGCGCACGGCGGCCTTGGCCTCGACGTCATCGCACGGAACGATGACCGTCATGCCCGGAATGGTGCGCATGAGCGCGATGTCCTCGTTGCACTGATGGGTGGCTCCGTCCTCGCCCACCGAGATGCCGGCGTGCGTGGCGCCGATCTTGACGTTCAGGTGGGGGTAGCCGATGGAGTTGCGCACCTGCTCGAACGCGCGGCCCGCGGCGAACATCGCGAACGTGCTCGCAAACGCCACGCGGCCCGTGGTCGCGATACCGGCGGCGATGCCGACCATGTTGGACTCGGCGATGCCGGCATCGAAGAAGCGGTCGGGATAGGCGGCCTTGAACTTGCCGGTCTGGGTCGCGGCCGCGAGGTCCGCGTCCAGGACCACGAAATCGTCGTGCTCGGCGCCGAGCTCGACGAGCGCCTCGCCATAGCTCTGGCGGGTGGCGACCTTCTTCACGTCAGCCATTGTTCTTAAGCCTCCTTCGCGAGCTCGGCCATGGCCTGCTCGAACTGCTCGTCGTTGGGCGCCTTGCCATGCCAGCCGACCTGGTTCTCCATGAAGGAGACGCCCTTGCCCTTGACGGTCTCGCACACGATGCACGTGGGCATGTCCGCGGTCTCGCGCGCCTCGGCGAAGGCGGCGCGCAGCTGGGCCATATCGTTGCCGTCGGCGACCTCGACCACGTGGAACTTGAACGCGCGGAACTTGTCGGCGATGGGCATCGCGGAGTTGACCTCCTCGATGCTGCCGTCGATCTGCAGGCCGTTGTGGTCGACGATCAGGCAGAGGTTGTCCAGCCCGTGGTTGCCGGCGAACATGGCGGCCTCCCAGACCTGGCCCTCCTCGATCTCGCCGTCGCCCAGCAGGCAGTAGGTGCGATAAGCGTCGCCCCAGTGCTTGGCGGCAAGAGCCATGCCCACGGCGGCCGAGATGCCCTGGCCGAGGGAGCCGGTGGACATGTCGACGCCCGGGGTGTCGTTCATGTTGGGATGGCCCTGCAGATGGCTGCCGATGTGGCGCAGCGTCTCCAGGTCCTCCTTGGGGAAGAAGCCGCGCTCAGCGAGCGCCGCGTACAGCGCCGGCGCGCAGTGGCCCTTGGAGAGGACGAAGCGGTCGCGGTCGGCCTTGTGCGGGTCGGCCGGGTCGATGTTCATTTCCTCGAAATACAGGTAGGTGACGATGTCGGCGGCTCCCAGCGAACCACCGGGATGTCCCGACTTCGCCGCGTGCACGGCGGTCACGATCCCCTTGCGTACCTCGTTGGCAACCTTCTTGAGCTCATCGTCGCTCATGGCGCCTCCTTTCCGTGGTGTGCGTTAGGCTATATCCCGAACAGCACTGATCAACGAAAACGCCCCCATCCGGACGTGCTGTCGCGAACACGGTATGCGCACGTCAAACCCGCAATCACGACTACTCCACCATACCACAGCGAACCAGTCAGAATGCGCGGTTTCGTCCAATGACATGGGTTGGTTGGGGACGGGTTCGTTTCAACCCATCTTTCACGGATGCGAAGGGCCTGTTTGATGGGTTGAAACGAACCCGTCCCCAACCAACCCATGTCAGCGTTCGAAATCCTTGAACCCCTCGCCGATCGCCTCGGTCACGTCGCTGATGAACATGATGGCGTCGGGATCGTGCTCGGCCACGATGGTCTTGAGCGCGGACACCTCGCGACGATCGAGGATGACCATGAGCATGGGGCGCTCCCGACCGCTCCACAGGCCGCGCGCGGACAGCTCGGTCACGCCGCGATCGAGCCCGTGCATGATGTCGTAGGCGATCTCGTCGTGGCTCTCGGAGATGATGTACGCGGCGCGCCTGCGCTCGGCGCCGTCGACCACCATGTCGACCACGAAGCCCATAAGCACCATCGAGAGCGCAGCGTACAGGGCGTTTTCGAGCGAGAAGACCGGCGCGCTGGCCGCGCACACCGCCACATCGATCGCCATGACGGTCGTGCCGACAGGCAGCGAGGTCTTGCGGGAGACGATCTGGGCCACCGTATCCGATCCGCCTGTGTTGGCGCCGCAGCGGAACACCAGCCCGTAGCCGACGCCCGACAGGATTCCTCCCCACAGTGCGCAGAGCATCAGGTCGCCCGACGCGAGCGGCGAGACGAACGGGGCGAACAGGTCGGTGAAGAAACCGAGCAGCACGAAGCCCACGACGGTCTGGGCGGCATAGCGCATGCCGCCGGCGCGGACCGCCGCGAGCAGAAGCACGGCGTTCATGACGATGGTCTGCATGCCGACGGGCAGCTCGAAGCCGGAGCGGCGCGTGAGCTCGGCGATGATGGTGGCGAGTCCCGTCACGCCGCCGGCGGCGAGGCCCTGCGGCACCATGAACATGTCGATGGCGAGCGCCGCGAGGGCGCAGCCCGCAACGACGAGCGGGAGCTCATGCACGAACCGAGATTTGATCAAAGCGCGCACGTCGATACGACGGGCCATGCGGCATCCCCTCTCTCACGCCCCGCCCCCGGCCGCCGCGCGCGGCGACAGCGACGGCGCCTACTCCACGTCCGACTCGCTCGGCGTGTAGTCGGCGTTGCCGGTCGCCCAGCGATGGTAGCCGATGATGAAGGGGTCGAGATCTCCGTCCTCGAGCACCGCCTCGACGTTGCCGGTCTCCACGCCGCTGCGAAGATCCTTCACCATCTGATACGGGTACAGCACGTAGCTGCGGATCTGGTTGCCGAATCCGATGGCGTGCTTGGGGCCGCGGATCTGGTCGAGCTCCTCCTCGCGCTTCTGAAGCTCGAGCTCGTAGAGGCGGGCCTTCAGGATCTGCATGCACGCCGCCTTGTTCTGGATCTGGCTGCGCTCGTTTTGGCAGGTGACCACGATGCCGGTCGGCAGGTGCGTGACGCGCACGGCCGAATCGGTCGTGTTGACGCCCTGTCCGCCGGGACCGCTCGCATGGTAGACGTCCACGCGGATGTCATCGGGCGCGATCTCGATGTCGATGTCGTCGGGCAGCACCGGGATGACCTCGACGCCCGCAAACGTCGTCTGGCGGCGCTTCTTGTCATCGGTCGGCGAGATGCGCACCAGACGGTGCACGCCCGCTTCGGCGCGCAGCATGCCGAACGCGTCTTTGCCCTCGACCGTGAACGTCGCGCGGTCGATGCCGATCACCTCTGCCGCCGGGCAGTCGTTGACCGTCACCTTCCATCCGCGACGCGCGCAGTACTTCATGTACATCTTGAACAGCATGAAGGTCCAGTCCTGGGCCTCCAGGCCGCCCTGACCCGGCTTGATGGTGACGATGGCGTCGCCATGGTCGAACTTGCCGGTGAACCACGAGGAGAGCTCCATCTCGTCGATGGCATGCGTGAGCTGGGCAACGGTCGATGCGGCCTCCTTGAGGAGCTCCTCGTCGCCCCCCATTTCCTCGGCGAGCTCGAGCGCGGCGCGCGCGTCGGCAAGGCTCTCGCGCGCGTGCTCGACCGACTGGACGTCGTCGCGGTCGCGCGAGAGCTCCGCCATCAGCGAGCGGGCGGCCTCGGCATCATCCCAGAACCCCGGCTCGGCGCTCTTGCGCTCGAGCTCGGCCACGCGCTCGCGCTTCTCCTCCAGATGGAGATAGGACTCCACCTCCGCCAGACGAACGGCGAGGGAGTCCAGATCCTCCACGGTCACGGTGGACGCGTCCATTACGCGCGGTCCTTGCCGTGGCAGTTCTTGAACTTCTTGCCGCTGCCGCACGGGCAGGGATCGTTGCGGCCGACGTTGGCGTACGGGTCGCCGCTCTCATCCTTGCGATACGTGCGCACGGTGGAGCCGGCGGCACCGGCCGTCCCCTGCGGGGCGCGTCCGGCCGCGTTGGCGGCGTTGGCCGCGGCCTGACGACGAAGGGTCGAGGCGCCGTCCGGATCGGAGGGGCCGGAATAGGTCGCGTGGTCGAGCGCCGAGGGGGGCTCGGGCTTGGGGGCCTGGCGCACCTCGATGCGCAGCACGGTGCGCAGGTAGTCCTCGTACATGGTGTCGACCAGCGTGTGGAACGCGGCGAACGCCTCGGACTTGTACTCGACCAGCGGGTCGCGCTGACCGAAGCCGCGCAGGCCGATGCCCTGCTTGAGGTAGTCCATCTCCTGCAGGTAGTTCATCCAGCGCGTGTCGATGACGCGCAGCATGACCTGGGTGTTGAGGTCGCGCATGAGGTTCTCGCCCAGGCGCTCGGACTTCTGCTCGTAGCAGGTGTCGACATAGGAGAGCACGTCGCGCTTGAGGTCCTCGTAGTCCTCGTCGCCGAACTCGGGGGCGTCCTGGTTGCCCGTGAGCTCCACGAGCCACTTGTGCAGGCCTTCGAGGTCGCGCTCGCCGGAACGCGAGTCGACCGCGCAGAACTCCTGCACGCAGCGCGACACGGTGTCGTCGATGACCTCGTCGATGTGCCCGGCCAGGTCCTTGCCGTCCAGGATCTTGTTGCGCTCGGCGTAGATGACCTGGCGCTGCTTGTTCATGACGTCGTCGTACTCCAAGACGTTCTTGCGCATGGAGAAGTTGATGTTCTCGACCTTGTGCTGGGCGCCCTCGACGGCCTTGGAGATGATCTTGTTCTGGATGGGCTGGTCGTCGGGCATGTCGTAGCGCTGCATCATGGCGCCGACCTTGTCCATGCGGTCGCCGCCGAACAGGCGCATGAGGTCGTCTTCGAGCGACAGGTAGAACTGGGTCTCGCCCGGGTCGCCCTGACGTCCGGAACGGCCGCGCAGCTGGTTGTCGATGCGGCGCGACTCGTGGCGCTCGGTGCCGATCACGGTCAGGCCGCCAGCGGCCAGCACCTTCTCGCGCTCGCTCGCACAGATCTCGCGCGCCTCGGCGTACTTCTCCATATAGGTCCGCTTGTACTCGTCGGGGCTCTCGGCGGGGTCGATGCCCAGCGCGAGCGTCTCCTCGCGGGCAAGCTCCTCGGCGTTGCCGCCGAGCAGGATGTCCGTGCCGCGGCCGGCCATGTTCGTGGCGATGGTCACCGCACCCAGGCGCCCGGCCTGCGCGACGATGTGCGCCTCGCGCTCGTGGTACTTGGCGTTCAGGACCTCGTGGCGGATGCCGCGCTTGTTGAGCAGGCGCGACAGGCGCTCGGAGCTCTCGATGGAGACCGTGCCCACGAGCACCGGCTGGCCCTTGGCGTGGCGCGCCGCCACGTCGTCGGCCACCGCGTTGAACTTGGCGTCGATGGTGCGGTAGACCAGGTCGTCGTTGTCCTTGCGGATGACGGGCTTGTTGGGCGGGATCACCTGGACGGCCAGGTTGTAGATCTCGCGGAACTCGGCGTCCTCGGTCAGCGCCGTACCGGTCATGCCCGAGAGCTTGTCGTACAGGCGGAAGTAGTTCTGCAGGGTGATGGTCGCGAGCGTCTGGTTCTCCTCGCGCACGAGCACGCCCTCTTTGGCCTCGATGGCCTGGTGCAGGCCCTCGGAGTAGCGGCGGCCCTCCATGATGCGGCCCGTGAACTCGTCGACGATCTTGACCTCGCCGTTCGTCACGACGTACTGCTTGTCGCGATGGAACATGTACTGGGCCTTGAGCGCCTGCTGCAGGTGGTTCACGAGCTGGCCGGACAGGTCGGCGTAGATGTCGTCGATGCCGAGGCGCTGCTCGACCTTCTCCAGACCCTGCTCGGTGCAGGCGATGGTGTGCTTGGCCTCGTCCATGATGAAGTCGCCGGTGGGCTCGGGGCGCTCGGCGCCGACGGCCATGACGTCGAACTCGGGCTCCTCGCCACGGGTCAGGCCGCGGACGGCGCACGCGAACTTCTTGTAGGTGTCGGCGGACTTGGTGCCGGCGCCGGAGATGATGAGCGGGGTGCGCGCCTCGTCGATCAGGATGGAGTCGACCTCGTCGACGATGGCGTAGGCGTGGCCGCGCTGCACGCGCTGCTGCGGGCGGACGACCATGTTGTCGCGCAGGTAGTCGAAGCCGAACTCGGAGTTGGTGCCGTAGGTCACGTCGGCCTGATAGGCCGGGCGCTTGAGGTCGAGCTGCATGCCGTTTTGCAGCAGGCCGACCGTCATCCCCAGGAAGTGGTAGATGCGCCCCATCTGCTCGGAGTCGCGACGCGCCAGGTAGTCGTTGACGGTGACGATGTGGACGCCCTTGGCGGGGATCGCGTTGAGGTAGCCGGCGAGCGTCGACACCAGCGTCTTGCCCTCGCCGGTCTTCATCTCGGCGATCTGGCCCTCGTGCAGCGCCATGCCGCCGATGAGCTGGACGTCGAAATGACGCAGGCCGAGCGTGCGCTTGGACGCCTCGCGGACCACGGCGAACGCCTCGGGCAGCATGCTGTCGAGGCTCTCGCCGCCCTCATAGCGCTCGCGGAACAGAACCGTCTGATGGGCGAGCTCCTCGTCGCTCATCTTCTCATAGGTGGGCTCGAGATCGTTGATCTTGACGACCATCTTCTCGTAGCGCTTGAGGTCCTTGTCCGCTCCGAAGGAGAGCAGCTTTGAAACGAATCCCATGTGGTTTCCTTCTCATATCTTCGTGCGCAGTCATGCGCATGCACAGTCGATGATTACTCTAGCCAATTGCAGTTTGCGTTATGCGAAGGTTACGTGCAGTCACACGGAAACCATGCGGAACGACACGAAACGGCTCTGAATCAAAAGACCAATGCCGTGTCGTGCGAAAGAATCTCGCGATGTTGACGCTTTCTTGACTTCCGTCTCATACGCTCATGGCAGTGAGAAAGGAGACGGATATGTCGACGACGAATGAGGAGGCCTTCGTTCCCGCAGGATTCGGCAGCGCCGAGCGCAAGCGGGACGACGCGCGGCGCCCAAGGTGCGGCAAGCTCGCCGCCGCGGTCATCGGGGGCATCTGCCTCGCCGCGCTTATCGGCGCGTGCATCGCGTTCGGGCCGCAGCTCTGGGGCTTCTTCATGAACGGCGAGGCCGTGCGCGCGTGGGTCGACGCGCAGGGCCCGTTCGCGCCGGTCGCCATGACGGCGCTGGTCGTGGCGCAGATCGCCGTCGCCATCCTGCCCGGCGAGCCCGTCGAGCTCGCCGCCGGCTACCTGTTCGGGTTCTGGGAGGGAACCGCCATCTGCCTTGCGGGTAGCCTTGTCGGCACGCTGCTGGTCACGCTGCTTGTGCGCCTTCTCGGCATGCGCGTCGTGCGCGCGTTCTTCTCCGCCGAGCAGATCGAGGGCGTCTCCTGGCTTCGCGACTCCGCGCGCTTCGAGCTGATCATGTTCGTCGTGTTCCTGATACCCGGCACCCCGAAGGACATCCTCACCTACGTGGCAGGGCTCACCACCTGCCCGTGGTGGCGCATCGCCGCGATCGCCACGGTGGGGCGGATCCCCTCGGTCATCTCCTCGACCCTGGCGGCAGGTTTTGCCTCCGAGGGCAATTGGGTGGCAGCAGTTGCGGCGTTTGCGGTAACGCTCGCTTTGGTCGGCATCGGAACGGGCATCTTCGCCGTGATCAAGCGGCGTGCGAAGAGCTAGCCCGCTTATATCCGCAGGCGCCTGCCGCACGTGGGTACCGATTGTGCCCGTGTCCCCTGGAAACCGCTGATCAAAGGGCCTCGAGCCCCGCGGCCGGGGAGGCTGGGGGATCGACGGTACGCATATGGAACGCCACCCTGTTGACTGTACGCTATAGCAACGTTTTTCGCCCGAAAGCGTTCCTATAGCGTACAGTCAACAGGGCGGCGTTCCCATAGCGTACTCTCGATTCGGGCGACACCGCGGTGCGCGCGGGAAGCACTCGAATCCGGGCCGGAATCGGCAAATTCATCCGCACCCTTTAGGCCGAGCGCACCGGATGCCTGATCACGGTCTTGAGATTCTCCGGCTTGGTGCGACGCGGGTCTCCGAGATAGATCTCATGATGCAGCCGAACTGTTGGCACGGTGCCGCCGGTATCGAGCGCGGCGAGTATCGCGGCTCCATCGAACGCCTTCGTAGCGCGATGCCCCGCAGGCGACTCCCCTCCCTCCGCGATATCGGCAGCAAGGCCCTGCGCCGAGATGAAATCCGAGAGGCGGGCGATCGTCGCCGGCTCGTCGTCATAGGGCCCCTTGTGCATGATCTGCGCGCACGGGCCCTCGGCAAACCGGACGAGCCTCAGCTCGCCCGCCTCGACCGCATCCGCGAGCTCAGGCTTCTTGGCGACCATCATGCCACAGGCGCGCTCGAACGCCTCGGGCGTCACGAAATCGGGCTGACGGATGAGCGACACCCAGGACAAGGCCCCCTTGTCGGCGATCGAGGCGCCGTCGAACGCACCGGAGCCAGCCCACCAGAGGCCCTCGAGCGGGGGCACCACATAGTCGAAATACCCTTTCGGCTGCCAATCGCCCATCTTCGACATCTTGACGGTATACGAAAACCCGTAGAGCACGCCGAGGGCACGCTGGTACGCGCCGCCCTCCTCGTTGGGATCCCCCGTCCCCGCCATCGCGGCAAACGTCATGGCGGGCACATCGACAAGCGACGGCCTTGCCTTGGGCACATACAGGTCGCGGTATTCCTTCTTGAAGTCATACGCCATGGCGCGGCCCTCCTCCTTCTGCGCGCGGTTCAGCCCGAGGCGCCCCGAGCGAGTCCGGCACCGGGTCGAACGCCTCGGCCCTTCTACCAGGATACCCGCTAACAGGGCCCCGTAACGGTACCCAAAACTATGAGAGAGGGCGCCCAAGAGGGGCCTCACTCCCACTTCTGGGTACAGTTACGGGGCCCTGTTAGCGGGTAACGCCCGCATCGTACTCGTCTGCATGCGTCTACATAGAGCCTACTGCTGTCTCCATCTGCGAATGATGAACTGCCTGAGCCGCTCTTGACGTTCTTCGAAATCATCGGGACGGTTGCCGGTCCTGATCCCCGCATTCTCGCTGATCGTCCTCATGACGCGTTGGAACGCCTCCCTGTCGAACAGCCGCTGCTTGTTAATCTCCACGATCTTGTATCCCATCTTCTGGAGTACATGGCGCCGCTCGTTGTCAATCGCGCTCTGCAGCTCCTCGTTGTGGCGCGCGCCCTGGTATTCCACATCCTGCCTGCCGCGTTTGATATAGGCATCGAAGATGATCTCCTTGCGCCTCGTAAGCCCCCGTGCCTCCTCATCGATAGCCACCCTATGGTTCATCGAAAGGTCGCGAACCTGAATGCCGCCAAGCCCGACCCTCACGGTGATGGCCATGGTCATACCGGTCTCCATAGGGCTGCGTGATCCGTCGCGCACGCTTCGCAGGGCACGCAAAGCTTTGGAACGCCCCCTACATGCATCGGGAAGCGACAGGAAATAGTCTTTGAGCTTGCGGACCGTTGTCTTCGGCTCCTTTAGCTCGCGATAGTCTTCCGCCGGATCTTCCGGCATCGAATAGAAGGAGCAGAGCTCGAAGTAGTACTCGATGAGCTCATATTCATCCATTGTGCGCGCCGCCTGAAAAGCGCAGAGCTCTATGCCTGCAAGATACACGCCGGAATCAAGCTTGATGAGGGATCTCGCCGGCAGATCAAGGCGCCACACATGGCAGCGGAGGCTATCGCTGTTGCGCTTGTCTCCTTCAGAGGGAACAAGCACATCGAGAGCGCGCATGTCGTGCGGGGAGATGCCGAGCTGTTCAAGCGCTTGCCGGGCGGCACGAATGGACTCGACGGTAGGGGCACATCCTCGCAGCGGCATGTTCTGGTCTGGTAGCGAGGGGCTCTCGAGTGAGACGTTGTGCGCGTTGTGAATGGTTCGCGCGAGTGGGAAGCAAAGCACAATGCTCATAATGGGTACAGTGTCGGCCATCCGCGCGAGCCATCGGCCGCATTTTGAAACAATGCTCTTTTGCACAGTGTGGATAGATTTGACTCCATATATGCCGCCTAGCTGCGGCCTCCTCCATAGAAGTCCCGGTACCTCAGCGTACCGGGGCACTCCATGGCGCGACCGAGCACCATCGCGGCCTTCTCCATGGCGCCTGACGGCGGGTTGGCGATGACGCTGAACAGGTCGAGCCATCCCTTCAGGTCGGCGCGGTCGAAGCCCTTGTGGGCGTCCAGGAACGACTTCAGCAGGAAGTGCAGCCGGTTCACGTCCGCCAGCGGGTTCTCCCGGTCGGGCAGGCTCTTCAGCCGCCTCGAGTCGTACTCGACGCTGGCGAGCCCGAGCTCGCGGACCAGGGCGCGGTGGGACTTCTCCTTGTCGTGCAGGAGCGTCGAGCCCCGCGCGACGTGGCCCGAGTAGGCCGCGAGCGCCCTCCGCGCGCTCGGCTTGCCCCGTCCGCACGGCTCGAAGGCGGACCGGCCCCGGCCGTCGGTCGCGACCGCGATGCACAGCTTGTTGCGCGACAGGCCCCGCTTGAGGGAGCCGTCGGCGTTGCGCTCGGCCTCCGCCGCGGGGACCGGGTAGTACGTCTCGTCAATCTGGACGCGCCCGGAGAGGACGGTGCCGTCCTGGATCCCGTCGAGCACGAGGAAGAGCTTGGCGAGCCACCAGGGCGGGGTGGTCGGCGACCTGCGGTTCGAGCGGGCTATCTCGCGGACGCTGTCGAAGGAGAGCAGCTGGATGACGAACTCGCACCAATCCGAGACCGGCACCTTGCGCCCCTCGAAGATGGTCCCCGTGGCGGGCGTGAACGTCCTGCCGCAGGACCGGCAGGCCCAGCGCCTGACGCCGCGCGAGTCGAAACCGTCGCGCACGATGTCGGGCGACGCGCACCGCGGGCAGGATGCCCGCTCGTACCCGTTGAGGAACTCCGCGTCCCCGTCGGGCGGGGCGTGTGACGGCGTTGGCTTCGTGTTCGGGCCCGGGCGACGAGCGCCTGGGCGGGCGTGACGTCCGATTCGGGGACGCCGTCCCACGGCGTCGCGGACGCCGAGGGCATCTTCTTCCTTGCGCGCATGGTGGTGGTCCGATCCCGTCCCGCGGGATGCCGCGCGATCCGGACCACCACGTCGCGAGAGCGCGGCACCCCGCGGGACGCTCTCGCGGGCGTGCTATGTCATCTCGGATTATACGACCGAGGCAGTCGGGACGGCGAATCTATCCACACTGTGCAAAAGATCATTTTTTTGAAAAAGGCCTTCGCAAGCTTACCGAGCGCTTGCCATGAATCCAACAAGCGGGCCGGATTCTTGTTGGATTACCAACAAGAAAAGGGGATTTTGGCGAGCATCTGGGCAACAGGGCAGCGAAAGGCTGAAGGCAGCGTAATGAAAAGGGGCCCGCGCGGGGCCCCTGTGACGGTCTGGAGGCGAAGCCCGGATTCGAACCGGGGGTAAAGGCTTTGCAGGCCTCTGCCTTACCACTTGGCCACTTCGCCATCTATATGAGAAGGGCCGATCTTCCAATCGGCCCGAATCATGCAATGGAGCGGACAACGGGGCTCGAACCCGCGACCCCAACCTTGGCAAGGTTGTGCTCTACCAACTGAGCCATGTCCGCTTGCGAGGAAGTACTATACGGGAATTATCTCGCGTGTGCAACCCTCCTCATTCTCTCCACAACTCGTGGAAAGCCCGAATGCAAAGCCGCGCGGGGGGGCGCCCCCTCAGAACAGGCACGCCTCGATGACCTCCGCGCCTCGCAGCGCGGAGAGCCACTCGTCCGGAATCCCCTCCATGCCGTAGACGATGCCGGCAAGCGCGCCCGCGACGGCAGCGGTGGTATCTGTATCGTCCCCAAGGTTGACTGCCGCGAGCACGCACTCGGCGTAGCTCGACGTGTTCGCAAGGCACCACAACGCGGCCTCATAGGTGTCGCGCACGTAACCGCCGGATTTGATGTCCTTTGCGGATCTTCCGGCAGCATCCCCCGCCACGTCCGCGACCTCGGCGCCACCGATGAGCTCGCGTGCAACCTTCACCATGGCGACGCACGCCTCCGTCGAGACGGCATGCGCATGGGTGATCGCGGAGACGGCGCGCACCTCGTCGTCCGTCGCGTCGGTGTACGCGAGCGGGACGGTGCGCATGAGGGAGCCGTTTCCGTTATCCCACTCGCCGGAAAGACCGTGCCCGCGCTCGAGGGCCGCGCGCGTCGCGTTCCCGATATCGAAGAGGCCGTCGACGGTGTACGCGCCCTGGCGGTACCACCGGACGAATCGGGCGCGGATGTCCTCGACGTCGATGCGCCCCAGCTCGCGATAGCTGTCGCAGATGGCGAGCGCCATGGACGTGTCGTCGCTCCACGTGCCGGCCGGCTGGTTGTGGCTGCCGTGCCCGATCATGCCCGTGCAGAGAAACGTCCCCCGGGGCCGAAACTCGTAGGGAACTCCCAGGGCGTCGGCCACCGCCTGGCCGTATATGCAATCGCGAAGCGTTCTTGCCATAGGTGTCCTCCTTTACAGGAAAGCGCCTCGCGGGAGGCCTGCGTGCGTTTTCAGACGAGCCCCGTGCACCACCCGAGGAGGCGTCAGCTTGCAAACGCCTCATGATGGCGACGTGAAGGCCGCTGCCGGCTATTGGCTATTGGATTTGATCGCGATGCGTCCCAATTAGACGATATAACGGCGCATGATGCCGTCCGTGCACTTCACGCAGCGCTTTCCCGTGATGTCGATGGTCGACGACGTGGTGTACCCGCATGAGCCGCACACGTACTTGAGCATGGGCGCCCTCACGCCGCCCGCCACGTCCTGGAGCTCCTCAGCCGGCAGCTCCTCGCAATAATCGCTCGCGCTTCGATCGATGCCGTGCTCGTCCATGGTGCCTCCTTGTGGCCGTAGGTCCCCATCGGCGCGCGAGACGCATGTGATGGCCCCGCGGCACCCGATGACACCTCGAACTATACCACCGCGCAGGAGGCCGCCGACACACGGCTCCGAATAGCTCGCAGCTAATGAAATCAACCCCTCCTCAATAGAAGATAGGGTCACGGGCGCTTTGGCGCACATCTCTACTCTAAAGGAAGGGAAGACTATGATCAGCATTTCTCGTAGGGGCTTCATCGCTGCGCTTGCGGGCACGTCGGCGATGATGTTTTCCGGTTGCAGCGCAAACACCGACAACACGGGCGACAGTTCTTCATCCGCCTCCGAACCGCAAGAAGCGACGCAGACTGGAGAGCCCCAAGGTCTCGAAATCGTTGAGAGCGGATGGAGTGTCAACGATTCGGGTTTCGTCATGTACGGCATCGGCATCAAAAACCCCAACGGCGACAAGGAGGCCGATTTCCCGTCATTCACCATCACCGGTAAAAAGGCCAACGGGTCGATCGCATTTTCCGATGAGCAGACGCTGTTCGTCATCGCGCCCAATGAAACCGTGTACTACGGCTTCCAAGCGGGCAACGGAACAGTTCCCGATACCGTTGAGTTCGCAATCACAGACTCCGATTTCAGCGATTGTGCCGAGCCCGAATCGGACATCTTCACCATCGCCAACACATCCGAGGTGATAGGCGACTACGGTTTGGTCTCCTATACAGGCGAGCTGACACTCAATGTGGATTTGTCGGGCTCCTCTGCCCCAACAGTTCTCGAACAAACCGCCGTCACAGTAATCCTGCGCAACGCGGACAACGCCATCGTGTATGGCACGTCCACCTTTGTAGACACACCGGACCAAGGCGCCTCGGTCCCGTTCGAGATATCCGCGTACTCGGTTCCCGAGCACGCCTCGTTTGAGATCCACGCCCAACTCTGGTAGCGAGCCGCGTGCGGCGGGGCGGCACGGCACGCCCTGCCGCCGCCATCCCGCCCGCGAACCTCCGCTTTTCGCGTAAAAGCGCACCGCGCCGACGCGGCGCTCTACTCCCCATCCTTCCAGCGGCGCAACGTGGGCAGCACCGCGCCAAGCAGCGAGGCGGACTCGTCGACTGTCCAGCCCATCGCTTCCGCCATGCGCGGAGCGCAGTCCTCGATCATCTCGTCCATCGTGGTCTCGTAGGTGTAGGCTCCGTCCTCATAGCACCAGCGGCAGAAATCCTCCGCCTCGGAACCATCCGCGTTGTGCCCGTGCTGGTCGGGCGCGGTGAACATCATGCCGCAGCTCTGGCAGTAGTGCTCGGGCATGTCCAGCAGCTCGGTGATGGGGACATCGAGCTCGCGCGCGATGAGCTTGATCATGTCGATGCCGGGCTCGGTCGCCCCGGTTTCCCAACGGGAGACGGTTCGTTGGTTGAGCTTGTTAGATTGCCTCTGAAACACGCAGGTCAGAGGTGGTGTCGAGGACTACGAATTTGGGGCGGTCGGGCTGCTGGTACGAATCTGGTACGAATCGTTCCTCGGTTTGTACCGGGGCTTGTTCCGGCGCTCTCGTGCGGCGTGACGGGCGGACGTGGCGAACCTTGTAGGGGCGGCCCTTCGGGGCGTCCTCGGCGTGCTTCGCCATGAACTCCTCCTCGGCGCCGATGCTCTGGAAGGCGCCCTCCATGACGTCGGCGGCCTCGCGCTTCTGGTCCATGTTCACATGGGTGTAGATGTCCATGGTGATGGTGGCGCTGGCGTGGCCGGCGAGCTCCTGCATCACCTTGGGGTGCACGCCCTGCTGGGCGAGCATCGAGAGGTAGGAGTGGCGCAGCTCGTGGAGGCACCAGCCGTCCAGGCCGAGGTGCTTGCGGTCGCGCTCCCACCATTTGCCGAACGTGTCGGGATGCGCGCGCTGGGCGTAGAAGTCGAGGACGACGGGCGTGTCCTCGGTCTGCTCGCTCCAGCCCTTCTTGAGCCCCCGGTGGAGGTAGTTGCGCGTGAGGAAGTACTCCTGCTGGGCCTTCTTGCGGCGCAGCAGCGCGCCGCAGACGAACTCGGGCATGGGGAGGTTCCTCATGCCGGCGTGGGTCTTCGCCTCCTTGAGGTTGCGGAACGCGTCGAAGTTGTGGTTGACGGTGAGCACCTTGTTGTCGAAGTCGATGTCTCGCCACGACAGCGCGCAGATCTCGCCCCGGCGGAGCCCCATCGTGATGGCGAGGAAGTAGCCGATGTCGCACGAGGTCTCGACCTCGAGCTGGTCGACGAGCTGTCGCATGCGAGCCGGCGTGAGGGCCCGCTTCTCCTTGGTGTCGACTTTGGGCGTCGCCACCTTGTCGATGGGGTTGCGCACGATGACCTCGCGCTCAACGAGGTCGCGGAACATGAGGTCGAGGGTCTTGTTGATCTGGTTCAGGTAGGCCCCGCTCGACGGCTTTCCCGAGAGCGTGTCGCCCTGGCGCATCGCCGCGTACATGCCCTCGATCATCTCGGGCGTGATGAGGGCGACTTCGGCCTTGCCGATGTGGCGGGAGACGGCCTTGAAGCAGCGGCGGTAGCGCAGCTGGGTGTTCTGCGAGAACTCGCCGGAGAGGTCGCGCCGCTCCATGAAGTCGGCGGCGCACTCCTCGAAGGTGGTGCCGGTGCGCTTCCAGACGCGGTCGTCCTCGATCTCCTCGATGAAGTCGCGCAGGGCCTTCTTGGCCTGGGTGTAGGTCATGTCGTTGACGCGGCGCGTGCGGGTCTTGTACTTGCCCGTGCGGGGATCGAGGCCCACGGGCACGCGCAGCTGCCACTTGCGGCACTTGGACTTGGGCTTGTCCTTCTCGATCTGGACGATGGTGCCCTCGCCGATTACCTTGGCCATGTTTAGCACCTCCTCTCGAGGAGGCGGGCGGCGGTTTGATGGCTGATGGGCATTGCCGCGCGGTATGCGCAGATGGCGGCGCCTGTAGCCGCATGGTCGGTCGATGGCATATAATGTCACCGGTCCTTTCCTTGTTAGCGCTTGGTTGGGACAGTCTTTGGGCTCGTGGGAGGTTCCAGCTCCTGCGGGCCCGTATTGTTTGTGCGATGCCTCCTTCCTGTTAGCCGCGGTTGTTGTCGAACGAGCCGCCGAGGCCGTGGGCGAAGGCGTTGCGGCGCCGGCGCATGCCGTCGTAGGCGGACGTGATGCCCTCCAGAACCTCGCGGTCTCGCTCCTCGTACTGTGCGGAGAGCATGTTGGAGAGCTTGTAGCAGGCGAGCTCGATCGACAGGGGCTCCTTGGGCTTCGTGTCGCGTATGAGGAAGCGCTCGCCCGCCACCTCGAACTCCCAGCCGTTGTCGCGGGCGTTGCGGCGCCCTACGCTCTCCGCCATGTCGAGGGCGTCGGCGATCTCGCGGTCGCGCTCGTCGGCGAGGCGCGTCTCCACGAACTCGAGGAACCGCGCGCGCAGGGCGTCGGCGTCGCCGAGCGACACCAGGTCGATGAAGTCGGCTTCGCCCGAGCCCATGGACTCGTAGAACTGGCGGCTGTACTGCTGGACCAGCTCCTCGTAGCGGCGCTGGTCCTGCGCGCGGTCGCGCGCCTGCTCCTTGCCGTCCTTGTACTGGATGTAGTCGAGGTAGTCGTCGAGCAGGCCCTTGTTCTTGTCGGACAGGGCGTCGTAGACGCGCTGCACGGGGCCGCGCATCTCGCTGGGCTTGATGGGCGTGCGGCCGACGACGGCGTCGATGGTGCAGCCGAGGAAGTCGGCGATGATCCAGGCGCGCTCGATGGGGATCTTGGCGGGCTCCTGCTCGTAGCGGGTGTAGGTGGGTGCGGGTATGTCCACCGCCTCGGCGAAGTCCTTTGCCGTGCGGTATCCCGCCTCCTTCCTGAGATTCTGCAGGCTGTTAGGCACGGCTCGGCCCTCCTCGGATGCGTGCGTCCTATGGAGGCCCGATACGTAGAGATGCCTCCTGTAGTATCCGTTGGAATCATATTACAACATTGAGAATCACCAGGCAACCAGATTTACAATCATTGGGCGAGTTTGTATCGCAATGTGATTCTAAGCGTGGTAATGTAGCGCGTACGGACGGGGGACGCAAGGGAGCCCTCGCGAGGCGCGGCTTTGCCGCAGGAAGGGAGGGGTCATGGTCAGGAGCTTCCACGAGCTGCCGCTGCTGATGACGCCGAAGCAGCTTGCCGACGCAACCGGAGAGCACGTGAACTCTATACGGCGAAGCATCGCCGCCGGGCGGATTCCGGCGGACAAGGTTGACGGGCGGATCTACATCTGCAGGGATCTGGTGTTCCCGAACACGGCGAAGGGGATGGTGGGGCATGGCGACGACGCGCGCGCCCGCTGAGCGGTGGCGGCCGGGTGCCGGTGCGGGGGCGCTTGCAGGCGCGCCCGGATGCGGCGGACCGGTCGGATACGGCCCCGAAGGGGCGGCGAGCGCGGTTGCAGCCACGCCCGCCGCGATGAAGATTCCTGGCGGGATTCTTCGGGGAGACAGTGTAGCGCATACGGCGACGGGCGGTGCTTCTCCATGGCATCGCTAGAAAACGTGCCCGCTGAGCTGCGGGCGGAGGCGCGCTGGGTGTGCTGGCGGCGCGAGGAGCGCGGCGGCAAGATGACGAAGCTCCCGGTGTGCGCGGCGAATGGGCGCATGGCCAAGAGCACCGACCCGGCGACGTGGGCGACCTTCGATGTGGCCGTGGCAGCCGTCGGGCGGTGGCGCTGTGACGGCGTTGGCTTCGTGTTCGGGCCCGACCGGGCGTACACCGGGCTCGACCTCGACCACGTGATCGAGGGCGGGACGCTGGACGCTGAGTACCGCTGGGTCGTCGAGCAGGCCGGGACGTACACCGAGGTGTCCCCTTCCGGGGACGGGCTCCACCTCATCTTCCGCGGGAGCAAACCCGACTGGGCGCAGCGCTCGCGCAAGGGGCAGCCCGGCGCGCGCGTGGTGGAGATGTACGACCGCGACCGATACTTCACTGTTACCGGGGCGGTCTTCGAGGGACACGATGCCATCTCGGAGAATCCCGCCGTGGTCGAGCGGGCGTATCGGACGTGGATCGAACCGGAGGTCGCGGCGCAGCCGGCGCTGTCGGCGGCGGGCACGAGCTCGTCCGACGGCATGGATGACGACGCGCTCCTGGAGCGCATGTACGCGTCGAGGAGCGGCGACGCCATCCGGGCGCTCATGGCGGGCGACTGCTCCGCGCAGGGAGGCGACCGGTCGGCCGCCGACATGGCGCTGTGCTCCCACCTAGCCTTTTGGTGCGGGCGCGACGCCGGTCGCATGGACCGGATCTTCCGGCGCTCCGGCCTCATGCGCGGCAAGTGGGACTCCCGCCGCGGGGGCTCCACGTACGGCGCGCAAACGATCGAGCGCGCGATCGCGGGATGCACGGACGTCTACAGGCCGAGGGACCGGCGGGCGGAACGGCCTTCTCGCCCTCAAAATAAGAACGCGTGTTCGACTGCAACGCGGCGCGAGCAGCAAGGGGTACCCGACGATGACGCCGCGCCGAGGGAGGCCACAGATGGGGCGCCCTCGACCGAGGGCTGGCACGTGGACGACCGCGGGCGGCTCTGGGCGGCGGACGCGGCCGGCGAGCTGCGCTACACCGTGACGGCGACCGCGCCCTGGATCGCCTGCGACCTGGTGGACGTCGACACGGGAGACGTGCGCGCGCTCGTGCGCGTGGCTGTGGCGGGCGGCGTGCGCGAGCGGGCGCTCGACCGCGACGTGCTGCTCAACCAGACGCGCATCATCGGCGCCCTGGCGCCGCTCGGCGCGAACATATCGAGCACGAACTCGAAGGAGGTGGTGCGCTACCTCACCGACTGCGAGCGCCGGTGCGCGGGCGAGCGTCCCCGCGCGCGCAGCGTGACGCATCTGGGCTGGGCGGACGGCCCGCTCGGCGCGTTCATGCCCTACGACGCGGGCGGCGAGGTGCGCTTCGACCCCTCGCCCGACGAGGCGCTGAAGGCGCGCCCCTTCATGGCGGCGGCGGGCACGCTTGCCGAGTGGGTCGCGGGCGTCGCCCCGGCGCGCGCGGCGTCGCCCCTGTTCCGCTGCGTCCTGGCGGCGAGCTTCGCCTCGCCTCTCGTGGCGCTTCTCGGCGTGCAGACCTTCATCGTCTACCTGTGGGGCAGGAGCCGCAGCGGCAAGACGCCGACGCTCAAGGCGGCGGGCAGCGTGTGGGGCGACCCGACCGAGGGGTCGGACTCCTACTTCCGCACGTTCGCGGACACGCCCAAGAGCATCGTGAGGGCCGCGGCGCTGCTCCATGACATCCCCGTGATCATCGACGAGCTGCAGAGCAAGGGCGCGCCCGGCGGGCAGGCGACTAAGCGCCAGATCGTAGAGGACCTGCTCTATTCCCTCTCGCTCGGGCACGAGCGCGGGGCGCTGAACTCCGACCGCTCGATGATGCGGGCGGGCAGCTGGCGCTCGCTCACGATTGCTACGGGCGAGATCCCCATCGTCGGGGACTCGACGCAGCAGGGGGCCTCGAACCGCACGCTGGAGCTCTCGGGCGAGCCCTTCGCCGACGTGCGCGCGGCCCAGGCGATGCACCGGCTCGTCGCCCGGCAGCACGGGACGGCGGGGCGGGCGTACGTGGCGGCGCTGAAGAGGAACGAGCCGGCGTTCTACGCTGACCTGTTCTCCCTCGTGCGCGACGGCGTGGGCGACATCGCTTCCGGGCACCCCCAGGCCGACAACATCGCGCTGCTGGCGCTCGCGGACGCGCTCGCCGAGTACTACGTGCTCGCGCCGGGCTCCGAATGGGCGTCGTGCCTGGACGGCGCGATGGCGATGGCGGCGTGGGCGCTCGGCAACGCCACGGGAGCGGAGAGCGACACCGACACCCGTGCTATCCAGTTCGTCGCGGAATGGCTGGCGGGCAACCGCATCCACTTCGACGACTACTGCGAGAACGACCGGCTGGAGCGCTGGGGCGCTATCGAGGAGAAGTCGTGCGCGGCGGGGTTTCGCTGGTACGTGTTCTCGAGCGTGCTGGAGCGGGCGCTCGCGGGCGCGAACTTCGACCGCGCCAAGACGCTGCGGCGCATGGACGAGGAGGGCATCCTCGTGCGCGACTCGGGGCACCGCTACACCAGACAGAAGCGGTTCCGCAACGCCGGGCGCGTCTACTGCGTCTGCATCGACAACGAGGCGCTGGAGGCGTTTCTCGACCGGTCTGCCGGGGCCACGGGCGCAGGCGGTGCCGGCATCGCGTCTCAAGGAGGCGCGCCATGTTGAGACGGGATTTGAGACGGCCGTACCGGCTGGTGAAGGTGGTTGCCCACCCCTCTTGTCTTGCTGTCTTGACGGGAAGGAGAGTTGATGGGGCATCGCGCGCGGGCGTGCGCGCGCACATGCGCGCAAGGCGCCCGGGTGCTGTTCTGCTTGAGACGTTGAGACGGGCGGCATTTGCGCTGGCAGCGGGCTTGCATTGTGTCTCAAGCGGCAGTGTTCGGCGCGATGGCGCACGCGGGCGGCGTATGAGACGGGCCGGGAGGGGGCGAAGATGAGCTGGTGGACGGAGGAGCAGGACGACGTCCTGCGCGAGGTGAGCTTCAGGGGCGCGGCGCACGCCGCCGCCGAGATCGAGCGGCGCTGCGGCGTGCGCCACTCTGTGCGGGCGGTGGAGATGCGCGCGAGCCGTATCCACTGCTCACTGGCGGTGCAGACGGTGTGCCCCTCCTGCGGCGCGGTAGGCGTTAAGATCAATCGGCAGACCGGCATGTGCCGGCGGTGCACCGAGGAGTACCACCTGGCGCAGGAGCGCGCCTTCAACGAGCAGCTGGAGCGCGAGCGGGTCGCCGCCGAGGAGGCGGCGGACATCGACGACGTGCGGCGCGAGCGGGACATGATGCGGCAGCGCAACTCGCGGCTGTGCAGGAAGTACGGGCTGAAGGGAAAGCGGGAGCGGAAGTGATATGGCGGCGGTGTCCGGATTCGAACCGGATGTGGCTAGAACCCTGAAAGCCCATGATGATTGCTCGGCCACCGCCGCCTAGCCACGCTGCCACCAATGGCAAAAAGTCTGGCAGAACAGAAATAAAGCCGTTCATGCAACCACCTCCTTGAACATAGTCAAAAAGGCAGAGGCCAAACTCCATCATGGAGCTAACAAGCAATGGACGTGTTTAGATTCTACCTTTTCTTTTGTGACGCGCCGCGAGAATCCACCGTGAAGGGTTCTATCGACTTTCACGGGGGTGATTGCATGGCGAGGCGTCCGAAGCTGACGCAGGAGATGGTGGACGAGGCGATCCGCCTCAAGGCGGACGGCCTCTCCAACGGCGACATCATCTGCGCGCTGGGCATCCACGAGTCGACGTTCTACCGCTGGATCGGCGACCCCAAGAACAGGCTGCAGCGCGCGTTAAGCGAGGGGCTAAAAAAGGAGGAGAGCGCGTTCAAGCGGACGCTGCTCACGACCATCCGCTCGGCGGCGCTGGCGAGGAACCAGTACTGGACGGCGGCGGCGTGGCTGCTCGAGCGCAAGTACCCGGACGAGTACGGCAAGGCGGAGCGCAAGGCCGACGAGGGCCGCGAGGACGCGGCGCCCAGGATCGTGCTCGGCGTGGTGGCCCAGCCGGTGCAGGAGAGGCTGCCCGGCCTCGACGAGGGCGGCTCGAATGGTTGACGCCTCCTCGCTCGTGATCCCGGCCTTCCACGACGTGCTCGGCGACGTGATGGCGCACGGGCACACTCACTACTGGCTCCACGGCGGGCGCGGCTCCACGAAGAGCTCTTTCATCTCGGTGTGCATCGTCCTTCTCCTCCTGGCGCACCCGGAGGCGAACGCGGTGGTGGTGCGGCGCTTCTCGAACACGCTGCGCGACTCGGTGTTCCAGCAGGTGACGTGGGCCATCGCGGAGCTCGGGCTCGAGCGGTGGTTCCGGGCCCGCATCTCGCCGATGGAGATAACGTACCTGCCAACGGGTCAGCGCATCGTCTTCCGCGGCGCGGACGACCCGCTCAAGCTCAAGGGCGTGAAGTTCACGCGCGGATACTGCGCCGTCACGTGGTTCGAGGAGCTCGACCAGTTCGACGGCATCGACGCGGTGCGCTCGATCCTGAACTCGCTGCGCCGAGGCGGCGAGGACTTCTGGATCTTCTACAGCTACAACCCTCCCCGGACGCTCTGGAGCTGGGTGAACCGCGAGGAGCTGGAGCGCGAGCGCAGGGCCGACACGCTGGTGCGACGAAGCTCGTACCTGGACGTCGTCGAGAGCCACCCGGAGTGGCTGGGCGGCCCCTTCGTGGAGGAGGCGGAGTACCTGCGCGAGGTGGACGAGCGGGCGTGGAGAAGCGAGTACCTGGGCGAGGTCACGGGGACCGGGGGCTCGGTGTTCAACAACGTGGTGAGCGTGCGCCTGTCCGACGCGGCGTGCCGGGGCTTCTCGCGCACGCGCTGCGGCGTGGACTGGGGCTGGTTCCCGGACCCGTGGCGCTTCGCGCGCTGCGGCTGGGAGCCCGGAGAGCGGCGGCTCACGATCTTCGGCGAGCTCTCGGCCAACAGGAAGACGCCCTCCGAGACGGCGGCGATGGTGGTGGACGCGCTCACCTACGCCGACGAGCCCGGGGAGGACGCCTATCTGCACGACGAGCTGATATGGTGCGACGACACGCCGGACGGCAAGCAGTCGATGGCGGTTTGGCGGCGCGAGGCGGGGCTTCGCGTTCGGCCGGCGCGGAAGTCGAACATGCGCAGGCTCTCCTACGAGTGGCTGGCGGGGCTTCGGGAGATCTGCATCGACCCGGAACGGGCGCCCTTGGCCTACGAGGAGTTCCGGCTCAAGGAGTACGACCGCGACCGAGACGGCACGTGGATCGACGACATCCCGGACGGCAACGACCACTCGATCGACGCGGTGCGCTACGCGATGATGGACGACGTGCTGAGAGGGTAGCGACGCGAGCGTTCTTCTCGTCCCCTAATCATCGTTGGGAAGATACCAGCCGTGCTCCCTGTGTACGGGATATCCCGGCTCGCTGTCAGGATGTGAGGCCTTGTAACGACGGTTTTTCTCTCGATCTATTACATCGAGATGGTGCATTGCCCGCTCGTCACCAGAGCAATGCCGAAGCCTAATCTTCTCGCGCTCTTCGTCCAGCTCTTCCTCTGGAGACTTTTTCAGCCAGTCGTACGTGTACTTGTCGTAAGGGTCTTCCGAGCCCTTGAACAGCTTGCTGAAGAATCCCATGGTTCCTCCGTTCTTCTCGCCCTTCATTCGATATGGTAGTCGCTCGAGCTCGACGACCATTCAGTTGCCAACTGAATTTCTGGCGTTCTTCTCGCTCATCTCCTTCCCCTGCGGAGCAAGACCCGGAACGGGGCTTGCGGAGCCCGCGGAAAGACCGCGGAGGGAGCGCGAGCGACCGCAGCGGACTTGGAGCGGTGCGGAGGGTGACTGCGCAGCAGGCACCCGTAGCTGCGGAGGCAGACCCGCCCGCGGGGCTGCCGGAGCTTGGAGCAAGACGGACCGGGCGCCGCCGTGCGGTTCGATGTGGGCGGGACCTTGCGCGGCGGCCGGGCCGGCTTGCGGAACAGGAGCGCCGACTTTGGCGGCGCGATGCGGAGCGCAGACCTTTGGGCTGCGCGGAGGAGCGAGCGACCTTGGCGCGAGCCGCCTGCTTATGCAGACCGCATTGGCAGGAGCGCCTTCGACAGCTCCTATAGCAGAAACAGGGATAGACGCATAACGGCGCTGTCGCGCGCGTGCACATGCGAAAGCGGCGGGAACGGTGCAGGCACGAGCGCGATTGACAGTAAGGGCGAAAGCGCGGGCGCGGGCATCAGCGGGAGCACGGGGAGTTTGGGACGGGCGCGTACCTTTCGGCGTAGTGGATGAGACGACGCGGGAGGTGCGCTGTGCAGGGGCTGGATGACGAGTACTGGGTGCCGGAGCATGTTCGGGTGTGGCTGCGATCCTTGGGGTTCTCGCTGCCGCTGGAGGACATGGAGCCTCATATTCGCGCGTGGGACAGGTGGATGCGGGCGCTCGGGGACTTCTACGACTATCGGGACACCGACGGGGTCGGGCGGGTGTACGAGGTGCATAGGCGTTCGATCCACCCGGCGATGCGGGTGTGCCGGGAGTGGGGGTCGCTGCTGCTGAACGACCGGACGCAGGTGGCGTGCGATGCGCAGGAGTGCACGGACTGGCTCGCGGCGTGGATGGCGCGGACCGGCTTCCTCGCCTCGGCGCAGGAGTGCGTGGTGCGGGCGTTCGGCCTGGGGACGGGCGCGTGGGCGCTCTGGGTGGACGCGGGCGCGGGCGAGGTGCGCGTGAGGCGCTACGACGCGCGGATGGTGGTGCCGCTGACGTGGGACGAGGAGGGCGTGACGGAGTGCGCGTTCGTGACGCGGGCGTTCTGGCGCGGAAAGGCCGTCGATCAGGTGCAGCTGCATTTGAAGGGAGCCGACGGGGCGTTCTTTTCGCCAAGTAAAGCACTTGAGAATGATTCGCGTGCCGCCGGTTCTTCTCGCCCAAGTTCTTCTCCCCTTGAAGGCGCTGGCGAGGACGGCACGTATCGTATCGTCACGGCGTGCTTCGACCGGGACGGGAACCGCGTCGAGCCGGAGGGCGTGTGCCCGGTGTACGACACGGGGTCGGTGTGGCCGACCTTCTCGCTCGTGAAGCCTGCCGTCGACAACACGCGGGTGGACATGTCGCCCTACGGGCAGTCGGTGTTCGCGGACGCGGTGGACGCGATACAGGCGGTCGACCTGTGCTACGACGCGATGATGAGCGAGATCGACAACGGGAAGATGCGGGTGTTCCTGTCGGATGTGATGTTCGACGTCGAGCGCGACGGCAAGGGCGGGCGCGTGTCGATCCCGTTCGGCAAGGGCGACTGCACGGTGTTCAGGAAGGTGATGTCTACCGAAGACACGATACAGGAGTTCGCGCCGGCCTTGCGCACCGAGGCGCAGGCGCGGGCGTTCAGGGTCGCGCTGCAGACGCTCGGCGACCTGTGCGGCTTCGGCATCAACTACTTCGACCTCGAGAACGTGGGGTATGTGAAGACGGCCACGGAGGTGTCGGCCGACAACTCGGCGCTGATGCGCAACATCAGGAGACACGAGCATGCGCTGGAGGGCGCGATCGCAGGGATCTGCCGGGCACTGCTCGCGGTGGAGCGGCGAATCGGCGTGGGGCTGCCCGACGAGGGCGGGATCAGGGTGACGTTCGACGACAGCATCATCACGGACACGACGGCCGAGAAGCGGCAGGACATGGACGAGGTCGCGGCGGGGCTCATGGAGCCGTGGGAGTACCGAGCCAAGTGGTACGGCGAGGACGAGGTCGCCGCGAGGCGCAGAGGGGCGTCTAGCGGGTCCGCTGCGAGCCGCGGCGGTTCGGATGGCGGCAACGCAGCCCAGGACGGGGTGCCGGGGCGCGGGCGCCGGCGTTCGGGCTCGATGGCGTTCCCGGCGCACGCGCCCCGGCTCCCCGGCTTGGGCGGCGGGTATCAGACTTCCGGTTGGGCAAGCCCCGAGGCCCCGTCAGGGGCTTCGGGGCGCTCTTGCGGGCATGGTTTCGCTCGGGATGGAGCTCGGCTCGCTCACGGGCGCGTGGGCACCTCAGCCCATGGTCGGCGCGCTTCTGGGCCCGTGACGGCCGTGCGGCAGCCGCTCGGCACGTCCGGGGCATGGGGCGGACGTGCGTCAGCGTGAGGCGTCTGCGGCTCCCTCAGTGAGAGACGCGAGCAGATCCCACACCCCACAGCCACCCGCGAACGTGAAGAAAAACGTAGCAGCCCGGCCGCCGTAGCGGAGTGCGCGCCGCCGCGAGGAACCGACCCGACCTGCGCATGTCGAACCCCCGACAGGCCATGCCCAGAGCGGAGGCTGTGTATGCGCAGCGCCGCGAGGGGCAGACAGCGTAGCCGGAGTGTGCGACCGCCGCGAAGGGCAGACGGCGCAGCCGGCTGACCTGAGCCGGGAGCAACACGCAGGCGGAGCTGGCTGGCCCGAGCCGCGGGGCATACACAGCCGGAGCGGCGGGCATGGCCGTGAGTGGCGCTCTCCGCGCAGGGCGGGGCGGGTCCGAGCCGTGCGCGCAACGGAGCGCAGGCGGATGGGCTGCGGTGCGGCCCTCGACGGGCAGCGGGTGGCTGTGGGGTGTGGGATCTCTCGTCAATAAAAAACTAGGCGGAACCGCTTGCGCGACCCCGCCTTACAAAGCCCGAGGGCTTTTCTGTGGCAAGACGATATGAGAAAGCCATTGAGGGGTCGCCTCCCCGCGGCATACCTGGTCGCGGGCTGGGCGGGAACAATGGTGTTGTATCGTCACCTGCGGTGCCGCCGTACCGCACGTATGGGAGGAGGCTCCCCCATGGCACATGTTACCTCCATCGGCCTCGACGTACACGCCCGCTCCGTCTCCGCGTGCGCCTTCGACCCCTTCACGGGGGAGGTGACGCAGAGGGCCTTCGGCACCGACGCCGGGGAGATCGCGGAGTGGATCAAGGGCTTTGAGGGCCCCAAGGCCGTGTACGAGAGCGGCCCGACCGGCTTCGCGCTCTGCAACGGGCTGCGCGCCCTCGGGGTCGACTGCGTCGTCGGCGCCGTCTCGAAGATGCAGCGGCCGGCGGCCGACAGGCGCAGGAAGAACGACCGGCGCGACGCCGCGTTCCTCGCGCGGCTGCTCGCGACGCACAACGTCGTCGAGGTCTGGGTGCCGCCTGCCGAGGTCGAGGCCGCGCGCGACCTGTCCCGCTCGCTCGACGACGCGCGGGAGGACCTGCAGCGCGCCCGCCAGCGCCTCTCCAAGTTCCTGCTCAGGCGCGGCCACGTCTTCGACGAGGTCGACGCCCTCGGGCGCAGGCGCGGCGCGTGGACCGTCGCCTTCTGGCGGTGGGTCCGGAGGCTCAGGCCCGCCGAGCCCGCGGCGGCGGCCGCCTTCGACCACTACGTCGCCTGCGTCCGGTGCGCCGAGTCCGACAAGAGGGCCCTGGAGAGGCGCGTGGCCGAGGTCGCGGCGACCGAGCGGTGGCGCCCCGCGGTGGAGGCCCTCTCGTGCATAAAGGGCGTCGACACCGTCACCGCCTTCTGCCTCGCGGCCGAGGCGGGCGTCTTCTCGCGCTTCCGCTCCGCGGGGGCCTACGCCTCCTGGCTCGGCCTGACCCCCTCGGAGCACTCGAGCGGCGAGACCGAGGCGAGGGGCGGCATCACCAAGGCGGGCAACTCCGCCTCGAGGCGGGCGCTGGTCGAGGCGGCGTGGCACTTCCAGGCCTGCTCGCCGAAGCCGAAGGGGGCGCCGAAGGGCTCCTCCGTGCCGCCCGCGGTCAAGCGCCGCTGCGACGAGGCGACCGCCCGGCTCTGCCGCAGGCACGAGGCGCTGCGCGCCGCCGGCAAGAGGCCGTGCGTGGCCAACGTGGCGGTGGCGCGCGAGCTCGCGTGCTGGGTCTGGGAGATAGGGTGCCGGGCCGAGGGCACGCTCTCCTGACCGCCCGCCGACAGCCTTCCCGCCGGGAGGGCCCGCGCCTCGACGCATCGCCGGGACCGGCTCACGAGCCTTTTATATGGGCAGCCCGAGGGCCGCGCCCGAGAAGCAAGACTCCAGGGTTTTCGAACGACGGTCCCGGACGGAGAGTCGAAATGCGGTAGCGCGCGGCGACATACCCCGCATGCCGCGCCACAGAGCCCGCGGATATTAGCTTGCCAGGCGAGCGACGACTAACGAGCATCCGCGCGGGCCCGACCGGCTGGAAAAGAAACAGGTCCCGAACCAGAAGAACGGGACCTGGTGCTCCATGCCACTTGACAATGGCTTTCTCATATTAATGAAAACCGGGGCAGAAACGCTTTCGCACTCCCGCCCCGTAAAAACCTCCGAGGAGGTTTTGCTGTATGCGAGTCAGTCTATCAGACCGAGGCCGCGTGTCAAGCGCTCGGCGAAGGTGAGCGAGGAGACTGCCGGGTTCTCGCTCGGGAGGCAGGCGCCCTCGCCGTGGAGGTAGCCGAACAGGTCGGCCAGCGCGCGCTCGCGGTCGGTGCGCACGGTGCCCTCGGGGACGGTCCGGTCGTAGAGGTACAGCAGCGTGCACATCTGGGCCATGCGCGGGCTCCTGAGGCGCTTTGCGCGCAAGCGCTTCAGGACGCCGCACGAGGCGAGCGCCCTCGTGACGGCGTCGGGCGCTCGCCAGCGGCGCGACGGGCGCTCGGAGAGGTCGTTGACTGCGCATGAGCCGTGCGCGGAAGCGTTGCGGATCGACTTTACCCACTTGAGGTGGTAATGGAGGTCCGAGAGCTCCGCGTCGCCCCAGCGGTCGGCGCAGAACCTCAGGACGCCGAGGAAGGCGCCGAACGAGACGACCTCGCAGAACGCCCAGAGCGGCATGTCGTGCCGGTACTTGCGCACGACGTCGCCGGCGTAGGGGTCGTCCTCGCGGCGGTCGAGCTCGCGCCCCAGATGGGATCTCTGCCTGTCCGTGACGGATGCCATGTAGCCGCGCATGACGGCGTAGCCGTCTTCGCCGGCGTCTTCGGCTGCGGCGAGCAGGCGCACCTTGGCGAAGTGCTCCAGGTCGAGCGCCATGGGAAGCAGGGTGTCGCGCAGCTTGCGGTCGAGGTTCGACAGGACGCGGAGATGCCCGAAGTCGAGGCCGACGTACTGCCCGTCGCGGTCGCCGCCGACGTGGCGGTCGAAGTTGCGGCGGTAGGCGTAGACGCGGAAGAACTGGCACTTGGTGCGCAGGTGGGCTGCGGCCTCTGCCTCGGAGACGAGGTCGAAGGTGATGCCCTTGGACTTCATGTGGGCTATCTGCTGCTCGACGGTGAGCAGGGGCTTTGGGCGCGTCTGGGGCGCGTTGGCGGCGCCGGGGCCGCCGTCTTGCGCTTGAGTCGTTTGGGCTTTGTTTTCCACCTGGAGCCTCCGTTTCGCCACCGGCTCATTTTACCAGCGCGTTGGGAACCTGGGTATGCCGGGCGGTTTGCGACCGCCTTTTAACGTTAGCGCGTGGGCCCCCGCCTGCTTGCGCCCGCGCAGGTTGGGGCGGGTGGCGCGCGGGCGGGAAGGCGGGGTTTCGATGGCGAGGACGTACGGGTACGCGCGGGTGAGCACGCGGGAGCAGAACCTGGATCGGCAGATGGACGCGCTGGCGGAGTTCGGGGTGACTCGGGAGGACATCTTCGCGGACAAGGCGTCGGGAAAGGACTTCGAGCGGCCGCAGTGGATTGCCATGAAGGAGGCGCTCGAGCAGGGCGACGTGCTCGTGGTGAAGTCGATCGACAGGTTCGGGCGCAGCTACGAGGAGATCATCGAGCAGTGGCGCGACATCACCAAGGTGCGCGGGGCCGCCGTGGTGGTGCTGGACATGCCGCTGCTGGACACGAGGCGCGAGCGCGACGGCATCACCGGCGTGCTGATCGCGGACATCGTGCTGCAGCTGCTCTCCTACGTGGCGCAGGTGGAGCGCGAGAGCATCCACCAGCGGCAGGCCGAGGGAATCGCGGCGGCGAGGGCGCGCGGGGTCAAATTCGGACGACCGAAGAAGAGAAGGCCCGGGACGTACAAATCCACGCGGAAGGCGTACCTGGACGGACATATCACCAGGTCGGAGGCGGCATCGCGCCTCAAGGTGTCGATCTCGACGTTCGACAAGTGGCTACGGGAGGACCGGGCGAAAAGGGCGTCGGAATAGTAGTCATGCAGCTGTGTTTGCGCTGGTAAATGGCAGTTTTCCGCTGCAGCAAAAAGTACACAATTTCAGTGCCGTCAAAACAGGGCCATTATACATGCCTCCCCCGCACATTCTGTAAAGAAATACCAGTTCTTTACAATCCCACACCGCGTTCTATCTGCGGAAACGGCCCTCCTCAAAAGGTGTACTTTTTCGCGCTCCGGGCTCCTGCGTACCTGATCTTGACTCCGCGCGGAAGGTGCGCGGGAGGGAGGGACCCATGGGCGCTACCGCACCGGCGAGGACAGCCGGCCGCATGGCCATGGGCCTCCCCTGCGGGCGCCGCAGCCCTCGGGGCCGCGAGCGCTGGTACGTGCTTCGCGTGCCGGAGGGGCGCGAGCGGACGCTCTGCGAGAAGCTCAAGCACCTGGTGCCGGAGAGCCTGCTGAAGGACGCCTTCGCGCTCTACAAGGAGCGCTGGATGAAGCGCGGCGGCACGTGGTTTTTGGAGCCCGTGGTGATGTACCGGGGCTACGCGTTCGCGATCTCCTCCGACGCGGCCGGGCTCGCCAAGGCGCTCGCCGGGCTCACGCTCCCGGTGGAGCTGGCGGGCACGGAGGCGCGCTCGTGGGCGCCGCTCTCGGACGCGGCGGCCGCGTGGTACGCGCGGATGGCGGACTCCCGGCACGTGATCCGCAGCTCCACCGCCGTAATCGTGGACGGGGTGCTGCGCGTGACCGAGGGGCCCCTCGTGGGCCAGGAGGCGCGCATATCCAAGATAGACCGCCACCGCAGGACCTGCCGGGTGACGGTTGAGGACGCTGACGGCGGCTTTTCCGAGCAGGCGCCGATAGACGTGCCGTTCAAGAGCTAGGTCGGTGAAGGGTCGGAGATGGAACGCCGCGATTGCTGCGCCCCGCAAGAGCTGCGGGGGGGGGGCACTCTGATGCCCGCGTGGAGAACCGAAGAAAGGACGGCGCGCCGCGGGCGCGCTGTTGCGCCATGAGCGGGCTCAGCTACGAGGGCTGCGGCCTGCCCGCGAAGGACGCCGGCACCGCCGACGCGGCGGAGCGCCTGCGCACTGGCAGGTACGGCTACCGCTTCGTCAAGCGAGCGTTCGACGTGGCGTTCAGCCTCGCCGTGCTCGTGTGCCTGAGCTGGCTCTTCGCCATCATCGCCGTCGCCATCAAGCTCGACGACTCGGCGGGCCCCGTCATCTTCAAGCAGACCCGCGTGGGCAGGGACGGCCGCGAGTTCACGATGTACAAGTTCCGCTCCATGGTGGCCGACGCCGAGGCTCGCCTTACGCAGCTCAAGGCAAGCAACGAGAAGACCGGTCCGGTGTTCAAGATGCGCAACGACCCGCGCGTGACGCGCGTGGGTCGCGTCCTGCGGAAGCTCAGCCTGGACGAGCTGCCGCAGTTCGTGAACGTGCTCGCGGGCGACCTCTCCGTGGTGGGCCCGCGTCCCGCGCTGCCCTCTGAGGTTGCGGAGTACACGCCTCGTCAGCGCCAGCGCCTCCTGGTGAAGCAGGGCCTCACCTGTCTTTGGCAGACGAGGCGCGACCGAGACTCCATCACCTTCGACGAGTGGGTCGAGCTGGACCTCCTCTACATCCGGAAGTGCAGCTTCTGGACCGACGTCAAACTGATTATCCAAACCGTGGGCTGCGTGCTCACCGCTCAGGGGGAGTAGCTGTGGGTAGACCTCTGCGCGTCGCCCACGTCGTGGGCAAGATGGTCGGCGGCGGCCTGGAAGCCGTCGTGATGAACTACTACCGCCACATTGACCACGGGAAGGTTCAGTTCGACTTCATCGTGGACGAGGACTCGACTCTGGTCCCCCGCGACGAGATCGAGTCCCTCGGCGGGCGCGTCTTCACGGTGCCGCCCTATCAGCACGTGTTTGCGTACCAGAAGGCCCTGACAAAGCTCTTCCGCGAGCAGGGCTGGGAGATCGTCCACAGTCACGAGAACGCTCTCTCCGTCTTCCCGCTCATGGCGGCCAAAAGGGCGGGCGTTCCGGTGAGGATCGCCCACTCGCACTCCACCTCCGGCAAGGGTGAGCACGCGAGGAACGCCGTGAAGTGGGTGCTCAAGCGCTTCTCCAGGTTCTACCCGACGGACCTGGCCGCATGCGGGACCTATGCCGGCGAGTGGCTCTTCGGGAAGGGTGCCGACTTCACCGTCTTCCCCAACGCCATCGAGCTCGAGCGGTTTGCGTTCGACCGTGAGGTTCGGGCGGAGGTGCGCGAGGAGCTGAGGATCTCTGATGGCACCTTCGTTGTAGGTCATCTCGGGCGCTTCGTCAGCCAGAAGAACCACGCGTTCCTGATGAGGGCGTTCGCGCGGTTTCACGATGAGGCCTCCGACTCCGTTCTGCTCCTCGCCGGCGCCGGCCCCCTGCAGGAGGGCGCTGAGGTGTTTGCGGGGGAGCTCGGCATCCAGGGCTCCGTCCGCTTCCTCGGCCAGCGCCCGGACGCCAACCGCCTGTACCAGGCGTTCGACGCTTTCGCGCTGCCGAGCCTGTACGAGGGCTTCTGCGTCGTGGGGGTCGAGGCGCAGGCAGCCGGGCTGCCGTGCCTGTTCTCCGACGCGATCACGCGCGAGGTCGGGCTCGACCCGCGCTCGCGCTTCCTGCCGCTCGACGAGGAGGCGTGGGCCGACGCGCTTCTGAGGGCCCGGGACGGGCGTCCGGGGAGCCGGGGGATGACGCCCGCCGTCCGCGCTTACGACATAGAGACAGCAGCAAGGAAGCTAGAGGACTACTATCTCGCCCGCGTTGGGCACTTGGGGGATTGATGGCAAGGATTGCACTCGCCACGTGCTACGACAAGAACAACTTTGGCAGCATGCTGCAGGCATGGGCCACCGAGGCCGCCGTCCGCGCGCTCGGACATGACGTTGTGACGATCGACAAGTCCGGCCTTTCCGGTGACATTGGCAGGGGCCGCAGGTCGTACTATATGGAGCACCTCTTCGACGCGGAGTTCTACCGCGCCAAGCTCGGCTTCGTCGGCCACCGGGTGCGCCAGAGGCTCAACCGCGAGTTTGGATCGGAGATGGCACGGCGATACCGCTCGTTCGACCGGTTCGCCAAGGCACGCTTCCGCATGTCGCCGCGTTTCAACTCTTTAGCCGAGCTTGGCGAGTGGACGAGGGGCCTTGACACAGTTGTTGTCGGCTCCGATCAGCTTTGGCCGCCGGTGAACATCGCCGGCGGCTACTACACTCTCTCCTTTGTGGAGGGGCCCTGCCGGAAGGTCTCCTACGCCACGTCCTTCGGCGTCTCGGAGCTGCCGGAGCGCTATTCACGCGGCTCGCGACCTCGAGACACGATATCACGCCTGTATAGATGGATTGGGGGAAGTCCATGTCTGAGTCGTTGAGGGTCCTGCAGGTCCTGACTAGCTTGGACCGGGGCGGTATGGAAACCATGACTATGAACTTCTACCGCCATATGAATCGGAACACGATACAGTTCGATTTTCTGCTCCATCGCGAGAAGGAAGGCGATTACGAGGCGGAGGCGCGCTCCCTCGGCGCGAGCATCTACCGCGTGCCACGGCAGAATCCTCTGAGCCCACATTACCTGAAGGCCCTAGACCGCTTCTTTGAAGAGCATCCCTATCAGGTGGTGCACGTCCAGCTTGACTGTATGAGCGCACCGCCGTTAGATGCCGCCAGAAGGCACGGGGCTGTTGTGCGAATCGCGCATTCGCACAACAGCCATCAAGACAAAGACTTTAAGTACCCATTGAAGCTCGTCTGTAAGAGGTTCATCAGACACGAGGCGACGGACCTTTTCGCTTGCGGCATAGATGCCGGCAGGTGGATGTTCGGCACAGACGATTTCAGGGTGGTGCGCAACGCTATAGATGTTGACGACTATGCTTTCGACGCAGAATGCCGCGAACGCGTGCGCCGCGAGCTTCGTATTGGCAAGGGCGTCTTGGCTATCGGTCATGTGGGAAGGTTCGCTCCCGCAAAGAATCATGCGTTCATCCTCGATGTCTTCGCAGGGGCTCTCAAGTTGTGTCCGGATGCCGTTCTTGTCCTGGTTGGCGACGGTGAGCTGCGCTCTGAGGTTGAGCGCAGGGCACAGTCGCTTGGCGTTTACGACAGCGTGCGCTTCCTGGGCGTGCGCTCGGATGTTGCTGAGCTCATGCAGGCGATGGATATATTCCTCATGCCCTCGGTGTATGAGGGACTGCCTCTCGTTCTCGTAGAGGCGCAGGCGGCGGGTCTTCCATGTCTTATCTCCGACTCCATTCCTCGCGACTGCGACTTCAAAGGATCAACGATAGAGAGGATGCAGCTTTCAGAAAGCCCCGCCTCGTGGGCGGCGGCCCTTGTCGGAATGCGTGGGGACAGCTCGGACCGCGCGAAGGGGCCTGCGGTTGTAAGGGCTGAAGGTTTCGACGTAAGAGCCGAGGCCGAGCGCCTCGCGCGGTTTTACGTCAGAAGATTGGAGGAGCTGGGATGAGTAAATTGCCGCTGGCGACAGTTGTCATCCCGGCATACAACGTGTCAAAGTATATCGGCGAATGTCTCGAATCTCTCCTTTCGCAGAGCTATCGGGATATGGAAATCCTGGTAGTTGATGACGGTTCGACGGATGGCACTGCGGATATTGTCAGGCGATATGCGAATGCTGATTCGAGGATCACGCTGTTCTGCAACGACAACCACGGGGTCTCGTACAGCCGGAATTATGCCATCGAAAGAGGCGCGGGCGATTACCTGCTCTTCGTCGACGCGGATGACGTCGTCTCCTCCGATTTCGTTGAAGCGCTTGTCAGGCCCCTTTCCGACGGAATGTGCGAAATGTCCGCCGTGGGGATCGCCGCGTTTTTCGGTGGCGCTCCCGCGTTTAGCACTGGCGTAGGTCATATCTATAATAATGATGAAAAATACCGTGCATGTCTTGACGTATGCAGCGGATTTGCATGGAATAAAGGATTCCTTTATTACATTATCAGGGATAACAATATTCGTTTTGACCAGAGTATCGCGCAGTCCGAGGACATGCTGTTCCTTCTGGACTACCTCGGCCATTGCAGCTCAATCGCCTTCGACGACGGCGTCAAATACGGCTACCGTCAAAGACGCGAAAGCGCGGCTAATTATCAACGAAGCATAAAGTGGTTCGATGCCATCAAAGTGTACGAGGCCTACGAGAATCGCCTGGGCGCCAACGCAGAGCTTCGCGATGTTGTGCGAAGGGTTTTTCTCCCCATCGCCTACGAAGCGGTCTGGCGATATCGTAACTGCGGCATCGAAAACGAGGCACTTCGAGAAAGAATCAGCTCCATGCGCTCCTCTTGCGAGAGGGCCCTTCCGGCCTGTCCGCTCCCTTTCCGCCTCAAGATGTACGCCTACAGGCACTTCATGGGCGCCGAGATGTTCAGAAGGAGGCTGGTGACGCGATGAAACCCGCTCTGAGCATTATCATCCCGGCATACAACGCAGAAGAGACCATTTCCGAATGCCTGCATTCAATCTTTTCGGCATCGTGCGACGGTGTTGAAGTCATCGTCGTCGATGACGGATCATCGGACGGGACGTTCGAAGTCTGCCGTTCGTTCGGAAGCGCAGTTCGAGTCGTTCAGCAGGAGAATGCAGGCGTCTCCTCGGCTCGGAATCACGGCATACGCCTTGCAAAAGGTGACTACATCATGTTCGTCGACGCTGACGACGCCCTCTTGCCAGAATGGTTTGATTCCGTGTCGCGGTATTTCGGGTCAAACGAGGATATGGTCGTGTTCAGCGAGGGCACTGGCAGAAAGCGCTATCAAGTTGATGAGTTAGTGGCGTCCGTGGTCGGGGTCAGCCCGAGAGCCGATTTGAAACCGGCGAGGACGCCCGTGAAATGGGCGTCCTCGCCGGTTTCAAGAATCTACTCACGCAGATTCTTGAAAACGTCATCGTTGAAATTCGATTCCCAGATAATCAACGGAGAGGACGCCCTGTTCAACTTGGAGGCGTTCCTCTCGTCGGAAAGGATTCGTTTCGTCGGAAAGTCTATCTATCGCTACCGCTTGCATGGCAATTCTGCCACCCATACCTTCGATAGGAGGTTCTTTGCCTCGAACGAGCGCTATCTGGTAAGGCTGGAGAGGATTCTCACCGACTCCGGGCTTTACTCCCGGCAAGAGGTTTCCAGCATGGTCGATTTCTCGTTCTGTCGTAGCGTCGAGATCGCGGCGCTACGAGCCGCGTGGATAGCGCAGCGCCCAGAAAGGACCCTCGCGATTCGGGACATCGCTTCCAATGACCTCTTCATAGACCGGTTCCGAAGCAACGTCGACGCATCAAGGAATCCCCTGCATGAAAGGGTCGTCTGCAAGCTTGTCGAAATGAACGCGACGGGAGCCGCGGTCTCAATTCTTCGTGTCGCGCTGGCCATCAAGGGTCACCGCTCCCCGCAAGAAAGATGGGTGAATATCTAATGGGAAAAAGAGTCGGGATAATTACTTTCCATCGTTCGTACAACTGTGGGTCGATGATGCAGACTTACGCCCTTCAAACTATGGTGGAAAGGCTGGGGCACAGCCCAAGAATCATAAACTTTTCCAACGAGGGGCAGAAGGCGCTCTACAGCGCATTGTTCCCCTGGAATTCCCCGAAGAACCTTATCAAGAACCTCATACTCCTTCCCCATAAGGCTCGCATTTTGAGGGGCTACGCAGAATACGAGCGCTTCATCTCGGACAATTTCAAGGTGACCGGAGCGATTGTCTCCGACATGTCTGAGCTGACGGACGATGGCTTGGACGTCGTCATCGCGGGGAGCGATCAGGTGTGGAACGTCACTATCGAGGATGGCGATGACGCATACTTTCTCCCATGGGTCTCGCATGCGAAGAAGGTCGCTTACGCACCTTCGTTCGGTGCGAAGAACCCTTCAGTGTATGCCGATGCCCCGGAGCTCTACGCGGGCTACCTCAGTGACTTCGATGCCCTGTCGGTGCGCGAGAACAACGGCTGCAGGTGGATCAGAGACCTTATCGGAAGTGACGTGCCCGTCCTCCTCGATCCCACCCTACTCCTTGATGCCACGGATTATGAAAACCTGGAGGCAGATCTGCCGGCACTGCCCGACAGATACATCTTCTACTACTCTCCGGGATACTCTTCCGATATCAATCGCCTCATAGAGGAGGTCTCGAAGAAGTACGGCATGCCGGTCATAGCCTTCAACGCGAAGCACTTCTACGTCAAGGGTGTGAACCTGATGTCGTCCTTCTCGCTTCCTCCCAAGGAGGGGCCCGCCGCGTACCTCACTTTGATCAAGAAGGCCTCTGTCGTCTTCACGACGTCGTTCCATGGGACCATATTCTCAACCATTTACAGGAAACCCTTCTGGACGGTCAAGAACGGCGGCATGTTCGGGGACGACGACAGGGTGCTCACCCTCGTCTCCTCGCTCGGGATAGATGATCGGCTCTGCCCGATCGCCTTCGATGACGATCTCGACTACCTCTCCATGCCCGACTGGACCGCATACGAAGATGCTCTGGTCAAAAAGAGAAAGAAGTCGATTTCATGGCTCTCCAGGGTCCTAGAATAGGAAGAGATCCTTTGAAAAGCGAGAACAAAAACTTTCTGATGAACGTGGGCTATCAGGGGCTCATGCTTGCGTTCCCCCTGATCACCGTACCTCTGGTTTCACGGGCACTCGGAGCGCAGAACATCGGGATCTACTCTTACACATACTCCATCGCCAACATGTTCATGCTCGCCGGCATGCTGGGTGTCAGCAACTACGGCAACCGCTCTGTTGCCAGGGTTCGCGACGACGAGGCAGCCCTCTCACGGGAGTTCTCATCGACCTATGCCCTGCAGGTTGCTGTCAGCCTTGTCGCGGTCGGCGCCTATGCCCTTTACCTCGTGCTCTTCCCGCAGCAGTACGGTCGAGTGGCTTGGATCCAGCTGATTCAAGTCCTCTCAGTCTGCTTCGACGTGAGCTGGCTGTACTTCGGGCTTGAGAAGTTCTTCCAGACCATCGTTCGAAACCTCATAGTCAAGGTTCTCTCGTTGTTACTTATCGCAGTTTTCGTCAAGGGGCCGGATGATCTTTGGGCATACACGTTGATCATGGCATGCTCGACGCTTATGAGCCAGCTCTACCTCTTCTGCAGCGTGCCGCGATACGTCAAGCCGGTACGGCCTGAGCTGAGGGGTTCTGCCCGAAGACTCAGGGACATCGCCGTCCTCTTTCTGCCCGTCGCCGCGTACAGCGTTTACCGCGTGCTCGACAAGACGATGCTGGGATCTCTGTCGACGGTCACGGAGTTGGGCTACTTCGAGAACGCCGAGAAGCTCATCAACATCCCCATCGCCGTAATCACCGCCCTTGGCACCGTGATGCTCCCGCGAATGTCCTATGTACTCTCCAAATCCGATGCCGACTATCGGAGCATCATCCTGTCATCGATGCGGCTGGCACTGACTCTATCATGCGCCATGGCCATGGGCCTCATCGTCATAGCAGACGACATCTGCCCCGTGTTCTTTGGACCGGGTTTCGAGGGGTGCGCACCCGTCATAAGGCTTCTGGCCATCACTGTCATCTGCTCCGCCTGGTCGAGCGTCGTGAGGACGCAGTTCCTCATTCCGAAGGCAAAAGACTCCGTGTACGTTGGTTCGACCGTTGGGGCGGCTGCGGTGAACCTCGTCTTGAACGTCATCCTGATTCCGAGCTTCGGGTCGCTCGGGGCGTGCGCGGGAACGATAGCCGCCGAGCTCTTCATCGTCATATTCCAAACCATTGCGACGGGGAGCGATCTTGATGCGCGGAAGTACTTCGGGATTCTGTTTGTCCATCTTGCAAAATCCTCTGTTGTGGCGGTAGCGGCGTTCTGTGCCGCCTCTCTGTTTGATAACGCACTCGTTAGATTGGTGATAGAAATCGTGGTGTATGTATTTCTGTTCCTGGTTCTTAACTGGCAATTTGTCGTCAAGGACTTTTTGGGATGGTCAAAATGAGTAGCCTAATCCACCCGAGGAGAAGTCTCGCTGACTATCTCTTTTTCTCAGCGTTCGGCTTGCTTGTTTCTCTGACCTTTATTGCCAACATCGAAAGCGCAACGGTAGTCGTTCCAGCGCTTTCATGTTTTGCGCTGTATGTATTGTTGATTGCTACATTGCTGCGCATCCGGGAATATCGCGGCGTGGAAGTTGTCATGCTTTGCATGTTCGGCATTATTGCGGTTTTCCGCTTTCTTCGCTGCGATGATACCTCGACACTCAAGCTAGTCCTGCTTCTTGCTGCATGTAAAGGGGTGAATCTGAACAGTAGTATACGGTTTGACATGACGCTGAGGATAGCGTGGACAATCATCCTTATTGCTTTCTCGCAAATGGGCTTAGCAGAGGATATCGTCACCAGCGATGCCACGCGGGGAACGAGACATAGTTTGGGCTTCAGTAACGCGAACCAGCTTGGGATGGACGTTCTGATCATCTCTCTCGAGATGCTATACTTGTACCGATTCAAGCTGAAAATCACAAGGGGACTATTGCTGCTCGGTATTGTCTTGCTGCTTGATTATTATACCGGCAGCCGGTCGGCAACCATTCTCATCTACCTAGCCGTTGCTTTTGCCCTTTTGAACACGTTCTGGGACCGGGGTATAGCAGACAGCAAAGTACTATTTAGAGCATGCCAGCTTACAGCTCCCATACTATTTGTGTTGACATGGATGGCACTCATTGGTTTTCAGCAAGGGGAAGCATGGGCGCTCGAATTAAACGAGATGCTGACCAATCGAGTAAGGTATATTGATGTTTACTCGATGCTCTATAGCCCATCTTTTTTTGGAAGAGATCTCTCCGAAGCTGGAATTACTCTCGATACGCTCTACGCCTATCTTGTTTATGGTTATGGAATTCTCATCACTGCCGGGTATTTGGTTGCTTTCCCTGCTCTTATGCAGAAGATGCATGAGCGAGGGGAAAACAGTTTGGTAATCGTTTTTCTTCTGCTATCGATATACGGGCTCTCGGAGCGTCTCTGGGTCTGTGCCGAGTATAACGCGCTCATGCTTGCATTCTCGGTGCTCCTATATGATGACGGCTCAACAATAATCCAAAATGAGCAAACGCCTTCTTACTCTCAGGGCAGCTAAGCAGGAAGATAGCCCTATTGCGATTCAACTTTCACGTACACATATTATTGCAGATGCTTTGATTTAAAAGGTGTTCGGGGTTATTCCGACGGCGATTCTGGTGCTACTGACACTCTACCTTATGAGGGATGCGTTTTCTATCGGGGCGTGACCCTTTCCCCTATCTCCCCATCCTCTTTATAGTTCCAAGCATTGATAATGGGTCCACACGCCTTATATTGTTTTGTGACCACCTCATAGCCTGTACCCAACTGATGGGTGCGGGCTTTCTCTTTGCCCGCCTTACGGAAAGGACGGGCAGATGGATGGCTTGCAGGAAGGCACGGGGATCGGTGAGGAAGGCGCGGCGCAGGGCGGGACGCAGCAGCAGGCGGCGCAGGCGCAAGTGACAGGCGGTTCCGACAGCGATAAGGGCGATAACGCGGCGGCTCCCGGCGGCACCGATGCGCGCGCGGACTACGAGACGACGCTCGCCGAGCGGGACGCGCGGATCGCTGAGCTGGAGGGGCAGATCGCCGAGGCGGCCAAGACGGCCGAGAGCGCCGAGAGGCTCCGCGCGGAGATGGACGAGCTGCGCCGCCAGGGCGAGGAGCAGCGCGTGTCCTTCGAGCTGACCATGGCCGGGGCGCGCAACGTCAAGGCCGCGACGGCGCTCCTGCCTGATCACGGAAACGACATCGAGAGGCTCAACGCCGCCGAGCCGTGGCTCTTCTCGGCCGCATCCGCTCCGGCCCCCGCCGGAGCGACGGGGCTGCCGAACGCGGGGGCAGCGACGGACGCGGGCGCGACCTTGAAGCGCTGGCGCAAGATCGCCGGGCTGGACGACGAGGGCAAGGAGTAGCACATCATGGCCAACAGCATCGAGTTCACACGTAGCTACACGGCGGTGATCGACGAGGTGTACAAGCGGGCTGCCGTCTCGGGCTGCCTGAACTCGCCGCGCAGGATGGTGCGCGCAGGGCGCAACGCCAAGGAGATCATGGTCCCGAAGATCGAGGTCACGGGCCTGGGCGACTACACCCGCAACGTGGGCTACAAGACCGGCGCCATCACCTACGGCTTCGAGACGAAGACCTTCAACTACGACCGCGGAATCAGGCTTCTCGCCGACGTGATGGACGTCGAGGAGGCGGGCGTGCTGGACTGCTTCGTGGAGGCGGGTTCCGAGCTGCAGCGCACGCAGGTGGCTCCGGAGGCGGACGCGTTCACGTTCGCCGAGATCGCCTCGCACGAGGGTGTGACCGTGGTCGAGGAGGACCTCACGTCCGCCGAGGCTGAGGACGTCCTCGCCTCCCTGCGCACCGTCACCAACGAGATGGACGAGCTGGAGGTGGCGACGAGGTCGCGCATCCTGTTCATCACGCCCACGCTCAAGGGGGTGCTGGACGACTTCAGCCTGGCGAACCCCAGCCGCTCGAACCGCGTGCTCACGCGCTTCTCCCGCATCGTGGAGGTGCCGCAGTCGCGCTTCTACACCGAGATCGACCTGAACAGCGGCGAGGAGGAGAGGTTCGGCTACTCCAAGGCGGCTGCGGCCAGGGACATCAACTGGATGGTGGTGGAGCGTTCCGCCGTCATCAAGTTCGACAAGCACGTGGCCTCGAGGGTCTTCTCGCCCGACGAGCTGGAGACGCTGGACAGCTACATGATGAAGTACCGCAAGTACGGCATCGTGGAGCTCTTGGACAACAAGCTGGACGGCGTGCACGTCTCCTGCGCGCCGCTGGCCTGATGGACGGGGCGGCGGGCGCGGCGGGCTGCGGCCCCGCGCCCGTCTCCTATGAGTTCTACCAGGACGGGTACGGCGGGGCGCTGCCGGCGGCGGACTTCTCCGAGGTGATGCCCGCCGCCGTGCGCATGGTCGGGTCGCTCACCGGTGCGCGCGAGGTGCAGGGCGGTTGGGACGACGATCAGGCAGACGCCTGGCGGCGCGCCGTGTGCGCGGCCGCGGACGCCTTCGCCGAGTACGGCGAGGGGCGCGTGGGCGGCTTCTCGATAGGGTCCTTCTCCGTGACGAACTACCGCGACGACGGGACGACCGGCGCCGAGGTGGCGCGGGAGGCGGCGCTCGCGGAGCTGGCGGGAACAGGGCTTTGCTGGAGCGGGGTGAGGTAGATGCGCTTTCTGAGGCCGATACCGAGAAGGCTTCTGCCCGACGACATGCTGGTGCGGCCGGCCGCGGGCGACGGGACGTACGGGCCGTCCGTGCTGGTGAGGCACGTGCGCTTCGAGCGTGCGGAGTCCGCCGTGGACGACGCCCACCGCAGCGCGGACGGCGGCGCGGGACGGATCTTCGTTGACGCGGTGAGCTCAGAGGGCGCCTTCGAGGTGCCCGCGGGGTCGCGCGTGCTGGTGGGCGCGGGGCCGAGCATGCACGTGCGCAGGTGCCGGCGCTGCTGCGTGGTGCGCGGGCACGTGCACCACTGGGAACTGGAGGTGGGCTGATGGCTCCTTGCGGAGAGGTCGCAGGCGCGGTGGCGTCGATGCTCTACGCCCTGGGATTCGCGGGCGTGTTCTGCGCGCCGCCCTCGGCGGGGTTTTGCGCCGAGCCGATCGTGGTTTCCCAGGGAGCCTTCGCGCGGGAGGCGCGCCTGGCTGACGGCGGCGAGCGCGGGCGCGTGGACGTCGATGTGCTCGCGTGCCGCGAGGAGGCCGGGGCCGCGGAGGATGTCTGCCTGGCTGCCGAGCGGGCGCTGCGCGGCGCGGCGTGGCCGATCGACGTCGACGGGGTGAGGATCGCCTCGGTGGACTCCGGCGGTGCCGGGCCGCGCGGGCACGACGGGTCCGGGCGGTGGCTGTGGGGGTTCACCTTGATCTGCACGGTGGTGAGGCATGTTGGGTAACGGACATGGGCGCGTACGCGGGGACCGCGGTCGCGAGGATTTTAAGAAGGGGCCGGCTCGCCGCGATGCACGGGATGAGGACCGGCGCAGCGCCTCCGAGACCGACCGGATGGGCCGCGAGCAGCAGCGGCGCGCCACCGCGTACGGGCGCGCCCGGGGGCAGCTGTGAGCGGGTTTTCCTACGCGGGGCCCGCCTCCTCCCCGTATGTGAAGGCGGACCTTGTGGACCCGGCGCGGCCCGCCCTGGAGCCGGCCCCTATTCCCCACCTAGTTTTGTATAAGAACCAGGGGGATCGGTGAGAGATCGGAGGACAGCGGGGTGGGGAAAGATGGTAAACCTCGGTGGTGGCCGTATATTCAAAAAAAAAAAGATCATAGCTCTACTACGCCGATACATCACGCACCGCAGCACTACCACCGTGACGATGGGCGGTACGCCGGGGGCGCGGACGTTCGCGTTCGCCTTCTCGGGCCTCAAGGGCGAGGCCGGGGAGCCCGGGCCGCAGGGAGAGCCGGGTGCGGACGGGGCGCCGGGCAGCGCGCCCGACCTTTCCGCGTACGCGACGAAGGCCTATGTGGACCAGGCGATCGAGGACCTGGACGATCTTTCCGAGATGGAGTTCTAGATGGCTGTGGGAACGGTTACCAAGGCGCTCCTGACCGAGATCGCCAACGCGATCCGCGAGCAGAACGGGCAGCAGGTGCGCTACATGCCGCTGGAGATGAGCTCGCGGGTGCTGGAGATGGACGGGACGCGCGAGGGCGCGGGGCTCGTCGCCGCGCCCGAGGCGGGCACCGGGATCCTCTCCGAGGTCGTGTTCGAGCTTCTTGCCGACGCGATCCGCACGCAGAACGGGTCGACGACGACCTACACCCCCGCCGAGATGCCTGCGGCGATCCGCGCGCTCACATGGGACACGGGGGTCAAGATGCGCGCGCTGCTGCTCTCTGACGGGACGCTCGAGCTGAACTACCGCGACGGTCGGTCCTCCGACGTGGAGGGGGCGGTGATCCTGGAGGGATGGGAGATCCCGGCCGAGGGCTTCTCGTCCTCGAGCGACATCCCCTGGCGCACGCGGCGCAGCGAGGTGCTGCGGGCGCTGATAGACTCGGACTTCGCGGGCGGCGGCCTGACCAACGCGTCGCACCTGTTCCAAAGCCTGCAGCAGATGACCGAGGTGCGGGGGTTCGAGGCGCTCGAGGGCGCGATGAGCTTCGATCAGGTGTTCTCGAGCTGCCCTTCGCTGGAGAGCGTGTACGCGGCCAGATGGGAGCCTGCCGGCGAGCAGACGGGCAGCCTTGGCCTCTACGGGTGCAACCGCCTGGTGGGCGGGATGGGCTATTCGCCCGACTACGGCGAGGACATCGACGGGCACCTGGGGTTCGGCGAGGACGGGATCTTGACGGATCCCGCGGCCGATGCGCGCGAATGGGTAGCGTGCCACCTGTACGCCGACGGCGAGCTCGTGCTGACGCTGGATCCCGAGCCCGAGGAGGGACGCGAGGTCGCGCTGAGCTCGCGGATGTGCGCGACGGCGCGCTACCGGGCGATCGGGTCGCGCGCCTGGGACGATGCCGGGGTGGACGTGCTGAAGGCGACGTTCTCCGAGGACCTGTCGGGGCTTACGTACGCGAACCTGTCGTACTGGTTCTACACCGACGGGGAGATGACCGAGGTCGTCGGGCTCTCCAACCTGCCGGAGGTCCGGGAGATGCGCTACGCGTTCTCGAACTGCGACGGGCTCACCGAGCTCGACCTGTCTGGATTTCCGACCGAGGGGCTCACGGACCTGTTCTACTGCTTCTCGGGCTGCTCGAACCTGGCGACAATCTGGGCGGATGCGGACTGGTCGCTGCCCGCGGGGTGCGAGGGGTCAGGCATGTTCTACGGCTGCGAGGCACTGGTGGGCGGCGCGGGGACGACGTACGACAGCGGAGGCCGAGACGAGGCCTACTGCCGGATCGACGACCCGCCGGTGGCTCCGGGGTATCTGACGGTGAAGAGCTAGGACTTGGTGTTCAACGCCTTCCTGATCTTCTCGTAGAGCTTTTCTCCGCTGAGGCTCCAGGGCTTGTCTATGGTCCTGAGGGCCTCAGCCACCCCATCGGAGCACGCATAGTCCTGTGCGTCTTCGAAGTCCCAGCCCATGTATTCGGCAAGGTATGCAGATAGCTCGCGCATCGGATAACCCTCCGTACGCTCGCGCGCAAGATACATGCGCGCATCCATCAAAGAGAGATCCCAATGCTTCTGCAGCAGACCGATGATTATCTTCTCGTCTGCTATTCCCTCATTCAGCGCAGCGACTGCCCGGGCGAGGGATTCGTCGTATCCATTTTGATATTCGATGCTCTGGTACATCTGCCGCCCCCTCTTATCGCCTGCATGCGCTTGTGAGCTTCTTTGTGAAGAAACAGAACGCAACATTACGCCCATTTTACCAGCTAGATGGGCATTTTGTGACTGCGCATGACACTTCTCCCAGAGGGCGGGGCGTTCCCGTCCGGGGAGGAGGCGCGCATGGAGTCGGTGATCGCGGCGCTCGTGACGGGGGTGCTCACCCTCGCGGGGGTGCTCGTGTCCAACTCGCGCAGCCGCGCGGTCATGGAGGTCAAGATCGACAACCTGACGAGGCAGGTCGAGAGGCACAACTGCCTCATCGAGCGCACCTACGCCCTGGAGCAGGACGTCGCCGTCGTGAAGGCGGAGATCGAGAACATGCGGAAGGGGCAATGATGGAGGCTTTCCTGACATCCAACGAGTGGCCGTGGCGCCTGGCGAGGACGATCGTCCAGGGCGTGCTCGGCGTGGTCGTGGCCAACGTGGACATGCTCGTGGGCTGCGCGGTGCTGGAGCCCGAGTGGCGCGCGATTGTGGTGGCGCTCGTGATGGCCGTGCTGTCGCCGGTCATGGCGGAGCTCGGCGCGGCGCTGCCTTCGGGCGGTGGTCCCGATGAGTGAGCGCGAGTTCGCGAGCGAGGAGGAGCGCTGGGGGGCGCTGCGCGGCGAGGGCGTCGAGGCGGCCGCGCCCGACGGCTGGGAGCCCGACGAGGGCGAGGACGGCGGCTTCGAGGAGGCGCCCGATGGCGTATAGCATCCTCTTCAAGCAGTGCGGGAGCGACCACATGACGCGCGGGCGCTCGCGCGCGGTCGACCGCATCGTGGTGCACTTCACGGCGACGCTCGCCTCCGCGCGGAACAACGCGACGTACTTCGCGCGGAACGAGGGGCAGGGCGCGTCTGCGCACTACTTCGTCGACGACATCACGCCGGAGATCTACCAGAGCGTGGCCGAGGGCGACACCGCCTGGCACGCCGGCGACTGGCAGATGAACTGCCGCGCGATCGGCATCGAGGTCGTCTCGGCCGGCGAGGACTTCAGCGACGTGGAGGTCGACAAGCTCTCCTGGCTCGTCCAGCGGCTCATGGACAAGTACGGCATCGGGGCCGCCGGGGTGATCCGCCACTACGACGTGACGGGCAAGCGCTGCCCGGCGCCCTACGTGGCGGCGTCCAAGTGGGCGGCGCTGAAGGCCGCGATCACGGGCGGCGTTGTTTCTGGCGGCACGACCCCGGCCGCGCCCGACGGCACGGTGGCGGAGCTCGCGCGGCGCGTCATCGCGGGCGAGTTCGGCAACG
>NZ_FCOU01000014.1 GCF_900046475.1 Collinsella ihumii | reverse complement strand
GAGTTCGGCAACGGGGACGCGCGCCGCGCGGCGCTCGGGTCACGCTACTCGGAGGTGCAGGCTGAGGTGAACCGCATCCTGGCGGGCGGCTCCTCGTCTGCTCCCGCGCAGCCCGCCGCCCCTGACATCGAGGCGCTGGCACAGGCGGTGATCAGGGGCGACTACGGCAACGGGGACGACCGGCGCGCGGCGCTCGGTGCGAGCTATGACGCGGTGCAGGCCAGGGTCAACGAGATCCTGGGCGCCGGCGGCCCCGACGGCGGGTCGGGCGGGGCCGACATCGACGCTCTGGCGCGGGCGGTCATACGCGGCAAGTACGGTAACGGCGAGGAGCGTAAGTCGCGCCTGGGGTCGCTGTACTATGCGGTGCAGGCGCGCGTGAACGAGATTCTGCTTTGACGGTAGGTCAGGGCCCGGCGCACGGCTTTTCAACGTTTTCCATGCGCCGGAGGGCCCTGCTATAGCCCGCAGGCGTGTGGGAAATGTTGGAAAGCCCCGGGCCTCTTGCTTTGGGATCGACATGGTAAGGCCCCGCATCTCTTGGGATGCGGGGCCGTCCTGTCTTAGATGGTTATGCCTTCGCGGCGCCTGGGGCCTGCTACGAGCATTCGGTACCACCAGTCGCGGTCTCTCGGGCCAGCCTTGGCGAGCGTGTCTATCATGCGGGTTTGGGTTACCTCGTCGAGGCGTGCGAAGTCGTCGCGCAGCGCGTTCTCGATTGCTGTGGACGCCTCGATCATGTTGCGCAGGATCCTCTGCTTCTCCTCCAGGGTGAAGCTCTGTGGGGAAATCTCGACCAGTTCTGCCATGAAGTAGGCGCGGTCCTCTTCGGCGGTGAGGGCGTTCCAGTCGGTTGCCATTTGGAATCTCCTTTTCCTTTTGGAACCGTCTTTCTGGGACTTCTGGGTGGTACGAATTCCGGTACGAATGAGCCTGGAAGGAGCGTTTCGCAGCGTTTTCTTGCGTTGTGCGCATCAGTCAGAAAAACGGTATTCTACCTGCGAGAATGATGCGTTTTGTTGCGAAGCGCTCCTTGGTGCTTATACCCCCTCAGTCCCCCAGCGGCTCACCGCCTGGCGGGTGATGTAGAGCCGGCGAGCCAGCTCCTCTTGGGTCAGCCCGCGCTCGCGACGCAGGCGCGCGAGCGTGTTTTTCATGATCATGGAGGTCTCCTTTCGTCGTTGCCCTGCCACCATTGTCCCCGCGCGCAGTGCCCTCGTCGAGCAACGACCCGTTGCGGCATCTCGGGCGTCACACGCCGATATCCCGGCGCCTCGGGCCCATACGAAGCGCACAATGGGTGCGACGAGCATCAGAGGAGATGGATATGGGCTCCGTATATGGCGTGATAGCGGGACATGCGCTGTTGGCGCTGTGCGCCGCGCTCTATCTAACCTGGTGGGCGATCTTCTTCCGACCTAAAGCGCGTCCGAGCGACCTGATCCGCGGCGTTGGCGTCGCCTGCATCGTCGGCGCGGCGGCAACGGACCTGGGCGGTGTCGGGGCTGCGGGATGGGATATCGCGCGCATCGCTGGCACGCATTCGATATCCGGATGGAAATTTGTTATTGCGGCAGTTCTGGCGTATGCGGTGCTCGCCCTGTCGACGCGATGCTTCTTCGAACGCCCGGTCACTACCGAGCTGCTTCTCATCGTGGCATGGTGCGTCTTCGAGCTCTGGTGCGTCGCGACCCTGTCGAAGGCGGATATGCTGGCCGAACCCTGGCCGACGATCCTCAGCGGCGCCGTGCTCGTTTTTTCCGCGATCAATCTCGTGTGCTACGTCTTGTACTACCGCTTGCCGCCCGCACCCGCCTTTATCGACGGGACGGCGCCGCTCATCTTGGCGGGTATTGCGGCCGTTATGATGGTCGCCGCGTTGCTTTAGCTGCGCCGCACGTCGAGGTCCCTTAAGCAACCGCCCCGCGGCCCGAGCGACTTGACGTGATGGCAGCCGAGTGGAGGCTGCGGCCCCAAGAAGTGCTGAAAAATCGACGTTGTGGACGGCTCGTTTCCGAATGCCCCGAAATGCGCACTTCCTGCGCAGGCGCTACCTGCGGAAACGCCTGCTCTGCAGGTGCCGTTTCGGGCGGGTCCGGATTTGAGCCGTCCACAACGTCGATTTTTCAGCAACTTTTCCGCCCGCAGCCTCCCCTGCCCCGCCGCAGCACACAGCTCGACCCACGGGCGCAAACCGCAAGATCAGCAGCCGGCATGAACCGCAACGGCAAAAGGGGCGCGCGTGAAGCGCCCCTGCGCTACTCCCCCTCGCCCGGCGCCGACGGCGCAGAAGGGGCCTCGGGTGCGGAGGGCGCCGAGACGTCGATCTCGCCGAGCTGCGCGATCTGCTCGAGGGGGAAGATGCCCGTGGGATCGTCCACCTCGACGCCACCGAGCACAATGCTGTCGTCGCGCATATCGATCTGCGCGGCGAACACGTTCGGATCGAAACCCGAGACCAGGAACCCCAGGGCCGCGAGAACGATGCCAAGCGCCACCAGTCCGCCCGACACGGCAAAATATGTCTTCTTTGCGCTGGTCATAACCTGTCCTTTCTAGTTGAGCGTACTCGCGACGGCGAAGTGCGCGGGCCCATCGGAAGCCGCGTTGCCGCCGGCGTGCGGCTCGGCGGAAAGGGAGCCGCCCGTCCCGCCCGAGGTGCGGCCGCGATCCTTGCGGAAGGGAGAGAGGGCCTTTTTCACCCAGAGGACCGAAAGCCGAGCGATCTGCTTGGTGACGGCCCACGCGCCCGCACCCAGCAAGAGCGTCGCGCCGATGAAGGCGAAGCCGACCCCCGTCATGGCAAGGACAAACGGAACATGCCCGATCGCGATACCGGTGGTCGCGAGCACAAACGCGGCGGCGCCGACAGCACCCAGGCCCGCCGTGATGATCCACACGCACGCCGCCAGCACCCAGATGGAGATATAGACCATGACGGCCACAGCAGCGAAGCCGAGAGCGAGAACAATCCACAGGGGCGACCCCAGGATCGCCAGCGCCCACAGAACCGCATTCCCCTTGCGCCTGGTCTTTGCGATCGCGCGCGGCACGGCAGGCAGGTCATCGAGGATCGCCTCCGCAACCGCCTGCGGGGAGCCGACCGCAGCGACCGCCTCCTCCTCGCTCATGCCGTCTTCCATGCGGTCGGCGATGGCCTCGGCATAGAACTCCTTCGACTCCTCCACCTGATCTGCCGGCAGACAGGCGAGCAGCTCGCCCAGCCTCTCAACGAACTCGTCCCTTGTCATGATCGCGCCCCCTCCACGTAGCGGTAGATTTCCTGCACGGACGGCCACTCGGCCAAGAACTCGTCGATGCGGGTTCTGCCAGCCTCCGTGATGCGGTAGTACTTGCGCAGCCGCCCGTTATGCTCGGCGGAGCGGACGGTGATGCACCCCGCCTTCTCAAGACGCTTAAGCAGCGGGTAGAGCGTGGACTCCGTGAGCCCCATGGATGCCGGGACGTCCTTGACGATCCGGTAGCCGTACGATTCCTCTCCGGAGACCGCCGCGAGCACGCACGCCTCCAGAAAGCCGCGTTTCATCTGCGCCTCCATCCGCACACCTCCCTTCGTCGTATACTGTATGTCACATACTATATGGCGCAAGGTATCTGGTGTCAACGGGCATTTGTGCGATTTTCTAGGGAGCCCGTTGATCGATCGCTTTCGCCTGCGTGCCACCGTGGTGCAGGATGAATCGACCGCTGGTTCCCTGAGCCGGCGGGACATGTTGTCGAGCGCCGGTTGACCTCTCGCAAGAAACGTCAACCAGCGCTCCTTTGATTCAACCCGTGCGCGACCTCATACTGAAGATGGCAGCCGGCAGCCACCTATCCGTCATTTCAAGGGAGAAATCATGAGCGTATCTGTCAATATCTGCCGCACGATCCTGCGCGAGCGCCGCCGCATGGGCATCACGCAGGAGGCGCTCGCCGCGCACCTGGGAGTCTCGAAGGCCGCCGTCTCGAAATGGGAGCTCGGGCAAAACCTGCCCGACGTGAGCCTGCTGCCGCGCATCGCCGCGTTGTTCTCGATCACGCTGGACGAGCTCTTCGACTGGCGCGACGAGCTCACCGAGGAGGAGTCCGCCGCGCTTTACGCCGAGGTCTACGCGCTGGGAGAGAAGGGCCTTCCAGCAGCCCGAGAACGCCTGCGCGCGCTCGCGACGGAACACTATTCGGATGCGAACCTGCTGCTCATGTTCGCATCGCTCCTCACGGTATGGGCCGACGGCATGGCGACGCCGTTCAATCCAGCGGACGAGCAGAACGGCGCGTCCGACACCGCAGCGCTCGCCGAAGAGGCGCTCGCCCTGGCCGATCGGGCGCTCGAGGTCGCGACGGACCCGTCCGTGCTCTTTCTTGCGCAGCAGCAGAAGGCGACGACGCTCTTCCAAGCAGGGCGCTATGAGGAGGCCGTGTCGCTGCTGGAGCCGCTCGCCAAGCGGCAGGACACAAGCACCGCGGTGATGCTGCTCGTCTCGTCCTACCGCAAGACCGATCGCACCGATGACGCCCTCGACCTCCTGCAGGCAGAGCGGCTTCGCGCCGCGAGCTTCGTGCTCTCCTCGCTTATGCAGGAGGTGGGCATACGGGGCGACGCCGCGTTCGCGCGCGCTGCCGGCAAGGCAGCCGAGACGGTCTTCGACGCCCTGGACATGGGCTCGGTGAACCCTTGGCACCCCATCAGCATGGCGCTCGAGGAAGCCGAGGCGCTTCGTCAGGCAGGTGAGCAGAACGACGCCGTCGCGGCGCTGAGCCGCGCGGTCGATGCCGCCAAGACCGCTTCGGCCCCCTCCCCCGCCCTCTCGGAATCCCCGCTCTACGATCGCCTGGTCGACAAGATCGACCCCGCCCGCTCCGGCGAAGCATGGGCCGAACACAAGGCGCGCCAGGCTGACGAGGCCGCGACGCTGATGGGGCAGGCCCTTGTCGCGACGGTCGAATCGCCCGAATGGAGGCAGTTCGCGGGAGACGACCCGCGCTATCGGGAGGTCGTCGCAACCGCGCGACGGCTGTCGGGCAAGGAGCCGGACGGCCGCATAAGATAGCGCCTGGACGAAGCATCCGAGATTTCTGCCGACAGGGCGGAACCGAATGGGTTGGAACGAACCCGTCCCCAAGAAACCATCCATGTCTTGACCCTATTATTACAGTCATTATAATAATTGCTGTAATAACTATGCCGACCTGGGGAGGCTGGTGAAACCCTTGCTGGAGCCGAGCGTCAGCGCGCTTCGACGCACCCTCTGGAAGGGCGGGGCCCATACCAAACGGGAGCTCTCCGACCTGACAGGGCTCTCGATCGCCACCGTGAACGCCACCCTCAACGATATGAACCGCATGGGCGAGATCCTTGCGGCGGGCGCGCGTCACGGGGGCGCGGGCAGGACCGCGCAGCTCTATCGCGCAAACGAGGCCTTCTCCCCCGTTCTCGCCGCCCATGTCGACATCGATCGCGGAGCGCGCGTGCTCGTAAGGACCGTGCTTTCCGTGACCGGGCGCGTCCTCGACAGGGACGAGACGCGCCTGCCCGAGCTTGAAGGCGCTACCCTCGTGAGGCTTCTCGGCGACTGGAGGCGATTCCATCCGGAGTCGGCGCAGGCGTCTGTGGGAATCCCGGGGATCGTGGCCGAAGGCGTCGTCAGCCACTGCGACCTCCCGGAACTCAACGGCACGGACATCGTGGCCGACCTCGAGAGGAAGCTCGGTGTTCCCGCGCTCGCCGCCAACGACATGCACCTCAAGGCATACGGCTTCTTTCGCGAACTCGGAGACGCGAAAAAGACCGTGACCCTTGCCAACTTCCCCGTGGGCGTGCGCCCCGGAACGGCGACGATCGCAAACGGCACGGTCGTGACGGGGGCCGGCCAGTTCGCGGGAATGGTGGGCTTCATACCCGCGGGAACGCGCGGCGCCCTCACGGCGCCCGATCCCAAGGACTTCTCGAAGCCGTGCCCGGAGCTTGTCGCGCACGCGCTTGCGGCCGTGGTGACGGCGCTCAACCCGGACATCATCCTGTGCACAGGCGGGCTTCTCGATGAGGATGCCGCGCTCGAGCAGGTGCGGGACATGTTGGAGCGGTGGATTCCCAAAGAGTTCGTCCCGCACCTCGAGCGCCGGGATGACCTCGAGAACTGCTATCTGGGGGGTCTTCTGGCGCGCGCCCTGGATGCGCGCCTTTCGGACCCCTTGTCGATCGGGCGCTTGGCGCCGGAAGAAGGGAGCCGAATATGACGAACGAGACCATGACGGAGGCCCAGCGCCGCGATCGCGGGCTCTGGTACGACGCGAACAACGATGCGGAGCTCGGCGAGGAGCGCTCGCGCGCGGACGACGCCTGCTTCCTGCTCAACCAGACGCTTCCGAGCGATCGCGAGGGCCGCGAGAAGATCCTGCGCGCGCTTCTCGGGCAGATGGGCGAAGGCGTCGAGATCCTGGGGCCGCTGTATGTCGACTATGGCTACAACGTGAGCATCGGGGCTGGGAGCTTCATCAACCACGGCGCCTTCCTCATGGACGGCGCCCCCATTCGCATAGGCGAGCACGTCTTCATCGGGCCGAACTTCGGCGCATACACGGCGCAGCACCCGCTCACGGTGGAGGAGCGCAACGCCGGCCTCGAGCGAGCGCTCCCCATCACCATCGAGGACGATGTGTGGATCGGAGGAGACGTCACGGTCCTGCCGGGCGTGACCGTGGGCCGCGGGGCGGTGATCGGCGCGGGCAGCGTGGTCACGCGCGACGTGCCGGCCGGCGTCGTGGCCGCAGGAAACCCCTGTCGCCTGCTGCGCGAGATCACCGAGAACGACCGTCCCGCATACGAGCAGGGAGAGGAGTAGCCGTGCGCCGCCGCATCCTGAACGAACGGCTCGCCGCCATCGTGGCGAGCATCCGGCACGGGGAGATGATCTTCGTGGCCGACGCGGGGAGCGTGTTTCCAACGGCGCGCCCCTGAGGAAAACGTCGATAGATTCACTCCGCCACGCTCCCAACGATGCCCCAGCACGCGATCTACAGGGAACCGATGACACAAAAGCAGGCTGTCGGCACTTTCTTATGGGCTCCGCCGATCCCCTGGATGCAATCCAAGTCGACTGTCCCGAGCTTGCTATCATGTTCCGTACTGAAAGCCGCACGGAACGGATGGGCCCGCTATGGATGCAGACAGCAAGAACATGCTCGCGATTCACCGCGTTTCCGAAGACGAGCGAGAGCTTGTTCGCCTGTTCCTGCAGGAGCTGGCGAACCATCAGCGCAAGGTCTCGGATGCGTACGCGGCACGCTACACCGAGCACACGGTCGACGATTGGACCGAGGCCTGTTGCGATGAGCTCGCATCAGGGCACAGATGGGCCGCCGTGGCCGAGCTCGACGATCGACCCGTCGGGTTCATCAAGCTCGGCCTCGATGACGGTATCGGCAGCATCGACGATCTTGTCGTGCTTCCCGAGGCGCGAGGGCGAGGCATCGGCTCGCAGCTCATGGACTGGGCTCGCCGCGAATTCTCGCAGCGCAATATTCGCGAAATCGAGCTCACGGTCTCCGAAGGCAACGATATGGCCCTTGCGTTCTATGAGCGTCATGGATTCCGCACCGCGACGCGCACGATGCGTTCTTCGATATCGCCCGGCACATAGACGGACCGTTCCAAGGGCGACGGGCGCCTTCCATCCAAATAATCGCTGTAATAGAGAGGAGGACATCGGCCGATTCGCCGACCCTATCCCCGCAGATTTGATAGCGTAAGAAAACGATATGAGAAAGCCATTGAGGGGAAAGCCTCCCCGCGGCATGCCGGGTCGCGGGCTGGGCGGGAACAATGGTGTTGTATCTGTCACCCTGCGGTGCCGCCGTACCGCACGCATGGGAGGAGGCTCCCCATGGCCCATGTTACCTCCATCGGCCTCGACGTACACGCCCGGTCGGTCGCCGCGCGCATTCGACCCGTTCAGCGGCAAGGTGATCAGCTTCAACCACATTGTTTCCGGCAGTTCGAACAAATACGACACGACCCTTGGCCACGACATAAACTTCGTGGAAAAGCGTGAGGCGCGTGCTCACTGTCATCGAGGTCGAGCACCAGCACCGCGTCGTAGTGCTCGACGAGGTGAAGGACATTTACAAGATTCGCACGGCGTTCCCCGCGACCAAGAGCTACTATGAGCAGTGCATTCGTAGCCAGGGGACCAACGCGGGAACGTGGGGCTAGAAATGAGTAATGCCCCGGATTTCGGGCTCCGAGGCAGGCCATGTCATAAACCGTGGGTAAATGACTAACCGTATAGTACTCTACCAAAGGATAGCTAATCAAATGGCTAGGACGGATTGGACCCAAACTCTGCCCGCGTTTGACCTGCAGCCCGAGCATCACATTTCGAAATCAGTCCCGCGCAAACTGCATTGCGCGTTCTGTCTAGAGACACTCGGGTTGGGTTAGGAGGAGAATATGGCTGAGTACAGTCTCAAGGGCGGCTATGCGTTTACGGACGAGGAGATCGAGCGGTTGAGCGAGGCGTGCGAGCGAGGGAACTACCCCGGAGAGCCGGGCGAGTGGATCGTTCGCCCGCAGGGCAGGCCGGCGCTCTCCGACGAGCCGCTGGTCAACGTCAACGTAAAGCTCCCCCAGTCGATGGTCGCCGCCATCGACACCAAGGACGAAACCCGCTCCGACTTCATACGCAAGGCGGTGGCGGCGGCGCTCTGAGCCCTCGACGCCCGGACGGAAGCAATCGACACCACGATTCTTTGACCGAGGATGATGTGTTCAGCCTCTTCATACGAGACGTCAAGCGCTTTAACATCCAACGGTCACCTAATCATCAGCAGGAGACCGAGGCAGTTCATCTTGAACAGCTACGACAGGACCGATGTCGGACGATCCGTGGAAGAAATCATCGACAGCATCAGGCCGGAGATTTTCTACAAGTCGGACGAGCTTGAAGTCATGCCCGGAACATTTGCCGACTTACATCGAAACGTCGAATATGACGGCAATAAATGGTATGTGAAGCTCTTCGTCAACGACGATGGAGACGCGTCGGTTCAGGTACTGAGCGCCAACTGGGAAGGCTGCCCGCATTAGGAGGAGAGATGCGTTGCACCGAATGCGGCTCTGAGATGAGGTTCACATCGGAGCCTATGAAAGAGATGTACAAGGGCGGGGAGTTCACCGTTGCCGGCATGGAACGATGGGTCTGCGATAAGTGCGGCAACGATGTCATGAAGGCCGACGAGGCGGACCGTCTTAGCCGTGAGCTGGCAGACGCCTATGCTGTCAGAAAGAGCTTGCTCACCCCAGGGAGATTCGCGAGCTTCGCGAATCACTCAGAATGAGCCAGAAGGATTTTGAGAATCAGATTTGAGTATCGTCTCCGACCGTACGCAGGTAGGAGACGGGGCCGTCCAGCAGATAAAGCCGGTAGACAATCCCATGAAGGCCGTCCGGAACGTGTTGCAGGTAAGGCTGAGCTGTACCGAGAAGGCGGAGGCGTGGTACAGATCCACTGCCTGCAAATGATTATTTAGAAGAGCTTGTCGTTGCCATGTTTGGAGAGTTTTATATGTCAATCTAACAGTCTAGAACTTGGGTGATAACAGCACGCAGCTGACCTGCGGATTATGTTAAGCAGAAACCCATATTGGAAACCCGCCGATGCAAAATGGTTGAGACGGAAGTTACGGCTACGCCATTCATCTGGGGTTTTGCGATTGGCTACTGCAAACAATCACCTAAGTTCTTGACTGTCAGATTCCAATTAATTTCGCACAACCACGCCGATACGGCGAATGCGCATCGCATTCACGGGCGTCGTGCAGACATGCGACCATCGTCGACACTCTTCGACAACGCAGAGGTGAACAAGCGCTAGGAGCGCCTGACATGGGCACAGCGGCCGTGCGGGGGAGCTTCAAACCGAACGCGCTCTTTCGCTGCGAAGCGAGCCTGATGCCCCAGGCGAACGTACATAAGTGCAACATGCAGATAAGGGAACCATCGCGCGCGAGGACAAGATGAGAGCGGCCATCGACGACATGCCAAACATGAACGCGTAGGAGAGCTCGAATCTCATGGAGCATGAGCACCGCGAGCGGGTACTCGACCAGATGCGCTAAAGCATTGCCGAGGGCGGCATCGGTGCGCTGCGGCATCCCCCGACCGTGAACAGCCTTTCATGCCGTTCATGGCCCGGAAAGATACGAGGGGATGTTTGTCGAGGCTGAAAACCTGAAGACCGCCGACGATTTCACTCTCAGCTACAAAGCAGACCCAAATGCCTGAACCGTTGTCTCTGAGGAGCGATCGCCGACCGGCTTCCCCATGGCCCCCTCAATGAGATCGAGCAGGCGCGACGCCCGGTCGAGGAAGAATCCGTCGAAGTCATCGGATCTCAGCATGTCATAGCTTGCCTGGTGCGACTCCACACGATTACGAAGGTCGGCCTCATCCATGTCTCCAACCTTGGACAAAATGCGGGGAAGGTAGACGCTCGGGGCGCTGCCCCCGATGGAGCGATTGGTAGCATAGAGGACGGGGGTCTTGTTGACCACGCAGTCGTAGCGCTCTCGCAGAATCCCCGCCTTCTCGCAGTAGGCCTCAGGGAAGATGTGGTGGATGTCGGGGGCTCCCGTGATGCTGTTCACGACATCCATGGTCGTATCGTTCATGAGATCGCGGCATTTCGCCTTGTAGAGAAGCGCCATAATCCCCTTGTAGGCTGCCGAGAGGCGGGTCCTGAGCGTCAGCAGACGCGTCGCAGAGAAAAACGCCGCGTTGACCGTCCTGCTCTGACTCGGCCTCCCCTCGACATCGTCAATGACATCCTCGATGTCGTTGGCGTAGCGGGTCTCGTTGGCGCCCCCGTACATCTCCCCGAGAATTCCGCACCAGTACCAGCGCGAGATAGCCTTGATTACATTCGGCTCCGCGCACCGCTTCCGCCCCAAGACGGCGCAGATTGCCGAGAGCGGAATGAGCTGGGTAGCGTATGGGAGGTCGCGCCTACGGTACACGCACTCGTAGGTGAGCAGCAGCTCCCTCGCAATCTCGAACCCATCGAGTACCGCATCGCGACTGGTGCGATAGTCCTCGTACTCAAGCGCGAGAACATCCTTCTTCTTGCAGCTGACGGACCCAGATCCGATTGTCCTTTTCCTCATGTAGGAGCTGTAGAGCGTTACCGCCGTGAGGAACGCAGTCTCGTCGATGCCTTCCAAAAGGTCGGTCTTGAACTGAGAGCCCTCTCCGACGATCTTCCTGCGGCACGCCCGCCAATCCTTGCGCAGGTCGAAATCGCGCGTGGCGAACATGGCGGTCACCAGCTCGAACACGGTGAGCGGCACCCCACCCGTGTTGACGTTCTCGAACACCTTGCATACCGCGACGCGCGGCGTGCTCCTGTCGAGCGTGATGACCGGGAGCTTGTAGCTGGATACGACGGAGAGCACCTCCTCATTGAAGGATGTGAACAGCGCCGTCGCCTCAGCCGAACCGGCATAGTGCGTCATGAACGCAACGGTCCAGTTCATCTTCTCCGTATCGTCAAACATGATATTCACCGGGAACATCATGCGCTCAATCTCAAGCTCTCGGGTAGACAGGTCAAGCACCACGTCGCGATCAAAGTTCTCCTTGAGCTTGCGGTCAGCGGGAACAGCGACTATTGCATCAACTCGATCCTCATTCTCATCGAGGCACTTCCCGATTTCAATATAGTAGTAGCGCTCAATCTCCTTTCCCTTGTCTGTGCTCGTGCGCACCGGCTTCTTCGAATAGAGGGCCTGGTAGATTGAGGTCATACGCTGCTGCCCGTCGAGGATGAGGAACTCCGGCTCCACATCGACATCACCGACACCCTCTATGGTGCGGTATCTGAAACGAATGTCCGGGTTGCCGTAGGCGAGGCGCATGATCGCCCCCATAGGATAGCCCTGCGTAAGGCTCGCGATGAGCCCCCTGATCCGGTTGTCGTCCCAGGTCCAGTCCCTCTGGAACTCAGGCAACTGCATCTTCCCGGATGCCACCTCCGCAAGGAGTTGACTCAGGTTTGTATCGTTCGAGGTTGGCAGAACAACCATGGGCTCTCACCCTTTCATGGCCCCGTTGTCCAGGTCGAACTCACTCGGCCTCCTGAGACAACGAGACACGAGGCCATCAAGAATTCATTACATTCTAGGATATCGCTGCTGAAGTAGTTAGACCTCTATGACGTCAGTTAAGCTCACTCAATTGGATTAGATATGTTGATTCTGTAATTATATGCGAAGTATTGAGGACGCATAATCTCAAGTCCATACATCACGTGACATTACAAATCATCCGACCGACCCGAATGAAATTGGACAAAAGTTTGGACAGATACAAAAAAAGCTCGGGAGCCTTTCGGCTCCCGAGCTGCAATTTCATGGTGGGCGTTACAAGATTTGAACTTGTGACCTCTTCCGTGTCAGTCGATAATCGTGGCCTGTTTGTATCGCACCGAAGCGTTCGCTTTTTCTCATTTTGGCTGGTAGATTCGCTAATCCTAGTCTTCGCTTCGTTCGCACCGTTAAGCTGAGTCCACCTTATTGGTGGACTGTTTGGTGGACTATTTGGTGGACTGCAAACGAGGATGAAGGAGAAGCGGTGTTCTACTCGCCGGGCTCCGTACGAGCCATCAATGCAAAAACGAAGAAGTGGCAGGTGCGCTTCACGTATTACATTGAAGAAGGAGGCCGCCGGCGCAAACGCCAGCTCGCGCGCAACTTCACCGCCAGCTCACAGCGTGAAGCAAAGCGCATCTCCTCACAAATCCACATGGAGCTTGAGCGAGATGCGCAGGCGGCCGCCGAGTTTGGCCTCAATATCCGGGAGGATGTCATGCTCTCGGACTATGCGCACGACTACATCGACCGGAGAGAAGCGAGCAAAGCAATCGAAAAGACCACGGCGGCAAACTACCGCTCCTCGATGAAGCTCGTGCTGCGCCATCTCCCAGACCTCCCCATCAACCTCATCAAAGCCGACATGGTGCGCAAGATGGATGAAAACCTCCTCGCGGACGGCCTTGCTCCAGACACGGTTTCCAAAGCTCACCGGTTTCTCAAGCAGCTGCTCGACGAAGCGGAATCCACCGGACTCATCGACCGCAATCCCATAACACGTGCGATAAAGCCGCCGAAGCGCCAGCATAGAGAGCCCACTTCGCTCACGCCAAACGAGAGAAGAAGGCTCCTATCCCTTCTCGACTCCATGCAGGATACGAGCCTAACGCTCGCGATGCGACTCGGGCTTTCAGCGGGGCTGCGCAACGAGGAGGCCTTGGGAGCGCGGTGGGAGGATATCGACTTTGAGAATGGCGCCATTCATATCCGCCAAGCGCTAACGGTAGCTCATGGAGAGATCGTCCTCAAAGGACCGAAAACAACAGCAGGCTTCCGCGATATTCCCCTGGAATCCGGTCTCAGAGAAAGGCTCTTCAGCCGTTACACCAATGTCTGCTTTGAGGTCGGCAAGCTGGCGGCGGCGAAGTGCTTTGTGCTTGGCGACGAGAAGGGCGCCTTCTATCATCCGACAGCATTAATCAAGGAGTTCCGGTCCTTCGCAAAGCTCTACGACATTCGGGATGTCAGAGGGAATCTGGCGACGTACTACTGCCTTCGTCACACCTTTGCCACCACGCTGCTCCAAAACGGCGTCGATGCCAAGACGGCCGCTTCGCTCATGGGACACTCCAGCGTTGCGGAAACGCTGAACACCTATGCAAGCACCGATCCCTCAGCCAAGGCAGCGGCGGGACAGGTGGTCGAGCGGATCATGGCAGAGCGATAGCTAGCCCATTATGTTCCTAGCGCTTTCCTCGGTGGCATCAGCCCGAATCTTAGCAAGCGCTTTCATCAGCCTTCTGCTCTCCGCGTTTCGCGGGCCGTAGACCTCCTTCTCGTGGCGCTTGCTGCAGAATGCCGTCTTCGTGGGCCGATGTCGGCACTGGTATTCCTTCCTGGCCTTTGTCTCGGACGTTATAGGTGACATCAGCTGTTGCTCGTACTTAAACGGCCTGCCGCAGACCTCGCAGACCACCCAGGGGTTGCCATCGTTCAGATAGGCGTAAAGCTGGGCAGCCATGGCCTGGAGCAGATTCCCGTAGCGCGCGTTGCCCCCGACGTCGGGCATTCTGAGCTTGGCGAGCCCGCCTCGCCGAAAGCCCCCGTGAGCGACCAGCGGCTCCGGTACCGAGGAAAGGCAAAGATCGGCGAAGAGCATCGTGTTCTCCTCTATGATCCTGAAGCGCTCGTGCATCATCGACTCGCGGACCCCGTCGAGCACGCCCTTGCTCGCATAGGCCTCCTTTCGGGGGTGAAGGAAGTCGGTGTCCATGAACAGGGAAAGAGCCTCCTCGAAAGGCCTCCTGCCGCATCTCGCCTCGTTGATGTCATCATGCCGCACGGCTAGCCGAAAAGTATGCACAATATTGCCCCCCGCCCTCTCATAAAAGCCATTGGCGAGCACCGCAACGCGCATGATCGCAAGCGCATGCCGCACTTCGTCAGCATAGATGAGAGCGCAGCGGTCTCCCCCACCCTCCGCGAAATGGTAGGCATTGAGAACCTCGCCACCCCTTGCCGTGGTGTCGCGATTAAAGGCCTCCATCCAGTTGCCGCCACCGAGTCGCGCGCCGTATGCCGCATCCCGCGGCGCCCCGTTCAATCCCGCGTACCAGACATCTCGACCGTAACGCTCGCAGTCAATGCGATGACGGCTCGGCAGCTCGGCGCCGGAGGCATCATATGCCTTCACGAGAAGGGTTTCCTCTGTTTTTGGGTCGACAATTCGCGCCGACATGCGCGCGATGCTGCCCGCATAGGGGGCGGCGATCATCCCCCATGTCCCACAGAACTGCGCAAGCTCCGCATCATCGAAGAGGTCGAGCTCCATGAAAGTACCCGTGATAAACCCGGATGGAACTGCATGCACGAGCCGGGGGCCGCATTCCTCGTTCGGTTTTAAAAACGCACGCAGCACTGGACCCTTTGCATGAGCAACGCTGTCCGCGGGGAGCAGCTCGACTCGAGCCAGAACCCACGGCAGCACCTCAATAGCCTCTTGACCTGCATAGACGTTCGTGTAGTCGCCCATTGTCGAGCCCTTCTCTCGGATGATTCGGAACCGACCCCGACTTCAAGACACGTGCTCGGGTACAGCAAACTGGTTCCATTTTAGTCTTTTTATTTTGGAAACACAGAGCTAATCGGAGGATATGGCCATGCCGCGCGGATAAAAGCAGACACGAAAAGGAGGACACGATGGCATGGAAGCACCCCGCCGATGAACGCATCTCCCAAATTGCGTTCACACACCAAAGCACTTGGTACCGCGAGCTCCAAAAGAAGCCCGCGCTGCTAAGCACCAGCGACATTCGAGAGATTTTTGGAGTGGGCAAGACTAAGGCGTGTTCGATCATGCACGAGCTCGGTGCCATCCAAGTGGGCAATCGTCTCAAGCTCGACCGCAGCGTGCTCACAGCGTACATTGCGCGTCACCACAGTCTTCCGTAATCGGAGGGTGGAAAACATGGATAATCTTGGGCTCTTCGGGGGTTTGTGTGGGTAGCTCGGCGGACGGACGCCGCAATCTAGCGGCGGCGACGCCCCTCGCGTATCGTTGACTTTCGACCAAGAGAACCCAACGAGCGGGAGGTGCGCCGCCGCATGCGAAACAGTGTACTCAAGGAGGCCCTGCGGCTGGGCTCCGCCGTCGTCGAGGGCGTCAGAATCGAGGGGGATTCCATAATCGTGTCGGCGCGGCCCCGCAGGCGGGCACCGAGGTGCCCCGTGTGCGGCCGGCGCTGCGAGGGCTACAACACGCTCCCGGCGAGGAGGTGGCGCGCGCCCGACGTCGGCGCGGCGAGATGCTTCGTGGAGTGGGCGCCCGCCCGCGTCGAGTGCCCCGAGCACGGCGTCAGGGCCGTGGTGCCGCCCTGGGCGCGCTCGACCCCGAGCAGGTTCACCGCGGCGTTCGAGGACCAGGTCGCGTGGCTCGCCTGGGCGTGCCGCAGCCGCATCCCCCTGTTCGTCGAGCTCTCGCGGAAGGTCAGGCGCAAGCGGGAGGGCATCCTGCGCGCCATCGAGCTTGGCGTGTCCAACGCCCGCGTCGAGGCGGTGGACAACAAGATCAAGGTGGCGATCCGGCAGGGCTACGGGTTCAGGAACATAGACAACCTGATAGCGCTCGTGATGCGCAGGTGCTCGGACCTGAGGCCGGCTCTCCCCGGGCGGGCGGCGGCGTGACCCCTACCCACACGAACTCACGAAGCCTCATTTTCTGCCTGCATTTATTCGTGCAATGCAGGCAGAAAAGACAGTGCCATACCGGGCGCTATCTTAGTCAAACTGTTTCAAAAGGCAGAAATTCATTTATGCAGGAAAGCCCCTGTGCATCTCTCCAATAAGCTCCTGGCAGCTCTTGATTGCCTGCATCAGCTTGTTGCAGGCGGCGGACTTGCTTCTGCGGAGGTCTCGTATATCGTCGAGTTGCTTGTTAATGATGTCGATTCGTGGCTGGAAGACTTCCGACTCGTTCAAAAGCTTGCGCAGGCCGGATGCGCATTGCTCTTCAAGGGCATCGGCTGCCTTGTTGAATGACGCCCGCACAGAGTCGCGATTAGAACGCATCTCTCGCTGGCGTTTTTCCCTGTCATAGTCATCCTTCACCTGCAATCCAATTGACAAGGCGACGCCAAGCACACCAAGCGCCTTACCGGCTACGTTTATGCCCTTGGCCCATTTGACGGCCTCCCATGGTTTGAAGCTGTGCCCGAAGAAGTGCCCGATATCGAGCACGAGCTGTTGCGCCTTGCTGCCCGAGAAAGCCTTCAGTCCGGCTGCCGCGGCGTCTGTGCCGATGGTGCTGCTGACCACCTTTCCGCTTCCCTGCGCAATAAGGTCGGGCTGGAGGATTTTGCTCACTATGGGGTTCCCAGCCTGCTGCTTGGCCTCAAGGCGGATTCGCAGGTCTTGGGAAAAGTCAGAGGCATAGAACTCGTCCAGGCTGTCCTGGCATTTGTCGTAGCGGTTCCGAATCGCCTTGCTGATTCTCGCGCCGCATTCCTCAGACAGGCTTTCGACGTGGTTGTAGGATTTCTTAGCTAGGTCTTCGGCGTCTGATTCTGACATGCAATCCGCGATGGCGTCTGCGAGTTTCCGCCCCTCCTCTCTGATGTCCAGGGCGGTTGTCGTGTATATCTGCCTCACGGTAGCTTCAATGTCGTGCATTGCGTTCGCTATTATCGAACGTTCGCGGCACAGCTGCTCCTCCAGAATGTCGACGTCTTCATCGCCGCAGCTGACCTTCTGGTCCTGAAGAGCCGCGTCCAGAGAGTCACGAAGCTGGTAGAGGGGGGTTGTCAGCTTTGCGACCATACCACGTTGCTCAACGAAAGCGTTGACCGTGGCGACAAGCTCGGCAAAGTTGCTCTGCTCGAGGAGCCGCCTCGACCTCTCGGGCTTCTCGTCGGCGATTTCATCGCTTTTTAGATAAGCCAAGGCGTCTACAAACACAATCCGTAGCTGTTCGGGAGTATATGGGTCGGTGACTTTTGCGATGTCCTCGGAGATGATTGCCCTCTGCTCGGGGCTGTTGCCGCTGTCCGCGTCCTTCATCTTGTTGACGACGAGGATCATCTCGCCGGCTTTGTCGCGGTCTATGAGCAGCTCCCTGAAGTCCTGCGCGATGAGCTCGTCGAAGCCCTGGTAGGTGACGACGTAGACAAGGAGGTCTGCATCCGCGATCGCCTTGAATGAGATCTCGTCGTGCTCGGGACGCCTGCCGGTCCCGATACCGGGGGTGTCAACCACCTGGACGCCATGCCAGTCGTAAGCTCGCGCCTCCTCGGTAGTGATCTCGTGGCCGGTCGCTATGTCGAATCCGGTGAGCGCCTTTAGTATCGTCGATTTGCCTGCGCTGTACTGACCGGCGAAGACTAAGCTGATGGGCTTGTCACTGCCGAAGGCGCCTTCGGGCAGCGTCGACTCGTCGTAGCCAATCTCCTGATAAAGTGCATGCGCATCCGAGATAAGTTGAGAGCTTCTCTCGCTGTATTCCGGTATCTCAAGCTTGAATTGCTTGCTCATAATCCCACCTGCCTATCTGGTGATAAGAAGCTCGGTTACCTGAATGCCGAGCCGTATTCCCGTTCGAGTCTCGTTGCCGAGCTCGTCTATTGCCTTGATATGCGCAATCAGCGGCTCGCCCTTGACCTCTTCAATCCGGATGTTCCTACGGTCGCACGTGCGGCCGATCGTCCTGGACAGCATCACGCGCACATCGCCGCACTCGAAGACATACCTGACGCCTTCATCGAGAAGTCCGGCAAGGTCTCGCTTCAACTTGTAGGGAAGCCTCGTACCGTCGGCAAGGATGAGCAGTGCTGTCTCGCCGGGGATTCGGGCCACTCTCATGATGCAGCCGTCCGCAATGTCGTAACCAAGGTATGCGAGCGCTTCGTTGACAACCGCGGAGTTGAGCGTCCCTTGCTGCTCGTTGATTCTCCTTGCCAACCTGCGTTGTGTCGCGCTCAGCTCAAATAGGGAGCTGACTACATCGCTGATCTTTCTGCTTGTAGGACGCAATTGCTGCTCGACGATTTTGTCCGAGACAATGCCGTTCAGCTGCTTTCTCAGCTGCGATATGCTCCTGTCTATTCCCGTATTCAGCTGCTTTTGCATGTCGAGCCTTGCCCTCCTCTTCCTTTCCTCGAAGTCATCGAAGAAGAGGCTGCCGACTGCTCCGATCACGCCGGCGATTACTCCGCCGGCAACGAGCTGAGGTGCGGCGAAGAGACCGGCTATCGTGAGACCTCCCGATACGATTACGGTCGTCCAGTTCCAAACCTTCTTGGCATCGACGACGCCGCGCGCCTTTACGTTGCCGAGGTTTAGCCTATAGCGCGAGAAGCGGATGTCGAACTCGATTTCGCGCCCGATGTCCCTGAGCTCGTCCTCGCATTCGTGCTCGAGCTCGATGAGAAGGTTATTTGCGCGGGTTTGGATGTCGCGCCTCTTGACGACCTTTGCCCATTCGCTCGACGCATGCTTGTTGTCGTAGTTGTCCTCGGCAAAGGAGCTGGCCTCGCGTTTTAGGTCGTTCGCGATGCCAGTGAGAAGGGTTTCGATCTTAGTTGTCGCACGTTTCTCGAAGTCTTCGACCCAGCTATCGTGTTTCCGCTTCTTCTGTATGAGTAGCCGTCCCTGGTCGCTGTTCTCAGCGCTTTGGGCGAACAGCTCCTCCAACGCCTCAACAAGAGGAACAGAAACGACATCTGTATAGGTCTTGAAGCGGTAGAATCCGCCCTTGTTCTGTACCTCGCGCTCGATTAGGGAGATGGCATCTCCAAAGCGAGATAGCTTGTAGAGCCCGTCTGACCATTGGGCGTATTCCGGTTGCTGCGCCATGTGCGCCGATTTGAGGTGCACAAAGGCGAACGGGATGTGGCTCCAGTCCTGCCCGTATTCGGGCCCGTAGTCGATAAGGCTCCTTCGAATCGCTTGTAAGCCCTCGGCATCATCGAACTTGTCTTGTACGTCGTCGCATAGGTCCATGTAGTCGTCTTCGCTTAAGCGACCTCTTGCATAGACGCCGACCTTTACATTTACAAGGCAGATTATTGGCTTGCCGAGGCTCTTGATGCGGCTGAGGAACTCGGCCTCGCTTCGCTGCGGCGCATCATCGGTTACGAGGAAAAGGATGAGGTCACCTTGTTTTGCGGTCTCGAACGCGAGCACTTCGTCCTCGATGCCCCCAAACGCTGCAATGCCAGGCACGTCAGTAACCTCAAGGCCGTGATACTCGTAGGTGCGTACGTCGCGAGTGGTTCTCTGCGACCCATTGCCGATCTGGCTTCCGTCACCATGGGTTAGCACAGTCATAAGAGTTGACTTACCAGCGGTCGTTCTGCCGAATAGCGTTATCGCAAATGTGCCTCCGGCCAACGCATTGACCTCACTTTCCATGCGCTGGGGCAGCAGCTCGTAGCCGATGCGAATCGAGTCAAGTTGCGTCGCTAAGGATTGCGTGACGTCCTTGTCGCGGTAATCTCCACGTTGCAGCTGCTCGATGTTGCTCTGCAACTCTGCGACGGCCTCACCAACAGTCTCATCAAGGAGCTTGACGGAGCTGCTTGCGAGATTTAGTCCAGCTTCGGTGAATTCGTCCGGATAATTCAGCATGCCGGAGCCGCTTCGCACTCTGACGCCACTTTCCGAAGGCATGGCGGGCTCACCGTTCGTTAAGATCGCTGGCTCAATTGCTCGAACAAATCCGTTCCAAGCATCTTAAGTGAAGTCCGAGCAATATCAAGCATGATCAGAATCGTATTCAAAGACATAAGTGCGTGATTGTGGAGAGACTTATTATGTATCGCCATTCGAACTCCTGCCAAGTCTAGCCAATATCACGAGCTGGAGCATACCATTTTAATACAGCCCGCCAGTTGTGAAGCGCATTTCCGGTGAAACGCTTTTGCCGCCGACGGTGCGCACGGGCCACGCAAGCGCGCAGCCCCACAACGGCAGCGCCATGGGACCGGCAGGTCGGCGGCAGACATAATTCGACGGTGTGACGCTTGCGGTTGCGGTCACGGTCGCGACAACGGTAAACACGCATGCCATTCGGCTGCTACAGCGTCACTGGCCTTCTTTCTGCGAAGCGTCTACTGCAAGAACACCTGGCTTGAAGAATTGAAAGATCGGATAGTCCTCGATCTGCTTCCTCTCAGCCTCTGTGCAACGTTCAAGACAACGTGCAGCCATTTCTGCGTTTCCGAGCAGTGCATAGGCTGCCGCTCTGACGTAGGTCTGTGCGCTGTCGAGCGCAATATCTTGCAGGTCTTTTCTCTCCTCCGGCTCGAAGTCACGGTGCCGTTTGATCGTCTGCAGCAGGTTCAGCCTGTATGTTTCGGATGTGGCATCAAAGGAATGCAGCTTCTTCGCGAGCACAACTGCGCATGCGAGCAGTGCTTCCGGTTGCTGACTACCTTTGTCATAGGCCGTGAGCATTTCCAGAAGCTTCTGGTTGAGCGGCGTCTGGTTCGTTGCGGTCACAGGGAATCTCTCGAACGACTCGGCGGCTTTAGCCGGGTCCAAGTTCACTACCTTACGGTAGCCCTCCTCACCCAGCGCAGCTAACGGTGGAACCGGGTCTGACGGGGACGTAAGCTCGCCTGTGTCCTCGTCCGGTTGGCCGAATACGAAGCACAGCCGGTCGGAGAACAATTCCTCGAACGTATACGAACCTTCCTCGTCTTCTTGAGCGAACGCGAACACCTGTGCACCCTGAATATCGAAATGTACCATAGGCGACTTTAGCTTGCGGTTCTTAAGCGGCTTCTTTTCAACAAGGAGGCGGCGCATAAATCCGATGTCGTCTAGCTCCTTATCGGACATTTGCGACGGGTCCCAATCAGCCTGGATGCTAAGCGCCTCCAGGGTTTCGATTACCTTGCCGCATCCCTCTATCGTGTCGTCCAGCATTTGTATGGCGTCGTTCGGGGAATCATCGAGCTTCGCCGTAAACCAGCGGTGGCCGTTGATGTCGAGCGTTCCTGTTTTCATGAGTTCGCGCATGAAGCGTGCTGTGTTGTAACGGCTCTGGAAACTCCCACCCACGGTATAGTCGATTCGTGCCTTGCCGGCATCCAGCAGTATGCGAACTCCATCAAACTCTATGAAGTTGCCCTCATCCGACAGACCCGAGAAAACGGTCGTCTCATGCTCGAATTCACCTGTTCTGACCTGCGCTGGGACGCCCATCACAAAAGCCGACACATCGCCCATCTTGCCGAACACTGTGAGCTGGCCGTCGGCATCCTTGCCGTAGATGTATGGACCTTCTCGCAGGCTGTTCAGTGTCGTTATCGGCTCGCCTGGGAACAGTTGCATCGAGAACGTGAACGAGTTTATGTCTGGAGGCAGCTCGAAGTTCTTGTCTAGGAAGCCATAGCCTGACACCTTGGCTCCGAGCTGGCGCTCCTTCTCGGCGTGGAATGCTTGCAGGAGTCGCGTGATTTCCCGCGGATCTTCCGGGAACGGGCTGAAGCGCACAGAGACCTTCTTCTGATCCGGCCTCGTATCAGCGAGAATCTGGTTGATGTCGTATGGAAGCAACTGCGCGTAGAAGACGCTCTTTGCGGTTGGGGAATTGGGGGTTGCGCCTAAGGACACGCAGAAGAAGAGAACGCCATGGAAAACGTCGAGATAGCGCCTGAGGTCTTCGACGCGGATGGGGTACTTGGCAAAGCCACGTCTGTTGGTGTCGAGCTTGCCGGTCTTCCCCTTGACCTGCACGTCGATTTTGCCGATGAAGTTCGCGATAGTGAAATCTGCCGAGCGGTATAGCTCAAGCGAGCCGTCTACGAGGATGTTCTTGTCATCGTCATCCAGCTTGTCGTCTACCGTCTCGCATGGCTGGATTAGGTTCTTTACCGCGAGGACGGCTGCCTTTTCAATCTTCTTTGAATCCATCCGTCCCGCACGTACCAATTGAAATCCTTCCTTACGACATTTCATCAATCAAGAGACTCTTTCCTGCACGCATATACTCAATCAGGTTCCACACACGATACGGGCGACCAGTTCGTCCAGCCTCTGCTCGTTATCAGCTGTCGGCACAACACCACTGCTAAAACGCTTCCCCATCTCACTAAGCTCAGCCATTCGCTCGTCGTTGGCATCGAATTTGGGAATCTTGAAGTAGTCGACGACGCTCGTTCCAAGGCTCAGCGCTGATGCGTACGCCCCGATTGCTCCTGAAACAGACGACGAGTTGAGAAATGCGGTGAGATAGGCGGCCTCAGGTTCGGTCTGCACCGGAATGAAATAGACCTTATGGTCAGGGACGACCGTCTTCTCTGTGCCGTCAGGCATTCTCTCAGAGCCAACATAGGCGGCAACGAAGTTGGAACCCGACATCTCCTTCCAAACCACCTTGTATGGAGCGAACGTGTACTCGCCAACTGTCCAAATGGACCAGAACGGCTTGCCCCGCTGGAAGCGACGGTAGCTCGACCTTGTCTCAAGCGTGTCCTTGAAGCGGGCGAGGAACTGGAAGAGCTGGGGCGATGTTGCGGGTAGTTGCTCGTCTCCGAACATGCCGGTCTGCGGCACGACGACGCAGCTTCCGGGAGAGGGCGACGCGCTAAACCTCGACACCTCACGACCGCGAAGCAGAGGATAGATATAGGTGTCCTCGACGTCGGTAGTTACGCGAGGCAAGTTACGCCTTCCATTACTCGGATCGTTCGATATCCTAACCATGCCCGGCGCACTCGACGCTTGCGCGTTTACGAAGTAGATGCCGTTTGCATCCGTCGTGACACCTTTACGCGCGGAATAGTCCCTCTCTGACGAAGAGGCGTCCATGATCTGCGACCAGACGGGCAGTTGCTCACTTGAACCCACGAGCCATGGGCCGTCCACAGTGCCGGGAACAGGCATGGCCTGTTTCTGCACAGGACTGGAAAGAAGCTCGTCTCCCGATGGCTTCCCCTTCGGCTTGAGATACTCGTGATATGTGACGGGATATGCCGTCTTTTCGCCATTGCGCCTGATGACGAGGAGCGACGGCCAGTTCGCGACGCCTTCGAACGGGCGGATTGCCTTGTAGTCCTCGACGAGCTCGACGCTCATGCTCTCTGTGGTTCCGTCGCCATGGTGAAGCGTCCAGCGCCTGAAGCCCTGGCTTGACTCGTTCTTGAAGACCGTTCCCGTTATGAGGAATGCGAGCGTCCCGCCCGGACGCACGAACCTCTCCAGGGCATGATACGTAACGACGGTGGAGATGTCGGACTGGATGCCGCCAACCCAGCTGTCCTCGCTGAATATGTCCATTCGCTCGCAGAGCGGCTTGATGAACTCGGCATACGGGCGTGGTAGGTTGCTCCACTTGACCCAGGGCGGGTTGCCGACGACATAGTCGACGTCATGCACACAACCTGCCTTAATCCGGTCGAAGAGAATGAAGCACCAGATGCCGTTCCAGTGGTTCCTGTGGAGCTCGACGAGATTGTCTATCGTTCCTTTGAGGACGCTCTTCATGTCCTCGTCCAGGAACCTTACGGTCGTCGACATCGCCTCAAGCGCCGCGCTGATGTCGTCGGCCTCGACGTTCGCATCAACGCAGACGCGCAGGTGGTCCATGACGTCGTAGAAGTCTGGGGATACCGCCATCTCGTAGGGAATGGCGAACGTCTTCTCGCCCTTTTCCGTCAAGATGCTGTGCGTGAAAACGCCATCTGCAGGATCTGCCGTGTTTATGGCGTCTGCCAGGAATACAGGCAGGAGGGTCTTCTCGGACTCAGAGAAGTGGCCCGCCAAGAACACAACGAGCGATGCGCGTGCCGTCAGCACGGCGAGCGGGTTGAGGTCAAAGCCGTACAAGCCCTCGAGTATCTCTTTGGCGGTGTTTCTCGGGTGGGCCTCCTCAAGCCGCCTCTTCACGGCCTCAAGAAGAAACGTACCACTACCGCATGTGGGGTCGAGAAGGGAGTCGTACCTGTCCCGCCCCGCCATGTCAATCACATGCGCAGCCAGCCAGTCCGGAGTGTAGTACTCGCCCAAGGCGTGGCGCATGGGTGCGGGCGTGAACTCCATGTAGAGCCCCTTGAACAGGTCTATCACGGACTCGGGACTCTTTCTGGTCACGTCAAAGTCCATCGAGCTTAAGTTATCGAGCAGGACCTGCAGCTCGTTTGTCAACGTGCCAGCAATGTCTGGCCCCAAGTACCACGAGAAGAAGTCCGTGGTGAGCATGTTCTGGATGCCCTTTAGCTTGAAGTACCTGTCGCTCTCAACATCCTTGAGAAAGTCGATTGATGAGGTGTTTGGCTGGATGGAGCTTCCGCCTTCGTCCATCAGGGCATGAACGGCACACACCTTTGCGACGATTGCGATGTAGGTGTTGAGCGCGAAGACGTATGCCTGGGGATGCTCTTGGTAGTTGGCCCCGTGCATGACAGAGGCTCCCGAGAGATACGTCTGCAAACGCTCCGAGCTTATCCCGTCTACCTGGCCGAAGAGGCGGGCCCACTCCGTGAATATCAACTTCGTTCGCGTAGTCCTAGAATCGTTTATCGCATTGACGACCGCTTGATACAGCGAGGGAATGACGTCCTTGCCAACCTCCGTATCCGGACCGATGAACTGCTTGAGCGTCATTGGACTGACGAGCGGCTTGCCACCCCGCTCAATGAGCATGATCAGCCTGTGAAGACACCTCGCATCGAATGGCCTGGGATCATCCCAGAAGAAATCGCCGTCGCGTACGTCGCCAAACGATATCGTCTCTCCATCCCATACAACAAGGGAATAGGCGCCATTGCGCCTGCCCTCTTCCTCTGCCAGAAGACCGCAGTAGTCTTCTGCCTGCTGGCGCGCATGTCGGAGCTGGGCGCCTTCCATGCAATTGAACGATCTGGGAGGTTCGTACTCTATGATGGTCGACCCGTGAACCGCGTCCAAGCGGTAGCTTCCAGATCGGAACGAGTGCTCGTAGGTATACGGGTTCCAAAAGATGCCACAGGCAGAGCAGAGCGTCTTTAGGATGTCTTCGGTCTCGATTTTGAGCTGCTCCTCGTTCTGGGATGCCTGAGCCGCCTGGAGTATCTTCGAGGCATACGGTACGAGTTCGGCAATCGGCGGTATCGAGGCTGTTTCTGCAGTATTGGACATCTATTCCCCGTCCTCCTCATTATCCAAGATGACAACGTCAAATGGCATGCCTTTGCGCCTCACCACGGCACGTAGGAATATGTTTACCGCTGCCGATAGAGACAGCCCAAGCTCGTCGAAGATCTCGCTGGCCTGCTCTTTTACTTCTGGGTCAATCCTGATCGTGGTGGTCGGAACCTTAGCCATGGCTCGCCTTTCGATCGACGTTTGAGTTACATTGTACATCACGCCATGAAAAACAACAGAATGAGATGTATTGGTTGGACCGTAATGGGCTACAGCGCTATCAATGGCTCGGCCGTTAAAATGCGAGCTGCTTGTACACTCGGCTATCGAAACTCGGAGAATAGAACCCGCCAAGTCGATCCCTGGCCTCGTAGTACTCGGGATGGCCTTCGGGAGTTCCGTAGATTGCCATGCAGAGGTCATGCATGTATGCCTTGCATTCAGCGTCGGTGAATTCGGGCTGGTCATCAGCGTGCATGTTGCGGCGTAACCGCATGATTGTGTCCTTGACGTTCTCGTTGAAGGCCTCGTAATGCTTTCCGTACTCATATATCGCGTCGAGGTCCGCACCAGAGGTGATGGCCCTGAACAGGTCGATGTCGTCCCTCTCTATGAAAACGAGGAGTGGCAGCACCGTGCAGCACGCAATCATCTGTGGCAGCTCCTCATGAATCTGAATCTGCCCCATTCCCGTTGACACACGGAGTTCCGTTTCGGCATGATGCCGTAAACGGGGAAAGGGGGCATAGGATGGGACATCCGTCGCCCGAATATTCGGCCGAGTTCAAGCAGCAGGCGGTGAGGCTGTACAGGGAGCGAGGCGGCACCTACGCCGAGATCGCGCGGGAGCTCGGAGCCGACGCCGGCGGCATATCGGACTGGGTCAAGAGGGCCGACGCCGCCCAGGCGCCGCCCGAGGACGACCCCTTCAAGGCGGCCGAGGAGAACCGGCGCCTGCGCAGGGAGGTCGAGCGGCCCAGGCGCGAGAACGAGGTGCTTTTAAAAGCGAGCGCCTTCTTCGCCGGCAGGCGGCTGTAGGCGCCCGGGCGGAGAGGGCGAGGTTCGCTTTCATATCGCTCAGCGAAGGAGCCCGGAGCGTGTCCGAGACGTGCCGCGCGCTCCATGTCACCCGCCAGGGCTGCTGCGCGTGGAGGAACAGGCGGCCGAGCGGGCACGACGAGAGGGACGCCGAGCTCGCCGGGAGGATCTCGGAGATATGCGCCGCCGGCCGCGGCATCTACGGGGCGCCGAAGGTCCTCGCCGAGCTCAGGAGGGCCGGCGAGCCCGCGTCGCGCAGGCGCCTCGTAGCGGCCGGTAAGCCAGCCGCGCTGGAGGAGCTCCATATATAGGCTGTCTCTTATACACATCTAGATGTGTATAAGAGACAGGGGCGGGCTCGAGGCAGACGCCCTGAGGCTAGACGCGGCAACGCGCGCGGCGGGAGACGCCCTCGACGAGCTTGCCTCAGCAGCAGCCGCCCTCGACAGCTCGATCGAGGCCACACTGATTGGCTATTAAAGGGCTCCGTCCGTCGCGGTGAAGCGCAGAAGAGCTCCGCCGCGAGACCCAGCGGGACGCCGCGCCACCTTCACGAGCAGGCAGGGCACCGCGCTACAGGCCCAGAATCAGCCGTTTCGCGGCGGAGAACTCCTCGTCGGTGAGCGCGCCGGCGGCCTTCAGGCTCGCAAGGCGCTCCAGCTGGTCGATGATGTCGGACCCGCCGGCAGCGGCGGGCTGCGCGAAGTGCGCCGGCCCCGCCTGGGCCGCGGGAGCGGCCGACCTCGCCTCGTCGTTGATGGCCGTGGCGAGCAGAATCGCCTCGTTCGCCTGATTGAGGTCGACCTCCACCGCCCAAGCGAAGTCGGGGCCCTCGACGACGAGAAAGCGCTCGCCGCCGGCCTGCTTCTTGAGCGCGAAGGCGAAGATGCCGGCGAGCGCCATGCGGGTGACCGTGACCCGGCTGCGGAGCTCCTCGCCCGTGACGACCGATGCGCGCACCCCGGCAACGTCCTTGACGATGCTGCCCGTCCCCTCGGACGGATGGAAGGCGATTCTCCTGTCCTTCAGGACGAGCTCGCCGTTGCGCCCCATGATGGAGGCGCGCCCCTGGAGATAAACGCCCACCGACACGACATCGCCCTTGACTGAGTCGACCTTCGCCACCGCGTCCTTCTCGGCGACAAGGAACCGGTTGAAGCGCGGCGGCACACGCCCGATCACCCGCCCGTCCGCATACGCGGCGAGCATCCCGCCGGCTCGTCTGAAGGACACCCGCTGCTCGGCTTCGAACTCCTGGGCAGAATCTGAGGCGATCTCTATCGTCGTTGCAAGCTTCAGTGGCATATCCCATCTCCTTCGTTGCGAGCGCCGACTGATGGCGTCAGCTCCCGGGGATCAAATCTTCTGCTTCAGGCCTCTCGTCTGGACCATAATAATCATAGGCAAGAACGATGTTCCCGATTTCAGCGCGACCCTCGACCAACGAAGAATAACGGGTTTAGCGGGTAGGACAAGCCTTTGGGTACCGCTCGCAACGCATGGGTACAAAATGGGCACCAAAGCAGAACTGCCATAACGGACTTGCTCGAAGCGGCTCACGGCCGCAACCCCCGCTTATAGGCTCTCAGCCGGAACCATCCTTGCAAGCTCGCCTCAGAATGCGCAACGTAACACCAGGTAGAAGCACGCAGATGCTGGCTCGGCTTACAACTCCCGGCGCCAACTCACGAGAATAGGGGCTCCCCGTGAAACCACAGGGAGCCCCAGAGAAGTAAGACAGTTTTAGCCTGTATTATTCCCACTCAATGGTCGCCAATGGCCAAATATGTTCGAGTTTGATTTGTGAAGATGATCCACAATTCGTTACCGTTCGCCGATTATCGGAAAACCGCAGTCATATTGGTGGACTGCCGGTGGACTGACAGCAAAAAAGCCAGAGGACATAGCCTCTGGCCTGCGAATTCGTGGTGGGCGTTACAAGATTTGAACTTGTGACCTCTTCCGTGTCAGGGAAGCGCTCTCCCCCTGAGCTAAACGCCCGTTCAGGTGGTGCGCTCTTCAGCGCGAGGAATAATATACCGAAGCCCATCGGGTCTGTAAAGCACTTTTTCAAAAAAATTTTGCCAGCGCGAGATCGACCGCAAAACACCAGCTCAGAAGCATGGGCTCGCCCTGGCCCGAATCGCTTCGCGCACACTTCTCGCGCCCCCCTACTTATCCGAGATCGGCAGATCCTCTCCGATCTCCATGTTCTCGAACGTGCGCTCCATGAACTCGTCGTCGAAATGGGTGTCAACATACACCTCGAACGGATTGCGCGGCGGCACGTCGCGATGCCGCTGGCCGGCTCGCCAGAAGCACGCGAGCGTCATGACGATGTCCAGCACCATGAAGACCGACAGCGCCCCGACGACGATCCGCTGCTGGCGCGTCGTCGGCTCGCCGATGCGGAAAATCAGCTCGGGCATGATCGCCTTGCACCACACCAGGCCGATCACGCCCCACATGGCCAGAAACCGCCATGCGATCCACTGGGTGATATGGTCCGGCAGCCCCAGATACGTCCACGACTGCAGGTCCGCGAAATGCTCCATGCTCCAACCGGCGCACTGCTCGAGCGTGCCGCCAAGAGCCGCCGAGATCAGAAAGATCTGCCACCAGGGCCGCTCGCGTACCTGCCAGAGGCACAGCGTGAGCAGCACGGCCCCCAAGCCGTACAGGGGCGAAAAGGGGCCCCATACGAGCCCCACGCGACTCTCCACGATACCGAACACGGCAAACGTGTAGATGGTCTCCAGCACGAGCCCTAAAACCGAGGCGATCAGGAAGATGATGATGTATTGGTACAGCGACGGGGTGCACGTCTCGAGATACTGGTTGCGCAGATACCGACGCGAGTTGCGCACGAACCGGCGCTGTTCCTTGGCGAGCACCGCCCGACGCCGCCGGTGTCCAAACCGCTCGGATTCGCGCCACGACGCGCCCGCATAGACGCTCTCGTCGATCGTGCCGTCCGAGAGCATGCGCTTGAACAGGCGACCGGATCCGTGAGAATCCTGGTATTTCTGGACAAACCACCCGATTGCCCGCGCAATCAGGAAAACGAGGACGACAAAGACGAGGATCCGAAACACGACGCTCTTTCCTTCAGATGCCAACACTCAATGTAGTGCATAGTAGTGCGTAAACGGCCGGTTGAAAACTTTTTCAGATTTCCCCTTGCGAAGTCTTTAGAATTCGCGTATATTACTTTCTCGCAAGCGGACATGGCTCAGTTGGTAGAGCACAACCTTGCCAAGGTTGGGGTCGCGGGTTCGAGCCCCGTTGTCCGCTCCATCGCATGATTCGGGCCGGTTTTTCAAATCGGCCCTTCTCATATAGACGGCGAAGTGGCCAAGTGGTAAGGCAGAGGCCTGCAAAGCCTTTACCCCCGGTTCGAATCCGGGCTTCGCCTCCAGACCGTCACAGGGGCCCCGCGCGGGCCCCTTTTTCGTAAGCCCGTAAGCTCGGGCCCATCTCGCTGTCCTATATGCAGAACATCTGGGCCGCCTCGGCGCCCCTCTCGCCAAGGACGCCCTTCGTTCATACGAACCATCTTGCCGGCGTCCGCAGGCGCTCGGGCGGGCTTCCTATGCAGCGGGCTTCAGGAGCTTGATCAGGCGCACGAGCGTGCCTCGCGCGTCCTCGCGACGTCTCACCTCGACGCTGTCGACAAGCATGCGCATGAGCTTGATGCCCCGCCCGCGTTCCTCGCTCTCATCGGGCTCCTCGTCCGCCGCGATCTCGAAGCCCTGGCCGCTGTCGCGCACCTCGACGACCACGCGGTCGGGATAGGCCGCGACGAGCATCATGCACCCCTCGCCCCCGTTCGCATGGTCATAGGCGTTGGACAGCGCCTCGCCCGCCGCCAGCGCCACATCAAAACGGTCGCTGTCGTCCATGTGCAGGGCCGAGATCATGTCTGATACGCGATGGCGGTAGTACCCGAGGTTCTCGACGCCCCGCTGGATGGAGATGCTTTTGCTCCACAGGGGCATGACACCGGGCTTCAGCAGCGGGACCGGAGGCCGGGCGGCAGCGGTCACGTGCAGCGCGTCGATCAGGCGCGCGATCTGCATGGAGCGCGTCACCCCAGGAGACGTGTTGACGAGCGAGAGCAGGCCGCCCATCTGCGCGAGCCTGCGTGAGCGGGACAGCAGGCACGCAAGCCCCGAGGAATCGATGAACGTCACGCCCTTGCAGTTGACGAGGATGCGCCGAACGCCGGAAGCGACCAGCGCGTCGATCTGATCGCGCAGGGACGCGACCGTGCTGATATCGATATCGCCGGTCGGGGTGATCACCGCTATGTCGTTCCACTCGTTCATACGGTCATGGTTCCCCGCACGGGCGCGCTCTATTCACCGCCGCAGGCGAAAGGCGCGATGGCGTCCGCGCATCGCGGTCGCCCTGGGCGCAGACCCCCGCTCATTCATGAATCAATAGAGCCGGTTTTATCGTTTGCCCAGGATTCGCTGCCTGACACCCCCGCTCATTCATGAATGAACGGACCGGGCTCCCTGGAAACGCCGGTCGAACCATTCCATCTCGGATCGCACCGCGCCGGTCGCCCTCATCGAACGTACGCATACGGCACGCCGCCCCGTCGAGAGTACGCCATAGGCACGTTTTTCGCTCGAAAACGTGCCTATGGCGTACTCTCGACGGGGCGGCGTGACTATAGCGTACCGTCGATCGTCCCGTCCGCGCCGCCCTGCGCCCGGGCCTGGACCGGCATCGGCAAAGAGGCCGGCGCTCCCCTAGCCGTCAGTCCCGCCCACCGTGTCAAAGCGCAGCGCCACGAGCGCGATATCGTCATCGAGGGCCGATCCGCTGAACGCGTCGAGCTCGGCGAGCACTTCCTGGCACAGCCCCTCGACCCCGTTGACCGACGCGCGCAGCAGCACGTCGAACAGGCGGCGCTCCCCGAAGAACTGGCGGTCGGCGCTACGGGCCTCGATGGCGCCGTCGGTGTACATGAACAGGATGTCGCCCGGCGAGAACGAGAACACGCCCCCCTCGTACACCATGTTCTCGAACGCCCCGACCACGCCCGACTGCACGGACAGCAGCTCCATCTCGCTCGCATTCGACGCATCCTGCGCGCCCGGGTGACCGGGATGGATCAGCACGGTCGGCGGATGGCCGGCGGAGCAGTAGGCGGCCGTGCCGGTGCGCAGATCGATCTTGGCCACGAACATCGTCGCGAACGTCTCCACGCGCGAGAAGCTCATGAGCATGCTGTTGAGCGACCGGACCATGTCGCGCGGGTTGGCCCCCTCCCACGCGTACGCCGTGAGCGCCGTCTTGACGAGCGCTGACATCGACGCCGCCTCCACACCCTTGCCCGACACGTCGCCGAGGATCATGACCGCGCGGTCGTCCGGCAGGCGGATGAGCGTGTAGAAGTCGCCGCCCACGAGAGCCTGGCGGGTGGCGGACGAGTAGAGCGAATCGGCCGTGATGCCCGGCACCTGGCCCAGGCTGTTGCGCATGCCGACCTGCAGCGTCTGGGCGATGCGGCGCTCGGAGTTCGTCTGGCGCAGGCCGTGCGTCATGATCTCGATATCGTGCGCCAGACGCACGAGGTAGTCGTATTCGATGTCGTCGATCGGCTCCTGCGTGCTGTCGCGCAAAAGCAGCATCATGAGCGGCACGCCGTCTGCGTAGCCCGCCTCCTCATGGATCTCGTTGCCCTCGCTGTCCACCACGCCGGGCGGCAGGCTCTCGCGCAGGTCGAAGAACACGCCCTGGCTGGGCAGGCCCCGCGACGCCAGCCACTCCCCCGCCCAGGTCGTCTGGTCCACGCGCACCAGCCGCACGGTCTTGAGGTCCTCGGGCGAGGTCGACCAGGCGCTCTGCTCGCGCATGAACGACATGCGCGCCGCCGGGTCCATGCGCGCGGCGGGGGTGGTCGTGGAGAAGAACATCTCCTCGATCGAACCGGGCAGGCACACGCGGCTGCCGCCCTCGAAGTCGATGTAGTAGCAGCCGCGCTCATGGTCGTACGGCACCGCGCAGGTCCTGCACTGCAGCACGCGGTGCACCTCTTCCGAGACGGCACGCCAGACGGACGCATGGTCGCCGTCCTGCCCGAAGATGAACTCGCGCATGCGGTTGAGCGAGCGCGTGAGCTCCTCGGTGCGCTGGGCGCGCAGGCTGCTCACGAGGCTGACGAGCTCGATCGACAGGTAGTCGCAGATGACCTCGAGCACGCGGGCGTCGAGCGAGCGTGGGCGGCGCGGGCGCTTCCAGCCGAGCTCCAGGATGCCCAGGACCTGCGTGCCGAAAAACACCGGAACCGCGATGAGCGTCCGGTACGGCGGCACGTTCTCCACGCGCAGCTTCGTGCTCACGTGCGTATCGATGTCGTAGAAGATGCTCGACTCGATGCCCTGGCCGTAGGCGGCCGGCGCGATGGTGAGGTTGCAGGGGCGCTGCTCATGCAGAACGTAGGTGGGGATGCCCGCGCCGTACGGGATGAACTCGGGCACGTAGTCGCGCGCCAGCCCGTAGCTGATGCCGCGCAGCTTGAACCCGCCGCTCTCCGAGAAGTAGATCGACGAGCCGTCCGCGTCGAGCGTCTCGACGATCTTGTTCAGCACCGCGTCCAGAAGCGAGGGAAGGTCCTTGGAGCCGGCGGCCGTCATGATGACCGACAGCGTGCCCGAAAGCCGTCTGTTGACCGCCTGGAGCTCCGAGAAGAGCCGCTGGGTCTGCCGGTCGTGGGAATACTGCTCCTCGAGGCTCCTGATGACCACGAGCACGCGATGCGCAAGCATGCCGCCCATGCCGAGCGAGCGCGGCGACACTTCGGAGGCGCGGACGCGGACGGGGATGAACGAGCCGTCGAGCAGCTTGAGCATGCACGTGTTGTCCTCGCCGTCGAGCGAGAACGGCAGCCTGTGGCCGCCCGCGCGCTCAAACAGGTTGCTGTAGAGCAGGTCCTTGATGTCTTGACCGACGATGCCCTCGCGCTCCTCGATCACCAGCGCGCTCATCTGCTCGTTCACGTGGAGCACGGTTCCGTCGAGACTGCAGAGCGCCACCGCGTCGCTGGTCAACTCGACCAGACGGGCGAGTTCGGCAAACTCCTCACCGACCATGGATTCCATGCGCACCTCCGATCCGGCGGACGCGAAGCGCCGCCCAGAACTTGTATCGCAGTATAGTCGACTTGGTCGATCGGTAACAAAAAAGCCTCCCGAAGGAGGCTTGACACTCGATGGTGTCGGAGGCGGGACTTGAACCCGCAAGACCGAGAAATGGTCACTAGCACCTCAAGCTAGCGCGTCTGCCAATTCCGCCACTCCGACTTGCCTTTCAGCGAGAAAGATATTAACCCAAAGTCTCCCGCGCGCGCAAGTACTTTTTTGAGAAATTTGGAAATGATTGCACGAGCCGTACAGTTCCGCAGGTCACAGGCTATTTCCTGCGTCCAAGACGCAGGACCCCATCAGTCCGCAAGCTCCGCCTCCCCCAGATGGGCGAAGCCGTCGGCATCGATATGGAGCTGCTCGATGCGCTGGTTGCCCACATAGGCATAGCTGCCGAACAGATACGGGATGACCGGGCAGTCCTGCGCGACGATATCCTCCGCCTCCTGCAGCCTGCTCGTGCGCTCCCCCTCGCTTCCCGTCGACCGCGCCTCGTTGATGCAGGTGTCCACCTGCTCGTTCGCATAGCGGGAGAAGTTGTACGCGCTGAGCGACGCCGAATGGAACAGCGGGTACAGCACGTTGTCCATGCTGGCGAAATCGCACGACCAGTCGTAGCGCCCCAGCATGAACGAGCCGGAGCGGTAGCGGACGTAGAGGTCCTCGAAGGGCAGCTCCTCGAGCTCGCAGGCGATACCCACCGCAGAAAGGCTCTCGGCGATCTGCTCCATGGCGTTTCTCTGCCCGCTATCCTCGCCGTAGGTGATCGTCAGCGTGACGTCGCGCGCGCCGCCCGCACCCGCCGGGTACAGCTCGTCGAGCAGCTCCTCGGCCGCGTCGTTGTCATGGATGCAGTACGGCCAGGCGCCCTCGCGGTATCCGGGGACCACGGGCGCGACGATGCCGTCGGCAGGCATCCGCGCATCGCGGTAGACGCGCTTGGAGATGCCGTCGCGGTCGATGGCGAGCGAGATCGCACGGCGGAAGCGCACATCGTCCAGCGGGGCGACCGAGGTGTTGCAGACCAGATACGACACGACCGGCGACACGCCGAGCACGCAGCGGCGTCCCGACGTGATCCTCAGGCGCTCGTCGTCGGAGGACTTCCAGCTCGCCGCGTTGGCGTCGACGCTCTCGATCGGGCACGGCGCCAGCGTGGCGTCACCGGCCTCGTAGGCACGGTACGCGTCGTCCACGCTGTCGTAGAACGTGAAGCGAACCGTGTCGATCGTCGTGACGGTGCCCGCGTAGTCGAGAAAACGGGACAACTCAATCTGCGCGGACTGGCCGTCCCACGCCTCGGTCATCTTGTAGGGACCGTTGCCCACCGGCATGCGCGAGAACGCCTCGGCGTCCGCGTCGGCATCGTCCGGCACGGGCACCAGGCAGTGGTGCGCGCACACATAGGGGAAGTCGGCATAGGCAGACGACAGGCGGACCACAAGCGTGCGGTCATCGGGGCAGGCGATGCCCGACAGCTCGCTCGCGCGCCCCTCGCGCAGGTCCTGATAGCCCTCGACGAGCGAGAGCAAGAAGGAGACGTTCGAGGCGCCCAGCACCCCCGCGGCGGCGCTCGACGGATTGGCGATGCGCTCCCATCCGCGCTTGAAATCCTGCGCGCGGACCGCCTCGCCGTTATGGAAATAGGCCTCGCGGATAGTGAAGGTGAATTCGCGCTGGTCCTCGGATGCCGTGTAGCTCTCGGCGGCAAGGCAGGTGAGCACGCCGTATTCGTAGTCGTAGCGCATGAGCGGGTCGAACAGCTGGAAGCAGATCTGGGCGCCCGCCTCGTCGACGGCGTTGAACGGGTCGATGCACAGCGGCTTGACCGACGAGACGGCGATGGCACCCTCGCGCGGGTCGCCGCCCTCGAGCTCAGCGGACCCTTCCCCGCCCCTCAGATCCGTGCACCCCGCAAGCGCCAGAGCGCCCGCCGCGGCCATAGTCGCGCGCAGCAGATCCCGACGGCTCATCACACGAATATCCGATCGCATAGAGGCTCCTCACTCAAGGTTTTGGACATTGTAGCAATTCGCGCGCACCTCCACCGAACCCCCTATCATCGGGCTGCTCGGCCCACGCGCACAAGATGGCGCCCCGCGGCGACCGCCAACAAAAAGGCCCCGGCTTCTTCAGCCGGGGCCTCAAGCGACCTGGACAGGCGCGCATCGATCCTAAAGATCGATATGGGACTCCTTGATGGGATACGGGGCCGCGAAGTGGCACGCGCAGAAGTGCCCGGGCTCGACTTCCTTGAAGTCGGGCTGCTCGGCGCCGCAGATCTCCTTGGCGATCGGGCAGCGCGTGTGGAAGCGACAACCGCTCGGGGGATCGATCGGCGAGGGCGGATCGCCCGCGAGGATGATGCGGCGGCGGGACTTCATCAGGTCGGGGTCCGGGATGGGGGCCGCCGACAGGAGCGACTGCGAGTACGGATGATGCGGCTCGGCGTACAGCGTCTTCCAGTCGGAGAGCTCCACGATCTTGCCGAGGTACATGACGGCCACGCGGTCGGAGATGTGCTGCACGACGGACAGGTCGTGCGCGATGAACAGGTATGCCGTGCCGAACTGCTTCTGGAGCTCCTTCAGCAGGTTCAGGACCTGGGCCTGGATGGACACGTCGAGCGCGGAGACCGGCTCGTCGCAGATGATGAGCTTGGGATGCAGCGCGAACGCGCGGGCAATGCCGATACGCTGGCGCTGGCCGCCGGAGAACTCATGCGGATAGCGGTTGATGTGCTCCGGGTTCAGGCCGACGATGTCGAGCAGCTCGCGCACGTACTTGTTGCGCTCGGATGCGCTGCGACCGTCGCCGTGGATCTGCAGCGGCTCGGAGATGATCTCGCCGATCGTCATGCGGGGGTTCAGGCTCGCATACGGATCCTGGAAGATGAACTGCATCTGACGGCGAAGGTCCTTGAGCTCGCGCTTGTTCATCTTCGAAACGTCGCGGCCCTCGAAGTAGACCTTGCCCGACGTCGGCCGCGTGAGCCTCATGATGGAACGGCCCGTCGTGGACTTGCCGCAGCCGGACTCGCCGACCAGGCCCAGCGTCTCGCCCGGCATGATCTCGAAGCTCACGTCGTTGACGGCAGAGACCTTCTTGGCGAAGCGGCCCGCGAACACGCCGGACTCCGCAGGGAACTCCTTGCACAGATGCTCGACCTTGAGCAGAGGGGTGTTCTCAGCCATTTATGCCTCCTTCTTCTCGGTCGAGGCGGCCTTCTGGCGCGCTGCCAGGTCGGCACGCGTACGGGAGTTCTCGGGCGCGAACTTGAGGAAGTTCGGGTCGTCGGCGAAGTGGCACGCGGAGTAATGGCCGGTCTCGGTCGTGATGTGGCCGGGGACCTTCTCGTGGCAGACGTCGACGGCATACGGGCAGCGCGGGGCGAACGGGCAGCCGCTCGGCAGGTTCACGAGCGACGGCGGGTTGCCCGCGATCGGGGTGAGCTCCTTCTTCTCCTCGAGCGCGTGGTCGGGGATGGAGCGGATGAGGCCCCAGGTGTAGGGATGGCGGGAGTCGTAGAAGATCTCCTCGGCCGTGCCGAACTCCACGGGACGGCCCGCGTACATGACCATGATCTTGTCGGCCATGTCGGCCACGACGCCCAGATCGTGCGTGATCATGATGATGGCGTTGCCGTTCTTCTGCTGCATCTCCTGCATGAGCTCGATGATCTGCGCCTGGATGGTCACGTCGAGCGCCGTGGTGGGCTCGTCGGCGATCAGGATGTCGGGGTCGCAGGCGAGCGCCATGGCGATCATGACGCGCTGGCGCATACCGCCGGAAAACTGGTGCGGATACTCGTTCACGCGCTTCTCGGGCTCGGGGATGCCCACGAGGTCGAGCAGCTCGGTGGCGCGCTTGAGCGCCTCGGCCTTGGAGTAGCCGCGGTGCAGGCGCAGGCCCTCGCCCACCTGGCGGCCGATCTTGTAGACCGGGTTCAGGGAGGTCATGGGGTCCTGGAAGATCATAGCGATGTCGTTGCCGCGGATATGCTGCATCTCCTCCTCGGACATCTCCAGGATGGAGTGGCCGCGGTAGCGGATGTCGCCGCCCTCGATCTTGCCCGGGGGCATCTCGATGAGGCCCATGATGGTCATGTGCGTCACCGACTTACCAGAGCCGGACTCGCCCACCACGCCGAGCGTCTCGCCGCGGTCGAGCGTATAGGACACGCCGTCGACCGCGTGGACGATGCCGTCTTGGGTATGGAAGTACATCTTGAGGTTGTCGACCTCGAGCAGGTGCTGGCCCTCAGGAACCGGCTGCTCCTTGAGATCGACCCAGTCGTTCTTACGCTTTGCCATTATGCATCCTTCATCTTGACGTCGAGGGCGTCACGCAGGCCGTCGCCGAGCAGCGTGAACGCAAGCACCGTGGAGAGAATCGCCAGGCCGGGCAGGACCATGAGCCAGGGCTCGGTCTGCAGGTACTGCTGGCCGGACTGGATCAGCGTTCCCCACGAGGGATCGGGCGGGACGACGCCCATGCCGAGGAACGACAGCGCGGACTCGGTCAGGATGGCGCCGCCGATGTTCATGGTCGCGTAGACGACGATGGAGGCCACGGAGTTCGGGAAGATGTGGCGGGCGATGATGCGCAGATCGGAAGCGCCCATGGCGCGCGCCGCGTCGACGTAGTCGTTCTGCTTGACCGACAGGATCGCGGAACGGAACACGCGCGCGATACTCGGCCAGCCGAGGATGCCGATGGCGATGAACACGTTTTGGATGCCGTTGCCGATGACCGCGATCATGGCGATGACGAACAACGTGTAGGGGAACGCCAGGAAGATGTCGGCCAGACGCATGATGATGGTGTCCCAGATGCCGCCGTAGTACGCGGCGATGGCGCCCATCACGAGGCCGATGGCGGTGGAGATGCCGGTGGCGACCACGCCGACGGTCAGCGAGATGCGCGCGCCGTAGATGACGCGGGACAGCACGTCGCGGCCGAGGGTGTCGGTGCCGAACGGGTGCTCGAGCGACGGCGGGAGGCGCGACTCGGCGGCCATGTTGGCGGCCGTCGAGTTCGGGTCGCCCAGGACCTGGGGCACCCACAGGTCGGCGGAGAGCGCGATCACGATGATGAACAGGATCCAGATCGCGGCGATCACCGCGAGCTTGTTCTTCTTCAGGCGTCCGAGCGCGTCGCCCCACAGGGTGCGGGACTTGCCGCTATCGGCGGATGCGACGCCGCTGTGCTCGACGGCGATGGAATCGGCATACGCCTGTGCGTCGGGACGCGAAACGGGGTAATTCATATGCGCTGCCTCCTAGCCCTCGTTCTTGGAGCTGCCGAGCCTGATGCGCGGATCGAGGAAGGCGTAGCTCACGTCTACGATAAGGTTGATGACCATGACCACCACGACGATGACCGTGACCGAACCCATGACGATGGGCCAGTCGCGCTGGGTGATGGCGACGTAGGTCTCGCGGCCGATACCGGGCCAGGAGAACACCGTCTCGGTCAGGATGGCGCCGGCGAGCATGGCGCCGAAGTCCATACCGACGTAGGTGACGACCGGGATGAGCGCGTTTTTGAGAGCGTGCTTGCGGATGATCGCGCCCTTGGACAGGCCCTTGGCCTTGGCCGTGCGGATGTAGTCCTGGTTCATGACGTCGAGCAGCTGCGAGCGCATGATGCGCGCGGTGTAGGCCGTCGACACGGAGGCCAGGGTGATGGCGGGAAGGATGTAGTACATCCAATCCGGGTACAGGGCGCGCGGTCCGGCGACGCCCGAGATCGGCAGCGACACGGCGCCGCCCGTGGCACCCTTCAGCCAGATGCCGAAGATGAGCTGGAGCAGCATGCCGAGCCAGAAGGCGGGCATGGCCACCAGCAGGGACGTGACCAGGGTCACCAGGACGTCCCAGAACGAGTATCGTTTGATCGCCGATATGATGCCGGCGCCGATACCCACTATCGCCTCTATCACGATGGCCACGAGCGCCAGCTGCACCGTGTAGGGGTACTTCTGCAGGATGATGCTCGAGACCGGCGTACCGCGCTGGTACGAGGTGCCGAGGTCACCCTGGAGCAGATCGGTCAGATAGTTGACGTAGCGCTTGGGCATGGACGTCGGAATCGTGTCACCGTTCTCATCGTAGATGATGTTGCCATCGGCGTCGGTCTCGATAAGACCATGGGCGGCACGGATGTTCATCTCCGTCGTCGGATCGAGCTTCCTCTCACCGGCGATCAGCTTGATCGGATCGCCCGGCACGACGTTCTGCATGATGAATAGAATCAGCGTCACGCCAAGGAAGACGGGGATGAACTGTAGGATTCGCTTGGCGATGTACTTGATCACAGCGATACCCTCCCTCATCTGGTTCTTACAGCGCGCCGCGGCACAGCTCATCGACCCCTGTCGCGGCGAAATTACAAGTATAGGGCAAACACTGCATCAAGCGAAAGTACAACGTGTTAGCTACAGGGGTCTAACACAACAAACAGGACACCGCCACATTGACGGTGTCCTGCTTAACATCACATGTGCTGGATTTTACCCATGCGTTTCATGCAACTAGGCGAGCTCAGCAGTCTCGAAGTGCGGGATGGTCTGAGCGTCGTAGTTGAAGCTCGCGAGGCGCTCGGTACCAACGTAGTTGTGGGCGTAGAACATGATGGGGATGACCGGCATGTCGTTGCCGATGGTGGCGCAGATCTCGCGATAGGCGGCCTTGCGCTCCTCCTCGTCGTTGATCTGACGGGCGGCCAGCAAGGCGGCGTCGACATCGGGGTTGTTGTACGGGCCGTAGTTGTTGTCCGCGGTGCTGAAGAAGTTCGGGTACAGGAAGTTGTCCATGGTCGGGTAGTCAGCCGTCCAGCCGAGGCGGGCGAGCTGGAACTGACCGGTGGACAGGTTGTTCAGGTAGGTGGCCCACTCGGTGGTGTTCTGGGTCACCGTGATGCCCACGGCCTCGAGGTCGGCCTGGATGGAGGACATGATGTCCTCATGACCGCCGTCGCCGTTGTAGTCCAGCGTCACGTTGATGCCACGGGAGCCGTCCTCGCCCGCAGGGTAACCGGCGGCGTCGAGCTCCTCGGCAGCCTTCTCGGGATCGTAGGTGCAGGCGGCCCAGACGTTCTGCTCGTTGTCGTCGATGGACAGCGGCATGATGGAGTTGGCCGCCTCACGATAGCCCTCGTACAGGGTGTCGACGATGTTCTGGCGGTTGATGGCGTAGGAGATGCCGCGACGGACGCCGGCGTTGGAGAGCACCGGGTCGTTGAAGTTGACGACCAGGTAGTAGGTGGACAGCTCGGTACCGGTGAGGCACTGCTTGCCCGGGGTGACGGTGAAGCCGTCGTCGGACAGGCCGTACTGGTCGATGGTGTCCTGGATCTGGCCGGTGGGGATCATCGCGAAGTCGATGGAGCCGGACTGCAGCTCACGGAAGGCGACGTCCGGGTCGGCCTGGATGGAGAAGTACACGCCGTCGAGCTTGGGCGCCTCGCCGTAGTAGTCGTCGAAGCGGGAGACGGAGATGTACTGGTTGTGCTGCCAGGCCTCGTCCATCTTGAAGGGGCCGTTGCCGATGGGCTGCTCGAGGAACGACGCGGGGTCGTCGAGAGCGGCCTGCGGAACGGGCACGAGACCCGGGTGGCAGCAGACGGCCACGAAGTCGCCCATGGGGTCGGTCAGCTGGACCTGGAAGGTCAGCTCGTCGGGGCAGGTGAGGCCGGTGATCTCGGTGGCCTCGCCGGCAGCCATCTCGGCGTAGCCGGCGACAGGGGCCAGGTGGTAGCCGATCTCGGACGGGGCAGACATGGTGCCGTCGGCCAGGCGCTCCCAGCCGCGCTTGAAGGAAGCGGCGTCAACGGGGTCGCCGTTGTGGAAGGTCATGCCCTCGCGCAGATGGAAGGTGTAGGTCAGGCCGTCCTCGGAGACCTCGGGCAGGTCGGTGGCGCACATGGCCTTGGGCTCGTTGGTGTCCCAGTCCCAAGTGACCAGGCCGTCGAACACGGCGCGCACGACCGCGGTGCCCTGGTTCTCCTGGGCGTTGTACGGGTCGATGTAGGCGGGCTCGGACAGGTAGAAGCTCATGACGTTGTCGCCCGAGGCGCTGCTGTCGGTAGCGGTGCCGGAGCCGGAGCTTGCGGTGTTGCCGCCGTTGGAGCAACCGGCGAGCGCAGCGAGTGCGCTGGTAGCGAGAGCGCTGCCCACGAAGGCGCGACGACCCATGGGCTTGTTGAAGATTTCAGCCATGCCATCCTCCTTAAAACAGTTCAGAAGCGGGACCTGTGCGGCCCCTCCCCTACGACGCGATCATAAGCGGGGTGCTCAGGCTGTGATTGCACCCCTGACGCGATGGTCCCTAATGTACCGCAACTTTTGCATAATAAAGTGCTCAATTTGGTTCAATCCGAGATTTTCTTTAACAAACCGGAGCATTCGCAGGTCACATCTGCATACTTTTAGAGGTTTGTAACATTTCTGTAACCTAGAGAGGCCGAACCCCGTCATGCGGGGCGCCACACTAAAAAGCCGCCCGAGGTCTCCCCCGGACGGCTTGCAAGAAACTGGATTGAAGGCGTTCGCTTAGATGCCCACGATGCCCTGCGGGAAGAAGAACATCGCCAACACGATGCAGATCGCGAACACGACGGCAACGATCACCGTCAGCTTGTCGAGATTCTGCTCCATGATGCCGGTCGCGGCGCTGGAGTTGTACAGCGAGCTGGCGATCATGTCGGAGACGCCGGTGCCCTTGCCGGAGTGCATGAGGACGAGCGCGATGAGCGCGAGCGTGGACAGTGCCCACACGATGAACAGGATGATCTGGAACGGACCCATGAGTCGTAATCTCCTTCTACGTACGTTCGAACAGTCCGTATGGTACCACACCTGAACCCGCCGCACGCAATCGCCACGGGTTAAGGGGCTGAAGAGCCCGACCCCCACCCGACCCATCCATACGAGAAGGGGGTCGCCAGCAGACGCTGACGACCCCCTTGCGGATCGATGGGTTGGAACGAACCCGTCCCCAACCGACCGTCTACTCGGTGGCGAGGATGCGGCCGGTCATTTCGGCCGAGGGCTCCAGGCCTGCGAGCGTGAGCATCGTCGGGGCGATGTCGGACAGGCGACCGTCCTCGATGCCGGTGAGCTTGGCGGCCGGATCGACCACGATGAACGGCACGCGGTTGGTGGTGTGCGCCGTGAACGGGTGCTTCTTGCCCTCGGCGTCAACATCGAACATGTGGTCGGCGTTGCCGTGGTCGGCGGTGATGAGCGCGAAGCCGCCCTTGGCGAGAATGGCCGGGATGACCTTGGACAGACCGTCGTCAACAGCCTCGACCGCCTTGACGGCGGCGTCGAACACGCCGGTGTGGCCGACCATGTCGCAGTTGGCGTAGTTGACGATATAGAAGTCTGCGCGGTCCTCGTTGATCGCCTCGACGAGCTTCTCGGTTACCTCGGGCTCGCTCATCTCGGGCTGCAGGTCGTAGGTGGCCACCTTCGGCGAGGGCACGAGCACGCGCTCCTCCCCCTCCTTGGGCTCCTCGACGCCGCCGTTCAGGAAGAACGTGACGTGCGCGTACTTCTCGGTCTCGGCGGTATGCAGCTGCTTCAGGCCGGCCTGGGCGATGACGTCGGCAAGGACGTTCTCGGGGAACGTCTTGGGGAACGCCACCTCGACGTTCTTGAAGGTGTCGTCGTACTCCGTCATGGTCACGAAGTGCGAGAGCTTCGGCGCGACCTTGCGCTCGAAACCGTCGAAGTCGGTCTCGGTGAAGGCGCGCGTCATCTCGCGGGCGCGATCGGGACGGAAGTTGAAGAACACCATGGCGTCGCCGTCGCGCACGCCCTCGTTATGGCAGGCGAACGGCTCGATGAACTCATCGCCGCGCTCGTCCTTCTCGTAGTAGGCGCGGACGCCCTCGACCGGATCGGTCTCGGTGTCGGACGGCAGCGTGATGACGTCGTAGGCGCGCTCGACGCGCTCCCAGCGGTTGTCGCGGTCCATGGCCCAGTAGCGGCCGGAGACCGTGGCGATGCGGGCGTCGACCTCGGCGTAGGCGGACAGCGCCTCGAGGTTCTGCTTCAGCGTCTCGATGTAGCCTGCACCGGAGTGCGGGTCGACGTCGCGACCGTCCATGAAGCAATGGAAGCGGATGCGCTTGACGCCGTGGATGGCGGCGATGGCCGACAGGTTCTCGCCGTGGCGCTGCATGGAGTGGACGCCGCCCGGGGACACGAGGCCCAGCAGGTGCAGCGTGCCGCCGTTCTTGGCGACGTCGTCCATGGCGTGGGCCAGCGTCTCGTTCTCCTGGATGGAGCCGTCCTTGATGGAGTTGTTGATGCGGCTGAGCTCCTGGAAGACGATACGTCCGGCGCCGATGTTCAGATGGCCGACCTCGGAGTTGCCCATCTGGCCGTCAGGCAGGCCGACGTCCTCGCCCGAAGCGCCGAGCGTGGTGTGCGGGTACTGCTCGTACAGGCTGTCGAGAAACGGCGTGTTCGCGGCAGCGACGGCGTTGTCGGAGCCCTTAGGCGCCAGACCGCAGCCGTCCATGATCACGAGCAGAGCAGGAAGATGCTTGGGCACGGTCTACTCCCCCGCCTTCTCAACCATGGCGGCGAAGTCAGCAGCCTTGAGCGAGGCACCGCCCACCAGCGCGCCGTCGACGTCCTCCTTCTCGAGGAAGCCGGCGATGTTGCCGGGCTTGGCGGAGCCGCCGTACAGCACGCGGATGCCCGCGGCGGTCTCGGCGCCGAAGACGTCGACGAGCGTGGCGCGGATGGCGCCGCAGACCTCCTGGGCGTCGTCGGCCGTGGCGGTCTTGCCCGTGCCGATGGCCCAGATGGGCTCGTAGGCGATCACGTACTTGGAGGGATCGGTGATCTCGAGGCCCTCGGTGTCCTTCTTGATCTGGTCGACGACGAACTCGACGTGCTTGCCGGCCTCGCGGACCTCAAGCGACTCGCCGCAGCACGAGATGGGCGTGATGCCGGCGGCCATCAGGGCCTTCGCCTTGCGGTTGACGTCCTCGTCGGTCTCGTGGAAGTAGTCGCGGCGCTCGGAGTGGCCGATGATGCAGTAGGTGGCACCGGCACTCTTGAGCATGTCGCACGAGGTCTCGCCGGTGTAGGCGCCGGAGGCCTCCCAGTACACGTTCTGGCCGCCGAGCGCGATCGGGGCGGCCTGGATGCGGTCGTTTACCGTGGTCAGGTCGACGGCCGGCGGGCAGACGACGACCTCGACGCCCTCGGGGACCTCGGGCAGGGCGCAAGCCAGCTCGTCGGCGAGCTTGGCGGCGCCGGCCACGTCGTTGTTCATCTTCCAGTTGCCTGCGATGAGGCGGGTGCGGTTACTCGGCATCGTTCAGAGCCTCCACTCCGGGAAGGGCCTTGCCCTCGACGAGCTCCATGGAGGCGCCACCGCCGGTGGAGATCCAGCTCATCTTGTCGGCCAGGCCGAACTTGTTGATAGCGGCCACGGAGTCGCCGCCGCCGATGATCGAGGTGCAGTCGGAGTCGGCCACGGCACGCGCGACGGCCTCGGTGCCATGCGCGAACTGGTCCATCTCGAAGACGCCCATGGGGCCGTTCCAGAACACGGTCTTGGCGCCGGCGATGGCCTCGGCGTACAGCGCCTCGGTCTTGGGGCCGATGTCCATGCCCATGCGGTCCGCGGGGATCTTGTCGGAGTCGACGACCTCGCCGACCGCGTCCTCGCCGAAGTGGTCGGCGACGATGTTGTCGATGGGCAGCAGGATCTTGACGCCCTTGTCCTCGGCCTTCTTGAGCATCTCGCCGGCGCGCTCGATCCAGTCCTCCTCCTTCAGGGAGGTGCCGACAGCGTAGCCCTTGGCCAGGAAGAAGGTGTAGGCCATGCCGCCGCCGATGATCAGGGTGTCGGCGGAGTCGATGAGGTGGTCGAGGACGCCGATCTTGGAGGACACCTTGGAGCCGCCGACGATGGCGACGAACGGGCGCTCGGGCTCGGCGAAGATGCCGGTCAGGGTGTCGACCTCCTTCTCAAGCAGGAAGCCGGCGACCGCGGGCAGGTACGCGGCCGGGCCCACCACGGAGCCCTGGGCGCGGTGCGCGGTGCCGAAGGCGTCGAGCACGAACACGTCGCCGTAGGACGCGAGGATCTTGCCGATCTCGGGGTCGTTCTTCTTCTCGCGCTTGTCGAAGCGGACGTTCTCGAGAACAAGGATGTCGCCCGGCTCGAGGGCGTCGACCGCGGCGGCGGCCTTCTCGCCGTAGGTGTCGTCGACGAACTTGACGTCGAAGCCGGTGAGCTCGGCGAGCTTGTCGGCAGCCGGCTTCAGGGAGAGCTCGGGCTCGGGGCCGTCGCCCTTGGGGCGGCCGAGGTGGCTCATGAGGATGATCTTGGCGTTGTGCTCCTTGAGGTAGGAGATGGTGGGGATGGCGGCGCGGACGCGGGTGTCGTCGGTCACGACGCCGTCCTTCAGGGGCACGTTGAAGTCAACGCGCATCAGGACGCGCTTGCCGTCGACATCGATGTCGCGAACGGTCTTCTTGGTGAAAGCCATGTGCATCTACCTTTCAACTTGATGCATCCGCGAAAGCGGAGTGCATATGAAAAGAGGGCGCGACCTTGGGGCATACGCCTTAAGGCCGCGCCCTCTCAATTCAAGACGCTAAGAAGCTCTGGTCGGGATATGCTTAGCCGACGAACTTCTCGAAGTACTTGATGGTGCGGACCATCTGAGAGGTGTAGGAGTTCTCGTTGTCGTACCAAGAAACGACCTGCACCAGGGTCTGGCCGTTGCCCAGATCGTTGCACATGGTCTGGGTGGCGTCGAAGATGGAGCCGTGGGTCTCGCCGATGATGTCGGTGGAGACGATGTCGTCCTCGTTGTAGCCGAAGGTCTCGGAGATGGTGGCGGCGTAGGCCTTCATGGCAGCGTTGACCTCGTCAGCGGTGACCTGCTTGTCGACGACGGCGTAGAGGTTGGTCAGCGAGCCGGTCGGGGTCGGGACGCGCTGGGCGGCACCGATGAGCTTGCCGTTGAGCTCGGGCAGGACCAGGCCGATGGCCTTGGCGGCGCCGGTGCTGTTGGGGACGATGTTGATGGCGCAGGCGCGGCTGCGGCGCTTGTTGCCCTTGCGCTGCGGGCCGTCGAGCGGCATCTGGTCGCCGGTCCAGGCATGGATGGTGGTCATGATGCCGGCCACGATCGGGGCGAAGTCGTTCAGGCCCTTGGCCATCGGGGCGAGGCAGTTGGTGGTGCAGGAGGCGGCGGAGATGATGTTGTCCTCGGCCGTCAGCGTCTCATGGTTGACGTTGTAGACGATGGTGGGCAGGTCGTTGCCGGCGGGAGCGGAGATGACGACCTTCTTGGCGCCAGCATCGATGTGGGCCTGGGCCTTGGCCTTGGAGGTGTAGAAGCCGGTGCACTCGAGCACGACGTCGACGCCCAGCTCGCCCCACGGGAGGTTCTTGGCGTCGGCCTCCTTGTAGATGGTGATCTGCTTGCCGTCGACGGTGATGGAGTTCTCGTCGGAGGTGATCTCGTGATCGCGAGCGTAGTTGCCCTGCGTGGAGTCATACTTCAGCAGGTACGCGAGCATGTCGGGGGACGTGAGGTCGTTGATAGCAACGATCTCGGAGCCCTCGTGACCGAACATCTGACGGAACGCGAGACGACCGATGCGGCCAAAGCCGTTAATCGCAACCTTTACTGCCATGCTTGTCTCCTTTCGCGAGGCCCCCGCAGGTTCCCTTGCCTGCCGCTGAGGCCTACAAACAAACCTCTTAGAATATACCGTTTTTTCGTGATGAGTTTCACGACAATAGGGGTCGAATTGAGAATTTTCAGAGCTTTGAATTGCTTCAAAACCGCAGGAAAACGGCTATTGAAGCGATTCATTCATATCGGGACCAGCGGCTTCGACGAGCTTTTCCAGACGCAGCACGCGATGGTAGAGCGCCGACTTCGAAAGCGGGGGGTCGGCAATCTCTCCCAGATCGCGAAGCGACAGGTCGGGATGCGATTCGCGCAGGTCGCAGAAGGCCGACAGGGCCGAGGGAAGCGACTGCCTGAGCCCGAGCGCGTTCACCTGCTCGATGAGCTCCATCTGGCGCTGGGCTGCGCCCGCGCTCCTGCCCTGGTTGGCAAGCTCGGCGTTCACCCGGCGGTTGACGGCGTTTTTCACCGACTTGACGACGCGCGCCTCCTCGATCTCGGCGACCGAGCGCTGCGCCCCCACCTCGCGCAAAAGGCGCAAGATGTCGTCGGCGCTCTTGATGTAGACGGCGAACGAGGAGCGGCGCCGGTTCACGCGGGCGCGCACGCCCACCTGCCCGATGAGGTCGGCGAGCGCATGGGCGAACTGCTCGCCCTGCACCGAGATCTCCAGGTGGAAGTCGCCGCGCGGGTCGGCCACGAAGCCGCCCGCGATGAGGCTGCCGCGGATGTAGGCGAGCCGGCAGCAGTCGCGCGCGACCACATGGTGCGGGATGCCGCGCACGAGCGTTCCGGAGCGGTCGAGGATACCCAGCAGCACGAGCGCCTTCTCGAGGTCGGGCTGGTCGGGCAGGGCGATCAGGTAGTTGCGGACCCGGTGCAAGACGCTCTTGCGCACGGTGAACTCGGTTTTGAGCTTGAGGATCTGATGGGTGAGCCCGATCATGGTGCGCGCCACGGCTCCCGTCTCGGTCGCCACCTGCAGGCGGTAGTGGCCGCCGCCGCGCACGCTCAGGGTGCCGCAGACGCGGGCGAGCGCCGCGAGCGTCGCGATGTTGCAGTACTCGCAGGTCGGCGCGCAGCGCGCGAGCTCGTCGCGCACCTCGGCGGTAAACGACATCTATCCACCCCTTCTCAGGTATCGGGTCGGCACGAACCTTCAGACGTGCGGGCGTCAGTGCGCCTCGCCCGTGGCGGTCCGGTTCGCGCGCGGGAGGTCGCGGTGCGAGATGCTCACGTGATAGGACTGGCGCTCAAGGTAGTGCGCCGTCGCCTCGGCGATGGCGACGCTTCTGTGCTGTCCACCCGTGCACCCGATGGCGATCGACAGCTGCGGCTTGCCCTCGGCGACGTAGCCGGGCATCACGGCATCGAGCAGCTTGAACCAGGCGTCGAGGAACTCCTTGGTCTTGGGGTTCTCCAGCACGAACGTCGACACCTTCTCGTCGAGCCCCGTCAGCTTGCGCATCTCGGGGTCATAGAAGGGATTCGGCAGGAAGCGCACGTCGATCATGATGTCGGCCTCGACGGGCATGCCGTGCTTGAAGCCGAAGGAGAACACGCGCACGTCCATGAGCTGCTGGTCGGTCAGCTCCGAGAAGGCGACCAGCAGCTTGGCGCGCAGCTCGCTCGTGCGCAGGCGCGTGGTGTCGATGGTCATGTCCGAGCACTCGCGGATGCTCGCCAGCTGCACGCGCTCGCGCTGGATGGCGTCGGCAGTGGTCTCGCCGGGCATCGCGAGCGGGTGGCGGCGGCGGTTCTCGTTATAGCGCCGCATGAGCACCTCGTCCGAGGCCTCCAGAAAGACGATCTTGCAGCTCATCTCGTGATCGCGCAGCATCTGGATGGCATCTTGCAGCTCATCGAACAGGCCCTGGCTGCGCAGGTCGCACGTGACGGCGAGATGGCGCCCGATGCCCGCGTTGATGCCCACGAGCTCGGCGAGCTGCAGGATGAGGCGCGGCGGCAGGTTGTCGATGCAGAAGTAGCCCATGTCCTCGAACACGTGCATGGCCTGGGTGCGCCCCGATCCGGACATGCCCGTGATGACCACGACGTCGGGCACGCGGTCGGCAAGTTCGGCCTTGGTGATGGGGTTGTCGTTGGCAGCGGGCATAGAAGACCTCCTCGGGCAAACGCACTCTTTTCAGTATACCCGGGTGGAACTTTTTGGGACGGGGTCATTTGCCCCCGGCTGCCGGGAAGCAGATGGCCCCGTCCCAAAAAGTTCCGCGGGGCCGGCAGGTGCGCCGGCCCCGCGGAGCGACGTCGTCTTCGATCGAAGCGGCTACTTCTCGACCTCGGCCTTGAACCAGGAGGTCAGGCTCGTGGGATGCGCGATGGCGCCGCCGATGCCCGTGCCCGCGGCGACGACCAGGCAGCTGGACGCCTTGCGCCCGCCGCCCCAGCGCGCCTCGCCCAGGGCGTGCGCGTGCACGTCGTTGAGCACGCGGCACGGCAGGCCGCAGGCCTCGCTCACGGCAGCGGCGAGCTTAGTGCCGCCCCAGCCGGGCATGAGCTCGTTGGCGAAGGTGATGTCGCCCGTGCGCGGGTCCACCACGCCGGCCGACGAGATGCCCACGCCGGCAACGGGCTCCTCGGCGCGCTCGAGCGCCGCCTGCACGGCAGAGATCACGCGTGCGAGCACGTGCTCGCCGTCCTGCGCCGCCTCGGTCGGTATCTTCTCGACGGCCGAGACGACCGGGGTCGCGCCGCCGGCCTCCCCTATGGACACCAGGCCGCACGCAATCTTGGTGCCGCCGATGTCGACGGCGGCGGTGGTCATCTGTTCCATCGCGGACTCCTTACCTTAAGCGAGGGCGCGCCGGGCCCGCGCATGCGCGACGGCCCCGGCGCGGTACCAACCTGCATGCCAGTAAGAACCACTTGCACGACGTGGTCTTTTAGGGACAGGTGATTTTTATTCACGCCGGTGCGAGGGCACCGGCGTGAATAAAAATCACCTGTCCCTAAAAGACCAAAAGCTCAGGCGCGCAGCGTGTCGTAGACCGCCTGCGCCACGGCGCGCGGGACGCCCTTCACGGCGGCGATGTCGTCCACGCTTGCCGCGCGCAGCTTCTTCATGGAGCCGAAATGCCGCATGATCGCCTTCTTGCGCGTGGGCCCCACGCCCTCCACCTCGTCGAGCACGCTCACGGTCATCGCCTTGTCGCGCAACTCGCGGTGGAACGTGATGGCGAAGCGGTGCGACTCGTCGCGCACCTGCTTGATCAGGTACAGCGACGCCGAGCCCGACGGCAGCACGACCGGCGTATCGTCCCAGGGGACGAACACCTCCTCGTCCGCCTTGGCGAGGCCGCACACCGGGATATCGAGCCCCAGCTGCTCGAGCTGGTTCATGGCCGCCGTCAGCTGCGGCTTGCCGCCGTCGACCACGAGCAGGTCGGGACGGGACCCGAAGCGCTCGTCGGCCATGCGCTCCGGCGCGTAGCGGCGCCCGAGCACCTCGGACATGGACACGAAGTCGTTCGCCTCGGTGAGCTCGGTGCGGATCTTGAACCGACGGTACTGGCTCTTGTCGGGGCGGCCGTTCGTGAACACGACCATCGAGGCCACGGTGAAGCGGCCGTGGATGGTCGAGATGTCGAAGCATTCGATCCGCATGGGCGGCTCGTCGAGCGCCAGCGCGCTCTCGAGCTGCAGCAACGCCTGGTTCGTGCGGTCGTCGGCGTAGCCGGTGCGCATCATGTAGCGCATGAGCGCGTGGCGGGCGTTGCGCTCGCACATCTCGAGCAGATGCCGCTTCTCGCCGCGCTGCGGCCGGTGCAGCGCGCACTTGCGCCCCCGCTTGGCGGTGAGCCACTCGCCGATGACCTCCGCGTCCTCCAGGTCGACCGCTACGTCCACCTCGGAGGGAATGTCCGCCGTCTCGTCGTAATAGCGCTTGACGAAGCCCGAGACGAGCTCCTCCTCCGCCACGTCGAGGCCCTTGTCCAGGATGAACTCGCAGCTGCGCACCGTGCGGCCCTCGCGCACCACGAACACGCACGCCCCGGCGATCGTCTCCTCGCGGTAGAACCCAATGAGGTCGATGTCCACGCTCGTGGGGAACACGACCTGCTGACGGTCGTCGAGCCCGTCGATGACCTCGAGTCTGCGCTTGATGCGCCCCGCCCGCTCGAAATCGAGGTTCGCGGCGGCCTCGGCCATGTCCTCCTTCAGCTCGCCCACCAGCTCGCGGCGCTGGCCCGATAGGAAGCGCTCCACGCGCCGCACGCTTTTCGCGTACTCCTCAGGAGCGATCATGCCGGCGCACACGCCGGGGCCGCGGCCCACGTGGTAATCGAAGCACGGGCGCCCCTTCTGCGCGCAGATGAGCCCGATGATGTCCGCGTCGTCGGAATGCTTGGCGAGCAAGCGGTTCACGCGCTTCCATTCCGCGCATGTGCCCGAGCAGATGGGGCAGATCTTGCGCAGCGTGTCGATCGTCTCGCGCGCGGCGCGGGCGTCGGTGTAGGGGCCGAAGTAGCGCGTGCCGGGCCTGTGCTTCTCGCGCGTGTACTTGATGGCGGGAAACAGGTCGCCCTGCGTCACCGCGATGTAGGGATAGCTCTTGTCGTCCTTGTAGTCGACGTTGAAGTACGGGTGGTACTGGCCGATCAGGTTGCGTTCGAGCACCAGCGCCTCGTGCTCGTTGTCGACCACGATGTAGTCGAAGCCCGCCACGAGCTGCATCATGAGCGGGATCTTCTCGCGGTCGTCGGTGAGCATCACGTACTGCTTCATGCGGGCGCGCAGGTTCTTGGCCTTGCCCACGTAGATGACCTCACCCGCAGCGTTTTTCCACAGGTAGCAGCCGGGATCGGTCGGCACATGGGCGACCTGCTCGGCGATGTCGGGATCAAGGCCCGGGGCGAGTGCCATTCTCGTGACCTCCTGTCGAAGACGGGTGCTAAACGCTATGATGGCTATCGTACTATAGCCTCTGAAAGGTTGATGCATGGCGCATACCGAACACGACGCCGACATCGTGCCCGTCATCCTGGGCGGAGACATCGGCGCATACGCCATCGGCCGCGAATTCCACGAAGCCTACGGAACGCGCGCCGTCGCCGTGATCCAAGATCCCATCGGCATCATTCTGCATTCCCGCATCTTCGAGCACGAGCGAGTCGAAACCATCGGTGCCGACGACGTGCGCGCCGCGCTCGAGCGCATCCACGCGCGCAACCCGGGCAAGACGCTCGTCGTCGTCACGAACTCCGAGCCCTGCATCCCCGCCATCTCGGCGATCCGCGACGAGCTCCCCTACGTGGTGACGCCCACGCCGCGCCCCGAGGTCATCGAGCAGGTCTCGAACAAGGACCGCTTCAACGAGCTGTGCCGGGCAAACGGTCTCGACGTGCCCGAAACCGAGCTCGTCCGCCTCGCCGGCACCGATCCAATCGCGCCGAGCGAGCTGCCCTTCCCCGTGGTCGCCAAGCCGGCGCTCTCCCCCGAGTACGCGCACTTCATCAACCAGGGGTTCAAGAAGGTCTACTTCGTCGAGCGCCAGGAGCAGCTCGACGAGCTCTGGCGCGACCTGCGCGCCGCGGGCTTTGCCGGAAGCTTCCTGGTCCAGGAGCTGATCGGCGGCGACGACACCTATATGGACTCGATCACGCTGTATATCGACAGCACGGGCACCCCGACGCTGTTCGGCGGAGCCAACGTCCTGCTGGAAGACCACGCGCCGGCCATGCTGGGCAACCCCGTGGCGATGATTACCGCGCCCATGCCGGGCATCTGGGAGCGCTGCGCCAAGATGCTGTCGGATATCGGCTACCGCGGCTTCGCCAACTTCGACGTCAAGCGCGACCCGCGTACGGGACGCTCGCTGTTCTTCGAGGTGAACCCGCGCATCGGCCGCAACTCGTACTACAACTGCGCCGCCGGCGCCAACCCCATGCGCTTCTGCGTCGAGGACCTCGTGCACGGAAGGCGCGTCGAGCCGGTCCGCATCGACAACGAAATCCTCTACACGCTCGTGCCGACGAGGCTCGTGCGTCGCTATGTGCGCGACCCCAAGCTGCTCGCGCGCCTCGACGCGCTCATCCGCGCCGGCCGCGTGTACGACCCGCAGCGCTACCGCGCCGACGCCGGGCTGCGCCGCATGATCGACGTGACGCTCACCGAGCTCAACCAGGTACGCAAGTTCAAGCGCTACTACCCCGAGCCGACCGACACGTCGTTCTAGGGCCTCCCGCGGGGACGGGTTGGACAGGGCCCGTCCCCAACGAGCTCTGTCCTTGACGTCGCGACGGTTTTTGCGGGAAGCTCGGACGAAATATACATATCAATTCGAGCAAAACACAAACCAACGAGGTAAACAGCCGTATCGTTTTGGCCGTTATGCAAGATATCCCCCGGTGTTCCCGCAAAAACCGTCGCGACGGTTTTTGCGGGAACCATCCCCCGGGGTTCGTTGACGGGGCCGGGTTCGTTCGAGCCCCTTACTTAAAGAAGTGGCGATACAGCGTGAGCGCGCGCTCCCACACGGCGAACAGCGGGCTCAGCGGCTTGTCGAACGTGCCGATCCACATCGTCGGCTCGTTCACGAACAGCATCTTGAACTTGCTGATGCCGTCGTTGAACAGGCCGTTCAAGTCGTAGAGCTTGGCGCCCGCCTTCTTGGCCTCGCACATCGCGTGCCATTTCAGCAGGTAGTTGGCGCGCAGGCGCTTGCCCTCGTCGTTCACGCCTCCCCACAGCTCGAAGGCCGCCGCGGGCATGGTGATGTTCCACAAAAAGGCGAGCAGACGACCCTCGACCTCGGCCACGAACAGCTGGTTGACGTCGGCCATCGCATCGAACGCCTTGTAGTAGTACTCGTCCTCGTGGATGAAGAAGTCGTCCTGCTCGGCGGTGTTGTGGTAGAGCTCCATGATGCCCGGCAGATCCTCCCGCGTGGCGAGGCGGACCTCCACGCCGCTGCGCCCCGCCTTGCGGATGTACTGGCGGGCCTTCTTGGAGTGGATGCTGGCCATGATGGCGTCTTCGTCGGGCGTCAGGTCGAGCGTCGCCGTGTTCGGGATCAAGATCTTGTTCCCCTCTTTCCACCCGTCGCCCAGCTTGATGCCCGACACGCCCGGGTCGATCTTGAGCGAGACGGCGTGCACGTGCGCGCGGCACCACTCGGCGATGAGGTCGGCGGCGCGCGGCACGTCCTCGTCGCGCTCCGTCACCGGGCCGCGGGCAGCATAGCAGATGGAGCGAAACGGCCACGGCAGCTTGCGCTCGAGCACCTGGGCCGCGCAGACGAACTTGCCGTCGTCCTCGCACACCACGCGGTGCGCCGTCCACGAGCCCGTCTGCTCCTTGAGCGAGCCCCATCCCCACGACTGCATGGGGTGACCGTTGTGGGCCCGCAGAATCGCGTCCCAGGTCTCCTCGTCGTTGATCAGACGATACTCCATGGCAGATACCTTCCCTTGCGAATAAGCAGCCCCGCGTGGCGCCTAGGCGCGGCGCAGCAGGCCTGCGGCCTTATCGAACAGCGCGTCGAAGAACGGTGCCTCCGACTTGTGCAGCACGTACGCGCTGCCATAGGTCACGAGCAGCGCCGGGATGCCGGCAGCCGCAGTGTACACGAACCCACGGACCATCGAGCCCCCGACCGGGCCCATGAAGTTCGTGAGCGCCCACAGGATCGCGGCGCCGACGGCAGACCCGAGCAGGCCGAACGCGAGCGAGCGGACGCTCGAGGCCACGACCTCCATCATACCGAAGGCACCGATCTCCTTGCGGATATGCAAGATGGTGACCGCATCGACCGCGATGAAGAAGAACGTCGAGGAGAACGGCACGACGTACAGGCCGTACAGCGGCGTGAGCACGATGCAGAACGACACCTGGACCACGGCGGCAACGCAGGTGGCGATCGCGTAGAACTTCATGCGCATGAGCGACGAGCAGACCTTCTGCAGATAGGTCGACAGCGCGTAGAACGGCAGGGCGATCGACTGCACGCGCAGGTACATCGACGTCATGGCGGCGTCCTCCGCGTCGAAGCCGCCGATGGCCGCGATGAGGCAGGGCGCGAACACGATCAGAAGCATCGCGCACGGGATGAGCGTGAACATGAGCTTGCGCATGCCCGAGGCCACCGCGCGGCGGTAAGCGTCCAGACGGCCCGCGACGTGGTAGTTGGACAGCTCGGTGAACATCGTCACCGACAGCGGGATCGCCAGGATGGAATACGGCAGCACGTACCAGACGCGCGAGTAGTACGAGATCGCGGCGCCGTTGGCCGTGCACTGCAGGGCGCACGACGACTGGACGGCGCTCGTGGGGAACGACGCGAAGGTCACTACGAGCGTCGGCAGGCCGATGGCGAGCGTCTCCTTGATGGCCGGATCGTGCAGGTCGATGCGCAGGCGCAGGTGCACGCCATGCCGCGCGAGGGCGGGCAGCTGGACGAAGACCTGCGTGGCGACGGCGAGCGGGTTGCCGATGGCGAGGATGATGAGCGCCCGCTCCCAGTCGAGGATGCCGTTGTTGACCACGTATGCGTACAGCAGGAACGACGCGATCGTGATGACGTTGTTCAGAATCGGCGCCGCGTTGCTCCAGAAGTAGTCGCGCTCCGCGTTCAGCACGCCCGAGATGATCGACGACAGGCCGTACAGGATGATCTCGAACGCGAAGAACCGGAAGAACCAGACCGCCAGATCGAAGTTGAAGTCCTCGCTCGCGCCTGCCGATTGGGTCCAGATGACCGGCCCCGCGAAGATGAAGCACAGGATGGACATGGCGCCCATGAGCAGCAGCACGAGCGAAAGCAGGTTGGACGCGTAGGCGGCCGCGCCGTCCCGGCCGAGCCGCTTGCGAACCGACAGGTACACCGGCAAAAAGGATGTGATGAGCATGCCGCCCATGACGAGCTCGTAGAGGAAGTTCGGCATGGTCGAGGCGACCGTGTAGCAGCTCGCGACCGCCATGAGCGCACCCGACAGCGCGTTGGCCTGCGCCATGGTGCGCCCGAAGCCCGTGATGCGGCTGATGATGACGAGCAGGCTCACGCCGTTGGCCTTGCGGGAGGCCAACTGCTCGACCTCCTCCTCGGTCTCCTCCTCGTCGGGGTCGGCGGGAGCGAAGTCGTCCAGCGCGGGGAGGTCGCCCGTGGCCTGGTCCGCGGCATCAGGGCAGGCGATGACGCCATCGGCATCGACTACCTCATCGGATGCGAACGGAGCGGACGGCACGTCGGCGCCCTCGAAACCGGACTCCATGCCCAGCCGGGCGCTCTCGGCGGCGGTCAGGTAGGCGATGGTCTCGTCGGGGCGCGGCGCGTATCGCCGCGTGTGGCGCGCCTCCTGGCTCTGGGCAGCCAAGATGAACTGCGTGGTCTCATCGGGTGAGGACGAGGCCGCCGTCATGTGGCTCGGCGCGGCCATGTGGCTCGGCGCGACCGCATGGGCGCCGCGCACCGTCTCGTCGGCATCTTGGGATCGGGGCGCAAAGTGCGCGCCGCGCGGTTTCGGCTCGTCCGCGTTCGTCTGGAACTCGTCGTCCATCGCATCCCCTATTCGTCAATAAAACGGGACCCCGGGAAACCCGGGGTCCCGCCGCTTCGGACAGATGTGTGTGGAGGCAGGAACCCTTACACCGGAGAACCGCCGCCGGCGAAGTTGCCGCCCGTGGACAGCGTGCCGACCACGACGCCGACGCCCGGCATGGACGCATGGACGTACTGGCCGCCGCCGATGTACATGCCCACGTGGTAGATGGAGCTGCCGCTTCCGCCGTAACCCCAGAACACGAGGTCACCGGGGCTCAGCGCGCTGACGCTGTACACGAGATGGCCCTTGGAGGAGACCAAGTTGTACTGCGACTGGGAAGAATGCGGGATGGAGATGCCCATCTGGCGATAGGCGTAGGAGGTCAGGCCGGAGCAATCGAACGAATCCGGACCGGAGGCGGCCCACACGTAGGGCTTGCCGACCTGGGCGAGCGCGACGTCGACGACACCGGAGGGCGCGTTGCCGGAATCGGTATTGCCCGTATCGGTCGGGGGCTCGGGCTCAGGCTCAGGCTCGGGCTCGGGGTCGGGCGTCGTCACGGTGTTGTCCGAACCGCCGCCAGACGGCGTGTTCGGAGTCGAGGGGCTCGAGGTGCCCCCGGACGGGGTCGACGCATCGGGCGTGTTCGCGTCCGTGTTGGTATCGCCGCCCGTCGTGGTATCAGTGGTGGAACCGCCGTCGCTGTTGTTCTCCTGCTCCTGGGCGCGCTCGGCCTCGGCCGCCGCCTCGGCAGCGCGAGCCGCCGCCTCGGCCGCAAGCTGGGTTTGCAGCTCGCTGTCGAGACCGTTGTAATAGCTCTGCTGGGCGGAGAGCTTCGTCTGGACCTCGGAGGTCTTGGCCTCCTGGTCGGACACGAGCTGCTTCTGCTCGGCCTCCTGGGCCGCAAGGGCGCTCTGCTTCTCCTCGAGTTCGGCCTTGGTCGTCTTGACCGAATTCACGAGCGCGGCGTCCTGCTCGGCAACCTTGTTCGCGTAGTAGACACGCGAAAAGAGCTCCTCGAAATCGGACACGCCCAGCACCACGGACATCAGGTTGAAGCCGCCCTGCTTGTACAGGACCGAGACGCGGTCGGAGAGCGCAGCCTGCCCCTCCTCGAGCTCGGCCTGCTTGGTGGCAATATCGCTTTCGGTCTGCTTGATCTGCTCCTGGATGGAGGCGAGATCCTCCTGCACCTGGAACAGCTGGTTGTTGGCGTACTCAAGTTCCTGAGTATAGGTCATGAGCGTGGAGTAGGCCTCGTCAACCTGGTCTTGAAGCGTCGCGGTGGGCTCAGCATACAGAGCCACCGGAACCGTGCTGAACGTCAGAGCACCGGACAGCAGAAGCGCGAGCGTGGTTTGGGTGCGTTTGAGCTTCATGCGCAAAGATCCTCTCGATCGACTAGATGCAGGCTCTACTATAGCAATGTTGTCACGTCCCGGCTAACGTGCTTCCCCCGAACGCAAAGAGCCTTCATGCCACCGGTACAGCAAATCCACATATCTTTAAAGTTCAAGTCAAGCTTGAGAGGGTGCGAATTAAGGGCGATTCAGTGCGTCCGCGGCGCATCCCATCCGGTGCAAATCGGGGGACGTACCTTCTCCGTGCAAACATGCACGGAGAAGGTACGTCCCCCGATTTGCACAAAAAAGGGCCCTCGCGATGAGGGCCCTGAACGTGCTCTGGAGCCGGCGGCAGGAGTTGAACACTGCACCTTCGGTTTACTATACCGATGCTCTAGCGTTAAGCTACGCCGGCGGGCGGATAACGATTATAGCAACGGCGCCCTCGCGGGCAAGGCCCCACAAGCGACCTACACAACTATGCATATGGGGGGACGTACCTGTTTCGTGCATTCATGCATGAAACAGGTACGTCCCCCCATATGCAGCCAGGCGCCCGCTACGGGGCCGAAGCGCGGAATGAATTGATCAGCGTTTCTAGGGAAACGCCGAAAAAGGCCTCGAGCACCGCGGGCCGGGTCGGCCGGGCGATCGACTGTACGCATATGGAACACCGCCCTGCCGACTGTACGCCATGGGAACGTTTTCGGGCGAAAAACGTTCCCATGGCGTACAGTCGATGGGGCGGCGTTCCCATAGCGTACAGTCGACAGGGCGGCTCCGCGGGACAGGCGGGAGGCGCCCGAACCGTGCGGGCATCGGCCTATTAATCAGCGCTTCCTAGCGGCAGATGGGCGCGACGACGGCATCGGTCACCCGTATGAGGTCGTCGGTTGCCAACGTGAGGCTCAGGCCCCGACGCCCGCCCGAGATGTTGATGGTGTCAAACAGCACGCACGTCTCGTCGAGCAGCGTCGGGAAGCGCTTTTTCATCCCGATGGGCGAGCAGCCGCCGCGCACGTACCCGGTCACGCCGACCAGGTCCCGCACGTGCATCATGGACAGGGATTTGGCCCCCGCCGCGCGCGCCGCCGCCTTGAGGTCGAGCTCCTCGGCAACCGGAATGCAGCAGACCACGTGCCCGCCCTCCGGCGTCTCGGTCACGAGCGTCTTGAACGACTGGTCAGGGTCCTCGCCCAGCATCTTCGCGATGGTGATACCCAGGCCCGAGGCCTCTTCCCCGTCGTCCTCGTAGGTGCGCGCCTCATACGCGACGCCCGCCCGATCGAGCTCGCGCATCGCATTGGTTTTCTGCAGCTTCGCCGCCTTCATCGATCACCTTTCTTCCGCGATCCCCGACCGGAGACGCCGCCGCGCCCCGCGAAGGCGCGGCGCGGTGGCTATCTCTCAGCGCTTATCGAGCTCGGGCGCCTCATGACCCGCCTGGCGGGCGCGGTCGCGCTCCAAGATGGGCTCCAGAAACCTGCCGGTGTAGCTCTCCTTGCAGGCCGCGACCTTCTCAGGCGTGCCGGACACGACGATCTTGCCGCCGCCGTTACCGCCCTCGGGGCCCAGGTCGATGATGCGGTCGGCGACCTTGATGACATCTAGGTTGTGCTCGATCACGAGCACCGTGTTGCCCGCGTCGACCAGGCGCTGCAGCACGTCGATGAGCTGGCGCACGTCCTCGAAGTGCAGGCCCGTGGTGGGCTCGTCCAGGATGTAGAAGGTGCGCCCCGTCTGCTTGCGGTGCAGCTCCTTGGCGAGCTTCACGCGCTGCGCCTCGCCGCCGGACAGCGTGGTGGCGGGCTGGCCCAGGCGCACGTAGCCCAGGCCCACGTCGAACAGCGTCTGCAGCTTGCGCTTGATCTGCGGGATGTTCCCAAAGAACGCGAGCGCCTCGGTCACCGACATGTCGAGCACGTCCGAGATGGACTTGCCGCGATAGAGCACCTCGAGCGTCTCGCGGTTGTAGCGCTTGCCGCCGCAGACCTCGCACGGCACGTAGATGTCGGGCAGGAAGTGCATCTCGATCTTTATCTGGCCGTCGCCCTTGCACGCCTCGCAGCGGCCGCCCGGCACGTTGAAGCTGAAGCGCCCGGGGCTGTAGCCGCGCGCCTTGGACTCCGGCACGCTCGCGAACAGCGCGCGCAAGTCGTCCCACAGGCCGATATAGGTCGCCGGGTTCGAGCGCGGGGTGCGCCCGATCGGCGACTGGTCGATGTCGATGACCTTGTCGATCTCCTCGATGCCCTCGATCGCGCGGTACGGCCCCACGGGACGCGCCGAATGGTGGATGGCGTTGGTGAGCGCCGGCGCGATCGTGTCGGTCACAAGGCTCGACTTGCCCGAACCCGACACGCCCGTCACCACGGTGAACGTGCCGAACTCGATCTTCGCCGTCACGTTCTTGAGGTCGTTCGCGCGCCCCCCGCGCCCCCCGAGCCCGCCGCCCCCCAGGCTGTCTCTTATCCACATCCACATGTGTATAAGACACAGGACTAGCCCTCGTCCCCCCCGCCTCTAAACGCCGCGCCTCCCAACGTTCTGGAAGTGATCCAACACCGCGATAGCGTCTTCTCCTGGCCCCCTCCAATGCAGGATCCGCGAACCACCCATACTCCGCTCCTTCCATGAGAGGTCGTGGCGACGTCTGTCGCCTTGAGACCAACCATGCAGAAGAAGCGGAAGGATGTCTGTAGACACGGGGCTTCGAGCCTGGCTCTTATACACATCTAGAGGTGTATAAGAGACAGGTACTGGCCGGTCAGCGACGCCGGGCAGGCCATGATGTCGGCCGGCGTGCCCGCGCACACGACCTCGCCGCCGCTCTCGCCCGCGCCCGGCCCCATGTCCACCACGAAGTCCGCCGCGCGGATGGTGTCCTCGTCGTGCTCGACCACGATGACCGTGTTGCCCAGGTCGCGCAGGCGCTCAAGCGTGGCGATGAGCCGCTCGTTGTCGCGCTGGTGAAGGCCGATCGAGGGCTCGTCCAGGATGTAGAGCACGCCCATGAGACCCGCGCCGATCTGCGTGGCCAGGCGGATGCGCTGGGCCTCGCCGCCCGACAGCGTGGCCGACGCGCGGTCGAGGGTGAGGTAGTCCAGGCCCACGTCCACCAGGAAGCGCAGGCGCTCCATGATCTCCTTGACGATGCGCCCGCCGATGAACTGCTGGCGCTCGTTGAGCTCGAGCGCCTCGAAGAACTCGAGCGACTCGCGGCAGCTCATGCAGCACACGTCGTGGATGGACTTGTCTCCCACCGTGACGGCCAGCATCTCGGGGCGCAGGCGCGCTCCGTGGCAGGCGCGGCACGGCTCCTCGCGGATGTAACGCTCCAGGCGCGCCTTGGTGTTCTCGTTCGTGGTCTCGATGTAGCGCTCGTACAGGATGTTGCGCACACCGGAGTACTTGGTGAACCAGTGCGTGTCGCGGCCGTCCTGGGTATGGTAGTCCACGCGCATCTTCTTGTCGCCCAAACCGTCGAGGAAGATCTTCTTCACGCGGGCGGGCAGGTCGCGCCACGGCGTGGCGGGGTCGACCTTCAGGTGCTTGGCCAGCGCGCGGAAGATCTGCGGATAGTAGTTCGACTTGCCGAAGAAGCTGCCGAACACGCCCTCCTCGATGGAGAGGTTCGGGTCCTCGATAAGCGCCTCGGCATCCACGACCTTCTTGAACCCCAGGCCGTCGCACTCCGGGCAGGCACCGTATGGCGCGTTGAACGAGAAGTCGCGCGGCTGGAGGTCGTCGATGGAGTGACCGTGCTCGGGGCAAGCGAGCGCGAGCGAGTAGGTGAGCAGGTCGCCCGGCGTGCCCTCGGGCGCGCCGCGGTCGGGCAGCAGGTAGACCGCCACGTTGCCGTGCGCGAGCTTGGTGGCCTGCTCGACGGCCTCGGCGATGCGGCCCACGCTCCCCTCGCGGATAACGATACGGTCCACCACGACCTCGATGGTGTGGCGGAACTTCTTGTCGAGCTCGATGGGGTCATCGAGGCTGCGGACCTCGCCGTCGATGCGCACGCGCGAGAAGCCCTCGCGGCGCAGGTCGTCGAGCAGCTTGGCGAACTCGCCCTTGCGGTCGGAGACCACCGGCGCGAGCACGAGGGCGCGCCGGTCCTGCCCCGCCTCGAGGATCTTGTCGGCCACCTGGTCGGTGGTCTGGCGCTCGATCACACGCCCGCACTCGGGACAATGCGGTGTGCCCACGCGCGCGAACAGCAGGCGCAGGTAGTCGTAGATCTCGGTGACCGTGCCCACCGTGGAACGCGGGTTTTTAGACGTGGTCTTCTGATCGATGGACACCGCCGGCGACAGGCCGTCGATGGAATCCAGATCGGGCTTGTCCATCTGGCCCAGGAACTGGCGGGCATAGCTGGACAGGCTCTCGACGTAGCGCCGCTGGCCCTCCGCGTAGATGGTGTCAAAGGCCAAGCTCGACTTGCCCGAGCCGGACAGACCCGTGATGACCACGAGCTCGTCGCGCGGGATCTCGACGTCGATGTCGCGCAGATTGTGCTCGCGTGCGCCGCGGATAACGATGGATGAATCAGACATGGGAACCCTTTCGGCGTGCCATGGAATATGCAGCCTTTGAGTCTACCCCTTTTGAATGCGGACATGTGTTCGTGCTTTACGCCGCCACGGATTGCCCACGTCATGTTCGGGTCATCGATGGGTCATTTGGGGACGGGTTCGTTCCAACCCATCGGCGGCCGTGTAGGCCGCCGATGGGTTGGAACGAACCCGTCCCCAAATGACCCGTCCCTCAGGCGCTATACGTCAAAGGTCACCAGCTTGCGCGTGGGCATGACGGACAGGTAGAGGTCGTAGGAGCCCGCCTCCACCGGCTGACGGTATTCCGCATCCACGCCGCCCGATGCCTGGTCGGCAAGCGTGTCGCGCGTCAGCAGACCGGCTGAAAGCGGAATATGCGTCGTGTAGCTCGTATGGGGCACCACGCCCGTAGAGGCCGCATAGGGAGATTCCGCTAAAGCCGGCTCCGCTTGGCTCCACAGCTTCGTGTCAACGCGCATGAGCCCGCTCCCATCCGGTTTGACGAGGCTCATGAGGGAGATGTTGAACCCTCCCTGGTCGGGGGTCTTGTCGGAGTCGTTGGTTATGGTCACGGTCAGGCAGATGATCGACGCCTCATCGAGCCCCTCGACCGTCTGCGCTCCCTCGACGCCATAGGTCCGCACGTAGTCGTTGTACGACATGGCCTGCGCACCGTCGATGCGCAGCGAATAGCCGTCGGTATTCTCCGTGGCATCGGCAAAGAACCCGCCTTCAAGAGCCACGTTGTCCCCTATCCCGTAGCGCTCCGTGGGGTACCGGATCGCCCGTGCGTTCACGTCGTGGATGCGCCATGCGCACGCAGCGACGATCACCAGCGCCGCGCACACAAGAATAAGTAGCTTCGCGCGCCTCATAGAGCAGGCACCTCCCGCGCGTAGCGTCGGGCAGAAGGGCGCGGCACGGATGTGGCATCCGCGCCCGCCGGGCCCACTGCACCAGCTCTCCGCACCGTCTCGCACTCGATGACCCGACCGTCTTTCATGCGGATGATCTCGTCGGCCATGCAGCGCAGCACGTCCGGGTCATGGCTCGCCACAATCGCCATGGCGCCGCGCCGGCGGATATCGGCCGCGATGCGCCCCATGAGGTCGAAGCCCGACTCGTCCAACGCGTTGGTCGGCTCGTCCAGCACCACGAGCCGAGGTCTCCCCATGATGGCGGCCGCGATGCCCAGCCGCTGCCGCATGCCCAGCGAGAACTGCCGGTAGCGGCGGCGATCATCGGGGTCGAGCCCAACCGCCGCAACGCAGCGGCGGATATGCTCCATGTCGACGCCATCCGACATGGCGGCGATGAACCGCAGATTGTCCACCGCCGTGTACCTGCCCAAAAACGCAGGGTTCTCTATCAGCACGCCCCCATGGGGGACAAAATCGATGTCTCGGCCCAAGCGCTTGCCGTCATATTCCACAAACCCCCGATCGAGGTACATCAGCCCCGTGATCGCACGCAGCAGCATGGTCTTGCCCGAGCCGTTGGCCCCGCACAGCCCCACGATCTGCCCCGAGGAGCACGACAGGCTGACCCCATCGAGCACCTTGATGCCGCGTACCGTCTTTTCCGCTTCACGCACAATCAGCTCACTCATCGCGCGAACCTCCATAGATCGTCATACGGGAAACCAACAGGCCGCCCACCGCCACGGCGATCCACGCCACGGCCAGCGACAAAGCGAGCCCGTCGTTCATGGGCAAACCCTCCACATAGGCGCCGGCAGAGCGCCCCGAGATCAGGTAGTTGCCCAGCAGCAGCGGATGCTCCACCATGCCCGATGCAAAAAACACGCCCATGCACAGCAGATAGCCCGGCATGCGCTCAACGCGCACGGACACCGCCAGCTGCACGAGCATCATGCTGGCGCAGATCGGGACGGTCAGCAGCATCAGCGGCACCATGGACATGCCCGGATATCTGGTAGACGACGAAGCGGGAACCATGATCATGGCGAATTCCGACATGAATTCAGACGCCTGCGCCCCGAACGCCCAGGCCGTCAGGATGAGCCCCGCAAAGAGCAGCACCCAGAACGCAGCGGCCACCGTGCACACCCAGGCGCACTTCGCGATCCACCACGCCCAGCGGCTGCCCGAAGCCACGACCCCACGGTATCCTGCACCCAGAAGATCGGCGCGCGGATACTCCAACGTGGCGGCGAACAGCACCGCAAATGAGAAGAACCACGGAAACGTGATGGTGAGCGGTCTGCCCTGTATGAGCAGCCACAGGTCCACAGGGTTGGCGAACTGAAACGTCAAAGCAACGTAGTCGGCAAACGTAAAGGAGGAGAGGTCGTTGCCGGAGTACGCGCAGTTCCCCGCAGCGGCGATTCCGTGGACGACGCCCAGCACCAGCGCCGCAACAAGATACGGTCGCACCGAGGGCAAGCCGACCCGCAGGTCCCGGGCATACAGCCTGAGCGTCCTCATAGGTAGCACCTCCTCTTGAAAAACAGCGCGGGCAGCAGCAGGGTCAGCCCGCCGTAGACAACAAGCGAGGCCGCCATGCCCTCCAAACTGGTGATCACCCCTTCGTAGCCCGTGGGGACCAGAAGGGTGAACAAGTCGAGCGAGCGCGAGGCGTCCTGTGCCAGCAGGCGGCTGAGCGCAACCGTTGCGTAATTAACGAACAACTGGGCGGCAAAGCCCCAGAGGAACAGCTTGGTCGCATTGCGCACAAACAGCGACACCCCGAGCAGAGCGGTCGCCCAGATCCCGCTGAACAGAAATGCGGCAAGCGTCCACACGGCCAAAAAGAGCAAGGGCTGGGTAAAGTAGAGGTCGCGAAACGGCGTGAGCCAACTGATGGGCACCGCAAGGAATACGTACGAGATGGGATCGGGTGCCCCATAGGGGGCGACGAGCGCCGCCGCAAGCGCACTCGCAGCCAAGGGAACCAGCGCCACGAGACCCGCCGCGATAAAGCAGGCAAAAGCCTTCGCGCCGTAGTAGCACCGGTCGGTCAGGCGCGACAAGGCGTGCTGCTGATAGCCCGATGAGCGCTCCTCTACCAGCGACCCCGCTCCCGGCAAAAGGCAGAGCAGCGGGAGCAGGAAGTAGAGAGCGACCGAAGACGGCTTGAGGTCGGTACCCACCCAGTAGTTGACCATCAAACGGCTTTCCATGCCGTACCCCTTGGAGGGGTTTTGGACCGCATACCCGTACCACTCGCTATACGAGAGATGATTCAGGATGGCGCTGAGGGCAACCAGGACCAAGCAGACGACAACCGGCACCGCAAACCAAGGAGATACGATCATGCGCTCCAGCTCGCTTGAGAAGAGCCGCAAGGCATGCGAAGCGCGATGGCGCTTGGGAGCGTAAGCGATGGAATTCACGGTCATCACCCCACCTCCGGCACGCCAAGGTGCACCGTGCAGTGCCCATCAGAGCCGGCATCGCCAAAATACAGGACAAGCGGCTCGTCAACGGGGTACGATCCGTCTTCGGCACGCGATTCGATCGCCCAGCCCAGCGTGACCGTTTGCGTTTGCCCTTGCGGAATGGCTATGACCGAGTGGTTGTTATAAACGTCCTGCTCCGCTTCACCGCTGTTGTAGATCAGCGTTCCGTACACGAGATCCAGCGCATAGTTGCCCTCTTCATCGGCATCAACTCGAAAGCTGAGCGACGACACATCAGCGCAAAGCGCAATCATGCCCTCATCTCTCAATTCGTCATTATCTGAAAAGGCATCAACATTTGTGATTTCCAAGTCCATGAGCAGATAGCGCGCTTCATTTGTGGGAAGGTAGCCGGCCCAGTCGCCAAGCCCGGCGTCTTCGGGAGAAGAGAACCATCTGAGGTTCGACACCTTCAACGTAAGGGTCCCGAACCAACCCAGTGACCGGAGATAGGTGCCGAAATATTCCTCATTACCCGGCAGCGTCGTATCGATGCCCTCTAGATCAAACACGTCGCCAACCTGGTAGTCCTTATTATGCTCCGCCTCAAATGCGGCAACGCGCTCCTGCTCAGCCTGAAACGCCTCCGCATACACCTGCGACACCCCCGTCGGGCCGAATGCGTGCAGCATCTGCGCCGACGCTCCAACCGCACACGTCACCGCAAGGAGCACAACACCGCGATAGCGTCTTCTCATGGGCCCCTCCAATGCAGGATCCGCGAACCACCCATACTCCGCTCCTTCCATGAGAGGTCGTGGCGACGTCTGTCGCCTTGAGACCAACCATGCAGAAGAAGCGGAAGGATGTCTGTAGACACGGGGCTTCGAGCCGGGCTAGCGACTGTCTACAGGCCGGTGACCTGCTGGATGATGGAGAGGACCCCGCTTATCCCGCGGACATCCAGTGCGCGATACGCGTCGCGCCTCACCGCGTACACCGTACTCGCAGAGTAATTCACCGATGCGGCGATCTGCTTGAGCGTCTTGCCCTCAAGCGATCCCATGAGGACGTCGACCTGCAAATCCGACAGCCCCCGTGCCCGCAGGGCGTTCGCCGCCCGATCGGCGGGCAGACGCGAGAACTCATTTCCGACCGCGTCCCGGCGCGCCGACGCGACGACCTCTGCCCACAGCACCGCGAGCGCAAGGACAGCAAGCGCCACCACGATACCGAGCACAAAGCTGAATGCCAGCTGCGCTTGCCGCTCCGCGATAACCCGATCGGTCACGGCCATGATGTTCACCTCGTCGTACAGCCAGCTGATGGGACCAACGCCAATCATGCCGCCGACGCTCAGCCCACCGAGCAGAGCCCAGGAGATACGGCCCGCATTCCCCGAGCGACGCAACTCGACGACCATCCCCGCCACGGTTCCCGCAAGAACGACCAACATGGGGGCATAGTTCTCGAACAGCCGGGCAACCGCAACCGAACCGATCAGGCACAAAGCGAGCGCAGCACCCTGAGCCGTTCGGCCCAGATAGGCAAGCACGCCGACCGAGCAAACGGCCAGAAACCCCGCGAGCAGGTAAAACTGCTCGACGGGGGCGATGAACGACCATACCGAGCCCTTCCAGAACACGAACAGAGACAGCCCCAACACGGTTGCGATAACGGCAAGGCAGCATGCCGTCACCGCGGGAAGCGCAGTATCCTCCCGCGCCGCGTCCAGCACGATGAGCGCATCGGCCATTGCAAGGGTCGAAGCGAGCATCACGATCGGCAGCGCATCGACGCACAGCGCCTGAGCCGCGCACTCGGCCGCGACGCACGCGGCGAGCACGACCGCCCGGACGTGCATCGATCGAATCGTGCCGCCCCACGGGCCGATTAGTCTTGAGGCGAGAAGCGGCCCGAGCGCAACGATCGACAGCGTCGCGCACACATTGAGGGGCGTGAACCACACCGCCTCGCGCGCATGCCAGGGGAACATGCCGACGAGGACACAAAGAGCGAGCACCGTCATCGCGGATCCCCAGCGAGCACGCAGCGCATCGTCACCATCGACAACAACCGCAGGCGCCGCCTCGCGACGCGCAAGCTCGCGGGCCTCTGACGCAGATGACACGCCCATCTTGGCCCACGCGCGGCTCTGCAGGTTGCGCACCGTGGAGGCGCTGATGCCCATCGACTCGGAGGCGGCACGCGAGCTTGTGCCCTCGAGCGCATGCATGACGGCTTCGCGCTCCCGCTCGGAAAGCCGCCAGGCGTCTTGGATCTCATAGCCTTGTTCGACGTCATCTGCGCGCTCGACGAGGGGATCGGACGCTTCGCGTCGAGCGAGCAGATGGATAAGGGCGAGACCCGATACGAAAACCGCGGCACACGCCAGCGCACACAAGGGTATGTGGTCGAGCGCCACAAAGACAGCATTTGGGAATAGCCGCAACAGGACATGACCGAGCACCTCGCCATACATGAGCCCCGCAAACAGCGCGGCAAGCCCTTGCGCGCCTCCCCATCTCGCAGCAGCCGCCCCCAGAGCACACAGCGCGAGGGCAGGCACCAACAGCGATCCCATCGCCGCAACGTCAACGCTCGCAGTGGCGATGCCAACGGAGTATGCGCTGACAAGAGCAAACGGAGCAGCCAGCACCATTCTGAAAATCCCTATGAGCACGCAAGCGCCGAGGAGCGGAATCCGGGCATGCCCTCCCCCGTCGTTCTCGGGCTCGCGCCGGATGCGCCGTCTGAAGCTCAGCGCCAGCATCATGACGGAGCACAGGGGCAGCACCGTAAAGCAAAGCGTCCACAACGGCAATGCAAGCAAGAACAGCTTCACCTCGAGCGGAAGATGCGGCCACACGACAGAGCCCACAAACGACAGGGCATAGAGGAGTGCTGCGACTCCCAGCCCGATGCGATCAGCGCACCGGGCGATGCGCGTCCGAACAGATCGCGCATCAGACTCCCGCCCGCCATGCTCGGGCAGCAGCCAGGCGAACACACCTGCAAGCGCCACGATCCAGTAATACGTGGAAAAGCTCGGGATGTCAGCGACGTCGTACAACATATTTGCTGAAGTCCGCATAAAGAACGGCGGCATACCCATCAGCAGGGCGAACCATATGATGTAGCGGGCGTTTGATCGCATCGCGTGCCTCCCTGAAAGCGTTCGGGCCACCGAATCGAACGTCTCAATCATCTGTCTACACCATACACGCGTCTGTAGACAGGCAGCTTGAAACATGTTTACCGCCTGTCTACAGACGCCCGCGACGTCACGTTGATTTGACGGGGCGCGACCGACGTGGGATTCTTACATAATCTGTAAGCTGACGGTAAAGAGCACCATGACCGACGAGATCCTGTCACCGGCATACGCGCCGATTCCATATACCGCCGCGGCGGCACTCATCGCGTTCACCGTCGTCATGGTCGTGCGCACGCGCGCGGCGCGCGAGCGCATCACGCCCGGCATGATCCTGTGGCCGCTGCCGTTCGCGGCCCTGCTCGCCGTCATGGGCGCCCTCTGCGCACACGGGCTCTGCCTGTTCGGCGCCAAGACCCTTATCGCCTACTCGATCGCCATGGAGCTTTTCGGGGCCGCAACGCTCGCGCGAACGTTTGTTGCCCCGTGGCTCGAGCGCATCGGGGGCGGCGCGCACGGCATCCGCCTTCTGCGCGACCTCGTGCTGCTCGCCATCGCCGCCATCATCTCCGCCTGGTCGCTCGAGTTCGCGTGGAACGAGCGCGCCGGCCAGGTCCCCGTCGCCTTCTTCGCGCTCTCGGTGCTCGTCGTGTTTTGCCTGATGGTCGCACTGTACTTTATCGGCCAGCGCTCGGGCGTACTCGCGGTCATCCCCGTCGTCGCATGCGCGGGCTTCGGCGTGGCGCAGTACTTCATCCTCCAGTTCAAGTCGGCGGCGATCCTGCCGAGCGACCTGCTCGCCCTCGGAACCGCGGCCGCCGTGAGCGGCAACTACACCTACGAGATCAACACAGCCGTGGCCGAATCGCTCGTGGGCGCGGGCGCGGCGGTCGCGCTGCTCTCGTTCATCTGGCCCGGTCGCCCTCGCACCGTGGCGCGCGGCGCAGCCGGCGTCGTCGGCAACCTGTGCGCCGGCGTCGCCGTCTTCGGCATCCTGGCGGGTACGTTTTCCACCGTAAAGCTCGAGGAGGCCATGGGGTTCGAGTATGACCGCTGGTGGCCCATCGCGACCTACCAGACCTACGGGTTCCTTCCCTCGTTTATCGCCGTCGCCCAGGACCTTCCCATTCCCGAGCCCGAGGGCTACGACGACGAGACCGCGGCGGATATCCAGGCGGACCTTGTCGCCGCCTACGACGCGACCCTCGGCGCCACGCCCGAGCGCATCGCTGCCGAGCAGCAGTTCGCGCAGGTCCAGCCCACCATCATCGCCGTCATGAACGAGAGCTTCTCGGACCTGTCCCTGTACCAGGGGCTGCTCGACGCCGGCTACACGGGGCCCGCGTTCTACAACTCGCTGGGCGACACCCTGCAGCGCGGCACGCTCATGACCTCGGTCAACGGCGGCGGCACGGCGAACAGCGAGTTCGAGTTTTTGACGGGCGACTCCATCGCGTTCATCGGCAACGGGAAGTATCCCTACCAGCTGTACAACCTGTCCGACATCGAGTGCCTGCCCCGGCAGCTCGAGGAGCTCGGCTACCGTGCACGCGCCATGCACCCGCAGGCGCCCACCAACTGGAACCGCGCGCTGTCCTACAAGCAGATGGGCTTCGAGGAGTTCTACTCCATGGAGGATTTCGAGGGCGAGCCGCAGTATCATGCCGGCGTGACCGACCGCGCGACCTACGACAAGATCCTCGAGCTGCTCACCGAAGACGACGGGCCGCAGTTCATCCTCGATATCACGATGCAGAACCACAGCGGCTACGACGCGGGCACCGTCCCCGCCGAAGAGCTCACGTCGTATGCGCCGGCCGGCGTGACGGACGGGGAGCTGCTCACGCAGCTCAACACGTACCTCACCTGCATCAACGCCTCCGACCGCGACCTCGCCTACTTCGTGGACCAGCTGCGCCAGCTCGGCCGGCCCGTCGTGCTCGTGTTCTTCGGCGACCACCAGCCCAACATGACCACGTCGCTGAACGACGCGCTCTATCCCGGCGAAGACGAGCTGACGCATCAATGGCGCCTGTTCCAGTCGACGTATTTCATCTGGGCGAACTACGATGTCGCCGGCAACGATCAGGTCAGCGCGCAGAGCGAGATCGGTGCCAGCGCGCTGGCGGCGCAGGCGCTGCACGCCATCGGCGCACCCCTGACCGACTATCAGAAAGCACTGCTCGCCAGTCGCTCGCAGATCGTCTCGCTGAGCGCCAACGGCTACCGCGGTGCCGACGGCGTCTGCTACACCCTCGACGCGGAGGGACCGTACCGCAGCCTCGTGGACGACCTGCGCGCCGTGCAGTACCTGAACTTTGCGCGCAAGGTGAACTAGCCACCTTGGGAACACGGTGCCCGTCTACGTGTTCTCAAGCAAAATCGGAAATGAGCGCAATGCGCTCAAGAACGGTGTGCCCCCTTGTAGACGCGCCCTCTCAACCAAGCACATAGCTGGTGTCTACAGACATATTTGCTCGCTTGCCATAGCGTCTACATCGAATATCGAGGCCCATTTACATTTCGAATCTGCGGAGAGGGGCGACGATGATGGCATGGCTGCGAGTTGTACAGGCCCAAATACGCGTGACGGCACGCAACAAGCTGCTGCTGGTTCCCATAGTGCTCACCATCATGGCATTGCTGCTCCCCGTGGCGCTCGCACTTCCTACGGGGGGAGCCTATATCGCCGGACGCGACGCCGTTGAAACACAACAAACGTTTCTGAGCGAACAACTCTCTTCCGGTGCTTACCGCACCGCTCCAGCCAAACTGGTGGAACTGAAGCAACAGGAGGTCTCCTACCTACAGGAAGCTTTAGCGCTCCCCATCGAGGACGCAGCGGGGTACTTTTCCGCTCTCGCCCGTCGCGCGCGCACCGTGGAGAAGGAGCACGAGCACGGTTACGTCCAGGGTGCGGAAAACGAGTTGTCCTTCGCCGCCAATGCTCTGCTGCTTGAGCGCATCGCGCTGCTTGGCGCACCTGAAGTTTACGACACTGCAGCAGACATGCCCGCCATCTACCTGTTGGCGTTCTCCATCGGGTCTACGCCTTATATCTTCTGGTACCTCGTCCCAGTCGCCGTGATGGCAATCGCGGGACGGCGCTTGGACAGACGCCTCGTCTCTCAAGGTCGCATGGGAATACGAGGCTCTGCCTGCGCAACTGGTCTTGCCGGTGCGCTCGTATCCCTCGCATGCCTCCTCATATGCCTGATCATACCGTTTGTTATCGCATCGATGCGAAACGGAATGGGCGATCCCAGCTATCCCGTCGTTCTCATACGCGACAACACACTCGTGTCCACCACAGTCGGCGTGCAGATAGCTGCATTTCTCGCTCTACAAACTGCAATCTACATCGCGCTGTGCTCCATAGCCGCAGCCGTCCTCATGTGCAAAGGCGGATCTGTCGCCGCTGCAATCATCATGACGCTATTGATCGCCGCGCCGTTGTTTGAATTGTATTACGCGCACGATGTCCCTTGGGCCCCTCTGCTCACGTCTCTGCTTCCCACCTACCTGAACTCAGCGAGCGTACTTGGCGGCGCCTCGTATCTCAACACCTCGGACATCGCTCTCGTGACGGGAGCTGGCGGTGCCCATGCAATCATAGTGCCACTCATGTGGGGAGCTGCGGCGCTCGGTTTCGCCAACACCGTGTCGATGATGCCTTCGCAACGACGATGGGGCTGGTGCTCAGGAATCGGCGATCGTGCCATATCCGGCACGAACATCACGGCGCCTACCAGGGTTTTTGACATCGTGTTCGATACAGTCGCATATCGTCGCAATCCGATTCTCAATAAAGCACATGTGCAGATACAACCTGGCGAGATCATAGGGCTCATCGCTCCTAACGGCGCCGGTAAGACAACTCTGCTCCAAGCCCTCAACGGCACAGGGCATGCAACCGTCCGCGGCAGCCTCCAGCTCGGCGGCTTTCCGCTTTGTGACCGATCCACCATGCGCACGACGGTCTTTCTCCTCAGCGATAGCGAGCTACTATTCCCAGCCCAAACCGTCCGGTTCCATCTCGAGCTCACCATCGCCCTTTGGGAAACTAGCAAAAACGCGCGTGAAGAAGCAGAGCGTTTCGACCTGGCCGAATACCTGAATACGCCCGTACACAAGCTGTCCCAGGGGAATCGGCAGTTGCTCTTACTCTGTATGGCCTGCACAAGCAATGCGTCGATCCTGCTGCTCGACGAGCCCATGAATGCGCTGGACCCGCTTCACGTCGAGCTCGTGTCCACCGCCCTACGTGAGCACGCCACACGCGGTGCAATCGTGGTTATCTCATCCCACATGCTGTGGGATCTGGAGACCCTCTGCGACCGGACGCTTTTCATCGCAGAGCAGCACGTCATCGAGATAGGAGGTGAGACCAGCGGGAGCGACATAAACCTGAACGATATTTATCGACGCATCTATCAACATGCAACATGATGGGAGATCAAACATGAAGAAGAATGCAAGCAGGCTTCGCAGCACCCTAGCGACCATTATCGCTTTGACTGCCGTATGCTCCGCCACCATATCCCCCATTGCCGCCGCGTGCGCAGCAGAGCTCAACGCGCCCGCAGCCCAAGAAGAGACTATTTCCCCCTGAGCCATGAATGCCCAGGTCGTCGACACCTATATGTCATTTTCGACAGCAAACGACCCTTCAGAAAACATCGATAGGTATAATGAGACATATAAGCTAATTTATTTTCAAAACTCTTATGCACTCACTGGGACCCAGATAATTTACACATCTCTTGGAATAAGTCCAAACAACCCATTTGTGGTTGGATTCGAGACCAAGTATCGTTGCATCTATGACACCTGGTAAGTGCGCTCTCAATACGCTACGTCATCTCAGGGCCTGGCATTAACCGAAGAGGAGGTGTGCCTATCATGGGCGCACCTCCTTCTTGCACCCCTGCATGAATCGCCCAATGAGCAGCTTTCTGCCCTACGCCAGCATGACCACGCTGGCACTATTCGCCTGGCTTCATTGGCCCTCATAGGATGAGACAGTCATGGTCATCTATAGCCGCATGGAAATGACTCATCATATGCTCTGCTCACGCAGGCGGAAAGCCGCATCCACAAGCGCCACCTTAAGATCGCGGGAGGTATGGACATCGAAGTATCGAAACGCCTGATGGCGCGCATCATTTACCGTGCCAGGCGCACAGTTGAGCTCCTGGCAGATTTCTCTTCGAGACAAGCCGCTCGCAATGCCCACAGCGACATCCGCGTACAACGGGGTAAATCCACACCCCATGAGCACACCTTTCATGCGGCCCTTGAGCTGCGCGTCACGCATCGGTAGCTCATCAAGACGCGCGGCGCGACCACGCACACGCATGATGACTGCGGCCGACGCCGCCATCGCTCCCGCAGCCAGCGCGTCGATCACGCCCGCCGCGACCCCATGCGCCGATGCCTGGGGAGCCGCCTGTAGGAGCAGCGCGATGCCGCTTCCCCAGCTCTGCGTACCCACAAGCGCAACCGATGTCATGAGACCTGCAAGCCCTCCGATGAGCACGCAAAGCGCCTCTTCTAACGACTCCCCGCGCGCCGTATGCCTCGCCATCACAACCAGAACGCCAACGAACAATATGCACGAAAGCATAGACAACATGGTGCCGAGCGCAAACGGATCAGTCCGGCTCATGTCCCATGTGACAATGAGCCGCCACAGTGACCTGAAGCCGCACGCCCCCACCAACAGATAGGCCACACGCCCCACAGCCCCCATGCGACGCATCGCGACAAACAACCTCCGCATGGCCATTCGGTCTTCTTGCCAAATCATAGAGGCAAGCGTTGCTGCACAGGCAACCGACAGCGCGCATGTCACCGTATCCATCACAATACCCCATGCGTTTCCCGATGCACAAAGGAATGCCACGAAAACCAGGGCAACGTATCCAGCGATTACAATTCGCAGCCAGGTTGCATTTTTCTCGCTCGGACCAGCGCCCTCCCCTTCAGACAGAAGAATGAACGCGTGCAGCACGGCGAGTACCATAACAAGGATAACCAACGAGAACATGGCGATCAGATCAAACGGCACGACATCAACCTGCGTGCCGGATGATAAGAATACGAGAAGCGGCCACAGCGCAATCACTGCTGCTGGGATCACCAAAAGCAGAACGGACGAACGCCGTGCTGTCGCGCAACGCCCCCTGTCCGCGCTCCCATTCGTCCTTTCGCGGGAAGCACGGCCACCGAAGGCTCCTCGACCATCCGAAGCCTGATTCCTTATCTCATCGATCGAGCCCATTCCAAGTTTCGCCAGCGCCCGCTCTTGGTAGGTCCTCACCGTCGAAGCGGAGATCCCCAGAGCTCGCGCCGTCTCAGCAGATGTGTCACCTGCCATCCGGTGCCTCAACGTCTCGCATTCGCGCTCGCTGAGGCCTCGTTCCCTCCAAGACTCCACCTGCGCGGCGATGTGCGGATCGTCCTCGCAGGTATCGCCCGCCCGCGACGCGTCCGAAGCAGCCGTGTCCCCTGTCCTCGTCGCTCCGCCAGCTTGTCGCGCGACCATCTGACGTATGGCGCAACAGGCGAACACGATAAGGTTGACGGCCATCAAACCGACACCGAGAGCATCGAGCCGTCCGCGCGTCACTCCGTAAGCGGCAGACGAGATGCATATCGACGCCTGGCATCCCGTGAAGAGCCCGAGGCAGGCCAGCCGCCGTGCGCGCCAAGGCCCCACGCGAAGCAGGCACACCGCAAGCGGGATCGCCACCAGCAGCGCAAGACCGACAGGCGCCGCCGCGGGAGCGGTGGTATCGGTGCCGGTCGAAAGACGGACGACGTCAGCCAGCGAGACCGAAACGGGCATCTGGTCGATCACGAGTGTCCCGAAGCCCATCTCACGCCATAGCGCATCAAGCAGGTCGGGGAGCAACCTGTGAGCATCTGCCGCGCCCATCGTCAACAGGGCCACCGAAGCCGCGCTACCGCACAAAACCGCCGCCGCGAGCGGGGCGCGTCGACGACCGGGGGCGCGCCCGCCGCGGCCGAGCAGCAGGATGCAGAACTGAAGCGGCGCCACGATGGTCAGCGCCAGCACCGCGCCGCAGGCAACGACAGCGCCCGAGCCGTGCGCGTCCACGTTCCACAGCGCAATCAGAGCGACCGCCATGAGCAGCGCCGCCACCGCACTACCCCATGTGGGACGCACCCGGCGCGACAGGGCAAGGGCCGCCGCGACCAGCGCGGCGAGCACATCGACACCCGACAAGACGAGCATGCCGAGCAGCAGGCAGCCGGAGCCAAACGGCGCACAGGCAAGCAGGGCCGCACCCTTCACCCAGCACAGCGAGGCAATCGAAACAAGAACGGTCAACATCGTCACCACCCTCTCCCTTGCGGTCAACTCGCGGATTCATCGGCTCGTCGCGGTAGGATTCCGCGGATCTGGGCCGCAGTCCGCGCGACGACGGCATGATCGCCCGGCATCGCGCCCCGAGACGTGATGCCGACCACCAGCTCGTCGTTTTCGCACAGCGCGGGAAAGAAGAACGTGCATTCATCGGGTGCGTCCGCCACGGAAACCGGTATTCCGAGGCGGCGGCAGCGCTCGCCGATCGCACGGTTAACCGACCGGTCGTCGGTCGCCGCGACCACCAGCGCGCGGCCGTCCTCGTCGCCCGCCTCGTACGGGCGTCGGCGCACCTGGATCCCCGCACATGGGCTCACGCTCTCCCCGGCGCGCGGGTCGATGACGGTCACCCGGGCGCCGAAGCGTGCGAGCGCCTCCGCGCGGCGTCTTCCCACCTCGCCCGCGCCGACGACGAGGCAATCGGCATCGACGAGGGAAACGAACAGGGGGAAGCGGCCGCGCGCGGCGGCCTCCGCCTGAGAGGCTGCACTCACTCGCCGCGCCCTCGCGGGCGCTTCCCGCATATGCGCGACCGCCAGCCGGCAGAGCTCGGGCCACGCGCCGATGCCCTCGTGGGCCACTGACACTGCATATCCCGCCTGCTCGAAGCGAGCTCGCCAGGTGCCCTCGATATCGCGCTCGACGTGTCCCGCCGCCGTGAGCATAAGCGGCACAAGGCGCACCTCGTGAGGCAGCGGGTCCTCGGCACCCAGCTGGGCGGCGATGTCCTCCATGGACGGCTCGCCCCGAAGCAAGCCGATGGCGATATCGTCGCGCCCGCGCACGCGCAGCGCATATCCGAGGGCAAGGTAGGCGAGCTGACCCGCCCCTTCCGCCCCATGCCCCACCAGGACATATGACGCGCCATCTCTGCGAGGCAGGCGCTCCTCGAAAACGCGGGCCACCGCCTCGACATCTGCCGCCGTCTCCATCAACGGGCGTGAGAGGCGCACCTCGTCGAACAGCGGCGCCTTTTCGTCCACCGCCTCCCGCACGCTTTGGTATGCGCGCCCGTCGACCAGATGCGCGTCGGCAACGACCGCACGGCGCACGCCGCGCGCCCATAGCTGTTCGAGCGCTTCGGCCACATCGGGCACCCGCTCGCCGCGCGCTTCGAGATGCGCGCGGGCCTTCGCGCTGGTATACGCCACGACACACGGGGCCCCGGCGCTCTTCTCGGCCCGAAACGCATCCTCGAGCGCGCGCACCATCGCATCGACGCTGCGCCCGCGCACCTCGGTACGCGACGTGCCGTGCACCGCGATCACAAGACCCCAGCGATCCATGACGTACCCCATTCCTCGTCCTGCCTTGTGACCACGATACCCCATTGTGCACCGGGGATGCATTGATCAAGGGCGCACGAACCCCGCGGGACGACACAGACGGCCCACCCACGGTACGCTATAGGCACGCCGCTCCATCCACGGTACGCTATAGGCACGTTTTTCGCCCGAAAACGTGCCTATAGCGTACCGTGGATGGGCCGACGTGCCATATGCGTACCGTCGATCCGAGCAAAGTTGAGGGAGGGGCGAATTGGCCCGCGGTTCCCGAGAGGCGTACACTTGAATCATCAACACGAGAGGAGCGCTATGGAGAGCACGACGGCATCGCCGGACGGTCGCGCCCGGTTCGAGCGCGTGGAAACGCCGGAGCAGACGCGCGCGCTCGCCGAGCTCGCCGGCACCATCTGGCGGGAATACTGGCCGGCATATCTGGGCGAGGCCCAGACCGAGTACATGATCGAGCAGTTCCAGAGCCTGCCCGCCATCACGCGCGACATGGCCGAGCACGCCTACGAATACTGGTTCGTTCGCGCGGCAGACGACAACCGTATCGTCGGCTACACGGGAGGGCATGTCGAGGCGGAAACCAACCGGTTCTTCATAAGCAAGATCTACCTGCTTGCCCCCGAGCGCGGCAAGCACTTCGCGAGCGCGGTCATCGCGTTTTACGAGGACCTGTGCCGAACGCGCGGGCTCGATGCCATGTACCTCACGGTCAACAAGGGCAACGAGCTCGGCATCCGCGCGTACGAGGGCAAGGGATTCGCGACCATCGACGCCGTCGAAACCGACATCGGCGAGGGATACATCATGGACGACTACATCATGGAGAAGCGCGTGTCATAGCGGGGTGCCATGCACCTCCGTGCCCGCCCCAGCGCTCCAGGATTCCTGCCGCACCCCCACCGTGGATACGGGGCCCTCCGCGTTCATGAAAAAGTGCGGAGCGGTGACGGGCGGCGGGACGCTTCCGTTCCGGCCCGCAGGGGCCGCGGAGGCAGCCGAATGGGTTGAAACGAACCCGTCCCCAAGCAACCCAGCTCGGGTCGCTAGGCCCAGCCCCCCCGCTCATTCATGAATGAGCGGGGGGCTTTTTGACGTTTCCGCAGGAATTATTTATTTAACCCATCTGCTCATTCATGAATGAACGAATCGGATGGACATGGAAAAGCGTATCTCGTAGCGCATGGGGCCGTCTGCGACGGCCAGGGACCGATCGCATAAGTTAAGGGGCGCTAAGGAAATCGTAAGGGGACAGACGGGTAAAGGGCGAGCAACTGCCCTTCCCCTTGAATCGAGGATCCATGCACCGTCTCGCCCGTATCGCGCTTCTCATCACCGCTGCCCTGGCGCTGCTCATACCGACCGCAGCGCAGGCAGGGCAATCGTCAGCGATAGCCAAGATCGTCGACCCCAACACATCGGACGCATGGAGCGCGCTGTTCGAGGCGGGCGACGACGGCCTGTCGTTCTCCTCCGAGCAGGCCGGAAGGATCTGGGTCGACAAGACCGTATACGGATCGACCGACGAGGCGAACGCATCCGGCGTTCCCGCCCGGCTCGACGACGAGGCGCGCGGGTTTCTGGTCAGCCTCTCGGCACTCTCCTCGGCGGTGTCGGTCCGGCACGAAAACGCCCTGGCCCACGACGTGGTGTTCGTCGTGAGCACCAACGGCATGCTCGCCGACATGACCTACGGCGGACGCCCGCAGGGGGCCTACCTCGCCGACGCGCTCAACGTGGCGATCGCCCGCCTCATGGCGGAGAACGAGGGCGCGGCGGTGCCCACGCGCATCGCCGTCGTGGGATATTCCGCCGATGTCGCCACGCTCATGCCGCTCGACACCTACACGCCCGACAGCGATGGCCGCTACGTGTCGTTCGCACCGCGCGGCGCGGCGACGACGCCCGCGCTTCTGGTCAACGCCCGCGCGGACCATGGGTCCCGCACGACATCGATGCAGCTGCGCAGCGGATCCTACTTCCAGCGGGCGGTCCGCATCGCAGGCGACCTGCTCGTTCAGGCGGCAGGCGACGCGCATGCGGCCGAACGGAAGCCCGAGCTCGTCCTCATGGGCGTGCAGACGCCGCCGATGGCCCATGTCGACCTGGCCGATCCTCCCTCCTATACCGGCGACACGACCGGCTTTCTGGGCCCGCTGCCCAACACGCGCGAGAACGGCTACGGCACCGACGCGATGATGGCCACGCTGCTCACCGTACGCGCGCAGCGGCGTCGCATCGAGGACGCTTGGAAGCCGACGGGGCGAGATCTCGCGCTGTACACGACGGGACTCGACGCCACCGCGACCGTCGAATACCTGCTGCAGACGGCCGAGGCGCAGCGAACCGCCTCCCTCCCCGGATCGGGAGCCGCCACGGGCGTCGACCTCGCGCACAACATGGCCCAATCCGCCCGCGCTTACGCGGACGCCGCCGCGCGCGGGGACGCAACCGTGTCGCTCGACCTCTTCGGCTCGAGCACCTCGGGTCTCGTCGCAAATACCGTGGACCTGCCGTGCCTCCCCGATCTGCTCGACAGCGCGGACGGCTACGCCCTGAGCTGCGTCGACGAGTTCTTCTCCGCCCACAGCGCGTCCGCCATCTCCTGGGCGTTCAACTCCGCAATAAACCGCATGCTGGACATCGAGTACACCTCGCCCTCCCCTGCGGACACCGCCGGTGCGCGATGGGGAGAAAGCCGCCTGACCGTAGAGGACCGCATCGGCGCCGGCATGAACGTCTCGTCCATGAAGGGCATCGTGTACGGAACGCACCTGCTCGACGGTGCGCTTGCCGCCCAGGCGGTCACGATCAGCATGAGCGACCCGTGGGACATCGAGGCCACGCACGAGTACGCCTACCTTGTCGACACGGTCAACGAGCGCTACGGCCTGGGGTACGACGCCTACAACCTCTTCTTCGACGCGTTCTCCGACGGCCAGTTCGCCTATCGCGGTGCAGGGGACTTCTCGAACCGCGCGTCGTGGTACGTCGACGCCGAGCACCATATGGTCGCGCACGGCAGCGCGCCCTACACGTTCGCCACGACCGCCGAAGTCGATGCCGTCCGGCAGGGAGATTGGGCGGATGCGGCTCCTGCCGACGTCAAAAGCCGCATCGAGGCCGCGCGCGACGCCGGCGCGACCGCCGTGTGCGAGACGTGGTTTTTCATCGGTAACCTCCCGAACCAGTACACCGGCGGCGACATCGCGCTCTACGACGTCATCGTCATGGTGGAGACCGACCTGGAGACCGGCCGCCAGACGGTGCTCGCCTCTGTTCCCACCGACGCGCTGCCGGCACGGCGCGCGAGCGTGACCGTGCATGCCGACGGCAAGGCAACCATGGCGCTCGAGGACCCTGAGGAAACCTACCCGATCCGCCTGGTCTACGAGGTGGCACCCACCGAGCGCGTGAGTGGCCTGCTCGACCGCATCGACGCGGGAGAAACCGTATCCGACGACGAGCTCTCCGAGGCTCTGGGCGAGCGGCCGCAGCACTCCGGCGGCGGCTCGAGGCTGGTCTACGCGGGTTCGTTCTCCCTGGAAGACGGTCCTGAGCATGCCGCGGCCGGCTGCACCGCCGCAGCATACGTCGCGCCCACCAATGCGTACTACGCCTTCACCGAGCCCACGCCCCTGTTCGCCCTGGCACCGGGCGCATCCACAGACGGCGGCAACCCGCCGCAGGCAGACGACCTCATCCCCCTCACCTCCCTGCCCGAGGCGGGAGCGACGTATTACTTCATGCGCACGGTCTACAGCGCATCCCATATCGACCCCGACGGGGAGGCTGAGGCCACCGTCGAGCAGCGCATCATCCCCTACGTTGCGATCGCGGCTGCCGAAGACGGCACCACCCCCTATTTCACGGATGACGACGGCCAGGTCTGCGTCGCCGCCGGAACGCCCCGATTCCGCGCTGCCGAGACCATCGGGTCGAGCGACAAGGCGCCCAATCTCACCGGGTCCGCCCCGTACGTGACAAAGCTCGCCGTGCAGGCCCATGAGGGCGGCCAGACGCGGCTTGCAGCGCAGATGGGAAATAACGGCGCCCTTGCCCTGCCTTCCGCCCAGGGTTCCGGCGATCTCACGGTCGAGGTGCACGTGCGCGCCGCGGGCTCATCGGGCGATGGTGGCCAGGGCGCGTGCAGATTCCGCATCACGTTCACGACCGAAGCCGGCGCGGTGCTTGCGGGCCCCGTGGTCTGCACCGATCCCGTCACGCACGATCCGCAGATCACGCCGCTCGACAACGGCTCGTTCGATCTGACGCTAACGGACGGGGCCAGCGCCACGATCGCGGATCTCCCCGCGGGCACCGGGTATCGCATCGAGGAGCTGCCCGCAAAGGACGGCTCGACCTGGCAGTGCTCGCACGCCACGACCGTGGGCGCGCAGGGCCCCACGCAGGAGACCGGAACCGTCGCGGAGGGGGCCGTCGTCCAGGATAAGACGGTCGTCAGCTTCACGAACGTCCCCACCTCGGGGCGCATCGTGATCTCCAAATCGGTCACCGGCAACGACGGCGACACGGCCCGCGCGTTCCCCTTCTTGGTGAGGTTGACGCGCGAAGACGGCCTCCCCCTTCCCTCGTCGATTCCCTATGAGCTTGACGGACGGGCCCGGGCGTCGGGTATCGCCGCGGTCGCGGACGACGGCAGCGTGACGCAGGAGGACGGATCGCCGTTCGCGCTGGCGGACCGGCAGCGCCTCACGCTGTCCGGCATTCCGCTCGGCATCGCCTACGCCGTCGAGGAGACCGATCCGGCCGGCCACACGGTCCATATCGACAAGACGAGCTCCGCGGCGGACGAAGAGGATGCCGGCGGAGACCCGACATCGGGCCTCATCGAGCACGACGGGCAGCACGACGTGCTGGCCTTCACCAACGAGCGCTGGGCGTACGGCTCGCTTGAAGTCGCCAAGCACACCGTGGGCGGCGAGGCGGGGCGCGCCTTCGCCTTCACCGCGACGCTGACCGATGCCGCGGGCGCACCGCTTTCGGGCACGGTCTCCTACCGCATCGAGGGCGCTGGCGAGGGCGAAAGCCGTACCGCAGAGCTGCAGGGAGGCTCCTTCTCCTTTGAGCTCGCGGACGGCCAGACCCTCGTCGCCGACGACATCCCACAGGGGACGGCGTATCGCATCGCGGAGCAGGACTACGCAGCGGAAGGCTATCTCGCCCTGCAGTCCGGCGCGACGGGGACCATCGGCGACGAGCCCGCTCAGGCGACCTTCGCCAACATCAATGCCACCGGCGCGCTCGGCATCGCGGAGGTCGGCGCCGGCAACGCGCTCGAGACGGACAGATCGTTCTCGTTCGCTGTCACGCTGAAAAACCTGTTCGCCGCCAAACTGGCGACAGACACCGAGGTCGTCTTGCAGTCCACGCGATACGCCTCCTCCCAGGACGCCGTCGAGGAGCGCCTGCGCTTCGAGCGCGTCTCGGGCACCGATGACGGGCGAGCGGTCGTCGAGAACATCGCGCACGGAACGGGCGTCGTGATCGAGGGCCTTGCCCCGAGCATGGCGTTTTCCGTCGAAGAGCTCGACGCCCGCGCCCTCGAGGACGCAGGATACCGCATCTACCTGGGGAGCCGACCGGATATCGAAAGCGGCGCCCAGCAGAACCCCTATGAGGGAACGCTCGCGAGCGGCGGGGTCACGCCGGTTTTCGCCGTCAACGTCCGCGACCTGTACGGAACCCTTGCCGTCTCGAACAGCGTCGAGGGACAGGCGGCGCTCGACGATGCGCAGGCGGGCCAGCGCTTCCTCTACACCGTCCACGCCCTGACGGCCACCGGCGCGCCCGTGTCCGGCGCCTTCGCATGGCGCGCGGAGGGTGCCGCCGAACCCGCCGACGGCTCGAGGGGGACCATGCCCGATGGAAGCCCCGCCCTCGTGTTCGATAACGGGTACGCCGCGCTCGAGATAGCGGGCAGCGGGACCATGCAGATCTCAGCCCTGCCCGCCGGGGGCTCGGTCACCGTCGCGCAGCGCGACGAGGCCGACTTCGGATACGCCACCTCTCCCGCCTTGGAGCAGACGGCGGCCCTCGACCCAAACGGCACCGCGACGCTCTCCTTCACCAACGTCAAGGAGTACGAGGCGGCCGCGGCCTCCGTTCCCGCCTCCTCCACTCTGTTCGGGCGCGCGCAACAAGACGGGGAGTTTACCTACCGGCTCTTTGACGAACAGGGAGACCCCGTGACCGTCGACGGCGAGCCGGCATCCGCGTCCAGCGCCGCCTCACCGGACGGCGTCGCCTCCGACCTCGCGTTTCCGCAGCTCACCTATAGGAAGCCGGGAACCTACTCCTATTCGGTGCGGCAGGCCGTCCCGGCAGACCCCGAGCCCGGCGTAGTGTACGACGAGCGTGCGTTCGACGTGCGCGTCGACGTCACCGCCAACAGCAAGGGCGCGCTGTCGGCTCGCGTGACCACATCGCATGAGGGCGAGCCGATGGCGGCGGCATTCGAGAACCGCTATCGTACGACAAGCGAGTCGGTCCCCATCGAAGGGACCAAGACCCTCGACGGCAAGGCCCCCGCCGCAGGCGCCTTCGCCTTCACCCTGCAGGAAGTCGATGCGAACGGAGAGGAGATCGGACCTGTGCTCACCTCGTACAACGACGAGGAAGGGGGTATCGCGTTTGGACCTTTCGAGCTGAACGCCCCCGTCGGCAGCTCGGTGCACAGAACGTTCATCGTTCGCGAGAATATCCCTGAGGACCCGGAGCAAGGCATCGTCTACGACACGCGCGTCTACCGGGCAGAACTCACCGGCGAGTCGGCCGACGACGGCACGCTCGACGTCCATGCGGCATACTCCGTTCGCGACGGCGACGCGGGGGACGGCCCATGGCTACCCTGCTCGGGCATCGTGTTCGAGAACCGCACCGCTCACGCGCCGGAGACCCCTGACACACCGATCGACCCCGATACGCCGGTGTCACCGGATACACCCGACACGCCGGACTCCCCTGACGAGCCGGGCAGCCCGGAGTCTCCCGATACGCCCGAATCGCCCGATTCTCCGGACACACCGGACACGCCCGACGGGCCAAGCACGCCGGAATCCCCAGAAGAGCCCGTGGCACCGGAATCGCCCGACTCCCCCAGCTCCCCCGACACGCCGCCCGCCCCGACAACACCTGCGGACCCCGAGACGCCGACCGGGACCGACGCCCCGCCTGAGGCCAACGGCCCAGATGAGCTCGCAAAGACCTCGGACCCTGTGTCTCCCTTGCATTTCATCTTGCTCATCACGGGCGGCATCGTTCTTATCGCCTGCGGGTCCCTCGTTCTGATCCGACACCGCCGTCGCTCGGATCGCTAGGCTCAGCCCCCCGTTCATTCATGAATGAACGGGGGGCTTTTTGACGTTTCCGCAGGATTCTTTTATTTGACCCACCTTCTCATTCATGAATGGACGAATCGGATGGATCGGCCGCACCCGCATCAGGCGCCGCCCCCTCCGCCGAAGAACAGCGCGTGGGCATCGCCGGCGTCGCGGCGCCCGAAGAACTCCCGGACCAAAGCGAGGCGCTCGACGGTCGAGGCGGCAAGCGGGGCGGGCAGCGCATCGGGCGCAAACCAACCGACCTCCAAGCTCTCCTCATCGCCCGCGCGCGGCTCGGCATGCCTCTCGTCGACCGGTCGGCATACGAACAGCAGGTCGAGATACATCGTGTTGTCGCCGTTGGCATAGGTGATTACGCGGCTCGAAGCCTTGACGCTTGCGAGCTCCTCCGCCACGACTGCCACGCCCGTCTCCTCGAGGACCTCGCGCACCGCCGTCGTCGCCGGCTCCTCGCCCGGCTCGTTGATGCCGTAGACGAGTGCCCATTCGCCCGTGTCGGCACGACGGCCCATCAGGATGCGCCCGCGACCGTCCTCGACATACGCCGTGATGCCGATGAGCCACAGCAGGTCATGGCCGATCTTCTTGCGCAGCTGGACGATGAAATCGGGTGTGGGCATGACGGCTCCCTGCGATCGACAATGGGTACAACCCCATTGTATGCATCCACCTCGAAAGGAGAAGCTATGCCCGTCATCCGCGTCAACGCCTCAACCCCTATCCCCCGCGATGCGCAAGTCGAACTCAAGCAGGCGTTCGGCCAGGCTATCTCAGCGGTGCCCGGAAAGTCCGAACAGTGGCTTATGTGCCAGTTCGAGGAAAACGTCCCCACCTTCTTTGCCGGAGACGACTCTGAGCCCGCCGCCTATATCGAGGTGAGCGTCTTCGCCCGCAGCGAGGTTCCGACGACCGCATGGGAGGCTTTGACCGAACAGATCACGCCCGTCGTATCGCGCACCCTCGGCATCGATCCGGCACGCATCTACATCAACTACAGCGCAAGCGCGAACTTCGGATGGAACGGAGGCAACTTCTAGGGAAACACCGATCGATTGCTTTCGCGACGGCCGCCACGGGGCCGGCCGGTGCAGAATGAATTGATCGGTGTTTCCCTAGAGCACTTCAGTTTGGAGCGCCTCGCCCTCCGACTTGGCAGCCGTCCGGTCCGACGCTCCGCACCCTGGAACTACCCCGGTAAACAGGGATGCTGATGGGGTATACCCAGTACGAGCAGAAGGAAAAAGCCCTCCTGCGGAAGAATTTGTTGGTGGGCAACACCCACGCAGAACAACCGCCTCCGCATAAGGCGGTTGTTCCTTTTTAGGCATCACCCACCGAGAGTTATTTGATCACCAAAATCAAGATGATCACGAACGCAACGAACGTTGCAACAGTGCCGGCCGCCGAAAACGACCCTGTCCCAAAAAGTACCACCCGCGCGCTTCTGGGCTTCCATCGAGCGCCAGCGCCCTATCATGGATACATCAACGTTTGGGACGCGGCTCGCCTGCGCGTCCCGCACTGCAAGGGGGTATGCATGAGATACCTGATCGTTGGCGGCGTCGCCGCCGGCACCAAGACCGCAGCGAAAATCAAGCGCTGCGACCGCTCTGCGGACGTGCTCGTCATCACCAAAGGGCACGATATCAGCTATGCGGGCTGCGGTCTGCCCTATTACGTAGGAGGGGACATCGAGACCCGCGAGGCGCTCATCGTCAACACGCCCGAGGCATACGCCGGCCTCACCGGCGTGACGGTCCAGACCGGCCAGGAGGCGATCTCCCTCGATGCCGCGGCAAAGACCGTGACCGTTCGCTCCGAGGACGACGAGGAGCACACCGAGGCATACGACAAGCTGGTCATTGCCACGGGTGCCAACCCGTTCATGCCGCAGGTCGAAGGCATCGACCTGCCCGGCGTGTTCGGCCTGCGCACCCCGGACGACGCGACCGGCATCCGCGATTACATCAAGGATAACGGCTGTCGTCGCGCCGTGGTCTGCGGAGCCGGCTTCATCGGCCTCGAGATCGCGGAGAACCTCATGGCCCAGGGCCTCCAGGTCACCGTCATCGACGCGATGCCCCAGATCCTGCCGAATGTGCTCGACCCCGAGATGGCCGGCTTCGCCACCCGTCAGCTCAAGGCAGCCGGCATGCGCGTGCTCACGGCCACCGCGCTGACCGGCATCGCCGGCGAGACGCGCGCCGAGGGCGTCCAGACCGCCACCGGCACGCTTCCCGCCGACATCGTCGTGGTCGCCATCGGCATCCGCCCAGCGACCGCATGGCTCGAGGGATCGGGCATCGAGATGGTCAAGGGAACCATCGTCACCGACGAGTTCTGTGCGACCAACCTGGCCGACGTCTACGCCGCCGGCGACTGCGCCATGGTGCGCAACGCCATCACCGGCAAACCCGCCTGGAGCCCCATGGGGTCCACGGCCAACATCGCCGGCCGCGCGCTCGCCCGCACGCTCACCGGAACGCCCACGAGCTATCCGGGCGTGCTCGGCACCGGCGTCGTCCGCCTGCTGCCCGCGCTGAACGCCGGGCGCACCGGCCTCACCGAGGCGGCGGCCCGCGAGGAGGGCTTCGATCCCGAGAGCATCGTCGCCGTCGTGGATGACAAGGCCCACTACTACCCCGGCTCCTCGAGCTTCTTCATCAAGCTTATCGCCTGCAAGAAGACCCATCGCCTGCTCGGCGTCCAGGTGCTCGGGGCGGGTACCGTCGACAAGGTCGTCGACATCATGGTCGAGGCGCTCTACCAGAAGCTCAAGGTCGAGGACCTCGACCTCATGGACTTCGCCTATGCGCCGCCGTTCTCCACGGCCATCCATCCGCTCGTGACGGCCGGCTACATCCTCGAGAACAAGCTCGCCGGTCGCCTGGAGTCCTTCACGCCCGCTCAGTACGCCGCAGGCGAGGCGGCAGACTACGCGGTCATCGATGCGCTGCCCGCACCCGCCATCCCCGGCGCCGAATGGGTCGACCTCACAAAGGTCGCAGGCGAGCTGCCCGGTCACGCCAAAGACGAGAAGCTGCTGCTCGTGTGTGCCAAGGGCAAGCGCGGCTACTTCATGCAGAACCGCCTCAAGGCAGCCGGCTACACGAACACGCGCGTGCTCGAAGGCGGCATCACGTTCAACGAGGTCAAGGTACCGCGCCCCGCGGGCAAAAAACTGCCCGCCGTCGAGATCAAGCGCCTGAAGGGCCTGGGCTGCCTGCAGGACAAGCGCTTCGACGATGTGTTCAACATCCGCGTCATCACCCGCAACGGCAAGCTGACGAGCGTCGAGCAGAAGACGGTCGCCGAGGCAGCCGAGACGTTCGGCTCCGGCGAGGTCACCATGACCACGCGCCTCACCCTGGAGATCCAGGGCGTGCCGTATGACAACATCGCCGCCTGCATCGAGTTTTTGCAGGACCACGGCCTGGATTCCGGCGGCACCGGCTCCAAGGTCCGCCCCGTCGTCTCCTGCAAGGGCACAACCTGCCAATACGGCCTGATCGACACGTTCGATCTGTCCGAGAAGCTGCACGAGCGCTTCTACGTCGGATACCATGGCATCGAGCTGCCGCACAAGTTCAAGATCGCCGTCGGCGGCTGTCCCAACATGTGCGTCAAGCCCGACCTCAACGACCTGGGAATCGTGGGCCAGCGCATCCCGCAGATCGACCTCGGGAAGTGCCGCGCCTGCAAGGTCTGCCAGGTCGTGAAGGCCTGCCCCATGGGCGACGCACAGGTCGGCCCGGACGGCAAGATCACCATCGATGAGAGCCTCTGCAACCACTGCGGTCGCTGCGTCGGCTCCTGCCCGTTCGGCGCGGTGACCGAGGAGCTCACCGGCTACAAGGTCTATATCGGAGGACGTTGGGGAAAGAAGACCGCCCACGGCCGTGCGCTCGAGCGGATCTTCACCAGCGAGGACGAGGTCATGGATGTCGTGGAGCGCGCCATCCTGTTCTTCCGCGACGAGGGCATCTCGGGCGAGCGCTTCGCCGACACCGTGGCGCGCCTGGGCTTTGAGTACGTGCAGGACAAGCTCCTGACCGCACCCATCGACAAGGAAGCCATCCTCAACAAGAACGTGGTGGGCGGCGCGACCTGCTAGCATACGGTTCACGCTCGCAAGGGGCGCCACGGGAAGCATATCCCGCGGCACCCCTCATATACCGCCCTCACAAGCGCCTACACCAGATCGAAAACAGTCAGCGCGCCTGCTGCCAGCAGCAAAACGGACAGGGCGACGTCGCCGACACGATTGCCGTACACCGCCTCGCCACGAGGACCAGACCAGATGACGTACACGATGTAGAGCATGAACAATACGCTCGCTACCATGAAGGCATCGGCAGCAAGAGGCATCCCGCCCGCGTCGCACAGACTCGCGATAATCCGAGTTACGCCTGCGCCCGCAAACGCACTATTCGCGCGAAACAACCGTCGGCGCTCTGAACCCTTCCGCTCCATCAACCGTGAACCTTTCGATCCCATCAATAAATCCCTGCGGAGTCAATTCCCGCTTGGGTCTGGTAAAGCACGCCATCATCGTCATACCATCTCTTCAGGATTGTGACAACGTAGATCCCGCCGTTAGGATCGTCTGGGACAGAGCCCAGAATCCAAACCGCCGCAACTGCGGCACCCAGCGCAACGTCTAGTGCGGGGATGCCAATGCGGCCGACAAAGAGGCTCGCAACATTTGCCGCAGTTGCGTAGGGCCCGAATATTGCCCGGATCTCAGCAAAGGATATTTGATACCTCGTATATGTTCTGACAGGTTGATTTACACGCTGAACAACATCTTCATCGCCATAGCTTTCTGGCTCCGATGACAAATACAGAGTCGCACCCGTGAAATCAGACGTCACCTTTCCAGTCTCCACATCAAAAAACAAATGATTGGATTTTCCCGTGGCCTCATCCTCAATGGTAACAGTGCGAACTCCGTCGGCTTCGGACAAGCTGATGATTTTCTTAGAACCATTATCGTTGATCGTTATTGAACCGTTCTGGTTCTCTCCAATCGAGATACCCGCAGAGCTGAGTATACTTTCATCATTCGACATACCAAACGCAGCGGCAACTGGAGAAACTCCCTGGAAGAATAACGCTGCCGTCACGATAGCCGTCATCAAACGCTTACCCTTCATCATCTTCCTTTCTCGCCTGCGTTTCGAACCAATCCAATTGAAGAGGTGCCCTATTGATTCAGTTTGAGCCGCACCCTTGACTCAAGAACCCAACATGCTGTCTGTTTCTTCTACATGGGACACATCTCCTTCATGGTGAATCTACATGTGCACCCACAATCACCTATCGCATGTGCTTATGAGGAATCGGAAGGGTGCATAGGCTACTGCAGCTTGCGCCAACAATACTGAAATGACACGGCATTTCGTATAGACAACCGATATGTAATATCGCGACAAGAGTGTCTACAGGGTTACCTATCCAGCTCACGTGCAAGAAGAGCGACAAAGCCCTCCGCGATTTTCACATCCAGAATCCCATACGCCTCACGTCGAGCCGAATGACTTGTTCCGAACGAAACATGCAAACGCTCAAGAATCTGCGACCCCATCTGGCCTCGTCCCAGAAACATGGCCGTCATACATTCACAATACTCCGCACAAGCGCCATTTGAGGAGCCTGCGACGAGTGCTATGTCACCGTCAGCATAAAGCGCCCAACTCGATGCACAGCTGCCATGAGCACGGGTACAATGGGGTCATAACAACGTCATCGCGAACGAAAGGACCCCCATGGCAACATGTGAACATGCCGCTGCGGCGGGCGGGCAGACCGCGCCGATGCAGTTCGAGGAAAACAACCTCTCCGAGGTCAAGCGCGTCATCGCCGTGCTGTCCGGCAAGGGCGGCGTGGGCAAGTCGCTCGTCACCGGCTCGCTCGCCGTCGAGCTCGCGCGCGGGGGCGCCAAAGTCGGCATCCTGGACGCCGACATCACCGGTCCGTCCATCCCCCGCATGTTCGGCATGGGCGACCGCCGCGCCCACGGCCTGGGCAAGCTTCTGCTCCCCGAGATCTCCGCCACGGGCATCAAGGTGATGTCGTCCAACCTGCTGCTGCAAAACGAGACCGACCCCGTGCTCTGGCGCGGCCCGGTCATCGCCGGCGCCATCAAGCAGTTCTGGAGCGACACCTCGTGGGGCCCGCTCGACTACCTGCTGGTCGATATGCCTCCGGGCACGGGCGACGTGGCGCTCACGGTCTTCCAGTCGCTGCCCGTCGACGGCATCGTCGTGGTCACCAGCCCGCAGGACCTCGTGTCCATGATCGTGGCCAAGGCGGTCAACATGGCCGACAAGATGAACGTGCCGATCCTGGGCATCGTCGAGAACATGAGCTACGTGCAGTGCCCCGACTGCGGGCGCGCCATCGAGATCTTCGGTGAGAGCAAGCTCGACCAGGTCGCCGAGACCTACAACCTGAAGGTGCTCGACCGCCTGCCCATCGACCCCGCGCTCGCCGCCGCATGCGATGCGGGCACCATCGAGGCCGACCTTCCCGCAGGCACCCTGCCCCTCACGCTCGCGGCCGCCCGTGCCGTCGAGGCGCACGAGGGCGACGAGGATAAGCAGGCATAGGTGGCCGGCTCTCCCATATATGATGTAGCGATCATCGGCGGCGGCGCCTCAGGGCTCGCCGCCGCCCTGTCTGCAGGCAGAACGGGACAGTCGGTCGTCCTTATCGAACGCGATGTCGAGGTCGGCCTGCCCATCCTCGCCACCGGCAACGGCCGATGCAACCTGTCGAACGCCGACCTCGACCCTGCACGCTACCGGCACCCCGGCATCGCGCGCACCGTCATGGGCGATCATCCCGAGGAGGAGCTCGCGCGACTCTTCGATTCGATCGGCCTTCTGACCTGCGAGATCGACGGTCGTCTGTATCCATACAGCAAGCGAGCCGACACCGTGCGCGACGCCCTGGTCGCCACCGTGGCCAAGCTCGGGGTCGATATCCGGTGCTGCGCCGAGGTCGAGCGCGCCGTGCACGATAACGCCGACGGATGGCAGCTCGAGCTCTCGGTTCCCGCAGGCCCGCTCCCGACGCCCAAAAAGCCCCCTGCGGATTTTCGCGCCCATCTGCGCGGGCTGCGAAAAGAACTCAAGCGCGCGCCGCGCACGGGAGAGCGCGTATCCGCCCGCCGCGTCATCGTCGCCTGCGGTGGTGCGTCTGCGGGCGTAGCCGGCCTGTTCGGCCTGCCCCATATCGAAGAGATGCCGGTGCTGTGCCCGGTCGCCTGCACGCCGCAGCCCGACATTACCGCGCTCAGCCGCCTCGACGGGCTTCGCGTCGACTGCCGCCTGTCGCTCATGCACGGCAACGCACGCTGCTGGTCCGAAGAGGGCGAGGTGCTCTTTCGCCCGTACGGCATCTCCGGCATCGTCGCCTTCGACCTGTCGCGCCGCGTGAAGGCGAGTGACGTCATCGAGCTCGACCTGTTCCCTTCCTTCTCGGAAGAGGAGCTCATCGAACTGTTCGACAGGCGCTGCGACGTCACCGGCATGCCCGAGACGGCGGGCCCCGCATGGTTCTGCGGCATGCTCGCACCCGCTTTGGCGGTCCATGTCGACGCGGTCTCCGAGCATGCAGGCGGTCGAGGCGTCCACGCCTATGCCCATGTCTGCAAGCATCTCGCCTTCACGGCAGCGGGGACGACAGAGCACGCGAGCGCCCAGGTGCGGCGCGGGGGCATACCGTTCGATGCGGTCGAGCTGCCTTGCCTTTCCGTCACGCCCTCGTGCGCGCCGGCGCTTTCGGTCTGCGGCGAGGCGCTCGACATGGATGCGGACTGCGGGGGCTTCAACCTCGCCTGGGCCTGGCTCTCGGGCCTGCGCGCCGGCGCGGTGCGCCCATAAGGGGCTGGCCCCTGGACACGCCCCGCGATGGTACCAGCCCCATCCAAAAGCCTTCGCGCCGCTGCGGGGCGTGCCGAGGGACGTTGCCGACATTGGCCTTACGCGAGCCCACCGCTCTAGGAAAGCGCTGATCAATGGCACCGCCCCCTCCATCGTCGCCGGGGAGGACCCCGGATACCGCCCTCCCCGGCGAAAGTGGCTAGAAATTTCTGTTTTGCTGTAAGCCGGGGATGCGGACGATTTCCTGGACAGGCCTAGGCGGCCAGCCCGAGCCGCTCTCTTCGGCCCCTGATCGTATCGTACACCGTCCGGCCGCCCTCCCGGAAGGCCTTCAGCCGGCCCTCCCGGTACCAGCGGATGTACGAGGAGAGCTCCGCGATGAACTCCTCCGCCCTCCAGCCCGACCAGTCCCTGCCGTGGAAGAACTCGACCTTCAGCCTGCCGAAGAAGCCCTCGCAGGCGGCGTTGTCGGGCGAGTGGCCCTTCCGCGACATCGACCTCGTCACGCCCGCCGACCCGCAGGCGGCGACCCAGTCGGGGGTGCGGTAGTGCCAGCCGCGGTCGGAGTGCAGGGTGAAGCCCCCTCCCGCGGCGGCCACGGCCCCCGCGAGCATCTCCGAGACGAGCGCCTTGGAGGGGCTCGTGCCGGCCGAGAAGGACACGACGTCCCCGTCGTAGAGGTCGATGACGGGGCTGAGGTAGACCTTGCGCGCGTCGTCCGGCAGCCTGAACTCGGTGACGTCCGTGACCATGGTCTCGCCGGGCGCGGCGGCCGAGAAGTCGTGCAGGTCTCGGGAGGCGTCGACGAGCAGCAGGTTCGGGGCGCACGCGCGCCCCTCCTCGCCGGCGTAGGAGCTGTAACGCCGGCGGCGGGGCCTCGCGGCCTCGAGCCCCTCCTCGCGCAAGACGCGCATGCCGCGCGCGTCGAAGGCGCGCGAGGCGGGCCCGCAGCGCGGCGTGCGCGCGCCGGTAGCCGTAGCGGCCCCCGGAGGCCCGGAACTCCTCGGCCACGAGGGCCCTGATGCCGGCGTCGCGGTCCGCCGCGGCGCGCGAGAGGCGGTGGTAGAACGTGCTCCTGGGCAGAGAGAGCGCCGCGAGCACGCGCGGCAGCCCGAACCGGCCCCTGAGGGACTCAGCCAGCGCCGCCCGCTCCGCCGCCGTCAGGGCGGACGGGTCGGCGCCTGGGCCTTTTTTAGTATCTCGACCGTGCCGGCCAGTATCGCGTTCTCCAGCTCCAGCTCCTCGCAGCGGGCCCTGAGGGCCTCCAGCTCCGAGGGCGGCGAGGCGGGGGGCGCCTGCGCCTTCACCGCGACGTCGGTCACCAGCGCCAGCGCCCCCTCCTCGCGGAGCCTGCTCATGGCCAAGGGCGTGCCCTACGACTCGCCGGAGGCCCGCGCGCTCGCGGCGGCGATCGTC
>NZ_FCOU01000013.1 GCF_900046475.1 Collinsella ihumii | reverse complement strand
GCCATCGCTCATGCTGGGCAAGTCGGGAAGCTAGCGGCGCGCCCGTGACCGAACCCGAAAAAGTTGCGTGCCCAAACCCGAAAGTTTTCCGTGATCATTTCAGAAAGACGGACTTGACCAAACACACCGCTGGCCGGGTAGGCGCCGGAAGGCCCCATAGGCCCCGCGGGGACCCGTTGCGCTGAGTCCGGGAGGGCCGGCCGGCGGGGCGCCCCCGCATGCCTCCAGGACCCAGCGCAACGCCCGCGCGGGCCCCGTCCGGGCGCTCCGAGCTGGGGGGATGCCGACCCGCGGGGGTCGGGGGCGTTGCGATGACCTCGGGATATGCGGACCGTGAGGAGGGTGTTGCATTGGGGTTGGGAATCAACCGGATTTCGCCAAGCACCAGGGAAGTCACCGGCCGATTGCCTCTGCGACGAGCGCTGCTCCCGCCCGCCTGGACGCCGCGGTCGCAGACCTCCCGACGTGGCCGCAGGGTTGACCCGCATCGACCGCGGCAATTCGGGCACAATAGAGTCCACCGGTATCGCTACCGATTGGAAGGACCTCCGCGATGCGCAACGACATCGACCTCAACCACGCCGACGGCACCGACGTGCTCGTTATCGGATCGGGCATCGCGGGATGCTGTGCCGCCATCGAGGCCGCGCGCGCCGGAGCGCGCGTGGCGATCGCATGCGCCGGCGGGCTCTTCTCGGGTTCGAGCTTCTTCCCCGGAACCTGGGGACTCGGCCTTATCGGACCGGAAGACGATAAGGACGCCGAGGACCTGGTCGAGACCATCTGCCGTGTGGGAGGCGGCGTCGCCGACCGCGCTCTCGTGGAGACGCTTGTCGCCGGCATCCGCCCATCGATGGCCTGGCTCGAGGAGCTCGGCGTCGCGCTCAAGCGGCCCGCGAGCGATACGTCCGCGCACGAGGCCGCCTTCATCCCCTGCTTCGACCATAAGAACCGCCTGTGGCGCGGCCTCACCCGCGAGAGCACGCAGCGCGCATTCGCCCGCGCCCTCGATGGGCTCGGCGTCCAGATCCTCGAGCGCTGCGAGCTCATGGATCTCATCGAGGCGGATGCGTGCGGGCGTCGGGGCGTCGCCGGCGCCGTGCTGTTCGACCGCACCGCGAAGCGCTTCGTCACGATCGCCGCGCACGCCGTGGTGCTCGCGGCAGGCGGCACCGGCGGCCTGTTCGAGCGCAGCCTCACCTCGCGCGACGTGCTGAGCTCCACGCACGGAATCGCGCTTGCCCACGGGTGCTCGCTCATAAACATCGAGTTCATGCAGATGATGCCGGGCCTCGTAGCGCCCAAGCGGGGCATCGTGTTCAACGAGAAGAGTTTCCGTTTCGCCCTCATGGAGCCGCAGCCCGACGCAAGCCTGCTTGAGATGCGCGCCGCCTACGGCCCCTTCACCTGCCGCCTGCCGTCTTGCGCCATCGATCTTACGATCGACCGGGCCGGGGCGGACGGCCTCGCCGTGCGCTACCGCTTCCCCGCAGAAGACGTGCCGGAATTCGTGCAGGTGTTTTGCGACTGGCTTGAGCATGAGCAGGGCATCGCACCCGATGCGGAGCTCCGTATCGCCATGTACGCACACGCGGCGAACGGCGGTATCAGGATCGATGCGGACGGCTTCACCGGGGTGCCCGGCCTTTTCGCCGCCGGCGAGGTCACCGGCGGCATGCATGGGGCGGACCGCATCGGTGGCCTCTCGAGCGCCAACGGCCTCGTATTCGGGAGGCGGGCGGGTCGCGCGGCAGCCGCATGGGCGGCACGCGTTCCCACCCCGTTATGCGGGCAGGCTCCCGCCATGCCGTCTGCGGGCATAACCGAGAAGGCGGCGCGCGACCTCACCGGCCGCATGCGGCGGACCATGAGCGAACACGCCATGATCAACCGGACGGACGCCGGCCTTGCCCGGGCACTCGCCGACATCGACGCGATCCGCACGGATATGGAGCTCTTTGCCGCGCCTGCAGAACACGATGAGCCGGCGGTTGCCCTCGCCATCCGCCTGCGTTCGCAGCTCTCCCTCGCACGAGCGATGCTCGAAGCCATGCGCGCTCGCACTGAAAGCCTCGGATCCCACTACCGCGCCGACGACAGCGGCCAGGAACGCACCGAGTGATCCGGCCCGTGCGGAGCGGGGCGCATCCCGAAACAGGAGGCGGGATCCGCTTTGTGCCATCGGACCCTCCTTGTGCGCTCTTGCCGGAAAGACAAGCGGTCCCTGCAGATCATCCGCAGGGCACCAGTGGAGGTTCGGCGCGCACGTTTTGCTGAAAAATCGACGTTGTGGACGTCTGAAATCTGGACCCACGCGAAACGGCACCTGCGGGACCGGTGTTTCCGCAGGTGACGACCTCGCGGCAGGTGCGCTTTTCCGCGTGCGCCAGATCAATCCATCCACAACGTCGATTTTTCAGCAATTTTCCGCCGCGCAGCCTCCACTCGGCGTCCGCAGCTTCGGGCCCTGCCGGGCCCCTCGCACGCTCGCTGGCAAACGCTCGCGCGTTTGCTCAGTCTCGCGACCTCCCGGTTCGAATCCCCCGAGAGGTGGACGGATATGAAAAAAGCTCCTTGTCGGAGCTTCTGGATGCAATGGGTGGACCGTCAGGGATTCGCGGCCGCCTTCGGCGTCCGCAGCTTCGGGGCCCTGCCGGGCCCCTCGCACGCTCGCTGGCAAACGCTCGCGCGTTTGCTCAGTCTCGCGACCTCGCGGTTCGAATCCCCCGAGAGGTGGCCGGACATGAAAAAAGCTCCTTGTAGGAGCTTGTAAATCAAAGGGTGGACCGTCAGGGATTCGAACCCTGGACCTTGGGATTAAGAGTCCCCTGCTCTAGCCAGCTGAGCTAACGGTCCATTATATGTGCAAGGGCATTGATGGTGGACCGTCAGGGATTCGAACCCTGGACCTTGGGATTAAGAGTCCCCTGCTCTAGCCAGCTGAGCTAACGGTCCATAAATGCCTGCTTAACAAGAGAGCGGATGGGGTGGGTAAAGGGACTCGAACCCTCGACCTACGGGACCACAACCCGTCGCTCTAGCCAACTGAGCTACACCCACCATGTGCTGCTCCTCTTGCAAAGCGCTTGATTATTATGCACGCACACCGGCATCTGCGCAAGCACTTTTTTCAAAAAAGTTTACGCGAAGGCAAACGCGCTGGATAAGGTCATGATGCGGCACGTCGTGAGCCCACAGCGCGCAGCACGGCACACCGAACCGCCACACCAAAAGCGGCTCCGCAGCAGTCGAGCATCACGTCGGTCACCATCCCGGACCGCCCCGCCACCGACAGCTGGATCGTCTCGTCCAGCGAGGGCACGAGCACGAGCAGCGCCGCGATCAGCAGCCAGCGGCAGCGCAGCCGGCTCCCTCGCGGATCGAGCGCCTGCGATGTCAGAATGCCCAAAACCGCATACTCGGTGAAATGCGCCGTCTTACGCACGAGGAAGTTCGTGACCCATGCGCTCGGCAGCGAGATGGCGTCGAGGAAGCTGCGCACCGCCTCCATGACAGCGGTGCTGATCGATGAGCTCCCCTCTCCGGGTACCAACGAGTTTCCCCAGATAAGGGCGATCATCGCCACCATGGCGACAAGCCACGGCACCGAAACGTATGAGCGGATGGAAGCCAAAGCGCGCCGCAAACCGGTTACGCCTCTGCCGAAAGACGCGGCATGGACATGGTGCCGCCCTGGATGACCCGCAGGTATTCCCTGCTCGTGCTGCGCATGCTCTGCGACGGGACCTTCTCGAGCTCTTCTTCCAGGATCTCGTTGATGCGCGTATGGCGGACCGTCTCGTTCGCACCCTCCGCAACCGCGCTCATGCGCAGCGGGTTGACCGGGTCGGTGTTCTCGATCTTGCGGAAATGGGCACCGCGCGGCGGCTTCTGCTCGATGGGCTCCGGCTTCTCCTCCAGGATGGCGAGTGCCTCTGCCCACATGTCCTCATGGCCGCTGTAGTCGGCCACGGGAACCTCAACGACCGCGGGCTCCTCTTCCGCAGCGGACGCCGAAGCCAGGAAGTCATCCTGAGACAGCTCGGGCAGCACGCTGGTGATCTCGGTCTGCTGGGGCGCGGAGGCGGGCGCAGCCGCAGGTTCGGCCTGAGACTTCGCGACCTGCTGCTGAGGCTCAACCGCAGGCACCTCGGAAACCTGGCGTACAACAGGGACCGCAGAGGCATCCGCCGCCGCACGGACGGGCACGGGAGGCACCACGGCCTGGGCCTGCGTCGCCATGACCGCCTGCATCTGAGACAGCACGAACGCACTGGTCGCAGTCATGTCGGGGGGCACCGGGGCGCCCGATGCCGACGGCGATGCGGTGGAGGCGGATGCCGTGCGGGTCATCTCCTCCAGCGCGATCTCGTAGATGTCCTTGGAACGAGCGGGGTCGCAGCTGACCGGCGAGCTTCCGTCGAGCAGCGAATCGATATCCGCCCACGCCTCCGCCTCGGTCAAGGCGTTTTGCGCACGCGCGATCACGGGCACGCCCTTCGGCGTGGCATTACGGCTGTGGGAGAACAGGCTCCCCCTCTCCTTGACGCCGGCCTTCTCGTCGGCCTTGGCGTCCGTAGCGTCCTGCTCGCGCTGAAGGCGGGCGCGGACGCGGGCGTCTGCGATGCTCGCCCCGATGGCATAGATGCCCACGCCGGCAACGGAGCCGACCGCAAAGGGGACGACAGCACCCTCGACCATCGCATGGACCTCTTCGAAGGGAATGGTCGCCGCATAGATCGCAGCAGAGACAGCCAAACCAGCACCTACCGACAGCCCGGCAGTCAGCGCGCGATGCGCATGCAGGGGTCTCTCCATAGCCAAATCCTTTCGATGCATCCCTACCAACAGGAAATGCGACGAGCACGCCCATCGCATCGCCGTGCGTTCGCCGGAAACGTTGATTTGTGCAGCTAGGAGGCAAGAGCCCCAAAGCGGCGGATAGTAGTTCAATTCATCTGCGTTTACCGTCGCGACCGTTATGCGCTATTATGCGATAACGCCTTTGCAAATGCAAATAATGCCTGTTCAACGCACACCTTTTTTCAACCGCACGCTCAGTCCGCGCCGTTTAGGGAAAAGATGGGGACGACTGGCATGCGCGACCGGCTTTGGGGAACAACGTCTCTAGGGAAACGCCGACCGGCGCGCAGCAATCCGATCCGCGTTCCCCCGTACCGACGATTCGCCGCAAAGGAGCTCATATGCCGACTATCGCCATCGTGACCGGGGCCTCCTCGGGACTCGGCAGGGAATTCGTCCGCCTGATCGATGCCGGCGAGTTCCCGCATGTCGATGAGATCTGGGCCGTTGCGCGTCGTGCCGAGCGGCTCGACGCCCTGGTGCGCACCTGCTCCAAAGTCGTCCGCCCCTTCTGCCTGGACCTGACCGATCCCGATTCCTACGAGCTGCTGGAATCCGCGCTGTCGGAAACGCCCGCCGCGCGCGTCGCCCTCCTCATCAACAACGCCGGCGCCGGCTCGTTCGGCGACCTCGCCTCCATACCGCGAGAGGACACCGACCGCATGCTCTCGCTGCTCGTACGGGCACCCATCGAGCTCATCTACCGCACCCTGCCGTTCATGCGCGAGGGGTCGCGCATCATCAACGTCGCGAGCGTCGCCGCCTTCATCCCCCAGCCGCGGCTTTCGGTCTACTCGGCGGCCAAGCGGTTCATCCTCGACGTGTCACGGTCCCTGGACGTGGAGCTTTCCGGTACCAACATCCATGTGAGCGCCGTGTGCCCCAAATTCATGAACACCGAGTTCCTGGACGCCCCGGGAGATACCCGCGCCGCGCGCAAGATGTGCCGTATCGGGTTCGAGAACGTCTCCCGCGTGGCGCACAAGGCGCTGCGGGCCGCGCGCGCCGGGCGGAGCTTGTGCATCCCCTCTGCGGACATGAAGGCGCTCTACGCGCTCTCGCACGTCGCACCCTACCCCGCCGCCGTGGCGATCGAGCGCCTGATCGGCGTGCTGTAGACGCGGCCCGTCCCTCGAAGGGTAATCGGCGCTTCCAAAGGTATACAACGCCGACAGTGGTCAAAATACCCATCGAACCGGGAAATCCGGGCGGTCTAGAAGAGGATTTTGGTCCTCGCAGGCGCTTCTGCGGACACGTTGGCACCCCATGCGGGCTTCAAGCGCTTCCGCTCTGTTCGTTTTGACTGTTATGGCAGCTTTAAATGCGGCACATCGCGCCGCTCCATCCCGGTTCGATGGCTCAATTGACCACGATTCCAAAACGATAGGCGCAAGGCGCCCCGTCCGGCATGCGTTTAGCGTCTCGCATGCCGGACGGGGCGGTCAGATCGAATGCTACAGCGCCTCAGGATGGTCTGCGGCCTTCTTGGCCGTGCGAATCAGGAACTCCTCGTTGGAATTCGTGCCCTTGAGACCCTTGATGAACGACGCGGCGGCGCGCTCGGTGTTGTTCATGTTGGCGAGCACGCGACGGATGCCCCACACGAAGGGGCGCATGTTCTCGTCAATCAACAGGTCCTCGTTACGCGTGCCGGAGGCGACGGGGTCGATGGCCGGGAAGATGCGGCGGTCGGCCAGATCGCGATCCAGCTTGAGCTCCATGTTGCCGGTTCCCTTGAACTCCTCGAAGATGACCTCGTCCATCTTCGAGCCGGTGTCGATGAGGGCGGACGCGAGAATGGTCAGCGAGCCGCCGTTCTCGATGTTGCGCGCGGCGCCCAGGAAGCGCTTGGGCGGATACAGCGCCGCGGAATCGACGCCGCCCGACAGGATGCGGCCCGAAGCGGGCGCGGCGAGGTTGTAGGCGCGCGCCAGGCGCGTGATGGAGTCGAGAACCACCACGACGTCGCCGCCCATCTCCACGATGCGCTTGGCGCGCTCGATGACGAGCTCGGACACGCGCGTGTGGTTGTCGGCGGGCATGTCGAACGTCGAGGCGACCACATCGCCCTTGATGGAGCGCTGCATGTCCGTCACTTCCTCGGGGCGCTCGTCCACCAGCAAGCAGATGAGGTGCACCTCGGGGTTGTTGATGGCGATGGACTGGCAGATGTGCTTGAGAACGGTGGTCTTGCCGGCCTTGGGCGGCGACACGATCAGGCCGCGCTGGCCCTTGCCGATCGGACTCACGATGTCGATCGCACGCCCCGTGATGGAATCGCGCCCGTGCTCCATCTTGAGCCGTTCGTTCGGATAGATGGGCGTGAGCTCGGAGAACTTGGGGCGCGTGCGGATTTCCTCGGGATCGACGCCGTTGATCGTACGGATCTTCGCGAGCCCCGGGAACTTGTCGTTCGCGCGCGAGGGGCGCAGCGTTCCGGCGACCAGGTCGCCTGCGCGCAGGCGCGCGGCGCGGATGAGGTTCGCGGGCACGAATGCGTCGTCGCGGCTGGGCATGTAGCCGTGGGCGCGGATATAGCCGAAGCCGTCGTTCGTGATGTCGAGAATGCCCTCGATGTCGCGGAAGCCCTCGGCGCGCGCTGCCGCGAGGTAGACCTCTTCGACCAGCTCGGCCTTCTTCTTGCCCGCGGTGTCGATATCGAGCTCACGCGCCTTGTCGCGCAGCTCGCCCACCTTCATGGCGGACAGGTCATCGCGCGAGAGGCTCGGCTCGACCGGGGCGTTGTTGAAGCGCCCGTTGCGCTTGTTGTTGCGGTTGTTGCGCTCCGCGCGATTGTTCCGACGGTCGTTGCGGTTTTGGCGGTCGGCGTGCTCGCCGTGGCGGGACGCATGGCGGCGATCGCGGGCGCTCTCCGCTTGCTGGGAGGCTTCCTGGGCGTCCTCCGCCTGCTCAGAAGCCTTGTCGGAACCCTTGTCCTTCGGCTCGGCCTTTTCGTCCGCCTGCTGCTTGGCGGCCTTGGAACGACGGCCGCGACCCGGACGGGCATCCTGCTGCTCCGTCGCCTCGGGGGCATCGAACGGCGAGGCCTCGGTCTGGGGCTTTTCCGCACGCGCCTCGGAAGCGGGCGCGTCGGATGCGGCCTCCCCTGCTGCAGCCGCCTGGCTCTGGGCCAGAAGCGCTGCGGCGGCGGCTGCCGCGGCGCGCTCGGCCTCGATGTAGGCCTTGGGCTTGCGACCGCGACGGTGCGGACGCAGGGCGGGATCGACGGTGGGAATGGACGCGAGCATCTCGGGCGTCAGGCCCTCGGGCACCGCCGCCTCGGATGCCGGCTCGGCCACCGCCTTCTTGCGCGGACGGCCCCGGCGCGGCTTGGGCGCGGGCTCGGATGCGGAATCGCCGTCCGGTGCGAGGATCTCGGCCGCGGCATCCTCCTCCTGGCGCTGACGGCGGACCACTTGCGCCTGCGACACCTGGGCGAGCGCTCGCGCCTGGGCGACCTCCGGGCTCACCTCGGCCGCAGCCTCCTCCGGCTGCTCGACCTTCTTGCGCGGGCGGCCGCGACGGGGCTTGGGAGCCTCCTCGGCGGCCGGCGCATCGTCTGCCGCCGCCTTGGGCTTGCGGCCGCGGCGCTTCGGCTTGGGCGCCTCCTGATCGGAAGCCCCCGACTCGGGAGCGCTCGCCCCCGCAGCCGGTGCGGACTCGGCCGGCGCACTCGCCTGCTCGCGCGCAGGCTCCGCCGGAGCCGGAGCGGAAGCCGCCCCGGCATCCGACGCAGCGGAAAACTCAATCGACAGTGTATCGTTCTGCTCGTCTGCCACTATGCCTGCTCAACTACTTTCTTCCAGTCGGCCTCGAAGGAAGCGAGACCCTGATCGGTCAGAGGATGCTTGACGCACTTCTTGAGCGCCGCGAACGGGACCGTCGCGATGTCGGCACCGAGCAGGGCGGCCTGCGTCACGTGGTTGGGGGTGCGCACCGACGCGGTGATGATCTCAACCTGATCGTCAACGTTCTTGCCGGTCCAGTCGTAGTTCTTGATGCACGCCACGACGTCGGCGAGCTGGGAGATACCGTCCTCGGCGATGTCGTCGAAACGGCCGACGAACGGGGAGATGTAGCGGGCGCCGGCGTTGGCGGCGAGCAGGGCCTGAGGAGCGGAGAAGACGAGCGTCATGTTGATGCGCACGCCCTCGTCGGCAAGCGCGCGGCACGCGGCGAGACCGGCCTCGCACACCGGCAGCTTGACGACGATATTGGGGGCGAGGCCCGCAAGGCGACGGCCCTCCTCGATCATGCCCTCGGCCGTGGTCGCCGTGGACTCAGCGGAAACGGGAAGCCCCTCGCACAGCTCCGCGATCTTGAGCATGTGGGGCTCGAAGTCCGCCAGCTTGCCACCGGTGCGCGCGTACAGCGACGGGTTGGTGGTCACGCCGGCAAGGCAACCCCAGCTTTTCGCCTCGGCGATCTCGTCAAGATCAGCGGTGTCAATGAAGAACTTCATTCCAATACCTCCTTTATTTGCTGCCGCGCATGTGCGGCACGAACCCTAGGTTGGAACTAGAAAACATAAACGAACATTTTGCAAACAACATGCAAAACGCGCTGCCTACCTCTGCTCCCAAGCAGCAGTAATGGGATTAAAAACAGGATATGCCATATAAAGCAAGGCCACTATATCACAATTCGCCGAGTGCGCTGATACAACCGGACAAATGGGCATCCGAGCATGCACCGATTGCGAGACTTTTTTCGCCGCGCGGGCCCGGATGCGTGCCGGATACGGGCGAAGACGGCAGGTCGCAGCGGAGGCCAGGCGGGCGCGGACACCCGCCAACAGAAAAGAGGGCCCCGACCAGCGGGACCCTCTCCAGGAAAAAACGCACTACATCGCCTGCGGGGCGGAAACGCCCACGAGCGACAGCACGAGCGCGAGCACGGAGCGAACGGCGTCGCACGCGGCCAGGCGGGCGCGGGACAGCTCGGGATCGACCGGGTGCCCCTCGCTGGGGAGGACCTGGCACGCAGCGTAGAAGCTGTGGAAATCGCCCGCCAGCTCCTCGGCGAAATGCGTCAGGCGGAACGGGGCGCGATCGCGGGCGCAGCCGGCGATCAGGTCCGTGAGCTCGGAGATCTTGCGGGAGAGCGCGAGCTCGGTCGGATCGGTCAGCAGCTCGTAGCGGACGTCGTCGCCGATGGCGCGGGCGGCCACGGCCTCCATGCCGAGCTCTTCTGCCTCCTCGACCGACACCTCGGCCGCGCGGCGCAGAATCGAGCAGACGCGGGCGTGGGCGTACTGGACGTAGTAGACCGGGTTGTCCTGGCTCTTCTCCTTCACCGCATCGATGTCGAAATCGATCATCTGGTTGCTGGAACGGGAGATGAGCGTGTAGCGGGCGGCGTCGGCGCCGACCTCATCGAGCAGCTCGCGGAACGTGATCATGGTGCCGCGGCGCTTGGACATGCGCACCGGCTTGCCGGAGCGCAGCAGGTTCACGAGCTGGCCGAGCAGGACCTCGAAACGGCCCGGGAAACCCAGGGCATCGCACACGCAGCGCACGCGGTTGATGTATCCGTGGTGGTCGGCGCCCCAGATATCGATCACGTGGTCGACGCGCTCGAACTTGTTCCAGTGGTACGCCACGTCGGAGGCGAAATAGGTGTACTCGCCGTTGGCCTTTACGAGCACGCGGTCCTTGTCGTCGCCCAGGTCGGTGGAGCGGAACCACAGCGCGTCGTCCTTGCGGTACAGATAGCCCATCTCGTCGAGCTTCCTGAACGCGCGGTCGACCGCGGAGGTGCCGTCCTCGCCCTTCTCGTACAGGGTGCGCTCGGAGAACCACACGTCGAACGTGCAGCGCGCGTCGGCGCAGGTGGTGCGGATATCGTCGAGCATGCGCTGGTAGCCCTGCTCGCGGAACGTGAGCACGCGCTCGTCCTCGGGCACCTCGGCCCAGCGGTCGCCGTCGGTCTCGACGATATGCGCGGCCTCGTCGATGATGTAGCCGCCGCCGTAGGCGTTGCCGCCGAGCGACTCGTTGAAGGCGTCCATGTACGGATGGGTGTCCGCGGCGGTGCCGTCCTCGTCGTCGACGTAGGCCACGCGGTCGGCCTCGAGCAGCTCATGGGCCTCATCGAGCGAGATCCCGCGCTCGCGCATGATCTCGACCAGCTGCAGATAGCGCACGGACAGTGAGCGACCGAACACGTCCATCTGGCTGCCGTGGTCGTTGATGTAGAACTCGCGCTGGATGTCGTACCCGGCATGCTCCATGACGCGGCACAGCGAGTCGCCCAGCGCGGCCCAGCGGCCATGGCCCACGTGCATGGGGCCCACGGGATTCGCGGAAACGAACTCGACCTGGGTCTTCATGCCGCCGCCCACGTTGGAGCGCGCGAAGTCCATGCCCTGGGCGCGCGCCTGGCCCAGCACGGCGTTCTTCGCGGCGAAGGAGAGGTAGAAGTTGATGAAGCCGGGGCCCGCGACCTCGACCTTATCGATCACCGGGTCGGCCGGCATATGGGCGGCGACCGCATCGGCGATCTTGCGCGGCGCGCAGTGGGCGAGCTTCGCCGACCGCAGGGCCATAGTGGAGGTCCACTCGCCATGAGACGTATCCGCCGGTCGCTCGATGCCGCAGTCATCCAACTCGAAAACGGGGACATCGCCTGCCGCCATCGCCTGCGCGAGGGCGGCGCGCACCAGCTCTTCGATCTTCTCGGGCATGGATCCTCCTCTTATATTTGTGCCGCCGCGACGTGCCGGCGGCCCGATAGGGCATAAAACGTTCCCACTCTATCACACTCCCCTTTTGTTCAGGGGAAACATGAGATATGTCTCACAACTCCCGCCGAGGATCGCGCCGGCGCCCTTCGATATCGCCCGCTTGCCGTGTCATTTTGGCCGGAGTGTCAGTCTCGTTCGCCGATAATCTGGAAACTTGCGCATATGGACGCCCCACTTGTGTTATTATTTAGAGTTTTTGTGTCATCACACAGCAAAACCGCTGGTAAACGTGGTATTCTAGGGGCCGTGTCACGAATACCCTGTGTAAGCCTATCAGTTGGAGGAAGCATGTTCAGCATCGGAGAGCACATTATCCACCCCGGGCAGGGCGTCTGCACGGTCCTCGGTTACGAGGACGCCCCCTCGCCCATGATCGTTCTGGAAGCCAAGGCAGGCCACGCCAAGACCCGCTTGATGTATCCCCTGTCTCAACTCGACCGTCTGCACCGCTGCATCCCCCGCGAGCAGGCCGAGGCGCTGATCGAGGACTACGAGGCGCTCGAATGCGACCCTTACACGGAGCGCAACAGCTCGCTTGAGGAGAGCTATTTCAAGCAGCAGCTTAAACTCGGCGCACCGGAGACCCTCCGCGTGGCGAAGACCATGCGCCGCCGCATCCGCGACGCCGAGGAGCGCTCCAAAAAGCCCAGCAGCTACTATATGCGCGTCCTGAAGGAGGCCCGGCGCCGCTCCATCGAGGAGTTCGCCGTCGCGCTCGACGTGAGCGAGGAGGACGCCGAGTCCCGCCTGCACGCCGCCGCCGTCGCCGCCGGGGAGATCTCGGACAACTAGTCGCTCGGCGAAACGGCCGCTCCGCCCCCCATCCGATTGCGCCACCCGCCCGCCTCAGGCCTTGCCGACGGCAGGCGGGTTCGTTTTGTTCGGCCAGCCGCGCAGCGCGGATGTTTCGGTCACGGCACGTTGCTTCGCAGCGAGCCGGAGACGTCGCCGTCGCGCTATACTCGGCCCTGTACGAAATCCGCGACCCCTCGGACGGGCCGTTCAGCTGATAGGAGGAACCATGGCCGAGACGCTTCGCGCCGGCATGACCCGCGAGCAGGCGCACGCCCTGCTGTGCGAGCACAACCACGACCCCTTCCACATCGAGCACGGCGAGACGGTGGAGGGCGTGCTGCGCTACTTCGCCCGCGAATTCGACCCGGACAACGAGGAGTTCTGGGGCATCGTCGGCCTGCTGCACGATCTCGACTGGGAGGAGCACGCCGACGAGCCCGATAAGCACACCCTCTACGCGGCGCCGCTTATCGAGGCAGCGGGCGGCACGCCTGAGCTCGTGCACGCCATCCAGACGCACGTGTGCGACTTCAACCCCGACCTCCCCCGCCCCGCGACCACGATGGAGAAGATCCTGTTCGCCTGCGAGGAGCTGACCGGGCTTATCGGTGCGGCCGTGGTCATGCGCCCCTCGAAGAGCGTCATGGACTTCAACGTGAAGTCGCTCAAGAAGAAATTCAAGGACAAGCGCTTCGCCGCGGGCGTGAACCGCGACATCATCCGCGAGGGCGCCGACATGCTCGGGTGGGAGCTCGATGAGCTGTTCGCCCGGACCATCGAGGCCATGCAGTCCTTCGCGCCCGACCGCGACACCTTCGGGGCGGAGGCGTAGGCGGCGCCGGCAGGATGAGCGCATTGTAAGATGACGAGGGGCCGTTCGGGAGTGCTTCCCGAACGGCCCCTCGCGTTGTCTGTCCGACCGCTGCGCCTACGCGCCCAGCAGCGCCTCGACATCGGCGCGCGCGGGCATGGACGGGATGCCGCCGCGTCTCTTATACCCCTCCAGCTGTGTCTAAGCGACAGCCTCCATCCCGGTTCGATGGCTCAATTGACCACGATTCCAAAACGTCCTTCGTCAGGCGACCCCTCCCGCCGTCCCTTCTCTTCGCTCACATCCGACGCGCGTCGCTTCGCGCACGCGAGTGCGAGGGTGGTAGGGGAAAAAGTGAAGAACAGGCAGATGGCAAGTGAGTGGTGTTTTTATTCTACGGCTACGGCGGCCACCGAGAGGTACGCTCTTTCCCTGGACGACGCTCTTCCGATCTGAGCGGGGTGAAGCCCGGCAGCGTGACGGCTGTCTCTTATACACATCTAGATGTGGATAAGAGACAGCCACGGCGTTGCCCATGCGGGCGAAGGCAGCCGCGTCGTCGAGCGTCACGGCGTCGGGGGCAAGGCCGCTCTCGACGAAGGCCGCGAGGAAGCCGCCCCAGAACGAGTCGCCGGCACCCGTCGTGTCGACGACCTCGGCCGGGAAGCCGGGCACCTCGCGGACGCCCTCGGCGCAGCACACGAGCGCGCCCGATCCGCCAAGCGTCACGACGACGACCTTGACGCCCTGGGCGACGAGCAAGCGCGCCGCCTCGGCCGGGTCCGCGACGCCGGTCATGAGCTCGCACTCCTCGTCGGAGATTTTCATGAGGTCCACACTGGGGACGATGCTGCGCATCTGCTTGGAGGCCGCCTCGGCGGAAGGCCAGAGGTTCGCACGGTAGTTGGGGTCGTAGCTCACGGTGCAGCCCGCCTCGCGCGCGAGGTCGATGGCGGAAAGCGTGGCCGAGCGCGCCGGCTCGTCGGTGAGCGACAGCGACCCCACGTGGAAGACCTTGGTGGCGGCGATCACGTCACGTGCGAGGTCGGCAGGCGCGAGCTGCGTGTCTGCACCCGGCTTGCGCGCGAAGGAGAACGTGCGCTCGCCGGTGGGCGCCAACGCGACGAAGGCCAAGGTGGTGAAAAAGTTCGGGTCGCTGATCAGGCCCGTGCAGTCGATGCCCTCGCCCTCGAGGACCTCGCGCAGGAACGCACCGTGCATGTCGGTTCCCACCTTGCCGATAAATGCGGTGGGATGCCCCAGATGCTGAAGCGCCACGAGCACGTTGGCCGGCGCGCCGCCGGGATTCTGCTCGAACAGGCGCTGCCCGCCCTCGGAAACACCGGCTTCGGTGAAATCAATCAGGACCTCGCCCAACGCCGTCACGTCGTACATATCTGCCTCCCGTGTCAGGAATTCCCGTATCCAATATGGTAACGATACCACATGGCAGATTATATGCCCTCCTGCGACATGTACCAGCGCAAACACGCCGTTGATCAATTGGGGACGGAGTAAAAATGATCCCACGGATCATTTTTACTCCGTCCCCAATTGATCACACGGGGCGACCTAAAACAGACCCCCTTTGTTGATCTAGGGCTGCACGGCATGCCGTGCAGCCTCGAAATCGATGCGGATTACGGGCGGACCTGGCCGGCGCCGCCGCTACAGCCCCGCATCCCGTTTGAGCAGGGCGGCCAGCTCAGCTCTGTTATGGACGCGTAGGGTCTTATAGGAAACATCGCGCGCGGTGTTAACGGTACCCACCGCATAATGAAGCTCCGATGCGATACGGCCAGACGTCTGCCCTCCCACGACACGCAAGACCACGTCGGCCTGAAGCGCGGAGAGCCCCCGACCCGTCAGATAGCTGCGCACGCGGGTCTCGTCAAACTCGACGTCGGCGAGCGCGACAAGCGCCTGAACCTCATCGACCGCCAACCGATATCTGCGCGAAAACAGAGCAAGACACGCGACAGACGCGACACCGAAGACAAAGACCCCACCGCTGAGCACGAGCGACACCGCACCCTCGGACGCCATGCCGCCGAACAGGGGAAGCTGCGTGCGCGCATACGCAGGCAACGCATAATACGCAAGCGACGAATCGACAAGCATATCCTCATAGGCGTTGACCGCTTTGAATCCGATGAATGCCCCGATTCCCGCCCCGAGCGCCATCGCCCAGATCGCCCGGTCGTCCGCCGCCCCGATCCTCATGAGCTCGCGCAGGGCGACACCAACAGCGATACCGCAGAGCAGCAGGGCAGCAACTGTCAGCTTGTAACCCCACAACCCGAGTGCAAGAAGAGGAACAGCCGCGATAATCCTGCGCGCCGCTCGACGCGACACACCGCGCACGAGCAGAAACGCCACCGCGATCGCAGCGATGAGAACGATTGCCATAAGCAACGAGAAATCATGACTGCGCCTATTGATATCGCGCCAGATCTCCTCAGCAGCGCACCCCATGACGACGCCCACGGCGAAAAACCCTGGAGCTGCAGTCGAGAAATCCGGCGCTTCGCACGCGTTAGGCGCACCGACTGCCGCCCCGTGATGGCCCCGTTTATTCAGGAGAGCAGCCACGGCAGCCGACACGCAGCCGACGATGACCAGGCATACGCTGATGTGTGGCATCGCCCTGGAAACGATGAGGCACACAGCCGCACAGACAGCCGGAACGGCGACGATCAGCCCTTCGCCATATGGATCCTGTCGCGATGCGGACGCGCCGAGAGCACCCAGGGCAAGCATGCCACCCGCCGCAAGGAGCCCCGCGTAGAGCGCACCGACGAGGGTATCGTGAGGAAAAAGCGCCAAAGGAGATGCGCCGAGCAGCCCGGCGCGTTGCGCATGCAGCAACGTGCCGCAGAGTATCCCCCATGCCGCAAGCGCCATCCGAGCGATGGGCGCTAACGAGACCGATGACCAAGGGCGGCAGCTACCTCCCGTTACCGAGCATACGATCCGGCTCCAGCACCCAATCGACGCGACGGTCAGAAGCGCCACGATATAGGGAAGGCCGGCTCCCCAGTCTCCAAACTCACCGATCGGCAAACCGGATAGGGCGCAGCCGAGCGGCAGTGTCGCGCACGGGAGCACCGTGACAACGCGCCCGAGAGTGCCCGCCGTACAGGGGAGCGTGGGCGGCACCGTAGCCACGGAGTCTACCAGGCGATCCTCGGCGTGCCCCGGCAGCACATCGCGGGCCTGCTCAAGGGAATCAACCTCGAGCTTTCGGTACGCACGCTGCAGATACGAGCGGACGGTTGAGGCCTTGATACCGAGCTTTTCCGCCACGTGCGCCGAATTCTCGCCGGCGAGTGCAAGCTCGAGACAAGTCGACTCGCGTTCAGTCAGGCGCTCGTCCAACAGAGGGGCAACGGATACGGATGGGCCCTCATCAGAACCGTGATCCGCTTGAGACTCAACCTCAGGGGAAGGAGGCGCGAGGATCGTCACGGTCATAAGATATGTCATGAAGGCGACACCGAGCGCGCAGAACATGCGGCTGCTCACCACAAAATCCGGGGCGAAAGGCATCCAGAGCTGCGAGCATGCAGTCCACAGCAGCATGCCGAGCGCACCGGAACCGACCTCAAGCGCCGCAGCCTCCACCGCGCGCTCGGCCGGAATGCCCGCAGACGAGCGGACGGCGCAAAAACCGATGACGAACAGGCCGACTGCCGTCACCAGCACCGCTGCCATCGGCTCGCCCGCCGACCAAGTCAGCGGGGTAAATCCCGGCAGCGTAACGGAGGCGTCAGCTGGGTACGTGGCATGCGGCAGGCACCACATGAGCGCGGGCGCGCGCAACGCACCCAAGGCGACGGTTACAGCGAGCGTCACGCGCAGCGGTCCGAACGCCGCACCCGACGCGAGCCGTCGCCCTTCCATCGCCTTCGAAAGAAAGCCGACGCAGGCGATGCCAAGACCCAACGCAGACGTGAAAAACCAATATGGGAGCGTCCAAGGTCGGAGCCTCCCCGCACCCAGCAACACCTCCATGACGGCAGGCGTTCCTGCGGGCCACCCATACCAGCTTGTACCGGCGCCCCAGGCATCCACCGCGATCCCGACTGTGGCCAAGATGCCGAAAACCATAAGCGCGATGCGGGCCAGCCGACGCGGGCGCACGGGCGCACGGCCGAGTGGAATCGACACCAGCGCCGCAACGAGAAGACCCGCAGCACTATATGAATGGTGGGTCGCAAGGGAGACGGAGAGCATGTCCATCGACTCCACGGGGACGAGCAACAGTATGCAACACCAGGCGCATAGCAGTGCGCCCGTCACGGCCGTGATCAACCGCATGCCTCTCATATCGCTCGCCCCCAAGTCATCTCTCAACGTCGCCGTCCAACAAAGGCGCGTACTTAAAGCTCGATATCGAACGCTATCGTGTTGTTGTGTACGCCTATCTGTTCTTCATCATCGACCAGCATGCCGACGTGAACGGAGAATGCGCACTCCCCCGCTCGGGCCGCCTCGATATCCTCGAGCGGAACCCAGTAATACACGCTCACGTCTTTCGTCTCGCCCGTAGCGATATACGGTTGGCTGCAGGTATAGGTCTCTTCGCCACCCGTACCGTCGTCGCGCGTGTGCTCATGCGGAGCGTCGGGGGAGCCTGCCGTGAAATACCCGCCGATGCTGTACTCGCCTGCAAGCCAATTACCGGGCTCATCACGTGCGGCATAGTTGACTCCCGATTGTTGCCTGACAGGCGTCAGGCGCCATTCGCTCATCAGCATGCAGGCATCCGAATCGTATTGATCGCTTACAACCCAAAAGTCCGCATCGACATTCTCGATGGACATATTGAGCTTTGCGACCCCATACGCAACATGGCCGTACTTACCGTCTCGCGCCTCAGCGGAATCGTTGATGTCAAAGCGGAGCATCTCGTCGGTAAGCCCCGCCTCTTCATGGGTGTCGAACAGCTCGATGCCGTTCATGCGGACCTTCAGCGTCCCCCGCCAACCAACCGGCTCGCAAGCCGGGGTGCGCGCCGCAAGCTCATCGGTGTCGAGCGTATACCAGACCCCCTGATCGACATGGGTCACCTCAGCACCCGCAAGCTGGCGATACAGATTGCGTTCGCTTGGACGCATGAGCTCATCCTCCGCACGCTGGCGGTAGAGTTCCGTTATGGGATCGGCAGCCGTGGCCACCTGCCCCGTCGCGGGTATGGCGCCACCCATAGCCCACATAGCCCCGATCGCAAAGACCGCCGTCGCAGCACCTCCCGCAACCACATGTCTGTGCTCCCGCATACCTTCTTTCAGCCTGCGCCAGATCCTCGCCATGATGACCTCCTTCGCGTCTGTCGCCCTCAAGGGGCGAGGCGGGGCCGCCGAGTCCCGACCCCGCTCTACCCGCATCTTGGGTCATCGCAGGCGCAGGTGTCTGTAGTCAAGCCGTATGAAAGCACTGTCTACATCGTTGAGCTGGGCAAATATAAGATTGCTTCTTCTTGGGAAAAGACCGGAGCGGCCATTCATGTTTACATGAACGGCCGTTCCGGCCTCACATATTCCTTATGAACGGATTACGGGCGGACCTGGCCGGCGCCGCGGACCAGGTACTTGTAGGTGGTGAGCGCCTCGGCGGCAAACGGTCCGCGCGCGTGCAGCTTCTGCGTGGAGATGCCGATCTCGGCGCCCAGGCCGAACTCCCCGCCGTCGGTGAAGCGCGTGCTCGCGTTGGCGTAGACCGAGCTCGCGTCGACCTCGCGCAGGAAGCGCTCGCAGGCGGCCTCGTCCTCGGCGACGATGGCCTCGGAGTGCATGGTGCCGTAGCGGTTGATATGGGCGATCGCCTCCGAAAGCCCGCTGACGCACGTGACCGAGATCTCAAGCGCCAGGTACTCGCGGCCCCAGTCGTCCTCGGTCGCCGGCACGAAGCCCTCCCCCTCGACGAGCCCGAGGTCGCGGCAGACCGCGCACGCCGTCTCGTCGCCGTGGATGAGCACGCCGGCATTCGCCAGCTCGCCCAGCATGCCGGGCAAAAACGCGCGCGCGATCGACTCGTCCACCAGCAGGGACTCGCACGCGTTGCACACGCCCACGCGCTGCGTCTTGGCATTCATGACGATGGGGCGCGCCTTGGCGAAATCGGCGCTCTCGTGCACGTAGATATGGCAGTTGCCCGTGCCCGTCTCGATGACCGGGACGAGCGACTCGCGCACGCAGCGCTGGATGAGCCCCGCCCCGCCGCGGGGAATGAGCACGTCGACGATGCCGCGCAGGCTCATGAGCGCACCGGTCGCCTCGCGATCGGTCGTCTCGATGATCGTCACGGCCTCGCGCGCAAATCCGCACGCCTCGACGGCGTCGGCGAGCGCGTGCGCGATGGCTGCGCACGAATGCTGCGCGAGCGAGCCGCCGCGCAGGATGCAGGCGTTTCCGGTGCGGATGCAGATGCCCGCCGCATCCGCCGTGACGTTGGGGCGCGCCTCGTACACCATGGCGACAAGCCCCAGCGGCACGCTGACCTTTTTCAGGTCGAGCCCCTGGTCGATGGTGCGATGCTCAAGCACGCGTCCCACCGGGTCGGGCAGCTCCGCGAGCTTCTCGAGCCCCGACGCCATGCCATCGATGCGCTCGGGCGTGAGCAGCAGGCGGTCGAGCAGGCCGGCGTTCGTCCCCGCCGCCTTCGCCGCCTCCATGTCCTGTGCGTTCGCCGCCAGGATCTCATCCGCTCTGTTGCGCAGCTCAGCGGCCATGGCGCGCACCGCGGCCTGACGGCTCTCGTTGTCGGCAAAGCCGAGCGAGCGCGAGGCCTCCTTGGCGGCGCGCGCAAGCTGCTCGACGTACTCCCTGATATCTTGTGCCATGAGGCACCTCCGATCGCGTGTGTTCGGCGCTCATCGCCCTACAATGGATCTCGATACCGTACAGTTTACCCTGTCAGAACCTCTCGCCGTCCGCATCCCGCGCGGTTAACGGTCCGTACAAAAGGAGTCCGCATGGCCCAGCTTGCAAGCTACTACGCCCCCGGCCTGTATGTCGAGGACCACAGCATCGACGTCCCGCTCGATTGGCGCGGGCTGGAACCCGCCCTGCTCGCCATGGGCATGACCATGCGCGTCGGCGCGTTTCCGGCGGAGATCCCCGGCGCCCCCGAATCCATCAAGCTGTTCTACCGCGTCGTGTGCGCGCCGGAGCATGTGAACGACGACCTGCCCCTGCTCGTCTTTTTCCAGGGCGGACCGGGCGGCGCCTGCCCTCGCCCGCTCTCCCCGACCAGCGACGGATGGATCGCGGAGGCGGTCAAGCACTACCGCGTCGTCCTTCCCGACCAGCGCGGCACGGGCCGCAGCTCCCGGGTGAGCGGGCAGACCATGGCGGGGCTGGCGCGGCGCGCCCAGGCCTCCGGAGCCGACCCGGCGCGCGCCCAGGCGGATTTCCTCAAGCGGTTCCTCGCGCCGTCCATCGTGCGCGACTTCGAGTACCTGCGCCTCACGCAGTTCGGCGGCAAACCTTGGACCACGCTCGGCCAAAGCTACGGCGGGTTCATCACGCTCGCGTACCTGTCGAGCTACCCCACCGGTATCACGGCGTCGTTCACCTGCGGCGGCATCCCGCATGTTCCCGCCGGCGCCGCCGAGGTCTACAAGCACACGTTCCCGCGCATGGCGGCCAAGACCCGCCAGTATTACGAGCGCTATCCGGGCGACGTCGAGCGCGTCGCCGCCGTTGCCGACATCGTGGCCGCAGGCGATGTAGCGCTGCCCGACGGCAGCCCGCTCACGGTCGAGCGGCTGCAGCTTTTGGGCAGCGACTTCGGCATGAAGCCGAGCTTCGAGCGCATACACTGGCTGTTCGACACCGCCTTCGAGCAGGGCGACGGCACGGTCGGCAGCGAGCTCGTGCTTTCCGACGGCTTCCTCATGGGCGTGCTCGACCGCACGACCACGCGCGCCAACCCGCTGTACTGGACGCTGCAGGAGCTCATCTACGCGGACGGGACCTGCGCCCCCATCCGGTGGGCCGCAGCCGCCGAGAAGGGCAAGCGCGCGGAATTCGATGCGGACGCCCGGCCGTTGATGTTCACCGGCGAGGCGTGCTTCCCCTGGATGTTCAAGGACATGCCCGAGCTCAAGCCCTTCGCCGACGCCGTCGGCCTGCTCATGGAGGACATCGAGTTCGATCCCGTGTACAACCCGGTGCGCCTGGCCCAAAACGAGGTGCCGCTGCACGCCGCGATCTATTTCGACGACATGTACGTGGACTCCGGCCTGCAGCTCGACACGCTGTCGCGCATCGGCAACGCGCACCCTTGGGTCACCAACGAGTTCGAGCACGACGGCCTTCACGGCGACCGCGTGTTCCGCCACCTGTACGAGGAGGCGCGCGACGTGGGGCATCTGCACGGCCGCACGAGATAGGACCGCCCGCAGCCTTCCCCAATACGCCGCGGCGCCGCCCTCGACATCCCGAAGACGTCGAGGGTGGCGCCGCGCTTTCATGTCAGACGTCCGGACGCGCCGGCCGCCTCCTTTGCCATCACGCGAAGACGATCATTTCGTCGCGATGGATGGCCGGTTTGCCGGCAAGTGCCGCCAGCAGGCGATTTGACGCGATCTCGTCCTGGTGCCGACCGGCCGCGAGCTTGAGCTCGTCGGAGCCCGCCTGGGCGAGGCCGCGCGCGATGGTGAGCCCGCGCTCGTCGCGAACGTCGAGCGTGTCGCCCGCCGAGAAAGCCCCCTCGACATGCGTGATGCCCACCGGCAGCAGCGACGACCCGCGGCGCACGAGCGCATCCGCAGCGCCCGCGTCGACCGTCACGCTGCCATGCGTCGAGTCGCCCAGCGCGATCCACAGCTTGCGCGGGGCGATGTCCAGCCGCTCCACCGGCGGCACGAACAGCGTGCCGACCGCCTCGCCCGCAGCGAGGCGAACGAGCACGTTAGGCTCGGAACCCGAGCAGATGACGCTTGCGATGCCCGCCGTCATGAGGATGCGGCAGCTGCGAATCTTGGTGATCATGCCGCCCGTTCCCACCGATGTGGAGGAATCGCCCGCCGACGCGATGATGCCGGCGTCGATCTTCTCCACACGCGGGATGAACGCGGCGGTGGGGTCCTCCATGGGGTTGGCCGTGTATAGCCCGTCGATGTCGGACAGCGTGACGCACAGGTCGGCAGAGACCAGGCAGCTCACGAGCGCCGCGAGCGTGTCGTTATCGCCGAAGCGGATCTCGTCGACCGTGACCGTGTCGTTCTCGTTCACGACCGGCACGACACCGAGCTCGACGAGCCGGGTGAGCGTGTCGCGCGCGTGCAGGTAGGAGTTGCGGCGCGCCGTGTCGTGGCGCGTGAGCAGCACGAGCGAGGTGAGCAGGCCGCGGGCGCGGAACTCCTCGTCGTAGGCGGCCGACAGCACGCACTGCCCCACCGAGGCGCAGGCCTGCAGGCTCGGCATGTCGGTGGGCTTGGATGCAAAACCGAGCACCGGCGCGCCGCACGCGATGGCGCCCGAACTCACCACGACGAGGTTCCAGCCTGCGTCGGCGAGCTCGGAGGCCTGCCGGGCAAGGTCGGCGATGAAGTCGCGACGCAGCGCGCGATCGGCCCCCACCAGCGTGGAGGAACCGATCTTGACGACCATGGTCTTACGATCAGAGGTCATGGCATGCCTTTCGTTGACACGGGGATTGAGTGTTCACAGGAAAAGGGCGGCTCCCGCCGTCTTGCGGACAAGCGCATGTCCGCCCACGTCGACAAGAGCCGCCCCGTCGTCTCCTCTTCGAACTAGATGCGCTTCCACGGGATAGCAGAGCTGCTCGCCGCCATGCGCTCGCGCACCAGCTCGTCGCGCACGCGGGCAAGGCCGCGCTCCATGCTCACCATGTAGGACTGCGGGTACAGGAAGCGCTTGTACACGGGGTCGAGCGCATCGAGCGCGTCCTTGCAGCGCGCGCGGGCGGCTTCGATCGACTCGCGGGGAGCCGCCGCGGCGCCGTCGCGCACCACGGGCTGCAGCAGCTCATGGTACGAAAGGTCGCGCACGCTCGTGACGAGCGCCGCGTCGTTCACGGCCACGAGCGTTGTGCCGTCGCCCTCGATGTAGGACTCGTCATAGATCATGTCGCACACCGGGCTGCCCGTCTCGTCCACATAGCGGCGGACCTTCTGGATGCCGGGAATCGTGCGCTTGTACGGCTGCTCGGAGAGCTTGAGCACCGGCGTCCACGGGTCATCGGCCGAGGCGCGATGCGCGGCGAGCTTGTAGACGCAGCCGAGCGCGGGCTGGTCGTAGCAGGTCGCGAGCTTGGTGCCCACGCCGAAGCTGTCGACCGGCGCGCCCTGGTTGAGCAACGACTGGATGGTGTACTCGTCCAGGTCGTTGGACACGATGATCTTGACGTAGTCGAGCCCCTCCTCGTCGAAACGGTTGCGGACATAGGCCGAGAGCTTGGCCAGGTCGCCCGAATCGATGCGGATGCCCGCCAGGCGCTCGCCGCGCGCCTCCATCTCCTTCGCCACGACGATGGCGTTCTCGACGCCCTCGCGCACATCATAGGTATCGATCAGCAGCGTGCAGTTCTTGGGACTCGAGCTCGCGAAGGCGCGAAACGCCTCGAGCTCGGAATCGAACGTCATGACCCAGCTGTGCGCATGCGTGCCCGACACGGGGATGCCGTACTTGCGCCCCGCGAGCACGTTCGAGGTCGAAGCGCAGCCCGCGACGTAGCTTGCGCGCGCGACGGCCATGCCGCCGTCGGGACCCTGCGCGCGGCGCAGGCCGAACTCCGCGACCGGCCTTCCCTTGGCCGCCGCGACGACACGCGCCGTCTTGGTGGCCACGAGCGTCTCGAAGCCGATTGTGTTGAGCAGCGCCGTCTCGAGCAGCTGGCACTCGAACATGGAGCCGCTCACGCGCACCATGGGCTCACGCGGGAACACCAACTCGCCCTCGGGCACCGCGTCGATGTCCACATGGGGCCTGAAATCGCGCAGGTAGTTCAAGAACGAGGGGCTGAACAGGCTGCCGCCGGCAGGTGCGGACAGGCTCGCCAGGTAGCTGATGTCCTCATCGGTAAAGCGGAAGCTCTCCACCAGGTCAGCGAGCTCGGCCGAACCGCACATCACCGCGTATTCGCTGCCGAAAGGATGATCGCGGTAGAAGGCCGTGAAGCACGCCTGCTCGTCCTGCTTGCCGTTCTCCCAAAAGCCCTGGGCCATCGTCAACTCATACAGGTCGGTGAGCATCGTGATATCGGTCGGGCGCGACGCATCTGTCAAAGCCATGATTGCTCCTTTACCGTGATGAACGCGCATGTGCGCCCCGTGGCGGGCGCTGCCGGCGCGCAGCGGCTTATGTGTTGCTAGATGAGGCCGGAATTGGAAAGCCAGATGTAGATGCCGCCGCCGATGAAGCACACCATGACGATAAGGATGATGATCTTCTGGGCGGGAGGCATCTTGGGAATGCCGTCGTCGTCAGTCTCCTCGGGCGTCATGACCATGCGCTGGCCGAACGTGCGGGGCTCGTGGTCTGCAGGGCGCGGGGCCGGTGCCTGGCGCTTCGGCTGAGGTGCGGGTGCGGGGGCGGGAGCGGAGGCGGGCTCTGCCTGCTCCGCCTTCTTGGACTCCGCACGCAGGGCCTCGAGCTCGGCGCGCTCCTTGCGGGCGCGCTCGGCCTCCTCGCGGGCGGCCTTCTCCGCGCGCAGGGCCTCGAGCTCGGCGCGCTCCTCGTCGGTAAGCGGGGTGCTATTCTGATCGGCCATGACAGGCCTCCGATTCAATATCATCCGAACAACCGGGACTGGTATATCTGCAGAAGTATACCCGTTTCCCATCTGAGGTGTTCGCGTAGGGACGCGCTGATTTGGATGGCCGATGTCGGTTGAGACCCGCCCTGGGGGCACTTTTCACGCGCATCCCATCGCGCGCCCCATGGATCGGTCCGAATCGAAAGTACGCTATAGGAACGCTGCCTTGTTGACTGTACGGTATAGGCACGTTTTTCACCCGAAAGCGTTCCTATAGCGTACCGTGGACGAGGCTGCGTTCCTATAGCGTACCATCAATCCGCCGCGTACGCGGCCTCGCGCGCTGCGCGGAGATGCGGCTCCGCCGTTCACACGCTCCGCGCCCCGAACGGGGTTCGATTCCCCTGCGGCGGCAACGAAAAAGAGCCCCTACCTGCGTAGGAGCTCTTGGCGAATCAAGGGTGGAGACGAAGGGAATCCGCGGTCGCTGCGCGGCCGCATCCGCTTCGGCCGCTGACGCGGCCTCGCGCGCTGCGCGGCGAACGGCTCCGCCGTTCACACGCTCCGCGCCCCGAACGGGGTTCGATTCCCCTGCGGCGGTAACGAAAAAGAGCCCCTACCTGCGTAGGAGCTCTTGGCGAATCAAGGGTGGAGACGAAGGGAATCGAACCCTCGGCCTCTGCCATGCGACGGCAGCGCTCTCCCAGCTGAGCTACGTCCCCGAGACAAGTGTTTATGATAGCAAGCAAATCTTCGCTGTCAACAACAAACTTGGCAAAAAATGGGCCGCCCCACGCTTCACGAAAATGAACCCACCTCTACAAGGTGGGTGCCCTCATCGTCCGTTCCAGCGTCCTTAACAACGAAGGATACCTGTACTAGGCGCGACTGTGTGGGCTCCCTAAATAAACTCGACGGTTCACCCAGTTGCTCCGCGTGGGGCGGGACATCTTTATCATAAAGCACGCCGTTCGCATTACCAGTCTTGACTTGTATCGATGTGTGGTGGAAGATGGAAGCACACGCCTGTATCAAGGCTCTTTAAGCGCCTGACCGGCGCTTTTTCATGTGAAGAGGTGTTTCGTATGATCGTTCGCCCCGCCGTCACAGCCGACAGCACACCGGTACTCCATGTGTATGAACGCGTTGTGCACTCCATGCGCACCTCCCCCTACAACGCCCATTGGGACATGGAGTTCCACCCGACCGCCAACGATCTTTCCGCGGCCATCGAGGCGGGCGACCTCTTTATCGCCGTGGACGATTCCGAGGACGCAAGCGGCGCAATCCTCGGCGCCTTCGTCCTCGACACGAGCCAGGACCCCCAATACGGCCAGATCCCCTGGCTTATCGCGGAACCCGCGAACCGCATCGCCTGCATTCACCTGCTCGCCGTCGATCCCGACGCCCGGGGCCGTCGCATCGGCGCCGCGCTCGTCAACGCCGCGATCCGCACGGCGCGCGCACGGCGCATGCGCTCCATCCGCCTCGACGTCATCGCCCACAACCAGCCGGCTGTCGACCTCTACGCGTCCCGCGGCTTTACAGACCACGGCGTCTTCACGCTCGATTACGGCGGCGGGCTCATGCTTCCCGCCCATCTGATGGAACTCGACCTGGACGACCCCGCCCCGAACGCCGATCGCGCGCTGCTGGCCCCCGCGTCGCTCGCTTCGTGCGAGCTCTGCCCCCGCCGTTGCCGCGCGGACCGCACCGCCGACGCTACCGGCGTGTGCGGTGCAGGGTCCACCCTCAGGCTCGCCCGCGCAGCCCTCCACCTATGGGAGGAGCCTCCGATATCGGGCGAGGAGGGCTCAGGAACCATCTTCTTCAGCGGATGCCCCCTCAAGTGCATCTACTGCCAAAACCACGAGATCTCGACGGGCAATTTCGGTATCGACGTGCCCGAGCAGCGGCTGGCGGAGATCATGCTCGAGCTACAAGACCAGGGCGCACTCAACATCAACCTGGTGACCGCGACGCACTTTGCGCATCTGCTGCCCGGCGCCCTCAAGGCCGCACGCGCCCGGGGCCTCCATATCCCCATCGTATACAACACGAGCGGATACGAGCGCACCGAGGCGGTGCGGGAACTCGACGGCATCGTGGACGTCTGGCTTACCGACTTCAAGTACGCAGACGCCTCGCTGGGCCGGGAGCTCTCCCACGTGCCGGACTATCCCGAGCAGGCGGCACGCGCCCTAGCCCGCATGGCGGCGCAGGTTGCCGCGCGCGGCGGCATCGTCTACAACGAGGACGGCATCATGCAGCAGGGCATCATCGTGCGCCATCTTGTGCTGCCGGGGCACGCAGACGACTCATGCCGCGTGCTCGACCTCATATGGAACGCTGCGGGCGATGTGCCCATCTCGGTCATGAACCAATACACCCCCAACGAGCGGATGCGCTCGGATGGCGGCGCCTTGGCGCGCGCCGTCACGGACGAGGAGTACGAGATGGTGCTCGCCCATGCCGACGACCTGGGCTTCAGCACGGTTTTCTGGCAGGAAGGCGGAGCCGTGAGCGAAAGCTTCACCCCCGCATTCGACACGACGGGCGTCCTTAGGGCGGCGGACGGCCCCATCCTGCCGCGGGCGTAGTACACCGATTGATCCGTTCCGCGCCGGCCGCCTTCGCGCGATCACGGCGCCAGGCCCTACCGCGCGATGCCCGACACGGCTACGTCCACCGCCTGCTCGACATCGTCGGTAATCTGCATGAGCGAGGGGTCGAGCTGCGAGATGTTGCCCTCTTCGAGCATGGTGCCGGTGATCCAATCGAACAGGCCCCGCCAGTAGTCCGTTCCCACGAGGGCCACGGGCACGCGCTTGACCTTATGGGTCTGCACGAGCGTGAGCAACTCGAAGAGCTCGTCGAGCGTGCCGAATCCGCCGGGGAACACGATGGCGCCCGAGGAGTACTTCACGAACATGGTCTTCCGCACAAAGAAGTACCGAAACGTCATGCCCAGGTTGACCCAGGCGTTGAGCTCCTGCTCGTGAGGCAGCTCGATGCCCAAGCCGACCGACGTGCCGCCCGCCACCGCCGCCCCGCGGTTGGCGGCCTCCATGATGCCCGGCCCGCCGCCCGTGATCACCGCGACGTCGCGGGCTGCGATGAGCTTTCCTGCCCGGCGCGCCGCCTTGTACATAGGGTCGGTGCGCGGTGTGCGCGCGGAGCCGAACACGGAGACCGCAGGACCCAATTCCGCCAAGGCGCCGAACCCGTCGACGAACTCCGCCTGGATGCGCATCACGCGCCATGGGTCCATGTGAAGCCAATCGGTGGAATCTTCGGATGCCAGCAGCTTTCCAGTCGTGGTCTCGGTTGGAATCATCGGGCCGCGCAGGATGACCGGACCCTTGTAATAGGTGTTGGTAAACGGGGCGCCTTTCGCACCCGTGGAGGATTCAGGCGTCATGGAATCGGTACGCGCGCTGTCGTCGGACATGGGGCCTCCTCGCAACAGGAAACGGGGCATGCGACAACGCACGGATGCCGCATGCCCTCAGTATTCCCCGTACAAGCGCGCTCAACCCACCGCAACGGCGGGCCCGCCCCTTTGCTTATGCGCGCGCGATGCCGCAGCGCTCAGCGATACCGGCGTCGGTTGTCACCAGGTCGTCGAGGCCCAGCTCAGAGATGGACGGATGCCCCGTCACCCGGCAGAACATCCGCAGGTCATCGAAGGTCGCGCGGTAGAAGTTCTCCACGCGGCGCGCGCCCGCATCCACGTCCAGACGAGCGCGCAGCTCCGGATCCTGCGTGGCGATGCCCATGGGGCACATGCCGCTGCCGCAGATGCGGTACTGCTGGCAACCGAGCGCCATAAGCGAGGCGCTCGCCAGCGCCACGGCGTCGGCACCCATGGCGAGGGCCTTGACGATATCGGAGGCGACCCGCAGCCCGCCGGTGATGATCAGGCTCGCCGAAGAGCCAAGCTCGTCCAGGCAGCGGCGGGCGCGCGCAAGCGCGAAGATGGTGGGCACCGAGCTCGCGTCGCGCAGCATGACCGGCGAGGCGCCCGTCGCCCCGCCGCGACCGTCGATGGTGATGAAGTCGGCACCCGCGAGGACGGCCGACGCCACATCGCGCTCGATATGGCCCGCTGCGAGCTTGATGCCGATCGGCGCACCGCAGCTCCGCTCGCGCAGCTCGTCGACGAGCATCCGCAGGTCGTCAATGGTCTCCACGCCCGGTATGGTCGAGGGCGACACGATGTCCTCCCCCGGCCGGCGCCCGCGGATGCGCGCGATCTCCTCGGTAACCTTCTCGCCCGGCAGATGCCCGCCCATACCGGGCTTGGTCCCTTGGCCGATCTTGATCTCGACCGCACCGGCGGCGCGCAGGTTCTCATCGGTAACCGAGTAGCGCAACGGGGCGAACTCGAAGATGTAGCGGCCGCCCGCCTCGGCAAGCTCCTCGGGCAAGATGCCGCCCTCGCCCGAACAGGTTGCGGTGCCCGCTGCGGCGGCTCCGCGGGCAAGGGCGATCTTGGCTTCACGCGACAGGGCGCCGAATGACATGTGCGACACGAACGCGGGGCCTTCGAGAGCAAGCGGGCGGTCGGCCTTGGGCCCGATGGTGCAGCCGATATCGACCGGGGCGCCGTCGGCGAGCGGCATGGGCGACAGCTGGGCACCGAGCACCAAGATGTCCTCCCAGCGTGGCAGCGGCAGCGTCGTCGCCATGGCCCCGTCCGGGATGCGCCCGTGCTCCGCGAGCGCGTGGATGGTGTCCATATGGCGGATGGCAGGATCGACCCTCCGCAGCTCGGCCGGAATGGCAAGCGACCCTCCCGCCTCCTTCGGCACGGAGGCGGAGACAGGTGCCGGCGCGGGATCGACGGGCGCGGGCGTCACCCCGTCATCCTCCACCGGATAGAATTCGGCCGCAGGCGCCCCGCACATGGGGCAGCGCTCGAGCTCCGAGAAAGGAGCCCCCTCCGCCTGCTCGTCGTACACCCAACCGCACATGGGACACCGGTACTTGGCCATGGTTCCTCCCTCGTTTCGGGGCGATCATCACAGCCATCGTAATATATCGGGACTCATTCTCAACAAGGCCTTCCACCAGCGGCGCATCCGGCTCGGCAAGACGTCGTCGGCGGACCTGGCACGGCTCGACGGGGCAGAAAACGATAGCGGCGCCCCTCTTGGGACGCCGCTTACGCGAAACATCGATCAGAAGCTCCCGCGCCCGACGACCACCTGCGCGAGATCGATGCGAGAAGAACGCAACGAGACCCAAAAAAGGCACGCAAAGCAGATCGACAGACGTCGTACTACAGCCCCTTGAGGTACTTCTGGAACTCGGGCTTGAACCCGATATGGTCGGGCGCCTGCGAGGGCATCTGCGGGAAGGCGTCGTGGCCCGGCAGGTTGTTGGCCTCGATGAACAGCGGGCCGTCCTCGGTGATGGCCACGTCCCAGCCCACATAACCCATCTGCGGGATGCGCGTCGCCGCCTTGAGGCACAGGTTCATGACCTGGTCCCACAGCGGGATCTGGTAGCCGGTCAGCAGGGTGCCCGTACGCGGATGGCGCTCGTAGACATGGTAGTTCTTGTCGCAGGCGGGACCGGCGATCTTGCCGGTCTCCAGATCGACCACCGAATACATGCCGCCCGCGTTGATATTGTCCACCGGTCGGTCGGAGTTACCCATGCGGATGCACGCGTAGATCACGTGCGGCTCGCCGTCGGCTAGGATGGTATAGACGCGGATGGTGTTCACCGAACCGGGATTGATGGCGGCCATGGCGGGATGCTGGACAACAACGTCCTCGACCAGGTCGATATCGGCGCGCTTCAGGTAGTCGTACATGGCGTCAAGTGAATCGAAATCCGCCTTCTTGAGCTTCTCGACGCCCTGGCCGCAAGACTTGTCGCTCGGCTTGGCCATGATCTGGTCGCGATCGGCCATGAAGGCGATGAAGTCCTCCTTGGGGCATGCCGAGAAGTGCAGCCACCCGCGGTGCAGGTAGTCGGAGAAGTTGGTGTAGAACTCGAACTTGTCGTCGATGCAGTGGTAGTACTCGGGGTCGTTCAGCATGCGCACGATGGTGTTGTTGACGCCGCGCGTCACGAAGGTCGCGCGGTGGGCATCGTCCATGTTGTAGAACTCGAGCAGGTCGTAGTCCTTATAGCCCGCGCCGAACTTGAAGCCGCATTTGACGATATCGAAGAACAGCCAGGCGCGGTTCTTGCGGTTCTTCTCGTGCACGCGGCTCACCGTATCGAACAGCGCACCGTAATCCATATGGGCGATACAGCGAAAGATATATCCGAGACGACCCATGCCGGCCCCTCCCTCAGATCTGCAAATCAATAGCTTGTTGAGTATAGCTCAGCTCGCACACCGCCTTGCATGGAGAGCCGTAATATGGGACCCCTCCACAGATGATTGAAAAGCGCGATCACGCTGCAACGATGACGTGCAACAATGATGCCGAGGGGACCATCGGCCAGGTGTCCGCGCGCCCGGTACGGCGCCGACGGACGCGCAGGGCCGACCGGCATCTCCCAGAAGAAAGGAGCCCGCCATGCCCAAGACGACACCCGACCGCCGCCAGCGCGGAGACGACCTCACCCGCCGCGAGCGCGGACGCGCCGCGCGCGAGGCATGCCCCCGCTCCTCGCACGGGGCCTGGACTGTCGAGGAGCACCGCGACGAGGTCATCGACCTGATCGAAGAGCAGTCCTCCGAGCGCGTCCAGGAGCTCATCGGGCTGCGCTACGAGCGCATGGGGGCATCCCCCTTCACGTTCTATCGCGGCAGCGCCATCATCATGGCGCACGACCTGGCGAGCACGCCGAGCACCGGCATCGAGGTCCAGTGCGTGGGCGACGCGCACATCGCGAACTTCGGGATCTTCTCGAGTCCCACCAGGCACCTGGTCTTCGACATCAACGATTTCGACGAGACCGCTCCCGGCCCGTGGGAATGGGATATCAAGCGCCTCGCCGCGAGTGTCGAGATCTGCGGGCGCGACCGAGGCTTCGACCCGTCGGAGCGAGAGGATGCCGTGCGCGCCTGCGCCAAGGCGTACCGCAAGAACATGGCGCGCTTCGCCGAGATGCGCGAGCTCGATATCTGGTACGCACATCTCGATGTCGAGCAGACCGTCGGCCAGTTTGAGGAGGAGCTCAACGGCAAGCAGAGCAAGACGCTCCGCCGCGCCATAGAGAAGGCGCGCGCAAAGGACAACGTCCGGGCGGCCGACAGGCTCGCCCGCTGCCGCGAGGACGGGACGATGCGCTTTCTCAGCGAGCCGCCCGAGCTCGTCCCGCTCGACGACCTCGGCCGGTTCGAAGGGGCCGACAGTGCCGAGGTGGCCCGCCGCATCGGGGCGCTGTACGCCGGCTACCTCGACAACCTTTCGTATGACAAGCGCTGCCTGGTCAACCGGTACCGTCCCGACGACATCGCGCGCAAGGTCGTCGGCGTGGGCAGCGTGGGAACCCGCGCCTGGGTGGCGCTGCTGCACGGCAAGGACCGAGACGATCCGCTGGTTCTGCAGATCAAGGAGGCGGGGACGTCGGTGGTCGAGCGGTTCTATCGCGCCACCCCGTTCTCGTCCCACGGCGAGCGCGTCGTCCAGGGGCAGAAGCTCATCCAATCGACCAGCGACATCCTGCTCGGATGGACGGGCATCGAGCTTCCCTGCGGTCGCACGCGCGACTACTACGTACGCCAGCTGTGGAACGGCAAGGGCTCGATCGACCTCGAGAAGATCGGCGAGGAGGGCCTTGCCAGCACAGCGCGCCTGTGCGCCTGGGCGCTCGCGCACGCGCACGCGCGCACCGGGGACGGCGTGGCCATCGCGGCGTATCTGGGAGACGGAAACGCCTTCGACGATGCGCTCTGGGAGTTCTCGCAGGCCTACGCAGACCAAAACGAGGCCGACTACCGGCTCTTCTGCGAACGCCTGCTATCCTAGCGAGACGTCGATCGATTCATTTCCGCACACGGCGGCGCCATCGCCCAAACGCGCCCCCGCGTCTTCCGCGAAGGACGACGCGGGGGCCCGTGACACAGAGCGGACCGTTTGGCACGCTAAAGGGGGTCTGTAAAAGGAGTTAGCGTGCCAAACAGCCCGTTTTGTGTCATCGGCCCCTCTTCGCCCCCATCCCGAGGAGGAAGGCGCGAGCTGATCGGTCCTCTCCTCGGGAAATATCGATCAGTAATCTTGGGCGGCGGGGCTGTCCATCCACTCCTGCTGGAACTCGGCATAGCGGCCGTCGATGATGGCTTGGCGCGCACGGCGCATGAGGTCTAGCAGGAAATAGATGTTGTGCATCGACAGCAGGATGCCGCCGAGCATCTCCTTTTGCGTCACCATGTGGCGGATGAGCGCACGGCTGTAGCCGCCGGTGCACACCGGGCAGGTACACTGCGGGTCGATGGGCCCCGCGTCGCGGGCAAAGCGCGCGTTGCGGAAGTTCAGACGGCCCTCGTGAGAGAACGCCGTGCCCATGCGCCCGGTGCGCGTCGGCAGCACGCAGTCGAACATGTCGATACCGATCCCGACGCCGCGCACCAGCGTCGTGGGATTGCCCACGCCCATGAGGTAGCGGGGCTTGTGCTTGGGCATGTATTCGGACGCGAGCGGCGTCAGCGACTCGAACATCGTCTCGTGGTCCTCGCCCACCGAATAGCCACCGATGCCGTAGCCCGGGAAGTCTCCGCACTCCTCGAGATGGCGCAGGGAGCGCAGGCGCAGATCGAGATGCATGCCACCCTGCACGATGCCGAAAAGCGCCTGGTCGGGACGGGTGTGCGCGGCGTAGCAGCGCTCCGCCCACATGCTGGAGAGCTCCACGGCGCGCTCGACGTAGGCGCGCGTGGCCGGATAGCCCGGGCACTGGTCGAGCTGCATGCAGATGTCGGATCCGAGCTTCTGGGCGATCGCCATGTTGTCCTCGGGCGTCCAGAAGATATGCGACCCGTCGTAGTCGGTGGCGATGAAGCGCACGCCGTCATCGGTCAGCTTGACGGCGTCGCCATGGGAAAACACCTGGAAGCCGCCCGAATCGGTCAGGATCGGCCCGTGCCAGTTCATGAAGGTGTGCAGGCCGCCGAGCTCATCGATCAGGTCCTCGCCGGGACGCATGGCCAGGTGATAGGTGTTGGCGAGCACGATCTGCGCACCGAGCTCACGCACGGTCTCGGTGGGGATGCCCTTAACGTTGGCCTTGGTGCCCACCGGCATGAAGATGGGCGTCTCGATATCGCCATGCGGCGTGTGCAGGATGCCCGCGCGCGCATGCGTCTTGGGATCCTCGGCGACGATATCGTAGGTGAACAGGCTCTGGTCCATGGGGCCTCCTTGTTACAGCGATGCTTCGACCAGCCATTCTACTATGGTGACATATGCAGGATGAATCCCTATCGCCCACTCCTCCACAATTCCGAACTATGAAACAAGCCCTCCGATCATCCCGAAACGTTATCCTCGTACAAGATCGAGCAGGCTCTCGAAGCTGTCGACGGCGTCGTAGCGCACATCGGCATCGCCCAAACTATTGAACAGCTTACGGGCGCATGCGATTTTCGCCCGCTCCACCCCGCGCAGCTGCATGCTCTTCATGGACCCCTTCGTTTCCGCAACGAAGAATACGTGCTTGACCGTGCCGCGCTTGAACGCAATCGCCCAGTCCGGCGCATAGTTCCCCACCGGCGTCGGAATCTGGAAGGCGCGCGGCAGCTTCGCGTACACGCACACCTCTTCCGCTGCATCGAGGTCCTCTGCAAAGCGGCGCTCCACCGACCGCTCCGCCGAGCCATCGGGAAACACGTAGTCCTGAACGTTCTTGCGGGCATGGTAGGCACGCGAAAGGTTCTCGGGCATCTCCTCGGTAAAGATGGCGGAGTCGTACCGCTCGCTCAGCCGGTTATAGCTGATGTGCTCGACCACCATCGCTGCCTTCTCGTCCACGATGGCGGCGGCCACCTTGGCGATGAACTCTTCAGGGTTGTCCTGGAACATGCGGAACTTGTACGCACTCATACCGGATAGAATCGCTGCCGCACTCTTGCGGGTTATGTGGGCGCGCGCAGCGACCTCGCCCACCAAATCGTACTTCACGTTGACGGGAGCAGATGCCGCAAGGTCCATGGTCTTCCTGCTATGCACGGAGAAATGCGATCCATCGGCAAGCTCGTCCTCGCGTGCGGACTCCCGTTGCTCTCCGACTATCATCCGATAGCTCACCTTCGATACCGTCAGGCTGCGATCGATGTTATCGATCGCCTTGCGCCGCAGTTCCGCATCATCAAAATGCACGGTATATGCCTGCTTGAAGTTGATGCGGTTCCAGAGTTCCTGAAACTCCTTCCTCCCGAAGTTCTCGTTCAGCGGATTCGAGGTCACTTTCGTCTCGAGGCCGTTCTCAAACATGCCGTCGAGCACAGACTGGTCGTACACGCTCGCCAGCGCTGCGTCTATGAGCGGGCGCGTCTGCTCGATAACCGTGCGGGACGACTCGGGCAATGAAGCGATATCCGCATCGCGAATCCCGCCATCCCGATAGCGATCGGTCACGGCGCCGTCCTTATCCACATAGCCGAACGTCTCGAGGAATCCATGTGCGATACTCGCCTGCGAGCTATCGAATTCGATATCGATACCCTGCTCGTTTGGAATGCGGAAGCGAAGCAGGTACTGCTCGGTGACCGCTTGAGGACGCTTGCGCAGCTCCTCTCGCATGCCGTCCTGAAGGCCCTTTACGTACGACGTATAACTTTCGGACGCAATCACCGTGAGGAGATTCACCCGCTGCACCATATTCTCGCCCAGCGCGGAAACGTCCTGACGGTCGCCATCGCGATTCACGCACAGGCGCATGCCGCGCCCGACTTCCTGACGCTTGCTCGTCTCGGAACCGGACTCCTTGAGCGTGCAGATTTGGAATACGTTGGGGTTATCCCAGCCCTCGCGCAGCGCCGAATGGCTAAAGATGAAGCGCGTCGGCTCGTCAAAGGAGAGCAGGCGTTCTTTGTTCTTGAGGATGAGGTCGTACGCACTCTCGTCGTCTGAATCCTCGCTGCCGCGCTTGGTTTTGCTGTCAACCGCACGTCCCTTCTTGTCGATAGAGAAGTACCCCTTGTGCACCTGGTCAGCGGTAAAGCTCGAAAGATATGCCGAGTAGGATCCGGGCAGCTCATCGCCAATCTGCGGATTGCTGAGGCGCTCGCGGACCGCCGCCGCGTATTCTTCCTCGAAGACCTTCCCGTATCCGACGGTGAGCTCATTGCCGTCGTCATCGTATGCGCGGTATTTCGCCACCTCGTCGATGAAGAAGAGCGAGAGGCATTTGATGCCGCGCTCGTACAGAGCCTCCTCCTTTTGGATGTGGCTCTTGATCGTTTCACGAATCTGCACACGACGCAGATCCTCACCGGTGGAGTCGCCCACCACCTCACCGCAGCAGATCTCCTCGCCGTTGCGGAAACGGACGTGGCCTAACGCGCCCCACTGATCGGGAACAATCTCCGCGATCACGAAATCGTTTCGGTATGCTTCGAGCTCACCCGAGGCGACAAAGATGTCATCGCCTTCGTTGAACTGCCTCACGGCGCGCTTCATGCTTCCGCTTGCCATGCGACGCGTGAACTCAATTACCGCTACCGGAGGATGATTCTTGCTCACGCGAATCTCCTGCAGGCAAAGGTATCCATCGGTCCCGCGCATACCCCGCACCTCAAAACCCTTCACCTCGATGCGCTTCACGAGACGCATGTTGTAGGCGTCGAGCGCATCGAGCGCATACACCTCGTTGTGGTGCTCGGCGTGCGTGGCGGAATAGTCGAGGGAGAACAAGGGCCTGAACTGCTGCATTGCCTTGCGCGTGGCGCTGTTCTTCTTGCCCATCTTCTGCGGCTCATCGAGGATGAGGATGGGGTTGGTGGCGGCGAGCACGTCGATGGGGCGTCGACTGCCGAAGTCATCGCGCTCGGAGAACATGATGCGCGCCGTTTTGTCGCCGCCGCGGCCCTCCTTGTTTTTGGACTCATCAAACGCGTTGAAAGCCTGCATATTGATGACCATGACGGAGATATCGCTGCGGCTGGCGAAGCTGTCGAGTTCGTTCAGACGGCTGCTGTTGTAGACGAACCACCAGATTCGCTTACCGTAACGCTCCGCGAAGTGCCGTTCCGTCACGGCAAGTGATTTTGCTACGCCCTCACGGATGGCGACGCTCGGCACTACGATGATGAACTTCGACCACCCGTAGCGGCGATTGAGCTCGAAGATGGTCTCGGTGTAGACGTAGGTCTTGCCCGTGCCCGTCTCCATCTCAACGTCGAGCTCGCAGGCGCCGAGTGCATGGTGAAGCGCTGAGGAACGCTCGATGAGGTTGCCGTCCTGTATCTTGTGGATGTTATCCAGCAACGCATCAGGACCTAGCGCAAGCGGAGCGTTGCGATAGCCGTCCGAGGATTCATACTGGATGGCCTCCGTACCCGTCTTTGTGTCGAACCGCGTACGGCCAAGATCGCGCACGAACTGCTGTCCCTCGACCTTGGGCTGCCCGTCGAACACGCGCGCCACCGAATCCGCCGCGCGCGTCTGATACTCTTGGATGCTGAACTTGAATTCCATGGTTATAACCTTTGCGGGTACAATTCGTGTAGTTTCCGAGCGAACGATGGAGGCAATCTTGGTCCGCCCCTATGCTCAATTCCCCGACGAAACAGTCATCGCATACAGCGACATGCGCGATGACTGCACGGTCGAGATCCTCATAGAGCGTCCCCGCGATTGGGGCTTCGACAGCGCGCGCTGCCTTATGCCCGCATACCGCTGGCTCGATGTCGACGGGTTCTCCGAGAGCGACCTCGATAACCTCGAGTCGTTCCTGCGTGATAATGCGCCCCTCATCTTTGAGTTCGCAAGCGATCCCGAAGGCGGATGGAGAGCTGCCTGATGCCGACGATCCTCACACTCGGACGCTACGTTCTGTTCTTTTGGATGAATGAACCCGACGAGCCGGTCCACATCCATGTCGCCGTCCGCAGGCCAACGGAGCATGCCACGAAGTTCTGGCTGACCGAAGACGGCGGTTGCATCCTCGCCAGCAACGGGAGCAATCTTCCCAATAAGGAGCTGAGAAAGCTCGCGAACTTCATCGCGCTTAACCACGGACGCATCTGCGACGCATGGAAGAATGTCTTCAAGACCGATATGCTGCGCTTTTACCGATAGCTGATCGCCCATATCTACACCACTCTCGTGATGGTGGTGGGGCTATACGTTTTGAAGAGCTCGCCGAAGTTGGAAACGGCGTCGTCGCCCGCGAAGGAAGCGTCGCGCATCACGGCGTAATCGGGTTCCATCTTGGCCATCTCGGCGATGGTGTCCGTTGAAACGTCACGGTCGAAGCAGGCTGCGAGGCGACCGTCGTCAACCGAGAACACCGTGGAGCCGTTGATACTCTTGCGCTCGATGCTTACAGACAACGGAATCTGGAACTGCAGCATCACCTGGAACAGGATATCCTCCGCCGTGCGACCGGGCTTGAGGTTGTCCGCAAGGCCCATGAGTGACTCCTGGGTGTAAGCCGCGGGCTCAGCCGAAACGTCCTCGAAGTTGGACGAGTCGATCTTGAGCACGCGGAAACCGATGTCTGGGACCTTCTTGGGCTCCTCGCCGAGTTTGAGCTGCCGGTTGGACTGCTCCACCTCGTCGGCAATCTTCTTGCCCGCACGGCGGATGCGCTCCTTGCCGATTTCGCAGATGTTCTTGTAGCCCGCCTTGGCCGCCTCCGTCTCCGGTCCACAAACTTCGGGCAGCTGCACCATGATGAACTTGCGGTTGCCGCCGTCTTCAGCATTGAGCTTCATGACGGCATGAGCGGTTGTGGCGGAGCCGGAGAAGAAGTCGAGAATTATCACGTTCTTATCAGTCAAAGTGGCTGCCTCAACCAACTGATAAACTAGCTCAACAGGCTTCGGGTAGGAAAAACCCTCCACCCCAAGTCCTTCGAGGTCCTTCTTGCCTTCCTCAGACAACACCTTGATGATCGAATATATTTTAGAGGTCGCCGAATTAACCGGAATCCACTCGCAAATCGTGTGCATTCCTTCGGAATTCTTTTCGAGAAACAGCTTGCCTTGTCTTAGAAGATAATCGATCTCCTGTTTTTTCTTTATCCCCTTATACTGTTCCAACTGCTCGTAGAAACAGCGACGGTCGACCCCGGAATCGTACTTTCCGAACTGCTTTCTCACAACATCATCGTTCTTGATGCACAAAACACCATCCACGACGTAAGTACGGCCCTGAACAATCTTTTTCCTCGCTAGAGAGACATCGGATTGAGTCGATTTGATACAGACATGAATATAATCATGTCCCTTTACGATATATTTCGCTTGACCGCCGCCCTTCGCCCTCTGATGAATCAGAGCGCCGAGATGGCAATCGTTTCCGAATATTTCATTGAGCATTCTGTCAAGCGACCCCTGCTCACCATCGTCGCAGCTCACAAATAATACTCCATCATCGCTCAGCAGATCCCTCGCAAGCAGCAGGCGCGGATACATCATGCTGCACCAGTCGGAGTGAAAGCGGCCGTTGGACTCGGGGTTGGCAACCAGGCGACCGCCATCCTCGTCGTAGTCGCCGCTCTCGGCGTCATAATCAGTCTTGGTGCGCGCGAAGTCATCGTCATAGATGAAGTCATGCCCCGTGTTGTACGGCGGATCGATGTAGATCATCTTAATCTTGCCGGCATTCTTGCCGGCATAGGTGTTGCGCAAAAGCTTCAACGCATCGAGGTTGTCCCCCTCGATGTAGAGGTTCTCCGTCGTATCCCAGTTGACGCTCTCCTCAGGACACGGGCGCAAGCACTTGTCGATAGGGCGATACGCCTCCTGTTTGGCATCACGCTTGCCCGGCCACGTGAACTGATAGCGTTCGCGTTGACCCTCAGCGACGTCACCCACACGCTCTTTCAGCGCTTCGACATCGATGGTATGGCGCAGGCTTCCATCGGGCTCACGGACCTCGGTCACCACCTCGGGAAAGAGCTCGGCGAGCTTCTCGACGTTCTCGTCCAGAATGTTCTCGGTTGCATGCGAAAGCTTCTCCATCAGGCACCTGCTTCAAGTCGGGCAAGCTCCTGTTTGATCGCGCGTGCGCGATCAAACAGTGCATTGCGTTTTGCAATCTGCTTCTCTGATTTACGTTTTTTATTTATTGACACCAGCTCGCCTTGAAGTTCCTCAATGCGATTTTTGCGCTCAACGCGCCCGGCAAAATCGCCAGGCTCGCTATTGCCGAACACCACTTGAGAACTCAAGGAGTCCCAAAGCTCAACCAAGGTTGATCCTCGCAGCTCAACTGTCGTCTCGTCACATGGCAACCAAGCGGTTTCGTACAACCGATCTCGCCGCACGAGCAACTTCACTGCGTCATCCGTCTCGCAGACAAACAGCACCTTGCTGGACACACTCTTCGCAATGAGATCAATGGCCGCGTAGGGTGCCTCAGCCCCAGCTCTATCACCCACACGCAGATAAAGCCCCAGGACATCAATCTCATTAACCTCGCCACTAGCGGGAATATGCAGCGTCTCCTCTTTTATCGAGGCGACCATATCGATGCGCTCAATGAGCCGCACGAACTCGTCTTTGACAGCAGCGGTTGTTGCAAGGAATTCATAGAAAAGCTTCTTGGGCATCGTCTTTCCCACCAACACGGTGCTCGGCAGCCCCAGCGTGAGGCTACTCATGGGGCCTCACCACCAAGAAGCAGATGAGTTCGAAGTCGTCGAGCCCTGCCACGTCGTTTTCCAAAAAGCTGGTTGTGCCCGCCGTAAAGAAGCTCCTCAGGTCCTCTTCGGCCTTCTTATCTACGATGGATTCGATAGCGCTTCTCAGCATGTTCGAAGCCGCACGCATATCGCGGCCATTCTTAGTGACTCTGTTGTACTCGCGGCAAAGGTCTGCATCCGGCTCACCTTTGCCCCGGCACAAGCGCCGCATGGCATCGAGCGTGTCCTTGGGGTCGAGGTAGCCATGCCGCACCTCGCCGTCGTCGCCCACATACACCAGGTAAAACGGATGAATCTGGTTGCGCGTCTTCGCATCGAGCTGCTGGCTCACATTGCGCAGTACGAAGATCACGCCGGGCTCATCACCCGCTACAACAGCATCGATGCCCGTGGGAACACAGTCGATGTCTGGGTTCTCTTGGTAGTAGGCAACCAAATCCATCCGGAACTCATTGAGGCCGAGGTCGGTAATGGATACACCGCCCGAAACGTCCTCAAGATCGACCACCTCATGTTGCATCTGCTCGAGTTGCTGGCGACGGTATGCAAGGTCGCCTTGTTCGTCCTCGTTGATGTAGTCGTCATCGCCGGTTGAGCTCATCACCACGGCGTGCATGCGATTCTCCACGCGCGCTTTGAGGTTGATGTAGTGGTCCAGATCATCATCCGGCCAGAAGTTGACGAGCTGGATCGCGCTGTTCTTCGAGCCGATTCGGTCAACACGGCCGAATCGCTGGACGATGCGCACGGGGTTCCAGTGGATGTCGTAGTTCACGAGGTAGTCGGCATCCTGCAGGTTCTGGCCTTCCGAGATGCAATCCGTAGCGATGAGGATATCGATGTCCTTGCCCGCCAGGCGCGGATAGACTTTGTCGCGCTCCTTGGAGACCGGCGAGAAGCAGGTGAGGATTTCCGCCAAGTCGCCGCGCACACCCTTGACGGTGGTCTTGCCACCGCCCGTACCCGTCACTTCGGCAACGCCGAGGCCCAAGCTCTCCGAAACATAGGGGGCGATCTGCTCGTACAGATAGTTTGCCGTATCGGCGAACGCCGTGAAGATGATGACTTTCCTATTCCCCGGATTGATGGGGTTCGTCACCTTCCGCGCGATGAGCTTCTTGAGATCGAGCAGCTTGGCATCGCGCGCGGCATCTATATCATCAATCATGGCAAGCAGGCCCTCGATGGTCTGAGCGTCATCGCGCACATCGCGCTCCCAGCTTTTCCAATCGAGGTCGCGCAGGTCATAGCGGGTCTTCCCTCCTACCGAGAAGTCCATGACCTCGCTATCGTCCGCATCGAAATCAAAACCCTCCTGATAAGTGGCAATGTTTACGCTCGATGTCGACGCTCCCGTCTCCTTGAACGCCTCGATGGTGCCCAGACATGCATTCATGACAGAAAGCACGCGTTCCAATGTCAGGCGAAACGAGGAAACCGAGCTCTCCAAGCGCTTGAGAAGGTTTGCCGCCATCAGTCGGCGCACCCCCGTTTCGCGGCCTCTGTTGGTAAGGTTTCCGTTTTCGCTCTCGTACTTGTATGCAGTGCTCGGCAATACGTACTGCGAGGGCACGTAGACTGCCAGCGTGAGCAGATTGAGAGAGTCGGCGATCTCGCTGTATGTCGGGCCATGCTCCAACGTCGAGAGCTTGGGATAGACCGAGATGGGTTTCTTGCGCTCCGGGAACGGCCCGATGACGCTCACATCGTAGTAGCGCTGGATATGGCGGCGCGAGCGCGCAACGGTTACCTGGTCGAGCACGCGGAAGAAATCGAAATCCAACGACTCCGTGAGCGCCTCGGTCGTGCGCTCCTCAGCCGGCAGGTCGCTCCACGCGGAAAAGGAGGCCTGCGCCCGACGGAACACGTCCTCTATGTTGCTGGATAGCCCCAGACGCTCGGACCACCCATCGGAATCACCCTGATACGCAAGGGCGAGTTGGTTCCGCAAATCGCGGAACCGATTGTTGACCGGTGTAGCCGACAGCATGAGCACCTTCGTGGGCACTCCCCCGCGAAGAACGCGACTCAGCAGGCGCTGATAGCGATTCTCGACACCACCGGAGCCATCGTCCTTTGCCGCGCGTGCCGAATCCTCGCCGTTGCGGAAGTTATGGGACTCGTCGATGACGACGAGGTCGTAACCGCCCCAGTTGAACGCCTCAAGATCGATACCCGTGGCGCTTCGTCCGCGCTTGCGCGAAAGGTCGGTATGGTAGAGCACGTCATAGCGCAGGCGGTCCTCCGCAATGGGATTGTTCTTCTGGTTGTTGCGGTATGTGGTCCAGTTGTCCGAGAGCTTCTTCGGGCAAAGCACCAGCACATTGCGGTTGAGGGATTCGTAATACTTGATGACCGCGAGCGCCGTAAACGTCTTGCCCAAACCGACGCTATCAGCCAAGATGCAACCGTTATAGGTCTGCAGCTTGTTGATAATCGCCAGCACCGCATCGCGCTGGAAGTCATAGAGCAGGTTCCAGATCTTGCTATCGCGAAAGCCGGTCCCCTCCTTGGGCAGGTTGTCGGTGGACACGTCGTCCAAAAACTCATGAAAGATGCGATAGAGAGCCACGTAATAGATAAGCTCGGGTGGATTCTCCCGATACATCTGCTCGATGTTTTCCGTTACGGTTGCGGTTACGTCCTCAAGCTCACCGCTCTGCCATACTTGATCGAACAGACCTAGGAACATGCACGATGATTGGGAATCGCTACGTTGGATACCAGTGAGCGTAGGGTGGTCGCCCATGCCGAGCTGGCCTACGGTGAATCCGTTCATCATCGGCATGTAGGTGACAGCATCGTTGTGGCCCGATACCGTGAGCGCAGGCGTAACCGAAGCCACCCCAGATTTGGGCGACTTGAAAGTCGCCTTCTTTCGTATCCAACGAGCACATTCACCCGCTATGGCTTTTTGCGTGAGCTCGTTGCGCAGCTTGATTTCAAACTCGGTACCGTACAACCCCTGCTCGCGCGAAAGACGCGGGATGTAGAATTCGCGTTGCTCCTTCGCGGCACGCTCCGTGGCAAAAGTGGGCTCGGTAAAGATGAATCTAAATTCATCGAGCCCCTCGAGCCGCTCGCGCAGCTCGCGATAGGCATACATGGAAAAGACCGATGCGGCAACCGATATGGAGTCGCCGCTGTGAACCGTATTCACGAGGTCATCTTTAAGGACACGCGCTCGGTTGTCGATAAAGGCGGCGTCCATTTAGGAAACCGCCATCAACCAATGCGCGCGGCGCAAACCTGCGATATTGATATTTGCTACCGAAGGAAGAGCCTGTCTATGAAAGCCCCCCCCCGACTTTTCACATCGGGGAACAGCATCCTTCTCCTCTTCACGACCCGGACGATGGGGTCACGAGCAATCAACGAGAACTATCTTCATATTCCATAGTACACGATTGACCGCAGGAATATCTTATGGCCGCCGAGAAGCAGATGCGGGGCGGCTTGCATCATGATAGTCCGCATCCCTCGGCGGCTACCGTTCACCTGCCGCATTCAGCAGGGTCGCCACGCAGTCCGCCATTCCATCGGCGGCAGAGCGGATGTTCGCGATCCATGGAGCCAGGCGCCCATCGCCTGCGGCCTCGGCTTCCAGCACGTCGCAGTTTGCCATCATCGCCATGAGCGGCGTCTTGAGCTCATGCGATGCCGAGATGACGAACTCCTGCTCCCGCTTGCGCGCCGCATACACGGGGCGCAGCAGATGGCCGGCGGCGATCCAAAGGACTGCCGCAGACGCCGCCGACAGCACGATGGTCGCAGCGATGCAGCGAAACGCGATTCCTCGCAGGTAGTCATAATGATAGGAGATATCGATGAAGGTATAGACCCGATCGCCCGCATCGGAACCGACGGCATCCGCGGCGACCTCCGCGTCCTCAATCGCGCCGGTGGGCGACACCGTGATGCCGTCCTCCGACTCCCCCGCCGGCTGCCAGGTGCCCAGCCACGTGCAGCCGGCATACTCGAACGGCGCGGATCCCTTCTCGTCACGCAGGCCGACGAGCTCGGATAAGTCCTTCGAGGTGAACGTCGTCTCCGAGTCGGGCGTCCACGTGAACTGATCGCCGACCGCGGGCAGGGCCACCTCCAGCACCTCGCCCGCATCGTTTACAAGGGCCCTCCAAACGGTCTCCGACGGATAGATCCCGCCGGACGGCAGCGTCACCTCGCGGGCATCGAGCCTATCCGCCGAAACGCCCGAAAACGGAGCGTTCGAGGCGTCCTCGAGCCTCGCGCGATAATCGCTGAGATTCGCGTCCACCACCACATAGCACAAGGCGGCCATGCAGAGCGCGACGCAAACCGTGAGCGCCCCTGCGGCCGCAGCGACGATGCGACGACGAAAACGCTTGAGCTCATGATCTTTCACGGCCCTCCCCCTCCTCTTCCAGCACGTAGCCCATGCCTCGCACCGCCCGGATGCGCACGGGCGCGCCGACCGCGCGCAGCTTCGTGCGCACGAGCGACACCTGCACGTCCAGCCGGGTGTCCGACGCCGCGTCGTCCGGCCCCCACACCGCGAGCTCAAGGCGCTCTCGCGTGACCGTGTGCCCAGAAGCGCGCATCAGCGCCTCGAGCACCAGGCCCTCTTTGGGCGTGAGCGCCACCGACACGCCCTCATGCTGCAGCTCGCGCGATTCGGGAACGTAGCAAAGGCCCAGCTCTTGAATGGCCGTTGCCGAGTCGGGAGCTCCGCGGCGGCGCAACACGGCGCGGATGCGCGCCAGCAGCTCCTCCACATGGAAGGGCTTGGCCAGGTAGTCGTCGGCGCCCGCGTCGAGCCCGCGCACGCGGTCGCGCACGTCGCCGCGAGCCGTCAGCAGGATGACCGGCGTGTCGATGCGCTCACGGCGCAGCTTCGCGAGCATCGACAGGCCGTCGAGCTGCGGAAGCATGATGTCGAGCACGATGGCGTCATAGGCTCCCGTGCACGCGAGCTCGAGCCCCCGCGCCCCGTCGCACGCCGCGTCAACCGCGTATCCGGCGCGCCCGAGTGCGTGGGTGAGCGGCTCGGCGACCAGGCGCGCATCCTCTACCAACAAGATTCTCATACTCATCTCCTCGATTCGGACCGTCTGGCGCAAAGCGGGACGGCCCGGAGCGGAATGGATCGACCGGCGCTTCCTTACGCCTCGGACCCCGATGCGCCGCCTTCCGCGATCGACTCGGGCACGGTAACCGTCAGATCGGGCGCGAACTCCCCCGGATCAGCGGTCCCGTCAAGCGCCCGATACGACTCGACAGCGTAGGCGATCATGCCGTCTCGCCTGCTCAGCTCGTCGCCCAACGTGATGACGACACCCTGCTCGACCGGATCGGCGCTCGCCGTTCGAGGCGCGCCCAGCACCGCTGCCGATCCGACGACGGCGCAGCACGCGCTCGCGACCGCCAGCATTCTCATCATCGTCTTCATCCGTGTTCCCATCGTATGCCTCCTCGGGTGGTAGGTGTATCCGGGTGGCCACCCTGAGCACATCTTACGAGGCGAAGATTGAGGAAAGCTTTAGGTCGGCTGACGAAATCGGAAGATCGTTCAGAAAAGGGATGAGATGCAGCCGCGCAAAACAAAGCGCCCGTCGGCCGAAATGGCCGACGGGCGCCATCAGTCACAGATCGTGCCGCGCATCTACCCAGCGAGCTTGGCCGCGAAGTCCGCGAGCGTGCCGGGGATGTCGATCTGCTGCGGGCAGACCGCCGCGCAGCTGCCGCAGCCGATGCAGGCGTCCGGGCGCTTGTCCTCGGGCAGCGCGTTCACGTACATGCTGGGGATGAACCCGCCCTTGCCGCCGGTCACGATGGCCTCGTTGTACATCTCCAGCAGCTTGGGGATGTCGAGCCCCTGCGGACAGTGGCTCGTGCAGTAGTGGCACGCGGTGCACGGCACGGTGCCGCGACCGAGCATCTCGTCCACAACCGCCTGCAGCGCCGCGGACTCCTCCTCGTTCAGCGGCTTATCCTCGGAGAACGTCTGGATGTTCTCCTTCAGCTGCTCGAAGTTGGACATGCCGGACAGCGTCACGCAGACCTCGGGGATACCCTGGATGAAGCGGAACGCCCACGCGACCGTGGACTCGTCGGGGCGCAGCTCGTGCAGGTGCGCGCTCTCCTCATCGGTGATCTGCGCAAGCTTGCCGCCGCGCACCGGCTCCATGACCCACACGGGCAGGTTGTACTTGCTCAGCAGCTCGACCTTGCCCTTGGCGTCCTGGAACTCCCAGTCCAGGAAGTTCAGCTGGATCTGGCAGAACTCCATGTGCTCGCCGTACGCCTCCAGGAAGCGCTTCATCACCGGGATGGCGCCGTGAGCGGAGAATCCCAGATGGCGGATGCGGCCGGCCTCCTTCTGCTTAAGCAGGTAGGCGACGATGCCGTGGTCGAGATTGAGGTACTCGTCGATATTCATCTCGCACACGTTGTGGATGAGATAGAAATCGAAATACCCCGCACCGGTCTTCTCGAGCTGCTTCTCGAAGATCTCCTCGACCTTGTCCATGTTCGACAGGTCGTAACCGGGAAACTTGGTGGCGAGGTAGAAGGAGTCGCGCGGATGGCGGGCGAGCGCAGTACCCATCGCGATCTCGGAATTGCCGCCATGATAGCCCCACGCGGTGTCGAAGTAGTTGACGCCCTGCTCCAACGCGTAGTCGACCATCTCGTCGACCGCGGCCTGATCGATCTTGGTGTCATCACCGTCGACAACCGGCAGGCGCATCGCGCCAAAGCCGAGCGCGGACAGCTTCATGCCCTGAAAGTCCTTGTACAGCATCTGTTTTCCCCTCTGTACGCGTGCACAACACGAAAGACCACAGCACACGGCGCGGCCCTGCGCATATGGTAGAACCTGGACCGCGCTCCAAGTCAATCGGGTCGCGCAACATCCGCGCGCCGTTTTTGTACTTGACGTAAACGCTCGCAGACGCGCGCCGCGCCATCCCCGCGTGTCCCCTCAAGGGTTTATTATGGTGCAGTGAAACATATGCGCGCTGCCATAGCGGCGCGTTTGAGAGATGGAGCGACCATGAGCGACGAGCGTACAACCAAACAGCCCGGCGTTTGGGACGAAGACATACAGGCAAGCGACGAGGCGCAGGAGGGCGCGTCGGTCGACGACGATGAGGCCGCCGAGACGGACGCCGCCGTCGACGAGGAGCCCGAAGCAGAAGAGCCGCTCTACCTCGCCGAGGACGAAGACGAAAACGACATCGTCGAGGAGGACGATGCCGAGGGTGACGACCCCGAGGACAGCGCCCCTGACGCAGGCGAGCCCGCAGACGACGAGACCCCGGCAGAAGACGAGGACGACCTGCCCGCCGACCTCGATGAGGACGGCGCAGACGAGGCCGACGGCGATGAGCCCGAGGTCCCGCATGCCGCTGCCGACGACGCGGAGCCGGAGTACTACGGCAGCATGCCGCGCTTTCTGACGCGCGAGGAGTACGAGAACTTCGGCGATGACCCCGAGCCGCTGCCCGAGGGATTCGAGGTCATCGAGGGAGGCGCGGGCAACACCGGCAGCATGCCGCCCGTCTCCGCCGCACCCTCCCCCGCCCCCGCCGAACCCGAGCAGCACGGCCCGTCCAAAGGCGAGCATTTCGCGCGCGCCGCGTCGGTCGCCGCCAAGGAGGCCGCGAGCACGGTCAACGCGTTCATCAGGCAGGGCGTCGGCGCCGTGCGCGAGATGAGCGACGCCAAGCGCGCCCACGCCGAGGCGCGCGAGCAGCTCGAAGAGCTCAAGCACCGCATCACCGACCAGACCGCCGAGCTCGAGCACCGTCGCGACGTCACCGAGCGCTACCCCGAGATCATCCAGGAGCAGACGACGCGCAAGTCGAGCGCCGCGGCATCGATCAAGGCCGCCCAGGCGCTCCAGAAAACCATCCAGGACAACATCGACATGCTCAAAAAGCAGCTCGATGACATGCGCGCGAGCGACGAGGCGACCGAGAAGCGCCTCAAGTCGGCCCTGGAGGCCGCCGAGAACCGCGAGGAATCCGCCCGCGACGCCGCCAACCGCCTCAAGCGGCGCCTTTCCGACGCGCAGCGCGCCGTCGAGAAGGCGCAGGAGGCCAAGGCGACGAACATCGAGACGGCCCAGCATGCGGTCGAGGCGGCAAACGCGCGCCTTAACACGCTCCGCGAGGAATACGCCGAGCTGCAGCGCAACCCCTCGGCGAACTCCGCCGCCTACAGCGTGCGCGACAACCAGCTCTCCGCCGAGATCGCCGACGCGACCGAGGAGCTGCGCCGCGCCAAGGAGAACCTGCCGCGCGTGACCGCGGACGCCGAGGCGACGCTTCTGGCCGCCAAGTCCGCGCTTGCCGAGGCGGAGAGGCCCGTCGCCGAGGCCAAGAACTCCTTCCGCGGTATCGCCGACGAGACGGGCAACGCGCGCGATGCGCTCGAGGCGTCCCGCAAGGAAGCCGCCGACCGCCAGAAGGCTCTCAAGAGCAAGATCTCCGAGCAGGAGCGCGCCTACCGGGATCAGCAGCGGGCCCAGGAGGAGGCGCAGGCAGAGATCGCCGACGCCGACGACACCATCACCAAGGCCGCCGAGATCCACGACAACCCCGACGTCACCGACCGCATCGCCGCATCGCTTGCCGCCGACACCGCCGAGCACGATGAGCTCATGCAGCAGGTCCAGGCCCTCGCGGAAACCGAGGCGAACGTCCGCGAGCGCACGCGCGACTCGCGCGTGAAGTTCATCGGCGCCATCGCCGCCGTCATCGTCGTGATCGTGATCATCGCGGCCATCTGGTTCGCGCTCACGTAAATGCGCTGGCTCGGCATCGACGGGGGCGGCACCAAGACCGCGTTCTCCATCTACGACGAAAGCCTTCGGCAGGTCGACCGCATCGTGCTGCCGACCTGCCACTATGCGCAAGCGGGCCTGACGGGCATGCGCGCGGTGCTCGCCGAGGGAACCGAGCGCGCCATCGCGACCGGGCATCTGGGCCCACGCTTTGGCATCGGGTTTTCCATCTGCGGGTTCGGCGAAGATGCCGAGGCGGACCGCGCCGCGAAGGACGCCGCGCACGATATCGCGCAAGGGAGGCCCTATGCGCTCGTCAACGATGTCGAGGCCGCTTGGGCTGCCGGACTCGACATGCGCGACGGCATCGCCCTGATCGCCGGCACCGGCTCCATCGCGCTCGGCGTGCGCGCAGGGCGCACCGTGCGCTGCGGCGGCTGGGATTTCGAGATCGGCGACGAGGGCAGCGGTGGCTGGATGGGTCGCGAGGTGCTGCGCGCCTTCACGCGGCAGGCCGACGGCCGCGATGCCCGAGGACCCCTGTACGACCTGGTGCGTCGCGAGCTTGCCCTCGAGAGCGATTTCGACATCATCGGACGCGCCCGCACCCTGCTCGCCGACCGCACGCAGACGGCCGCGCTCAGCCGTCTGGCAAGCGAAGCCGCGTGCGCAGACGACTCGAGCGCCCGGGCGATCTTTGAACGCGCGGCTGCCGAGGAGGCGGATATGGTCGGCGCCATCGTGCGCCAGCTGTTCCGCGACCTCACAGACAGCCCGGCAGCGATCCCGGTCGCCTACATCGGCGGCACCTTCAACGCGGGCGATCTCATCTTGAATCCGCTTGCCGACGCGCTCCCCTCCTGCTGCCGGCTCGTCGCCCCCGTCCACGAGCCGGACCTCGGCGCGGTCCTTATCCTGCGCGACCGCCTGAATAAAGACCGCTGAGCTGGGACGTTCCAGGACGAGGCCAGCCCTGCCGATCGGAAAGCTACGACACGCGCTCGAGCGTCACCGCGGTGCCGCTCGCCGTGACCATGAGCATGCCGCCCTGGCCGAGCACCTCGTAGTCGAGGTCGACGCCCACCACGGCGTGGGCCCCGAGCTAGGAAGCGCGCCGGCCGAGCTCGTCGAGCGCCTCCTCGCGCGCGGAGATCAGCTCGTCCTCATAGCCCTTGCTGCGCCCGCCGACCAGGTTGCGCAGGCTCGCGCCGATATCCTTGATGAAGTCGACGCCCGCGATGACCTCGCCGAACACGATGCCGTAATACCCGCTGATGCGGTACCCCTCGACGTTGGGTGTGGTCGTGATGATCATGGCTCCACCTTTCTATCCGAGACGGCCCGGCATCAGCCGCCGGGTCGTCTTGCGGTACAAGCGCGCCTACTGCTCGATGGCCGTCACGGGACGCACCAGCGCCGCGCCAACATCTTCGGCGACCGCCGTCGCGTCCTCATCCTCCTGCGATCCGTCGGCAGTCGGCGCCTCCTCGGCCGTGCAGGTGAAGGCGATCTGGTCGCCCACCCGGTAGCGCACGATGGAAAGCAGGTCGGGCAGGGCAAAATCGTAGATGTCGGAGGAGCCCTCGAGCGTTACGTAGAAATGGGAGTTGCCGTCGATGACCGCCTGCGCGATCGTCGCGATCTTGCCCTCGACCCGCTGCTGCACGCCCGACGCCTCGGCCTGCTCATCGGAGAGCGTTCCGTCCGCAGCGAGCATCTGCAGATAGCTATCCTGGCAGGCGGCGACCGTCGAGCCCGTAGCGACATTCTGGTAATGCTCGACGTTGAGCATCGCGTACATCTTCACCAGGCCGGCATCATCCTTCATGGCCATGAAATACGTGGGCTGACCGGCCACGTTGAGCAGCAGCGGGAACGTCGCCTGGTAGCGCAGGTTCTGGAGCTCACCCTCGGCGCTCGCCATCGCGGAGTCCTCGGTCGCCCCCGCGACGGGATAGAAGTGGGACTCGCCCGTGCGCTGGTTCACGAGGATGAACCCGACGTTCGAGCTGTCGGCGGTCACGCTCGACACGCCGGAATACAGGTAGATGTCCTCACCCTGCGCCAGGTAGTTGTAGCCCAGCTCGCCGTCGGTCCCACGCGTGGTCCGCACCACGTCGCGCTGGCCCAGCCACGAGTTGAGCCAGCCGTTCACGTAGGCCCCGCTCCAGTTGTACTGCTGGATGATGAGGTCGCTCGGATACGCGCGGTCGACCCACGTGGGGACGTCCTCGACCGCGTAGTCCGCCGTCTCGCCGGTGCAGGCGTTCACGAGCACCACGCGCTGGATGGTCGTGCCCTCGAACAGACCGATGGTGCGGCGCTGCACGGGATAGACCCACCACGGCGTGCCGTCCTCGTCGAGCTCGAACGACTTCTGGTCGAACATGTAGGTCGGGTACTTGAGCTGCACGTAGCGGTCGACGTTGCGCGCAAGCGGCTCGGACTCGCTGTACTTGATGGGCTCGTCCAGCCGAACGACCTCGGCCTCCTGGGTCACCATGTCGACCAGCACGTAGGCCGGGATGCCCGACTCGCGGTTCGAGAACCATTTGAACAGGTCGGCGTAGATCAGCGGGCTCACGCGCACCGGGCGGCCCTGGTAGTTGATCTGGCTGTAGGCATCCGAGATCTCGAACTGGCTCACGTACTCGGGGATCGAGCCCATGGCGCGGGCGCCGAGCAGGATGGCCGACGCGCGGTCGATCACCGGCACGTCAGCGTAATCGACCTCCTGGATGTCCTCGGCGAAATCGCCGTCGGTCGTCTCGAGCACCGTGGCGTAGCGCTCCGCGTTGCCCGGAATGAACGGGAATCCGGCGACGACGCCCACCACGAACGCCGCGATCACGGCGATCGGCACGATGATCAGGCGGCGCAGCAGCACTTCGTGCTTCGTCGAGCGCATCGAGAGCACCTTGAGCGCAAAGGCCGCGACGGCGGCGATTCCCAGAATCCAGCTCCAGACCTGCGGGCTCTGCAGGTTGAGCGCAGGATGGAACCACCAGTAGCTCGCGGCGAGCACGACGACGAGCACGATGCAGGCCACGATCAGGGCCCGTTTGCTCCATTGCGCCAAGCGGTCGAGCAGGTCGCCTCCCGCATGCCCTCGCGGCCCGCGCGACGAGCGGCGCTTTCCGCCCCCTGAGCTGCTCGAGGCCGACGTCCCCTTCTTGTCGTCCCCCTTGGCATCGTCCGCGTCGCCGATCACCGCGTCCACCGGTATGGCGTCGTCGCCGTCTCTGTCCTCGGGCACGGGCATCCCCATCATGCGAAGCAATCTGAACAGGTCTTCATGGTCGTTGGCCATGGGTTCGCTCCTTCGTAGCGGTTCGACTCACGAGGCTATGATACCCAAGTGCGCGCATGCCCAACGACGGGGAGGGCCAGCTTCTTAGGGAAGCGCTGGCCAACGCACCGTCCTTCCCTCTGCTGCGCCGGAGGACCCCGGGGGATGCCGCACTCCGTGGGAAAAGTGGCTAGAATTTTCTGTTTTGCTGTAAGCCGGGCGCGGCGGAGATGTCCGGATAAACCGTTTTGGCTGTATTGGCTGGCTGCGAAGCTGGTTTCTGGACCCAAAGATCCCCGAATCGGGCGCTCCCGGGGAGAAATCGGTGCCGGCGGCGGGCTTCCGACCCCTCCATCCAGGCTCAGCTACAGCAAAATAGAAATTTCTAGCCACTTTCGCCCGGAAGAGGTCGCGGCAGGGGCCATGCGGGCGCTCCCGATCGGAATTAACCAGCGTTCCCTACCGTTCGGCCATGGCCCTGAGCACCCAGTCGACCGGTCCGGGCTGGAGCCTGCGGCGCACGTCGCGCAGGCGTTCGGGGATGTCGATCTGCTGGGGGCAATGGCGCGTGCAGGCACCGCACCCCACGCAGTTGCTCGCAAGGCGCGGCGAGCCGGTGCGGATGGCGCTCGCCGTGAAATACTGCTGCACGCCCGTAAACCAGCTGTGGGCGAAGCTCGCGTTGTACGCGGCGAAGCATCCGGGGATGTTGACGCCGCGCGGGCAGGGCATGCAGTAGCTGCAGCCGGTGCACGGGATGCGATTGGCCTGCTCGATGTGGCCGAGCGCCTCCTGGACGACCTCGAGCTCGGACTTCCCCATGCTGCCGGGCAGGGCGCGGCAGGCGATCCGGGCGTTGTCGGCAACCTGCTCGGCGCTCGTCATCCCCGAAAGCAGCATGGTCACCTCGGGGTGGTTCCACACCCACGACAGCCCCCATGCGGCGGGCGTCGTCAGATGCTCATGGGACGCCATGTCGAAGACGCGCTGCGCCGCGCGCGGAAGCTTGGTCGCCAGACGGCCCCCGAGCAGCGGCTCCATGATGAACACGGCCATCCCCCGCCCGGCAGCGGCCTTGAGGCCCGCGGTCCCCGCCTGATAATGCTCGTTGGCGTAGTTGTACTGGATCTGGCAGAAATCCCAATCGTAGGCGTCGAGCACCACCGGGAAGTCGACGGCGCTGCCGTGGAAGGAGAATCCGATCTGACGGATGCGCCCCCGTTCCTTCTGGGCGGCTATCCAGTCCTCGATCCCCAAGCCGCGCACCCGTTCCCACTGACCCGGGCTCGTGATGTTGTGCATGAGGTAGTAGTCGATATGATCGGTTCGAAGACGGCGCAGCTGCTCGTCGAAGAAGCGATCGAAGTCGTCTGCGCGCTTGCAGGAGGCATGGGGCAGCTTGGTCGCCAGGAACACCCGGTCGCGCATGCCGAGTTTCTCGAGCGTCGCCCCCACGACGGCCTCGTTGCCCGGATACAGGTAGGCGGTGTCCAGGTAGTTGATGCCCGTCTCCACCGCCGCCGAGATGATCGAGGCGGCCGCCCGGGCGTCGGGTTTGCCTAGGGCAAAGCCCGGGATGCGCATGCAGCCGAGTCCCAGCGCCGAAATCCTGTTGCCGCTTTTAGGGTCGATTCGATACTGCATTCATCCTCCTGTACAACCCATCGCCCCCTGGAAGCCGGACCCGGCGCCAAAACGCACCGCCTAGGCGACCGCGTCCTTCATCTTCTTGATCAGCTCCTTTTTCGAAGAGCAGACCACGAGCTTGCCGTCGATGCGCGCGAACGTGCGCCCGGAGTCGGCGTCCTTCTTCTTGACGCACGCGTGCACGCAGCCCTCTTTCCAGTAGCTTTTGTCGATGGTCCCCTTGAGGTCCTTCGGCGAGATGCCCGAGCACTTCTTGCAGAACTTGATAACCGTCTTTCCCATGATGGCTCCCCAACATAGTCGCAGCCCGTTAATTGTTATCGGGATTGTTGCATATTGCAAAACGTTTGCCAAGGGAAACTTCGATAAGGGTCCTCGGGAGGCGGCCCCGATCAGTGACGGTCGCGATACCACCGGACGAACACGGCGATGGCGAGCGCCACGAACACGACGGGCAGCAGGCGCAGCGCGCCGACAAGCACCGTGCCCAAAAACGACAGCACCAGCGATATGACGGCGGCTATCACAAGCAGGATGCCTAGGTAGACCAATAACTCCATGTACGTCTCCTCCATGTCGTCTTTCTCCTCCATTATCCCCTATTACCTTGTCCCCTGTGACCAAAGACCTCCCTTGCCCCTCGAAACCGCTACACTGGATGAAACGTCCGGGAGATGGAGGCCGCACATGGGACTGTTGGATCGCATTCGCGCATGGGGCTCGGCAGACGACACGAAGGCGCCCACGGTGCGAAGCCCCCAAGAGGCACAGCTCATCGAAACCATGCAGGACCGCATCGGCGACCCGCTGCACGAGGAGCGCCCCATCCGGCTCTACCTGCGCTTCACCGGGGAGGTGCAGGGCGTGGGATTCCGCTGGACCAACATGGGGCTCGCGCGCGAGCACGGTATGACGGGCTGGGTCATGAATCTGTCCGACGGCTCGGTCGAGATGGAGATCCAGGGGACTCCGAAGCAGGTCATCGTCCATCTTGACGAGCTCCATGCGTATTACCGACGGTTCGCCAACCGCATCTGGCTTGAGGAGAAGCGCGAGATTCCCGTGATCGCGGACGAGACGTCGTTCGAGGCGCGCTACGAGCCCGGCATCACTCTATAATGGTTCGGCTTGATGTCCGTTCAGAAAGGATCCAACGCTTGAACGTCACCATCTATACCGACGGCGCCGCACGCGGCAACCCCGGCCCCGGCGGATACGGAGCCGTGCTGCGCTACACCGCTCCTTCGGGCAAGGTGCACGTGCTCGAACTGTCGCGCGGATACGAGCGCACCACCAACAACCGCATGGAGCTCATGGCGGTCATCGCCGCGCTCGAGGTGCTCAACCGCCCCTGCACCGTCGAGCTGCACTCCGATTCGCAGTACGTGGTGAACGCGTTCAACAAGCACTGGATCGAGGGCTGGCAGAAGCGCGGCTGGAAGACCGCGGCGAAGAAGCCGGTGAAGAACCCCGACCTGTGGCGGCGCCTGCTCGCAGCGAAGCAGCAGCACCAGGTCACTTTCGTGTGGGTCAAGGGCCACGCCGGCCACACCTTCAACGAGCGCTGCGACCAGCTCGCCACGAGCGCCGCCGACAACGGGCCGCTCTATGTCGACGAGGGCTTCGTGGAGGGCGACGTCGATTAACGGCGCCTTTTAGGGGATGGGTCGAAATGAACCCGTCCCCACAGGACCCATCCAAAAAAGCGCCAAAGCAGGTGTCATTTTATGGAGACGGACGCCATACCTTGATTCGGGCTTTTTCTTTTGCTGAAATGCACATGAGGTCAGTTGAAAAGGAGGGCGCCATGACGGTGCAGCGCAGGAACACCAAGCAGCGCACGCTCGTGCTCGACGCGGTGCGCTCTCGCAACGACCACCCCACCGCCGAGGACATCTACCTCGACGTCCGTCGTCAGGACGACAAGATCAGCCGGGCCACGGTCTACCGCAATCTGCGCCTTCTGGAAGACACCCATGCGATCACCTGCGTCAAGGCGCCCGGCGGCGACCGCTTTGACCTGCGCCTCGACGCGCACGCGCACGTCGTGTGCACCGAATGCGGAGCCGTCATCGACGCCACGCTCCCCTATGACGAGTCGGCCGACAACGCCGTCGCAACCGGCACCGGCTACGCCGTCACGGGGCACAGCACCATCTTCACCGGCATCTGCCCGAACTGCCAGCGCGCAGAAAACCCTGAACAGTAGCTTTCGCGATCAGTCGCGCGAGATGCCCTTGAGCCGTTCGAGGATGAGGTTCAGCGAGCGGTACATCTGGATGCGCTGGATGTCGCCAAGCTCCTCGCCCGCCTCCGCGACGACGCGGCGGATGATCTCGCCCACCGTATCGGTGACCTCGCGGCCGCGCTTGGTCAGGCGCACCGGAGCCCGGTAGCGCGACCCCGTCTTCTGCTCGCCCGCGACCTCGACGAAACCGTCCTCCTCCAGATGGGCAAGCGTGCGCGAGACCGCGGCGCGCGTGACGTCCGCCTCGCGCGCAAGCTCGGATCCGGTCAGCCCCTCCTCATGCTGCCCCAGGTAGTACAAGCACATGATGTCGGATCCCTTGAGACCCAGCTTGGAGGCCTCGACCGTCTTGATGCGCTGGATCTCTTTGGAGATCAGCGTGATGAGGCCCACGAAATCCTCGAATCGCTCCGTCTCCACGGGGCCTCCTTCCATCCGTAACTTGTTAACGCGTCAACATTCATTCTATCGATGTGTTCCTGCAGTTCAAACGGGGTCAACCGGTCTTCACAGACGCGACAAAGGAGGGGACGGCCAGGCGGCGGCGATCCGGTCGCCCGCGCCCCGAAAAGGGCGAACCCGCCCGCCGCAATCGAGTGCGGCGAGCGGGTTCGCAAGAAGGCAAGGGCGGTGATGCGCCTTAGCGGTTCTTCTTGGCGAGGTCCTTGAGGTCGACGCCCGGATAGCGCGTGTTGAAGTTGTCCTTGAACTTCTGCGCCAGCGCCTCGGCCTCGCGGTCATACGCCTCGGGATCCTCCCAGGTGTCGCGCGGGTTGAGCAGCTCGGTGGGAACGCCGGGGCAGGCGATGGGCACCTCGACGTCGAACAGGTCGTTGTGGCGATAGCCCGCGATGTCCAGCTCACCGGTCTGCGCGGCCTTGACGAGCGCGCGGGTGTGGAACAGCGCGATGCGGTGGCCGACGCCGTAGGGGCCGCCGGTCCAACCGGTGTTCACGAGGTAGACGCGCGTGTTGTTCTGCGCGATCTTCTCGCCCAGCAGGTAGGCGTACACCATGTGGTCGAGCGGCATGAACGGCTCGCCGAACAGCGCGGAGAACGTGGGCTGCGGCTCCTTGACGCCCAGCTCCGTGCCGGCGACCTTGGCGGTGTAGCCGGTGAGGAAGTGGAACATGGCCTGCTCGCGGGAGAGCTTGGAGATCGGGGGCAGCACGCCGTAGGCGTCGGCGGTCAGGAACAGCACGACGCTCGGGATCTCACCGGTGCCGGACTCGACGACGCGCTCGATGTGCTCGAGCGGATAGGCGGCGCGGCCGTTCTCGGTGATGGAGCTGTCGGAGTAGATGGCGGCGCGGGTGCGACGGTCGAGCTTGACGTTCTCGGACACCGAGCCGAAGCGGATGGCGTCGAAGATGTCCGGTTCGCGCTCACGCGTGAGGTCGATGGTCTTGGCGTAGCAGCCGCCCTCGATGTTGAACACGCCGCGCGGGCTCCAGCCGTGCTCGTCGTCGCCGATGAGCAGGCGCTCGGGGTCGGCCGACAGCGTGGTTTTGCCGGTGCCGGACAGGCCGAACAGGATGCAGGTCCTGCCGGTGTTGGGATCGACGTTCGCCGAGCAGTGCATGGGCAGCACGCCGTCCTCGATGGGCAGCAGGTAGTTCATCATCGTGAAGACGGCCTTCTTGATCTCACCGCAGTACCCGGTGCCGGCCACGACGATCTTCTTCTTGTTCATATCGAGGATGACAGCCGCGGGCTCGACGCCGTCGCGGTCGCGAGAGCACACGTAGGAAGGCGCGGCGAAGACCAGGATCTCGGGGCGACCGAAGACCTCGAGCTCATCCTTGGTGGGACGAACGAGCATGTTCTGGATGAACAGGGCCTGATGCGCGCGCTCGCACACGACCATGACCTTGCGGGCGTACTGGCGGTCGGCGCCGGCGTAGCCGCGGATGACAAACAGGTGGCGACGCTGGGACATGTAGCGGGTCACGTTCTTGCGGACGCGCTTGTAGGTCTTGTCGTCGATCGGCTTGTTCGTGGGGCTGTTCCAGTTGACGTTCTTCTCGGCGGCCCCGGCGTCGACGATGTAGCGGTTCTCGGGAGAGCGGCCGGTGAAGGCACCCGTGCTGACCGAGAGGGAGCCGGTCGAGGTGAGGTAGCCCTCGTGGTGAGAAATGGCGTGCTCGATGAGCTTGGCAGGGCTCCAGTCGACGTGCACGCGATCGATGTCGCAGTCGATGCCCGATTCCAACAGTATGGTCTCGATCATAAGCAGCAACCTTTCATACTCGGCGCGATGCTCGGCGCAAGGCGCCCTACTAAATAAACCCACGTTGGATGGGGCGTTGTCCCGAGAGGACAGCGCACTTGCTACATAATACCTGCAGAAGTGACTCCCCGTATAGCGAGATATCGGTGAAAGAACAGCAACGGGGCACAAATGTACCGGATACCTATTCGAGGGTCGCACGAGGCTCCGAGAAATGGTATAAAGGTGCATTTCGTTTCGCCGGGGCGCTCGATGGCCCGCCGGACGCCCCCCGCCGCACCGCACCGGATCCGCTTACTTCAACCTGCAACAGTGACGGTATCACCCGGCCGGAATGCACGGAATCGGCGGCGATTCCGTGCATTCCGGCCGGGTGATACCGTCGGAGTTGCACCACGGGGCACGCGGTGCGGAATAAACTGGTCGGTAGCCCGAGGGCCAACCGCTCCCCTACAGCATCGTGCCCGCCATCGCGATCAGCGACATCGCAACCAAAAAGCCCAGCGCGTACGGCAGGACCGAGCGCAGGAGCTCCGCGTCCTTCCCCACCACGCGCACCGAGGCGAGACCGATGGCGAGGGTCTGCGGCGAGAGCATCTTGCCCGCCGCGACGCCGAGCTCGTTCAGGGCGACCATCCAGTACGGATCGGCCCCGAGCGCCGAGGCGGCCTGTGCCTGCACGGGACCGAACAGCATGCCGGAGCTCGTCCCCGAGCCGGTCACGAAGGCGCCCACCATGCCGATCCACGGCGCCACCAGAGGATAGAGGCCCCCGGTCATCTGGATGCAGAACGCGGAGATGGACGAGATCATGCCCGCATAGCCCATCACCTTGGCGCACCCGAGCACCGCGAGCATAGTGACGACCGTCGGCATCATCTGCCGAACCGTGGCGGCGAACACCCGCGCCATCTGGCCTGCCCCCGCGCCCTGGATGCGCCCGCCCGCCAGAGCGGCGACGATGATCCACACGCCGGGCGTGTTCACCCAGGAAAACGACAGCGAGCCGGGGTCCGCACCGGTGTACACGACGACCGTCGAGCTGAATTGCGCGAGCCATGCGTTGAGGGGCGCCACGAGCTTCGAGGTCCCCATGAGGAGCACGAAAATCAAGATGAAGGTGGACCAGGCGACGAGCGCCTCGCGGATGCCGACCGCCTGCGACCGGTCGACCTTCATATGGAACCGTGCGTCGAGCACGTCGGCCCGCTCTGCGCGCATGCCCAGCAGGGCCGTGCAGGCCAGCGAGCAGATGGAGCCGACCACGACCGAGAGCTCGGGCCCCACCAGCGCGGCCACGACCGCCGTGGGCACGATGAACGACACGCCCGAGACGAGGGCGATGACGCCGACGCCCCGCATGCGGACGGTAAACGAGGCGGTCTGGGTGTTGCCCGACCCCGCCACGAGCACGATCAGGAAGGGCGCCGCGATGAAGAACGGGGCGAGCTGGATCGCCTCGGTGAAGGCGAGCTGCGCGGGGTCGAGCCCCACGAGGCCCGCGAGCGAGACCGTCGGGATGCCGATGGACCCGTAGGGCGTGGGCACGCCGTTGGCCAGCAGGCAGACGAGCACCGACGACAGGGGGCTGAACCCGAGGCCCACGAGCATGCCGGCGGGGATGGCGACCGCGGTGCCGAAGCCCGCCATGCCCTCCATGAAGCCGCCGAAGCACCAGGCGATCAGCAGGGCGAGAATGCGGCGGTCGCTCGAGATGGAGCAGATCATCCTGCCGATCACATCCATCGCGCCCGTGCTCACGCACAGGTTGTAGGCGAAGACCGCGGCGATGATGACCAAGACGATCGGCCAGAGCGCCATGCAGAAGCCCTCGAGGCTCGCCGTCGCCACCTCGCGCAGAGGCAGGTGCCACATGAGGAACGCGAGGGCGCAGGCGATGAGAAACGAGCCGATGGCAGCCTTCCACGCCGGAAGCCTGAAGACGAGCAGGACGACCACCAGCCACAGGATCGGGGCGAGCGCCAGGATGAATGCGAGCAGATCCATGGGACTCCTTCACGATGAAAAACCGGAATGGAAAATAATTTCGATATCAGCACCATCAGCATACCGCAACAGCCGTCATGAAAACGCGCCGTCGCCATGAAATCGGCGCATGGCTATCTGCGCCGAACCGTCTATGTCACGGCAGCGCGTCTTCCAAGAAGGGCACGGCGACGCCGATCGATTCCGCGCCACCCCGGCGGCCCCCTACCAATATGGAACGAAACGGCAGATGTGGGCCCTTCCCCCACAGGGGAGCCGACGGCAACGTATCATGTGGGGGACATCGATTCTTCTGGAGGCTCATGGCTCTCTCACTTCTCGACCGCCTGCGCGCCCGACGCGCAGCTCGCGCAGCCGCCCGCGCCGTCGGCAAGCCGCAGTACCGCACCGTACCCGCAAGCTCCGTTCCGCCCGCGACGCCGGCGCGCACGCCGTCGCGCCCGCATCGCACCGGCCCTATCGCCCGTCTCGTCAACCGCTGGTGGAACCGCCTGCTGCAATCCGTCTACGAGGGCTCCCTCTCCGAGCAGGAGGCCCAGTACGAAGAGGGCAGCACCACGCGCGACTACCTGTGGAACACCATCGGCACCTCGGTCTGGGGGTTCACCTTCCCGCTGCTCACCGTCGTTGCGACCCAGCTCGCCGGCGTCGAGGGCGCCGGCATGTTCTCCATGGCGTTCGTCGTGGGCACCCTGCTGATGATCGCGTCGAACTACGGCATCCGCAACTACCAGGTCTCGGACATCGAGGAGGCGAACTCGTTTTCCTCCTACCAGATCAACCGCTGGCTGACGAGCATCGTCGCCCTTGCCGTCGGCGCGCTGTACTGCGCCCTGCGCGACTACGACGCCTCCATGACGACCATCTGCGCGGGCGTGTTCGTCTACAAGGTGCTCGACGGTGTCGCCGACGTCTACGAGGGCAGGCTCCAGCAGGCCGACAAGCTCTATCTCGCCGGCATCAGCCAGGCGCTGCGCTCCGTCGCGATCGTGGCGGCGTTCTCCGTGCTCCTGTTCGTGACGCGCAGCCTGGAGATCGCCTCGGTGGGCATGGCGATCGCCGCCGCCGCAACCTTCGTGCTCGTCACCGTCCCGCTCGCCCTGCTTGAGACCGAGAAGTCGCGTCCGGCGAGCATGAAGGAGGTGGCGCGCCTGTTCACGCAGGGCTTCCCGCTGTTTTGCGCCCTGTTCATGTTCAACCTCATCGAGAGCATGCCCAAGTTCGTGATGGAGGGGTCCATCGCCTACGAGAACCAGCTCTACTTCAACGCGTTGTACTTCCCGGCGCAGGGGATCCTGCTGGCGACGGGCTTTATCTACAAGCCGCAGCTCGTGCGCCTGGCGAGTATCTGGTCGAACCCGCGCAAGCGCCGTCGATTCGACCTCATCATCGGCGCCGTCGTGGGCGTGGTCGTCATCATCTCGATCGTGTGCGGGCTCTTTTTGGGCTCGATCGGCATCCCGCTCATGAGCTTCATGTACGGCGTCGACTTCGAGCAGTTCCGCCCGCTCGCCTACTGCATGGTCGCCGCCGGCGGTGTCACGGCCGTCATCGATTTCCTGTATGCGATCATCACCGTGCTGAGGCGCCAGGGCGACGTGATCCGCCTGTACCTCATCGCGTTCGCGGCGTCGGTCGCGCTGCCGCTCGCGCTCGTGAACCTGTTCGGCCTCGCGGGCGCCGTGGCGAGCTACCTCGCCGTGATGACGCTGCTGCTCTGCCTGCTGGTCTGGCAATACGCCCAGATTCGCAAGGAGATCACGCGCCGAGCCGACCCCTTCGCCTAGGGAGGCCCCGGTTTTTTAGCGAATGCGGGCCCTTGGCCTTCCAGGGGCGCGTCTCGCGCGGCGACGGCGCACGACGGGCGGATTCCGGGCCCCGTATGCGCGCGGCGGGCAAACCGCACCGCAAAACTCCAGGAATGAGGGGGTTATTATTTTTTGAAAATGAATTTGGTGTCAATTCGGGAAGCACAGAGGGAAAACGGCCATATCTGACAAGCCTGTGACCTGCTGTTTCTTTGTCCGGCAGATTCCAGCGATCCCGCGAGGGGCACTCGATCCACCCGGAAGCGGTCCTTATTGCCCAAGAATTGATACCAAATTCAAAACAGGGCATCCGCGCACCTTGGGAAAACCTTTTATCAAGGTGCGATTCCGCACACGGGCGGATACAGCGGCCCCTTCTGCGTCAGGCGCCCTCTTCGATGGTCCCGTAGAAGACGGCGTGGTCGTCGAGGCGCATGATTCCCACGCGCCCGTGGGGCGCGCCCGCGGCGGCCGAGCAGTCGATGTCGATGCGGTCGGCCACGCCGAACGTGTCCCAGCAGGCTCCGACCTCGACCATGTTCGCCCGATCGTCCTCGTTGAGCACCGGTCCGCCCATCATCTCGGCGTAGCGCGCCAGCAGCACCGTCGGCGTGTGCCCGGAGATGACGACGGGACCGCGCCCGTCGGGACCGACCAGGCCGGTCGGCTCCCCCCAGAAGGCCCCGCGCGTCCACAGCAGGTCCTCGGGATCCTGCTCGGCGAGCGCCGCGCGCCACACGTCCTCCGGCACGTCGCCGTATCCGGTGTCCGCGTTGAAGCCGGCCGTTGCCAGATAGCCGCGCAGGCCAAGCGCGTCGATGCCGGCATGCGCGAGCAGATACGTCCTTTCGCCCGCGCTCACCACGTCGAACAGCGGCAGCGCAGAGATCCAGCGGATGATGTCCACGTACTCGTCGTGCGGGCAGGCATCGAGGCCGGCGGCCGTGGACGACCCGCCGTTCATCTCCCAGGTCAGAAGATCGAGCTGGGTCCCCGATGAGATCGTGTTGAGCAGCATGTCCTCATGGTTGCCCATCAGGACCTGCGCGTTGGGGAGGCTCCGGACCAATCGCAGCACGCCCACCGGATCGGGTCCGCGGTCGACCATGTCTCCGAGCACGTAGAGCCTGTCGTCGGCGCCAAGGGAGATCTGCTCGAGCGCCGCATCGAATGCGCGCAGATGGCCGTGCGCATCGGAGGTAACATATGTCGCCATGGCCTGCCTCGCAATCCTTAAACTTCAAGTTGAACGTTATTGTACACGTTTCCCGCTACCGCATCCGAGCCGGCACCAATCCCCCATGCGAGGTTACGCACCGGTTAACGAAAACGCATAAAATACTTTGCTATGCTAGAGTTAGGCGCACTTTGCAATCGACTCAGGTCTGGAGGTCGCGTATATATGGCACGCGTGCACAACTTCTCCGCCGGCCCCGCCGCCCTTCCGCTCGAAGTGCTCGAGCAGACGGCGTCCGAGCTGATCGACTACCGCGGATGCGGCATGTCCGTGCTGGAGATGAGCCACCGTTCGGCCGCATACCAGCGCATCTACGATGAGACCGAGGCCTGCCTACGACGCATCCTGAGCATTCCCGACACCTACCAGGTGCTCTTCCTGCAGGGCGGGGCGACGCTCGAGTTCGCCGCCATCCCGCTGAACCTCATGCGTCGCGGGCGGGCGGGCTACGTGGTATCGGGCAACTTCGCCAAGAAGGCCTGGGAGGAGGCCCGCCGCTACGGCGAGGCGGTCGCGCTCGCCTCGAGCGAGGACACGAACTTCGACTGCATCCCCGATCTTTCCCCCATCGCCGAGCGCGCCGCATGCGGCGACCTCGACTACATCCACATCTGCCAGAACAACACCATCTTCGGCACGATGTACCACGAGCTCCCGAGCACCGGCGAGGCGCCGCTCGTGGCCGACGTGTCGAGCTGCTTCCTCTCGATGCCGCTCGACATCGAGCGCTACGGGGTCGTCTACGCGGGCGCACAGAAGAACGCGGGCCCCGCGGGCGTGACCGTCGTCATCGTACGCCGGGACCTGATCGAGGACGGGCCGGCGCTGCCCATCTGCCCGACCTATCTCGATTGGCGCACCCAGGCGGCGAAGGGCTCCATGCTCAACACGCCCAACACGTTCGGCATCTACCTGTGCGGCAAGGTCTTTGCCTGGATCGAGCGCACCGGCGGGCTCGCCGCCATGGAGCAGCGGAACCGCGCCAAGGCGGAGCTGCTCTACAACCTGCTCGACGGCAGCGACCTGTTCCACGGCACGGCCCAGCCCGCCTCGCGCTCGATCGCCAACGTGACGTTCAGGACCGCCTCCCCCGAGCTCGACGCCGCCTTCATCGCCGGCGCGCGCGAGCGCGGCATCGAGGGCATCGCGGGACACCGCCTCGTGGGAGGCATGCGCGCGAGCATCTACAACGCCGTCGACATGGCGTCGGTCGAGGCGCTCGCCGCGTACATGACCGAGTTCGAAGAGAGCCGGCGCACGCAGACGCGATCTTCGTAGCCCGCTGACACGCGGGCCCCTCTCGACCGTTACGGCAACACAACGAAGATCGACAAAGGAGATCGTTCCATGCGCTACATCAAGACCATCGATGACATCACCAAGGACGGCAACGTCGAGTTCGGCGAGGGCTACGAGTTCGTCGAGCACACCGAGGACGCCGACGCCATCCTCATGCGCTCCACCGACCTGCACGGCTACGAGCTTCCCGACGGCATCCGCGCCATCGCGCGCTGCGGGGCGGGCGTCAACAACATCCCCGTCGAGGAGTACGCCAAGCGCGGCGTCGTGGTGTTCAACTCCCCCGGCGCCAACGCCAACGCCGTGAAGGAGATCGTCATCGCCATGATGATCCTGTCCAGCCGCGGCATCGTCCAGTCCATGGAATGGGTGAGGAACAACGCCGGCGACCCCGACATCCTCGTCAACGCCGAGAAGGCGAAGAAGGCGTTCGTGGGCCACGAGCTCAAGGGCAAGCGCATCGGCGTCATCGGCCTGGGCAACGTGGGCTCCAAGGTCGCCAACGCAGCCGTGAGCCTCGGCATGAACGTGTACGGCTACGACCCGTTCATCTCCGTCGAGCACGCGTGGGCGCTCTCCCAGGACGTGCAGCGCGTGGGCACGCTCGAGGACCTGTGCCGCGGGTGCGACTACCTCACCCTCCACGTGCCGTCCAAGGCCGACACCGTCGGCATGATCTCCACCGAGCAGCTCGACCTGCTCGCCCCGGGCGCGGTGCTCGTCAACTTCGCGCGCGAGACCATCGTGGACGAGGACGCCGTGGACACCGCCCTGCATCGCGGGCAGCTGTCCTGGTTCGCCACCGACTTCGCCACGCCGAAGACCGTGCTCATGCCCAACACGTTCATCACCACGCATTCCGGCGCGGGCACGGGCGAGGCCGAGGCCAACTGCGCCGACATGGCGATCTCCGAGCTCAAGGACTACCTGGAGAACGGCAACATCGCGCACTCCGTGAACTATCCGGCCTGCTCCATGGGCAAGGCGCGCGCCGCGAGCCGCATCGCCTGCCTGCATGCCAACGTGCCGAACATGATCGGCCAGATCACGCGGATCCTGGCGGACGACAACGCCAACGTCCAACGCATGGTCAACGAGAGCGCGGGCGAGAACGCCTACACCATGTTCGACACCGACGAGCATCTCGACAGCAGCACGATCGAGGCGCTGAAGAGGATTCCCGCCGTCTACCGCGTGCGCGTTATCAAGTAGCACCAGCAACCGAAACGAGGAGTCGACATGTATTCCGCTTGGGAGCTCGCGCAGCAGCTCGTGGGGATCGACAGCTCCGACCCCGGGGCATATGAGGGCGAGATCGAGCAGGCCATCAAGCAGCTGGTCGAGCACCGGCTGGCGCAGATGCCCTCCGAGCTCGCGGCGTGCGTGGACATCGAGGAGCTCGAGGTGCTGCCCGGACGCTGCGACCTCATGGTCACCGTGCCCGGCACCACCGACGAGGAGCGACTTGTCTACATCTGCCATATGGACACCGTGACCTTGGGCGAGGGATGGAGCGACGACACGCCACCGCTCGGCGCGGTCGTGCGCGACGGGCGGCTGTACGGACGCGGCGCCTGCGATATGAAAGGCGGGCTCGCATGCGCCCTGTCGGCGCTGTTCTCGCTGCTCGACGAGGTCGAGCGCAAGCAAGCGCTGCCCCGGCGCGGATTCTCGCTCATCTGCTCAGTGGACGAGGAGGACCTGATGCGCGGCGTCGAGGCCGCGATCGAGGCCGGCTGGGTCGGCTCCGGCGAGTGGGTGCTCGACACCGAGCCCACCGACGGGCAGGTCCAGGTCGCGCACAAGGGGCGCACGTGGTTCGAGCTCACGATGGAGGGCGTGACGGCCCACGCGAGCCAGCCCTGGCAGGGAGCGGACGCCATCGCGGCCATGGCCGAGGCCCTGTGCTCGATTCGCCGCGCGTTCGCCGACCTGCCCGCCCACGGCGAGCTGGGACCCTCGACGGTCACGTTCGGCATGATCTCGGGCGGCTACCAGCCCTATGTCGTCCCCGACCGCTGCCAGGTCTCGATCGACATGCGCCTCGTGCCGCCAACGGACACGGCGGCCGCGCGCCGCATCGTGGAGGAGGCGTGCGCCGCCGCCGAGAGCGCCGTGCCGGGCACCCACGGCACCTATGTCATCACCGGCGACCGACCCGCCGTCGAGCGCGACCCCGACTCGCCCCTGCTCGCCGCCCTGCTTGCAAGCACCGAGGCCTGCGGCGCGCCCGCCGAGGTCGGCTTTTTCACGGGCTACACCGACACCGCCGTCATCGCGGGACGCTGCGCCAACCGCAACTGCATGAGCTACGGGCCGGGATCGCTCGCTCGCGCGCACAAGCCGGACGAATTCGTGCCGCGCGCCGACATCGAGCGCGTTGAGCGCGTGCTCACCGAGCTGACCCGTCGCGAGCTCTGGTGATAAGAAGCGCAAAGGTGCCCCTTCCCGCCTGCAGAAAGGGGCACCTTCCATTTGCCTAGACGATGAGCGCCATGAGCGGGATCGTGAGGATCGAGGCGAACACCGATAGGAACATACCCTGCATGACCGGCTTGGCGTCCATGCCGTACATGAGGCAGTACAGGATGCCGTTCGTCGCCACCGGCATGGCCTGGCCGAGCACGATGACCGACAGGATCAGCGGCGTCGCGGCGAACCCGCGCAGGGTCGCGAACAGCAGCAGCGGCACGCCGACCAGCCTCAGCGCGGTCGCCACGTAGGCGCGCCAGTTGCTCAGCATCTCGCGCGCCGAATAGTTCGCCAGCGACGAGCCGCAGATCAGCAGCGCCGCGGGCGTCGTGAAGGCGCCCACGTTGGACAGGCCGTCGCCGACCACGCCGAAATCGTTGATGCCGACGAGGGCGAACGCCAGCACGATCAGGCTCGCCACGAGCATGGGCGAGACGAGCCGCTTCGCGCTCGCGCGCAGGGCCTTGGCAAGGCCGCCTTCCGGCAAGCCCGAGATCATGAGCACGCCGATGCTGCTCGACAGGATGTACCAGGGGATGTTCGCGATGGCGGCGTAGAGCACCGCGTCGGGTCCGAGCACGGCGCTCAGCACGGGGAAACCGATGAAGCCCACGTTGCCGAACGCGATGACGAAGCTGTACGCGCCGGATTCGGGCGCGCGCATCAGCCTCGGGGCGATCAGCGCCACGATGACGGCCATGACGTAGCCCGCGGCGGACAGGGCGAGCAGCTGCAGCAGCTCGGTCGCCGGCGGCAGCTCGCGACCGCACACCGAGACCAGGATCATGCACGGCAGCGTGATGTTGATCACCAGCTTGGACAGCGCGCTGTCGAAATCTCCGCCCAGAAAGCCGAGCTTATGCGCCACGTAGCCGATCAGGATGGGGATGGCAAGCGTGACCATCTGCAGCGCCGTCTCGATAAATCCCATAGGTGGAGCTCGCATTCCCTCGTAGTGTGCAACAGGTGTATAAGAATACACCCAACGTCTTTCCTTTGGTTACATCATGGGGCTCCCCGCTACGCACGCCACGCGCGGCGCGTGCCCTGCGGTATGATGGTCGTGGTTCGACCGGCCGATCCACGATCAGAAAGGCATCCCATGCGCGTCCTCCCCTTCCCCTGCATCCGCCCCGTCCCTGAGCACGCCTCCGACGTCGCGGCCCTGCCCTACGACGTCTTCGACCGCGCGGAGGCAGCCGAATACGTGCGCACGAGGCCCCTGTCCTTCCTGAACATCGATCGTCCCGAGACGCAGTTCGCACCGGATCAGGACATGTACGCGCCGGAGGTCTACGCCCGCGCAGCCGAGGTGCTCGAGCAGCGCATCGAGGACGGGACGTACCTCTCGGATTCGAACCGCGCCTACTACATCTACGAGCTGCGGATGGACGGACATGCGCAGACGGGCGTGGTGGCCATCTGCTCAATCGACGAATACGAGGACGGCACCATCAAGCGCCATGAGCTCACGCGCGAGGACAAGGAGCGCGACCGCATCGAGCACATGCGCGCGCTCGGGTGCCAGACGGGCCCGATCTTTCTCACCTACCGCGACCAGCCGGTGCTCGACATCATCATCAACGCGGCGAAGGAGTCCTCGCCGATCTACCGCTTCACCGACGACGAGGGCGTGGAGCAGATCGTGTGGGAGGTCGCGCGCACCGATGCCGTCGAGGCGATCCACGCCATGTTCGAGCATGTCCCGTGCGCCTACATCGCCGACGGGCATCACCGCACCGCATCGGCCGTGAAGGTCGCACAGGCCATGCGCGACGAGGCGCGCGCCGCCGGCACGCTGACCGGCAAGGAGCCGTTCAACTTCTTCCTGTCCGTCCTGTTCCCGGCGAGCCAGCTGACGATCCTGCCGTACAACCGCGTGGTGGCAGATCGTGCGGGGCTGACCGTCGACGAGCTGCTCGCACGCGTGCGCGAAGCGGGCTTCACCGTCGACGCCGCCCCCGCGGCGGTGGTTCCCTCGTCCGCGGGAACGTTCGGGATGTTCACCGATGGGCGCTGGTGGCGGCTGGCCCTGGGCGAGGAGCTCGCCTCCCAGATCGCCGACGGAGACCCCGTCTCCGCGCTCGACGTGTCCGTGCTTCAGGAGCGCGTGCTCGCCCCGGTGCTGGGCATCGGCGACGTGCGCAGCGACCCCCGCATCTCCTTTGTGGGCGGCATCCGAGGCGTGGACGAGCTCGAGCGCCGCGCGGGCGCCGAGGGCGTGGCGTTCTCGATGTACGCCACCTCCATCGACCAGCTGCTCGCCGTGGCGGATGCGGGCCTGCTCATGCCGCCCAAGTCGACCTGGTTCGAGCCCAAGCTCCGCAGCGGCCTGTTCATCCACCGCATCGCCCGCCCCTAATGGGTCATTTGGGGACGGGTTCGTTTCAACCCATCCCGACGTGAGCGCGACATGGCACCTCAGAATGCCAGCACCCGCAGGATTCTCGCGAGTCCTGCGGGCGCTCTTTTCGTCCGGACGGCCTCAGCCCTCCTTCTGCTCCTCGCTCGTCACGATGCGATCGAGCGAGAAGGCCGAACCATCGAAGGAAAACAGCATGATGGAGCAGTTGCCCGGCAGGTCGACCCTGCCGCTATCCTCATAGCCCAGCGCGTGCGCGAGGAACTCGCGACAAGACGAACCGGAGGACACGGCGAGCACGCACTCGTGACCGGGCCGCCGCATGATCTCGGACAGCGTCTCGACCATGCGCCTCCTGACCTCCATCTGGCCCTCCCCGCCGAAGCGCTTGAAGAAGTCGCCCCAGGGCTTAGGGAACATAATGTTGGAATGCTCCGCCTCGAAGGTGCCGAAATACCATTCGCGAAGACCGTCCTCGCAGCTATAGGGCATACCGGTGATGCATTCGAGCGTTCGCTGCGTCCGCGTGAGCGTCGAGGCGTATGCGTGATCGAACACGACGCCCTCGCGCTCGAGGTACGCCCCGGCGCGACGCGCCTGCTCCCAACCGAGATCCGTGAGGGGCGAGTCGCACCAGCCTTGAATCAGCCCCTTGACGTTGAACAGCGTCTCACCGTGGCGCACAAGATAGAGATGTCTGGTCATCAGGGTTCCCACCGCCTTACAATCCGACAATCCGCGGCGCTACATCGCACGGTTCTTCGCCGCCGCGGCGCGGGCGGCGTCGATCACCGCGGCGCGAAAGCCGCCGGACTCGAGCGCGGATACGGCCTCGATCGTCGTGCCCGCGGGCGAGGACACCATGTCCTTCAGCACCGCCGGGTGCACCCCGGTCTCAAGCAGGTACTTCGCCGTGCCCAGCACCGCCTGCTCGGCGAAGGTGTAGGCCTGCGCGCGCGGCATGCCCTCGGCCACGGCTGCATCGGCCAGGGCCTCGATGAACACGCATACGTACGCAGGCGAGCTGCCGGACGCGGCGATCACGGCGTCGATGAGGTGCTCGGGCACCACCTCGGCGCGGCCGAAGCTTTCGAACAGCTCCTGCACGCGCGCGCACTCCTCGGCGCTCACCTGCGCGTTCGGCGTCAGCGAGCTCATGCCCGCAAGCACCATCGCCGGCAGGTTGGGCATCACGCGCACGATCTTGCGCTCGGAGCCCAGCAGGCCCTCCAGGCGCGCGAGCGTCACGCCGGCGGCGATGGACACCACGAGCGCATCGGGCACCACGGCGTCGGCGAACCCACGCACCACGTCGTCCAGATACTGCGGCTTCACCGCGATGATGACCATGGCCGCGTCGCGCACCGCCTCGACGTTGTCGCAGGTGCCCGCGCACCCCAGCTCGCCAGCCAGCCGTGTGGACGCCGCCTCGCTCACGTCCGACACCACGATGTCGCCCGCGTCGATGAGGCCCGCGCCCACGATGCCCTTCACGATCGCGCTGCCCATGTTGCCGCAGCCGATGAGGGCCAATTCCTTATGCATGATGCTTGTCCTTTCCCGTGATACGAATGGTTCAGCGTCTCCCCAGAGCCGCTAAAACGCCTGCTCCGTACGGTTGATGATCTCGTCTTGCAGCTCGCGGCCCAGGTTACACCACTTTTCGGAGAAGCCCGCCACGCGCACGATGAGGTCGCGGTAGTTCTCCGGGTGCTCGCGCGCGTCGAGCAGCGTGGCGCGATCGATGATGTTGAACTGGATGTGGTGCCCGCCCATGTCGAAGTAGGTGCGCACGAGGTCGGCCAGGTTCTCCAGGCCGCGCTCGCCCTCGATGGCCGCCGGCGCGAACTTCTGGTTCAGCAGCGTGCCTCCCGTGGAGGCGTGATCCATCTTGGCACACGACGCGATCACGGCGGTCGGGCCGTTCACGTCCGCCCCGCGCTCCGGCGAGATGCCGTCGGAGACCGGCTCGCCCGCCAGGCGTCCCGACGGGGACGCTCCCGTGACCTCGCCGAAATAGATATGGCAGGTGGTGGGCAGCATGTCGACGCGCCACTCGCCGCGGCGCATGTTGGGGCGCCCGGTCACCGCGTCGCGGAAGCACGCGAACACCGAGCGCATGATGTCGTCGGCGTAATCGTCGTCGTTGCCGTACTTGGGCGTGCGGCGGCTCACCATGCCGTGCAACGCCGCGAAGCGCTCGCCCTCGAAGTTGGCGTCGAGCGCATCCATCATCTCGCCCATCGACACCCGGTGCTCGTCGAACACGTTGAGGCGCAGCGACGCCAGCGCGTCGGTGATGGAGCCGATACCCACGCCCTGCAGGTAGGTGGTGTTGTAGCGCGCGCCGCCGGCGTTGTAGTCCTGGCCGCGCGCGATGCAGTCCTCGGTCATGATAGACATGAACGGCACCGGGTTTAGCCGTGCGCACAGCTGCGTGTTGATGTTGGAGCCGCGCACCTTGATGTCGATGAAGTGGCGCATCTGGGCGCAGTAGGCGTCGAACAGCTCGTCGTAGCTGGCAAAACCGCGCGGATCGCCCGTCGTGAGGCCGATGAGCTTGCCCGTGCGCGGGTCCACGCCGTTATGCAGCGTGACCTCGAGGATCTTGGGCAGGTTGAAGTAGCCCGTCAGCGGATAGGCCTCGTAGCCCCAGCAGCCCGTCTCCACGCAGCCCGACGCCCCGCCACGGCGCGCATCGGCCAGGCTCTTGCCGGCCGCCAGCAGCTCGTCGACGATCTCCTCGGTGCTGTAGAAGGCCGGCTGGCCCCATCCGGCGCGCGCCACCTCGCAGGCGCGCAGCAGGAAGCGGCGCGGCGTCTTGCGCGAGATCTGCACGTTGGAGTTCGGCTGGATGAACATCATCTCGTCCATGCAGTCCAAGATGAGGTAGGACACCTCGTTCACGCCGTCGGCGCCATCGGGCGTGATGCCGCCGGTGTTGATGTTGGCGAAATCGCTGTACGTGCCGCTCTCCTTGAGCGTCACGCCCACCTTGGGCGGCGCGGGCTGGTTGTTGAACTTCACCCACAGGCATTCCAGCAGCTCGAGCGCGCGGTCGCGGTCGAGCGCGCCAGACGCCACGTCGGCGCGGTAGTGGCCGATGAGATGCTGGTCGAGGCGGCCGGGCGTGTAGGCGTCCCACGGGTTCGTCTCGCTCGTGATGGCCAGGTGGATGAACCAGTAGCGCTGGATCCACTGCCAGAACGTCTGCGGGCGCTCGGTCGCGACGACGCGGCAGTTCTCGGCGATCTGCGACAGCTCGGCGGCGCGCACGGGATCGGACTCATCGGCCGCCATGGCGCTCGCCAGCTCGGCGTAGCGGATGGCCAGCGTCTGCACGCCCTCGAGGGCGATAAGCATGCCCGAGAGCTCGTCGCGCTTGGCCACGGCGTGCTCGTCGGCCAGGTAGTCGAGGCTCGCCAGCGCGGCCTCGATGTCGGCGCGGATCTCGCCGAAGCCCGCGCGCACGCCGCGCTCGGAGCCCAGGCAGGTGTGCCCGCCGGCACGCTGCTCGTAGAACTCGGTGAAGATGCCGGCCTCGTAGGCGTCGTGCCAGGCGGGCTCCTGCGCGCGCATGATGGCGTCGCGGCTCGCGCGGCCCGTCCAGTACGGGATCACGATGTCGCGCTGCGCGGCCAGGTCGTCCTCGGTGACGGTGAAGTTGACCTGCTCGCGGTCGTTCATGTTGTGCATGTCCTCGAGCGTGTGGCAGCACAGCTCGGGGAAGGTGGGCGCCGCCTGCGGGCCGCGACCCTTCTCGCCCACGATAAGCTCGCCCGGCTCGATGGAGATGCTCTTGTGCGCAAAGTAGTCGCGCAGCACCAGACCGCGCAGCTCAGGGGTGGAGACCGTGCCCTCGTAGCGCAGGTAGGTCGCCGTCTCGATGAGCGCCCGCTCCATGTCGAGGTAGGGCTGGGTGGTCTCGGACTGATGGCGCAGCCGCTTCACGCGCTCGTTCATGCCGCGGTCGTCCTCCCACGTGGCATGCGACGTGGTCCGCGTGGGCGCGGTATGCGAGCGCACCGCGGCGAGCGCGTCGCGGATCGCCTGGAAGCGCGGGTCGTCGAGCGTGGAGGATGCGGCGGTCTGGCGGATGCCCGACGGCTTGCCTGCCTCCATGGCGACCTCCCCCGTATCGGTGTTCCCTGTCATATCAACCCCCGATTTCCACCTGCAAGAAGCCGCGCTCGCGCAGCAGGTCGCGCAGGTGCTCCATCGTCTGCGCCGGGGGCACCGCGAACGCGCCAGCCGGCGCGGCGCGACCCAGGCGCGCGTACTTTCCATTACCCGTTGTATGATACGGCAGCAGGCTCACCGGGCACAGCCCCGCATGCGACTTGATGACCTCCGCGGCGGCGATGATATCGTCGTCGCCGCTGTTCACGGGCTCGACGATGGGCATGCGCACGTTGATATGCGCGCCGTGTTCCGCGAGGTAGGCCAGGTTCTCCAAGATGGCCCCGTTCGGCGCGCCCGTGAGCGCCCGATGGGTCGTCTCGTCGGCAGCCTTGATGTCATAGAGCCAGAGGTTCACGAAAGGCAGCAGCCGCTCCAGATGCGCGCGGGGCGCCGCGCCGCACGTGTCCGCCGCCACGTGCACGCCCTCCTCGCGCAGCAGGCGGCAAAGCTCGACCAGGTAATCGATGTCCTGTGCCAGGCACTCCCCGCCCGACAGCGTGACGCCGCCGCCCGATTTCTCGTAGAACATGCGGTCGCGCAGTCGGAGTTGGTGATGACCCTGTGTCTTATACACATCTAGATGTGTATAAGAGGCAGACCAGGGCCTGCGGACGCTTCGTTTTGAATTTGGTATCAAGTCTTGGGCAATAAGGGCCACGTAAGAGCGAATCGGATACCCCTTCCGAGGCCTCCGGAATCGATCGTGTGGAAAAAACGCAGGTCACAGGCTTGTCAAATATGGCCGCTTCCCTTTCGTACTTCCCAATTTGATACCAAATTCATTTTCAGGAAACCCTGACCCCCTCGTTCCTGCGGTTATGCGGTGCGGTTTCCCTATCTGACGCATACGGGACCTCGGGATCCGCCCGGCCCGTGCCCCCTACTCCCCGCTCGTGCGCACCCAGTTGCGGTCGAAGTCGCGCAGCAGCAGGAATATCATGGCGACTCCGAATGCGAGCGGGCGGGTGTCATCGTCCTCAAGCTCGATGCGAAAGACCGGACGGCCCGACGAGCGCAGCGCCGTCACCGTGGCGATGCGTCCGCCCTGGCGCCAGATGCTGAACTCGTCGCCCAGCACCGCGCCCTCGACGCCCACGCCCTCGCCCTCGATGGTGTAGACGGTTCGAAACTCGCCCGGCTTCCATTCGCGCCTCACCTGCACGCGCTCGAACCCCGGCACGCGCAGCTGATACACCGGATCGAAGGTCGCCCTGCCTCGATGGATGGTGCCCACGGCCTCTCCCGCACCGTTCTCGATGCGATAGTTGCTCATGCTGAACAGCGCGAACGTCCGCACCAGGCGAAACTCCGGCATGCCGGCGCGCACGGCATCGATGCGCTCGTAGTTGCCGAACACCACGCTACCCTGCGGCTCGGGCATGGTGAGCGTGATGGGCGCGTCGGCATCCTGTGCGCCGGCAGCCTCCGCGGTGGAAACCCGCTCAGAATCAGCCCCTTGGGCGCTCGAATCGGACAATTCCGGCCCCACCACCAGCAGGCGATTCCGATCGCGCGCGATGGCCCGCGCCATCACGTTCGCATCGCCCTTCACCATCTCGTCGATGGTGACGCCGAACAGGGCGCTCATGAGGATGAAGCTTTGGATATCCGGCGTCGTCGCGCCCGTCTCCCAGTTCGATACGGTGTTGCGCGACACCCAGATGGCGTCGGCCAGATCCGCCTGCGACATCCCCAGCGCCTCGCGCCCGCGCCTGATCTGCTCGCTCACGTTCATGACGGCATCCTTCCACTTTGCCGCGGCCCATGCGGCTACCTACCGTGTACCCCCACTGCAGCACAGGCGAAGCGAACGCGCTGCCCAAAGCCTTTGGCATAGCGGCAAACGGCCGGCAGACGCGGGCGAAAGACGGCACGTGTCCTCCATCGGGAGACACGCGCGCATGACGGGGATGCCGTCAACCGGCCATGCGGAAATGCCCCACGATGTCGCCGCGGCGGGACTCCAGGAGGTCCTCTTCGTAGCGCAGCTGAAATGCGCTTTGGTGGTGGATCACATAGGGTGTGCCGCGGCTGTTACGATAGTCGGAGACGATGCCCACGTGCCCCTCGAACATCACGATGTCCCCGGGCTGCCACGAGGAGAGATCCTCCGGATTATTCGTGAGGCGTTGGGCATGGCGCTCGAAGTACACGAGCTGGTTGCCCGTCCTGCGGAAGTCGATGGCGGCATCGGGCGTCTCCACGTCATACGCCTCCGGGGCAGCCGCGATATCATCGGCGATGAGTTTCTGCAGGTCATAGCCCGCATCGCGCAACGCGAACGCGACGACATCCGTGCACACGCCGAAGCCGTCATCCGGATATCCGTTCGCGTAATATGCGCTTCGATAGCGCGGCCGGGTCCGAACATACGCGAGCGCCGCCTCGAGAATGTCCTGGCCGTCCTCAATGCCGTCCCCGTCGCGATCAACATGCGACCCGTCGTCGACGAAAAGTATGTCCATGTAATGCTCCGGGCGCTCGGCGGACGTCATGTTCACCGCACCCGTCGCGACGAGGACGGCAGCGACGAGCGTGAACAGCAGAAGAATCCCGCCCAGAGCTGCCGTAACGCGATGCCTCATCTGCCTTCTCATCGCAATCCCTCCCGTACCGAGCATGCTTCGAACGCGTCGATGCGCGATGTTCCCCTCCAGTTTATCAGCCCATCCTTTCGCGCTTGAAACGGGACGATTCGGTCTTGACCTTACCGTTACGTAAAGCGCTATCGTGGAGCTCGAAGGAGGGGCCATGAACGGATACCGCATCGGGGAGCTCGCGCGCATGGCGGGGATCACCACGCGCACACTGCGCTTTTACGAAGAGGTGGGGCTGCTTGCGCCCTCGGGCCGCAGCGAACGCGGCTATCGGCTGTACTGCAGCGCGGACGCCGATCGGCTGCAGGAAATCTTGCTGCTGCGCCGCTGCGGCGTAGCGGTGCGCGACATCGGCCCGCTGCTGAGCACCTCGCCCGCAGAGCGCGCTGAGCTGCTCGCACGCCATCTTGGCCGCCTGCGCGACGAGCGGCTCCGCCTGACGCGCCTCATCGCCACCGTCGAGCGAACGCTCGCGACTTTGGAAGGAGCTGGGTCCATGACCGATATCGAGAAGTTCGAAGGTTTCAAACGGGATCTCGTGGATAAGAACGAAAAGCGCTACGGAGCCGAGGTGCGCGAGCGCTATGGAAACGACGCGGTCGACGAGAGCAACAGGAAGATGCTGAAAATGAGCAAGCAGGAGTATGCGGATTTCCGTGCACTGGAGGAGCAGATCCGCTCCGAGCTGGAGAGGGCCGTCGACGCGGGAGACGATCCCGCGGGCGAGACGGGCGAACGGATCTGCAGCATGCACCGCACCTGGCTGGGCTACACCTGGCCCGCCTATTCCGCCGAAGCGCATCGCGGACTGGCGGAGAGCTACGTGGCAGACGATCGGTTCCGCAGCTACTACGACCGCTCCGTCGAGGGCTGCGCCGCATGGCTGCGCGACGCGATCGTCGCGCACGCGCGGTAGGCGGCGCTTTTCGGGAGGGGCGCCGGTTGCTGCGCCTTTCGCCCGCCCGACGGTTCGGCGGCTCCCCTTGATGCGCATGTGCGATAATCGATGCCCTCAGCGAAAGCGAGGCGCACCGCGACCGTGGTGCACGGACGACGAGCAAGGAGACGCATGGTCTGCATCCGCACACTCTATATAGATGCTGACGCCTGTCCCGTCCTGCGCGAGGCGCTCACCTGCGCACGATGCGCCCATATTCCCGTCGTCATCGTCGGCAACACCACGCAGAACCTTGCGCGGCACATCAGGCGCGACGACCCGCGCGACGCCGAGCATGCCCGCGGGCGCACGGCAGATCGCCCCGGGTTTTGGGTCGATATCGTCGATGTGTCGATCGGTGCCGACAGCGCGGACTTCGCCATCGTCGAGCGCCTGCAGCCTGACGACGTGGTCGTCACGCAGGATATCGGGCTGGCGAGCATGGTGCTCGGGCGCGGGGCGGCGGCCATCGGGGTGCGCGGGCGCGTGTACTCGAGGGCGACGATCGACATGGACCTGTTCATCCGCCACGAAGAGAAGAAGGTGCGACGGACCGGCGGGCGCACGCGGGGGCCGGCGGCGTTTACCGACGAGGATCGCGAGCGGTTCGTTCGCAACCTGTCGCAGCTCCTGGCTTCGTGAAACGCTGATCGCAGGGCTCGCTGTCGATGCGCGGTCTCTATGGGGGCGCCCTCCCGCGCATGAGGTGCCGCCGGACAGCTCCGGAAGGCGACGGCGCCGATCCGTCATCGCACCGAACATGAGCTACGTCACCCTCGCTTGCGCCACGTTGCGCAAAAGTGGCTAGATATTTCGAATTTGCTGTTGACCCGCGCCGGCTCGGATGTCCGAGTCGGCTGGTTTGGCTATATTGGCTGGTTCTGACGGCGGGATGAGAGGCCCATTCGTCCCGAATCGGGCCCCGTCAAGGGGAGATGAACCGGAAGCACAGGCTCCAGGCACATCGGCACGGGGTTTCTTACAGCAAAATAGAAATTTCTAGCCACTTTGCCATCAGCGGGTGATAACGGAGGACCCGTTCGCACGGCTGGGACGCTCCGAGGCGACCTCGCGCCTCCGCACGGACCCATCCGCCCTGCCCTACAGCCCCGCCGCCATCAGCACGAAGCCCCAGACCACCGCGATCACGTACAGCAGGGCCAAGATGATGACGTTCTCGCGCGCGTTGTGGTTCGTGCGGAACAGCACCAAAAAGCCCACGCCCGCCGATACGAGCGTGCCGGCCATGAGCGGTCCGAACCCGAGCACGCCCTCCAGGTACAGCTGCGTGATGACCACGCTTGCCGCGCAGTTCGGGACGAGACCGACAAACGCCGACGCGAACACCGCGAGCGCCTGGTTGCCGGCAACGAACGAGGCGAGCGCACCCTCGCCCACCGTCTCGAGGATCGCGATGAGCGCGAACGTCACGACGAAGATGAACACGGTCACCTGCACGGTGTGGGACACGGCGCTCAGCACGATCGAGCGCAGGGCGCCGTGACCATGGTCGTGCCCGTGCCCCTCATGCGCATGGTCGTGATGGTCGGCGTCGTCGTCGCACCCGCAGTGGTCGTGCTCGCACAGACGATGGATGTGCGAAGCGCCCTCGCCCGCTTCCGCCATCTCGTCGAGCAGGTCGCGCCCCTCCTCGGCACCGCGCGCGGCACGGCGCAGCGCGGTATGGGCGCGCGCGTTCCTGCGCAGCACGCGCAGGCCGAGATCGATGCCCAGGCCGGTGATCGCGGCGACCGCCGCCTTGGCGAGCAGCACGAACGCAAGCGAGCCGGCGTCGGTCCGCTCCGCCAGAAGCATCGGCAGCATCTCGTCGGACGTGGACAGGAAGACCGCGACGAGCGTACCGAGCGTGATGACGCGTCCCGCGTACAGCGTCGCGCCCATGGCGGAGAACCCGCACTGCGGCACGATGCCGAGCAGCGCTCCCACCACCGGGCCCGCCGCGCCCGCACGACGCACCGCCGCGTTGACGCGCTCGCCCGCCGCATGCTCAAGCGCCTCGAGCGCCAGATAGGTTACCAGCAGGAACGGCACGAGCGGCAAGGTGTCCTCGACCGCATGCTCGAGCAGATGAAGAAGAAGTTCCATGGAGCGCAGCTCCCTTTCGTATAATCGTCTTCCGGCAGATAAGGTTAGTACCCATTTGTACGCCGTGTGTGAAACGACCGAGGATGTTCCGGCATCAACACAAGTTCCGGTATTGTATCCACGTTAGTTGCATAAGGCAAACTATTCACAAGAACACGAGAGGTGACCAGCGTGAACGTCAACCAGGCACTCGAGTACTCGATGCAGCCCTTTATCCCCATGTTCATCTACGGCGACTACGACGCCATGGAGTCCGAGCGCCAGCGCGGCGAGGAGGCCATGAAGGCCCTTATCGACGAGTGGCGCGTGAACGACGAGCCCGGGTTCTCGTTCGACGTGATCTTGGAGCTCGCCGACCGCAACCGCGAGCTGTGCGACCAGATCGGAGAGGCGCGCCTGCGCAACCTGTCCTCCCCGCTGCTCGCGCGCTCGCTTTCCGATGCCGACACCTGCGCGGGCATCGGCAAGCTGCAGGGCCGCGGCTGCCTCTTATACACACCTAGAGGTGTATAAGAGCAAGGTTCATCCGCCACGAAGAGAAGAAGGTGGGACGGG
>NZ_FCOU01000012.1 GCF_900046475.1 Collinsella ihumii | reverse complement strand
TCTTACTACCTGGAGCCTGTCTCTTATACACATCTAGATGTGTATAAGAGACAGGGCGACGCGGTCGAATGGGTCCGCAAGCCCATCAAGGGCTGCGTGCTCGGCATCGATATCGAGACCACCGGGCGCGCGCCGGAGCGCGGCTATATCATCAACGTGGGCTGGGAGATCATGGAGCTCACGAGCGACGCGGTGCCCCACGATGCCGAGGCCCACTACTGCGGCCTGCCCGAGATGTACCGCGAGGCGGGCATCCCCTTGGCCGACATCCACCACATCACGTGGTCTGACGTCGAGGGCAAGACGCCGTTCCGCGAGGACAAGGAGCTGCACAAGACGCTCATCAAGCTCATGAAGAAGTACCCGTTCATGGCGCACAACGCGGCGTTCGAGGATTCGTGGTTCATGATGCATCTGCCCGGTTACGCCGAGCTGCGCCGCGCGGGCAAGATCCTGCCCATCGATACGCGCCAGATCTGCCGCTCCATCGACGAGGAGGTTCGCACCCTGCCGCGCGAGAGCGCGCCCGCGAGCCTGGAGAACTGGGCGCGTCGCCGCGGCACGCTTGCCGCCGACGCCGCCGAGCAGCACCTCGGCCTCGACGACACAGACCTCATGCTGCGCACCGTGCAGGCAGAGTTCAATCGCAAGTCCATGTTCAAGGCGTAAGCGAGACGTTTCATATCCGCTTGCAACGCGGGCCCTTGCCGGAATACCGTCCGGCAAGGGCTCGCGTTTTTGTGCGCGATGGGTTGAAACGAACCCGTCCCCAGCCAACCCATCATCTGGAAAAATCCCTTGACATATGAACATGCGCTCATATAATCGGAGCTGACAGAAATATGAACGTCTGTTCATATGAGAAAGGAGGCAAAAATGAGCGCGCCACAGCAACAATTGGACGGCGGAGACATGACGGCCACCGCCCATGAGCCCGCGGAGCTCGCCACGACCTGCTCGCCTGAGGACCTTCCCGACGAGGAGCTTCTGTACGACCTCGCGGACCTGTTCAAGGTGTTCTCGGACACCACGCGCATCAAGATCCTTTACGCCCTCATGGGCCGCGAGCTGTGCGTGGCCGACATCGCCGCCGCGACGGAAACGTCCCAGTCGGCCGTGTCGCACCAGCTGCGCATCCTCAAGCAGTCGCACCTCGTCAAATTCCGGCGCGACGGCCGCAACATCAACTACTCGCTCGCCGACGACCACGTGTACACCATGCTCAACCAGGGCATGAGCCATATCTGCGAATAACGACCGAAAGGAACCATCATGCGCAAGTCCTTCAAGCTCGACGAAATCGATTGCGCCAACTGCGCCCAGAAGCTCGAGGACGCCATCTCGAAGCTCGACGGCGTCGAGAAGGCGAGCGTCAACTTCATGACGCAAAAGCTCACCCTCACCGCCGCCGACGACCGGTTCGACGAGGTGCTCGACCGCGTGGTCAAGCTCACCGCCGATCTTGAACCCGACTGCGAGATCCTGCGTTAGAGGATACGAAAAAGCCGCCCGCGCGGGCAGGCGCGGGCGGCTCGAATCAACCGGCACATCTCATACCGTTGACACGGCAAGTATAGACCCATTCAGGTGATCGAACCATGAACAAGAAACAGAAGCGCTGGAGGAACCGCATCGTCCTCGCGCTCGTCATCTTCATCGTCGTGTACGCCGTCGAAGAGTTCGGCGTGCTCGGCGCCATCTTCGGAGCGCCCGGCGACCTGTACGCAAGCTTCGCGCTCTTCCTCATCCCCTACCTCATCGCCGGCTACGACGTCCTACAGAAGGCATGGCGCAACATCCGCCACGGCCAGGCGTTCGACGAGAGCTTCCTCATGACGGTGGCGACCATCGGCGCCTTTGCCATGGTGTTTTTCCCCGAGGCCGAGCCGCACATGGCGGAAGGCGCCGCGGTCATGCTGTTCTATCAGGTCGGCGAGCTGTTCCAGAGCTACGCCGTGGGCCAGAGCCGCAAGTCCATCAGCGCCATGATGGACATCGCCCCCGACTACGCCAACATCGAGCAGGACGGACAGCTCGTCGAGGTCGACCCCGATGAGGTCCAGGTCGGCGACATCATCGTCGTCAAGCCCGGCGAGCGCGTGCCGATCGACGGCGTCATCACCGAGGGCGTAAGCCAGCTCGACACCGCCGCGCTCACCGGCGAGTCCATCCCCCGCCACGTGGAGCCGGGCGCTGACGTCATCTCCGGCTGCATCAACATGACCGGCATGCTGCACATCCGCACGACCAAGCCGTTCGGAGAATCCACCGTCTCGCGCATCCTCGAGCTCGTGGAGAACGCGAGCGAGAAGAAGGCGCGGACCGAGAACTTCATCACGCGCTTCGCCCGCTGGTACACTCCGATCGTCACCGGCGCCGCCGTGCTGCTCGCCGTGATCCCGCCCCTGCTCGGCATGGGCGCCTGGTCCGATTGGATCCTGCGCGGCCTCACGTTTTTGGTGGTCTCCTGCCCCTGCGCCCTGGTGATCAGCGTGCCGCTGTCGTTTTTCGGCGGCATCGGCGGCGCTTCCAAGCTCGGCATCCTCGTCAAGGGCTCGAACTACCTGGAGCTGCTCTCCAAGGTCGATACCGTGGTGTTCGACAAGACGGGCACGCTCACGAACGGCACGTTCAACGTGGTCGCCATCCATCCCGAGACGGGCGTCGACCCCGATTACGTGCTCTCCAACGCCGCATATGCCGAGGCGTTCTCCGATCACCCCATCGCGGTGTCCGTGCGCCAGGCGTACTCCGGCGAGATCGACCAGGCGCGCATCCGCGGCGTCAAGGAGGAGTCGGGCCACGGCGTGTCCGCGCACGTTGACGAGCATGTGGTCCTGGTCGGCAACGACAAGCTCATGGCCGAGCACGGCGCCCGCTGGCACGAATGCGACCTGACCGGGACCATCCTGCACGTCACGGTCGACGGCCGCTACATCGGACACATCGTGATCGCCGACGTGGTGAAAGACGATGCCGAGCAGACCATACGCGACCTGCATGCCGCCGGCGTGACCAAGTGCGTCATGCTCACCGGAGACCGGCGCGACGTAGCCGAGGCCGTGGGCGGCAAGCTCGGGCTCGACGAGGTCCACGCCCAGCTTCTGCCCGCCGACAAGGTCAGCGCCGTCGAGCATCTGCTCGGCTTCGAGCGCGGCGACGCCAAGCTCGCGTTCGTGGGCGACGGCATCAACGACGCGCCGGTGCTCACCCGCGCGGACGTGGGCATCGCCATGGGAGCCATGGGTTCGGACGCCGCCATCGAGGCCGCCGACGTGGTCCTCATGGACGACAAGCCGTCCAAGATCGCCTGTGCCATCCGCATCGCGCGCAAGACCATGCGCATCGTGTGGCAGAACATCGTGTTCGCGCTCGCGGTGAAGATCGCGATCCTGCTGCTCGCGGCGATCGGCGTGGCGAACATGTGGCTCGCGGTGTTCGGCGACGTCGGTGTGGCGATCATCGCGATCCTGAACGCGATGCGTGCCATGCGGGTGAAGAGGGTCTAGAGCTCCGCGCTCCCGTGGATCATTTAGGGACGGGGTCGTTTCAACCCATGGCGGCGCGCTGCGCCGACGTGGGTGAAACGACCCCGTCCCTTATAGCACCACTAGGCCATATGCGCCTTGAGCTTTTGGAAGCTGTCCTCGGACAGGCAGTGCTCCATGTGGCAGGCCTCCTCGGCCGCGAGCTCCGGCTCGACGCCGGCCGCGATAAGCAGGTCGCGGAAGAAGACGTGCCGCTCCAGGATCTCGTGCGCCACCTGCGCCCCCGCCTCGGTGAGCCGGACGTCGCGCTTGACGACCTCGATGAATCCCTTGCCCTCCAACGTCGACATGGCCTTGGAGACGCTTGCCTTGGTCACCCCGAGATGCTCGGCGATGTCGATGGCGCGAACAGCTCCGCGCTCCTGCTGGAGCACCAAGATAGCCTCGAGATAATCCTCGCCCGATTCGCGCAACCGCATGTCGCAACCCCTTCGATCGCTTAGTTAGTTATAGCAAACTCATACTACCTCAAAGAGTTTGGTATGGCAAACAAATAGCCCTGCACCGGACAGCGGTGCAGGGCTTGCGGTAAAGCGGCTTGAAGCGCGGCGCGATGCGGATCGCTCGCCTCTAGTCGAGCACCTCGACGAGCTCGATCTCGAAGTTGAGGTCCTTGCCCGCCATCTCGTGGTTCGCGTCGAGCATGACGCCCTCGTCGTTCACCTCGAGCACGACCGCGGGGATCGGCTGGCCCGCGGGGCCGGACAGGTAGACGTGGTCGCCCGCATGCACCTGGTCGATGTTGGGCACCTGGTCGGCCGGAATCCTGAAGACGAGCTCCTTGCGGTGCTGGCCGTAGGCCTGGTCGGCCGGGATGTGGACGGTCTTCTTCTCGCCCACCTCCATATCCATCACCGCCGCGTCGAAACCGGCGATCATCTGATGGGCGCCGCAGGTGAACTCGATCGGCTCGCCGCGATCGTAGCTGGAATCGAACTGCGTGCCGTCGTCAAGCGTGCCGCGGTAGTGCGCGCGGACCTTCTTGCCGTCGTTGGACATGTGCATCCTCGTTTCTGTCATACCGTCTCGCCCCTTGTGGGCGCAGACATGCAGTGGTCACTATACCCCATGCGCCGCAATCATGCCGCGCGCGGCGCATTCGTGCGATCGAGCGAGATAAGCACACAAATTCGGGTACCATGGCCTAGAAAAGCTCCCGGCCCGGAGCCGGGGCAGGTCGCGCAAGCAGCCGGTCGGCACCTGCTGGCCCGGCACCCCGCCCGATGAAAGGATGAGATCATGGCAGATTCCACAGCACGCGATCGCGACGCCCTTGCGGACAGGGAGCTCGAGCAGGCGTCGGGCGGCATGAGCATCGACGAGATCAGGGACCTCACGGACTCGTACCGCAACTTCCTCGAACATGCGAACAACGCAGTTAAAACCGCGTCCGACCTGCTGAAAGACCAGGCGCAGCGCCTGTAAGCGGCCGCATGCCGGGATTTCGCGCAGTGCGGACCACGAATTGCTCAGATACCGGCATCTGAGCATCGGCACGAAACGAAAAGGGACTTTTGGGTACATGTTTTCCGGTCCGCCGAGTAGACCCTCATCAGCATAATGTATAACATACTGATTTAGATATGTTGCCATATGCAGACGGTGGGCTACTCAGTCAACCGGAAAACATGTACCCAAAAGTCCCAAATTCGTTCAGGCAGTAATTCAAGAGTATTCTATTAAATGCAATATATAAAAACAGGGGTATAATGCCGGAATTTCCGGCATTATACCCCGACCCCACCACGCCGCTGAGCGCTCCGGCCGCCTGGGCTAAACAGATAATCGACAGGCACGCGCCCTTGACGCTACCTGCGCAGCTTGGCGTCGATCAACTCGGCGAGCACCTCGCCCAGATCGTGGCCCGCAACGCGCATCATCTGCGGGAAGCGCGAGTAATAGGTCATGCCCGGCGTGGAGTTAACCTCGTTGAAGACGACCTCGCCCTCCGGCGTCACGAACAGGTCCACGCGCGCGAACCCGGAGCAACCGAGCGCCTCGTAGACCGTACGGCCCGCCTCGCGAACGCGGGCCATGACGTCGGCGGGAAGATCGGCGGGACACCGCAGCTCGGTGTTGGCGCCGGGATCCTTCTCCAGATGGATACGGAAGAAACCGTCCCCGGTGATGACGATCTCGTCGACCTCGCCCATCGTGATGCCGTGGATGGAGTCGCCCATGACGGCGCACCCCACCTCGACGCCCGTGATGGCCTCCTCGACGGCGACCTTCTCGTCGAGCGCGAACGCGGCATCGAGCGCGGCGCGGTAGGCCGCCTCATCGGAGGCCTTGGAGACGCCGATGGACGAGCCCCCGCGGGCGGGCTTCACGAACACGGGGTAGCCGCCGCACTTCTCGACGACGGCGTGGCACGCCTCGTCGGAGGCGCCGCGGTAGAGCACTTCGCACTTGGGCGAGCGAACGCCGGCGGCTGCCGCCAGACGGTGGGACGCGTCCTTGTCCATGCATACCGCGGAGGCGAGCACGCCGCAGCCGACGTACGGCACGCCGCATGCCTCGAGCGTGCCCTGCACCGTGCCGTCCTCGCCGCCCTGGCCATGGAGCACGGGCAGCGCCACATCGACCGGCAGCTCCACGAACTCGCCTTCGACAAGCTCCATGAAGCCGCCGCGTGCGTCCTCGCTGCAGCCGGGGATGAGCACCACGGGGTTCACGTCGTGGTCCTCCCATGCGCCGGACACGATATCCGCGACATCGCCCGAATAGTGGAACCACGCGCCGTCGCGGTCGATGCCGATGAGAACCGGCTCGAAGCGGTCGCGCGGCAGCTGCGCGATGACGTTGTCGGCGGATTTGAGCGAGATATCGTGCTCGGTGGAGATACCACCGAAGAGAATGGCAACCTTGATCATGGCCATCTGTCCTTTCCGATCGGGCGACGAGGTGCCGCGCGTGCAAGGGGCACCCATTATAGCGACGCGACCCCGCATGCCCTCTCGCCACCGCGGGCGCCCAAGCGCCTGACCACGGCAAACCGCCCCGGCATCACGGAGAATTCACGTCGGCGCATACAGGCGAACCGCATGCGCCGCGAGCCCGCATCCCTGGAGGCATCCGCTCGCCTATGCGGTTTTGCGCTCGAGCCTCATCGCGTGCATCTGGCGCTTGCGCAAGTCGCGATCCCCATAGCGCGCCAGCACCTCGCGGGCAAGCGCATCAAGGGCGTTCTGATCCATCGCATCGGACAGCCTCGCGTCCTGCTCGGCGATGATACGGACAAGCTCACGCGCGTCAGCCGTAAGCGACCGCACGAGCAGGTTGTCGCAGAACGCCTCCATGTCGGCGGCGCAGCTTGCCGGATCGACGTACACCATCACCTCGAACGTCGCATCGAAGGGGTAACGGCCGACACACCGATTGAAATAAAAAGCATGGTCGGCAAGCTGCTGAAGATCTCCGGCCAGCTTTCTCACGTTGACTTTGTCGCCCTGACAATACGTCGCCTCGAGTGCACCGCTCGCGCCCCATTCGATGGAGGCATCTCGGCTCTTGACCTCAAACACATAGGCCGCACGACGCGTCAACAGCACCATATCGAGTTGCGAGAAGTACGATCCGCGCTCACTGGGATTGGATCCTTCGTTTTTGCGCACGAAGACGTTTGGGACGAGGCGCGCCCCCTCGAGACGCGCCTCAGCGCGCATGGCAGCGACCACCTGCTCGAACGCCTTGATTTCACCGACAAGACCGCGACACATTGAGTATCCGTGGCGGTAATCGAACGTGAACGCGCCGGTCATATCGTAGCAGCACCGCATGCAGTATCCGCCCCGCTCCGCGTAGATACGAAGCGGCGTCCGCGTCAGCAGATGGTATTCGGACATCAGATAGCGAGAGGAAGCGAGCTTGTCGAGACCGACCATACGGCTCGAGATATCGGAAATGGGTTCGAGCAGCTCCGCCTTCAGCTGTTCGCGCCGTCGCTGCCGCACCCGAGCGAGCAGCTTCCCCACAAGTGGTACGTGCCAGATCCGTTTTCGATCGAACTCGTTGAGGGCCCTGCCGCGCGCGGCTTGCAGCTGCTCCACCTCACGCTGGAGCTCGATCATGTGTGCCGCCTCACGATCATAGGCATCGGCCGTGCAGGGTGCGCAGCACACCGGACAACGGGCATGAGATTCACGGCACGGATCGAACGGCTCCAGCGCCGAGAGCGGAAACGCCGCGTGGCACGTCGGACAGACGACGACGGAATCTTCCGCCTCGAGGTAAGCCGGTACGATCGGGGTGCCGCGGTTGTTCTTCTTCCGCAAGTTCTGATGCTTCTTGTTCATGGCTTGCCTTTCAATCGGACCGATAATTGGCTACGAAGCCCAGACTAACCCCTCGCGTAGACATGAAGCTCTCATGGGCTGCTCGGATACGACAAAACAGGCGAACACGGGCGGCATATAGCGGACACGCATGACGAGATCACCCGTTGTGCGACGAAACCACCCGATACCTTTACCATGTCGATCATTATGTCTATCTACAGAAGATAATCTATAATAGATATACGAAAAGGAGGATCGATGGCAACTTCAACGGTTTCAGCAAGCATCAATACGGAGACCAAAACCATCGTGTCGCATCACCTCGCCCAGGCGGGCACGACTGCCAACGAGGTTATCCGCTCGCTCTGGAACTACATCGCAGCGACAGGCAAAATCCCCCGGTTTGACGCAGCGCCCGAGCAGGAATCGGAAACCGGGGACTCTCAGACGTTCCAGCATCTCATGGAACTTCGCTCCCGCACGCCGCACGGTACGCCGCTTGCGCACATGACAGCCGCCGACATCAAACGAGAGCTGATGATGCGGGATGTATAGATTGCTGCTCGACACGAACGTATTGCTTGACTTCATGGTTCCTGAGCGCCCGGAATCGAATGCCGCAGTGGAGGTTATACGCCGCTGTGCAAACGGGACCGATACCGGCTGCGTATGCGCAGGATCTCTCAAGGATGCTTACTACGTGGCATGCAAATACCTTGGCGAGCAAGCAGCGCGGGATTTTGTTCGGGCGTTTCTCGATGCGCTCAACGTTATTGCACTTGATGAGGCAACATGCAGAATCGCCGCCAGCTCTGATGAGCCAGATTTCGAAGATGCGATTATCCGCGCTACCGCCGAGAACATGCGCGCCAACCTGATCCTCACGCGTGACGAGCGGGCCTACGAGCGCAGCACCGTGCGGGCCATCACGCCGCAGCGGTTCGTCGACCTGTTCTGCTGAACCATGGCACGAGAAAAGCCCTTCCCCGCCACGTTCTCGCTGCACGTCGATGCCGACGGGGCACGCATCCCCGTGACCGTCACGCGCAAGCGCGTGCGCAACCTCAACCTGCGCGTGCGCGGAGACGGCTCCGTCGTGATGAGCATCCCCGTTCGCACGAGCGCGGACACGGCGCAGGAATTCTTGGACCGCAAGGCTGCCTGGATCGCCGAGCGCGTGAAACGCAGGCAACTGGCTGGCGAAGACCGACGCGAGGCGCGCGACCTCCAGAACGTGCCGCTGTGGGGATCGATCGTCCCCCTCGCCGACGCACTGAAGCGGGCGGGCATGCGCTTCGGCGCGGCTGCGCGACCCGCGACGTTCGGCACTACCCCCGCGCGTGACGAAGACGAGCTCGCCGATCTCACGCCCGAAGCGTACAATCGCCTGGTCGACGAGCTGCACCACCGCGAGCTCGCCCGCGCACTGCCCGAGGTGGCCGAGCGCGTCGAGGCCGTCATGGGCGTGCATGCGAGCAGCTGGAGCATCCGGACCATGAAGACCCGCTGGGGCTCGTGCACGCCGAAAACCGGCGCCATCCGCATCAATGCGCGTCTGGCGGCCTACCCCCCAACCTGCCTGGAGATGGTCGTCACCCACGAGCTCGTGCACCTCATGGAGCCAAGCCACAACGCCCGCTTCCACATGCTGCTCGACACCTATTGCCCAAAGAACCGTGAGGCCTCGGCGCTGTTGCGCCGTTCGTGAACTATAGAAGAGACAACCTCTCGAGGCCTACCGACAATACGTAGCTTGTCATCGAGGGAGATCGCGACGGACTACCCAAGAGCCTCGTTTTGCCGAAGCTCGTCTGAAGCCCGATAACGGGTTGCCCGCGCACGCCCCGTCTTAATCAGCGCACCGGAGGTAACCATGCCGTTGATGACCTTGAGCGCTGTATCGCGTCCGACGTCAAGCGCCCGCTGAGCCTCCTCGCGCGAGAAATCGCCTCGTTCGAGTGCGAAGGATATCATGAACCGCTCGAGACGACGCGAGCCCGTATCCGCAGGGCTGTCCCCGATGCGTTCCATATGCGTGACCCGAACGCCCGCCGGGGCGCCGGCGACCTCCCGTCCGTCCGCATCCGCCGCGTGAGCTCCCTCTTGTGCACGATCGAGCGCGCACCTCTCCGCACGCGCCCGGTCATATGCCGCCTTCACGCGCACGGGCATCGCCCCCATCTCATCGAGTTCGTCGAAAGCCTCCTGGCCCCCGCGAAGATCAGGGCCGTTGTTCGCCGTCAGGCTCATGTGCGGGTTGCGCGTCGTGTTGACGTTCGGCAGCACGAGTGTGAAGAAGGAGCCCTCGGCCTCGATGCGCGCTGCAAGCCCCTCGCGTTCATACAGCTTCCAGATCTTGGGAAGGCCGGACCCGTACGCCTCGACTTCTCCCAAACGGCCGAATAGCGCCAGCAGCCGGGGGTTTCGCGGCGAGGACTCCCGCGTGATGGCCTGCTGCGCGGTGATGCCGAACAGGCCTCCGAACGAGGTGAACGAAAGCTCCGTACGGTACATCTTCACCAGCGTGGGCACGCAGAGGCTCTCATCGTAATCGCGGTGGATGATGGCGTTGAGCAGGCCCTCGCGCAGCGCGTCATCAGGATAGTCGCGCTGATCGATCCTCGTGTTCGACGGGAAATACGACCTGAGGTTGTTCGCGAGGCGCAAAAAGCCGAGCACCCGCTCGTACTGGCCGAGGATCGAGCCCTCGCACTCGATGCGGTTCAGAAACTCGGTGCCGGCGTCGTCGTTGAAGACGGCGCACTTCAGGGTGAAGGGGTTCTGGTCGGAGATGAGCAGGGCGAGATTCGAATAGAACCCGTCGCGGGCGAGCATGCCGAGCGCCCGAAAGCGCTCCGGGGAGAACTCGACGCCGTGCTCCCGGAAGACGCGCCCGGCCTCGTCGAAGGTGAGATCCTGCACCCTCGCGTGGCGCGTCTCGAAATAGTCATCGTCGGCTTCGCGGATCATGCGCCGGATGTCCCGACGGCCCATGGGCACGGTCGCAGGCCCCAGGCGGGTGAACACGCCGGCCGGGACCAGGCCCTTCGAAGCCAGATAGTAGGGCTTCTTATCACCCGCCTCGACGGACACGAGCACGGTGTTTTTGCCCTCGAGCTTAACGGGCTCGATATGCACGAGGCGCACGAGCGGTGGGCAGATGGCATCATGCACGAGGTTCGAGACCTTGAGCATCTCACCGTCGATATCGTCGACGCCGATCACCCGGCCAAAATCGTCGATACCGATATAGATGTCCCCGCCGGTTCCGTTTGCAAATGCGATGATCGTCTTGACGATACGTTCGGTAGCTGTGCGTTTGAACTCGATGCGTTCCGTTTCCCGGTACTCCATCGCCCGCCTCCTCTCGTCGATATATCGACGATAGTACCACGGCGTGCGGACATCGCTATCTCTGAACGACGAAACGACCTTCGGCTCGTGCCGGCGCGGTACATCGAGGCAGGGTCTTCGTACCGGGTCGCCGGACACGGGTCGAAGGCTTGGCCGCTACCTCGTGCGGACGATCTCCACCGCGACGGTGCGCAGCGGCAGGCCGATCGGGGCCCAGGGCTTCTCCAGGCGCACGCGGACGCCCACGAGCGCGTCGTGGCGGGCGAGCAGGCGATCGGCCACGCCCTCCGCCGCGGCCTCGATTAGCTTGAACGTATGGTCGCGCAGGAAATCGTCGACCTCGTGGCACACCTTGCCGTAATCGATCGACGCGCGCAGGTCATCGGTGCGCCCCGCCTCGCGCAGGCTCGTGTAGAGCGTGAGCGAGACGATGAACTTCTGGCCGAGCGCACGCTCCTCGGAATACACGCCGTGGTTGGCGAAGACCTCCAGGCCGTCGATCTGGATCTTATCGGCTCCGGACAGGTCGGCCGGCGTCCAGCGGGCTATGGCCGTCCTCGTGGCGGGCAGCCCGGCCTCGCGCCGTGCGAGCTCGGCGCCCTCGGTCGGCGTGGCGTTTTCCGGCAGATGCTTTTGATGCTTCTTGCCCATGGCAATCTCCCCTTTCGTCCCCGCCCCGCATGCGAGGAGGTCAAAAGGCGCCCGGCCCTTTTGCTCCCGTCAGATGCGGACGGCGAGGTTCTGCTGTTCTGTCGGCCAGTTGCATTCGGGACGTGCGGGGCAGGCGAAGCAGGGGCGCGACAGCTTGTCGGCCCGATACAGCAGGCTGCCGAGCGGCGAGGCGGTCGCATCGGATACGCGGTGCGCGCCGATGGCGTCTGCGATGAGGTCCTGCTCCGCAGGCGAGAATGCACGGTCGCCATCTACCGTACCCATTATTTCGCGCGCGATGCGCACCCCGGCGACATCGTGCGGCTCGCCCGTCTCGTACTGCGCTGCACGACCGATATCGTGCAAAAGCGCCGTGACGTAGACGACGTCGCGCGGCAGGTCCGCGCCCTCCTCCAACACGCCGATCCACATGATGCGCGCCACGTCCAGCAGGTGCGCGAGGTCATGGCGGCAGAAGGCGCGCGTGCGCTCGAGCTCCTGTATGCGAGCGAGATGTTCCTGAAAGACCGGGTGGCGCCAGACGGCATCCGCCCGGGGCATGGCCGCGCAGGCGACCGTTCCGCAGCGCCCCACTAGCGCCCCAGCATGCGGAAGAACTGCTCCTCGAGCGACGGGTCCTCCGCGAACGCGCCGCGGCGGGCGCAGGTGACCGTACTGGTGCCCGGCTTCTTAACGCCGCGCATGGTCATGCACATGTGCTCCGCCTCGATGAGCACGATGGCGCCGCGGCATCCGAGGTCCTCCATGAGGGCGTCGGCGATCTGGGCGCACAGGCGCTCCTGCAGCTGCAGGCGGCGCGCGAAGACCTCGACGGTGCGCGCGAGCTTGGAGAGGCCCGCCACCCGCCCGTCGGGAATGTAGCCGATGGCGACCTTCCCGTAAAACGGCAGCAGATGGTGCTCGCACAGGGAGTAGAACGTGATGTCGCGCTCGATCACCATGTCGTCCGCCTCGACCGCGAACGTTTTGGCCAGATGCGTCGCAGGATCCTGGTCCATGCCGCCCGCGAGCTCGGAGTACATGCGCGCCACGCGGTCGGGCGTCTCGATGAGCCCCTCGCGCGTCGGGTCCTCGCCGATACCCTCGAGCAGCAGGCTGATCGCCTGGCGCACCTTTTCCTGATCGACCATGAACATCCCTTCGAACGCATGCCGCTGACTGCGTTATCGTACCACCACAACGCCCGCCGCCGGACCCGCCATTGTGGACGGGCCCGACGGCGGGTCGCGCCTACATCGTGTGCGTGCTGTAGACCTCTTCGTCCTGCCAGAGGCGCACGGCCTCGGACAGCGGCACGCCCTGCTCGGATGCGGCCTCGCGCGTGGCGTTGAGGTCGATCACCCGCTGGTTGGACGACCCGTGGAACCGCAGCGTGATGTCGTAGAGCTCCTGCACCCACGGCCCGTCGACCAGGATGTCGATGCAGGCGAGCAGCCGCTCGGTCACCTCGGTGCGATGGCGGCCGCCCTCCATGAGTTCGTCGAGCGTGTCGCCCGTGAAGCACCAGATGGTCTTGCCGCAGCCGCGCGGATACGTCGCGCGGACGCGCTCGACGAACTCGACGAGCCCCGCCTGGTTCTCGGGCTCCATGGGCTCGCCGCCCAGGATCGTGAGCCCGTCGACGTAGCTGGGCGCCAGGCTCTCGATGATCTCATCCTCCACCGCGCGCGTGAACGGCTCGCCCGCCTCGAAGCTCCATGCGCCGGAGTTGAAGCACCCCGGGCAGCCGCGCCTGCATCCGGAGACGAACAGCGTCGTGCGCACGCCCTCCCCGTTGGCGATATCGAAGTTCTTGATCTCGGCGTAGTTCACGCGTGCTCCACTTCTCACCGTGCCAGCAACGATCCATCATGCAATGTCGACAGCAGCCCTCTAGGCCCTCTAGGTAGAGTACTCAGTCAGCGAGCGGGCATCTGACGAGGCGAGGTGACCCGAACGAGGAGGGCATAGGCCTTAAGGCCATGCCCGACAAGTGAGGGACAGGTCGCCCGTCAGATGCCCGCGCAGCGTCGAGCAGTTCCGCGGTTCGGTAGAACCGCGGAACTACAGGTGCAGCACGCGGTCGCGGATCTCCTCGGTGCGGCCCTGGTTCCAGAACTGCGTGCCGATGTAGCCGCAGGTGCGGCGCGCCACGTTGAGCTTCTCCTGGTCGCGGTTGCCGCAGTTGGGGCACTCCCACACCAGCTTGCCGTCGTCCTCCACGATCTTGATCTCGCCGTCGTAGCCGCACACCTGGCAGTAGTCGCTCTTGGTGTTGAGCTCCGCGTACATGATGTTGTCGTAGATGTACTGCATCACGCGGATGACGGCCTTGAGGTTGTCCTGCATGTTGGGCACCTCGACATAGGAGATGGCGCCGCCGGGCGACAGCTGCTGGAACTCGCTTTCGAACTTCAGCTTGTCGAACGCGTCGATCTCCTCGGAAACGTGCACGTGGTAGGAGTTCGTGATGTAGCCCTTGTCCGTCACGCCCGGGATGATGCCGAAGCGGCGCTGCAGGCACTTGGCGAACTTGTAGGTCGTCGACTCGAGCGGGGTGCCGTACAGCGAGAAGTCGATGTCGGACGCCGCCTTCCATTCGGCGCACTTGTCGTTCATGTGCTGCATGACCTTGAGGGCGAAGTCCTTGCCGCGCTCGTCGGTGTGGGAGGCACCGGTCATGAACCTCACGCACTCGTACAGGCCCGCATAGCCCAGGCTGATCGTGGAGTAGCCGCCGTAGAGCAGCTTGTCGATGGTCTCGCCCTTGTCCAGGCGCGCGAGCGCGCCATACTGCCACAGGATCGGCGCCGCGTCGGACAGCGTGCCCTTCAGACGCTCATGACGGCACATGAGGGCCTTGTGGCAAAGCTCCAGGCGCTCGTCGAAGATCTCCCAGAACTTGTCCGCGTCGCCGTGGGACGACAGCGCGACGTCGGGCAGGTTGATGGTCACGACGCCCTGGTTGAAGCGGCCGTAGTACTTGGGCTTGCCCGGCTCGTAGTTCTTGGCGCGCGCCACGTTGTCAAACCCGTTGCCGGAGCGGTCGGGCGTCAGGAAGCTGCGGCAGCCCATGCAGGTGTAGCAGTCGCCGTTGCCCTCGGTCTCCCCCTTCGACAACTTGTACTTGCGCATCATCTTCTCGGAGATGTAGTCGGGCACCATGCGCTTGGCGGTGCACTTGGCGGCGAGCTGCGTCAGGTAGAAGTACGGGGAGTCCTCGTGGATGTTGTCCTCCTCAAGCACGTAGATGAGCTTGGGGAACGCGGGCGTGATCCACACGCCGGCCTCGTTCTTCACGCCCTCGTAGCGCTGGCGTAGGGTCTCCTCGATGATCATGGCCAGATCGTGCTTCTCGGCGGGCGTGCGCGCCTCGTTGAGGTACATGAACACCGTGACGAACGGCGCCTGGCCGTTGGTGGTCATAAGGGTCACGACCTGGTACTGGATGGTCTGCACGCCGCGGCGGATCTCGTCGCGCAGGCGGTCTTCGACCACGGAGGCGATCTTGTCCTCGGAGGCGTCCACGCCGAGCTCCTCGAGCTCGCGCAGCACCTGGCCGCGGATCTTCTGGCGGCTCACGTCCACGAACGGCGCCAGGTGCGTCAGCGAGATGGACTGGCCGCCGTACTGGCACGAGGCCACCTGGGCGATGATCTGCGTGGCGATGTTGCAAGCGGTCGAGAAGCTGTGCGGGCGCTCGATGAGCGTGCCGGAGATGACCGTGCCGTTCTGCAGCATGTCGTCGAGATTCACCAGGTCGCAGTTGTGCATGTGCTGCGCGAAGTAGTCGGAATCGTGGAAGTGGATGAGGCCCTCGTTGTGGGCGTCGACCACGTCGGAGGGCAGCAGCACGCGCTGGGTCAGGTCCTTGGAGACTTCGCCGGCCATGTAGTCGCGCTGCACGGAGTTCACGGTCGGGTTCTTGTTGGAGTTCTCCTGCTTGACCTCTTCGTTGTTGCACTCGATGAGCGACAAGATCTTGTCGTCGGTGGTGTTCTTCTGGCGCTTCAGGCTCTGCACGTAGCGGTAGATGATGTAGTGGCGGGCGACCTCGTAGTGGTCGAGCGCCATGATCTCGTCCTCGACGAGATCCTGGATCTCCTCGACCGACACGGTATGGCCAGCGTTCTCGCATGCCTCCGCCACGTTCTGGGACGCGAAGACGATCTCGCGCTCCGTCATGCGCTCGCGCTCTTTCACCTCGCGGTTGGCGCCGCGGATCGCGTTCGAGATCTTCTCGATGTCGAATGCGACCTCGGTACCGTTGCGCTTGATGATTTTCATATCGATGCCCTTCGATAGTCATGTTCGTGCCCGGAGAGCGCCGACCGGCCCTTTCGCACCCGACGGCGCGAATCCGATTGCCCGGCTCTTCTCCAGCACCGCCCGCCATCCGCCTCGCAAAACGGTGCCGCCGAGTCTGGGACACCCCGGCGAGGCGGGAGGCAAGCAGTGCCGGATACCAACTATACGTCATCCATCCTTACAACATACGGGGGAACTTCTGGGCACCCCCTACTATATATTGTGTTTTGGCAGGTCAGCCGCAATGTGCTTTTTTCGAGTCATTTAACTATTGCTGAAGGGACGGGAGGGTCCGAAAATGCGCCTGAGCGCGTGAGCTGCGGTTGTCCTTTTTGGCGTGGGGCGCCGGCCCAACGAAGAATCCACAACGCGTTCGATGTCGAACACGAGAATGGCGCAAGTTGGGGTCTTGACCTAGATGTTGGGCGGGAGCCCCGCGCGGGGGGCGGCGCGGGGCGCTGGGCGCGTGGCGCGGGGCGGGTCGCGTGCCCGACCGGACCCTCTCGGAGGAGTGAATACGAGTTTGTCATTGTTTTTCGGTGCCATCTCGCCACACGAGCCGCACCCGTTTGCATTTCCGCAGGATTCAACTGGGGAAATGCCGGAGGGTGCAGCGCGTGTGCAGAAAGGGCGCTTAAAAACAATGACAAACTCAACCTATGACCCTTATGGGTTTTATTTTGAGCAGATTTTTATGCAGTATGGGGGCAGGAATATACAATCCCGCCTCCACGGGCGTCTCAGGCTCGCCAAGCGAACGCCTTGATCGGTGTTTCCCTACAATAGGTGGCATCAACCTCTCAAGGATAAGGGGAGCATCCATGACTCGCATCTATACCAGCCCCGGCAAGTACATCCAAGGACCCGACGCCCTGTGCGAACTCGGCGCGCATGCGGCCCCGCTCGGATCCAAGCTGCTCGCCATCGCCACGGCGACCGGCATCGAGCGCCTGGGCGCCAAGATCGAGTGCGGCTTTGCCGACGTCGACGCCGAGATCGTCTTCGAGCGGTTCGAAGGCGAATGCACCGGGCGCGAGATCGAGCGGCTCTGCGCGGTCGCGCGCGAGGCAGGCTGCGACGTCGTGGCGGGCATCGGCGGCGGCAAGGTGCTCGATACCGCCAAGGCGGTCGCCTACTATCTCGGCGCGCCGGTCGTCGTCTGCCCGACCGCCGCGTCCTCCGATGCACCGTGCAGCGCGCTGTCGGTCATCTACTCCGATACGGTCGCGCTCGACCGCTACCTGTACCTGCCGGCGAACCCCGACGTCGTGCTCATGGACACGACGGTGATCGCCGGCGCGCCCGTGCGCCTCATCGTCGCGGGCATGGGGGACGCGCTCGCCACGTACTTCGAGGCGAAGGCCTGCGTCGACTCCGATGCCGACACCTGCGCGGGCGGCAAGGCGACGGGCACCGCGCTCGCCTGCGCCCGCCTGTGCTTCGACACCCTGATGGAGGACGGCGTGAAGGCCAAGGTCGCGCTCGAGGCGGGCTGCTGCACGCCGGCTGTCGAGCGCATCATCGAGGCGAACACCCTGCTTTCGGGCATCGGATTCGAGGGCTGCGGCCTGGCAGCGGCGCACGCCGTCAGCAACAGCATGGGCCTGCTGCCGGAGACCGGCCACGCGATGCACGGCGAGAAGGTCGCCTTCGGCACGCTCGTGCAGCTCGTGCTGGAAAACGCCCCGACCGAGCTGCTCGAACGCGTGCTCGGCTTCTGCCTCGAGGTCGGCCTGCCCGTGACGCTCGAGGACCTGGGCGTCGAGGACATCTCCCGCGATCGCATCATGGCGGTCGCCGAGAGCGCGTGCGCGCCGACCGAGACCATGGGGAACCTTCCCGTCGCCGTCACCCCGGACATGGTGTGCGACGCGATCCTCGCAGCAGACGCCTTCGGCCGTTACTACTCCTTGGACAGCTAAGAATGCAAATCGGGGGACGTACCTTGCGCGTGCACTTTTGCAAATTTGGGGACGTACCTTCCGCGTGCACAAGCGCGTGCAGAAGGGGCGTCCCCGATGCGCGCTGGGCGCTTTTTCATGAATGCAGGGGACCCGAATCGACGTTTCCGCAGGTAGGCGAAAAAGAGGGGGTGCGGCAGGAATCCTGGAGCGCCGGGGCAAACATCGGGCTAGGCCGCGAGGCCCAGCGACTCCCGGTACCGCTTCGGGCTCATCCAGCCCAGGGACTCCTTGATGCGGACCTCGTTATAGTACCTCAGCCACGCGTCCAACCTCCGCATGAACTCCTCCGCGCCCACGCCCCGCCAGTCACGGCCGTGGAAGAACTCGTTCTTGAGCCTGCCGAAGAAGCCCTCGCAGGCCGCGTTGTCCGGGCTGCAGCCCTTCCTCGACATCGACCTGGTCAGCCCGCGCTCCTCGCAGATCGAGATCCAGCCGGGCCACCGGTAGTGCCCGCCCCGGTCGCTGTGGACCACGGGCGCCTCGCCGTCGGCGAGCCCCTCGCACGCGCGCTCCAGGCTGGAGTTCGCCAGCTCGGCGTTCGGGGAGGTGCCGATGGACCAGGACGCCAGCATCCCGTCGAAGCAGTCGACGACGGGCGAGAGGTACACCTTCGGCTCGCCCGCGTCCGGCAGCGCGAACTCGGTGATGTCGGTCAGCCAGAGCCTGTTGGGGGCCTCGGCGCGGAACGACCTCTCCACGAGGTTGGGCGGGGCCTCGGAGACCTCCCCCGCGTAGGAGCTCCACCTCTTCGGCCGCCTCAGGTACACGACGACGCAGCCCTCCTCGGCCATGAGCTCGCGCACCTTGCGCTCCCCGCAGGCTATCCCGCGCTCCGCGAGGCGCCGGTGGACGTAGCGGTAGCCGCGCGAGCGCCCGGCGCCCTCGAACTCCTCGACGACCGCCGCGCGCGCCTCGGCCCACTTGTCGGGCGCGCCGCCCGCGATCGGGGGCCCGTCGCCGTAGCTGGGCGCGGCGATGCCGAGCCTAGAGGCCAAACAGCTCAGAGAATACGTCCCCCTCATCGCGTCGATCACCTGGGCCTTCTCCCTGTTCGAGAGGCGCGTCGGGTCGACGCAGGGGTCTTTTTTTACGAGCTCGACCACCTGCCGCATGAGGTCGTTCTCGAGCTGGAGCTCGAGGACCATCCGCTTGAGCTCCCCCGCGTCGTCGGGCAGCGCGCCCGCGTCCGCGCGCGGCCCCGGCGCGACCACGTCCCCCTTGGCCATGAGTGCCCCGATCCCTCCCTCTGCATAGGCGTCCCGCCAGCGCAGGACCGCCGAGGCGGAGGCCCCGACGTCGGCGGCGACGGCGGCGCAGCTCTCCCCGGACAGGACGCGCCTGGCGGCCGCCGCCTTCTCCTGCGCGGGGTATCTTACCGCACGCGGACGGGTGCAGGCGCCGTCCCGGCGGGCGATCCAGCCGTAGAGGCAGCGCTCGCTGGGGTAGCCGAGCTCGGCGACCACGGCGGGGACGCTCCCGAGCCTGTCGTAGAGCCCGAGCGCCGCCTCCCTCTCCTCGGGTGTGAACATCGCAGTTCCTTCCCGCCCCGGCGCTCCAGGATTCCTGCCGCACCCCCAGAGCATCGCACTTTTTCATGAAGAACGCGCCCGCTGGACGGCCTGCGCGGCAACCGTACCGGATGCGGTGCATACCGAAGGGGTGTCCCCGATTTGCAAAAATGCACGCGGAAGGTACGTCCCCGAATTTGCACGCCCCCGGGAAGGGTTCGGCTGGCATCTCGCCCCGCGAAGCTCTACAATTTGCTATTTGTTATACGACCCCGCCCGACCGGCGGGGTCGTCTCATATGGACGATGGAAGGGGTCGGCATCATGATCGATTGGCTGGTACGCCGCTTTGTGCGCGATTGCGACAACACGGGCGACGCCGCCGTGCGCACGAGCTACGGCCAGTTCGCGGGCATTGTCGGCATCGTGTGCAACGTGGCCCTGTGCGTGGCGAAAGGCGCCATCGGCATTGTCGCGGGCTCAGTCTCCATCGTCGCCGACGCCGTGAACAACCTGTCCGACGCGGCGAGCAACATCGTGAGCCTGCTGGGCTTCAAGCTCGCAAGCCGGCCCGCCGACCCCGAGCACCCCTATGGCCACGGCCGCTACGAGTACCTGGCAGGGCTCGTGGTCGCCGCGCTCGTGCTCGCCATCGGCATCAACCTGGTCGGCTCCTCCGTCGACAAGATCGTCCATCCCACGCCGGTCGAGTTCAACGGCGTGCTCGTGGTCATCCTGCTGCTCTCCATCGTCGTCAAGCTGTGGATGGCAGCTTTCAACCGCTCCATCGGGCGCCGCATCGACTCCGAGACGCTGCAAGCGACCGCCGTGGACTCGCGCAACGACGTCATCTCGACCGCGGCAGTCCTGCTCTCCTCCGTGGTGGCGCATTATGCGGACATCCAGCTCGACGGCATCGTGGGCGCCGCGGTGGGCGTCTTCATCATCTGGAGCGGCATCGGCCTTGTGCGCGACACGGTGAACCCGCTGCTGGGCGAAGCGCCCTCGCCTGAGCTCGTGGAGCACATCCGCGCCAAGATCATGAGCTACCCCGGCGTGCTCGGCACCCACGACCTCATGGTGCACGACTACGGCCCCGGCCGCCAGTTCGCGAGCGCGCACGTGGAGATGCCCGTGGAGGCGGACCCCATGGAGAGCCACGATCTGATCGACAACATCGAGCAGGACTTCAAGAACGACGACGGCCTCATCGTGACGCTGCACTACGACCCCATCGTGACCGACGACCCCGCCGTCACCGACATGCGCAACTGGATCGACCAGGCCGTCAAGATCATCGACCCGCGCATCACCATCCACGACCTGCGCACGGTCCCCGGGCCCACGCACACCAACGTGATCTTCGACTGCGTGCGCCCCGCCGACCTTGAGCTCTCCGAGGAGCAGCTGCGCCGCCGCGTGAAGCAGATCGTGAGCGACCACTACCCGCGCACCGTCGCCAAGATCACCATCGACGAGAGCTACGTGAGCTCGGAGCAGTAACGGGGCGACGGCACGCCGAAGGGGTGTCCCCGATTTGCATAAGTGCACGCGGAAGGTACGTCCCCGAATTTGCAGAAATGCACGCGGAAGGTACGTCCCCGAATTTGCACCCGCACCGGCCCGCAGTTTTCCGAATGGCAACAGAATCGCAACGCGTTGGACCACCTCAGCCGTGTTCTTCTTCCGGAAATAAACGACACCGATACTCGGAATCGAGCGGACGGACCGCTCGACAGGTTTGCTACGGAAGAGGACCCCATGGATGCACACGACCCCGCCGGCCGCACGGACGTCGCCCCCTACACCGGGCTCGTCCCCCACACGCCCAAGATCAACCAGCAGCTCGCGCGCTACGGCGTGAAGTTCGGCATCTATAAAGACGGGACCTTCAACGAGCGGCTCTTCCCCTTCGACGCGATCCCGCGCATCATCGACGCGCGCACCTGGGCCACGCTCGAGCGCGGCCTCGCCCAGCGCGTGGACGCCCTGAACGCGTACCTGCGCGACATCTACGGCGCAAAGGAGATCGTGCGCGAGGGCGTGGTGCCCGAGGACTTCGCGTTCGCGAGCTCGGGATACCTCCCCCAATGCGAGGGCGTGACGCCCCCGTGCGGCATCTACAGCCACATCTCGGGCATCGATCTGGTGGAGGGAACCGACGGCAGCTGGTACGTGCTCGAGGACAACCTGCGCATCCCGTCGGGCGCCTCCTACCCGCTCATCGCCCGCAGCCTGTGCCGCCGCTGCGACGACACCACGTTCCGGCGCGTGCCCGTGGTGGACAACCGCGATTACGGGCGCAGGCTGAAGGAGGTCATGGACCACGTGAACCGCGGCGGCATCAACGTGGTGCTGACCCCGGGACGCTACAACGCCGCGTACTTCGAGCACGCCTACCTGGCCGAGCAGGCCGATGCGCTGCTGGCGACCCCCGACGAGCTGTTCTGCGAGGACGGCAGGCTGTACTACCGCGACGCCGCGGCGATGCGCCGGGTGGGTGCCGTGTACCGCCGTCTGTCCGACGAGTTCCTGGACCCGCTGTGCTTCCGCCCCGACAGCCTCATCGGCGTCCCCAACCTCATGGCGGCCTACCGCGCAGGGTCCGTGGCGATCGTCAACGCCCCGGGCAACGGCGCGGCCGACGACAAGGGCCTGTACTACTTCGTCCCCAAGATGGTCGAGTATTACCTGGGCGAGCGGCCCATCCTGCAAAACGCTCCCACCTACCTGCCGTTCTATCCCGACGACATGGCCTACGTGCTGGACCATGCGGACTCGCTCGTCATCAAGGACGTCGCCGAGGCGGGAGGCTACGGGGTCGTCTTCGGATCCACCCTGGATGCCGACGGGCTCGAGGCGATGAAGCGCGCCATCCGCTCAGAGCCGCGCCGCTTCATCGCGCAGGAGGTGGTCGACTTCACCTGCCTGCCCACCTACATCGGCGGCGAGGTCGTGCCCCGCAAGGCGGACCTGCGCGCCTTCGTGCTGAGCGGCCCCACCACCACCGTCTGGGCCAGCGGCCTCACGCGCTACGCGCGGCAGGAGGGCTCGGTCATCGTCAACTCAAGCCAAGGAGGAGGCTTCAAGGACACATGGGTACTCTCTCGCTGAACCGCATAGACCACCTGCTGTGGCTGGGGCGCTACCTGGAACGCGCCTTCACCACGCAGCGATTCATCCTGACCGCCTACGACCGCGTCGCGGACCGGGCGCTCGACGATATCGACGGGGACTGGAAAGGGCAGCTCGTCGATCTGGGATTCAACTGCGAGACCGAGACGCCGCTGGAGTTCTTCCAGCGGTGCCTGTTCAACCGCGACAACCCCTCGTCGGTGGCGCGCTCCATGGACGCCGCCTACGACAACGCCATCGCCTGCCGCGACGCGCTGGGAACCGAGAGCCTCGGCTACATCCAGATGGCGGTCAACGCGCTGGAGGCCTCGAGCGCGTCGGACAGCCCCCTGCTCGACCTGCAGCTGGTCCAGGACAACATCATGGCCTTCAAGGGGTGCATCGACGACTTCGTGGTGGACGACGCGGCGCGCTGCCTGGTGAAATGCGGCATGACCGTAGAGCGCATCGACCTGTGCGCGCGCCTGCGCTACCGGCTGGACGGCATTCCGCACGAGGTCGACCGCCTGGCCAGCAGGCTGGACCGCACCGGGGCCTCCTACAGCCGCCAGGCGGTCAAGGAGCTGGCGGCGCAGACCTTCGACCCGGCGTTTCCCCAGAATGTCGATGACAAGGGCCTCGAGCGCATGATCGCGTGCGCGAACGGCATCTTCGCATAGGACGGGGTGAGGCGTATGCGCATCCTCAGCTATTCGTTCGAGACCGCCCTCCATCTGAGCGAGCCCGTGCGCGAGCACGACTTCCTGCTGCGGTGCCGCCCGAAAAGCGCGGGCGGCCAGACGGTCTTGAGCACCCAGACCGTGGTGACACCCGACACGCGGCTGCTCGAGCTTACCGACGGGTTCGGAAACGCCGTGCTCGCCGGGAGGATCGCGGCGGAGCACGACGAGTTCTCGTTTCTGTCCGCCGGCCGGGTACTGGTCGACCGCGCCGACCAGCCCTGCGAGCACGCGCACCCCATGTACCGGCGGCCGTCCGCCCTCGCCGCCTGCGACGAGGGCATCGCGGCCTTCGCGCGCGACGCGGCCGGGCGGGACTCAGCGGATGTGGCGGGCGACCTGTGGGGCTGCGTGCGGCGCATCTCGGGCGCGCTGCATGCTGCCATGTCCTACGAACCGGGGTCGACGTTCACCACCACCAGCGCCTCCGAGGCGTTCGCCCAGCGTCGAGGGGTCTGCCAGGACTACGCGCACATCCTAATCGCTGCGCTGCGGTCGCTGGGCGCGGCGGCCCGCTACGTCAACGGCCTCATCGTGGGCGACGGGGCCACGCACGCCTGGGTGGAGGTGCACGACGGGTCCCGCTGGCGCGGCATCGACCCCACCAACGACCGCGACGTCGACGACGACTATATCGAGCTCGCGCACGGGCGCGACTTCTCCGACTGCCCCATCGAGGCCGGCGTGTTCCGCGGGGGCGCCGACCAGCGCCAGGAGCTCTTCATCTCGGTGCGCGACCAGAGCATGCGGGTGTGAGCCGGCAGGGGGTTCGTTGGGGACGGGTTCATTTCAACCCATGGCGGCGCGCGGAGCGCCGCCATGGGTTGAAATGAACCCGTCCCCAACGAACCCCCTCCTGCAGCCGACCGAGTCTACCAGGCGGCCTCGATGGCGCGAATCTGGGCGTACAGCCACCGGTTCTGCGGCACGAGCACGCCGTGGCGCTCGGCTAGGCGGATGATCGTGCCCGAGAACTCCTCGACCTCCGTCGGCTTCCTGTTGATGCGGTCCTGCGCCATGGAGGGCATGCCTTCCGGATCGAGGGTCCGGAGCAGTTCGACCATCTGGGTCAGGTCGTCCTCCGTCACCGCGACGCCCTCGGCACGCGCCACGACGCGCGCCTCGCGCATGGCGGCGACCAGGCTGCGGTACTGCTCGCCGTCCTCATCGCACACCGAGCCATAGGTCCCGCCGTACACCATGCAGGTCTGGTTCACGCCCACGTTGAGCATGAGCTTCGTCCAGATCCGGTGGCGGATGTCCTCCTCGACCGCGTGCACGATGCCCGCGCGGTCCAAGAACCCGTCGATGTCCTCGACCACGCCCGGCTCGGTGCCCGGGGCGGCGCCGAAGCGGATCTCGCCCGGATGCGAGAACGTGAGCTCTCCCCCGATGAACACGGCGTCCATCCCCTGCGTGATGGAGATCACGGTCCGCTGCCAGCCGTAGCGCTCCGCCACGCGCTCCTCGCTCATCACGCCGTTGAGCAGCGACATGATCTTGGTGTCGGGGCCCACCAGCAGCTCCATGGTGTCGAGGGCGCCCACGAGCCCCGGCCCCTTGACGGCCAGGATGACCAGGTCGACCGGCACCGCCGCGCTCGCCGGGATCGTCCGGATCGGGCAGGGCGACCCGTTGACCATGACGGCATCGGCGCCCTTGCGCGCAAAGCGCTCGTCATCCATCACGAACTCGACGGCGTCGCAGCCGAGATGCTCGGCGATGACCGTGCCGTGCAGAAGCCCGACCGCTCCCCTGCCGACGATTGCGACCTTCTCGATAGCCATGCGAAACCCCTTTCCGCCTCGCCGCATCCCGTCCCGCCGTCCTGCCGGATACGGTTCGCCCATATGTGAAACCGATTACACATAATGTTCCCTCATGCCTGCTGGATGCCGTTGAAAATATACATCCTTGCAGCTCATCGGGCTAATTTGCATCGGTCCGGCATGCGGGTGACGCGCGAGAGCATACAATTGTCCCGTTCATTTTCCCATGCTTCGCCGCGAAAGGAACACGTCACATGGCAGAGACTCCTCAACCTGCCGCATCGCAGGAAACCGTCGTAACCGACACCCCCGCAGCCCCGAAGGCCAAGCCCTGTCCCTTATACACATCTAGATGAGTATAAGAGACAGCTCCCCTCCGACCCCATCCTAACCGACGACCCCGCGTCCGGCTCCGCGAGCGCCGCGGGCAAGGAGCCGTCGGCCGCGAAGAAGGCGACGTCCAAGGCGGCCGGCACGAAGACCGCCGCGACCAGGAAGACGGCGGCACGGGCCGGCTCCGCGACATCGACGGCCAAGAAGCCGACCGCCGCGGCCCCCAAGGCCAAGGCCGCACCCAAGCCGAAGGCCGCCGCGAAGAAGGCCGCGCCCAAGACCGCGTCCCCCGCAGCCGCAAAGCCTGCAAGCGCCCGCATGACCAAGGCCCAGAAGGAGGCCGCGGACAAAATCTTCGCCGAGCGCCTCGCCCGCCATCACGACGAGCTGCGCTGGCTCTACATGGAGCTCTACGACAACGGCGACATGTTCGCCGAGCTCTGCGACCAGATGAAGCGCTTCTTCGACGAGCGCAGCGCCAAGCTCAAGGAGCTCGACGCCCAGCGCGAGACCGCCGGCGCCTGGTATCGCGCGAGCGACATGCTCGGCATGCAGATGTACATCGACAACTTCGCCGGCACCATCAAGGGCGTCGAGGAGAAGCTCGACTACGTCCAGCAGTGCAACGTCAACTACCTCCACCTGATGCCGTTCCTCGACACGCCGGCGGACAAGAGCCGCTCCGACGGAGGATACGCGGTCTCCGACTTCCGCCGCGTGAAGCCCGAGCTCGGCACCATGGACGACCTCGCCCACCTCGCCGACGAATGCCATGCGCGCGGCATCAGCCTGTGCATGGACTTCGTCATGAACCACACCTCCGAGGACCACGAGTGGGCCCGCCGCGCCCGCGCCGGCGAGGGCGAGTACATGAGCCGCTACTTCTTCGTGAAGGACCAGGGCATCATCGACCGCTACACCCGCGACGTCCCGCAGGTCTTCCCCACCACCGCGCCCGGCCACTTCACCTACCTGCCCGAGCTCGACCAGTGCGTCATGACGCAGTTCTACCCCTACCAGTGGGACCTCAACTACCGCAACCCGCGCGTGTTCAACGAGATGATGTACAACTTCCTGTTCCTGGCGAACCAGGGCATGGACATCATCCGCATCGACGCGGTGCCCTACATTTGGAAGCAGCTCGGCACCAACTGCCGCAACCTCAAGCAGGTCCACACCATCGTGCGCATGATGCGCATGATCGGCGAGATCGTCTGCCCGGGCATCGTGCTTTTGGGAGAGGTCGTCATGGCGCCGGTCGAGGTCGTGCCATATTTCGGCACGGTCGAGAAGCCCGAATGCCACATGCTCTACAACGTCACCACCATGGCGACGACCTGGAACACCGTGGCCTGCCGCGACACGCGCCTGCTGCGCTCCCAGCTCGACGCCGTCTTCGGGTTGCCGCGCGAGTACACGTTCCTGAACTACCTGCGCTGCCATGACGATATCGGCTGGGGCCTCGACTACGGCACACTGTCCGCATGGGGCATGGCCGAGGTGCCGCACAAGCAGTTCCTGAACGACTACTTCTGCGGCGTCGCGCCCGGCAGCGTCTCGCGCGGCGAGCTGTACAACGCCGACCCCGTGACGGGCGACGCGCGCTTCTGCGGCACCACCGCGTCCATGTGCGGCATCGAGGCGGCGGGCTTCGAGGGCGACGAGGCGGCCATGGACGTGGCCATCCGCAAGGACATCATGCTGCACGCCTACATGTTCACCCAGTCCGGCCTGCCCATCATCTACAGCGGTGACGAGATCGGCCAGGTGAACGACTACTCCTACAAAGAGGATCCCGAGAAGGCCGCCGACTCCCGCTACATCCACCGCGGCGCGTTCGACTGGGAGCTGACGGAAAACATCGAGAAGCCCGGCACGATCCAGCAGCGCATCTTCAGCGCGCTCGCGCAGCTCGAGGACATCCGCCGCACCGAGGCGATCTTCGGCGCCGAGGCAGAGGTCTGCACCAAGGACTACAGCGACACCTCGATCCTGTGGATCGTGCGCCGCGCCGGCGGGCGCGAGCTGCACGCGGTCTTCAACTTCAGCGACGACGCGAAGACGGTCTGGATGCCGGAGACGGCGACCTACACCGACCTGATGAGCGGCACGACCGCCGAGGTCGCCACCGTCGACATGCCGAGCTGGAGCTTCATCTGGATGCTCAAGTAGGCTGACCGCCGAGCAAATCGGGACGGGTGCCATGGGCCTGCCGCCTCCCTGGCAAACGGCAGGCCCATGGCACCCGTCCCCCGTTTTTCCGATACCCGCCATCGGGGAGGAGCCCGACCGCTCGATACAGCGATGCCCCTGGCCGTTGGAGAAAGGTGGCCAGGGGCAGGTTCATGACGCCGTCCGCAACGATACAAGGAGGATGGCGGGATCGCGGGACGGCACGAGAAAGGCGAATCGCTTACGCCAGCTCGGCAGTCCTGAAGTCGGGATGCTGCTGCGCGTCGTAGTAGAACGACTGGACGCGCTCGGAGCCCACGTAGTTATGCGCGTAGTACATGATCGGCACGAGCGGCATGTCCTCGCCGATCATATGGCAGACCTTGCGATAGGCGGCCTTGCGCTCGTCCTCGTCCTCGATCTGGCGCGCGGCATCGATCGCCGCGTCGACCTCGGGGTTGTTGTAGTGCGGGTAGTTGTCGGCCGCGGTGCTGTAGAAGTTGGGGTACAGGAAGTTGTCCATGGTCGGATAGTCCGCCGTCCAACCGCTGCGCGCCATCTGGAACGAGCCCTCGCTCATCTTGGTGAGGTGCACCGCCCACTCGGCCGTGTCCTGGGTGACCGTGATGCCCACGGCCTCGAGGTCCGCCTGGATGGAGCTCATGATGTCCTCGTGGCCGCGCCCGCTGTCGTAGCTCAGCGTGAGCGTGAGCCCGCGGCTGCCGTCGTCGGCCGCCGGGTAGCCGGCCGCGTCGAGCAGCTGGGCGGCCTGCTCGGGATCGTAGGTGCAGTACTGCCAGATGTTCTCGTCGTCGGAGTCGATGGCGCGCGGGAAGATGGTGTCGGCCACCTCGCGCGTCCCCTCGAACAGCGTGTCGACGATGTTCTGGCGGTTGATCGCGAGCGACACGGCGCGGCGCAGGTCCACGTTGGAAAGCAGATCGTCCTGCGTGTTGAGGGCGATGAAGTACGTGGAGACCTGGCTGCCCACGAGCACCTGCTTGCCCGGCTCGACCGTGTAGCCGTCATCCGATTGACCGTAAGCGTCGATCGTCTGCTGAATGCGGCCGGACGGAATCTGGGCGAAATCGAGCGAGCCGGCTTCGAACTCGTTGAACGCCGTGTCGGGCTGGCTGTGGATGGCGAAGTACACGCCGTCGAGCTTGGGCGCATCGCCGTAGTAGCCCTCGAAGCGGGAGCAGGAGATGTACTGGTTGTGCTGCCAGGGCTCGTCGAGCATGAACGGGCCGTTGCCAATCGGCTGCTCGAGGAAGGTCGCCGGGTCGTCGATAGCGGCCTGCGGCACGGGCGAGAGGCCCGGGTGGCAGCAGACGGCCAGGAAGTCGGCCATGGGTGCGGTGAGCGTCACCTCGAAGGTGAGGTCGTCGGGGCAGGCAAGGCCGCTCATCTCGGTCGCGTTGCCGTCGACCATGCCCTGATAGCCCGCGACCGGCTGCAGGTGGTAACCGATATCGGACGGCGTGGACATCGTGGGGTCGGCCAGGCGCTCCCACGCGCGCTTGAACGAGGCGGCGTCGACGGGATCGCCGTTGTGGAAGGTCATGCCCTCGCGCAGCTTGAACGTGTAGGTGAGCTTGTCATCCGAAAGCGACGGAAGCTCGGCTGCGGCCAGGGGCACCGCGGTGTTGGTGTCCCAGTCCCAGGAGACGAGCGTGTCGAAGCACGCGAGCACGACCATGGTGCCCTGGACTTCCTTTGCGTTGTACGGATCGATGAACGCAGGCTCGCTCGTGTAGATGCTCATGACGTTGTCGCCCGACGAGGCGCTGCCCGTATCGCCGGTCGGCGCAGACCCGCTCGTGGACCCGGTGCCGCCGCTGCATCCGGCAAGCGCGGTCAGGGCGCTCACCGCAAGGGCACTGCCGATAAACTGCCTGCGGCCCATCATGGGCATACGATTCGATTCGCTTGCCATCTTCCGTACCTCCTAGATATCTCATCCTCCGTGGATAATGGTATAAACCAGCACTCTGGTTAAGTAAAGCGTCGAACCGTCCGTTAACGGTTTGGAAAAGTGCTGGAAATGTTTTAGTTGAATGGAGTGGGTGGTGGGGCGCCTGCGAAAGCTCCGCGTCTTTCAGCTGGGTGCACTCGCCTCGGGAAACGATCGTTGATTCAGTCCGCATCGGTCGCCGGCATGAGATCCGTCGAGCATCTGCCGTGGTGTCCGACCCAAAAACCATGTATACGAGTTTGGTGCGATTTTTGAGTGCCTTCTGCCCACATGCGCCGTACCTCTCGACAAAAGCCCAGTTGAATCCTGCGGTTTTGTCGAGGGGTACGGCGCATAGGGTGAAAAGGCACTCAAAAATCGCACCAAACTCAACCTGTGTCCTTGATGGGTTTTACTTTGAGCTGATTTTTATGCACGCGAGTGCTCGCTACCTGTGGGTTTATCAGCGCTTTATACATGCCAAAAACCGGGCGGGCTGGCGCGCCCGGCAGACCCGCCGCCAGTCCGCGCCGTCTTGCGGGCATTGCCTCCCCGGTCAGGGCTTCGAGCTGCTCGGCGAGCGCAGCTCACTTCGTGCGCAGCGACAGGCGCGGGGAGACGATGCGCCGGCTCGGATCGGCCGTCCCCCTGTCGGCGAGGGTCGAACGCGTCGTTGACAAGACGCCTGCTGGCGAAATCGACTTCATCGCCAACGGGGCAAACGGCATGGTGCACTACTAGGTCGCGGAAACGGTCGCCAATCCCGCCGCGCTCGAGCGCGAGCTGCCCCCCTGAAGTCCGTTCGAGACAATCATCCGAAGTATCTCATCACCCTGGATGACGTCAGGCCCATCTCGCACGACGGCATCCAGCAGGTCTACGCGCTTGGCTGGCTCCTTGAGCAGGACGGTCGCTCTTAAAAAGGCCGCGGGCCGTACTCAACGCGAACTGTTCCGTCCGCACAGCAATACGCTCTCTTTTGTCGAATGTACTCGACAAAAAGTATATGATTCTGTCGAGTATATTCGACAGATTGGATGACGCCGTATGAACCACGCAGCACTTAAGCGAATCATCTTCGATCAGCATGAAATCATCCGCAACGCACACATCGTTCCACGTAGATACGAACTCGACCCCGAGGCAAACTATGTCATCACCGGTTTGCGCCGTGCAGGAAAGTCGACGCTCCTGTATAGCGTGGTGCAGGACCTCGTCGCTCATGGCGTGGCTTGGGAGCGCATCATCTATATCAACTTCGAAGATGAGCGGCTTGCAGATTTTTCAGCGAGAGACTTTCAGGATATCCTGCTCGTGCAAAACGAGCTGAGCGACGAGCGCGGCTACTTCTTCTTCGACGAGATCCAAAACATCGCGCATTGGGAGAAGTTTGCCCGCAGGCTCGCCGACGCCGGTGAGCGCGTCTACATCACAGGCAGCAACGCCACGATGCTCAGCAGGCAGATTTCCTCGACGCTGGGAGGTCGCTTCTTTCCATTGCACGTAACCCCCTACCGCTTTGATGAGTATCTTGATGCAAGGCAGCAGGCGCGCACTGAAACCGCCCTTTTCACGACGCGCGAAATCGGACGCATCGCGCGCCATTTCGACACGTTCTATCAACTTGGCGGGTTCCCCGAATCGCTGCGCTACGTCTCTCCTCGCGAATATGTTGAAAACGTGTACCAGAAGGTGCTTCTCGGAGATATCGCAGCTCGCTACAGCGTGCGCAATGTCGACGCGCTCCGTGTGCTCATGAAGAAAATCGCCGAGGTGGTCCGCACCGAGGTTTCGTTCTCGACGCTCCACAACACCTTGAAAAATATCGGATTCTCGATCTCGAAAGATACGTTGATAGCGTACCTCGAATATGCACAAGAGGCGTATCTCCTGTTCAGAATCACTAATGCCACGGCGAAATTCGTTGAGCGCGAGGGAAGCCCCAAGTACTACTTCTCGGATAACGGGCTGCTCAACCTGTTTATCGTCGACCGTGAGACAGCCCTTCTGGAAAACGAGATAGCCGTTGCCCTCTATGATCGCTTTGGGGCCGACCTCCACTATGCAAAGTCTTCAAAAACCGGCATCGACGTGGACTTCTATCTGCCTGAGGCACGGCTGGCGGTCCAGGTTGCCTACTCAATCGCAGGGGAAGCGCGCGGCCGTGAAATCGGCAATCTCGTCCGGCTGGCCAAAGCAGACACCGCTATCGAGCGGCTGGTTATCGTCACCAAAGAGGAAGAAGAGACCATCGAGCAGGACGAGGTCTTGATTGAGGTCATCCCTGCTTGGAGGTTCCTTCTTACCGAATGCGTCGGAACCGCGTCGCGCTGATTCGTTCGCCATCCTGCCATCCGGGACGGATGCGCGCTGCGCTGAAACCCGATGTTCGCGTTGGGAGGGCGACAGCCCACCGTAGAGCTCGCGTTGCAAAGGCTTCCGGACAGCACGGTGCCAAATAGCAGATATCACTCCGGCTTTACACAAAATCGCAGACAGGCCGCCCACTCATGCCGGCGGCCCGGTGCAAAGCCGCTGCCTCAATATGCCGACCCCTTTCTGGGGCGGGTCCAAAAACCATGTATACGAGTTTGGTGCGATTTTTGAGTGCCTTCTGCCCACATGCGCCGTACCTCTCGACAAAAGCCCAGTTGAATCCTGCGGTTTTGTCGAGGGGTACGGCGCATAGGGTGAAAAGGCACTCAAAAATCGCACCAAACTCAACCTGTGTCCTTGATGGGTTTTACTTCGGCCTGATTTTTATGCACGAGAATGCTCGCTACCTGCAGGTTTATCAGCGCTTTATACATGCCAAAATCCGGGCAGGCTGGCGCGCCCGGCAGACCCGCTGACAACCCGCGCAATCCCCCGCTACCCGCGCGAGAAGAACGCCGCATCCGCCTCGCGCCAGGGGCGCAGGCGCGCGGGATCCACCTCGACATGCGCGTGCTCGGCCACATCGAACCACTTGACCGTGTATCCCGCGCCGTGGCTGCAAAACACCGAGTCGGGCGTGTTGGGCAGATCGGCCTCCGGATCGTAGGCAGCCTCCTCGTTCACGCGCTCGGCATCATGGCACGCCCGGTACCCTGCGTATTCGAGCGCCAAGCGCCCCATGCCGCCCGTGTAGCCGCTTACCTCGAGCGCGTACTCGCGCATCTCGGACGCGGGCACCGTGCCGACAAGCTGCGCGGTGTCGCCCGCGATCTCCGGTGCATCGAACTCGGCGCCCATGCGCTGCACATCGGCGAGCGCGCGGCCCACCTTGTCGGCAGGTACCGTCAGGCGGAACCGATACCACGGCTCCAGCAGCATGCAGGCGCCCTGCTCCCGCGCGCACATCAGCGCGTGCCGGATGGCGCGATACGTCGCCTGCCGGAAGTCGCCGCCCTCGGTATGCTTGGCGTGCGCACGGCCGGCGAGCAGCGTGATGCGCACGTCGGCGATCGGCGAGCCGGTGAGCACCCCCAGATGCTCGCGTTCCAGCACGTGCGTGAGGATGAGGCGCTGCCAGTTGCGGTCGAGGTCGTCTTCCGAGCACCTCGTGCCCACCTCGATGCCCGCGCCGCGCGGCAGCGGCTCGATCAGCAGGTGCGCCTCGGCATAATGGCGCAGCGGCTCGTAATGGCCGATGCCCTCGACCGGCGCGGTCACGGTCTCTTTATATAAGATGCCTCCCGGGCCGAACTCGACATCCAGCCCGAAGCGCTCGGAGAGCGTCTGCTGGATGACCTCGCGCTGGACCGCGCCCATCAGCTGCACGTGCGCTTCCTGCAGGTGCTCTTGCCACGACACGCCCAGCAGCGGATCCTCGTCGGCGAGCTCGCGCAGGGCGCGCACGACGATGTGCACGTCGTTGGATCCGGGAAGCACCTGATAGGACAGGACCGGTGCGAGCTGCGGCGCCATGCCCGCGGGCTCGGCGCCCAGTGCGCTGCCGGGCACCACATGCGTGAGCCCCGTGACCGCGCAGATCTGGCCGGCGGGGACCTCAGTGACCGTCTGGAACGTTTCGGCCTGGTAGATGCGGACCTGGTCGATCTTCTCCTCCCACGCCTCGCCGCGCTCGGTGCCCGATACGAACATCTTGGCGCGCAGCGTCCCGCCGGTCACCTTGAGCCATGCGAGCCGCTCGCCGCGGGGAGAGCGGCTCACCTTGTACACGCGCGCGGCGAACTCGTCGGGCCAGGTCCGCTCGTCGACCAGCGCATCGAGACAACACAGTAGCTCCTCGACGCCTTCGCCCTTGAGCGCGGAACCGAACAGCACGGGAAACACGCGCCGTTCCGACACCAGGCGGCGCACCGTCGTGCGCGCCAGGGTTTCGGTCTCGAGGTATTCGTCGAGCGCCGCCTCGTCGGTCGCCGCGGCATCTTCCAGAGCGCCCGGGTCCGTCGCGCAGCCCTCCGGCACGCGCACCCCCGCCGCGCAGGCAAGCGCGACCCCGTCCAGACACGAAGCCGAAAGCCGTGCGCGCACCTGATGCATGAGCGCCTCGGTATCGGCCGTGGCCAGGTCGATCTTGTTCACGAAGAGGACCGTGGGCACGCCGTAGCGCTCCAGCAGATCCCACATGGTCTCGGTATGGCCCTGCACGCCGTCGTTCGCCCCGATGACGAGGATCGCGTAGTCGAGCGCCTGCAGCGTGCGCTCCGCCTCGGCGGAGAAATCGACGTGGCCCGGCGCGTCGAGCAGCATGTAGTGCGTACCGTCGTGGTCGAAGTGCGCCTGCTTGGAGAAGATCGTGATGCCGCGCTCGCGCTCCATGGCGTCGGTGTCCAGATGGGCGTCGCCGTGGTCGACGCGCCCGCGCGTGCGGATGGCGCCAGCGGCGAACAGCATCGCCTCGGCAAGGGTCGTCTTGCCCGCATCGACATGGGCCAAAAGCCCCACCACCGCCTGCTTCATGCACGCCTCCTCCAACCGATTGCTGCGCTCACCATTGTCGCACACGAAGCGCAGGGGCTGGTGCTTTTTGGGCCGGGAACGAAACGACCGGGTGCCTCGTATACTGGATGAGGAGGTGTGCATCATGGACTGCATCGATCTTGAGACATGCGAGGTGTTCCAAGGGGCCGAAGGACCGACCGCTCCCCTCATCTGCGTCATCGACCTGCCGGAGCATCCCTTCGGCATCGCCGAGGCAGCGCAAGGCAGACGCGCCTCGGTCGCGCGCATTCCGATTGCGGCATGGGGCGACAACCTCACCCCGTGGCCGGCACCGGGCCTGCGCGATGGCAACGCCCCGTTCGGGGGGCACGGCGACCGCACGCTCCGCGAGCTGCTCGATTCCGTCGTCCCCGCCCTCGAGCGGCGCCACGGCATCCGGCCCCGCGCGCTCGCCATCTGCGGCTACTCCCTCGGCGGGCTGTTCGCCTTCCACACGTTTTGCCGCGACGCGCGCCTTATCGCCTGCGCGAGCCTCTCCGGCTCGCTGTGGTATGAAGGGCTGGTTGAGGACCTCGAGCGGCATCCCTTCAACGGCGCGGGCCGCTACGCGTACTTCTCGCTCGGCAAGAAGGAGCCGCGCTCGGGCGCCCCGATCATGCGACGCGTACAGGCCCGCATGGAGCGCTGCGCGGAACTCTGCCGCGCATATGGATGCGACGTCGACATCGCCATGGGGCCCGGCAACCATATGCAACATCACCAGGAGCGCCTCGAGGCGGGCATATCCGCCCTCGACTCCTTCCTCGGCAGACAAGACGACGGGCATGATACGATGTACCTCGACTGAGAGGAGACCGGCCATGAAGACGCATCCGTGCCTCACCCTGTTCGCCACGGCATCGCTTGCGGCAAGCCTTGCTTTCAACGCGGGCTGCTCGTCCCCGTCGTCGTCTCCGGCTGCGGGAAACACGCAGACCGACCGGGGAAGCGGTGAAGCGGCCGCATCGTTTACCAGCACCGCGCTGGTCGCCCTCCTCGACGACGGCAGTATACTGCTCATCGACCAAGACACCGAGTCGCCCTACTACCCCGGCCTCGATACCGCGCGCATCGTCGACGCGGACGCCAGTGAGATCTCTGCGGATGCGCTCGCCAGCGGCAACGTCGTGCGCGTCACCGGCAACGGAATCATGCTGGAGAGCTATCCGGCACAATACCCCGGCATCACCGCCATCGCGATCATCGACGAGGGCGCACCCGAAAACCTCGAGCCGTATGCGGATATGATCTCCGAGCTGAACGTGGAGCGCGACCCCGCCGAGCCGGCGCAGGCGACCGTCGAGTACCGGACCGAGCAGGCCCTCGTCTCGCTCATGCCGCAAACCAACGGCTACACCTGGAGCTACGAGGAGAACGGCGAGGGTGTGACCGTGACGGCGGACGTTGCCGACCCGGTTCAGGTCAAGGCGGACGACCTTATCGACGCGCAGGTTGACGGTCCGACCGACGCCACCGTGTCATTCGACGTGCCCGCCTCCGACCTCCACGTCACCCGCTGGAGCGAAGCTGACATCTCGGGTGCTGCGGACCCCAACTCGATCAACTTTCCCGGAGAGGACGCGCAGGTCACTGCGTCTGATGGGGCATACGCGTTCACGATCGAACCCGGATACCGGTACTTCTTTGAGGCGACCTTCGATGCGGGCACGGTAGGCTACCTGTTCACCGTGCGCGAGGGATAGCAGGGTGCCTGCTCCCCGGCGGACGAAGTGTTGAACACCCTCCAAGCGGGCCCAGAACTTGCAGTGAGAGCCTCCTTTGAGCTCTTCTCTGCCAGTTCTGGGCCCGTTATCTGGGTACATCTTCTGGGCATGCTCTCGGTGGCGTTGATAAAAATCTGCGCCTGCCAATGATCCGGCACCGTCAGCGCAACTGCGAAGACGCTCCCTCAGGCCAGCTCGTCGAGCTCGCCGGATGCATAGCGCTCGAGCACGAATGCCTCAAGCCGCTGGAAGACGGGGATGTAGTCATCAACGATGCGCTCCACGAGCGCTGAGGCGCGCACTGCATCGTAGATGCGTGTCATGTCGTTTCGGTTGCGTAGCATGGAGAGCCATGCCTCTTCATCCATGCCGTCGAAATACCGAAACGCACGCTTGATGATCTCCCGGGGAGAGCCCGACGCCGAGACCTGATCCCCTTCGTATGTCAACAGTGCACCGAGCAGCTTCCAGCCGAACTCGAACTGAAGGGAAAACTTGCCGATGATGCCGCTTTGCACAAACTCATTGGTCCGGTCCTGGAGAGGAGCCTGCTCGAGCACCCTGAGCGCCGAGCGGTAGTTATCGAGCTTTTTCATACAGCACCCTTCCGTCCCGCTCGATCTCTGCGCGCAGAGCAGGCGAAACCGTCTCATCGAGATTGACGACGTCCACCATGAGCAACGACCAGAGGTCGTTTTGCACGGCATCCTCGAACGCTTCTGGATGGGGACAGCCCTCGACGGCGATATCGATGTCGCTTTTGGGCAGATTGGTCCCTCGCGCACGGGATCCAAACAAGATGACCCGCTGCGCGCCCTCCCTCTCGGCAATCTGCGCGATCTGTCGATACACCCGATCGATATCTGCCATGGAACTCCCTTTCCATCGCGAACGTGAATACATCTTACCGTGCCACGCGCGGGGCACTCGACGCAAAAGCGGACGATCGACGCGCTCGATTGACGATGAACATGCAGGCTATAGAGCCTTTGCCATGCTTTCCGCTGTTGATGGCGAGCTGTATTGCGAAAGCTGCTTTACTCCCCAACCTGTCACGACTTTTAGCAGTGGTTGCCCTCGTCAGCCGATGGTTATCGGGTAGCATCCAATCCGGGTACTTGGAAGGAACCTATTGGATAGCACGATAAAAGCAAATGCTATGAGCAGTAGTAATGCAATTAAAAGACAACGTTTCATAAGCTTTCACCTTACCACCTTATAAACCAATAACCATCTAATGAGCAGCTCAGTGCTGCCCGTCCGCGCCGATGCCGTGGAAGACGACGTCGAGCACGCCGTGGACGAAGGCCTCGGGATCGTCGTTTTCGTCGACGACCTCGCCCGCGTACTCCGTGATCGCAAAGGCGCCGATGATGGCGACCGCCACCAGGTGGCTGTTGGCGCCCGGGCGCACTATCCCCTCCCCCTTGGCGCGCTCCAGCTGGGCCTCCAGCACGGCGATGATGCGGTCGAGATGCTCCTTGATGTGCGGCAGGACCTCGTGCTCCACGTCCCAGATGCCATGGGCGAGCGCCAGCGTGAGCGCGCTGCCCGGGCGGACCGCGCGCGCCACCGCCTCGACCAGGCCCAAAATCGACGCGCTCGCCGACGGGGCGTGCGCCACCGCGGCCTCGACGTCGGCGACAAGGCCGTCCATCGAGCGGTCGAAGATCGCCTGCACGAGCGCGCCCTTGTCGGCGAAGTAGTAGTACAGCGACCCCTTGGACATGCCGCAGCGCTCCGACACCTCACCGATCTGAAAGCCGGTGCCCCCGTGCTCGAGCATGAGCTCGGTCGCCGCCGCCATGATGCGCTCGCGCGTCGCCGCGCTCTTGCGCGTCCGCGCCTGGGCGCCGGCCGCTTCCGCAGCGTCGCGCTTCTCGACTTGTTTCTTCATACCTGCACCCTCTGCCGAAACCCTCATCGGGAAAAACGCGGAACCGTCCGAGACGGACGCGGTGGTCTCCCTTGCTCACTCGAAATTCTATCATCTCTTAAGTTTTTTGAACTTTTCTCAAAATTATTGGAATCATGGTAAGAAAACGGGTATCTGCAGTGTGCTGTCGAGGGCATCGCCCAGACGATGCCGAGGAGAACCCATGAGAACCGTCTTTCGCATCTTCGCGCGCGACCTCAAACGCATCGTGCGCAACCCCGCCGCCGTCGTCATTGCCCTCGGCGTGTGCATCATCCCGTCGCTGTACGCATGGATCAACATCCTGGCCAACTGGGACCCCTACGAGAACACGAGCACCGTGCCCGTAGCGGTCGTGATCGAGGACGCGGGCGCGGACATCCCCGACCGCGGACCCACGAACGCGGGCGAGATGGTGCGCGAGCGCTTGGAGGAAAACGACCAGCTCGGATGGACGTTCGTGGACACCGAAAAGGAGGCGACGGACAAGGTGCGGGCAGGAGACGCCTACGCCGCCTTCATCATCCCGCGCGACTTCACGTCCACGCTTGCAGGCGTGCTCGACGGGAGCGCGCAGCCGGCGCATATCGCCTACTACGTCAACGAGAAGGAAAACGCCATCGCGCCCAAGGTCACCGACACCGGGGCGACCACCCTCGAGGACCAGATCTCCAACGAGTTCGTCCGCGTGGTGGGCGAGGTCGCCTCCGAAAAGCTCAAGGGGGCGGCAGCCGGCGCGCTCGCCGATATCGACCGGGGTACGACGGGCGCCGCAAGCGCGCTGCGCGACACCGCGAGCTCCCTCGACGGCCTCTCCCGCGACATCGACGGGCTCGACGCCACGCTGTCCTCTTCGCGCGACGCGATCGCCGACGCGCGCGCCTCGCTCGCCTCGATCGCCGGCACCTCCGACGCGCTCGCCGGCACCCTCGACTCCTCGCTGGGCACGCTGGGCGACGCGCGGAGCGGCATGCGGGAGATGGCGTCGACGCTCTCGGACGCCCTCGGTACCGGAACGGGCACCATCGCACGCATCTCCTCGACCTCCGCCTACGACCTGAGCGCGCTCGCCGGCGACGTCGCGTGGGCACAGAGCACCGTCGATGCCGCCATCGCGCGGATCCGTGCGCTCGACGGAACGGTCCAGACCTTCAAGACCTCGCTCGAGACCGTCCGCTCCACCATCGTGACCCTCACCCCGCAAGACGGCGAGCAGACGACCATCCAGACCGATATCGTCAAGGAGCTCGACGTCCAGATCCAGGCGCTCGTGGAGCTCTCCGACGCGCAGAATGCCCAGCTCGACCGCCTGCAGCAGATCTCCGACGACATCAAGCGGGCCGCAGGGGACGTGCGCGACCTGTCGGGCTCGGTCGCGGGCGCCGTGCAGGACGGCACCGAGCGCATCGCCGACCTGCAGGCCCAGCTTTCTGGCGGCGCCCTGCCCGAGCTCACCTCGTCGCTCGACGCGTTCGCCAGCGCCGGCGGCCGTCTGTCCGGCGCGCTCGCATCCGTCCGCCCGCTCACCGAGCAAGCGTCCTCCCTGCTCGGCCAGCTCGACACGCTGCTCGACCAGACCGCCTCGACTGCGCGCGACACGTCCAGCACCATCCGCGACACGTCCGCGCGGGTGCGCGGCCTCGCCGACGACCTCGATGCGCTCGGCAGCGCGCAGGCGGCCAGCGAGCTCTCCCGTCTCGTCGACCTCGACCCCGCGCGCATCGGCTCCTTCATGGGGTCGCCCGCGGCCATGGTCGACAAGGCGGTCTTCCCGGTCGAGAACTACGGCTCGGGCGTGGCGCCGTTCTACACGAACCTCGCCCTGTGGGTCGGCGGCTTTGTGCTGGTCGCCATCTACAAGCTCGAAGTCGACGCGGAGGGCATCGGGACCGTGCTCCCCTACCAGGCGTTCTTCGGACGCTGGCTGCTTCTGGCCGCACTCGGGCAGATCCAGGCGATCATCTGCTGCACCGGCGACGTGCTCCTCGGGATCCAGTGCGTCTCGCCCGTCGCGTACGTGTTCGCCGGCATGGTCGCGTCGCTCGTCTACGTGCTCATCGTCTACGCGCTCGCCGTCTCGTTCAAGCATATCGGCAAGGCGCTCGGCGTCCTGCTCGTCGTGCTGCAGATTCCGGGGGCGGCGGGCACCTACCCCATCGAGATGATGCCCGGGTTCTTCCGGGCGCTGCACCCCTGGCTGCCGTTCACCTACGGCATCGACGCCATGCGCGAGGCGGTCGCCGGCTTCTACGGCATGTACTACGTCCAGAACCTCGCCGTCCTCATGCTGTTCTGCGCACCCGCGCTCATCGTCGGCATCGGCGCCCGTCGCCGGCTGCTGCGCATCAACACCCTGTTCGACCGGCGCCTGGCGCAAACCGACCTCATGATCGCCGAGCGCACCGACGCCACCGAGGCGGTCCGCGCGCCCGAGAATCTCGGCGGCGCGGGCGCCCTGCTCGCCGATTCCGCCCGCGCCCGCGGATTCGAACGGGCCTACCCGCGCCTCGTGCACCGCGGCCTCATCGCCCTCGGATGGGTTCCCGCCGTGCTGCTGCTCGCGCTTTTCGTGCTGCCCGCGAAGCTCCCGCTGCTCATCTGCTGGATCGTCTCGCTTGCCTGCTCGTGCGCCTACCTCATCGTCATCGAATACCTGCACAGCCTGGCGGCACCGGTTGCGGCGGTGCACGCAGCGGCGCATGGGCGCGCCGGCACGGGCAGCCATTTCCCCTCCGACTCGGAAAGGTCGTGAAGCTCCATGAACCGCATCTGGGCATTCATCCGTCGCGACGCGCGCCACGCCTACGCGAACGCCATCAGCATCGTCGTCATGGTCGGCATCATCACGGTCCCTTCGTTCTACGCATGGTTCAACATCGCCGGAAGCTGGGACCCCTATGGCGAGACAAGCAACCTCAAGGTCGCCGTCGCCAACGACGATGCGGGCTTTGAGGGCGAGCTCGTCCCCGTCAAGCTCAACCTCGGCGACCGCGTGGTGTCCGAGCTGACCGAATCGACGTCGATCGGCTACACGCCCACCACGCATGACGAGGCGATCGAGGGGGTCCGCTCGGGCGCCTACTACGCCGCGGTGATCATCCCGGAGGACTTCTCGACATGCCTGCTGAGCGGGCTTTCGAGCGATCCGCGCCAAGCCGAGGTGCCGTTCTATCAGAACCAGAAGGCCAACGCCATCGCCCAGATCGTCACGAACAAGGCGTCGGCCGCCGTGCAGCAGGACATCGACAGTGGGTTCGCCGAGGCCGTGACCGACGTGGGCGCCGGCGCGCTCGAGGAGCTGAGCGGTCTTTTGGACGACGACCAGCTGGCCGGCGCCGCCGCCAACCTCGAAGGAGCGCTCGGCGGCGCGTCCCAGACCCTCAGGGAGACGGCCGGCATCGCCCGGTCGTTCTCCTCCCTCGCCGGCTCCTCGCAGGCGCTGCTCGACACCAGCGTCGTGACGCTCGACGCGGCGAGCGCCCCCAACCGCGAGCTTGAGGATGCGCTCGTCGAGAGCGCGGACGGCCTGCGCGGTCTGGACGCCGCGATCGATGACGCCGTCGGCGCCGTGGACGGTGCGCTCGCCGGCAGCACCTCGGGTCTCGACGACGTGGGCGCCGCCATCGACGCGGCCTTCGACACCGCCTCCGGCCAGGCGAACGAACTCTCCGGAGCGCTCGGTGAGATCGACGGGAGCGTGCGGGCGCGCATCGATGCGCTGCGCAAGCTGTCGGACAGCCTGAACGGACAGGATACGCTCGTGAAACGCTACGAGGACCGCTTCCAGGTGGGTTCCGTCGAATTCAGCCGCGTCCACGAGATCCGCGTGACCATCGAGGGCATAAACGAGCGCGTTCAGCAAGCGATCGCCGAGCTCGAGGAGCTGTCGAGCGGCCTGCAGCAGACCTCGCAGGACATCGAGCGCTCCCTGACCGACGCCGGCACCGCGCGCGGCGAGCTCGCGCAGCTCGTCGACGACGGCGCGGGGCTTGCCGACGCCCGCACGGCGCTCGATACGGCGGCAGGCGAGCTCGAGGACCGCGCATCCGCGCTCGACCAGCTGTCCGGGCGCATCGGGGACGCCCTCGCATCCTCGGACATGGACAGCCTGCGCTCTATCCTCTTGACCTCGCCGGCCGAGCTCGGCTCGTTCGTGGCGTCCCCCGTCACGGTCGAGCGCCATGCCGTGTACCCGGTTGAGAACAACGGCTCCGCGATGGCCCCGTTCTACACGACGCTCTCCATCTGGATCGGCGGCGTCGTGCTCGCCGCGCTCGTGAAGGCGACGCCCAGCGAGGCCGCCCTCCGCGAGACCGGCTGCACGCTCACGCAGTCCTATCTGGGCAGGTTCGCCCTGTTCGCCGGGACCGGCATAGCGCAGGCGCTTCTGATCTGCGGAGGCGACCTGTGCTATCTGGGCGTCCAGTGCGCCCATCCCGTTCTGTTCCTGCTCGCGGGATGCGTCGCGTCGCTCGTGTTCGTCAACATCATCTTCGCGCTCACCACCTCGTTCGGCGATGTGGGCAAGGCGATCGCCGTCGTCCTCATGGTCCTGCAGGTCGCCGGTGCCGGCGGCACGTTCCCGCCCCAGATGCTGCCTGCAGCGTTCCAGGCGATCTTCCCCTGGCTTCCGTTCGTGCACGCCGAGGGGGCCATGAGGGCGGCCATGTTCGGGATGTACGGCGCCGATTTCTGGATCGAGCTGGGGCTGCTCGCGCTGTACCTGGCACCCGCGCTGCTACTGGGCCTCGTCGCCCGTCGTCCGGTCATCCGCGTGAACGAGAAGCTCGAGCACGCGCTCGAATCGACCCGCATCATGTAGGCGTGCGGACCGGGACCGCGCCCGAGCCCCTCGATTCCACCTGCCTCGCGCATGGCCCGGCTCCACCGCAGGCAGCCGACCGCACCTTACAGCTCGACCGACGACCCGGTGTAGAGGTAGCGGATGCGCTCGCCCAACTCATCGCGGAGGATGCTGTAGGCATCGAGCCCCGTGCAGTGAAACGTCGCATACCGCGTCGGCCTGCGCGCGAGCTCGCGCGCCATCTCGCGCACCGACGACGCATCCGGCACGCCTCCCGCGCTCGGCGCCGTGAGGTGGAAGCCGGCAATCACCGTATCGATCGGCGCGCCCGCCAGCGTCTCGGCGCGGTCCATGATGTTCAAGATGCCCGCATGGGAGCACCCCGAGACCAGCAGGTAGCGATCGCCTTCATGGACGAGCAGGCTCTGCTCGTGGACAAAGGGGTCCGGCACGAGCCCCGCATCGCGCCGCTCAAGCAGCCTGCCGTTCGACGAGGGCCTCGGCCATGCGCCCCCGACACCCGAGAACAGCATCATGCCGCGTCCAAGCAGACGCATATCATCGGTCGGAACCAGGCGCGGGCACGCGTCGAGCGAAGCGTCGAGCCCGATGTCGTGATGGTGCTCGGCCGTCCCCGAAACGTGCTCGGCGAACGCGCCGCGTCGCACGTAGATGGGCGTCTCCACCTGCGCGGCCTCGCTCGCTTCCAGATACGCGCGCAGGCCTCCCCCGTGGTCGTAGTGCCCGTGCGAGATGACGGCGCAGTCGACATGCACGGCATCGACGCCCAGCGCCCGCGCGTTGTCGAGAAAGCTGCCGTCGGGCCCCATATCGAACAGCACGCGCGCCCCGTTGGCCTCCAACAGCAGGCTCAGCCCGTGCTTTGCCACAAACCGACTCGAGGGCGTGGCGTTTTCCAGCAGTACCGTGATCTTCATGGCATCCTCTCCCCAAACCCCTGGTAGACACACGAGTGCAAACTAAAGGTACGTCCCCAATTTGCAAAAATGCAAATTGGGGACGTACCTTTAGTTTGCACTTACTCGGGAGCGGACTCGTGGGCGAGGTGGCGGAGGGTGTCGCCCGCGATCCGATAGACCGTCCACTCGTCCATGGCCTCGGCGCCCAAAGACCGGTAAAACCCGATGCTCGACTCGTTCCAGTCAAGGCACCACCACTCGAGCCTGCCGCACCCGCGCTCGCATGCGATGCGCGCCAGGCGCGCCAGCAGCAGCCGCTCGTTGTAGGCCTTCACGTCCCAGACCTGCGGGACCGGGACGAAGAGGTTGCGCCTAGCGAGACGGACAGCCTCGTTCTCTTATACACACATAGATGTGTATAAAGGACACCACGTACAGGTCTTCGAGGTACAGGCCGCGCCTGCCCAGAAACGTCGAGAAGTTGTGGAAGAACAGCGCGAACCCGACCGGCTGCCTGTCGACCTCGGCGATCAGAACCTGTGCCCCGCCCTCGTCGAACAACTCACGCTCGAGCGTCTCCACGTCGGCGACCACCTGGTCTTCAAGCTTCTCATAGCGCGCGAGCTCGATGATGAATTCGAGCACGAGCGGCGTGTCCTCGCGCTCGGCGAAGCGAAACCGCACCGGTGTATCCATGGCTCCCCCTTTTCATACGAAAACGTTTCAGCCCCATCATACCCGTCCCCTGTGGCCTACAATGGGAACTTGAGCTCACGGCGCGTCCGCGCCGCAACCGAAAGGATCCGAAGACATGAACGTTACGTGCGCTGAACAGGACGGCATCCTGACGTTTTCCCTCGAGGGGCGACTCGACACCACGACGAGCCCGAAGCTGCACGAGGAGCTGATTCCCGCCATCGACGGCACCCATGACGTGGTGCTCGACTTCTCCCACCTCGAGTACGTGAGCTCCGCGGGCCTGCGCGTGCTGCTCGCCGCCCAGAAGCAGAGCGCCGCGCGCGGCACGAGCCTCACGCTCACCGGCGTGAACGACGAGATCATGGAGATCTTCGAGATGACGGGCTTCATCGATATCCTCACGATCGAGTAGCCCCGAGTCCCATGGCGGGGCCGAACCCCGCGCGGGCGCAAACCGCGTCTACGCCTCGACGCGCTGCCTGCTCACGAGGTCGGCGAAGTACGGGCAGGTCTCCAGCAGCTCATCGTAGGTGCCGTCTGCCACGATCCCGCCCTGCCGCATGACCAGGATGCGGTCGCAGTGCCGGATCGTCGACAGGCGATGCGCGATGACGACGCGCGTGCTGCGCAGGCTGTCGAGCGAGTCGGACACGATCTTTTGTGTCACGTTGTCCAGCGCGCTGGTCGCCTCGTCGAAAAACAGGATCTTCGGCTTCGGCGCGATGGCGCGCGCGATCATGAGCCGCTGGCGCTGGCCGCCCGAGATGCCGCCGCTGCCCTCGGAGATGATGGTGTGCATCCCCATCGGCATGGCGCGGATATCGTCGGCGATGCCCGCCATCTCGGCCGCCTCCCACGCATCGTCCAGCGTCAGCTGGGGTGCGGAGATGACGATGTTCGAGAAGATGTCCCCCTGGAACAGCTTGCCGTCCTGCATCACCACGCCGATATGGCGACGCAGGGAGCGCAGGTCGATCTTGTCGATATCGCGCCCGTCGAAGTAGATGGCGCCCTTGCGCGGCTTCTCGAATCCGAGCATCAGGCGCATGAGCGTCGACTTGCCGCAACCGGTCTCGCCGACCACCGCGACGTATTGGCCCGGACGGATGCGTAGCGACAGGTTGTGGATGATGTCGGGACCGCCCTCGGTGTAGCGGAAGCTCACCCGGGACAGCTCGATGGAGCCGGACAGGCGCGTCACCACGCGCTTGCCCTCGGACACCTCGGGCACCTCCTTGAGCACCGGCTCGACCATCTCAAGCAACGGCTGGATCTGCGCCACCACCAGCGCGAGCGACGCGAGCTGGGCCACGCCGCCCGACACCATGCCGTACGACGAGCTGAACGCCATGTAGTCGGCGACCGCGATGCCCGCCGTCGCAGCTACATGGTAGATCACGATGTTGCCCGCAAGCGTGATGGCGGCCGTGAGCGCCGGGCCGACGACGGCGACCCTGGGCAGCCCGTACTGGCAGCTCGCCTGCTTGCGATACCCGTCGGCCCAATGGGCGAAGGCGCGCCGCTCGGCACCGGCGAGGCGAATCTTCTGGATGCCGCCGATCAGCGCCAGCACCACGCTCGAGTTCTTGGCCGAATACTGCAGCTGGCGGCGCGCAAAGGAGGCCTTGACGAGGCCTGACACCACGACGATCGCGATGTTCACCAAGGTCACGATAAGCGACGGCAGCACGAGCTGCGGGGCGAACCCGATGGCCTGGACAAGGTACGCCAGCGAGAACACCGAGCTCAAGCCGACCGTCAGCACCATGTCGGACAGCACCGTGCAGACCTGGCGCACGCCCTGCACGCGGCTCGCGAGGTCACCGGAGCCGTAGCGCTTGAAAAACGACGCGGGCAGCGACAGGACGCGCGCCATGACCGCCGCCTCGATCGAGACGGAAAGGCGCGTCTGCATGCGCGCGAGCACCGCGCTGCGCACGATGTTGATGAGCGAGGAGGACAGCACCATGCCCACGAGCAGCACGAGCGTCGACATCAGCGCCGTCGAGGCGCCGACGGGGATTACGCTGCCGTAGAGGAACTGCGTGATGATCGGCGTGACGAATCCGAGCAGCGTCGAGGCGCCCGTGGCCACGAGGATCATGGCGTAGTCGGCGGGCGTGAACGAGTCGAGGGCGAAGCGTGCCAGATCGGCCACGCCGAGCTCGCGCAGCGGCAGGGGCCGGTAGAAGCAGATGGCCTCGCGCTGCAGTCTTTTCGCGCTTGCGGCGTCGACGTCCACCGTGCGCTGCTCGCCCCAGTCGAAATACCGGTAGCCCGCGTTCCCGTGCGGGATGAGCGCCACCGGCGAGCCATCCTCTAAAAAGCCGAGGTAGGGACCGGAGGCGTTCCTATACCAGCCGCCCTCGAGCTCGACCGTGCGCCGCATGATGCCCGACGGCCGGCACAGGTACTCGATCTGGTCGTCGATGCCGCCCGGATGCGCGGGCAGCTCGCCTGCAGGCGCATGGAAGAACTTGAGGATCTCGCCGATGGCGTTGGTGGCCTTCTCCTGCTCGTTCAGCGTCTTGGCGGCGGCCTTCTCGCCCATGATGACCGAGGCGAGGTCGGCGAAGGAGTCGGAGAAGCGCTTCTCGTCGTTGCGCTTGCGCTGCTTGATCTGCTCGTCGTACAGTCCCATCTTCGCCCCCCTACTCGCTCGTGACCAGCGTGGTGTACAGCCCGCCCGCGCGGTACAGCTCCTCGTGCGTCCCGCGCTCGACGACGTGGCCGCGATCGAGCACGATGATCTCGTCGCAGTCGCGAATCGTCGACAGGCGGTGCGCCACGACGATGGTCGTGATGCCGCGGTCGCGCACCGAGCGCATGACCTCGTATTCGGTCTTGGCGTCGAGCGCGCTGGTGGCCTCGTCCATGATGATGAGGGTCGGATCCTGCGCGAGCACGCGTGCGATCTCCAGGCGCTGGCGCTGGCCGCCGGAGAAGTCGCGGCCGCCCTCGAGGATCTTGTAGCTGTAGCCGCCGTCGCGCTCCATGATCGCATCGTGGATATGGGCGTCGCGCGCCGCCATGATCATCTCGAAGTCCTCGATCGAGCTGTCCCACATCTTGATGTTGTTGGCGATGGTGTCCTCGAACAGCACGATATCCTGATCGACCACGGCGAGCGACCCGGTCAGGACCTCGCGCATATATGCCTCGCGCGGTTTGCCGTCGAACAGGATCGCGCCCTCCCAAGGCTCGTACAGGCCCGAGATGAGCTTGGCGAGCGTCGACTTGCCGCAGCCTGAGGGGCCGACGAACGCCACGCTGCCGCCCGGCTTGAGGTCCAGGCTGAAGTCCTCGATGAGCGGGGCGGCGAGGCGCGAGTAGCCGAAGGTCACGTGCTCCATGGTAAGGCGACCGGACAGCTTGTCGAAGGAGAGTCCCTCCGCGTCGGATGCCGCGGCGGATGCGGGGCCGGATCCAGCCTGCGCAAGGTCGCGCGCGTCCCCCGAGGTCACGGATGTCTTCGGCGCGCCGCCCGACACGCGGACGTCGTGCACCGAGCGCTCTCCCGGCTCGGGGTCGACCGCCACCGGATAGTCCATCACGTCCTCGATGCGCTCCATGTTCGTGCGCATCTCCTGCAGGCTCTGCGCCGTCGCGATGAGGCTTTGGCACGGTGCCAGGAAGGAGGCCAAAAAGCCCTGGAACGCCATGAGCGCGCCGGGCGTGAACTCGCCCGACATGATCAGCGCGCAGCCCATCACGAGGACCACGGCATTGGCGATGCCCTGGACGAGGGTCGGGATCTCGCCCAGAAGCTGGTTCACGCGATGGACGTGCACCTCGGAGGAGTTCACCGACGCCTGATAGCCGGCCCAGCGCGCAAAGAAGCCGTTCTCGGCGCCCGACGACTTGATGGACTCGATCATCTCGATGCCCGCCACGGTCGTGCTCGCCAGCTTTCCCTCGTCGCGCATCTGCACGCGCGTGATGTTCGTGCGCTTGTTCGAGACGATGCGCGCGACCGCGGCGTTGATGACGGTCGTCGCCAGACCCACAACCGTCAGGACCACGCTGTAGCGCAGCATGACGACCAGGTAGAACACGAGCATGATGAGGTTCAGCGCCGCCGGGGCCACAGCGGAGATGAGCGTAGAGGCGATCGTCGCGTTGGTCGCCTGGCGCGACGCGATGTCGCCCGCCATGCGCTGCGAGAAGAACTCCATGGGCAGGCGCAGCACGTGCCACATGAAGGTCGCGTTGCCCACGATGGCGAACTTGCCCTCGATGCGCTCCATGCAGACGGCCCGCACGATGCTCACCGCCGCCTGGACCACCACGACGCCCGCCATGAGCGCCAGCAGCGGATAGAGCCAGTCGGGGTTGTCGCCCGTGAGGATGCGGTCGGTGAAGACGCGCGAGAACACCGAGGTCATGATGCCCGTCGCGGTGACGAACAGCGTCGTTGCGATGACGATGGCGAACGCCGGCGCCGAACCGCGCAGGCGCTCGCGCGCGAACCCGAGCACGCTGTGGGGCTTGCCGCCGGGCTCGAACGCCGACCCGGGCTTCATCATGAGGCAGATGCCTGTGAACGCCTGGTCGAACTCCTCCATGGTCACCGTCACGCTGCCGCGCGCCGGATCGGCGAGCACCGCGCGGTCGCCCTTGAAGCCGCACAGCACGACGAAGTGGTTGAAGTTCCAGTGGAGGATGCAGGGGAACTGCCCGTGCTCGCGCAGCGCCACAGGCTCGAAGCGATAGCCCTTGGCCTCGAGCCCGTAGGCCCGCGCGGCCTTGAGCAGGTTCGCGGCGTTCGAGCCGTCGCGCGAGACGCCGCAGTCGAGCCTCACCTGCTCGAGCGGGACCCATTTCCTGTAGTATGCGAGCACCATGGCCAGGCTGGCGGCGCCGCATTCGAGCGCTTCCATCTGCATGATGATGGGCACGCGCGCGATCGTGTTCGCCATGGCCCTCCCCTAGCTGCTCAGCAAAAACGATATGGGGCTCACCGAGCCCGTCGTAATGTAGACCTGGTAGAGGTGCCCTGGCTCGAGCGCCCCGTCGACATCGATCTGAACCGGGATGCTCCAGTCGGACGTGACCACGCTGTCGCGGGCGTAGTCGCTCGTCAGGCTCTGCGAGACCTCCTCGACGGAAAGCGGCAGGTCGTCCACCGCGGTGACGGCGCCGTGCTCGCCGGTCGAGAGCTCCACCGTCATGCCGGGGGCCACGTCCGCGGCGTCCTCGGTCGACAGGTAGCATGTGAGCCCGCCGCCGTCCTCCACGGCCACGGCCTCCACCCTCGTGGGCACCGTGCCCGCAACGGACCAGATGAACACCGCCACGACAAAGGCCGCGGCGGCGGCCAAGGCGATCCATACGCTCGGCTGGGACACCTTGATGTAATCGTTGAGCTGCTCTGGGGAAGAAATGCGCTTGAGGCTCTTTTCCCTGAAGAGGCTTGACGCCATGTACCCGCACCTCCGCACCGATACCCGATAGCCGACACAATGGGATAAGCATACCGCGCATCCGCCGCGCACCGAAGGCGCCGGGCGAGACGCGCCCTAAAATCGCCGAGACCCGCCTCGCGGGGCATCATGCCGTGCGAAGCGGGTCGGTCGGCGCATCCCTATATCCTCAGCACCTGGCTCAGGGCGCTCCAGAGGACCTCCTGCCCCAGGTGGTTGGGATGCGTGCCGTCGGTATAAAAGGCCTCCAGCGGCAACCCCTCGGCAGAGGCGACGTAGCGGTACGCATCGTAGAGCGATCCGAATGCCCAGCCGTGCTCGGAGCACAGCGACCTCAGCGTGCTCGAGACCTCGGCGAGCGAGAAGTTGTAGGTCTCGCGCACGACCGGCATGCTCGACAGCACGATCATGCGGCCCTGGTAGCGCTCCGCCACGCGCGTGAGCAGCTCCTCGGCATACCTGCGGAAATCCGCCAGCGTCTCGGTGCGGTCGTACGCCCCGCGATCGTTGGTGCCCAAGATGACGATGGCCGCGTCCTCATCGCCCAGCGCGTCCTCGCCCAAGCGGTTGAAGAAGTTCATGCTGCCCTTGCCGCTCACGCTTGCGTTCACCATGGTCGCGCCGCGGGCGGCAAGCGCCGAGCGCAGGCGGTTCGCCGCGCAGTCGACCGACGCGGACGGCTCGTAATACGACTCGCCGTCGAGGGAGAACAGGAGGTTCTCGGAGCCCGGGACGAACCCGGGAGCCCCCAGGCCGGCCATGATGCTGTCGCCGAGGATGCGCACCGAGTCCACCCCCTCGGAGCTCAGCAGCGTGTCGAGGGGCAGCGCGGACGCGAACCCGGCGGGGATCGTCGTGGAGGGGCGCTGCTGGCCGCCAGCGAGCGCGCCGGTATAGGGGTCGAAGCGGTACCAGGTCTGGCCGATCAGGCAATCCCCGTGGACCATGGTTCCTGCGGGCCACGAGTAGTACACGGTCTTGTTCTGGGACGCGAGGTAGTGCCAGCCGTACGTCACCGCGCCCGTCACCTCGTCGAGGTAGTACCAGCTGCCGTCGATACCCTGCTCGCCGTAGAGCATCTTTCCGGTGGTGTAGTCGTAGAACACCCACTTCTGGCTCTGCTCGATATAGCGAAAACCTTTGGCCATCTCACCGGTTATCGGATCGAGGTAATACCAGCCGCCGTAGCGGAAGTCCTCCCCCTTGACCATGTGGCCCTCGCCGTCGTAGCGCACCCACTTGCCGCGGGAGCGGTCCTCGTTGGACACCGGGATGTAGACGTCCTTGTCGCGGGCCATCGTACCGTCGGCGTCGAACCAGTACCAGGCGTTGCTCCCGGGGTCGTAGACCTGCTTGTCGCGGGCCATGACGCCGTCGTCGTACCAGTAGCGCTCGCCCGCCCATACCGACCAGCCGGTGCCTCCCGCAGGAGCCTCGGGTCCGGTCTGGTCGGGGTTATCGGGGTTGTCAGGGGTCTCGGGCGTATCCGGATCCTCGGGATCATCCGGATCATCCGCGTCTCCCGGCGCGTCAGGGTTCTCGGGATCGGCCGTATCGGAGCCACCGTCGGTGTCGGGGTCTTCGGAGCCGGGCAGCTCCGCGTCGGCGTCGCCAGCGGAATCGTCGCCTGCCGGCAGGTCGTCGGCGGCATCTTCCGCATCTGCGGGCGCGGGCGCGCCGATCGCCGGAGCCGTCTCATCGGCGGCGAACGCGGAAACGGGCACGAGGGCCCCGGTCGCGCAGAGCATCAGGCCGCAGGTAACCGCGAGGCTCGCTCGCAGGGAAAGGAATCGAACAGACATATGTCCCCTTGTCGTGTGGATTACCAAGCCTCCATTATAGTTGCTTTCGAATAAGGCGGCCGAGCGGCGGCATGAGCTCGACGCGTTCCCCAGAACACCCACGCTGCGAACACGCGATAGCGCGACCACGTAGTATCGGGAAAGGTCAGCCAAGGTGGGTCAATGACACAAACTGGGCAATTTGGCACGCTAACAGCTTCTGCTGGCCCCCTTTAGCGTGCCAAACTGCCCAGTTTGTGTCATTGACCCCCTGGCGCCTTCACGAAGGGGCCGCGCGATCCATCCCGCACTCGGAGCGTCTCACTCCAACAACGAAGCGCTACCATGGAGTAATCGTGCTCCGCGACAACCAGGGAGGAACCATGCGCCCCATGCGACTCGGCAAACGCGCCGTCACCGACCCCGCGCAGATACGCGCCATCATCGAGGCGTGCCAGGTGTTGCGCCTCGGCGTCGTCGATGCGGAAGGGATGTTCATCGTCCCGGTGAACTTCGGCTATGTGTGGGAGGCCGATCAGGCGCTCCCCTGCTTCTACCTGCACTCCGCGCGCGAAGGCCGCAAGGCGGACGCGTTTTATGCGGGCGGGGACCGCGGGGTGCCCGTCGCGTTCGAGCTCGACTGCGACCGGGGCAACATCGTCGGCGACTACAGCTGCGCATACTCGCGTTCCTATGCAAGCATCATGGGAAACGGCACCGTCCGCGCGGTCGAGGACGAGACCGAGCGCCGGTGCGCCCTCGAGCGCATCATGGAGCACGCCGCCCCGGGCGTCGCCGCATCGTTTTCGCCGGAGGGGCTCGCGCGGGTCGCCATCTTCCGTCTCGACGCGAACGAGCTCACCGCCAAGGAACGCAAACAAAAGGAGAACCGCGAGCCATAGGAGTGCAAATCGGGGACGTACCTTCCGCGTGCACTTGTGCACGCGGAAGGTACGTCCCCGATTTGCAAAAAAGGGTCCCGCTTGGCGGGACCCTTTTCAGCTCGAAGCTTGTGCAGCAGATGCTACTCGACAGCGGCCTCAGTGGCCTCGGCCTCGGCAGCGGTCTCCTCGGCGGGAGCCTCAGCAGGGGCCTTGGCAGCCTCGGCGGCAGCCTTCTTCTCGAACTCGGCGGCACGCTTGGCCTTGGCAGCGGCCTTGGCCTCACGCTCAGCAGCGCGCTTGGCCTGCTCCTCCTCGGCCTTCTTGGCACGGGCGGCCTTCTTGGCGGCCTCGCGCTCGAGAGCGGCCTGGGCGGCGCCACCGAACTTGTCGGCGAAGCGCTGAACGCGTCCGCCGGTGTCGACGAACTTCTGCTGGCCCGTGTAGAACGGGTGGCACTCATTGCAGAGCTCGACGACGATCTCGGACTTGGTCGAGCGGGTCTTGAAGGTGTTGCCGCAGCTGCAGCGCACCGTGCACTCGACGTACTCCGGATGGATTCCAGACTTCATGGCAGGGCTCCTCTTCTTCGTTGTCCTGGTTACCAATCAGGACATAAGGGGTGTCTTGGTTTCCGACCAAGACAAAACAGCCTGCCTAGAATACCACATCCGCATCATGGCCACAAAAGGCACACGCAACGCTGCATGCAGGCGCGCGGACCGCACGTCAGCCCCGCCGTCCCGCCCGCGCGAGCGCCGCCGCATCGAGAGCGAGGACGATGACGCCCAGCACGACCGAGCAGAGCACGAACGCATCGGCCGTGTCGAGAATCGCCGCGAGGTCACCCGTCTCGGCCTCGCACTTGAAGTACACGACCGTCAGGGCAACCGAGGCCAGCGCCGCGGCAAAGCTCGCGAGCACGCATGCCCGCGTCCCCCTCTGCAGGATTGCGCCCGCGGCGGCGAGCGCGACCGCGAGCACGCCCAGGACAATCTGCGCCAATGAAATCCCGGCCGTCTCCATGGCCCCTCCCATCGCTCGACTACCTATCATCCTACCTAGCACCCCCATACGCTTCGTCACAATGTCTCGCACACATTGCCCGCCGTGCGCGCACGCGTTGCCGGCAATCGGTACAATGGGGTCGCATATTCACCGCATAAGAGAAGGGTCCCCCATGGCCGAGACCGCATCCAACCGCATCGTCATCACCGTGCTGGGCAAGAACCGTCCGGGCATCGTCGCCGGCGTCACGCGCGTCCTGGGCGAGGCGAACGTCGACATCCGCGACATCACCCAGTCCATCCTCGACGACATCTTCACCATGACCATGCTTGCCGACATCTCCGCCTCCAAGCTCGACTTCCACGAGCTGCAGGGCGCGCTCACCGAGGCCGGCGAGCTCTCGGGCGTCACCGTGACCGTCCAGCGCGAGGACGTCTTCAACTTCATGTACCGCCTGTAGAGCCAAAAGGTCCGCGCGGCCCCCGCGCGCCTTACGAAAGAGACGCCATGATTGTGTTTTCCGACATGGATGGAACGTTCCTCACGAGCACCAAGGCCGTGAGCGCACGCTCCCTGGAAGCGCTCGACGCGCTTGCCGCGCGCGGCATCGAGTTCGTCCCCTGCACGGGGCGCGCGCTCGTGGGCATTCCGCCCGAGGTGCTCGGCCACCCGGCGGTGCACTATGCCATCAGCTCGAACGGAGCGGTCGTCAGCAGGCTCGACCCCGAGAACAAGACTGCGGACGCGGCCACCGCGCTGCGCCTGGTCCCCCTGGCGCCCGAGAGCGCCCTTGCGGTCTGGGACATCGCGCGCGACCACGACGTGACGTTCGACATCTTCGCCGACGGCCACAGCTACCTGCGCTGCGACCTGTACGACCGCATGGCGGAGTTCGTCCCGGACCCGAGCACGCTCGCATCCATGCGCTGGAACCGCACGCCGGTCGACGAGGAACCCGAGCAGACGATCGCGCGCGTCGACGCGCTCGAGCGCCTCGCCATGTACTGGTACGACCCGAGCGACCGTGACGCCATCGTCGAGGCGCTCCGCCATGTCGACAACATCACCGTGACCCGCTCCTACCCCATGAACATCGAGGTCATGGACAAGGACGCGTCCAAGGCGGCGTCGATGGCGTGGCTGTGCGAGCAGCTAGGCATGAGCGCTGCCGATGCCGTCGCGTTCGGCGACAACTTCAACGACATGAGCATGATCGAGCTTGCGGGTCTCGGCGTGGCCGTCGCGAACGCCGAGACCGAGGTGCGCGAGGCGGCGGACATGTGCTGCGCGAGCAACGACGAGGACGGCGTGGCCAGCGTCATCCTCGAACGCCTCGGCCTCAGCTAGGAAGACGCCGATCGATTGCTTTCGCGCAGGCGCCCGGCACGGGGCCGACCGGCACGAAAGGAGCCGGTCGGCGCTTTTCTAGTCCAGCTCCTCCAGCACGCGGCGCAGCTCCGCCTGCACGGCATGGTCGCGGTTGCAGCCGACCACGCGATCCGCCACGGCGCGCAGAGCGGGGCGGCCGTTCGCCATCGCGCAGCCGCATCCGACGAGACGGATGATCTCGTAGTCGTTCATGGAGTCGCCGAAGGCCATGACCTCCTCGGGCGCGATGCCGTAATGGTCCATGAGCTGCGCGATGCCGGTCGCCTTCGACACGCCCGCCTGCATGGCGTCGATCCACGCATTGCCCGAAGGCGCGAACACGAACTCGTCGCCCAGCTCGCGCGACAGCACGTACGCGTAATCCATCACCGCGCCGTCGTCGCAAAACACGCTCGCCTTGATGATGTTGACCTCGGCGCTCGGCAGCTCCCAGATCCGCTCGACGTTTGGAAGGTCCTTGTCGACCTCGCGCACGAACTTGCCCTCGTCGTCGAGCAGGTAGGACTTCGTGCGGTCGAACAGCGCCAGGTGCAGGTTGTCGAACATGCCGACGGTGCGCGCCAGCCTTTTTATGGCCAGGTGCGAATAGACCTCGCGGTCGACGAGCTCGCCTTCCGCATACACCTGCGCGCCGTTGGACGCGACGAAATCCATCAGGTCGACCACGGGCTCGAAGAACTCGCACAGGCGGTCGTAGCGACGGCCCGAGGAGGCTGCGAAGCGCACGCCCTTCTCGCGCAGCGCGCGGATGAGGTCATAGGTCTCGGGCGGCACCTGGCTGCGCTCGTCGAGCAGCGTGCCGTCCATATCGGATGCGATGAGTTTGATCATAGGGGCATTCCCTTCATTTCCTATCTTTTTGCACACTGTGGGGCTTCCTACCCAAAAACAGCCCGGACCTAACAGGGATCCGGGCTGTCTGACCATACCTTTACGTCTCCATGACACGCGCGTGGCGCGCGCAGCGGCGCCGGACCGGCTGCGCTCGCGCCGAGGACGCCACGGGCGCCTATGCGCTGATAAGGCGATCGTAGATGGCCTCGAGGTCTGCCGCGCAAAGCGGCTTGATGGTGTTGGAGGGGCTGCCGCTCGCAATGGCGTCGGCCGCCATCTTGGGGATCTGCGCCCGAAACGCGGCTTCATCGATGCCGTGCTCGCGCAGCGTCGGGATCCGCAGCTCCTCGAGCAGGCCCTGCAGCGCGTCGAGCAGCTCCAGGGCGGCCGCCCGATCGTCCTCGGCGCGGCTCACGCCGGCATCGCGCGCGACGGCGGCGAACTGCGGATAGGCCCCGTCGACCACGAAGCGCAGGCACTCGAGCACGATCATGGCGTTCGACAGGCCGTGCGGCACATGGAACAGCGCGCCGATGGGCCGGCTCATGCCGTGCACGATCGTGACGCTGGCGTTCGAGAAGGCGATGCCCGCCTCCGTCGCGGCGATGGCCATCTGCTCGCGCGCCCCCACGTTCGCCCCATCGCGCCAGCACGCCGGCAGGTTCGCGAAGATGCGCCTGATGGCGGAGACCGAGAAGGTGTAGCTCATCGGCTGCATCCTTCTCGACGTCGCCGCCTCGAGCGCATGGCACAGCGCGTCCACGCCCGCGTTGGCGGTGACGTCGGCCGGCGCCGTGAGCGTGAAGCGCGGGTCCACGATGGCGACGTCCGGCATGACCGAGGAACCGGCGAGCAGCATCTTCACGTCATCACGCGTGTTGCTGATGATGGTGAACCGCGTCACCTCCGACCCGGTTCCCGCCGTGGTGGGAATCGCCACGAGCGGCGGCCGGTCGCAGGCGATCTCGGCGCCCATCTGGTCGTCGACATCCGCGTCGAGGGCGACCATGCAGGCGATGGCCTTCATGGCGTCGATGGGGCTGCCGCCGCCGAGCCCGATGTACATGTCGCACGGCCAGACGCGGGCGCGCTCGACCCCGCGCGCGACCATCTCGTCGGTCGGCTCGCCGGTGATCTCGCTGAACGCCTCGCACGAGATGCCGACCGAGGCGAGCGCGCTTATCAGCACCTCGAGATTGCCGAGCGATACCATCAGCGGGTCGCATACCACGAAGGCGCGCGTGCCGAACGACCGCAGCACCTCAAGCGACGCCTCGAGCGCGCCCTCTCCCGTCACGATGCGGCCGGGCACGGTGAATTGATGGGCCATCTGTCACTCCTTCCCCATGATGACGGCGGTGCGGTAGCCGCCGGGCTGCACGGCGTGCTCGAAGGCCGCCGTGATGTCGTCGAACGGGTAGCGGGCGCTCACGAGCGTCGACACGTCGATGATGCCCTCGCCCAGAAGCCGGCACGACTCCTTGAAGTCGACGTAGTCGGCCATGAGGGTCCCGTAGAGCTCCATCTTGCCGTAATGGATCTTGTTCACATCGACGCCGACCTCGGGCGCGGGGTAGCCCGCCGCGAAGAAGAGCACCTTGCCGTGGAACTTCTTGAGCATGGCGAAGGCCTGCTGGTCGGCGAGCGTGAGGCCCACGGCGATCACGACGCTGTCGGCCCCGCGCCCGCCGGTGCGGCGGCGGACCTCCTCCACGGCGTCGCACGCCGAGCCGTCGACCACCTCGAGCCCGAGCCGCTCGGCCACGCCGACCTTCTCGGGACTCACCTCGGTCACGATGACGCGCGCACCGCTGCGCGCCGCCACGAGCGCGTTCAGCACGCCCATGGTGCCCGCGCCGATCACGACGATCGTCTCGCCCTCGTGCGGGTCGATCTTGCGCAGGCCGTTCATCACCGTCGCGAGCGGCTCCAAGAAGCCCGCCTCGGGAGCCGGGATGCGATGCGCGAACTTGTAGATGGACTCCTGCGACTGCACGACATACTCGGCGCAGCCCTCGTAGCGTCCAAAGTAACCGTCGTCCCACTGCGTGTCGTAGGACTTCACGCCCGGCGCCTCCGAGGTGCGGCCCGCGCGGGCCTCGTCCGAATAGGGGTCGTACTCGTGCGAGCCGCCCACGAAATCGCCGGGCTCGATGCCGCGCACCGCCTCGCCGACCTGGAGCACCTCGCCCGCCCATTCATGGCCGAACGTCATGGGCAGCGGGCGGTTTGTCCGCTTGCCGCTCCACAGGCCGAATTCCGAGGTGCACAGATTGCACGACAGGATCTTGACGAGCACGTCATGCGGAGCGAGGTCGCGCAGGCGGCGCGTGACGATCCGGGCGTCGCGGACGCCTGCGATGATGGCCGCGCGGGTCTCGGTGACGATGGGTTTCATGGTCTCCCCTTTCTGCCGCCGCGACCTCACGCCCGGCGGCACACAACGGTTGCGAAGGCGGTATCAGATCCTGCCGGCCGAATCGAACAGCCTGATGTAGTGCATGAGCTTCTGCTGATAGCCGTCACGGCAGCTGTCCTCCATGACCTGGGCGGGTTTCTTCTTGACGCTCGCCTGCGCGCGCTCGGCGAGCTCGCGCTCGAGCGCATCGAACCACGCTTCGCCCAGCTCGGTGTACAGGTTCACCTTCTGCACGCCCGTCTTCACGGCGCGGCGCAGGTTGTCGTCGCCGGTGCCCGAGCCGCCGTGCAGCACGAGTGGGATATCGAGCATGCCGCTCAGGGTCTCGAGCAGGTCGAACTCGAGATGCGGCGTGCCCTTGTAGGTGCCGTGCGACGTGCCCACGGCGACCGCGAGGCAGTCGACGCCCGTACGCTCGACGAACGCCGATGCCTCCTCGGGGCGCGTGAGGCCGGCGTCGCGGGTCTGCTCGTACTCCGCCCCCACGCCGACATGCCCGAGTTCCGCCTCGACCGAGACGCCGACGGCATGGGCGATACGCACGACCTCCGCGGTCTGGGCGACGTTCTCCTCGAACGGAAGCGTCGAGCGGTCGACCATAACGGAGCTGTACCCCGCGCGGATGGCGCGCATGATGTGCTCGAACGGCCCGCCGTGATCGAGGTTGAGCGCCCAGGGGATCCTGGGGTGGCGCGCCCCGACGAAGCGCACGATCTCGCCGGTCACCTCGATATCCATGGCAAAGCCCACGTCGAGGATGATGGGCGCGTCGAGCTCCTCGGCCGCGCGAAACGCCGCCTTGACGCTCTCCTCGTTGTACACGTTGGGCGCCGCGACGGCATATCCGCCCCGCTTCGCCTCGATGAGCAGATCCCGCATCGGCTCGAGCATGACAATCAGTCCCCCTCTGATCGCTGAGAGCTGTATGACACTTTAGAATTTATATCTGTTTAGCGACTGTAGCAAGTGTTTATAGCACCTTTCTCAAACTTGAATTGTAGTTTCTAAAATCTTTTCTGAAAAACGAGGCGAATGTGCGGAAGGTCTTTTAGAATTTCAATGAGAACCGAAAGGACACGCCCATGATGAACGAACGCCGCGAGGCCATCGTGCGCCTGGTCAACAACCAGGGCAGCGCCACCATCACGCAGCTGAAGGACGCCTTCCCCGAGGTGTCGGAGATGACCATCCGCAACGACATCAAGGCGCTCGACGCCGAGCACCGCCTCGTGCGCATCTACGGCGGCGTGCGCTCCATCGAGACCGCGGTCGGCGCGGACGGCCTCATCGACCTGCGCCGCAGCAGAAACGTCGCGGCAAAAGGCGCCATCGCCCGCAAGGCGGCGGGGCTCATCGCGGCGAACACGCACGTCTACCTCGACTCGGGCAGCACGGTCGCCGCGCTTGCCGCGAGCCTTCCCGACGTGCAGCTCCAGGTGTTCACCTGCGGCATCTACAACGTGCTGGAACTCGGCAAGTACAGCTACATCAAGACGATCGTCCCCGGAGGCGCGCTCAACCGCTTCAACATGTGCCTGCACGGGAGCCGAGCGGTGCGCGAGGTCTCGCGCATGCATTTCGACCAGGTGTTCATCGGCGCCTCCGGCTACACCCCGGACTCCGGGTTCACCTGCGGCTCCGACGAGGAGGCCGAGCTCAAGCGGGTCGCCATCGCGCGCGCCGACACGCGGATCATGCTGCTCGACTCGAGCAAGGTCGACCGCACATCGACGTTCACGTTCTGCGATATCAGCGACCTCGACGTCATCGTGACCGAAGGGGACCTGCCGGACGAGCTGAAGATGCGCTGCGAGAAAGCCGGCGTGCGCATCCTGTAGGCCGCAAGCAGGCTGCGGGCACTCCGCGCGCAAACAAATCGGGCGGCCGTGCGGCCGCCCGAAATCATGATCTGCAGGCTGATGCGACCGATGTCGCCCCCGCGACGTCAGCTCGCGTAGGAGAACGTCGTGACGTCGAACATGCCCTCGGGCCGGATGCGCAGCGTCGGGATGACCGGCAGCGGCAGGAAGATCACGCCCATGATGGGATCGAGCGGGGGCTCGATGCCCATAGCGCGCGCCTGCTCCATGAAGCGCTCGTGGTCCTGGGCGACCTCCTCGGCGGTCCCCTCGCTCATAAGCCCTCCGAGCGGCAGGTCGATGCGGGCGACGACCTCGCCGTCGCGAACGAGAACGTGACCGCCCTGGTGCACGTTGCTCACGGCGACGAGCATGTCCTCCGGATTGTCGCCGACCACGCAGATGTTGTGCGAGTCGTGACCGATCGTCGAGGCGATGGCGCCGCCCGTGATCGTGTAGCCGCGCAGCCATCCGCACCCGATATGCTTGCCCACAAGGCCCAACCCCGCGGGCCCGTCGCCGTCCGCGCCGGCCTCTTGCGCAAAGCAGCCGCGCCCGTGGCGCTCGATGAGCGCGATGCGGCGCAGCCCGTCAGCCGACTCGGGATGCGCGATCCCGGTCACGGCGTTGCCCGGGATGACGTCGATGACCGCCTCGCCCGGACGGAACGGATAGGAGAACACGTCGAGCGAGAGCTCGGGCAGATGCACCGAGCCGCGCAGCTCGTCGGCAAGCCGACGGACCTCATCGTTTGCCGGGGCGATCTCGCCCACGAAGCGCCCGTGCTCGGCGACGAGCACGCCCGCCGCGTACACGGCGGCAGGGGCCTCGGCAAACGTCAGGTCATCGAGCAGCAGCAAATCCGCGCGCTTGCCGGGCGCCACCGCGCCGCGACGCTCGCGCGCATCGCCCATCCCGTGATCGAAACCGAAGCACTCGGCCGCCGACAGGGTCGCCATGGAGATGGCGCGCACCGGATCGATGCCGTGCTCGATCGCCAGGCGGCAGGCGTTGTCGATCATGCCGGTCGCCAGCGCGTCGGAGGGCGCGCGGTCATCGGTCGCGAAGCAGCAGCGCCGCGAGCGCGCGGGATCCTCGATCAGGAGCGGCGCGAGCTGCTCCAGGTCATGGCTGCACGTGCCCTCGCGCAGCATGATGTACATGCCGCGCGACAGCTTGTCGAGCGCCTCCTCGGGCAGGGTGCACTCGTGGTCGGCGATGATGCCCGCCGCGGCGTATGCGTTCAGGTCGAGGCCCGAAACCAAGGGGGCGTGCCCGTCGGTCAGGCCGGTAACCGTGTGGCGGGCGGCATCGATGCGCGCGCAGGTCTCCGGATCCGCCCCCGTCACGCCCGGCATGTTCATCATCTCGCCCAGACCGAAGATCTCGCCCGGATGCTCTGCGAAAAACGCCTCCATGTCGGCCGCCGAGATCTCGGCGCCGGCCTGCTCGTCAGGCAGCGCCGGCACGCAAGACGGCATCATGAACTTGATGTCGAGCGGAGCGCGGCGGGCGTCGGCGATCATGAACGCGAGGCCGTCGAGGCCGCACACGTTGGCGATCTCGTGGCTGTCGGCGATGGCGGTCGTCGTGCCGCGGGCGAGCGCCATGCGCGCGTACTCCGCCGGACGGATGTTTGACGACTCGATATGCAGATGGCCGTCGATAAGGCCCGGGCAGAGATAGCGCCCCTCGCAGTCGACGACCCGCTCGGCGTCGTAGCGCGCATCGTCGTCACGGCCATCGAAGAGCACGCCCACGATGACCCCGCCCTTCACCGCCACCCGACCGGAAACGACCCGATGGCCGTACACGTCCACGATCCGGGCGTTCGTGAACAGCGTATCCGCCGTCACGCGCCCCTCCGCCGCGTCGATGATGCCTTGCAACTGCGTAGATGACATGCCGCGCGCCCCTTTCTGCTGCATTCTCACAGCACGTACCGTATTTCCATCTTACCGTGAGAGCCGCCCCACACGCCAGGCGACGCAAAAGGGGCCACATCCCGCGCAAACAGCGCATCGGGCGCGTTCGCTGCGAGAGGCGCCTCGCAGCGAACGCGCACGCGAACACCCAGCGCGTTCGTCACGTCGCTCTCGAATCAGCGCTATGCTATAGCACGACCGTCCGCCTCATTGGGAGGTGAGCCACATGATCGAGATCGCCGTCTGCGATGACGAGCAGCCCTCGCTGGAGCGCTCGAGCGAGCAGGCGCGCTCCAGCGCAGCGCGCCTCCACCTCCAGGCCGACGTGGTCCCCTATACGCGCAGCGACGCGCTCCTGTATGACATCATCGAGGACGGGGCCCATTTCGACCTGCTGCTTCTCGACATCGAGATGCCGAACGTCGACGGCATGGACCTCGCCGCGCAGATCAAGCCCCATCTTCCCGATGCCAAGATCATCTTCATCACCTCGCACACCGAATACGCCATAGACGCCTTCGAGCTTTCGGTGTTTCGCTACGTCCCCAAATCGGACATCGATCAGCGCCTGCCGCGCGCGCTCGACGACGCCCTGCGCATCATCGCGGTCGACGCGGACCGTTCGTTTGCATTCGAGCGCGCGGGCCGCATGGAGCGCATCGCCTACCGCGCGATGGACTACATCGACCGCAGCGGCAAAGACTGCGTCATCCACCATGCGGGATCGGAATCGCGCGTGCGCATGAGCCTGCAGGAGCTGGTCTGCGCCCTCGATTCCGATGAGTTCATCTTCATCGACCGGGGCATCGTGGTGAACCTCACGAAGGTCAAGCGCGTACGCGGGCAGTCCGCCCTCCTTTTGGACGGCACCGAGCTGCCCATCAGCCGCGGGCGCCTCAAGGAGACGAAGCGTGCGCTCGCCGTCTTTTGGGGGTCGAAGCTATGAGCGCGCCCCTCGTCGCGCACGTCGCGCTGCTCGCGGCGCTTGGCGCGCTGACCGCTCCCGCCGCGCTCGCCCTGCTTGAAACCGACAGGCGCCAGCGGCTCATCGCCGCGGCCCTCGGCGCCGTCGCGGGCGCGATAGCGGGTGCCGTGGACCTCATCGGCCCTTTGCCCCTTTCGGGGGAGGCGGCGCTTAGCGTCGCGCTCGCCGTCGGGCTCATCCTGCTTTCCCGCCGCGGCGCCCAGGCGTCGATCCTTGCCGCCTATGCCGCCGCGGCCACCGCATTCACCTGCGGCGATACCTTGGCGGCAGCCGCCCCCGCCGCGTTCTCCCATCTCGACCCGGTCCTGCCCCATGTCATCGGGTCGGCGCTCGCGCTCGCCCTCAGCGCGTCCGGCGAAGACCCCGCCGGCGAATCGGACCGCCTGACGCCGCTGTCGACCCCGGGCCTGAAGCGCTTGGGATTCACGGCGGTCGCCTGCCTCGCGCTCACCGTCGCGACCATGGGCGAGGCGGACGCGGCGGGCGATGCCGGAGCGCCCGTCCGGCTCGTGATCTGCGCCACGCTCATCCTTCTCTACCCGATAAACGCCGTCAACGCCCATGCGGCCCAGCAGCAGCGCCTGGCAGACGCCGCGGCGGCGCAAGCGGAGCTCCTCGAGCGCAACTACCGCACGCTCCGCGAGTCGTATGAGCAGAATTCCCGCCTCTACCACGATTTTCGCAACCACCTGGCAACCCTGAAGGGCTATGCGCGCGCAGGCGACATGCCCGCCGTGAGCGCCTACATCGACGCGCTCGTGGGGCCGCAGGACGCAGGCGGCAGCGCCGCATGGACGGGCGATCCGGCCATCGACCATCTTTTCGCCCTCAAGCAGGCGCGCTGCACCGAGCTGGGCATCGCCGCGGATTTCGACGTCTGCCTGCCTCCCAACACCGGCATCCGACCGGCGGACCTCAGCACGGTGGTGGCAAACCTGCTGGACAACGCCATCGAAGCCGCCGCGCAGGTTCCCGAGGGCCGTGCGCGCACCGTCCGCCTGACGGCAAGGCGCGTGAACAACATGGTGATCATCAAGGTCGAGAACACGGCCACAGGGCCGGTCGAGGCGGACGGCGAGGGCCGCATCGCGACCACCAAGGAGGACGCGGAGCATCACGGCTGGGGTCTGAAAAGCGTCGAGGCGACGCTCGACCGCTACGATGGGAGCCTGTCGCTCACCAGCACCGACGACAGCTTCTGCGCGATCGCGACCATGTGCTTCGACGGCGTGCGCGATTAGGGAACCGCTGACCAATTGCTTTCGTGCCGAGCGCACCCGCCCCTCGAACGGACGAAACCCCGCCCGCAATTCGCGGACAATACCCTGCGATTCACGGACAAATAGGCACGGGGCCCTCTCTTTTGCGATGCTCGGGATGCACCGCAGGAACCAGACAAAAGGAGCATCCCATGAGCCGCCACGTCTATATCCGCATCGCCATCGCCATCATCTTGGGCATCGCCGCGCTCATCTGCCTGGCGACCATGAACGTCTCGGGCCTTCTGCTCTGCGGCTCCCTGTCCGCGATCATGGCCCAGGGCGCGCGCATCGCCGCCCGCCGCGACCGCGAGGGGCGCTAGTCATGGAGACCTCCGAGCTGTTCGGAATCTCCGGGCTCTCCGCGTGGTACGGAACGGCCGACCCCGTCATCGAGGACGTCGCGCTCTCGATCGCACGCGGCGAGGTGGTCGGCGTCATCGGCATGAACGGAGCGGGCAAGACGACCCTGTTCAAGGCGATCGCCGGCGTGCTGGGTACCTGCCGCTATGACGAGGCCTGCCTCGACGGACGACGCGTGGGCCTCACGGACCGCGCCGTGAAGCGCCGCCGCATCATGGTGTTTTCCGATGAGCGGGCATTCGGCAACTTCACCTTCCTCGAGTACCTGTCGTTCGTGTTTCGCGCCTACCGCACGCCGCTTGCGGACTGCTCCCGCATCGTGCAGGGCTTCGGATTCGAACGCTACGTGGAGACGCCCCTGCGGGAGCTGTCGCTCGGCAGCCGCAAGAAGGCGTCGCTCATCGCCGCGTTCGCGCTCTCCCCCGACCTGCTCATCCTCGACGAGCCCGTGAACGGGTTGGACTTCGAGAGCACCGAATACCTGTACCGCCTCATCCGGGACTACCGCGAGCACGGGTCCGTGCTGTTCTCCTCGCACGTGCTGGAGAGCGTGTGCCTCACCTGCGACCGCGTGCTGGTGCTCGAGCGCACAGACGGCGCCGGGCGCATACGCAAGACGTTTTCCGGCGAGGAGATCTCGCCGGCATCGATTAGGAGCGTGCTGGGCCATGACGAGCTGTAGGGCGTTCATGCAGATGTATTTCGGACGAGGGCCGAAAGCGGTCATCGGCCCGCTCGTCGCGGCGCTTGCACTCTACCTGGCCGCGCAGAGCCTGAACCCGACGTTTAACATCGCCCCCGCGGTCGTGCTCGCCGCGACCTCCGTGGCCATGGCGGCCGACGCGATCGCGTCTTGGAGCTCCCGCGCCGCCGCCATCGAGATGGAGGCGGTGTGCGCCCTGCCCGTCACCCCGCATGAGGCCGTCGCCGGATACGCGGTCGCCACCCTGGCGCACGGGGCGCTCACCAAGCTCGTCCCCCTCGCCGCCGCGCTGACCGCGCTCGGCGTCCCCGCGCAGACGTGCATCGCGGGGTGCGGGATCGGCACGGTCGTAGGCGGCGCCACCTTTCTCGGCATCGCCGCCATCCGCGGCGCCTTCGGCCAGCCGCTGCGGGGATTCTCCCTCCGGACGCGACGCGCGTTCGCACCGAGCGCTCCGGGCTCCTCACGGGGCAGCGCGTGCGTCCTCATCGCGCGCCGCCTGATGTCCAGCGGCTCGATCCTGGCGAACACGGCGGGATTCGCCGTGATGGCCCTGGCGCTCCCCTTGCTGCTCGGGGATATCGGGCCCGTGATGGGCGTCCCCATCGGCCTCGCGATCCTGTCGATCAACACGCCCTTGTGCACGGTCGCATCCGGCGAGCCCGATCTCTCGGACGAGCTCGCCATGCTGCCCGATTCCGGCCGGATGTTCTTCATCCCCTACGCCGGCATGCTCTTCGGCGTCTTTCTCGCCACCGACGGCCTCTTTCTTGCCTCATGGGCGCTGGCCCACGGGCTCGACGCGCGCTTTGCCGTGCTCGCCGCCCTCATGGCGGGTGCCGCCGCCTGCGCAAGCGCCGCGCTCGAGCGCTTCCGCCCCGTGCGCGGCTGGTCCGCCGAAAGCGATCTGTGGCGCCACCCCCGCAAGTACCTGGTCCCCTTCGCCCTCTTGCTGCTGGGCCCCGTCGCCTCCATCGCGCTGTTGGGTTGACGCCGGCCGGGCTGCCCCGACCCGCAGGAACCGACGTATCCGCGACGGACTGACAGCGGCCCATGCAAACGTTCACACCCAAGGGGTGTCCCCGATTTGCAAAAATGCATGCGGAAGGTACGTCCCTGAATTTGCAAAAGTGCACGCGGGAGGTACGTCCCTGAATTTGCATGCTTGTGCTAGTTATGAAAAAGCGGGTGCCGAGGCGATTCTCGGCACCCGCTCTAGGGGTTCAACTTGTCGGCGGACTCGCCGCCGCGCTCCTACACCAGGCGCGCGAACTTGCGCTTGCCCACCTGCAGCACGACGCCGACGTGCAGCAGCTCCGGGTCGACGTTGTAGGACTTGGGCGCGACCGGCTGCTGGTCGATCTTGACGCCGCCGCCGTCGATCAGGCGGCGCGCCTCGCCGGCGGAAGGAGCCAGACCGGCATCCTTCAGCACGCCCGCCAGGTACACCTTGCCCTCGTCGTTCACCTCGAGGTCGACATGGATCTCGGCGATGTCCTCGGGCAGCTGGGACTGCTTGAACACGCGGTCGAACGCCGCCTCGGCCTCCTCGCCCGCGCCGGCACCGTGGTAGGTGTCGCACAGGTCGCGGCCGAGCGCGCGCTTGAGCTCATAGGGGTCGGCGGAACCGTCGGCCAGCGCGGCCTCGATCTTGTCGACCTCGTCGGGCGACAGCGAGCTCGCCAGGCGGTAGTACTTGCCGATCATCTCGTCGGGAATCGACATCGTCTTGCCGAACATATCGGCCGGCTCGTCGGTCAGGCCGATGTAGTTGCCGTAGCTCTTGGACATCTTGCGCACGCCGTCGGTGCCCTCGAGCAGCGGCATGGTGAGTGCCACCTGGGGCTCCATGCCCATCTTCTCCATGAGCTCGCGGCCGGCGAGCAGGTTGAACAGCTGGTCGGTGCCGCCCATCTCGACGTCGGCGTCGATCTTCACCGAGTCAAAGGCCTGCATGACCGGGTAGAGGAACTCATGCAGGGCGATCGGCGTCTGGCTCTGGTAGCGCTTGGTGAAGTCGTCGCGCTCGAGGATGCGCGCGACCGTGAACTTGGAGCACAGCTCGAGCATGCCCTTGAGGTCGAGCGACAGGATCCAGTCGCCGTTGTGGACGATGGTCGTCTTCTCGGGATCGAGGATCTTCATGGCCTGCGAGACGTAGGTCGCGGCGTTGGCCTCGACCTGCTCCTGGGTCAGCTGCGGGCGCGTCGTGTTCTTGCCGGACGGGTCGCCGATCATGGCGGTGCCGTTGCCGATGATGAGGGTCACCTTGTGGCCGAGGTCCTGGAACTGGCGCATCTTGCGCAGCGGGACGGCGTGGCCGAGGTGCAGATCGGGGCTCGTGGGGTCGACACCGAGCTTGATGTTCAAGGGCACCCCGCGCTCGAGCTTCTTTCTGAGGTCGGATTCGGGCACAATCTGTGCAGCGCCCGAGGTGATGATGCGCATCTGCTCATCAACTGGCAGCATACCTGCGTCCTCCTAAGTCTCTAGCACCCTCGCCCGGCAACCGGCGGCCACCTCAGGCGGTGCTCATTCGCATGCAACCGTTTCAGTGTAGCGGAGTTGCGCGAACGGGGGCGCAAATACGTCAACCTATCACACCCGACGCGCAGCGGACATCACAGCTGGCTGTGGTAGGCGAGGATGGACTTCTTGCCGAACCATTGCGCCAGGCGATAGTTCATGTAGTTGTCCATGTTGTCGTAGATGTCGCCCATGAAGAGCGCCTTGGGGCCGATCGTGTAATACGGCACGTCGACCTCGTCGCTGTCGCTCGACTCGATGATGGCGTAGCGCTCCCAGACCTCGCGGTCGTAGGCGGCGGCCTCTCCGGAAAGCAGCGAGCGGGAGGCGGAAACCGAGGTCAGGTCGTCGGCATGGCGGCTGTCGAGCGCGAGCGCGCCGACCGAGCCGACGATGAGAAGCAGACAGGCGAGCACGTAAGCCGCATACGCCCGCGGACTGGAGAACAGGCGAGGCCACGCCGCGCGCTCCCCCGCGTCCGCCGCGCGCGCCTCGGTCAGGCGGACGATGCAGCCGACCGCCCACATGACGCAGATGAACACGAGGATCACGAACAGGTCGTAGCGGATGTTCTGGACGCGCCCCGGCCCGACGTTGCCCATCGAGTAGAACGTGGGTGTGAAGCTCGCCATGAGAAGCGCGAGCGACAGGCCGGCGACCGCCAGAGGGTGCGCAAACGAGCAGGTCGAGCGCTTGGCGGCAAGCACCATGAAGGGAAGGGCCACCGCAAGCGCGCAGACGAGGTAACCGTTCGACCACAGCACGACGTACTCCATGCCGGACAGAGCGCTGTTGGCAAGCGTGAGCACGACGCCGAGGTTGTCACCGGCGAACTGCGACGCCTGGCGCGCCGCGTTGCCGGGTGCCGCCATGGACACCGCGAAGCCCGCGACGAACACCACGAACGCCGGCACGATGAACTTGAGCCTCCCGCGCGCCTTGAGCACCGCGGCGACGCATGCCCCGCCGAGCAGGAGCGCCGACACGATGCCCGTCACGAAGTTGCCGCCGGCGACCACGAACGCAAGCAGCACCAGCGCGACCGCGCGCGCCGCAGAGCCCCGACCGGAAAGCGGCCCCTTGCGCGTGCGGCCGCGGACCAGACGCACCGAGAGGCCCGCCATCACGAGCATGAGGGCGTGGTAGAACGTGTAGTAGATCGCGGCGTTGTACCAGTAGATGCCCTCGACGGGGCTCGGGAGCAGCTGCGTCTGCAGCAACAGGATGAGGCTTGCGAACGCGACCAGGGGCAGCCGGCCGGCGTCGAGCACGTCGCGCACGAGCACCGAGGCGAAGTACCACGTCGAGAGCATGAGCGCGGCGAGGATCCCCACCGCGCCGAGCCCGTAGAGCGCCTCGCTGAACACGCCGGGCTGCAAGGCCATGAGCACGATGGCCGAATAGGTGCCCTGCCAGGAGAAAAACGTGTCGCACGCCTCCTGCAGCGCGGCGTCGATCGCGTCAATCACGCTGCCGCCCGCCTGCAGCGCCAGATGCGCATCGACACCGTAGTGCCAGTCGTCGGCAAAGCTGTGGTTGTACGGGCAGATGGCAAGAAGCGGCACGAGCGCGGCGACGAGCAGGGCCACCAGCGCCGCCGCCGACGCCAGGTAGACGGCGCGCCATCCCAGGCGAGGTGCCGAACCCGAGGCGTCGGACGGTATGATTTCGGAATCGTGGTCAATATGCCCATCGAACCGGGGCGTTTCGGGGCGTTTGAAGTGCGCAGGGGCGGTCGTGGCGCCCGTCTGGACGGAATCGCCCCTCGTTGAGTCTGTCGTTATGGCCATCTTGTCTCCTTTATCAGTTTGAAGAAGGACATCAGAGGCCGCGAGAACGCCCCTCGAGCCTCATGATTCCCGGTTCGATGGGTAAATTGACCACGATTCGAGAATCATAGGGAAACGTTGATGCATTTTGCCAGTTCCGGTCCGTCAAAATGCGCGGAATCGAGCGGTTTGGGCACCCCGGATGCACGATGCGCTGTAACTCAGCCGGGCGATGGGTTGGTTGGGGACGCGTTCGTTTCAACCCATTCTTGACGAAGTGACGGTTTCTGGGTTGGTTGGGGACGTGTTCGTTTCAACCCATCCAGAAACCGGGACCGTGTCGACGAACACGGCGCCGAGGCCGCGGGCGGCAAGCGCGTGCGCCAGGCCCCGGCGATCTTGCGGGCAGGCATCGAAGATGCGCGTGCGCCCCCAGACGTCCACGGAGACGGGCAGGCGGGTGCCGTCTGCCTCCACGAGATAGCGCACAGCGGACCGACGCGCGCAGGCGGCATGGTCGCCGTCGCAGGGCCCCTCGGCCGTGAGCAGGCAGTGCTCGCAGATCATGAGCTCGGGCGAGCCGGCGACGCGCACGCCGCACGAGCCGGCGGGGGCCGCGTCCACGAGCGCGCGCACCTGGTCGTCCGCAAGCTCGTCGGGAAGCCAGACGCGCCGGGCGCCGAGATCGAGCAGCCAGCGCACCGTCGCGCTGTTGGTCGCCGACACCGGCGCCGCGACCTCGAACGCGGCCCCGCTTTCGCGCGCAAGCTCGATGGCGCCCAGGTTGCGGCACACCACCGCCCGCGCCCGCGCGCACAGCTCGCGCACGCGGGGCTCGTCCGAGACGCGACACGGCTCGTCGAGCACGACCGTCAGGCTGCCCAGCAGCTCCTCCCAGCCGGGATCCTCGGCGATTCGATACGCATCGACCCCGACCTGTCTCTTATACACATCTAGATGTGTATAAGAGACAGCTGCAGCAGCTCCGGGTCGCCGGCGTAGGACTTGGACGCGACCGGCCGCTGGTCGGTCTTGACGCCGCCGCCGTCGATCAGGCGTCGCGCCACGCCGGCGGAACTCGCGCGCCGAGCCCCGTATACACGGCGTCGGCGCCGGCGGCGACCGCCGCGAACAGCGCATCGGCCGACCCCGCAGGGGCCAGCAGCTCGGGCACGGGTCTTCTCACGTCGTTCGCCCCTCCTTCGACAACAGGTTGAAGCAGCACGTCTGCCTGCCTTAAGGCAGTATGCAAACGGTCTGGAATTTGACACCGCTCAGGATACACGACAGCACCCGCCAAGGTCTTGCGGTAATGTATGGGCATCTATGCTAAGCCATTTCGGTTGGAGGTCATCACATGGGTCCTCGCGAGCGCCAAACACGTCATCGCGCCAAGACGCATACGCTTCCCGTCATCTTCGGCTCCTTCTTCGCCTTTTTCCTGATCTTCTGCGTCGCGTTCGGCGTGGGCATGGTCGGAAACGTCTCCAGGTGGCTGTCGGATCTTCCCGACTACACCGACGCGGACAACTACATGGTGTCGGAGCCCACGTCCATCCTGGACGCCAACGGCAACGAGATCGCGAGCCTGTACGTGCAGAACCGCGACATCGTCGAGTACGACCAGATCTCCGACTACGTGCTCCAGGGCACCGTCGCCACCGAGGACGAGCGCTTCTATCAGCACCACGGCGTCGACGTCGTCGGCATCATGCGCGCCGTGGTGGTTCAGCTCACCGGCGGCTCCGAGGGCGCCTCGACCATCACCCAGCAGCTCGTGCGCAACACGATCCTGTCCGAGGAGCAGTTCGACAACACCATCGAGCGCAAGGTGCGCGAGGCGTGGATCGCGCTGCAGATGGAAAAGATCTTCTCCAAGGAGGAGATCCTCACCATGTACCTCAACACCATCTACTTCGGCCACGGCGCCTACGGCATTCAGGCGGCCGCCCAGACCTATTTCTCCAAGAACGCCTCCGACCTCACCCTCGCCGAGGCGGCGCTGCTCATCGGCCTGCCCAACGCGCCCTCGCAGTACGACCCGACCGTGAACCCGGACCTCGCGATCCAGCGCCGCAACATCGTTTTGTCGCGCATGGTGCGAAACGGGGTCATCTCCCAGGAGGAGGCCGACGCCGCCGCGGCCGAGCAGCTCGCGCTGAACGTGACCGAGCAGCCCGACAACGGCATGTACGCCTACCCCTACTTCGTCGAGTACGTGCGCGGCATGCTCACCGAGGAGTTCGCGACCGACGTGCTTTTCGCCGGCGGCCTTACCATCAAGACCACCATCGACCCGACCATCCAGCAGCAGGCCGAGCAGGCCGCGCTCGAGTACGTGAACGAGCTGGGCGTCGACGAACTCAACGTGGGCATGACCGTCATCGACCCCAAGACCGGCTACATCAAGGCCATGGTCGGCGGCCGTGACTACTATGCCGACGAGAACCACATCAACTACGCCACGCTGCGCCGCTCCACCGGCTCGTCGTTCAAGGGCATCACGCTGGCCGCGGCGATCAACGAGGGCATGAGCCCCGACACGCTCATCAACTGCAGCTCGCCCATGAAGATCACCGACGACTACACGCTGCAAAACTACGGCGGCTACTCCTACGGCGTCTCCACGCTGGCGCGCGCGACGGCCGTGTCGTCCAACACCGGCTACGTGCAGGTCGCCCTCGCCATCGGCAACGACAAGATCATCGATATGGCCGAGCAGCTCGGCATCAACACCGAGGAGGCCGGGCTCGATTCCTACGCGCCGTCGATGACGCTCACCGGCGGTTCCGTCGGCTGCTCCACGCTCGAGATGGCCGAAGCGTTCGGCACGTATGCGGCCGGCGGCCAGCATCGCAACTCGGTGGCGGTCACCGAGATCCTGAACCGTGACGGCGAGATCCTCTACCAGCACCAGGACAGCCCCGAGGAGGTCCTCACCGCCGGCGAGGCCGAGGCCGTGACGGGCGTTCTCGAGGGCGTCATGGTCGGTGAGGGCTCCGGCGCCTCCGGCTACCCGTACGAGATCAACCAGCCCGTTGCCGGCAAGACCGGTACCGCCGGCACGTCTTCCCAGGCCACCGACCTGTGGTTCGTCGGCTACACCCCGCAGCTCTCCGTGGCCGTGTGGATCGGCAACTCCCAGTCCAACTCGCCTCTGCCCTCGTCGCTGCACACCTACAACACCGTGCTGCCGATCTTCCGCACCTTCATGAACACCGCGCTTGCCGGCGTTGCGCGCGAGGAGTTCCCGACCGGCGACACCCCCGACTACAAGCCCGCAAGCTCTTGGGACTTCGTGGGCGGCAACGTCAGCGGCACCGATACCACCGAGACGGCCGAGACCGCCGAGACTCCGGAGACCGCAGAGACGCCCGAGACGCCGGAGACCGCCGACTCCCCCGAGTCGCCCTCCTCGCCGTCGTCCCCGTCATCCCCGTCATCTCCGTCGTCCCCGTCGACGCCGAACACCGGCTCGCCCTCGACGCCGACGACGCCGACGACGCCGCCGAGCCCGACGACCCCCGATCCGGAGCCGGAGCCCGAACCGGAACCCGAGCCCGAGCCTGAACCCGAGCCGGATCCCAATCCGACCACGCCCTCGACAACGGCTTAGAACCGCGAGCGGGGCCCGACGAAGCGATTCGTCGGGCCCCGCTCTTTTTCGTTCTTTTGACTAGAGAAACGCCGATTGTTTGCTCTCGCGGCGATCAATCCCATGACGGACGCCTGGATGCCTGAGCTGCAGGAAGCGATCCCGCACACGTTTTTCCCTGCTGACCAGGCTTCCGGAGCGCGGACGCACTGCTGTGTCATCGGCCCCGAAGCGCGCCCTCAGTGCGTGCGCCTGTAGTAGCACACGAGCAGCACCACGAGCGCCACGGGAAGCAGGATGAGCAGTGCGAACAGGATGATATGGAAGGCTGCGACCATCATCTACTTGCGCACGCTCCTCAGCTTGGAGATCATGCCTTCGAGCCGCTCGCCGTCCTCAGCGGTCTGCGCGATGACCAGAATGGTGTCGTTGCCGGCGAGAGACCCCAGCACGTCGGGCAGCTCCGCCGCATCGATCGCCGCCGCGATACCCGACGCCGTGCCCGGTTGCGCCTTCACGAGCACCAGGTTTCCGGTGCGGAGCACGTCGACGACGAGCTCGGACACCATGCGCTGCAGATGCAGATCCTCAGCGAGCACGTAGACGCCTTCGGGCAGCTTTCTCAAGCCCATATCAGCGATGTCGCGCGAAACCGTCGCCTGCGTGCACTCGTACCCGGCGCTCTTCAGTTCCTCGACCAGGTTGCGCTGCGTCCTGACCTCCTTGTTGCGGACGATCTCTCGGATCGCGTCTTGACGCCCGTTGCGCTTTTTTGCCATGAAGCCGTCCCCTCTACTCATGTTCTCGCATAACAACTCTAGTCGTATGCACGTCCATGAGAGACGGTCGGCGCGCGAATTAACCGTTATGACTCAATACTCCATATAACGGCAAGATTACGCGTATTGATGCATAGTTCCGTGACTTTAGCCTGATTTTACGCATATCGATAAGGGCGATGAGACAGGCGCGCCACAGCGCCTCTCAGCGCTGTGCGAACAGCGGCAGATGCGATTGACGTGCGAATTCGCGCAGATGGGAACCCATGCAGCACGCCGCCGCATTGCCCTGCGTCATCGGCTTGTACATGATGCCGAAATCGCTCGCTGCCGGCTTGACCGCAGCCAGCGAGGCGCGCGCGTCCTCCGCGTTGAGCATCTCCTGCACGCGGCCCAGGCGCTCGATGGACGACACGCGGCTCTTTCCGACCGTCGTGTTGTCGATGCACTCGATCAGGCGGCGCACATGCCGGCGATGGAGCGGAACCACGACGTCGGGGTCGCAATCGAGACCCCAGCGGCGCACGAGCCCCATCATCTGGGTGTGCTCGTTGGCGCAGCGGGACATGAAGGCGGGGTCGAACGTGCGCTGGCCCTTCTTGCCGAACGCGACGCGATGATAGCACGCCGTGTCGCAGGCGCCGATGCGCTCGGCATCCTCAAGGCAGGCGATGACGAAGCCGAGGCCCTCATCGTCGGTGGCAAGCGCGAGCCGGTGATCGACGGCGCGCATCCGCTCGATCAAAAGACCGGTCGCCTGGGAGAGCAGGCCCTGTTCGTAGAGGTCCGACATCCCATGGCGAGCCGCGTCGCGACCATCGAGCACGCAGGAGGCGGCGCGACGGGGCTGCGAGCTCGAGGAGCGGTCCTGAGCGTCCCAGACGTCATCGGAACGCATGGGAGCCGCGATGTCGAGGCGATGCTCCTCGGCGAATTCCACCAGGTTGCCTAGCGCATTGGGGGCGAGCCAGTCCTCGGGGCGCACGAACATCACGTAGGCCCCGCGTGCGCGGCCGAGCGCCTCGACAACACCCGAGGCGAGCGCGGAATCATCGCGCTCGATGACCTCGACGCGGATATCTCGATCATGGAAACTGGAAAGGATGGAGGCCGTGCGGTCATGCGACGCGCAGTCGACCGTCAGCAGCTCGAAGTCGGAATACGACTGGTTGAGAACGCTCTCCACGGCCCGCACAAGATGATCGGCGCCATCGCTGGCCGCCAGAACCACGGATACATTGGGACGCCTGGATGCACGATGACCCACGTCAGCCTCCTGGAGAACAATCTTTTGGTCATGGTACCACCCGTAATGCGAGCCGAGAGGCCATGACGGCCAGGACGGCCAAGCTTCAAATGGCGCACATCGCGCCGCCACACTTTCTGCAATTTGGGGCAATCCATGGAGGCAGGGCCGGCCATCGGGGACGGGCACCGGCGGCCGGCCCGATAGCCGAACACCCCTTACGGGCACACGACGAGGGCGTCCTTGTCGTAGTCGACACCCATGAAGCACAGTCCGCACGCAGGAGCCGTGGGGCCCGCGGCGGCGCGGTCGCAGGCTGCGAGCACCTCATCGATCCACGCGGGCTCGCGCCGATGGCAGCCGACCTCGACGAGCGTCCCCACGATCGTGCGCACCATGGAATGCAGAAACGCGTTCCCCTTGATCGTGAACGCCAGGCACTCCTCGCCCAGATTCGTCTCGCGGGCAAACGAGACGTCCATGACGTTGCGGCACGTGGGCTTGCCCACCGCCGACGCCGTCTTGCAGAAGCTCTTGAAATCGCGCTCCCCCACCAGGCGCTGAGCCGCGTCGTCCATGGCATCTACGTCGAGCGGCCACCGGTGCCACCAGGTGACCGAGCGCGTCAGCAGCGGCGGCGCGTCCCCCGTGGCGATGCGATAGGTATACGTGCGCGCACGGGCGTCGAAACGGGCCGAGAAGCCGGGTGCCGCGTGGTACACCTCGCTCACCGCGATGTCGTGCGGCAGCAGCGCCGCGAACGCGCGCATCCAGCGCGTTCGGGTGACCTCGAGCTCCGCGGCGTCGACGGGAACGCTGACGTATTGGCCGATCGCGTGCACGCCGGCATCGGTGCGGCCCGCGCAGGTCAGGTCGATCTCGCGGCGCAGGAACGTCTCGAGCGCGCGACGGACCTCCCCTGCCACGGTCTTCTGCTCAATCTGCTCGGCGAACCCCGAATAGGCGCTTCCGTCGTATCCCAGGCGCAACACGAGCGTGCCTGCGCGCAGATCTTCGGCGGTATCCATCGGTTCCATGCGGCCTCCCCGCGTATCGTGAATATCGGTCATATTGTCGAGGGCCCGGCGGGCCATGGGCGCCGCTGCGGCCCCTCCCCTACAGCAGCCACGCCAAAGTCGGTATCAGCGCGCAGACGGCAAGGCCGCAGACAAGCACCAGGCGGTCGCGAACCGGCACCGGCGGCATCTCCACGCTGATCTGGCCCCCTTCAGCATAGCATCGGGCGCACATGGACTCGCCCAGCCGGTCGGCGCGCCGAAAGAGGCTCACGACCAGCGGCGTGAGCACCGACGCCCACGCCCGTATCCGATGCAGGATGCTTCCGCCCGAAAAGTCGACGCCGCGCGAGCGCTGCGCGAGCTGCACGCGAAAGAACTCCTCGGACACGATGGGGATGAAGCGCAGCGCCAGCGAGAGCATGAGGCCCACATCGGACACGGGAACCCCCAGCCGCCCCAGGGGCGCCAGCAAGCTCACGCTGGCGTCGGCCAGCTGAGGCGGCGTCGAGGAGGCCGAGACCACGAGCGAGAACCCCAGCAGCAGCGCGATGCGCGCGATGGCGAGAAAGCCGCGCAGGGCGCCCGCCGTGTCCAGCCCGAAGCCGCCCCACAGGGCGATGTCGCCGTGGCCGTCGAGCGCCACCGCATTCGCCAGCAGCGTGAACGCCAAGATGAAGGCGACCGGTTTGAGCGCCCTCAGGTGCGCGGCAACGTCCATGCGCGCAAGCCGCACGGCTGCGGCGAGCAGCACCGCCCACAGGGCGAACACCGGCGACGCCCCCGTGGCGAACACGGCCACGGTCAGCGCGAGCAGCAAGACGATCTTGACGCGCGCGTCGATGCGCGCGACCGGCGTATCGCGGGCCACGAACGAGCCGAGCGGCGAAAGGGGCTTTTTCATCATCGCTCACCTCCCCGCAGCGCATCTTCAAGAAGCCGGGCGAGCGCGATGTTGAGCGGGGGCTCCATCGATGCCGCCTCGAAGGCGCCCCGATCACGCGAAAGCTCCCCGGGAGTCCCCATCCATGCGATGCGCCCATCGCTCAGAAGCGCCACGCGATCGACCTCGGTCATCCACTCCTCGAGGTCGTGGCTGATCACGATGACGGCGCGGCCGTCATCCGCGCAGGCGCGCGCCAGCGCATGCATCTGGGAGCGCCCCGCCGCGTCGAGACCCGCCGTGGGCTCGTCAAACAGGTAGGCTGCGGCATCGAGCGCCAGAACCGACGCGATGGCCACGCGCCGCGCCTGCCCGCCCGAGAGGTCGAACGGATACCAATCGAACAGCGCCTCATCGAGACCGACCATCCTCGCCGCATGCTCGATACGGCGGGCGACCTCGGGCTCGTCCGCCCCCATGTTGCGCGGAGCGAAGGCGAGCTCGTCGCGAACGCTCTCGCAGAAGAGCTGGTCCTCGGGCCGCTGGAAGGCGATGCCTGCGTCCCCGGGCCGAGGGGCCCGTCCGCGCACGGAGACCGTGCCCGCATCCGGCTCGAACAGGCCCGCCGCGACCGATGCCAGCGTCGACTTTCCCGATCCGGACCGGCCCGCCACAAGCAGGACCTCTCCGGGCGCCACCGCAAGCTCGATGTCGCGCAGGACGTAAGACGCCCCATCGTATCCATAGCAAACGTGCGACAGCAAGAGACCCGCATCGGCGCCCGAGCCAGCGGACAGGGCACGCGGAAGCGCGCCTGCAAGCGCATCGAGCGTCCCCCGAACGTCGTCGGCAGACACACGTCCCGCCGCGAGCCCGCGCACAAGCCACGCTGCGGCGGCCTCCGGGGTAGCAGAAGGGCAACCGTCAAAACCAAGCGCGCAGACGCGTCTCAGCGCCTCTACAGACGCGCTCGGGAGCACGGTCGCATCCCACAAGGCGGACTGCCCCATGAGCAAGTCCAAAGGAGCGCCGTCGAAAGCGACGCTGCCGCGATCCATGATCACGACGCGATCGGACGCGAGCACCTCGAGCGGATCGTGGGTCACCTGGACGACCCCGACCCCCATCTCGTACGCCAGGCGCCCCACAAGCGCGCGATGGGCGGGGCGTGCGGACGAATCGAGCATGGAGGACGCCTCGTCGAGCACGAGATAGGAAGGCTCCATGGCAAGCACGCCGGCTATGGCGAGCAGCTGCTGCTGGCCGCCGGACAGCGACGAGGTGTCACGCATGTCGTATCCGTCGAGCCCCACGCGCGCGAGCGCCGAGGTCACGCGGCGGCGCACCTCGTCGGGCGCCAGGCCCAGGTTGCGGGGGCCGAACGCGACCTCATCGAACACGACGGTAGAGACGAGCTGCTCTGTGGGATGCTGGCGCACCAGACCCACGCGCCTGCGCACCTCGCGACGCGCGCTGGCGCCATCGGCGGGATCGATGCCGTCGACCCTCACCGCACCGCCATCGCACAGGCGCATCGCGCACAGAAGCGAAGCCAGCGTCGACTTTCCCGAGCCGTTGGCGCCGACAAGCGATACCACGCGCCCGGGCTCGAAATCCAAGGTCACGTCAGCGACGGCGGGCGGCTCATCCGTCCGGTAGCTCACGCAAGCACCGCGAACCTCGATCACGCGCGTTCCTCCTCCCGTATCGACAATGCGGCGACGCCGCGAAACCCAATCCTATACAAACGAAAAAGGGCCCGTCTCGCGACGAGCCCTTTCATGCAATATCAAGAATGCACCCGAAGTTACTCGGCAGCAGCCTCGGTCTCGGCAGCCTCGGCGGTCTCCTCGACGGGAGCCTCCTCGACCTTCTTGGGAGCCTGCTTCGGCGTGGCGACCTTCTTGGGGGCCTTCTTCACGCAGGGCTCGGTCACGAGCTCGATGATGCACATCTCGGCGTTGTCGCCCTTACGGGTGCCGAGGCGCATGATGCGGGTGTAACCGCCGTCGCGGTCGGCCCACATGCCCTGAGCGGCCTTCTCGAAGATCTCCTTGACGAGCTGCTTGTCGCCGAGCTTGGCGATAGCAAGACGACGGGAGTGCAGGTCGCCGCGCTTGGCCCACGTGATGATGGGCTCGGCAAAACCACGGAGCGCCTTGGCGCGCGGAACGGTGGTCTTGATACGGTCGTTGGTGAAGAGCGCCTGGGCCAGGCTCTTCTTCATGGCCTTGGTGTGGCTCGCGTCGGTGCCGAGCTTCAGGCCCTTCTTCCTGTTATGACGCATGAGTATGGTCTCCTCTGGTACAGATGACGGCGCGTTAAGCCTTCAGGCTCAGGCCCATGGACTCGAGCTTGTCCTTGACTTCCTCGATGGACTTCACGCCGAAGTTGCGAATGTTGAGCAGGTCGTTCTCGGAGAACTCGACAAGCTGACGCACGGAGTGGATGCTCGCGCGCTTCAGGCAGTTGTACGAGCGCACCGAGAGGTCGAGATCCTCGATCTGCTTGTCGAGCTCAGCGTTGTCGCTGGTGGTCTCGGGGGCGAAGATCGAAACCTCTTCCTCAGCCTCGGGGGCGTCCGCGAGGTTCATGAAGGCAGCCATGTGCTGGTTGATGATGTTAGCAGCCTGGACGACGGCCTCACGCGGCGAGAGCGCGCCGTTGGTCTCGATCTCGAGGACCAGGCGGTCGTAGTCCGTGTGCTGCCCGACGCGGCACGCCTCGACGAGCTTGGCGCAGCGACGGACCGGCGAGTACAGCGAATCCACATGGATGACACCGATGGGATCGTTGTCGCGCTTGTTGCCCTCATAGGACACGTAGCCGCGGCCGTAGCCGATGCGCATGCTCATGGTGAGATGGCCGCCCTCGTTGAGGGTGGCGATGTGCTTGTCGGGGTTGACGAGCTCAAACTCGGACGGGATGAAGAAATCCGCACCGGTGACCTCGCAAGGGCCGTCAACCGAGATGGTCGCGGTACCCTCGTCCGTGGTACCGAGCGAACGGAACACCAGACCCTTGACGTTCAGGACGATGTCCGTGACATCCTCGACCATGTTCGGGATGGTCATGAACTCGTGCTGAGCACCATCGATCTGGATAGCCTCGACCGCGACGCCCTCCAGAGAGGAGAGCAGAACACGGCGCAGCGAGTTGCCCAGCGTATCGCCGTAACCGCGCTCAAGCGGCTCGACGGACACGCGGGCGGACGTCTCGTTGATTTCCTCGACCTGAACCTGGGGCCTAATGAATTCTGACATGTAATACCTCCAGCTTCAGCAGCCCAAAAGGACTACTTAGAGTAGAGCTCGACGATGAGCTGCTCGTTGATGTCGCCGCTGATCTGCTCGCGCGCCGGGTAGGACAGCACGTTGCCGGACAGCTTCTCGATATCAACCTCGAGCCAGCCGGGGACCTCAAAACGCTCAGACTGGATGAGGGCCTCCTTGATGGGGAGGAGGTCACGATACTTCTCGCCGACGGCGATGACGTCGCCGGGCTTGACGAGGTAGGACGGGATGTCGACGCGACGGCCGTTCACGGTGAAGTGACCGTGACGCACGGTCTGGCGCGCCTCCTTGCGAGTGCGGGCGAAGCCCAGACGGAAGACCACGTTGTCGAGACGGGTCTCGAGAATCTTCATGAGGTTCTCGCCGGTGATGCCGTTCATCTTGCGGGCGCGGACGAAGTAGCCGTGGAACTGCTTCTCGAGCACGCCGTAGATGAACTTGACCTTCTGCTTCTCGCGAAGCTGCATACCATACTCGGATTCCTTGCGGCGACGCTTGGGCTGACGCTTGGATTCCTTGCCGCTGTAGCCCAGCTCAGCGGGATCGATCCCGAGCTGACGGCAGCGCTTGAGAACCGGAGTCCTATCGATTGCCATAGTTTATCGATCCTTTCAGGAGTTACACGCGGCGACGCTTCTTGGGGCGGCAGCCGTTGTGCGGGATGGGAGTCTTGTCCTGGATGCTCGAAACCTCGAGGCCGGCGGCCTGGAGGGAGCGGATGGCGGTCTCACGACCGGAGCCGGGGCCCTTCACGAAGACGGCAACCTTGTGCATGCCGTGCTCCATGGCGATCTTGGCGCAAGCCTCGGCAGCCATCTGGGCGGCAAACGGCGTGGACTTACGGGAACCCTTGAAACCGACGGTGCCAGCGGACTTCCAGGCGATGACATTGCCCTGGGCGTCCGTGATGGACACGATCGTGTTATTGAACGTGGAACGGATGTGGGCCTGACCCACGGAAATGTTCTTACGGTCGGAGCGCTTGATACGACCGGCCTGAGCATTACGCTTGTTCTTAGCAGTAGCCATTGGTAGTCAGTCTCCCTTATTTCTTCTTCTTGGCACCGATCTGACGCTTCGGGCCCTTGCGGGTGCGAGCGTTGGTGTGGGTGCGCTGACCACGAACAGGGAGGCCCTTGCGGTGACGGAGGCCGCGGTTGCAGCCGATGTCCATCAGACGCTTAACGTTCTGGTTGCGCTCACGGCGGAGGTCGCCCTCGACCATGATCTGATTCTCGTCGATGTACTTACGGATCGCGTCGACTTCCTCGTCGGTGAGGTCGCGGACGCGCGTGTCAACGTTGATGTTGCAATCATTGCAAATCTTCGTGGCGGTGGTGCGGCCGATGCCGTAGATGTAGGTCAGACCGATCTCAACACGCTTCTCGCGCGGAAGGTCGACACCATTGATACGGGCCAACGTTGGTCTCCTCTCTTAGCCCTGACGCTGCTTGTGACGGGGGTTCTCGCAGATGACAAGAACCTTGCCGTGGCGTCGGATGATCTTGCACTTATCGCACATCTTCTTGACCGAAGGACGTACCTTCATCGTTCTTCCTCTCGGTAGTGCTCAAACTACAAAACAATGGAATGTATCTACTCGCCCAGCCGCAGGCGTGAATAACTGAAGGCTGGCCTATACATGCAAACGCGATCGAGAGGCTGAGCGAACCTCGCGATCGTGCGATTGCCGTATGATGCGGTCGCTACTTGTAGCGATACGTAATGCGGCCGCGGGTGAGATCGTAGGGAGACAGCTCCACGACGACCTTATCGCCCGGGAGAATGCGGATGTAGTTCATGCGGATCTTGCCCGAGATAGAGCAAAGCACCGAATGACCGTTCTCGAGTTCAACGCGGAACATGGCGTTGGGCAGCGGCTCCGTGACCGTACCCTCGAGTTCGATAGCATCTTCCTTCTTCAACGCAGCATCACTTTCTCTAGAAAACGACAGCAACTGAGAATAATAACAAAAAGCGTTCCGGGGTGGTCATTTTCGTAATGGCTCCACAATTCCATGCCCACCGGTCGTCTGTTCTGCCTTCGGCTCGCGCGGAACATACGCGAACCGAGGGCAGAACAGACGACCTACGTTAACCTCGTCGAGGTCACTCGCCGCAGCTTGGGGGCTGGATAGCCCGGGAGGTGCGCATCGAGCGCACCTCCCGGGCCGCTCAAGCGAATGTACCGGTTGCAACTCCCCTAGTCACCAATTGGAATGGAGGAGTGCGCGGGCAACGCCCGCGCACCGTTGGCTGTGAGTGGCACCGAAGGTGCCCGAACAGCCAACGCAACCAGCAAAGTTTAATGTGCTTCCCTACTCCCTAACAGCAGGATCCCCCTTATACAGAGTTTTGCGCAAGTTCCGCACGAGCCGAAGGCGCCAGTGGCGCCTTCGTGCGAGCCCAGGACTGCCCGCAGCGCAAAATTCTGTATAAGGGGGATCCGCAAAGGGGCCCCAAGGGACGGGTCCTACATAACCCCGCCCTGCATAGAACACCAAGGTCCACGCTCATCGACCGTCAGGATGACCGGACCGTCGTCGGTGATCGCGATGGTGTTCTCATAGTGGGCGGCGGGCAGATGGTCGTTCGTCGTGACGACCCAACCATCGGTACCCGTCGTCACGTGATTAGTGCCAAGCGTGATCATCGGCTCGATCGCGATGACCATACCGGCTGCCAGCTTCACGCCGCGACCCTTCTTGCCGTAGTTCGGCACGTTGGGGTCCTCGTGCATGTTGCGGCCCACGCCGTGGCCGACGTAGTCGCGGAGCACGCCGAAGCCGTGATCCTCCGCAAGCGTCTGGACCGCATGCCCGATGTCGCCCAGGTGATTGCCCGGAACGGCCTGCTCGATGCCGGCCTTCAGGCAGTCGCGCGTGATCTCGCACAGCGTGCGGACCTCCTCGGAAGGCGTTCCGCAATAGAAGGTCCACGCGTTGTCGCCCACCCAGCCGTCGACGATGGCTCCCGTGTCGATGGACACGATGTCGCCGTCGCGCAAGATGACATCCGGGTTGGGGATGCCGTGAACGACCTGATCGTTGATGCTCGCGCAGATCGTGCCGGGGAATCCGCCATAGCCCTTGAAGGCCGGGATGCCGCCGTGCATGCGGATGATCTGCTCGGCGAGCTGATCGAGCTCGAATGTGGAGACGCCGGGGCGCACCATGGCCCCAACGCGGCGGAGCGCCATCTTAGACAGCGCTCCAGCCTTCTTCATCTGCTCGATTTCTTCTGCAGACTTGATTTTGATCATAGACCGAGGACTTCCTTCGCACGGGCGTAGACGTCGTCGATGGCACCGGTGCCGTCGACGATCTTCAGCTTGCCCTGACCGCGATAGTACTCAACCAGCGGAGCCGTGTTCTTCTCATACACGTCCAGACGGTTGGCGATCGTCTCGGGCTTGTCGTCGTCGCGCTGATACATCTCGCCGCCGCACTTGGGGCAGACCTCGTCGGCCTTGGTGCCCGTGTAGCCGCAGTCGCGGCAGGCGCGGCGAGAGGACAGACGGGAGATGATGACATCGGCGGCAACGTCAACGAGCAGCGCGCACTCGAGCTCATGGCCGAGAGCGGACAGCTCGGAGTCGAGCGTCACGGCCTGCATCGTGTTGCGCGGAAAGCCGTCGAGGATGAAGCCCTTCTGCGCGTCGTCGGCAGCAAGGCGCTCCTTGACCAGATCGATGACGAGCTGATCGGGAACGAGCTCGCCGGCATCCATGTACTTCTTCGCCTGGACGCCGAGCTCGCTGCCGCTCTTGACGGCGGAGCGCAGAAGATCGCCCGTGGAGATGTGGGCGACGCCGTACTCGGCGACGAGCTGCTGGGCCAGCGTGCCCTTACCGGCACCGGGACCACCCAAAAGCACGATGTTCATGGTTGTCTCCTAACCCTTTATTTGAAGAACCCGTCGTAATCGTACATCTTGAGCTGGCTCTCCACCTTGGAAATCGTGTCCATCACAACACCAACCATGATGAGGATGGAGGTGCCGCCGAATGCCTGGATGAGCGAGTTGCCCGTGAAGGAGAACACGATCGAGGGCACGATGGCGATGATGGCCAGAAAGACCGCGGAGGGAAGCGTAATCTTGTTGAGCGCGTTCTTGATGTAGTTCGCGGTGGCGCGGCCCGGACGGACGCCGGGGATGAAGCCGCCCTGGCGCTTGAGGTTCTCGGCCGTGTCATCGGGATTGAACACCATGGAGGTGTAGAAGTACGCGAAGAACACGATGAGGACCACGTTCAGCACCCAGTTGATCCAACCCGAGGACAGCGCGCCGGCGACCGCCTGAATCCAGTCGATGCCGGGGAAGAACACGGCGAGCTGGGCCGGGAAGTACAGAAGAGCGCTCGCGAAGATGATCGGGATGACGCCCGCGGTGTTGACCTTGATCGGCAGGTAGGTGGACTGGCCACCCATGATGCGACGGCCGACGACGCGCTTGGCGTACTGGACCGGGATGCGGCGCTGACCGCGCTCGACGAAGACGATGAGCGGGATGACGCACAGGATCACGACCACGATCACCAGCGTGAGGATGATGTTCGCGGTGCCGCCATCGGAGACGGACGCGAACACGGCCTGCGGCAGGCCCGCCATGATGTTGGCGAAGATGATCAGGCTCATGCCGTTGCCGATACCGCGCTGGGTGATGAGCTCGCCGATCCACATGATGAGCATGGCACCCGCCACGAGCGTGCCCACGATCATGATGTCGAAGATGACCTCGGGCGCACCGGCACCGTTGAACTGGATGCCGAAGCTCTTGAACAGGAACAGGTAGCCGATGCCGTTCAGAATGGCAAGCGCCAGTGTGAGGTAGCGCGAATACTGGGTGATCTTGGTCTGGCCGACCTCGCCCTCGCGCGCGAGCTCATGCAGGCTCGGGACGACGCTCTGAAGCATCTGGAGGATGATCGAGCTCGTGATGTAGGGCATGATGCCCAGCGAGAAGACAGAAACGTAAGAGAGCGCGCCGCCGGAGAAGAGGTTCAACAGGGCCATGGCGCTCTCGGCGACCGTGTTGTCGCCGTTCAGGCCGAAAAGGCCCGCCATCCCCGCGACGGGGATGCCGGGCACAGGTACGTGCGCACCGAGACGGTACAGCACGAGCATGGCGATGGTGAACGTGATCTTGCCGCGCAGCTCCTTAATACGGAATGCGTTTTTAAGACCAGTTAGCACGGCAGCTCGACCTTTCCGCCAGCGGCCTCGATCTTGGCCTTGGCAGAAGCCGAGACCTTGTCGACCTTGACCGTGAGCTTCTTCGTCAGATCGCCGTTGCCGAGCACCTTGACGGGCTCGAACTCCTTCTTGATGATGCCGGCGGCCTTAAGGGCGGCACCGTCGACGACAGCGTCGTTCTCGAACTTGAGCTCGAGGGTGGAGACGTTCACAGCGGTGTACTCGATGCGACGCGGGTTCTTGAAGCCGGGGAGCTTCGGCAGACGCATCGCGAGCGGGGTCTGGCCACCCTCGAAGCCGGCACCCTTGGTGCCGCCGGAGCGGGAACCCTGGCCGTTCTGACCGCGACCAGCGGTGGTGCCGCCACCGGAAGAGTTACCGCGGCCGACACGCTTACGCTTATGCGTGGAGCCCGCGTTGGGCTTAAGATCATGAAGCTGCATTGCTTACTCCTCTACAATCTCGACAAGGTGCTTAACCTTGAAGATCATGCCGCGAACGCTCTCGTTGTCGACGATCTCGCGCACCTCGCGGATGCGGTGCAGACCGAGGGAGCGGACGGTCCTCTTCTGGTCCTCCTTGCAGCCGTTGGTGCTGCGGACCTGCATAATCTTGATAGTCTTAGCCATGCCTACTTCTCCTTCCCGACAAACAGCTGGGAAACGGTGAGGCCGCGGCGGGCTGCGACGTCTTCAGGGCTGGAGAGCTCCTTGAGGCCCTCGGCAGCAGCCTTGATGATGTTCAGGCCGTTGTCGGTACCCAGGGACTTGGACAGGACGTTCTTGATGCCGGCGAGCTCGAAGAGGGGGCGCACGGCGCCACCGGCGATAACGCCGGTACCCTCGACAGCGGGCTTGATGATGATGCGGCCGGCACCGAAGTGGCCGATGACCTCGTGAGGAATGGTGCCCTCCTCGGTCACGGGCACGTGGAACATGTTCTTCTTGGCGTCGAGCGAAGCCTTGGAGATGGCCAGAGGCACCTCAGCGGACTTGCCCATGCCCAGACCGACGTTGCCCTTGCCGTCGCCGACGACGACCAGAGCCACGAGCGACATGCGACGGCCGCCCTTGACGGTCTTGGAAACACGGTTGATGAAGACGACGCGCTCCTCGAACTCGGAGGCCTCGCGCTGCTGCTTTTGATTACGAGCCATAGCTACATACCTCCTAGAACTTCAGGCCGGCGGCGCGGGCGCCATCGGCGAGGGCCTTAACACGGCCGTGATAGATACGGCCGCCACGGTCGAAGGTGACAGCCTCGATGCCGGCCTCGATGGCGCGCTTGCCAACGAGCTGGCCGACCTTCTCGGCAGCCTCCTTGTTCGAGGTGTGCATGCCCTCGAACTCCTTCTCGAGCGTCGAGGCGGACACGAGGGTGTGGCCCTTGGTGTCGTCGACGATCTGAGCGTAAATGTTCGCGTTGGTGCGGGTCACGCGCAGGCGAGGACGCTCGGGGGTGCCGAAGATCTTACCGCGGACGCGACGCTGACGGCGCTTGAGGCCTTCCCTCTTCGCCTTGTGCTTATCCATGAAATACTCCTTAGAAGTAACGTGCCAACACCTGACGGGGTGATGGTCTTAACCGTTATGCGCAGGTGCTTACTACTTGGCGGCCTTACCGAGCTTGCGACGGATGTGCTCGCCGACGTAGTGGATACCCTTGCCCTTGTAGGGCTCGGGCGGACGCTTGGAGCGGATCTCGGCGGCAACCTGGCCGACCTGCTGCTTGCTGATGCCCTTGACGTTGATGTGCGTGTTGTCGGGCACCTCGAAGGTGATGCCTTCGGGAGCGTCGTAGGTCACGGGGTGGGAATAGCCGAGGGAGAGGTCGAGGGTGTTGCCCTTGAGCGCAACACGGTAACCGACGCCGGCGAGCTCGAGCTGCTTCTGGAAGCCCTCGGAGACGCCCACGACCATGTTGTGGATCAGGGCGCGGGTGAGGCCGTGCATGGCGCGGGTCTCACGCTCGTCGTCGGGACGGGAAACGGTCAGTACGTTGTCCTCGACGCTGATGGTCAGCTTGCTATAGAAATCATTCTCAAGGGTGCCCTTGGGGCCCTTGACGGCAACATGGGTGCCGTTGACTGCCACTTCGACTCCGGCGGGAATCTGGACAGGCTTATTACCGATACGAGACACGGGTGTATCCTTTCCTTCTACGCGCCGAGTACGTTACCAAACGAAAGCGATGATCTCGCCGCCGACACCCGTGGCACGGGCGTCGCGGTCGGCCATAACGCCGCGGCTGGTGGAGATGATCGCCGTACCGAGGCCGCCGCGGACGCGGGGCAGCTCGGCGACACCGGCGTACTTGCGCAGACCAGGCTTGGAGATGCGCTTGATGCCGTTGATAACCTTGGTCTTCTTGGGGCCGTACTTGAGGGTGATGTGGAGGGTCTTCTGGGGAGCGGTGTCCTCGACCGAGTAGCTCTCGATGTAGCCCTCCTCGTAGATAACGCGCGCGATCTCCACGAGCTTCTTGCTGCTCGGCATGGAGACCTCGGCCTTGTTCGCAGAATTCGCGTTACGAATGCGCGTAAGCATATCTGCGATCGGGTCTGTGACGTTCATGCAGATTCTCCTTCGTTCTTGATGAACCTGTGCCACCGGTTCTCGCCCACCCGTAGCGGGCAAGCCCTTTGACACGATCTTCCGTGCAACGCGGACGCATCCGCGTGCGCTGGCAGTGACTTACCAGCTGGCCTTCTTGATGCCGGGAAGTTCGCCCTTGAGCGCAAGCTCGCGGAAGCAGACACGGCACAGCCCGAACTTGCGGTAGACCGAATGCGGACGGCCGCAGCGCTGGCAGCGGGTGTACTCGCGCGTCGAGAACTTCTGCTTGCGGTTGCACTTGACGATCATCGATGTCTTAGCCACTTATTTCCTCCTCACTACTGAGTATTGTTCGCTCCGCGCGGGCGGCAGGCCGGATTGCCTGCCGCCCGCGTTGTCGGAGCAGATGAACCTATTTCTTGAACGGGAACCCGAAGGCGTCCAGAAGGGCCTTGGCCTCTTCGTCGGTCTTCGCGGTCGTCACGATGGTGATATCCATACCACGGGTGCGATCGACGGAGTCGAAGTCGACCTCGGGGAAGATGAGCTGCTCGGTGACGCCCATGGAGAAGTTACCACGGCCGTCGAAGCTCTTGGGGGAGATGCCGCGGAAGTCGCGGATACGGGGGATGGCCACCGAAGTCAGGCGGTCGAAGAACTCCCACATGCGGTCGCCGCGCAGGGTGACCTTGGCGCCGATCGGCATGCCGGCACGCAGGTGGAACGAGGCGATGGACTTGCGGGCACGGGTCACCATGGGCTGCTGGCCGGTGATGACGCGCAGGTCGCGGACGGCACCCTCGATGGCCTTGGAATCGGTCGCGGCCTCGCCGACGCCCATGTTCACGACGATCTTCTCGAACTTCGGGATCATCATGACGTTCTCGTACTGGAACTTGTCCTGCATCTGCTTCTTGACCTCGTTGAGGTACTTGGCCTTCAGACGCGGAACGTACTTCTCCTCTGCCATGTCAACTCCTTTGGGGTTTTAAGCACGGGGCGGTGCGCAGCGCTTCGATGGCCGGTATGCTCGACCTCGCGCGTTGCTGTCCTCGTGCCTCCTGCCGCGATCGTGTCGGTTATGGCGTACCGGCACAACGAAAAACCGGCAGGAGCCGGGCAATACGAGTCGGTATGATACGCGCATGCGCCCGAGATTGCCAGTAAAAGCTTGTGTGCTGCGGAAATCCACAATTGCAGCGTGGACGCCCCGCTCGTCCCTCGGCCTCATTCGCCGTTGCGCGCGCCGTTGCGGGGCTGCCTGCTTCTGTCGCTTCGTTCATCCGCTTCGTTCCGCCGCTTCGTTCCGTCGAGAAGGGCACAGCAGGGGTCAATGACACAAACTGGGCAATTTGGCACGCTAAGAGCCTATGTTGACCTCCCTTAGCGTGCTATTCTGCCCAGTTTGTGTCATCGACCCCCTGCTTTCGTGTTTGAGCGCATGTTCACAAGGCGGACGGCGGGGCCGATCGGCGCCTCCCCTTACGCGTTGAACACGTACCGGTCCAGGCGCTCGAACGCTTCCTTCACGCGGGCGAGCGGCAGTGCGAGGTTCACGCGAATGTGGCACGGGCCGTGGAAGGGGCGGCCGTCCTGCCAGCCCACGCCCACGCGCCAGCCGGCGTTCAGAACCCAGTCGATGTCTTGGCCGCAGCGCTCGCACCACTCGGTGCAATCCAGAAAGAGCATGTAGGTGCCCTGGGGCTTGGACACGCGCACGCCGTCGAAATGTGCGGCGATGTAGTCGCATGCCCAGTCCACGTTGCCCGCGATGACCTCGCGCAGCTCGTCGACCCACGCGTAGCCCTCGGGCTCATAGGCACCGAGCAGCGCGTGCATGGAGAGCACGTTCATCTCGTTGTAGTGCGGCTTGGATGACTGAGCCAGCACGCGGTCGCGCAAATAGTCGCTGTAGATGATGTGGTAGCTGCCCACGAGGCCGGCCAGGTTGAAGGTCTTGGAGGGGGCGTAGAGGGCCACGGTGCGATTGCGGGCGTCCTCGGACACCGACTGGGTCGGGACGTGCTTGTGGCCGGGCAGGATGATGTCGGACCAGATCTCGTCCGAGATCACCACGCAGTCGTGCTTGGCGTAGATCTCCATGGCGCGCTCGATCTCCTCGCGCTCCCACACGCGACCCGTGGGATTGTGCGGCGAGCAGAAGATGGCGGCGTGGATGGTGCGCTCGGACAGCACGCGCTCCATATCCTCGAAATCCATGCGCCAGACGCCGTCGTCATCGAGCTTGAGCGGCGAATGGACGATGCGAAAGCCCGCATTGGTGAGCGAGTTGGTGAAGCCGATATAGGTCGGGCTGTGAACGAGCACCTCGTCGCCGGGCGCCGCGAAGGCGTTGAGCGTGGAGATGACGCCGCCCAGCACGCCGTTCTCGTAGCCGATATGCTTGGGCTCGAGACCGACGACGTCGTTGCGGCGGCTCTGCCACTCGATGATCTTGGAGAAATACTCCTCGCGGGGCGTGAAGTACCCGAAGTGCGGCTGCTTCACGCGCTCGATGATGGCGTCCTGGATGGTGGGGACCACCGGAAAGTTCATGTCGGCGACCCACATGGGGATGAAGTCGAAGCCGTCCTGGGGCGCGGCGGGGGCAGCGCCACCGGGTATGCCGATGCCGTCGACGGCGATTGCATCCTGTCCGTGGCGGTTGATGATTAAGGTGAAATCGTAGATCATGCGTCCGTCCTTTCATAGCGTCCGTCCGCAATGATACCCCGATGTGGCGAGACGTTTGGAGCGGTGTTTCTACCTGGCGCCCTCCGTTGGGATGACCGGCCGTCATCCCAACGGCGCTATCTCTTCACCGCTTGCAGGTACTTATAGAGGGTCGGCACCGAAACGCCCATCTCCTCGGCAACCACGTGCACGGCGCCTTTCATAAGGAATACGCCCTCGTTATAGATCTTGCGCAGCACTTCGATTCGCTCCATGCAGCTCATGCGGGGCTGGTTGGAGACGGGTTCGTTTCAAGTCATCGAGAGTACGCTATAGGCACGCCGCCCTGTCGACGGTATGCCATAGGCACACTTTTGGGCGAAAAACGTGCCCATGCCGTACCGTGGATGGGGCGGCGTGCCTATAGCGTACTCTCGATTCGGACGGCGCTGCGGGACGCGCGGGAAGCGCCCTGCGGCGCGGGCGGGCATCAGTCACTACATCAGCGCGTCAGCGACTCTAATCTTGCCGTTTCTGGACCAGCGCGCCGACGATCGTGAGCACGACCGTGCCGATGAGGATGGACGTTCCGTGCGCCGCGGAGAATTCCCCGCCGATGTAATCGGAAAGCGCGGTGAACGTGGCCATGGCGTCCCCGGGAACGGCGAGTGTGCCCAGGCTCCCAAAGGCCAAGACCGCCGCGAGCACGTTGGAGACCACGAACGTCGAGCCGGCGTAGGCGGTGCCCAGGCGCACGAACAGGTCGCACCAGCGAAGCGCCGCAAGGCCCACGAGCAGCGCGCCGAGGGCGATAACCACGCCCAGGTAGGCGCTGGCCTCTTGGGGAAGCAAGATGCCGATCACAAAACCAAGAGCCGCACCGGACACGGCGCCGACCAGGAAAACGCCCGCCTTATAGACGAACTTGGACAGCAGGGCCGCCACAACGCCAAACACCACGGCGACCACGAGCGAAACCGATGAGCCGTCGGTCGACGACAGGCCGATATTCAGCACGCCCAAGAACACGAGCGCGCCGAGCATGAGGTAGAACAGCTTCTTGCCGTAGAAGCACGCGGCGACGCCGACCGCGATGTTCACGAGCAGATACAAGACGACATACTCCATGAAGACAACCCCTTTCAGATCGTCGAAGAGGACCCGCACATGGTACACGACATCGACCGCGCATTTATATAAGAGCGGGCGCGGTTCCCGTCCTTTTACGCAGGGGCAGGCCGCATGGCGCGCGGGAGAACCCTCTGCAGCAGACAAGAGCACCTAGAGGAGAAGGCGACGCCTCCGCCCAACATGCCGCCCGCTCGCGAACGGCACTGCGACGGCGTAGACATGCGGAAGCAAGGAAAGCGCAAGTGAACCATACCGGTGCAGCCCGAGCCCGCAGGCGCCCGGCGCGGAGGCGCGAGCGCAACGCGAAGCGATCGGCCTCTCCCCGGGCGAGACATGCGCGCATTCGTGAGGTGCGGGGGCGCCGTTCGAACACGAAATCGAGCGCTCGGCCTAATATTCTTGCCCCCCTCTCCCCCGTCCACCATATATTGAGCGTGTACGTACCCACCGCGCGCCGCACGGCGCGCACGCAGAAAGGGTTCCCTATGGGAGATGCACACCTCACCTGGAGGGCCGGCGCACGGATCCCGTTGGCGCGACGGCTCGTCATGGCGCTCTGCGCCGCAGCGCTTGCCATCGCGTGCCTGCCGCAGGGCGCGCTCGCGGCGGACGGCACCGCATCCGGCGTCATCCAGATCCTGCACGTCAACGACACGCACGGCCATTACGAGCTCACGCACTATGCCGACGAGGATGACGAGGAGGGCACGCCGGTCAACGCATACGCGGTGCTCGCGGGCCTCATGTCCGATGCGTCGTCCACCGTCGTCCTGGACGCGGGCGACACGTTCCACGGGGACTCGTTCGCCACGGTGAGCGAAGGCGCAAGCATCGCCGAGCTCCTTGACGCCGCGAACGTAGCCGCCACCACGCCGGGCAACCACGACTGGAGCTACGGGGCCGACCGCCTGGCGGAGCTCGACGCCGACCATGACTTTGCGGTGCTTGCGGCAAACGTGGTGGACGCGGACACCGGCGCGCCGTTTTTCGAGCAGCAGTACCAGCTTGTCGACCTCGAGGTCGCAGGTGAGCAGCTGACTCTCGGCATCGTGGGCGTCATCGACGAGTCGTTCTACACCTCGACGCCCGCGGCGAACGTCGAGGGCCTGGCGTTCACCGATCCCGTCGACGCCGCCGTCGACGCCGCCGAGGCCGCCCGCGCCGCCGGTGCGGACATCGTCGTCTGCCTGACGCACAGCACCGACCCGCAGGGCTTCGCCTCCCACGTGAGCAGCATCGATGCCGTCGTCGCCGGGCACGAGCACGTTCTGATCGACGAGGTCGTGACCGCCGCGGACGGCCGCGAGGTCCCCGTGGTCGAGGAGCCCTCGAGCCCGTCCGGCGAGTACTTCGGGTCCATCGGCGTGCTCGCCCTCGCCGTTTCCGAAAACGCCGACGGCACCTGGTCGGTCGCCGGCAGCGAAAGCGAGCAGATCGACACCGCGGGCCAGTACGCCCTCGCCGACGAGGGCGTCGAGGCCCTTACCGACGAGCTCGCCGCCCGCAACGCCGAGATCCTCGACGAGGTCGTGGGCACGAGCAGCACCGAGTACGCCTACTCCACCACCGAGCTGCCGGGCGGCTGGGAGCGCATCCGCACCGAGGACATGCCCATCGGCCACGTGGTAACCGGTTCGTATCTGGCGCTTACGGGCGCCGACCTCGCCTTCGAGAACGCCGGCGGCATTCGCGGGGGCGTGCCGGCGGGCGACGTCACCGCAGGCGACCTCATCTCGATCTCGCCCTATGGGAACACGCTGGCAACCTATGAGCTGACCGGCGCGGACATCCTCGCGACCATCGAGCACTCCCTGTCCATCTCCAAGGCCTGCCGCGACGTCCTGGCCGCGCAGATCGAGGCGCTCGAGTCGGGCGAAGACCCCATGCAGTACAGCTGGCCGAGCAACTCCGGCAGCGTGCTGGTGGTGGGCGGCGCCACGATGGAGATCGACTGGGACGCCGCGGAAGGCGAGCGCATCGTATCCATCGAGATGGCGGACGGCAGCGCGTTCGATCCGGATGCCACCTACACCGTCGCCATGAACAGCTATCTGCCCGGTGCCACCGACGAGTACCCAGCCTTCGCGACCATGCGGCTCGCGCAGGAATGGGGCAGCTGCGAGCAGGCGCTGCGCGCGCTGGTCGCCGACGCCTCCTGGGAGCAGCAGGTAGACGACCTCACCGGAACGATCACCTACACCGAGCGCGTCTTCCCCGACGCGGACCCGACCGCATGGTATTACGAGGCCGTGGTCTGGGCGGCCGAAAACGGCGTCTTCCACGGTTACGATGACGGCACTTTCGGCGTGGACGACCCGCTCGCGCGCGAGCAGGCCGCCGCGGTGCTCTACAACTATCTGGGCGGCGAGCCGGGCGCGCCGGACTCCGGACTGGCCGACGTCGCGGACGAGTGGTATACCGACGCCGTGAACTGGACGGTGGCGCACGGCGTCATGACCGGCTACGAGGGCACGAACCTGTTCGGCGTGGGCGAGGCGCTCACCCGCGAGCAGTTCTGCTCCGTAATCGCCAAGGCCACGGGCGCCGACCTGGCGCATGTCGACGAGACCGTGCTCAACGAGTTCGCCGACGCCGAAAGCATCTCGGATTGGGCGCGGCCCGCCGTCGCCTGGGCCATCCAGCAGGGCATCATCAACGGCGTGGAGCACGACGGGGCCCGCACGCTCGAGGGTGCGCGCGGTGCCACGCGCGCCGAGATGGCCGCCCTCATGAAAAACGCCGTGGATGCGGGCGTCCTGCAGGCGTAGCGCCTTCCCGCGGTTCGGCACGCATCCGAAATACAGCACGGGGGCGCCCGCGATTCGTCGCGGGCGCCCCCGTGTTTGGAGATGTTTTCCTAGGGAACCACCGGTCAATTGCTTTCGCGGCAGGCGCCCGCCACGGGGCCGACCGGTGCGGAATGAATTGACCGGTGGTTCCCTAAACGCCGTCCGACGCCCCCTAATGGATGCGCGGCAGCAGCACCGTGCGGCGATGCAGGATCATCTCGGCGGCGATGCTCACCGCGATCTCCTCAGGCGTCTCGGCCTGAATGGGCAGACCGACGGGCATATGCACCTGTGCGACCTCCTCGTCGGAAAAGCCCGCCTCGGCGAGCTGGGCGCGCACGAACGCGGTCTTCTTGGCGCTGCCGAGGCACCCTAGGTACGTCGGGTGGCACGCCAGCGCCTGCACCACGACCTCGCGGTCGCTCTTGTGGCCGGACGTCGCGCAGACGACGAAGTCGCGCGGCCCGATGGAGCAGAAGTCCCCGATGCTGCCGTAATCGACCAGGCGGCGCTCGACCGTCGCGGGCATGAGGCCCTCCTCGAGCATCTCGGGCCGATCGTCGCAGGCGACGACGGCAAAGCCGGTCGCCGCGAGCGTCGAGGCGAGCGCGCGGCCCACGTGGCCGCAGCCGAAGATGTAGGTGTAGCCCTCGGGGCTGACGGGTTCGAGGTAGCGCTCGCAGGAGATCCCCGCCTTGATGTCGGCCTGGCGCTCCGGGAACACGATGGACGCCGGGACCGAACCCGCGACGGCGCGTTTGGACCCCTCGCCGTGCTCCGTGGAGTCTGCCGCCCCCTCGCCGAACACCGAAAGGTCGAATGAGAGCACGCCCTCGCCGCGCTCGGCCAGGATGCGTCGCTCCTGAACGAGGACGTCGCGCAAAGACGCATCGACCAGCACGTGGCACAGCGTGACCGCTCCCCCGCAGATCATGCCGGTATCGCTCTTCTTTCCGCCGATCGTGTAGCGGACCAGGCAGCTCTGCCCGGCATCGAGCAGGCCGCGCGCATCGGCCATCGCGATGTTCTCGACGCTGCCGCCGCCGACCGTGCCCAGAGCCGACCCGTCGGAGAACAGCGCCATCCATGCGCCCGCCGAGCGCGGCGCCGAGCCGTGCGTCTGGGCGACAAACGTCAGCTCAGCCGGCTCTTGCGCATCCAGCGCCCCCAGCAGGCGGTCAACGATCTCAATCTTGTTCATAGGTCCATCCTTTGCGGTTGAATGCCCGGAAACGGCGCCGAAGGTATGTCCCCTTCATGCAAACATGCACGAACGAGGTACGTCCCCCTCGTGCAATACGTCCCCGTCATGCACGGAAGTGGCAGAGGGCCTCCAGGACGCCGCCGCCCACGGCGGTCGCCTTGTCCGAAACGGTCTTGACGAACGACACGTCTCCGCGCGGGTCGATATCGCCCGCCTTCATCCCCTTGAACGCGGGCACGCCGGGCGCCAGCAGGCCGCGCAGCACGCCGTCGATCGTGGCGAGCATGGGCTCGCCCGCCACGCGCCCGACCACCTCGCCCGCCGTGACGATGTCGCCGATCTCGTGGACGCACTCGAACGGGCCGTCGGCGGGGCTCCGCAGCACGCGCTTCGCCCCCACGCCGGCGATGATGCCGGGAACGCCCGTGTTGGCGATGGGCGAGCCGGTGTAGAGCACGCGGCCCAGATAGTGGCCGCGCTTGGTCTCCACCGCCGCATGGCAGTCCTCGCCCGCGGTGAAGCCGGGGCCCACGCCGATGACGATGGGCGCCATGTCCATCGTGGTGCCGAGGTTGCGCTTGGCGAGGATGGCGTCGACGACCGCGTCGGGCGCCAGGTCCGCCACGAGCTCGGCGTTCGGGTCGACCGCGACCGCGACCTCTCCTTGCTCCACGATTGCGCGCAGCTCGTCGGGAGTTGCACCCAAGCTGGCGCGCACGTCCTCGACGCGCGCGCTGCCGCACCGGATGGCCTCGGAGAACGCCACGGTGCGCCGGATGCACGTGGGCTCGGCGATATCCGCCATGACGACCGAGATGCCGGCGCGGTGCAGGCGCAGCGCGATGCCGGTCGCCAGGTCGCCCGCCCCTCGAATGAATGTCAACATGCCTGTTTCGTCCTTTCGCTTATCAGATGCCGCCCGCGCCGTTGCATCCGTGGTACCGTGTCCCACAAACCCCGTAGGCAGGGAGGACCCATGAGCGACATCACGACTCTCGTCGATATCCTGGAGCCGATTCGCGGCATCACCGCCGTGATCGGGGGCGGCGGCAAATCGACGCTGCTCGCACGCGGCGGGCGCACCCTCTCGCAGCGCGGGCACCGCGTGGCGCTCGCCACCTCGACCCATATGCTTCCCGTAGACGGCCTCGCCTATGCCGCGACGCTCGAAGAACTCGCCCCGGAAGCGCGCAGGGCCCCGCTCATCCAACTCGGATGCCTGGAGGCATCGACCGGCAAGCTCACCGCGCCGGCCGAGCCCTGGGACTCGATCGCCGCGGCCGCCGACTACGTTCTCGTCGAGGCCGACGGGTCGCGCGGCCTGCCGTTCAAGGCGCACAGCGAGCGAGAGCCCCAGATTCCGAGCGGCTGCTCCCGCGTCATCTACGTCGCGGGCGCGACCGGGTTCGGCCTGCCCATCTACGACGTCGTGCACCGCCCCCAGCTCTTCCGCGATCTGCTCGGCGTGGCGATCGACGAGCCGGCGTCGCCCGAGCTCATCGCGGCGGGCATCGTCGCCGAAGGACTCGTGGGCATGCCCGACGACCTCGTGATCGTCAACCAGGCCGAACGCCCGGGCGCCCAACGAGATGCCCGTGCGCTCGCCGCGGCGCTCACGCCGCTCATCGACTGCCCGGTCTTCGCCGGAAGCCTGCGCGACGGCGAGCTCGTCCGCCTCGCGTAGGCGTCAGGCGGCCTCAGCCGGCGCATCCGCCATCGGGGACGGATGCACGCGGCAGGTACGTCCCCGATGATGCACGTCCGGGCTATCCGCGCTCGACGTATCGGCCCGGCTTCTCGCCGGTCGGCTCGCCGTCGCGCGCCGCGAGCACGCCGTTCACGTACACCAGGTGCGCGCGGCCGTGAGCCTCGAGGCCTTCATAGGGCGTGTAGTCGACCGCCTGCTGCTGCGTCGCCGCCGAGATGGTCCACCGCGCCGCGGGATCCCACACGCAGATGTCGGCGTCAGCGCCCTCGGCGAGGCGCCCCTTGGCGGGCCACATGCCGAACACCCGCGCCGGGCCCTCGCTCATGAGATGCATGAGCTCCATGGGCCCGAGCTGCCCCTCGAAGCTCGTCGCCATGACGGCGGGGCGGTGCTCGATGCCCGGGCCCCCGTTGGGGATGCGGGTGAAGCTGTCGCGCCCACGATCCTTCTGGCCGTGAAGGTTGAAGGAGCAGTGGTCGGTCGCGATGGAGTCGACCTCGCCCGCCAGCACGGCCTCGCGCAGGGCGGCGATATCGGCCGGCTTGCGCAGCGGCGGGCTCATCACGTACTTGGCCCCCGCGAACCCGTCGTCGCCCTCCTCCAGGTACCTCGTGTCGTCGAGCGTGAGGTACTGCGGGCACGTCTCGACGAAGATGCCCTGCTGGCCGCGGGACCGCGCCGCACGGATGGCGTCGAGGCCGAGGCGCGTGGACAGGTGCACCACGTTGACCTTGGCGCCCGCGATGTTCGCGAGATACAGCAGGCGGCTCACCGCATCGGCCTCCGCCTCGGCGGGACGCGACAGCGGGTGGCCCTCCGGGCCCGTGACGCCCGCCGCCAGCACCTCGCGCTGCAGCTCGTTGACGATGTCGCCGTTCTCGCAGTGCACGCACAGCACGGCGTCCAGATCGCGCACGCACTCCAGGCACTGGAGGGTCTCCGCGTCGGTCAGGCGCAGGTGGTCGTAGGCGAGGTACGTCTTGAACGAGCTCACGCCCGCCTCGCGCATGCGCCGCATCTGCGCCGCGCTGTCCTCGCCCCATTCGGCGATGGCCATATGGAATCCGTAGTTCGCCGTGCACGTGCCGTCTGCGCGCCTGTGCCATTCCGCAAGCGCCTCGTCCATGGTCACGCCGCGGTCGGCCGTTGCGTAGTCGACGACGGTCGTCGTGCCGCCGCAGGCGGCCGCACGCGTACCGGTCTCAAAGCTGTCCGCGGTCCAGTCCATGCCGGTCCAGCACTGAAGGTGCGTATGGGCGTCGATGAAGCCGGGAAAGACCCAGCACCCCGCGGCGTCCTCGACCGTATCGTCGGTCCCGGGCTCTATGCTCGCCGCGATGCGGGCGATCTTGCCTCCATCGAGGGCGATGTCGCCGCGCCGCAGGCCTTCTGGGCACACCAGGGCCCCGCCTTTGATGATGATCATGTGCCAAGCTCCTTTCTTGTTCGGTTCGCGCATGTCGTGTCAGCTCCCGGATGCGCGCTGCCCGCGAGCGCGCATCCGGCAACCGGCCCGAAGCGCCAGCCCCTATCCCGCCATGCCCTCCAGGGCGCGGCAGGCGGCCGCAAGGTCCTCCGGCGTGTCCACGTCCATCAGCTCCTCGGCGCGCACCGCCTCGACCATAGACACGTCCACGGCCCCGCTGCGCAGAAGCGAGGAACCCCCGTCCTTGCCGGCAAGGCCCATGAGCGCACCGAAGCATGCGCGCGGGAACAGCACCGGGCTCGCGGGAGCACCCTGCCATGCCAGGCGCCATGCGCGCGCCGGGTCGCCCTCGAACGCCCGCGCGAGCGCCTCGTAGCTCGCAGGCAACACCAGCGGCTGGTCGCCGGGAACGAACAGGCAGCCGTCCCAGCGCGCGCCGCCCGCCGCCAAACCGGCCCGGACCGAATCGCTGCGAAACCCTCCCTCATGCAGGGCAACCGGCACCCCGGGCGCCATGCCGTCGAGCACGCGCGCGACCTCGGGCCAGCGCGTGGAGACGACGACCTCGAAGCGCTCCGCGGGCACCGAGCGAACCGTGCGCACGACCAGCGGCATCCCGCCCGCATCGGCGAGCAGCTTGTTGCGCCCCGCGCCGGCGATCCTGGCAAAACGCCTGCCCTCGCCCGACGCCATGATCACGCACCCGATCCGCATCCTGCACCTCCGTCCGCCACAGCCCGTCCCGTCAGGCCCCGCTTCCACCATAGCAAAATGGGATGCCCCGCAGGGCATCCCATTGGAAGGAGAGGTATCCGAACCTTATGCGCGCGCGATCGTGGTGCCGGTCTTGCCCGCAAGGCCGTCCGCCGCCTTCTCGAGCAGCGTGATGAGCGACGTGCGCCCCTCCTTGCTCTCGACGAACGCGGTGGCAGCCTGGACCTTGGGCAGCATGGAGCCGGTGCCGAACTCGCCGGCCTCGCCAAGCTCGTTGGCGCGCTCGGGCGTCAGCGTGTCCAGCCACTCCTCGTGGTCGGTGCCGAAGCCGATGGCGACCTTCTCGACCGCCGTCAGGATGACGAGCGAGTCGGCATCGAGCTGCTCGGCGAGCTTCTCGGCCGCGAAATCCTTGTCGATGACCGCTGCCGCGCCCTTGAGGTGATGACCCTCGGTCGGGATGACGGGGATGCCGCCGCCACCGCAGCAGACGACCACGTGATCGGATTCGACGAGCGCGGAGATGGTGTCGAGCTCCACGATCGAGACGGGCTTGGGGCTCGCCACGACGCGGCGGTAGCCCTTCTTCTCGTCGTGCATGAAGTCGTAGTCGCGCTCGCGCGTGAGCTTGTCGGCCTCCTCCTCGCTCATGAACGGGCCGATGGGCTTGGTCGGGTTCTCGAACGCCGGGTCGGCGGGGTCGACCTGGATCTGGGTCAGCACGGTGGCGACGCCCTTGTTCATGCCGCGGTCGAGCATCTCCTCGCGCAGGGCGTTCTGCAGGTCATAGCCGATGTAGCCCTGGCTCATGGCGCCGCACACCGACAGCGGGCAGGGGATGTACTTCTCGGGATCGGAGCGCGTGAGCTCGGCCATCGCGTTGGCGATCATGCCGACCTGCGGGCCGTTGCCGTGCACGATCACGACCTCGTTGCCCTCCTCGATGAGGTCGACGATGGCGCGCGCGGTGATCTTGACCGCAGCCATCTGCTCGGGAAGATTGGATCCCAGCGCATTGCCACCAAGGGCAACAACAATACGACGAGACATGAATATCACCTTTCACGATGTGCTTTAAAACTGCAGCAGCGCCCGGGCGCGGCAGAGCGCACCACCCGGGCGCTGCGGCCACGAGAGAGGACAAAGGGTATGTCCGCTTCATGCGGGCTTTACCTGCAAGATCGAGAAGGCATGGGGAGAAAGGAGCAAACCCATGGCGGAGAGGGAGGCAAATGAGCACAACCTTGCAGGTAAAACCCGCATTGCGGGTTCCGGGACGGCCCCTTCTGAGCAGGAGCCGTCCCATAAGACGGTCGATTACGCCTGGTACCAGCGATCCTTGCCGGCAGCCTCGAGAGCCTTGAGGGTCTCGACGGGGTTCTTGCACTTCTGCAGGAAGATCATGGCCGCGATGGCGTAGGGCTTGTACGAGGCCTCCTTGTACATACCGACGCGGTGATCCTCGAAGACGTCAGCGTCGACCTCGCCGTGCTCGCAGGACAGGCCGGAGATGTCGGCCGGCAGCGGATGCATGTAGATGGTCTCCTGGCCGTGAGCGGTCTTCTCCATGAGTTCGCGGGTGGTGCACCAATCCTGGTGGGTGGCGTTCTGGGCCAGCAGCTCCTTCTCGAGCGCCTTGATGCCCTCGTCGTCGCCCTCGGCGTAGAGGTTGGTGCGCTTCTCCATGGCGGCGTAGGGAGCCCAGCTCTTGGGGATGACGATGTCAGCGCCCTCGAACGCCTCCTCCATGCTGTGGGTCTTCTTGAAGGTGGCGCCGGACTCGGCGGCGAACTTGCCGGCGATGTCCACGAGCTCGGGCATCAGGTCGTAGCCCTCGGGGTGAGCGAGCGTCACGTCCATGCCGAAGCGGGGCAGCAGGGTGATCAGAGACTGCGGGCAGGACAGCGGCTTGCCGTAGGAGGGCGAGTAGGCCCAGGTGACGGCGACCTTCTTGCCGCGCAGGTTCTCGATGCCGCCGAACTCGTTGATGAGGTAGAGGATGTCGGCGGTGGACTGGGTCGGGTGGTCCATATCGGACTGCAGGGACACGAGCGTCGGACGATGGTCGAGCACGCCGTCGGCATAGGACTCGGCCACGGAGTTGGCGACCTCGCGCATGTAGGCGTCGCCCTTGCCGATGTACATGTCGTCGCGGATGCCGATGACGTCAGCCATGAAGGAGATCATGGTCGCGGTCTCGCGGACGGTCTCGCCGTGAGCGATCTGGCTCTTGCCCTCGTCGAGGTCCTGGAGCTGCAGGCCGAGCATGTTGGAGCCCGAGGCGAAGGAGAAGCGGGTGCGGGTGGAGTTGTCGCGGAACAGGGAGACGGCCAGGCCGGAATCGAAGATGCGGGTGGAGATGCCGCGCTCGCGCAGGTTGCGCAGGGCGTCGGCGGTGGCGTACAGAGCGCGGAGCTCCTCCTCGGACTTCTCCCAGGTCAGCAGGAAGTCGCTCTCGTACATGCCGGAGTAGTCGAGGCCGGACAGGGTCTCGAGCAGCTCGTTGAACTTCTGGTCCATGGTCATATCCTCTCTCTTTTCGCCCCTGGCGACAGGGCGGCCGATACACGAAGGGAAGCGGACGCGCGGATGCGTCCCACGGGAGGGCCCGCGCGGCGAAGCATGGGATGAAGCCGCGCGGACACTCCTCGAAATGGGGTCTTACTGGATGTCGTTGTCCGTGGCGCCGGCACGGAACACGGTCACGTCATCGATCTTCTTGGACTCGTCGTACAGGTTCAGCGCGGCGGTGTAGAGCGCGGCGCAGGTGACGAGGTCCTGCTTGTAGGTGACCTCGTTGGGAGCGTGGGCCTGGCTCTCGGCGCCCGGGCCGAAGCCGACGCAGGGGATGCCGTAGCGGCCCTGGATGGACACGCAGTTGGTGGAGAAGGTCCACTTGTCGGTCAGCGGGCGGCCGGCGCGCTTGTCCATGGACTGCTCGACGCCGATGCGCTCATCGCCGTACAGGGCGTGGTGGGCGTCGACAAGCGCCTGCACGTGGGCGGCGTTCTCGGCGTTGATCCAGGTCGGGAAGTAGGCCTCGGTCTCGTAGACGGTGCCCTTCCAGCTCGGACGGTCGTACATGTACATGGAGACCTCGACGTCGTCGCCGTACTTCTTGACGGCCGGCAGGTTGCGGATCTCGTCGAGGCAGGAGTCCCAGGTCTCACCGGCGGTCATGCGGCGGTCGATGGAGATGGCGCAGGAGTCGGCGACGGCGCAGCGGCTGGGGCTCGTGTAGAAGATCTGGGAGACGGTGCAGGTGCCGCGGCCCAGGAAGCGGGCGTCCATGTAGTGCTCGGGGTTGTACTTGGGGTCGAGCATCTTGACGAGGCCCTTGATGGACGTGGACTCGTCGCAGCCGTTGTTGTTGAGGGCGCGGACATCGGAGATGATGTCGGCCATCTTGTAGATGGCGTTGTCGCCGCGGTCGGGAGCGGAGCCGTGGCAGGAGACGCCGTGCACGTCGACGCGGATCTCCATGCGGCCGCGGTGACCGCGGTAGATGCCGCCGTCGGTGGGCTCGGTGGAGATGACGAACTCGATCTTCTCGCGAGCGTCCTCCGGACCGTCGAAGTACTTGTTGACGATGTACTGCCAGCACATGCCGTCGCAGTCCTCTTCCTGGACGGAGCCGACGACCATGATCTTGTAGCCCTCGGGGATGAGGCCCATGTCCTTCATCATCTTGGCTGCGTAGGTAGCGGAAGCCATGCCGCCCTCCTGGTCGGAGCCGCCGCGGCCGTAGATGACCTCGTCGTCCTCGTAGCCCTCATAGGGGTCGTGGGTCCAGTTGTCGCGGTTGCCGATGCCCACGGTGTCGATGTGGGAGTCGATGGCGATGATCTTGTCGCCCTCGCCCATCCAGCCGATGACGTTGCCCAGGCCGTCGACCTCGACCTTGTCGAAGCCCAGCTTCTCCATCTCGGCCTTGATGCAGGCGACGACCTCGCCCTCCTCGCAGGACTCGGACGGATGGGAGATCATGGCGCGCAGAAACGCGGTCATGTCGGGGCCGTAGGCCTCAGCAGCCTTCTTGATGGCGTCGAAATCGAGTTCCTTGGTCATTGCAGAAATCCTCTCTCGCATGAGTTGATACACGACTTGCCTTCTCGATGGGGCCTCTCCCCCATCTGGTTTGCACTACTCGGCGGGATACGCGCCGTCCCAGACGACCTTGCGGTAGTTCACCGGATCGGTGTCGCCCTCGGTCGAGAACATGAGCACGGAGCTCTCGGAGGTGAGACCGATGGCCTCGCGCAGGTCGGCGTACTCATCGGACTCCATGAGCGTCGTGATGAGGCCGGCTCCCACGGCACCGGACTCGCCGGAGATCACGCGGGGGTCGCCGGAAAGCGGGGCGCCGAGCACGCGCATGCCCTTGGCGGCCACCCAGTTGGGGCACGCCACGAAGACGGACACGTGGTTGCGCAGGATGTCCCAACCGAGCGTGTTGGGCTCGCCGCAGGCGAGGCCGGCCATGATCGTGGGCATGTCGCCGTCCACGATACGGGGCTCGCCGTCGCCGGCAACCGCGCCCTTGTACAGGCACGCGGCCTCGTCGGCCTCCATGACCACGAAGGTCGGCGGGTTATCGGGGAACAGGTTGGTGAAGTAGCCCACCACGGCACCGGCGAGGGAGCCGACGCCCGCCTGGACGAACACGTGGGTCGGACGCTCGACGCCCGCGGCGGCGAACTGCTCGGCCGCCTCGGAGGCCATGGTGCCGTAGCCCTCCATGATCCAGCTCGGGATCTCCTCGTAGCCGTCCCATGCGGTGTCCTGGACGATAACGCCGTTCTCGCAGGCATCGGCCTCGGCGGCGGCCATGCGGACGCACTCGTCGTAGTTGACGTCCTCGATGGTCACCTGGGCGCCCTCGGCGGCGATGTTGTCGAAGCGGCTCTTGACCGAACCCTTGGGCATGTGGACGACGGCCTTCTGACCGAGCTTGTTGGCGGCCCATGCCACGCCGCGGCCGTGGTTGCCGTCGGTGGCGGTGAAGAAGGTGGCCTGGCCGAAGTCGCGGGCGAGCTCCTCGCTGGTGAGGTAGTCGTAGGTCATCTCAGAGACGGGCTTGCCGGTCTTCTCGGCGATGTAGCTCGCCATGGCGAACGATCCGCCCAGGACCTTGAAGGCGTTGAGACCGAAGCGGTAGCTCTCGTCCTTGACCGCAAGGTTCGCAAGACCAAGGTCTGCCGCCAGGGCATCGAGCTTGGCGAGCGGGGTCACCGAGTACTGCGGGAAGCTCTGGTGGAACGAGCGGGCGGCGCTGACGTGCTCGAGCGACATGATGCCCAGGTGGGCGTCATCGCTTTTAGGCATCTTGTTCGCAACCCATTTGATCTGATCGGCCATGCTGTTGTTCTCTCCTTTTTGGCTCACTTTGCCGGTGTGTGGGATACGCGCTCGCCCTTTTGGCAGTTGTGGCCGACTGGGCTGAACTTTTATCTGAACACCAAACAAAAAGTTTTGCTGACCTAGTTTTACCACAGGGGATAAAGCTGAGTCCAGACAGATTGTTTGGTTTCATAAACGGTTGGAATCTGCCGGTAAACGGTATATTCCTTGGGCATTTGTGCTCTAACTATATTTATGTCAGGATATACCTAACAAAAAGTTTGGAAGGAGGTTACATGTCCCCAGCGCAGATTGAGTTCTATCGCCGTCTTGCCAAGGGTCTTGCCCTTCAGTTCGGCCCCAACTGCGAGATCGTCATCCATGACTTGGAGTCCGACGATCTCGACCATTCCATCGTGGCGATCGAGAACGGACACGTGTCTGGGCGCCATCTGGGTGACGGCCCCAGCCATGTAGTCCTCGAGGCGCTCCACGACGCGCCCGACAAACTTGAGGACCGCCCGCCGTATCTCACCAAGACGTCGGACGGCAAGCTCCTGAAGTCGAGCACCATCTTCATCCGCAACGAAGCCGGCTGGCCGTGCGGGATCTTAGCCATCAACTTCGACATCACGCTGATGACGGCGTTTTCCGGCACGCTGGCCTCGCTCATCGGCACCGGTGATCACAACGAGCCGGAACCCATCGCCAAAAACATCGGTGACCTGCTTGACGACCTGTTCGGCGAGTGCGAGCAGATGATCGGAAAGCCTGCCGCCCTCATGACGAAGGAGGAGCGTGTGCGGGCCATCGGCTACCTCGACCAGCGCGGAGCGTTCCTGATCAGCAAGTCCAGCCAGAAGGCATGCGACTTCTTCGGGATCTCCAAGTACAGCTTCTACAGCTACCTGGACGAAGCCAAGGCCGCCTCGGACGATGGTCAGAAGTAGCGAAACCGCACATACGCGCGGCAGCAGGCGGGGGGCGGGGCTCGATATGAGTCCCGCCCCCCCGCCTGCTTTTGGTACGCATACCATGGTTTTGGGGCATTGTTGGCGAGCCAGGAGCACCCGAGCCCCGGCGCGCTTCAATTTGGTATCAAGTTGGCGTATATCAGCCTGATCGGACAAAGCGGACAAGCCGTTGACCTGCGGTTCTTATGATGCGCTAGAGATGGGCCGTGTCGCCCTCCCCCGCCTCATGGACGATCGGGGGCCGAAATGGCCAGATCATTGATACCAAATCTTCTTGTTCTCGCGAACAGATGCCCGATTGCCCGCCGAATCCGCTTCGCGCTCGGCGAACGCGACGCCGAGCACCGCGATGAGCAGCGGGGCGGTGAAGATGAGCGCGCAGGCGTAGCGCGCATCGTACATGGGCGACAGCACGACGCTCGCCATGCTCAACAGCACCGGCATCATGATGGGCAGCCAGCGGCGCATGCGGCAGATGAACAGCCATAGGGCGAACAGCGGAATCCAGATCACATACGGCGGGCAGGTCATCGCCAGCCCGATGACCGGGATGTCCACCCAGGCGCCCCAGACGTCGCGAGCGGCTTCCCGCAGGCCCTCCAGCTGCCAGGGCTGGCGCAGCAGGCTCGTGCCGTCATGGTCTTCGTCCCATGTCTCGATGCGCAACTGGATGGGCTCGGACGGAAACGCGAAACCCGAGAGCATCGAAAGCGTCGCCTCCACGTAGACCTCGGGATGGAGCAGGCCCTGGGCGGCCCAGACCTTGAGGTACTCCTGGATCTGCTCGTCGGTGGCGCTCGCGTTGTACTCGTACTTCACCGAATCCGCCCACTCGGGCTGGTAGCGCTCGTTCAGCGTGTCCACCACCAGCACGTCGTCGATGGCGCGACGCTCGCTCGCGCTCATCTCCACCCCATGCAGGGCGACGTAGCGCGCGGTCTGCTGGAACAGCGTGCCGAGCATCTCCTGACGTCCGCCGGGAACGACGTCGAGCGCGGGAAACACCACGTTCGGCATAACGCCCCACATGAGCGCGGCGGAGAGCACCGCGGGCACCAGGCTTCTCCACCACACGCGGCGGTACACGACCGCGTAGACGACCATGGTCGGGATCACGATGTAGATACCGGTCTTCTTAGTGAGGACGAGCAGCAGCGCCAGCACGATGTTGCCAAAAAGGAACGGCATGGACCGCAAGGCGTCGCCGCGCGTGTGGACCACCGCGATCGCCATGGTGAACCACGCGACGTAGATGCTCGAGAACAGCATGTCCTTGATCACCACGGGCGCATAGCCACCGAACACCGGGACCACGCAGACCGTCGCGAACAACCCGATCGTCAGGCCGCGCGGCGCGCCGATATGGCGCAGGTAGGCGAAGGCGACCGAAAAGGCGATGGCAGTCCCCAGCGCCTGCAGCACGGAGAAGATGAAGATGCCGGTGTTCCATGAGCCGGTCAGCTGATCGCTCGTATAGGCGAACCAGCCGTACAGCAGCGTGTCGAAGATGGGATGGTGGTCGCTGAACTGCGCGTAGGCGCGCCTGCCGGGCACCGCCCACAGCTCGATGCGCACCTCGTCCCCGCGCGGATAGAACTGCGTGATCTGGTAGTAGGTGTCGTAGATCATCGAGCCCGGGTAGAACGCGACGATCCAAAACGACCAGCAGAGCATGAGGATGAGCGTCGCGAAGACGACGGCGCGGAAGCGCCAGGAGAACGCGAGGCGATCGACGGTGGCGGCGAGGCGGAAGGCGACCGCGCGCGGGCCCGCCTGCGGGGCGGGAGCGGGCGGGCGGGAGATGCGCCTGAGAGCCTTCGCGAGCAGGGGAACGATGATGGCCGCAGGAATCACGATGCCCACGGCCGCGAGCGGCACCAGCTCGTCAAGCGAGCCCCGGATCCAGCCGTCAGACGCAAGCGCGGAAGCATAGACCCCAAGAAACGTCGCAAAGACGATGAACGCCAGCATGAGCAGCACGCACGGTGCGTAGCGAACCGCGCGCTGGACGCGCGGCGGAAGCGCGCGCTGATCGGACTTGCGTTGTATCTCGGCCATGGGCATCCTTGACGATATGCAGAGGTAATCTGCGCTGCAGTATAGCATTGGGCGAGGTTTTACCAGCAGCGACGTGGAGCCCCCGTGCGGTGCGGGCGCCCATGGACAGCCAGATGGGCACGTTTGGCCGAGAGGCAACCTGGACGCAGGGAAGGCACGCGTATAATGCGTGGGTCCGATCCCGCTCACTATATCCTGATGAGGTGGCAGCCGTGAAGAAAACCCCGCTCATCGCGAACTTTGTCCTATGGGCTATCGTGACGGTGCTGTGCTGCGCATTTTTGGCCTGGTATCACCTGGGAGGCTCAACCGGGGAAAGCCAAACGATTGCGACCACCGTCCCTGGCCGCATCGGGGTTACGCTCGCCGCTCCGGTCCTGCTCTATGGACTGGGTGCCGTCACCGGCCTGCTTGTCATCATATATAAGCGCATCGCGATAAGCCCTAGGATCAAAACCGGATGCCGCATTGCGGGTGTGCTCATGCTTGCGCTGTTTGTCGCCGCTGCCATCCCTGTGGTGATTGGCGGCATCGAGGGCGAGCTGGCGCTGCCGACAGTGATCGTGGTGTACTCCGCTATGGCTGCACCCCTGCTCATCATGGCGTTCGGCGTGTGCTGGGCGATCGGCTGCGCGCCCGTGGATGAAAAGCGCTCCGATGGGGCCGCATGACTGCCTGCGCTGCGAGGCAATGCAGGCATTGTGTCCACGGTGATCTAACAGAGGTATACGTAAAACTGCGAACCCGGTGTGGTCAATTGACGCACTCCCATTGCATCTTTTCGCGCATGCTCGCCTTTCTGGTCAATCGGCCCATTCCCGTTGCAGTTTGAGGCACCGAATCCTATTCGGTCAGCCGTCTGGCGTCCCTTGGGAAGCCCTTTTCCGGCATTTGGCCCCCTGCAACCCCAGGTGCCCGTTCGGAAAGGCGACCTCATAACGTTTGGCATATCGTCATCGCGAATCGGCAAATTCCGGTTGCAATGGGAGCGAGCTAATTGGCCACGACCCGATTCATGCACAAGCGAATGCAGCGGGAACGCACTCATTGACCATGTGTCAGCAGGTCCGGACACCCTCTGCACAACACAGATGAAGATGACCGCGCGCTGACGACGCGCCCGGGCGTCTTACTCGCCGAACGGCCACTCCCCTGCTGCCAAGGCCTCGATGGCCGCCGCCACCGCATCGTCCTCGCAACGGCCGATGTGCCAACGAGCAGCAGCCTTCGCCTCGGGCGTCGCGCTGCCCACGGCGACCGCGTGACCAGCCACCGAAAACATCGTCAGATCGTTGCCCGCATCGCCGAAAACCACGACCTGGTCGGGAGTGATGCCGAGATGGTCGCACAGAGTGAGCAGGGCGCTACCCTTGTTCCACCCTTTCGGCATGATGTTGGCGTACCCGACCATGGGGATATCGAAATCAAGCCCATCGACCTCGTCGTTCAAGCGGGCGACGAACGCCTCGGTCCCCGCCATGTCGGCATCGATGAAGATATTCGCCTTGAGAACGTCCTCGGCCGGCAGCGCGTCCGCGGGTACGCATGCGCGGGCGTACGCCGGGGTGATCCGGGCGAGCACGTCGAGGTCGCCGGCGACGAGCTGCGGCGTCGTGCCGTCAAAGGCAAGCAGGCCTGCGCCCGGCGTATCGCGCACGATGTCGAGCGCGCGCTCGAGGGCGGCGATCGGCAGACGTTGCTCGCAGATCTTTTCGCCCGCGCAGTAGACCTCAAGGCCGTTGGTGGCGATCGCCGTCTGGCAGCACGCGGCGTCCCCTCGGAAGAACGGCGCGATCTGCACCAGGCCGCGCCCGCTCGCAGGACCGGCCATGATGCCGGAGTCCAGCGCGGCGCGGAACGCGGCGACGGTGCGCGGGGACACCGTCGATGCGCCCGCAGGCATGATCGTGCCGTCGATATCGGAAAGGATGAGCTTGATGGCGCTGGCCTGCATGATTCACCTGCATTTTCCCGGTAATTCTTAGGTGGCCATCCGCGAATGGCCACGGCCATTGTACGGCAACGCACGGCTCTCCCCTTCTGCGCACATAAGTCGAAACACGGCCTGGGGAGATGCGGTCGAGTGTCTCCGCGTGCCGCAACTCTACGAAGGAGCCGATGCGCCTGCGCTACGAGGTGGACGCAGCCGGCCCGTGCCGACGCCGTCCGAGCGCGCGTGCGCCAGGAAGACACCCCGGGTGCATAGCGCAAGAAACTTGGTATGCGGAACAATGAGCGCTACCATGTCGTCGCGTATCATCCATCATGTATGAATCTGTCCCCGAATGCGCAAAGGCGGCCTGTCATGAAAACGTCTACGTTCGTCGGCAACCTCATCTTCTGGATCGCCATCGCCGCCGTGTGCGGCGTTTTTGCCGCGTGGTACTACACGACCGACGTCGCCACCGTGACCGCCGCTGCCGCCGAATCGAGCTGGACGCTCGTCGGAACCATCGCCGCCACGCCCCTGCTGCTCTATGCGATCGGCGCCATCATCGGCCTCGTCATCATCAAGATCGGCAAGTTCCGCATCAACCAGTCCCTCAAATCGCACGCGTTCATCGTGGCGAGCCTTATCCTCGCGCTCATGATCGCCGGTATCGCCCCCGTCATCGCGCTCGGCCCGACCTCCGGCTACTCCATGCCGACGCTTCTGCTCTCCTACGCCGGCGTCTACGCGGCGCCCGTATTCCTCATCATCGGCGCTGCGTATTCGGTCGGAATCGCGCCGGCGAAGTAGCGGGATGGGGCGGGCTTGATGGATCCTCGACCATCCCCTACGGCGAAGCCTCAAACCGAAAGGCCCCTCTTCCGCGCAAGAAGGGTGACGTCTTCGACAAGCGCCTCCCTACCCATGGCGTGAAGCACATCGTAACTCGGATACAGATATCCGCTCACGATGTCCACGCTTTCAAGGAGACGGTACGTTTCAGCGGTCGATTTACCCCATTCCCTCGCAACATGATTGAGCAACCAGACGACGAAGAAGATCGCATCATTTTTGCTCTGGGCCATATAGTCTCCTCCGCAGCCCGTCTGTTCATTACACCAGCCTGTTAAGAATCCCATCAGAAAAGAGGTCTCTGAAACCTTTACTGAGGGCAGCCTCAATCGGCCGAGCGGTCATAAACGAGCACCTTATCCCTCATAATCGGACGGAACAACTTTCCGAGTTGGTCTGGAGCGACAGCGGTCACGCAATCGATGGGGCACTTCAGTACGTGCCTCAATTCCGTCTGGATGTCCACGTATTCCGTCATGGGGATATCGAAGTTATCCCTGTCGAGAATAATCCAGAAGTCGACATCGGACAGCTCGTTGAAGTCGCCGCGCGCATACGAACCGTAGACGTACACTTTCTCAACGCACGGATGCGAAGCGCACACGGGTCGGATAAGTTCGGCTATGGCGCGATGCGCTCGCTCCCTCATGGAAACTTCATCCGCTGCGCTCATCTTGATCCCCCGTCCTTTTACCTCGTCACATCGTACTTATACCATGCTCGAGCCGAAGACAGCCCCACCACTTCAACATCCGTTTGTCGCCTCTCGCTTGAGCTAAACGTTCTCAACACCATCAGTATCCCAGTAGCGAATTGCGCTCATCGACAAGGGCAATCGCGCATCCTCCAAGCAGCAACGCACCGCAAATGACCGCAGTGAGTTCGGTTGAGAGACCATTCGCTATCATGGGAATAAACAAACCGCCTCATGCCGCGTTGGCCGCGGATCCTTTCGAGAAAGGCTTCATCGATGTCGAACACCGTGTGGGGAATCCACTGCAAAGATGAAAAGCTCATGCTGCAGGGAAACGTCATGACAATCGGATGGGAGGACTTCGGCAACCTCTCCTCCCTCACCGCCACGCGCGATGCCTTCAAGGCGCACTACGCCGAGACCCACCCGGATGCCAGCAAGGGGCAGGTTGCCACCTGCGCCGGCGCGCTCTACCGCTTCGCACATGAGGTCAACGTCGGAGATTACGTCGTCTTCCCGTCGAAGTCGGACCGGAACATCAACATCGGCATCATCGAGGGCGAATACGAGTATGCAGGCGACGGTGTCCTCTACCCCAACCGCCGCAAGGTGAAATGGCTCAAGCACATCCCCCGTCTCTCCTTCTCCCAAGGAGCCCTGTACGAGCTGGGATGCGTGCTGAGCCTCTTTCAAATCAAGAACTACACGGATGAGCTTCTCAGCGCGATTGAAAAGGGCTTCAACGCAAAGCATCCGTTGTTGGATGACGTCGACGAAACCGTCGGCACGACAGCAGACGAGATCGTCGAGTCGACACGTGACTTCATCCTGAAGGAGCTGAGCCGGAACCTCAAGGGGTATGCCCTCGAGGAGTTTGTGGCGAACCTGTTCGACGCGATGGGCTACCGCACCACCGTCTCGCCCCAGGGCGGCGACAGCGGCATCGACATCACCGCCTACAAGGACGAGCTGCCCCCGAGGATCCTCGTCCAGGTGAAGAGCGGGGGCGGCGACATCAAGGAAAGCACCATCCAGTCGCTCAAGGGCGCCATGCGCGAGGGCGACTACGGCCTGTTCGTCACCCTGTCCAACTACACCAAGAACGCCCGGAAGTACCTCGAGAACACACCCATCATCCGCGGCGTGAGCGGCAGCGAGCTGGTGGATCTCATCCTCAAGTACTACGAGCTGCTGGACGGCAAGTACCGGCGGATGATCCCCCTGAAGAAGGTGTACATCCCCGTACCGAAGAACGAGTAGAGCGAGCTGCCGAGGCGCAATAGAGGAGCCATCGTGGAAGAGAATGAGACCCGCCAGGACATCACAGTCGTCAACGACGGCCAGGGGTTGCTGTTTCTGGGAGATCCCAAGGCCATCAAGCGCTGGCTCGATGAGCAGGGGCTGACCTCAAAACAGTTCACCACCAAGGCCATCAAGACCGCCGGAGATGCCCTGGGCTCTCTCGGTGAAGCCAAGCAACAATCCGGCCGATGGGTCAAGCTCACCAAAGAGTCCGCCGAGCTGGTCAAGAAGTACGGCAAACCCGGGACCATCCAGAAGGGCGTCGCCCAAAACGCCAAGGGGCGCGCCGTCAAATGGCTGGAGTTCTACAACCCCAGCCAGCTGTTCACGCCCGCCATGGCGGCAGGCGTCGGCGGCATGATGACCCAGATGGCGCTCGAGCAGGCCATCCAAGAAATCACCGACTACCTGGCCGCCATAGACGAGAAGGTCGACGACCTGCTTCAGGACCAGAAGGACACGACCATCGCCTCCCTCATGGGCGCCGCGCTCGAGGTCGACGAGGCGGCCGCTGTTCGCGATGCCACGGGCACACTCAGCGATACCGCATGGTCGAAGGTCTCCCCCTGCGCGCAGACCACGAGCAGGGCGCTGGCGTACGCACTCACCAAACTCAAGGGCCTTTCCGACAAGGCGGAGCGCGCGAAGAGCATCGAGGACGTCGGGCATGCGGTCGAGAAGCTGCCCGACGAGACCCGCGCATGGCTCGATGTTATCGCCCGCTCGATTCAAACGCGCGACAGGCTCTCCGTCATCGAACTCGAACGGGCCTACGCCGAACTTCCGGAGGTGCTCGAGCAGCATCGGGCGGCAATCGTCGAGGCGCGCAAGCACAGGCTCACAAACGTCCAGAACGGTATCGGCGCGTTCCGCCAGAGTTTGGAGGGAACCGCCCAGCGGCTGCGCGACCAGAAGCTGTTCCACCCGCGCATCGTCAATCGGTCGCTGGAGATCATCGATGCCGCCGTCAAAGATATTGACGGCTTCGCGGAGCAGCTCAATATCGAGATCAGTCAAAAGACCATCGAGCGTGCACGAGCTTGGAATGAGCTCGCCGGCGAAGCGATTGTAGAGGTAGCCGGCGGCGCGGCGGCGAATGCTGTCGAGCTGGGCGGCAAGATGGCCGATGACGCACAGGCAATCGGAGGCGCCATCGCGGACGGCGCGGGAACGCTCGGCGAGGCCGCCAGCAAGGGCATAGCCGAGCTGGGCGCGGGCGCATCCGAGGGCGCAAAGGCCCTCGGCGAAGCGCTCAGCAACGTCGATGTGTCCCAAGTGCTTGACGCGCTTCCCATCAAGCTCCCGTTCGGCAAGAAGTAGCGTTCAAAGCCATCGCGGACTTGCGCGAGCCGCAGGCGCCATCCCACACCGAAATCACCTTACTCGTTCATCAGCCCGGCGTTGTCCGCAAGGATTGCCTTCGACGGGTCGCTCGGCAGGTACGCCACCCGCACCTTACTGCCCACGCGCGTGGCGATCTTGCCGCGCTTGCGCTGGCCTATGGGCACGGGCCCGATCTTGATGAGCTCGCTTTTCAGCTTCACGGTCTCGCGGCACTCGTATGTCCGGCCATCCACCTCGTAGCGCACGCACACAGACGAGGGGCGGTCGATGCCGCCCATTCGGAACCGCACGACCGTGCCAACGGCCTCGCCCGTGTACTCCCGCTCCTTCTTCGCGCGGACGCGTTTGGCGATCAGGAGCACCAGTGCCGTCGTGCCGCCGCCGAGAAGCGCGATCAGGCCGAAGACCAGCAGGATCATGATGTCGTCGCTCATGGCCCCCCCCTCTCGGCAGATACACGAACCGCGCTGCCACGCGCAATTTCCTCAGTAAAGCTTAACTCCTAACGCGTGTTTCATCGCCCTTGCAAAACGGTCATATCAAGCAACGCTGCCACCGAGATGAGTATTCGTCCGCAGAGAAGCCACTAAATATTGCCAACTGGAGCCGGGGGTATTGCGCGTGAGAGCCGGGCGCGGTGCCGCAGGGAGCCGCGCCCGGCATCAGCTCGTCAGCCGGATCCGCTGCCGAGCTTCCTCCTCATGTTGAGCTCGCCCATCTCGACCCACGCGGTGCCGTGCACGATGCGGTCCATGATCGCGTCGGCGTGCACGCCGCCCCCGAGCCGCGCGTGCCAGTCCTTCTGCCTGAACTGGGTGCAGAGAACCGTCGAGCACGAGCCGTAGCGCGCCTCCATGAGCTCGAGCAGGAAGCCCCGGAACAGCTCGCCGGGGCGGTCGAGCAGCCACTCGTCCAGCACGAGCACCTGGAAGGCGGCGTACTTGCGGGTGAGCTTGCGCTCGCCGCCCGTTCGCTCGCGCGCCTCGCGCCACGCCTCCTCGAGGTCGGGGCAGCGTATGTAGCAGGCGCGCATCCGTCGCTGGCAGGCGGCCTTCGCGAGCGCGCAGGCCAGGTAGGTCTTGCCCACGCCGGGCGCACCCTGGAGGATGACGTTCTGGCCGCGCTCGGCGAACGCGACGCCGAGCACCGCGATGAGCAGCGGGGCGAGCCCGCGCTCCTCCGAGAAGTCTATGGAGCGCACGTCCGCCTCGGGATAGCGCAGGCCCGCGCGCTTGGTGAGGTTGCGCACCTTGGACGTCAAGAAGGACGAGTCGGCCTCGGCGGCGGCCATGCGGACGCGCTCGGCGCAGGTCATGCCCATGCACATGCCCTCGTCCTGCGCCGCGAAGGCGTCGAGCAGGTCGGATGCGCCCATGTCGCGCAGCTTGCGCCTGGTCTCCACGGAGAGGTCCATCTCCCTACACCTCCCCGTAGAAGTCCGCGCCCCGGACGTCTCCGGCCTCGTCCTCGCCCGGCCCGCCGTCGTCGCCCGCCCGGGCGTCGGCGAGCCTGTCCTGGTTGCTCCTGAGTATCGGCTCCACATCCCGGTAGCGCGGTGAGCGCCTCCCCGTCGCCTGCTCCATCCCGCAGGCCCTCTCGAGCCGCGGGGCGGAGTACTTGTGCGAGAGCCTCAGCACCGCGAGCGCGGCGTTGAACCCCTGCTCCTCGAACTCCACGGACTGGAATATCCGCTCGACGACGCCGGCGCACGACGGGCCGACCCTCTCCGCCCAGCGCCGGATTCGCCCGGCGTCCCAGTCCGAGTACGACCCCCCGTCCGGCAGGTCGGCCTCGTGCGTCGAGTACCTGTTGCGCGCGTATGCCGGGAACAGCGGGTGGGTCGCGAGCCGCTCTCCGCCCAGGAAGACCTCGACGGTGGACTCAGTGACGCGCAGGTCGACCGTCCTGCCGACGGCGAGATGGGTCACCGAGTAGAAGTTGCGCTTGTACGACACGTGGCAGTTGCGCTGGACCTTGCGCCCGTACACCCACTCGCAGACCTCGTAGGGGACGGCCGGCAGCGGCCTCAGGAGCGGGCGTTCCTGCTCCTCGAAGACCTGCCTCCGCGTGCCCTCCCGTTTGGAGAAGGGGCGGGAGTTGTGCTCGTCGACCTTCTTCCTGACGGCCTCCTTGAGCGCGCCGAAGTCCGTGAAGACCGTTTCGCGCAGCGCCGCTATCACCTCGGTGGCCGCCTGCCACACCTCGTTCTCCACGCTGGGCTTGTCGCGCGGCCTCCTCACGCGCGCGGGCATCACCGCCGCCCCGTAATGGGCTGCCATCTCCCGGTATGCGTCGTTGATGACGACCTCGCCCTCGCGGGGATGGCGCTTGACGCCCGTCTTGAGGTTGTCCGGCACGATGCAGGGAGCCGCGCCGCCGAAGTAGCCGAATGCGTGCACGTGGCAGCGAAGCCATGTATCCTGCTTCATGTCGAGCGTCGGCTCGACCCACGACATGCGGCTGAAGGGCAGGCAGGCCACGAACAGGTAGACCTTGGAGACCTCGCCCGTCGCCGGGTCGACGACCGCCATCGTCGGCCCGGCCCAGTCGACCTCCATGATCCTTCCCGCCTTGTGCCCGACGCGGCTCACGACGCTTTTCCTCACGGTGAACTCGCGGTAGCGCTTGCAGAAGCGGTCGTAACCCATCGACGCCTCGCCCCTCGCGGAGCACGCGTCCCGGTACTCGGCGTGCAGGCGCTTGAGCGTCACCCCGTCGCGGGCGAGCTCCCTGTGGATGCGCCCCCAGTCGGGATCGGGGTAGACGGTGGCCTCGTGCGCCCTCTCGGGGAAAAGGCGGTCGTAGACCTCGCGGTCCGAGAGCGGGCGGGCGTCCTCCCACCCGAAGCCCTCCCGCTTGGCCGCGGCGAGCACCGCGGTCACGCTGTTGCGCGACACGCCGAGGGACGCTGCGATGGTGCGCCCCGACAGCCCGGACCCGTCGAGCCTCAAGATGTCCTTGGCCCTGATTCTATTCGCCATGCTGAAAACCTCCTTCGTCTTGACTCCGACATGGCAAGACGAAGGTAGCAGCAGGCGGCTCCCTTGCGAAATATCGATGGCTCTCTATGCCAATATCTGACGTTGGCCACCAGCGGCTCCCATTCGCAATATCGCATGCTCTGAAGCGGGCGATTACTCACCGAGACGCATCGAAGGGCAGAGCAGTCGAAAGATGTCCCGGAGCAGACGAACGTCAAGAAGATTGCCGGCGTGCCCCAATCAAGTTTCCACCCATAAAGGCATAACCGACCCACTCGGACACCCACCGATAGCCGCCCCTATGCAGCCTCAGCTCAGTTATGATTGAAAGCAAATAAGGAAAGGGGACGTCATGAACAACGGCTTTCGCTCGGTAATCGGATCGGACGGGTCGATGCACCTGGAAAACCAGGTCGGTTCCCTTCGCTACGATCTCAGCGACGGATCGGTCGACCACATTCTCGCCAGCTCCGGCAACTTCACGTCGGTCATAAAGAACAACGGCTCCATAGACCTCGAGCACACAATTGGAAACATGAGGTTCACGCTCGGAAAACCGGGCTTCGAGCAACTACTCTAGACCTGCGAAATGCCCGGGGCGCGAAAGTATGACACCTTCGCTCCCCGAACTTCTAAGGAACGGTCATTTACAGGCTGACCGAATTGTCCGCTTTGCCCTACCGCTTGATCTGGTAATAACCTCTAGCCAGCTCTACGATATCACCGTGCTTGAGCATAATGCCTAACACGTTCTGCAACTTTCCCTGTATCGCACCTCCAAGTCGCCGATACCCCAAAAGCGTACTCGTCCTTTTTATCAAATCACCAGCGCCAATTTGAGTTTTGGCGGTAGATAGTGCATACATAATCGCAGCCCTAAGCTCCTCAGGAGCAATCTGGTCAATGCTTCTGCCCGCATCCGCATTGCCAGCGCGGAAGTAATCGACATCGCTAGGAGAATCTCCCCGTTTCCAGACGAAAACTGAACCGTCAAATGATGTGCGCTCGATATTGGACATCCTGTTCAGAGCCGCGTCGCACTGGGCGTAGATATTTGCCCCAGTCTTCCTGATACCGTAGCAGCCCCTCGTCAAACTAAAGAGACGATTCTTCTCGATGGGCGATTCGACTTCGATAATTCCTTCCATCACCGAAGCAATATCGCCAACTCGGCTTGGCTGGCAAAAATCTACACCTGATAGATTTGCCTTCTTTGTCATCGGAGCCGTCTCGTATTTCCGTCTATGAAACACATTCCGCTTATTCTTGGGGGCAACGGGCGCCGACTGTGGACGACTCGCTTTTCGTGAGTCACCACCACTTGCAACGGGAACCTTAACGCCATCATCCAGCAGATACCAGGACTGCTTCCATTCCGTCGTCCTGGAACCTCCCTCAACGAACCTGAATTTCAGGCCGAACATTCGCTCAATATTGCTGATAACCTCGCGCGTCCCATATTGGTCAATAACCCAAAGACGGCCACCCGCAGACCTCCGATCTATCGCCTGCTGGCCGTTGGCCTTCAGCATGTCAACGATATAGTCCGAAGCGCTATCGTCCGAAATGCCAGTATTGACAACATCGGTAACATCGGTAGATGCCCCATGCGCATCTTCCGCCTCGGCGTTTTCTTCTTCCTTTGCAACTCGCGAAGAACCCTCGACAACCACACCTTCCTCATTAGAGGCAAACTCGTCATCGAAAGTAGACTCGACACCATGATCGTCCTCAAAATGAAGCGCCGCGTCATCATGTGGGGCAGCTGGTTGTTCCCCATCCTTATCAGAATCAACAGAAACAGCCGCTCTCGTTTCAGAATCGTCTCCCTGGGGACGAGCTTCAGAGCCCTGCGGCTCCTCAACACTGAGCCCCGCCTCGATGGCATCGAGGCGCTCGTGGTTATCGAGCTTCTTGTTTCCGTCCGAAATAAGCTCTGAAACGCGGGCCTCGATGAGATCGAGTAAATCGCTGCCGCCGCTGTTCTCCGGTTTCCCCTCGTTACCCAGCGCCTCAATTCCGAGGTCGCTCAATTCTGAGACGATTCGCTCCATCGCGGCTTCGGGATCGCGGTAGTACTCGCTCCCCCTTACGCGAACGAATCGCCAGCCCAACCGCTCCAGAATGGTCTGACGCTCTAAGTCTGCACGGAGTTTCTCGGCACCGCTGTGGTAGCGGTCTCCATCGCACTCCAAGGCGACCTTACCATCCGAGCCATAGACGACGATGTCGATACGATAGGCGCCGACTTCCTCCTGCTGCGAAATGCGATACCCCTTGGCAACCAAGGTCTTTGCCACCGACTCCTCGAATGGAGATTCCGACTCATGCTCAATCTGCGAGTACAGGCGAGTACGCATCTCGGGGTCGCCCGCGTATGCAAGCAGCCTCCTTCGCAGGTCCCCCGGCTTCAAATCCGTTTCGTAATCTAGGGAGTGCACGACCCAGAGCTGATCGCGAGCGCGGCTCACGGCAACGTTGTATCTCTTTTTCGTGTCACCTCGAGCACCGTCGCTCAACAAGCGTAGCGGACCAGACTCGTCGGCGCTGTCGACCATACTGAGAAGAATCACGTCACGTTCGTCGCCTTGGAATTGAGAGGCGTTTCCACACAGGATGCGCCGCTCTTCAAAAACCGACTCGCCAAGGGCGCCGATGAGCTTCCTGCGAACGAGCTCCGCCTGCTCATCGCCCACCAGCGAAATGACACCGAACGTCTTGCCGTCGTACTCGGGCCGCTCGATGCAGGCCTGAACAATTGCCGCGATCTCGCATGCCTCGCGCTCGTTTGTCTTGCGACCAGGGTCCCTGTGCCCATTCGCAACGCGGTGTGGAACAATCGCAGGAGACACGCCCGCAGATGCCGCATCCCTGAGAGGCTTGATCTTTCCGTCATAGGACAGGTCGTTGCAGAACCCGATGATATCCGGAACACAGCGGAAATGCTCCCGAAGCATCAGGGGAGAAAAGGTCGTGAGAGCGATATCGTATAGCGACGTCGTCGGCTTATACGACTCCCAATTGCTGACCTTATCCTTAATTGACGCCTGCTGAAGGTTGAGCACCCGGTCGCTATCGGCACCGACCGCCGCAGGGCTAACCTGCTTGTCATCGCCCACAACGATGGCCTTTTTAGCTAGGTAGAGAACCGAGAGTGCTGTGATGTCTGCCTGACTCGCCTCGTCGATAATCACGATATCGAATTTCGTCGAACTTGGATCGAACGACTCGAGCGCACGGCCGATCGGCATAATCCAAGCAGATACCGCCCCTTGGCATTCCGTCATCCTGGAGCGCGCTATCGCCTTGTCTCTAGCAGCGTTCTTGCCGGTTCCCTTTCCAATCTGTCGAACGGCAAGCTTCCACCCGCTCAGCGCCTGCTTGGTACGCGTGCTCCCATGGATTCTCTCAAGAAGGGCAAGCCACGCCTTCCTCGTCGCAAGTGCTTCGGTGGCACTACGGTACTCACGGCTGAGCTGAGAACTCGCCTCGCGAAGCCCCTGCTGCGAACCTTGTGACAGCCTATCCAGAGCCAGACCGTACTGCCTCCACCTCCATGCGTCATGAATAGCAACCGGAGGCTCGGCTTCACCATGAATCCCCTCACGGGCCTTTATCCGGCCAGCCCAATCGGGCGCGACTACGCTCAACCGCTCGAGATAGCCATTGCGTTTCTCAAATTCATCAAGATGCTGCCATACGCGCCTGAGTTCAAGGTGGTATCGCGCATAGTCATCCGGAAGGAGCTGGGATACCGCCCTTTGCAGCACTTCGCACAACGCGCTGTTGGCATAAGGCGCGATGGTCTGCTCCAAAGATTTGATTTCCGCTTCAAGGCCCGACGCTTCCTGAAGGAGCAGGCAGATCTGAACCGCAGGGAACACCTGAGAGGACAGATAGTCCAATTCGTCCCTCACGCTGTCGACATCAGATATGGGCCCGCCAAAAGCTCGATACCTTGGAACAATCCCGAACGTCTTCAGCGTTTCCCGGACCTCTGTCTTCCCCGTCGAATCCCAAGATACGAACCAGCTGATGATAGGCATCCAGTTTTTTGCCACGCGCTCTGGATAACTCGGATCAAGATCCTCGAATCGAGGACCACCATATGTGGCAATCAGCTGGTTCCATGCACCGCAACAGCTCTTTTTGCGGATAAGGTATTCAAGGTAATCTATAGCGGCTCTGCAATCCTTCGCGCTGGAGATCTGCCTACCGCTTACCGTAACCCCCTCGAGAGCGCATTTGACATCCTTATTGAGACGCGCATGTATGAAAGAGATCTTCCCATCGCGTCTGAAATCATCCTCGACGGTCCGCAACCCCGGAAGAAGCGCGTCGCAATTATCTCTATCTTTCACCGTGACGGGACTCGTCATCTCTGCAGAAGCAACTTTGCCGGAGACCGAAAACAGATTATCGATCTCGCTCAACAGGACCTGCCACGGTCGAACAAAATCGGCGCCCGTCCTGCTCGCAGCAGCAGCGTTCACCATCCATGCATCTATCTTGTCCATCCGGGCACAGATGCTTTGGAGAGCGTCCGTATCCCGGTCGTGACAGCGCCCGGAATCGACCGTGATAAAACCTCTGGATAGCTTTACCCGCAGCGAAGACCCATCCTCAAGGGACTCATAACTCCAACCATGGGAATCCAGTTCGCGTCGAATCGAGGTTCTTACTTCGGAAAGCCTCTCGACCTTCTCCGAAAACACGGACGGATCCATAAGCTGCTTCAGAGGAGGCACGCCCGCGTTCAGCTCATCCTCCACGTGGACGGAAAGGGATTCGTTGGCGGCATAAAGCTCCGCCAACTCCCGGTCATCAAGCGGAATGGACGCGCCGAAAGCCATTTTTCCCGGAACGATATCCTCGAGCTCCCCAGCGTGATCATGGACGAAACGTGCAGCATCGACCGGACGAATCTTCTCGCCTTGGTAGTCGATATCCCTCAGCTCCTGCGCGGCAAGACCGATCGCCGCACTCCGCGTGCGCGCTAAATCCTCGATAATCCTCTCACGCCTGCCCTGAACTTCCGCGATCTCCCTTCTCAGCTGGTACTCATTGTGCGTGGAGTCATACTCGATGATGCCATCGATGGACTTCTCCATATCGCTGTTGGAATCGTCCAAAACCGCCACACAGAGATCCTGCAAGGAACGAGGAACCTTTTCCTTAAGAACGCCGAGAGCTTTGTTCGTTTGGCTCGTAATCAGCACGCGCTTGCCCTGTGCAAGAAAATGGCAAAGCAGGTTCGCAGTAGTGTGGGTCTTTCCCGTACCGGGAGGGCCCTGGACAAGCACAGCGTTGCTTTTCTCAATTCGACGGGCAATTTCAAGCTGCTCACGATTCGCGGGCTTGGGAAGCAGGATGTCCGGATCTTCGCCACCAACCTCTGCCAAGGCCTTCTCAAGGGAAGGCTCTTCGTACTCTTCCGGCGAATACTCACAATCTCTTCCGATAATCTCCCAGATATGCTCCGGAATGATGCCGTTTGCCTCGATGTCGTTGATGATCGCCTCGATAGCCTTGGGAGTTCCGTCGGATCTCTTCCGAAGCATAATCATTGGTTTTCTGATAATCGAAACGGTAACGTCCTCCGACTCCGGAAGTATGCCAAATTCGAAGTACTCCGCGTTATTGGAAAGGCGATGGGCGAAGCTCTTCAAGAACTGGTTCACCGCGTCATCGGCAAACGGATGGAGGCCGCTCTCGGCGGCGTCCTTCTCGGATTGCTGAATGGAAGAATGGTCGATTTCCTCAATTTGGCCCAGCAAGTCAGTCGAAAGGGATACGGGAGCCTCCGTGTCGATAACGCTGATCTTGTTCTGCTCAGCATCAAACGAGATGGCCACTCGTTTCGTAATGACCGGATAGTAGATCTCCGGCCGCCCGCTCACCTGAATGATGCCGTTAACAGCAAGCAGCTCAAGCGTCTCGGAATCGCGCTCCAAATCCGAACGGGTCAAATACAGGCCATCGAACAACGTTTTTGCCGCCAGGGCGATACGAGCATCCTGAACCCACTGTTCCCTCAGTGGACGCCACCGCTCGAGAGCATCAACCCTTTCGTCGTCCGAGTCAAAAGCAATGGCCTCTCCTGTCGGAGTCCCCTCTTCATCCATCAAGGGAATCGAGTCGATGTTGAGCTTGCCGTTGTACCGATAGTCATCCCACCTTTTGTGCAGCCATCCGTCAAGAACGGGAGCCGGCTTGGGACATGGCCGGATTGTCGGCTTCTTCACCTCGAGCAGCGGCAGGGACTCTTTATCCTCATCGGACAGAGGGAGCACAGGATGGACATCGATAAACGGGCAATCCTGCGGAAGATCATCGAGGCTGCAATTCCAAAGCTTTTCGTCGCGGATGTTGGTGGGCACCTTGCGCTTGATCAGACTTACCTCACGGAGATATCTGAACAACGCGACAACCGACTGCTTGTCAGCAAACTCCGGCATCGTTACCCTCCAAAACGCTCACGCAGCCGAACTACCATCTGCACCAGGACGACCGTGGACTACGGCCAATAAACCATCCAAAGCATGCAACAGAATAATTGTATCCCTTGGAGTGTCGAATAATCGCTCGGCGAACGGCGGACGTATGACATTCGAGCAGTCTCTTCGCGCTGTTTGCAACCGGCACAACGGAAAGCCGGTATTCGGCTGCTTGGAAACTAGACGAGATAAAGAAATCGAGGACTCAGTCAGCTTAGACGACCACGGTCTCTATATCCTGTCGAGCTCCTTCAGCCTTTGTAGCCAACGCTCGATGCAGCCGGATTGGAGGAACGTGCGGAGCGCCCCGTCGCAGAAGTGCTCGGCTCGCACTGCACCGACAAGCAGGGCCAACACGGCGCACCCGTCGAGCACGGAGACGTCGGCGCCCTGCATGCTCTCCGTCTCCCATGCGAGACCGTGCTCCTCGAGAATGTCGCTGTAGCGTGCAAGCCCGTATTCCGGACGGTCGCCGACAAACGCGTAAATCGCATCCCCCAGATCGGTAACCAGACGCGGGTACTCCACATACGGCATGGCAATCGGGTCGTCAATGGTGCCGGCATGCTCGTGGTCAAACACCCACGTGCCACAATCCCCCAATTGAGCCAACTCCGGAAGAAACCTCGTCAAGCTCTCAAACTCGCCACGTTCGCACGGGAAGAACTCGGAGACTATCGCATCGAGCTGCGCCCGGATGCCCTCGAACGGCTGTGCCAGGTCGAGTGTTCGGACTGCGATGGTGTTGCTACTCAGTGAGAACTCCTCATCCGGCACGGCCTCCTCATCCGTCTTGGCGTACAGGAGCATCCCCGCAACGGGAGGCGCGCCGGCGGGACGTGCCGCCTGGGCGTTCTTCACGTACGAGAACATCTGGTACAGGTTTCCCGAATGGTACGTCCACGCACCGTAGTTGCGCTGCATGCTGTGCGTGTAGTACTTGGCGTCGATGATGAGCACCCGCTCCCCCGCCCGCAGCGTCACATCGGTCTGCATGACGGGAAGCGCCGGCGGGACCTCGCCGTCCACGCACCAGGGAATCTGCTCGGCTCGGGCGGACAGGTTGGGGTGCTCCGCGCGGTAGTACTCGAGGATGAACTTCTCGTACAGCCGATGCATCGCCTGATCGTCCAGCACGCTGCGCAGCCTTTGGCCGCCCTCCGAACTTGCCTGAAGGGCGCCATCGATCGCCAGTCGGCACACGAACATGATCATACGGGACGTGCTGTCGGCGCGGCCGGACACCATACGCCAATTGATATGGCGAACGTCGAGATCCGCCACCTCGGCAAAATACATCGACAGCGACCGCAGCCGTTTGCGGTACCGCGCATCGACGGAAGAGCAACGGACCAGAAGCGACATGGTCGCCTTGATGATCCGGTTCTCGGGGCAGTCCGCCGAGTACTCGTCATACTCGCAGACGAGCTGCCGGCGCAGCGGTGCCTGCGAGGCGACCGTGGCCGTCACGTCCACCTTGCCGCGCAGAGCGGACATGGCCTCGCGGCGCGTCCGGTAATCGCGCTTGACACCCTGCTTGAGCCGCAGCTCCACCGCGTGGCAGAGGATAGCGGCGCATAGCTCTAGCGAGTTGTCGAAATCCTCTGAGGCCAGCCGCTCGAACCCGCCCGACCGTAGGGACCGGAACGCGTAGGCCAGCATGTAGTAGACGTTTCGGATAGGAATCATGGCGCGCTACCCGGCGGATACGGAACCCTTGAGCAGCTGCTCCCAATGGCCCACCTTGTCGGGCTCATCGAACCAGTACTCGCGCAGCAGGGGCACGAGCTCGTAGTCGACGATTCCGGCAAGGCGGGAGCCGAGCGACGGGTCTTCCGCATCGAGCCCGCAGAAGAAGCTGTGCCCGATCCGGTACCCGCGGCCGAGCGACTCGTCGGATGCGATCGCGTCGTTGAGCTGGCGCACGCATGAGACCAGCTTATCGAACACGGGGCTGGCGAGGGACTTCTGGTACTGACGGAAACCGGGCGTGTCGAACCCAGGCTCCAGCTCGAAGAACGCGAAGCGGCGCCGCAGCGCGAAATCCATCAGCGCCAGGCTGCGGTCGGCCGTGTTCATGGTGCCGATAAGGTACACGTTGGGCGGGACCGTGAAACGCTCGTTCGAATACAGCAGACGCATGCCCAGGCCGCGCTTGTCGGGCTCGATGAGCATGAACAGCTCGCCGAAGATCTTGCTCAGGTTGCCGCGGTTGACCTCGTCGATGATGAAGAAGTACTCGTTGTCGCCATCGTCGGCGGCGCGCTTGCAGAAGTCGTAGAACGCTCCGGTCTTGAGCTCGAACCCGCTCTCGTTGGGGCGGTAGCCCATGATGAAGTCCTCGTACGAGTAGCTCTGATGGAACTGGATGAGCTCGACGCGGCTGGAATCCTTCACCCCCATGATGGAGTACGCCAGGCGCTTGGCCATAAAGGTCTTGCCCACGCCGGGCGCACCCTGGAGGATGACGTTCTTCTTATGCTTGAGCAAGGCAACGAGCTCGCGATAGGACGCCTCGGGAAGGTAGACCTCGGACAGGAAGTCCGCGTCGGAATACCGCGGATAATCGACCTCGGGCGGTTCGGCCTCGATCGAGTCGTCCTCGATATCGAACAGCGCCTCGATCTGATTGACCTTGTCGGTGAACACCGTGATGTCGGTCAGGGTCTTGGTCGCCATGTTCCCGGAGAACTCCCAGCTCCCGCGGTGCGTCCATTCGACCCCGCGAACATTTCTGTAATCATCATCACGGGATTCATCGAATACGGGTTCCGACGTGACCACGCCCCTGCCCACAAGTCTGGACTTGCCCGCCTTGGCGAAGACGATATCCCCCGGCTGCATATCGTGAACGAACTGCCAGAGCGCCAAAGCCGAGTTGGCATACGTCGACGAGCCGCCGAATTTGCTCTTAAGGCAGGCTTTCAAGTCGGACCGGGTCTTAAAGGAAGCCGGGTCACCGATCTCGCCCCAGCCGATCGCCATGATGTCAGCGGTATAGAACTCATCCCATTTCGAGGCGAAGGGACCGGGTGAATACACCCAGTAGTGAACGGGCCTGACGGGATCGTCGCCCATGGACGCCTCCCCCATCTGAGCAGCAGCCGCATCTTTCTGGGCGGCCTTCTCCGCGTTGACACGTTCCGAGACGGTCCAGGCGTTATACGACAGAGTTGGGAAGTCGATCGATCCATCCTTGACGTCACCGGACGCGAAGGCCTCGCGGCACACATCGCGCATGCGCAGGTAATCGCTTCCACTAGGAACGTCATTCCCAAAAGACTTGACGAGGTTCGAGCACTCATCGTTGAGAGAGTTCTGGTCTCCAATGTACCAGCGGTTGCGCGAATCGAGATTGATGAACGCGTAGGGACGGATCCAGAAGAGGCCCATGGTCAGGTTCCATTTGACGCCGTGATGGGAAACGGCCTCATCGAATACCTGCGCAAACGCTTGGCGCTCTTGCTCTCCGTCTTGCTCGGCCAACGGGAGCGCGCAGGCGAGCACATCCCACAACGTATCGATATCGTGATCCCCGCGCATGCCTTCGAACCAGTAGAACGTGGCAGACAGATTGTTGAGCACGGGAATGCCATCGAAGTCCTCCGGCTTCGGCGCAACAACACCGAATTCATCCTTAAAGCCGGCGATGATTTTCAAACGCGTGGCATCGGAAACACCCTTATTGAACAGACCGAATACCGTAAAGGGGTCGATGTCGACCGGACGGCCGCTCGACTCAAGCTTTGGAAGCTTGACACCGATGCGCTCATACACGGCGCAAATGCGCTCAATCAAAGCCGCCCGATCATCCCGGAACGGCAGGAGCTTATCGGCGAACTCGGTGTAGAACGGAATCCAGGTCAGCTTGTCAGACATAAGGCGCTCCTTCAGATGGCAATCAGCCTGATTATTGCATAGCAGACAGTGTCTTTCCCCTATATGGCTGCCACCGCTCAGGCCATGTGCTGAACGATTGAATCCGGCACCTCAACGCGTAGAAATCGCCCGGACGAATAGCGCCTAGCTAGCGCCAACGCTCTAGGGGCCAAACGGAACGTTGGGCCCCTATGTGTGCGCTGCCGTTGCGACAAGCTTGGAGGGGCTGCTCGGCAGGAGGGTAAAGCATGGCTCTCAGAGTCAGCACGACGCTCTCGGCCAGAACCTATTCCTGCGGGAGCGATATGGAAAGAAGCTCGCGACTTCTTCCCGCGTTTGGATTGGCGCAGGAATACCACCGGAACCCATGAGCTTCGCCAAAGCTCAATTCAACACTCAAGCGTATACCCGAGCAGGAGCGGCTCCTTTTTCACTCGTCAAATTCAGACGTATCTTCCTCATCCGATAATCTTTCATCAGGAACTTCCTCATCCACGTACCCTGTATCGGCGGAAATCGAGCTGATGCCACCGGAAGGTGGAAATATAGGCATGGCGGCATTCGGCAAAGCGTTTGCTTGCAACGCAGGAAAATCGATAGATATTGCGGGACGTGCAAGATTGGCAAAAGCCTCGTCAGATATCAGCTTCTGCAGCTGAGTCTGCTGACCGATAGCGTCAATTGCCGACGTGAGCCCAGGTGTTTGAGCGATCCCAAGCGAAGACGCCACCCTCGCTACCGATGCCCATGTCTCCCGATTCTTGTCAATCATCTCCTGAATTCCGGCCGTTTGCGCAACGATCGACGCGAGCTCGCTCGTGTCGATCAGGCTCGCGGCCTTTTGCGCAGCAATGGCCACGGCGGCGAATTGCTCTGAGCTGCCGCCAAGATTCTGGAACATGGACTCGTAATTCTCCCGGATGAGCTTGGCCGCGCTCGCAGCGCGTGCTGCATGTTGCTTCGGATAGCTCACATCAGAACGAATCTTCTCGACATACGCATCGAGCTCGCCGATTGACGCCCGAAGCATCCTCCGAGCGCGATCATAGGCCTCTTCAGTAATCAGCTTATGGTGCATCACCTTGTTGCGCATGTCACATAAGGCGTAATAGTTCTTGCGAACAGAAGGCAACGTTTCCTCGCGGAAAAGCTGAATCCAGACGGTATCTTCTTGCAGTCCCGTTATGAAGTCAACAATCTCGCATTTTGTGAATAAATCTTTTATCTTACTTTTGACCTTGCCTTGAAACGACGTATCGAAGAACAGTTGCCTCCCGAGACCCTCGAGAGTCAGCTGCTCGAGGCTCTTCACTAAGCTGTCATCGAAGTTGTCGTGTTCGGCGCACGTCGCAAGGGTTATCGCGAGTCTCAACTTTCGCTCGTACTCTGCGAAACGCGAATACAGGGAATTAGCAAACTTTAATGACACGTCGTCCACAAGCAGACGGGCGTTGACGGCATCGCGCAGGCTGCCCCTTAGCTTGGACAGCGCCCTTGCACCAGCAAGGGTCGACCCATTGACGCTGAAGGAGAGAATGTACAGCTCGCCACCGTCGGCTTCGTACGTGCCAACGACACCACGCTTCACCCCGTCAGGCAGCTTCTCGCTGATAAACCGATCCCTCACCTCGGCGCTTTTGATGAGATATGTAAGCTGCATCAGTACGACCCCATATAATACTCGCCATCGAAAAGGAACATGTGGCTGAGCGCATCAGCACACCAGGTCTCAGTCTCCCAGGCGAAGTCACCGAAACAATTATGCGTGGCCCTTCTGTTCGGAAAATGCGGCTGGTGGATAAGGTCGAACCCGCAGCAACCAAACAGGTTGACGAGTCCGTGCTTACTTGTAAGATCCACCAGACCATACGACGGGCACGCTTCCATGAGGTAGAGCTGACCCTCGCCCTCACGCCAAACGATGAAATCTGACCCCTTATCGCGACTGGGCAACTTAACTCTAACGAACCCGAACATCGCTGCATCGATGGCATCGTGTGGGCGCCCACGGCGCAACCAATAAACAGCGTAGTGTCTTTTGCTCTCGACGCCGGAGAACATCGGCGCGGCGAGCTTCGCCATCTGGCTCGGCGTGAGATGCCGGGGTAACTGGGACGAGCCACCTTCGCTGTGGTCGACGCCACGTGCGAACACGCCCTCTCCGCCGTCATAAGAGCACTTGGCGCCATCGACTCACCTCGACAAGTCACATATCGACTTTGTCTTATCTCAGACAGTCTATCAAACCGTCCAGACAAAACCTTGAATCGCAAGCGGCCGCGTTCGTGCGACACTTATTTTGTGTTCTGCTTGCAACATACAAAAAAGCGATACTGAGCAGCACGGGCAAAGCGAACGGTTACCGTGCATCCACCAAGTAATTGGCGGAACAAACGTCCTGCAGACAACGCCCGCATCCCCGCAAGCCCCTGTTTTCCGCTCACGAAACGCACCGCCCACCCTGCCCCGTTGAGAAGTGCCAACCTTAGGTTGGCAGACTTTCTTCTACCTCCACAAGAGAATGGCATCGTCAATTCAACCCCGATGAAGGGAGCAACAATGTCGTTCATCCTCACCCGCGACCTGATCAGCAACCGCCACGACGAGCCCGGTCCCGACATCCCCGCTATGTTCGAGCAGACAGACCGGCTCATCCGGCTGCGCGACGAGGCACCCATCGACAGCGAGGAGTTCGCTGAGACGGTGCGCGCCATCATCGATTTCCAGCGCGAAGACGGGAGCTTCTCCTACCTCTCCAGCTATGAGGTTCCCTCCGATGCCCGCGTCGACTTCGTCTATCATCCGACCTATATCTGCTGCCAGATCCTCATCAAGGCTATGCTCTCCGGCAGCCCCAACAAGAACATCCTCCCCGCACTTCAGCGCGGCCTCGAGTTCAGCTGTTCCCGTCGCCTCATGGGACACGGCATCGACGGGCTCCGGGACCAGATGCGGACCGTTCAGGATTTCATCGACTCCGGTATCATGACCATCCTCGACTATCAGCCCGATCTCTGTCCTGAGTTCACGGCAATGCTCATCGAGATCGCCGAGGAGTACGCCAAGATGATTGAAGATTGCGACACCATCCTTCCTTTCGGGAATGACGTCACCGTCAAGATGATGCGCATCGTCGAAACGCTCAATGGCCCCGTCTCCGTGCCCGTCTTCGTCTATGGCACCCTCATGTCGGGGGAGGCCAACCGCTACCTCATCGAAGACTGCGAGCACCTCGGTCCGGCAGCCATCTTCGGCTTCGCGCTGCATGACCTGGGCGCCTATCCTGCCGTCAAGTACACCGAAAAGCCCTTGACCGCAACCGGAGAGCTCATCCTGTGCGATGCTGACGCGCTCGAGCGGCTCGATATTCTTGAGCAGCTCGGCAGCCTGTATGACCGGGCCGTCACCAACGCCTTCATGGACGATGGGCCCGTCTTCAAAGCCTATGTCTACGTGTACCGCAACGAGGTTACGGATGATTCCCGGGTGCCCGAAGAGCTGCAGCCTTGGCCGTATCTCAAAGAGCTCCAGAGGACGCACGTCTGGTATGTGGCGTATGGCTCGAATCTTCTGCGCGAGCGCTTCATGTGCTACATCGAGGGCGGCTTCTGCGAGGACAACGGAAGGGCTTATGACGGTTGCCGTGACAAGACGGCGCCGCTGTTCGATATCTCGGTCACCATCCCTTATAACGTGTACTTCGGAAACAAGAGCGCCTCATGGGGCAATTCGGGCGTCGCGTTCCTCGACACCTCGCGCACGGGACTTGCCTTCGGCCGTGCATACCTTGTTACCAAAGAGCAGCTCGCGGACATTCATGAGCAGGAGGGCAATGGCGCAAACTGGTATAGCAGCAAGCAGCTTATCGGCAAGCACGCCGGCATCCCCATGATCACGTTCACCAATACCCGTGAGCGGGAACATGTCATGCCTAGCAAGGCCTACCTCGATGTCATGCAGAGGGGTCTTACCGAGGGGGCGGGAGCCCTCACTGATGAGCTGGCAGAGGAGTACCTCCAGCAGGCAATCGAGCGCTAACGACAACCAGGTTCCGGAGCGTCCCCTCCATCTGGGACGCTCCGGATATCTACAACGTTCTCCCAGCTTACAGCGACACACGCGCCATCAATGTCTTTGACCAGGAAGCAGTGCCTGGGATCGACTCCGGCATCTGCATCCACATAGGGCGACGCATCGGTCCATCCGTCCATAAAGCCAACGTACGTCGACTCCTCCCCCTCCCCGTCAGCACAAATCACCTCAACGCGTTTATGCGCCTTCTCAAAGAAGGCCCAGGACATCGAACAGCCGGTTGTCCCCCGCACATGAGCATGTTGATCACCCACGTAGATAGGAGGCGTATCTCCCTGTAGATGGAAACCCTGCTCGGCAAGCCGGCCATCGATACGATCGCGAGCATAGTCGGTCAGTTGGAAATAGATCTTCTCGGCAACGTCGTTCAGGATCGCCCAATGCGGATCCTCCCTGCTCAATCCGCTCGTCTGCGCTCCCAGGGCACTCAACAACACGTAGACCTCGGAGAGATTAAGCGGAAGCAGAATGGGATGAACTGTCGACTGGAGCCTGCCGCCACGCTCGGGAGCAATTATGACGCTCATGTCCCCAAGCCGGTAACCGTCCTGCAGCTCCTTCAAGCGCTCGCCAACCGTCTGACGCGAACACCCGAGAACATCGTTAGCCAGCCTATCCTGCGTAATAGGCTCCTGCATCTCTTTGAGAATAATAAGATTGACCTCGTCACGGCTGAGAAACGAATCCTTGAGCTCATACTTAACCGTTCTGGGAACATAGCCCTGATCGCGCAGAGCGTCGATGAGATCGCGGACCTCCAGATAGAGATCGAGGCGGTCTGCGCCGTATAGCTCACGAGCGTAGGACTTGACACCGCCCTTGAATGCCGCAAACCACTCGGATTCGAGTTGCCTACCAATCTGCCCGGGATGTCGGCCGAACAGCCATTCATCTACCTGTCCGGTGCAAAAGGGACTGCTACGCCCACTCAATAGACGATCGAGCAAGCGATGACCGAGCGCATTTCGGTTGATGAAGGTTCGAATATCCATTACCCCTCCCGGAAGCTTGAGTGGCAACAGGATAATCGGAAAGGAGGTACGTGACCCCGCTCACATCAGCCAAAACATCCGTTCGAGCATTTCCCCGGGATGCCGATACCCAGCTGAGCATGACGCCTAAAACGGCCGCAGCTCTTCCGCCCGCCGAACACTGAGTTATCATCCTTTTCGGCACCAGGTATGGCGATATCAAACGGAGCTACTAGCCAATAAGCCATCTTACAGGCGAAAAACGCCCCTGCTCCACTTACCGAACGCCGCCGCTCCGCCACGGAGATGTGACACAATCCTTATAGGACAGCGGCGCTAATAGAAGAATATGCCAGTCAACTTCATCCTCTCTGCATTATGGACAAGAACAATGGCGGAGAAAAGCGCCCCGCACGCGTTTTGCATAATGTATGCGGGGCGGCCCGTCCAAATGCCACCACCAACGCGTAGGCGCCTGGCTTAGATCAATGAGTCCAGCCAACCGAATGCATGGAGACCGAATCGCATTCATTTTAGAGACAACCTACGAAAAGCTCCTTCGAAGCTGGCAATAGCTGTTCATAGATTCGTTCTGGCTTTGCATAATCGTGAAGTCTCTCAATTATCTGCCTAGCTAAATTCCTAGCCCGAGCGTCTTCGCTAAGTAAAGCAAGCTCAATCCAGGAACAAACTTGTCGTAAAAGGCGCGAAGGAGCAACATGATTGTCGTAAGGCGCTGCTGGCCATCGATAATCTCCAACTTTCCTTCGCCATTCTTAAAGGTGACGATAGGTCCAAGAAAGTATTCGTCGGACGAGCTGTCGAATTGCTCAAAGTCGTCATTGGGAAACGAGAACGCAAAGAGATCGTCCCACAGGGTCGCGCACTCGTCCTCTCCCCATGCGTAGGGGCGCTGATAATCCGGGATAAGGAAGTCGGCATGCTTGTCGGTAAGCAACTCACGAATAGTCTTCTGATCGATGTTGAGCTTCGACACGGTTGTCCCTTTCGCTAATGGAACCACATGTTGAAAAGTATACTGCGCACACGTTCTTCACCGCAGGCGCTCACCTCCCGATGGTTAAACAGATTTGTTGAACGAGGAAGGCTCGATTTGAGAGGGCAGCTGTTCATCCGCATGCTCCTGTCGCCGAAAAGCCCAGTGGGAACACAAGCGGCCAACAGGGCATCAATTAAAATGTCGACATGAAGAGCGCCGGATCCATGAACGAAGAAGGGACCGATATGAATAAAGTACCCTTAGTTGCCGCTGCGACACTCGCCGCACTTGCTGCGCCGTCAGTCGCCATCGCGGAGGCAGCGCCCCAGGCTGGAACCATCCAACAGGCGGGCATCACCGTGGAGTCCACCGACGAGTTCGCGAGCAACTACACTCCCTCAGCAGGAGAATACGTACTCGGTTCCTATCGCTTCACAGCAGAATCAACGCACTATCGACATATGTTCGAGATTCCCGAAGGATATCCCCTCCATCGTGTATCGTTCTACGTCGAACACGAAAACGGCAACACAGAAGTCCTTCGCAGGACCATCGCAGACACCAGAGAACCTTCGAATATGCCTATCGATTTCCGCGTCGACGGTTCGGCGGTCGTCACCGCAGTGCTCGATCTCTGGGACAAGACCATTGTCAATTATGAGTTTGGCGGATCCGGCCCATCCTACGACCCCCATGTTCTCCAAGAGGCGTATGACACATTCGCATCTCGCTACACGGCAGTTCTTGACTCCATCAGTACCGAAAACGCCGCAATAGACGTGGTGGCAGAAGATAAAACCTGTATTGCCCAAATTGATGACAGCACTCCGTTCATCGAAGAAGTCCCCAATCTTCCCGGAACGGACCTCCCATCATATTACGCCGAGGGAACCGCAACCCCGAAAGAGGGGTCTTCCATCATCGGGACGTACCGCTATGGGTTCAAAAAGATGAAACCGTCGCTGTATGACGACTTTGACAGCCCGATATCGGGTTTCCGATTCTCGGTAGACAAAGCTTATGCTGGCCAGACCGCGATTGTCTACATCGACACCGGACGGGCCCCTGGAAACATATCCAACGATAGTGCAGGCATTGCAACTCACAGGGTGAAGATCTCGGATGACGGCACGTTCACGGTCCCACATGGCGTACCCCAACCAGCTCATAACGAGAACTACGAGCTTGTAGGACCAATGACCAATCTATGGTCTGCAGACTACAGAGACGGTTACAAGGTACAGGGCCTCATAACGGTCCTGATCGAGAATCCTCGCACTCTCGCTAACGGCGTACAGATTGATTACCGCACATGCCCCAACAGCCACATACTGGAAACGGGTGCTGTCGCGACTGTAGAAAACTCCGATTTGGACTTGTCCCTCGGCTCATTCTATAGCGGAGAGCCAATGACAGAATATGGCTACGAACGACCGAAGGAGGGAGGGCTCTTCGCAGGAAGCATCATCTTGGACGTAACCCCCTACGGAAACGAAGGGGATTCCGGATACTTCAACTCAAAGGTAAACTTCGGGAAAAAGTATGCTGGCAGAACGGCCACCGTCTACACTTCCTACGAAACATCGAAAGGCTTCTCCGACATTAGGTCCTTCACTATTGACGATAACGGAGAAATATACATACCTGAGTACGCCAAGGTCTCCCACGAAAACGATTATTACCTCAGCTCACTATTCATTATCTACTACATCAACATCGAACCCGTCGGCACCGTCTCCATCGACAAAGCCGCCGTCTCTAAGATTCCCAACCAGATCTGGTCCGATACGCCCGTGACACCCAAGCCCACCGTCACCCTCGACGGCAAGGTCCTTGCCGAGGGCGCCGACTACGAGCTCTCCTACGAGGACAACGACAGGCCCGGCACTGCGGCGGTCATCATCACTGGCAAGGGCGCCTACACCGGCACCGTCAGGGTCGAGTTCCAAATTGTGGAGAAGGGTGACGAGCCCTCCGGCCCGAGTGACCCCTCAGGTCCGGACACGCCCGGCACCCCAGACGATCCCGAGAAGCCCGCGCCCACGTTCCCCGACGTGACCGAGGACGCCTGGTACTTCGAGGCCGTCACAAGGGCCGCCGAGCTCGGCGTCATGAACGGTTACTCCGGCTCCGACTGCTTCGGCCCGCTCGACTGGCTCACTCGCGAGCAGGCGGCGGCCGTCATGTTCAACTATCTGGGCGACAACAACCTCGCCGCACCCCCGGCGCCCCAGAAGGACGTCTTGAACGACTGGTACACCGACGCGGTCAACTGGGCCGTAGCCGAAGGCGTCATGGGCGGCTACGCCGGCACCGACCTGTTCGGCATCGGGCAAACCCTTACCCGCGAGGAGTTCTGCGCCGTCATCGCCAACGCCGCCGGCGCGGACCTGGAGGCCGCCGACACCTCGGTACTCGACCGTTTCGCCGACGGCTCCGCCGTGTCCGCCTGGGCACGTCCCGCGGTCGCCTGGGCCGTGGAGGCGGGCATCATGAACGGCGTCGAGCTCGGCGACGGCTCGCGCGCCCTGCAGGCCACCCGCGGACTCGTCCGTGCCGAAATGGCCGCCATGACCGTGAGCGCCATCGACGCTGGCGTGCTCGACTGATAACGCAACCATTAGTCAGTCTTTTCATCCGGCAAAAGGAGGCACTATGACCGACGAAAGGAACCCACAACCCATCGTCAGAGTCGGTGCAACAGCGGAGAGCTCCGTCGTTCCCGACATTGCCCTCTTTACCATCAGCTTTGGCAACAGGTGCAAAACGCATCAGGCATGTGCGGATGACTTTGCCAACGAGCAGCGCAAGGCCATCGATATCCTCTCCACATTTGGGCTTGGCGGAGACCTCAAGTTCTCTGGATACTCGTCTTATGCGCATCGCGCGGGCAAAAAGGGCATCATCGACGGCTACGACTACTCATGTTGGGGCACGCTGCGCATCCCGCGCGAAAACTACGACATCCACGCCATCTGTCAGGCTTTGTCCGATAGCAAGCTGCATGCTTCGCTCCGGCTAACGTTTGAGCTGGATAATGAGCGGTCGGCAGAAGACGCCCTCATCGATAAGGCGGTCGCTCGAGCGCGCCACAGCGCCGAGACACTCGCTCATGCGGCGGGCATGGAGCTCGGAGGCGTCTGCGAAATTCGCTATCAAAGTGGCGGCGGGCCATTCCTCCGCATGTGCTCAGATTTTGCCGCACCGTCCAGCGCTTCTGACGATGGACCAGAGTTTGAACCCGAACCAATCGACATCGAATGCCATGTCGATGTCGATTGGTGGCTCGTTGAGCCAGCCTCCTGACACGCAACCGCCCGTGGTCGCTAAAGCAAAAGCGACCACGGGCGACTTGCTCGCATCCCAACGTCGCCTCATTAGATGCTTCGTTCTCAACCTCGCAAGCGAGGCGTCCTCATACCGCACAAATCCGTCATTCTGAAGTCGGCCAAGCACAATACCCGAATCTCGTCCGATTGACTGAGCAAACTTAGCAATCGCACTGAGCGAAAACCGCATGCCGATACGAACCTCTTGCAGGACCCTCTGCTGGAAAACTCTTCCTGTAGCAATCCTGTAGCAAGTCTAAATACCAAGTACCCTAAGGCTTTTTTCTCGCTCTATAATCCCCCATCAAGCTGGGCTCTTGCTTGAACAGCATCAAGATGCTCTGTAGATTGAGCCGATACTGTTCGCTTGCTCCCAGCATCCTCGGCAACTTCCAGGCAAAATCAGCCGTCAGGCGCTGTCCGCCGCCGAGGAGCTTACTCAAGGTCTTCGGCGTGGTACCGAGCCGTTTAGCGAACTCTTCCTGAGTCAGACCGGCATCCTCGACGATCTCCTTGGCGTAATGCCCGGGATGGAAAGCGACGGTGTCTTTGCATTCAATACGGCTGCTCATAATGTTCATCTACTTTCTCGACCTTTACCGCTCGAACAAAACTGAATATGTGAGCAGCGGCAAGGCGGGCATGCCGCTAGCATGGCTTGTCGTATTCCTTCCGGCAACTACATAAAACAACACCCGCCAAGTGTGCATCGTTGAGAGGCCTGGCGGGTTCGCTAGATTTAGATTATCAGCAGTCATGAGGCCTACGGTCCATGAAACCGCAAGCGGCGGAAAAATGGCGCACATGGTCTTATGGCCTTGCAGCCATATCCCATTGTTTTCGGATGGACATGAACTGCCGGTCCCCTACTCCTCCTCCGGCCAGATGAACATCGCACCAAAGTCCTTCGCCGCGCGAGCCTCCTCATAGGTCTTCGGCAGCTCGGGGAGCAGCGGGCGGTACGCGTCGTAGATGGCGCGGTTGGTGTCCAGGTACTCGAAGTCCTCGGGATCCTTGTCGACGTTGTAGATGCTCACCTTGCCCTTGACGGGAAACGGCTTGATGGGGCTGAACCAGTCGAGCATCCAGGCGTACGACGGCTTCGTGGGCATATCCTCCGGCAGCATCCACGCGCCTTCCAGATGCTCCTCGGTAAACGACACGCAGTCGGCCACCTTCATGATTCCCACGGCGTAGCCACCCGGGAAATACTTGTACTTCTGCTTGCTCGTGCACAGTAGCAGCTCGCGCGGCGTGCTGATCTTCCAGGTCCTCACCTCGATCGACTTGAATCCGCAGAAGATGAGATGCGCCCACTCGGGCCACAGGCTGATGGCTTCCATGTGATACCCCTTCGACAGCACGGCCGTTGAGCTCATTGTACCGGGGTGTCTCTTGCAAGGGATTAGCTCACAGCTACGGACCGGTGAACGGGAGCGGGGGCGTCGCGCTCGTAGTGCAAGCTGGGCCAACGGGCATGGTAGCGGCGTCGACAATTCCGCCCGACCGACCTCTCCAACAGGACCGAAGCCGGCCCTGCCGGGTGTTGTATTATGGACGCAACGTCACCGGGGAGGACGCCATGACCAAGCGCATCGTACTCGACAAGGGCTTTTTCGGTACCGAGGTCGGCGAGATCACCGATTCGGGCAGGCTCTACCTCAAGCGGTCCGACGGCACGAGCACGTACTACGGCGATATCGAGCCGGACGGCATATACGCCGAGCGGGGCTGGGGCGGACGCGAGAAGGTCGTCGACATCTCATCGAGCGGCAACCTGTACCTCGCCCGTGATAGTGGCGTGTACACCCACGGGACGAAGATCGGGTCGATCAGCGAAGACGGGACGGTCCGCGATGCCCGCGACCGGAGGATCGGAGAGGTCCGCGGGTGGCACCCGCCCATCGGCAGCCCCGAAGAGGGCGGGGGCGGCGCAGGCATCACGGTCGCCATGGTCGCTATCGTCATCATCGGGATCATGTTCGCCGGCGCGGGCGTCGTCTTCTACCCCGCCCTGCTCGGCTCGTCGTCGGTGTCGGCCACCTCGAAGGTCGGCATCATCGTCACGACGGCGGCGACCATCCTGGCATCCGTGCTCGTCGGCGCCCTGTCGAGCGAGCGGACCGTCAAGGGGCTGTTCTGCTCCATCTACCCGGTAAGCTGGTTTGTGTCGACCGTCGTGTTCGTCATCTACTCCATCGTGACCGACGACCTTGACGGCGCAGGCATCTTCCTGCTTGTTCTCGGCGGCGCCTTGTTGAGCCTCGGCTGGGGATTCGTCACTGCGGGGGTATCCGCCATCGTGTTCTACATCGTCCGGAAAGTCTCGTCGCCGGGCAAATAGTGCTCATACCCGCCCAGATGACAGGAGCCGCCGCATGCTGACCGCAGGGACAGCCCTCGACCCTACTCCTCAACTCCGTACCGAGACAGCAGCGCGCTACGGTTCGCCAGCAGGTAGTCGCGCATGAACGGGGTGGAGAACCCGACGTACCCGCGGCCTGTCGACTCGATGATCTGGCGCGTGATCAGCATGCTTCGCGTCGCCGTCAGCGATGAGGAGGGTACGCCTATGCGCCGGGCGATCTCCGTCGTCGATGACGCATGTGCATCCTGCGCCATTGCAAGCAGGTACTCCATGGCGGTTTTGGACAGGCCCGCAATGGCGGTCTCGAGCACCGCGCGCTCGAATTCCCTTCTTGCCGCGGCGATACCGTTCTGGACGTCTTCCATGGCGATCCGACCGTCCCGGCGCGCCGCCAAATGCGCCGCACGCCAGATGTGGTAGCCGACCAGCTGAATCAGATAGGCGTATCCCGCAGTTGCCGCGGCCGCCATCTCGAGAGGCTCTTGTCAATATGCAGAAATGGGCGCACGTCGTCAAATTAGTCCTCTGACCTCGTTTTAGTGGAAATATTGGAAATATTCATTCTATTCAGTACTTCGAAAGGAGGTCCCTTAACAGGCGGCTCATATGACATTCGATACGTATGCTTCGTACCGACCGAAAGGCCCTCATCCACCCGAGGGCTGAGGCAGCACCCCACTTACGCATCAAGAGTAGGCTGCTGGCGCCCCGTCGGAAACGATGACGTCTACCGCTCCGGTTCTGACACCAGTCGCACGTGGCTGCGGTCTGCAAGCACCTCGAACCCCGGGCCCAGCCACACCGCTGACTCCCCCGGTCCCAGCACGAGCGGCATGCGGTTGTGCACGGGCGCGACAGCCGAATTGGGCTCGCAGGTCACGATCGAGAGCTTTCCGTCCTGGCATACGCCGGCAAGAAGAAACGCCTTGGCTCCCGGCATGAGAAATCGGTACTGGCGACGCACGGGCTTGCCCGTGCGCTCGCTCTTCACCCGTTCGGTCGCATGGCTTTCGTAGAACGCCCGTACCGGAACCAGGCAGCGCCCGTGCGCGATGGCGTCGGCCCACATGCCGCGCCCGTCGCGCAGCTGCGCCAACGCCGTCTCGATGCGCGTATTGAACACGGCGCGCGAACCGCTCGGAGCGTCAAAGCCCCATGTCAGCTTTGTGGCGACGAGCTTTCCTCCCTCGTCGGGAACAAAGGCGGCGACCATCGAACCGGGCCACGCGTCGCGCTCCGAGTCGAACGTTTCGTCCGCCGCCACGCGAGCACGCCCCGTCTCCTCGCGCGATGCAAGGACCTCTTGGGCCTCCTCGAAGCTCAGCGGACACATTCTTTGGCACATGGGCGCAACCTCCGGTTTCCGGTGTTTATGGACATGATACGCGCCCGCCGTTCCGCCACAGATCGGGCGCGAAAAGCGGCAGCGGAATAGGCTTGCCCCAACGAGCAGAACGAACCCATCACCGGCAAATCCATACCCTAAGACACTCGAAAATCCCATCGTATCCGCCCGTAGGGGAAACCGCACCTTGATAAAAGGCTTTATCAAGGTGCGTGAAGGCACCTAGAAAAAATTGGTGTCAAATCTTGAACTATAAAGGCCTGTTTGAGGCGTTTCGAGCATCCCGCAAAGACCAACATCGACAGACTCACCAAAGAAACAGCAGGTCAGAAACATTGTCGTATTTGTCCGTTTTCTTGAATACCTCGGGAATTGATACCAAATTCTATTTCAATAATTATTGACCCCTACAATCCTGGGGTTTTGCGGTGCGGATTCCCCACCGCGCGCATACGGGACCCCTTTAGCAAAGGCCCACGTGCCTTGGACGACCAGAAAAGCAACGACGGAGCCATGAGGGGACCATGCGGAGGAACCCACCCAGCACCCCCTCTATCTTCCCAGCTCCACGATATCCCGGTACAGCAGCCGATGCCGCTCGTCCAGCTCCGCGTCCGCATGATAATGCCCAAAGTACCAGCGACGATATGTCAGCCGATCCTCCAGCATGTCAAACCATTCGTTCAGAGCATCCGGCTTGTCGCGCCCGTCGGGATACGGCGTGCGCGCAAGCGCCGCGTCGAGCATACGCGTGGCGCAACAGTGCGAGACCACGTAGTCAACCTGCCAACCGACCGTCTCGAGCCGCTCTTCAGCCGCACAAAGCTCCACCACACGCGGCATTTCCTCGGCAAACCAATCCCAACCGGGCGTTCGCCACGCCTTGTCGTGGCTCGCCGCCCCGCCCATCGCGAAGATGCGCGCCCCGTCAATATCGTAGACCTCGCCGCGCATGAGATGGACGATGCCCGGGTAATCGGGGTACACCTGAACCCTGCCTCCCCACCGCTCGCTTTCGGGCAGCTCCGCAAGATACGGGAAGCACTCGTGGTTGCCGTCCACGAACAACGTGGTCCACGGCCGGTCGCACAGCCAACCGAGCCAGTACTTCTCCTCGTTGGAACCATCCCACGGCATGCCAAAGTCCCCGCAGATGATGAGCTGGTCTTCAGACGTGAGCATCCGGCCCTCCGGCCAGCGGCGATGCGACAGCTTCTTGATATCGATGCTGCCGTGGATGTCTCCGGTGACCCAGATGCTCATGGAGCCCCCTTCCCTCATCTGCCAATTGTACCCGTCCCCCATGGCGCCCCATGGCAGAGCCCGCCCCCGCGGCGGGCCGCCCGTCAGCGGCGGGCGCGGACGTCCTCGTCGAGGCCCTTGCGCCATGCGCTTCCCAGAGACCCGCCCGCCGGCACGCTGCGCACGCTCGCCACAGCCGATGCCATCGCAGCATAGAGCACCTCGGTGCCCTGCTCGTCGGCCAGATAGTCCGCCGCGCGATCGCGCTCGATTCCCAGCTGCTCTGCCTCCGCCCCCGCATCGATGTTGGCACCGATGAACAGAAACTCCCATCCCCGCTCGCGTCGATGCTCGATCATCTGCTTAATCTGCGCATACGAGAAATGCCGGCTCGCGTTCTCCATCCCGTCCGTCGTGATGACGAACAGTACCTTGTCCGCCTTGTAGCCGTCGGGCAGCACACCTTGCACCACGTCGACATGCTTGATGGCGCCGCCTACCGCATCCAGCAGTGCCGTGCAACCACTGCAGCGGTACTGCCTGCGCGTGAGGCGCGGCACCTCCCGAATATCGATGCGGTCGTGCAGCACGTAACTCTTATCGTTGAAGATGATGGTCGACACCACCGCCTCGCCAGGCTCCTCGCGGTTGCGCTCGATCATGCCGTTGAACCCGCCGACCGTGTCGCTCTCCAGCCCGCTCATCGACCCGCTCGCATCCAAGATGAAGACGATCTCGGTGCGAAGACCCTGCTTGTCCTGCTGCTTCTTGCTCATGGTTGCCTCCTTGGCATCGAGGTTCCTGACACCCTGAAGACTACCGTCTGGCCGCAGGCGACAGGTAAACCGCCAGGCGACATCTCGTCCGCGCACGCGTCAGGCAGATCCCAACAGTGGCTGGTCGAATGCGAACAGTGCCTCGTTGACATCGAAGATGCTGTAGTCGCCGCGCATGATGAAGAACTCGATGATCACGTCGAACTTGCTGCTGCGCGAGAGCGTGAGTCCCGCGCGGGCAAGCAGATCCTGCAGCTCGTCATAGGTGAGTTCGAGCGCCATACCGAGTGCCACCGCCGTCGGCTTGGTCGGCTTGTACGCCGGGTTGGAGCGTATCTTGGCGAAGAGCTGCCGACTGATATTCGCGCGCTTGTACACCTGCGCGTCGGTCAGGCCGTGCGCGTCGATCAGGGCAAGAAGCGTTGTAGAGAAGGGCTCGTCCAGATGATCGAGCAGGTCTGCCAGCTCGTTTTTATCCCGAGGGGCACCGGCGAACACCGTCTCGGGTGCCCGCCCTGGCGCAACCATGGCATCCATCTGAACCATGGCGGAAGCATCCAGGTGCGGCACCTCATCCATGCGGCGGCGCATGTGCGGGCTGCTTTCCACATACGTATCGTCGATATAGGCGCGCAGGTCCGCAAGATGCCTGCCTCCCTGCACGATGACGTCGCGCGTGAACACGACGAGCGTCGCCCGCACGTCATCATGCTCATCCAGAAACGCCGCCGTCTCCTCGCGCGCGATACGCAGCGCATCGCGGATCGGATACCCGTAGATGCCCGCCGATATCAGCGGAAACGCAACTGAGGAGGCGCCTAGACGCACAACCTCGGCGAAGGTGCTACGGTAGCTTTCACGGAGCAGCTGCTCCTCGCCGTGCGCCCCACCGCGCCACACCGGTCCCACTGCGTGCACGACCCAGCGACACGGCAGGTCGAAGCCCGGTGTGACGGCAGCGCTTCCCGTGGGCGTGTGCCCGATAGCCCGGCACGCCGCGAGCATCTGCTGGTATCCCGCACCCTCGAACAGCGCGCCGCACACGCCGCCTCCCGGAGCCAGCTGCTCGTTGGCGGCATTCACCAGCACGTCGGCATGAACCTTGGCGATATCGTTGCGTTCGATGGCAAACGGCATGACGCACCCCGTCCTATTGCATCGACTGGAACCATGCCCATTGTCCCACACCTACGCTCTGATGCGTCTTGGAGCGAGGCATTTTGGAAGGAGGGGGCTGTGGCGGGACGCTTCCGTTCCGGTTCGCGAGAACCGCAGGGGCCGCCGGATGGGTTGAAACGAACCCGTCCCCAAGCAACCCATTGGGACGGGACATTTTGGCAGGAAGGAGGCCGCGGCGGGGCGGGCGCTGCCAAACGCACCCGTCAATGGCAGGTAATCCCTGTTTATTTCAGAAAGCGTGGCCGCATGCCCGCGCTTTCCGGCGCGCTCATAGACGCTATCTGGCGCGCAAGCTGCTCACGGGGAGTACTGCAGCCGCGCTCGACCCAGTACTTGATGTACATCAAAAACGATCGGGTGGTGCAGTAGCAATAGAAGTCCTCGTCGATCTCGCCCGCGCCCTCGCACATGACGCGGTAGCCGGAGGCCCGAAAGCACGCGATGGCCCGACTGCAGAACTCCTCGAATCCGATGCAGTCCACATCGGACGAAAAGAGCGCCCGGTAGAACAGCAGGCGGTCCTCCACATGAATCAGCAGATCGTTCGCCACGCACAGCACGCGGTCGAACTCGCGCTCCAGATAGAGCCCCTGCTCCACCGCCCGACTCACCAACCATACGTAGGCCTCGACCTCGGAAGACATGAGCTGTTCGAGCAGATCATACAGATCGGCGTAATACCGGTAGAAGCTGCCACGACTATACCCGGAGGCCTCGATCACATCGGTTGCCGTCACGCCCGTCGAGCCGCGTTCGAGCGCAAGCCCCAGAAACGCGCGCTCAAACGCCTCGGGAGCGTGGCGCTCCCGCATGGTGCGCGTCCGGTCGGCAATCCGCTCAACGTGGACGGATGCCGCAGCACGGCCCGCTTCGATTCGATCAGTGTGGCGCGCCATCGGCTCCCCCTTCCGGGAACTGCTGAATGGGCACATCGCTCAGAACCGTACATTGAGTATCCCACGTCGCCCACGAATAATGAACGTAACGGGCGGGACAATCGTCCCACACGCATCATGCTCCTACGCGGAAAGGCGGCTCACCATGGGCAAACTCGAAGGCAAGGTTGCGGTCGTCACTGGCGGCACCGCTGGCATCGGCATCGGTATCACGCAGATCTTTTTGGAAGAGGGCGCTAAGGTCGTCTTCTGCGGGCGGCGCGAGGAGCAGGGCCGCGAAATCGAGGCGGGCTATCGCGCCGACGGCTACGACGCTACGTTCGTCCGCTGCGACATGACGGTCGAGCAGGACGTCCAAAACCTGCTCGACCGCGCCGTCAACACGTACGGCAAGGTCGACATCCTCGTGAACAACGCCGGCGTCATGCACCCCTTCCCCATCACCGATATGGACATGGCCAAGGATTACGACGCCGTCATGAACGTCAACATTCGCGCGTACTTCCTGGCAACCAAGCTGTTCTCCAACGTCATCGGCGAGGGCGGCTCGATTGTCAACATCGCGTCGGTCGGCGGCCTCGGGGCGGCGCCCACGCTGTCCACCTACGCTGCATCCAAAGCGGCAACCATCTCGCTCACCAAGAGCAGCGGCGTCGAGCTCGCGCCCAAGGGCATCCGCGTGAACGCCATCTGCCCGGGCACCATCTTCTCCGAGATGATGCCGCGTGACGGCGAGTTCACCGGCTCGACGCTCTCCAGGATCCCCATGGGCCGCGGTGGCGAACCGCGCGAGATCGGAACCGTGGCGGCGTTCCTCGCCTCCGATGAGGCCTCCTACGTCACGGCAACCTACATCGTGGTCGACGGCGGCATGGTCGCGTAGACCTGACCTTCGACAATCTTCGTATTCGGCCGTCGAGGGTTCCCATTCCCCTCGGCGGCCGTGCTCTTAACGCCCAGACAAAAAAACGCGGCGCGGCTTTCCGAAACATATGGCAGATTACCAACAGGACCGTTATATACCTGCGGAAACAGCGGTTTTCGTTTTGTTCAGTTCTTTCCGTTTTGCACCGGAACTTTCATCGTTGGAACTTCACATTTCGTACACATACTATAAAACGGTAAGGAGGTATGTATCAATGCGCATCGGAGCCGAAACGCTCGCTGCATATGTCGAGACCCATCCGGGCATAACGCCGGACGCCCTTGCTGACTACATCGGGGTCAGCGTACGCACCGTCAGGACGTACGTCAACCAGATCAACAGGACGATGAGCGGGTTCGCGGCTATCAAGCTGAACCGCAAGAGCGGCTACCATATGGAGATATCAGACCCGTACGCCTATGACACCTGGCGCGAGGGGGTGGGGGCGTCTTCGGCGGTGCAGACCCCGAAGGCGCGCCTGATGCTCCTGCTCAACGATCTGCTCATGCGCAACGACTGGGTCAAACTGGACGACCTGAGCGGGTTCATGTTCGTATCGCGCGGCACCGTCTCCAATGACCTCAAGCACGCCCAGGAGTTCCTCGACGGCTACGGGCTCTCCATCGAGACGCGCCCCCATTACGGCATCCGCATCACCGGTCCGGAGCTGTCGCGCCGCATCTGCCTGGCGAACGTCATCGTCGACCGCTTCAACGACGCCATGGGCGACATCGAGAGCGAGACGAAACGCTCGCTCGACACGCTGTTCTCTCGCCTGTTCAAAGACAGGCAGGAGCCGGATCCCGATGCGAACGCGGGCGATGGCGCCGACGCCGGTAGCGACACGACGCTCGACATCGTGTCCGACTGCGTCTCCCGCGTCATCCGGGAGGAGCACTTCCAGATCAACACTGCCGCCTACCGCAACCTCATCGTCCATATCGCCGTAGCGCTCGTCCGCATCCAAGAGCACTGCTATGTGCCGATGGCATCCGATCAGCTCGACCAGATGAAGGGCACCGACGAGTTCAGGGTCGCCGAGAAGATCGTCGCGGCGATCGAGGGGGCCATGGGCCAGGAGAGCCTGCTGCCCGAGGAGGAGATCGCCTACATCTCCATCCACCTCGCGGGCAAGCGGATGATGCTCGGCGACTCGCCCAAAGACGAGGGCCTGATCATCACCGACGACGTCTGGCATGTCGTCGAGGAGATGATCGAGTGCGTCTGGAAGGCATTCCGGTTCGATTTCCGCAACGACCTTGAACTCCATATGAACCTCGCGCGCCATATCGTGCCGCTCGCGGTGCGCCTGCGCTACCGCATGTACCTGAAGAACCCGCTGATCGACGACATCAAGAAGCGCTATGCCCTGGCGTACTCCATGGCCATGGACGCCTCGATCGTGCTCGCGCGCAAATACGGCGCCGAGGTCAGCGAGGATGAGATCGGCTATATCGCCCTGGCGTTCGCGCTCGCGCTCGAGCGGCAGAAATCCAAGATTCCCAAGAAGAACATCCTGGTGATCTGCGCGTCGGGCGCGGGATCGGCCCATCTGCTCGAATACCGCTGCCGCCGCGAGTTCGCCGACTACGTCGACCGGATCTTCACCTGCGACCTCATGGGTATCGACAACGTCGACTTCTCGCATATCGATTACGTGTTCACCACCGTACCGATCAACCGCAAGCTTCCGGTCCCCGTTCGCGAGGTCTCCTACTTCCTCGGTGACGACGAGGTCATCGACATGCGCCTGGTCCTCGACTCGGGGAGCAAACCGGGCAAGGTCCCGCCCTACTTCAAGCGCTCCCTGTTCTTCCCGCACATGACCCTGACGTCCAAGCGCAAGGTGCTCGACTTCCTGCTCGACCGGACGTGCGAGACGTGCTCGGTGGCGTCGGACTTCCGCGAACTCGTCTGGAAACGCGAGGCCCTGGTGCCCACGTCGTTCGGCAACCGCGTCGCGACCCCGCATCCCATCGAGGCGGCAAGTGACGAGACGTTCATCTGCGTCGGCCTGCTTAATCACCCTGTGGCATGGGATGCAGACGGCCAGCCGGTCCAAGCGGTGTTCCTGCTCGGCTTCTCCGACAAGAAACGGAACGGCGAGATGCCACTCCACGAGTTCATGAGTGCGTTCGCGAGCCTCCTTGTCGACAAGGAGGCCGTCGACACGCTCCTGAAGCACCAGAACTGGGAGACCCTCATGGCGCTACTCGAAAGCGCCCTCTCAGGAGAGCCGGACGGCTCGCCCGGAACGTGAACGCATATCTACGGACCGGGTTCGCACCGGTTTTCTAGATAGGACCTATAAAGCACGAGACCGCACACGAGGAGGTGACGAAGATGGCAGAGGAAAGCATGGAGATGATTTCGTTCGGAATCGTCGCTGCAGCCGGTCAGGCGCGCAGCCTCGCGATGGAGTCGATCAAGGCCGCCCGTGAGGGCAAGTTCGACGAGGCCCGCCAGATGCTCGAGGAGTCCCGCACCGCGGGTCTCGCCGCGCATGACGAGCAGACCAAGCTGCTTTCCCGCGAGGCCGGCGGAGACCACGTTCCCGTGGACATCCTGCTGGTCCATTCGCAGGACCACCTGATGACCGCCATGCTGTGCCAGGACCTGGCTGAGGAGATCATCAACCTGTACGAGCTCAAGCAGGACAAATAGTCCTGAAAGGGGCCCGGGGTCGAACAGACCGCACCCCCGGGCCCCTCGAGCGACCGTCGCGGGACCCGAAGATCCCGCTCTATCGAAGGGAGTACTCACATGAAGGTACTGCTCGTTTGCGCAGCCGGTATGTCGACCAGCATGCTCATGAAGAAGATGGAGGCCTACGCCAAGGACAACGGCATCGACCTCGAGATCGCCGCCCGCAGCTTCTCCGAGCTCAAGAACCCCGCCGATGACGGCTATGACTGCATCCTCATCGGTCCGCAGATCTCCTATCAGAAGGACAAGGTCGTCGCCAAGGCCCAGGGCCTGCCCGTCGACGTCATCCCCATGAAGGACTACGGACGCCAGAACTGCCCGGCGATCTTCGAGCAGATCGACAAGATCCTGGCGTAGGCCAGCAACAGATAAGAGAGCTCAAGCGTGAAAAAGGGAAAACGGAAAGAGCGCATTCGCGCGGAGCGTCGCCGGCTTCATGACAGGGCCGGGCGTGGACCCACCGAGGAAGAGATTTCGTTTCGCCAGATGCAGCAGGTGAACACCGCGAAGTGGAACCGCTACATGCTGATTCGATACCTGGATTCAGGGATCTTCTTCGTGGGTCTGTACTGGGGCGTCATGCTGTTCGCGACAACAGACAGCCTCGTTGCGCTCGCTGCGCCCGCCTCGGAGATCGCACTCGGCGCCATCGTGCTGCTCGAGGTCAACCGCGTGCTCACGCACGATATCGAATATCTCAGGGCTTCGCACGTCGCGCTCATCATCGGCTGCTTCCTGTCGGTGCTCGAGATCGCGATCACCGCCGTCTTCGGCAAGGAGACGCTCTTCCCGTTTTTCTCCACCCCGGTCGTCGGCATCGGCCTGTGCGCGATACTGCTCGCGCTCAAGGCCCTCATCGCCTGGCGTATCGTGCTCGTGCGCGACCGCCGCGACAAGAAGCGCTACGGCCTCTACCTCATGGCGCTTGAGCATGCAGGACAACGGAAGGGAGAGTAGTCCTGTGTTTGACTTTCTCGAGAAATACATCATGGGGCCGATGACCAAGCTGTCACAGTTCCGCATGATCCGCTCCATCACCCAAGCCGGTATGACATCGATCTCCTTCACGATCGTGGGCTCCATGTTCCTGATCCTGAACGTCCTTCCCCAGGCGTTCCCTGGCCTCCGGGGCATCTGGGCCGTCTCGTTCGATCAGATCACCGAGCTCTACATGCTGGCGAATCACGCCACCATCGGGTGCATCGCCGTGTACTTCCTGATCGGCACCGCGTTCGAGTACTCGCGCATCCTCTCCGAGGAGGACGGTATCGACATCAAGCCGCTGAACGGCGTGCTCATGGCCATCATGGCCATGTTCATGCTCGCCCCGCAGGTCGGCTTCGTCGACGGCGTCATCAGCCGCATCACGAGCATCGTCGAGGGCGAGACCGGCTGGTCCTCCGTCGTCTACAACGGCTGGGAGCTTGGCGGCGACGGTCCGGCGAACTTCGGCGCGACCGGCATCTTCTGCGCCTTCATCATCGCCTGGTTCGCCGTGCGCGTCTACGCGACCTGCGTCGATAAGAAGATCGTCATCAAGCTTCCCGAGGTCGTGCCCGACGGCGTCGCCCGCTCGTTCACCGCTCTCGTCCCCGGCTTCCTGGTCGCCATCGTCTGCATGCTCATCCAGACGGTCTTCATGATGTTCGGCACCAACTTCTACGACTTCATCGCCATCCCGTTCGGCTTCGTGGTCAACATCGTCGGCACCTATCCCGGCATCCTGCTGATCTACTTCCTGATCCACGCCCTGTGGCTCGTCGGCATCCACGGCGCCACCATCGTCACCTCCTCGCTGACCGCCATCGCGATCGCCAACCTCGTCGTCAACGCCGACGGCGGTGCCGCGGTGTGGGCCGGCGAGTACAACAACGCATTCGTCATCATCGGCGGCTCCGGCTGCACACTCGGCCTGTCGATCCTCATGGTCACGATGGCGAAGTCCGAGCAGCTCAAGGCCATCGGCAAGGCCGAGATCGTGCCCGCGTTCTTCAACATCAACGAGCCGCTCCTCTTCGGCCTGCCCATCGTGTACAACCCCGCACTCGCCGTGCCGTTCGTCCTCGCGCCCATGGCCGCGGCGACCATCTCCTCCTACGCCCCCGCTCATGCCGCCCAGCACCCGCCCCTTCTACTCCTCTCCATGGACCTACATGTCCGCGGTCGCCCAGCGCCGCGCCGCCCAGTTCGCCGAGCAGGCCGATGAGCGCGGCCATCGCGAGCGTTTCGAGGGCTCCCGCGAGGGCCGTCGCTCGCCGCACAGCTCCGCGCGCGACCGCAAGGGGAGCGCGAGGCGCGAGGATCGCGACGATCGTTCCGCGCGTCCGGCTCGCCCGTCTCGCGACACCTGGCGCAACTACGATGAGCCGAGCTCGCGCGAGCGCCGCGGCGGCAAGGGTGGCGCCAACCGCGGTGGGCGCGGATTTCAGCATCCCTCCGACCGCAGCCGTTCGTCTCGCCGCCCCGGCGATCGCGGCGGCAGGAGCTCTCGTTACTAGGGAAGCGCCGACGCGAGCCTGAGACGATGCGCATTACGGCCCGAGTCCTTCAGCGAGGACTCGGGCCGTCTTTGTATCGATCGGGAGCGTGAGCGGGCGGTCCACGGTACGCTATAGGCACACCATCCTGTCCACGGTACGGTATAGGCACGTTTCCGGGTGAAAAACGTGCCTATACCGTACTCTCGGCGGGACGGCGTGCCCATAGCGTACCGTCGATTCGGGCGAGGTTGCGCGGCGCGGGAGGCGCGGAGGCGGCCCATCTTGCCGGGGGGAGGGCGCCCGGGCCGCCGCGTCACCTTCCCGCAAAAACCGTCGCGACGGATTTTGCGGGAACGGCGGGGACATCCTGCATAACGGCCAATACGATACGGCCACTCACCTCGTGGTTCTGCATTCTGCTCGAGTTGACATGCATATTTCGTCCGAGCTTCCTGCAAAAACCGTCGCGACGCCAGGCATGGGTTGGAACGGACCCGTCCCCAACCAACCCATGGGTGTGCCTATAGGGCGCTTCCTTAAAAATGGCATGCTGCCACGTTTTCGCCGTTTGGAATGCGGGAGCGCGGGGATACTGCTTGCGAGGTGAAGCTATGAACGAGATTCTGCAGCACGTATCGGACGATCGGTCCCGGCAGGGTTGCGCCCCTGTGCCCGGCGCCCCCGTCTCGCCCCTCGATGCCCGGCTGTCCATGCCGCGCCCCTCTGATACGCCTGAGTCGCCGGTGGTCAACGCCGTGCGCTGGCTGCTCGCCGCACTCGGGGCGACGTTTGCCGTGTATGCGACGCAGCTCGTGTCGATTGCTGTCGGGTCGTTCGCGGTCGCGCTCGTGTTGCAGCAGCTTACGGCCTCGACGGATGCTGCCGCCCTTGCCGCCCAGATCGCCATCCCCGTCCAGATCATCTCCGAGCTCGCGGTGTGCGCGGTGGTCCTTCCGTGGTGGCTTCGCGTCCGGCCCGTCTCCTTCCTGCAGGGACGCAGACGGACCCCTCGCTCGCGCGCGCTGGGGGTGGTTGCCGTTGTGCTGCTGGGAGTAGGTCTGCAGATGGTGATCAGCTATGCGCTGGGCTTGCTGCTGCCGCTGTTTCCCGATGTTAAGACGGAGTACGATACGCTGACCGACAACCCCGTCATGAACGAGTTCTCCGTGGCGGCGGTCCTGATCCTGGCGGTCGGCGCCCCGCTGACCGAAGAGCTCGCATGTCGCGGCGTGGTGTTCGAGTTCGCCCTTCGCGCCATGTGCCCCAAGCAGGCCGGCCGCTGGAGGGATCGCGCATGGCGTACTGCCCGAAGCCAGCCGTGCCCTCCGCTCGGTGCGGTTCCGCCGCGCGCGTTCTGGCTCGCCAACACCGTGCAGGCGGTGCTGTTCGGCGCCCTGCATCTCAATATCACCCAGTTCGCATATGCCACGGTCATGGGCCTGATTGCGGGTTGGCTCGTCTGGCAGACCGGAAGCCTGCTGCCCAGCATGGGCCTGCATCTGGTCATCAACTTCTGCTTCTACTTTGTCAACGAGATCGCGACGGTGCTCGAGGCGGGAGGTGTCGTGTTTGCTATCACTGCGTCGGCGGCTATGGTCGGGGCGGGATTGTGGCTGTTTCGTCGGGCTGTGGACCATCCCACGCCGTTGCTGTAAAGGGTTTTTGGGCCCGCGAGGTCCTCGGCAGGTCCTCTGTGAACAGCGCGATGGCCGAACAGGCGCCCAGCACGGAAAAACTGTCCGCTATGGCCGTCTTCTGCTTCCGCGTGCGCCCTCGCGCCCCTGCGCGGCCCGATTGCGACCGTGCGGCGCGGCGCCGGAGGGTCCCTTGCTACCCTTGCCGAACTGTCCGCCCCGCTTATCCTGCTGCTTGCCGGCAAAACAGCCGCCCGTCTTGCCACCGGCGCCCTTGCCCTTGCCTTTGCCCTTGGCGGCGCCCGGCCGCGGCGGTACGGGGCGGATCAGGCAGTGCCGGTCGTAGCCGATGAGGTCGGTGCGTCCCGCGCGCTGCAGCGCCTCGCGCACCAGCTTGTAGTTCTCGGGCTTGCGGTACTGGATCAGGGCGCGCTGCATGGCCTTCTCGTGCGGGTCGCGCGCCACGTACACCGGCTCCATCGTGCGCGGGTCCACGCCCGTGTAGTACATGCAGGTGGACATCGTCGACGGCGTCGGGTAGAAATCCTGCACCTGCTCGGGCATGTATCCCATGTCGCGCACGGCTTCCGCCAGCTCGACGGCCTCCTTCATCGTCGAGCCGGGATGGCTGCTGATGAGGTAGGGCACCACGTACTGCTCCAGGCCGTAGCGCTCGCACAGGTCGTCGAATCGACGGCAGAACGCGTCGTAGACGGCACGGCTGGGCTTGCCCATGATGGAGAGCACGGCATCGCTCACGTGCTCGGGCGCCAGCCTCAGCTGGCCGCTTACATGGTGCTGGACGAGTTCCGTCAGGAATCTGTCCGATCGGTCGGCCATGGCGTAGTCGAAGCGGATGCCGCTGCGCACGAAGACCTTCTTCACGCCGGGAAGCTGGCGCAGGTCGCGCAGCAGGTCGGCGTATCCGTCCTCGTCGACGACCATGTTCTTGCATACGCTCGGCCACAGGCAGCGGCGATTCGCGCACACGCCGTGTTTGCGCTGCTTGTCGCAGGCGGGACGGAAGAAGTTGGCCGTGGGCCCGCCCACGTCGGAGATATAGCCCTTGAAGTCGGGATCGCGGGTGAGCGCCTCCGCCTCGCGGATGATGCTCTCGCGGCTGCGCACCTGCAGCGCGCGGCCCTGATGGAACGCGAGCGCGCAGAACGAGCACTCCCCGAAGCACCCGCGGTTGGACGTGATGGAGAACTTGACTTCGGAGAATGCCGGCACGCCGCCGGCCTCATCGTAGTCGGGGTGCCAGGCGCGCGCGTACGGAAGCTCGTGGACCGCGTCCATCTCCTCGGTCGAAAGCAGCGCCGCCGGCGGGTTCTGCACCACGTACACCCCATGCGGATAGGGCTCCACAAGGCGGTGGGCGGTGATGTGGTCCATGTTGCGATACTGGATGGCGAAGCTGCGCGCGTACGCCAGGCGGTCGGCCTCGAGATCGTCCCACGAGGGGAGCAGCTCGTAATCGTAGACCTCGGCAAGCGCCTGCTCGCCGCCGCTCACGCGGTAGACCGTGCCGTCGACATAGGTGATCTGGTCGATGGGCAGGCCCGCGGCGAGCGCGTCGGCCACCTCGACGATGGCGTGCTCGCCCATGCCGTACAGCACGAGGTCGGCGCCGGAATCGAGCAGGATGCTGCGCTTGAGGGAGTCGGACCAGTAATCGTAGTGGGCGAGGCGGCGCAGGCTCGCCTCGATGCCGCCCAAGATGATGGGCGCGTGCTTGAATGTGCGGCGGATGAGGTTGCCGTAGACGGCGGCGGCGTGGTTGGGCCGCGCGCCCGCGACGCCGCCGGGCGTGTAGGCGTCGGTTCGGCGACGATGCTTGGTGACGGAATAGTGGTTGACCATGGAGTCCATGTTGCCCGCGGAGACCAAAAAGCCCAGGCGCGGCTCGCCGAGCGCGGCGATGCTTGAGGGGTCGCGCCAATCCGGCTGGCAGATGATGCCGACGCGGTATCCGTGCGCCTCGAGCACTCGCGTGATGATGGCCATGCCGAACGAGGGGTGATCCACGTACGCGTCGCCGCAGATGTAGACGAAATCGCAGGCATCCCAGCCGCGCGCGTCCATGTCGGCGCGGGAGACGGGAAGGAACTGCGAGCGGTCGGCCATGGGGACTCCAATCCATTACCTGCGCGGTGACGGGCATCGCGCGATTCTGATCGTGTCGAATTGTACCAATTCGATTACCGTATCTCGTTTTTGCGCGGGGTGCGCACGATTACGCTACGCTTTCCTGCTGGCCGCTCGATTCGTCGTGCGGCTCAGCGGGCGCGTCGCTGTGGGATCGCGGCGCAAGACGACGGGGCGGGCGCGGGGCGCTCCGCTCGACATGAAGGGGAGAGGGCGCCATGGAGCGTGCACGTCAGATATCCGATTCCATCGAGCTCGGCGTCATCATGGCCCTTGCCGGGGGATTCATGGACGCCTATTCCTACATGGCGCGTGGCGGGGTGTTCGCCAACGCGCAAACGGGAAACATCCTGCTGTGCGGCGTGCATCTTTCCGAAGGCGATTGGGCCGGCATGGTCCACTACGCGCTGCCGGTGCTCGCGTTTGCCGCGGGCATCGTGATCGCCGATCTCGTCCATTGCCGCTTTTCGAGCGCGCTGCACTGGAGGCAGGTCATCGTGCTGCTCGAGGCGGCCGCCCTGCTCGCCGTCGCCTTCATCGTGCCCGATGTCGCGGCGAACTGCGTGACGTCGTTCGCGTGCGGCATGCAGGTCGAGTCGTTCCGGAAGATCCACGGGCACGGCATCGCCACAACCATGTGCATCGGCAACCTGCGTTCCGCCATGCAGAACATGGACGACTACCTGCTCAACCGCGACCGCGGCTTTTTGGAAAACGGCCTGCTCTACTTCGGTCTGATCGCCTGCTTTGCCGCGGGCGCGGTGCTCGGCAACTGGTGCGTCGGCCGCCTGGGGCACATGGCCATCGGCGTGTGCTCGGGGCTTCTGGTCGCGGCGTTCGCCATCATGTTCATCGATCGCGAGCGCAAGCCCGCCCGCGAAGGGGCGGTCGCCGGTCGCCCGTAGCCCCTGGCGGTCGCGGGCGCCCGGCGTGAAGGCGACCTGCCGGCGTCTCCCTTGCGCGCGCCAAAACGCACCGCTTGTCCGGTTTGGACACCCCTTTGTTTTCAAGCGGGCGCGCCCGCACGGTACCATGGGTAAACCGTGCATCCCATCGAAAGGCGCCCCATGGACCACGAGCAGAAACGGACCGCCGCGGGAATTCGCGAAGCCATCGCGCACGCGCCCCTGCCGCATGTGCACCGCGCGCGCATCCGCCATCGAAACCACATGGCGGTGCCCTGGCATGAGGTGACCGACTGCGACGACATGCTCGCCATCGACGCCGACCTCGACGACAAGTCGTCGATCATCTGTCGCGCGGGCCTGCTGCTGCTCGCGGGCGGTACGGGCAGCTGGCGCGTGCGCGACTGCATGAACAAGATCGCCGGCGTCCTGGGCGTCACCGTCTCGGCGGCGGTGAGCCTCACGACGATCGAATGCACGTGCATCGATGGGCACAACAGCTTCTCCGAGGTCGTCTCGCTCCATACGACCGGCGTGAACACCGAGCGCATCCAGCTCATGGAGGAGTTCGTCCGCGACGTGCAGAAGCGCGGCGACACCCTGACCGTGCGCGCGTTCCATGATCGCATGGACGCCATCGAGCACACGCCGGGCAACTATGCCCCGTGGGCGGTCGGCTTGGCGTCTGCCGCCGCGTGTGCCGCCTTCGTGTTCCTGCTCGGCGGCGGGCCCATCGAGATGGGCTGCGCGTTCGTGGGCGCGGGACTCGGGAACTTCACGCGCCGCATCATGCTCGATCGCAGGCTCACGCATTTCGTCTGCATCGGCGTGTCGGTCGCGGTCGCCTGCCTGGTTTACCTGGGGTGCCTGTCGCTGCTGTCGCTTGCGGTGAAGGACGCGGCGGAGCACGAGGCGGGCTATATCGGGGCCATGCTGTTCGTGATCCCCGGGTTCCCCCTGATCACGAGCGGGCTCGACATCGCGAAGCTCGATTTCCGCTCGGGGCTCGAGCGCCTCGCCTACGCGTGCGCGGTCATCGTGGTCGCGACGCTCGTGGCCTGGCTCGTGGCGATGATGGTCGAGCTGCATCCGGATGATTTCGCCGCGCAGGGCCTGAGCGCGCCGGTCATGTTCGCGCTGCGGTTCGTCGCGAGTTTCGTCGGGGTGTTCGGCTTCTCGATGATGTTCAACTCGACCTACAGGATGGCGGCGACGGCGGGCGTCGTGGGCGCGATCGCCAACACGCTGCGCCTCACGCTCGTCGACCTGGTCGGCATGCCGCCCGAGGCGGCGGCGTTCGCGGGTGCTATCTGCGCCGGCCTGTTGGCGTCGATCACCGGCACCAAGACGAAGTTCCCGCGCATCTCCATCACGGTTCCTTCCATCGTCATCATGGTCCCCGGCCTGTATATGTACCGGGCGGTGTATTACATGGGCGTGTTCCAGACGCTGGACGCCATGGAGTGGATCATCCGCGCCATCATGATCATCCTGTTCTTGCCGATGGGGCTGGGGCTCGCCCGGGCGCTCACCGATCCGGACTGGCGCTACTGCTCCTGATGCGGCCCGGTAACGATTAAGGCCGGTCGGCGGTATGTGGATCGAGGGATTTCCAAGGTCAAAAACCATGTATATCGAGTTTGGTGCGATTTTTGCGTGCCCCTCGCTCACAGGCGCAACACCCCTCAACAAAAGCCCAGTTGAATCCTGCGGTTTTGTTGAAGGGTATGGCGCGTGGGGAGAAACGGCACTCAAAAATCGCACCAAACTCAGCCTACCGTCTCTATGGGTTTTGCCCGATACGGATTTTTATGCACAAGATTTTCTGATACCTGCGCGTTTATAAGAATCTTATACGTATATGATTCACCGTGCGATGTTCGTGCAGACCCTGAGCGCCCGTGCGCGGCGAGATCGGCCACATGCGCCGCGAGGTCAGCTGCGCAGATGGGTACATAGGGGTTGTGTCCGCATCGATCAAGGAGGCTCCTATGGGCAAGATCCAGCGCTTCGGTTCCATTTCCCGCACGAACGGCAAGGAGGGGTATGAGAAGTACAAGGCCTACCACGCCGCGCCGTTCGAGGGCGTCAACGAGATGATCAAGGCCTGCAACCTGCAGAACTACTCGATCTACTACTACGACGGCCTGCTGTTCTCCTACTACGAGTACACCGGCGACGACTACGAGGCGGACATGGCCAAGATGGCGGCGGACCCCAGGACCCAGGAGTGGTGGGCGGCGGTCGGCCCCAACATGAAGCCGTTCGGCGAGAACGGGGACTGGGAGTTCATGGAGGAGCTCTACCACCTGGAGTAGGCGCTTCCGCGCTGCCGTTCGCCGGCGTTTTTCGACCATTTATCCAATGCTGATAAAACGTTTTGCTGGTGGCGGTATCGGATGCGGATCGCCGCTTCTCGCCGTGCCCGAACAAGGCATATCATGGCTTAGATGCCGCCCGCGCATCGCGCGGTGACGGCATCCTGGACGGCGCGCCCCGCGGCCGGGGCGCGCAAAGACAAGGAGGCACCAACATGGCTAATCGTATCGTTCTGAACACCATCTCCTACCACGGCTCCGGCGCCATCAAGGAGATCCCCGGCGAGATCACCCGCCGCGGCTTCAAGAAGGTCTTCGTCTGCACCGATCCCGACCTCGTCAAGTTCGGCGTCGCCGCCAAGGTTACCGACCTGCTCGACGAGGCCGGCATCGCGTGGAGCATGTACTCCGAGATCAAGCCCAACCCCACCATCAAGAACGTGACCGACGGCGTCGAGGCCTTCAAAGCGGCCGAGGCCGACTGCATCGTGACCATCGGCGGCGGCTCGGCCATGGACACCGCCAAGGCCGTGGGCATCATCGTCAACAACCCCGAGTTCGCCGACGTGCGCTCGCTCGAGGGCGTTGCTCCCACCAAGAACCACGCGGTGTTCACCATCGCCGTCCCCACCACCGCGGGCACGGCCGCCGAGGTCACCATCAACTACGTCATCACCGACCCCGAGAAGGTCCGCAAGTTCGTGTGCGTCGACACCAACGACGCGCCCGAGGTCGCCGTCGTCGACCCCGACATGATGGCCACCATGCCCGCCGGCCTCACCGCCGCCACCGGCATGGACGCGCTCACCCACGCCATCGAGGGCTACACCACCCGCGGCGCCTGGGAGCTCACCGACATGTTCCACCTCAAGGCCATCGAGCTCATCGCCAAGAACCTGCGCGATGCCGTGGCCGAGGCCAAGAGCGGCCAGCCCGGGAGCGGGCGCGAGGGCATGGCGCTCGCCCAGTACATCGCCGGCATGGGCTTCTCCAACGTCGGCCTGGGCATCGACCACGCCATGGCGCACACCCTCTCGGCGCACTACGACACCCCGCACGGCGTCGCCTGCGCCATGCTGCTGCCCATCGCCATGGAGTTCAACAAGCCCGTCGTGGCCGAGCGCCTGGCCGACGTGGCGGTCGCCATGGGCGTCGACACGACCGGCATGACGACCGACGAGGCCGCCGACGCCGCCATCGCCGCCGTGCGCCAGCTGTCCGCCGACGTCGACATCCCGACGGTCTGCGAGGCCATCACCGAGGACGAGCTCGACCAGATCGCCGACGACGCGCTCGCCGACGCCTGCTATCCCGGCAACCCGCGCGACGCCGACCACGCCACCGTCGTGGAGCTGTTCCGCAAGATCATGAAGTAGCCTGCCGCATCTCGGCATATGGCGCAGGGCCCTGTCGCACGCGGTGCGGCAGGGCCCTGCTTTTTTGCGTTGGGCGGTGCGTTTGAGTCGGGGCTTGTCCCTCGGGCCGGGGCGCCTACAGGACCGTGCCGCCGCCGAGGACGATCTCGCCGTCGTAGATGACGACGGCCTGGCCGGGCGCGATGCCGCGCTGCGGGATGTCGAAGTCGATGTGCACGCCCGCCTGCGCGCCGGCCTCGGCATCGACGAGCCTGACGCGTGCGGGCTGGTCGGTCTGGTGGTAGCGGATCTTCGCCGCCACGGGGAGGCCGTGCGCGCCGGCATCGACGATGCGGCGCTCTATCGTCTCGGCGGGCGCGCTCCAGATCCAGTCGCCGGCGTCGAGCTCGTCTGCCATGAGGTCGTCGACCCCGCCCAGCGTGACCGTGTTGCTCTCGACGTCGATGCCGCATACGTAGAGGGGGTGCGCGGCGGCGACGCCAAGGCCCTTGCGCTGGCCGATCGTGTAGCGCAGCGCGCCGCGATGGCGCCCCAGGACCTCGCCGGAGGTACTGACGATATCGCCCTCGGGCAGAAGGCGCCCCTCGCGCGCCTCGATGAACGAGGCGAAATCGTTGTCGGGGACAAAGCAGATCCCCTGGCTATCGGGCTTGCTCGCGCTGGCGAAGCCCTGCTCGGCGGCGATGCGGCGGACGTCAGCATCCTTGATGAGGTCGCCGAGGGGGAGCAGCACGTGCGCCAGGCGCTCCTGCGTGAGCGAGTAGAGGACGTAGCTTTGGTCCTTGCCGGCGTCGGCGGCGCGCGACAGGGTCCAGGGCCCCGGTGCGCCCGCGTCGGTGGGCGCGCGGCGGACGCGGGCGTAGTGGCCGGTCGCGATGTGCGAGCAGTCCAGGGAGCTCGCGTAGTCGAGCAGCGCGCCGAACTTGAGGTACCGGTTGCAGTCGATGCACGGGTTGGGGGTCCGTCCCGCCTCGTAGGTGCTCACGAACTTGGCGACGACGTTGCGCTCGAAGATGTCGCGCATGTCCACCACGCGGTAGGGGATGCCCAGGCGCTGCGCGACCGCCTCCGCGTCCTCCAGGTCCGATAGCGAGCAGCACGAGCGCTCGCCCATGTCGTCGAACGTCGCGCTGCAGGTCAGAAGCATGGTGACGCCCACGCATTCGTAGCCCTGCTGCTTGAGGAGATATGCGGTTACGCTCGAATCGACGCCGCCGCTCATGGCGACGAGCACGCGGCCCTTGCTCGGCATCACGGTCCTTTCTGCTGGTTGCGGCATCTCATTGTAGCGAGGCCGTCCATGCGCGCGCGGCGCGCGCCGAAACGGCATCCGTTCGGCATCATTTCTCCGCAGCGCCGCGAGGCGCGTGTCCTAGCCCGCTTCCCCGAACAGCGGGGTGGACAGGTAGCGCTCGCCGGTGTCGGGCAGAAGGGCGACGATGGTCTTCCCCTCGTTCGCGTCCTCGCGCGCGAGCTGCAGCGCCGCCCAGAGCGCCGCGCCCGACGAGATGCCCACGAGCACGCCCTCGGTGCGCGCGAGCATGCGCGAGGACTCGAGGGCGTCGGCGTCGGCGACGGTCATGACGCGGTCGAAGACGGTCGTGTCGAGCACGTCGGGGACGAATCCCGCCCCGATGCCCTGCAGGCCATGGGGGCCGGCGCTGCCTCCCGACAGGACGGGGGAGCCGGCGGGCTCGACGGCCACGACCTGGACCTGCGGGTTCTGTCGCTTGAGGTAGCGGCCCACGCCGGTCACCGTGCCGCCCGTCCCCGCACCCGCGACGAAGAGGTCGACCGCCCCGTCGGTGTCGTTCCAGATCTCGGGCCCGGTGGTCGCCTCGTGCGCCGCCGGGTTGGCGGGATTGGTGAACTGCCCCGCGATGATGCTGTCGGGGATCGTCCGCGCCAGCTCCTCGGCTCGCGCGATGGCGCCGGCCATGCCCTGGGCGCCCGGGGTCAGCATCACCTCGGCGCCGTAGCCCTCCATGAGCAGGCGGCGCTCAGGACTCATGCTGTCGGGCATGGTGATGATGAGGCGGTATCCACGCGCGGCGCACAGCGAGGCGAGGCCGACGCCCGTGTTGCCGCTCGTGGGCTCGATGATCGTGCAGCCGGCGTGCGGACGGATGGCGCCCGCCGCTTCGGCCTCGTCGAGCATGTTCAGCGCGACGCGGTCCTTGACCGATCCCGCGGGATTGAAGTACTCGAGCTTCACCAGGACGCGCGCCTTGAGGGCGAGCTGCTCTTCGATGCGGGATATCTCGAGCAGGGGCGTGTGTCCGATCAATTGGTCGATCGAGGTGTAGATGTTGCTCATATGCGCCTCCGGGCAGTCGTGTTGCACGGACGCCGGTTGCCGCGCCCGTATAAACCCTATTGTACTACTAGGATTAATATCGCGGCGTGCGCGCTGTGCAATGTAACAATCGGTAACGAGAAAGAAAATCAGACACCTCTCTCGTTCTCATATGCTTTACCGTAATGGAGTCGTGTCCGTTTTGGTATTCTTGTGCTACGCGACAGAAAGGAGGATGGTCATGCTGGTGTCGACGAAGGGACGCTACGCGCTGCGTGTCATGGTCGATTTGGCAGAACACCAGGACGAGGGACGCATCCCGCTCAAGGAGATCGCCGAGCGCCAAGGCGTCTCGGAGAAGTACCTCGAGAACATCCTCTCGACGCTCGTGCGCAACGAGCTGCTCTCGGGCATGCGCGGCAAAGGGGGCGGCTACCGTCTCACGCGTCCGGCAACCGATTATTCGGTCGGCGAGATCTTGCGCCTGACCGAGGGGAGCCTCTCACCCGTCGCCTGCCTCGACGGCGACCAGGTCGGATGCGAGCGCGTGAACTCATGCCCCACGATCCGCATGTGGAAGAGCCTCGGCACCATGATCAACGACTACCTCGACGGCATCACGCTGGCGCAGCTCGCGGAGTCGCCGCGCGGCATGGAGTGCCTCTAGGGAACCACTGATCGATTCATTCCGCGGCGGTCGGCCCCGTGGCGGGCGCTGATCGCTACTGCGCGTCCTTGGTGGCGACGCCGAGCAGCGCGCACATGATGCTCACCACGATGGCGCCGAAGAACGCCGCGCCGAAGCCGGTGATGGAAATGCCCGCACCCAGCAGGTTCACCGACAGCCAGCTGGCGAGCTCGAGCATGAGGCTGTTGACCACGAGCTGGAAGATGCCCAGCGTCAGGATGGTCACCGGCAGCGAGATGATGGTGACGAACGGCTTGATGAGCGCGTTGACAAAGCCGAGGAAGAGGCCCGTGAACGCGAAGCTCATCCAGGGCTCCACCATGCCGAACGGCTCGATGCCCGGCACGATGAAGGCCGCGATCGAGATGGCGATCGAGGTGAGCAGCCAGTTGAGGACGAAGCGCATGGGGGTGCCTTTCGGTATGTCGCGCGGCCGCAGGTGCCGCGCGGCTATCATGGACGCATAGATTGTTCCACAGAAAGGGCGGATTTTGCAGCAGACATACCGGTATGGCGATCCGCACACAGCTTTCCCCGAAGCGGGCGTCGACGGGTCGCGCGTCATCGCGCTGTTCATCTTCAACACCGACGTGCACATGCACGCGTATCCGGCGGACGGGATGGATGGCGGCGGTGCCCAGACCGCGGCGCAGCTTGACGAGGCGCTGATCGCGTGCCGCGACCGCTGCTTGTTCTTCGAGCGGACGCTTTCGAGGACGCGGGCGGACTCGGATATCGCCCGGGCCCATGCTGCCGCGCCCGACCCGGTCGAGGTGGAACCCGAGACCGCCGAGCTGGTGGAGCTTGCACGCGAGTACTGCGCGCGCAGCGGGGGCACGTTCGACATCACCATGGGCACGGTCACGTCGCTGTGGGATTTCCACGCCGGCGTGGTCCCGGGGTCGCTCGCCCTGTCCCGCGCGCTGCCGCACGTGGGCATGGGCCACATACATGTGGGCGAGACCGACGGGGGCGCGCCGACGCTTTCCATCGACGACCCGAAGACCGTGCTCGACCTGGGCGGCATCGCCAAGGGTTATATCGCCGACGACCTCGCGCGCATCATGGGCGAGCACGGGGTGGGGCGCTTCGTGCTCAACCTGGGCGGCAACGTGCTCGTGTGCGGCGGCCGGCCCGCCGACCCCCGCCACGGGCATGCGCGTGCGGGAGCCCCGTGGCGGGTGGGCATCGTGAACCCGCGGGACCCCGAGCACAGCCGGGCGATCGTGGACGTGGCTGACGGCTCGGTGGTCACCAGCGGACTGCACGAGCGCTGCTTCACGCGGGGCGGCGTGACGTACCACCACATCCTCGACCCAGCGACCGGCATGCCCGCGAAGACGGACGTGGTGTCGGCGACGATCGTAGCCCGGCGGTCCCTGGATTGCGACGGGTACTCGACGGCCGTCCTGATGCTGGGCGTCGAGCGCGGGTTGGAGCTGGTCGAGGCGACGCCGGATGTCGAGGCCGTGCTGATCGATGGGTCCGACGAGGTGTTCTGGACCTCGGGCATCGAGGACAGCCTGTCGCTCGTCCCCACGTGGCCCAAGTAGGGGCGGGGCCATCGGGAGCCGGCGCGCTCGTGGATGTTGTGCCGCTCGACGGAGCCGTGGCACTTTAGCGTGGTGGTGTGTTACACTGCATCCGGCTAGAGTTAGTTATGTTTCGCGAACGGATGTGGCGGTGCACCATGGATATCGAGAAGATGTACGAGCGCGGGGACGTCGAGCAGCTTGTCCGTTCCGTTTTGCTGTTGGAGAACGAGGACGATGTGCGGGCGTTTCTGACCGACCTGTGCACGCCGCGGGAGATCTGCGACTTCGCGCAGCGCCTGCAGGTCGCCCGGTATCTCGACGAAGGCGAGCCCTACGTCGAGGTGCAGGCTCGCACCGGCGCGTCGTCGACGACGGTGAGCCGCGTGTCCAAGGCCCTGAACGGCGCCCATGGCGGGTACCGGCGCATCCTCATCAAGCTCGAAGACCAGGAGCGCGAGCACAGATAGACCGCCATCCTGGGCAGCTGCTGAACAATTGATTTCACGTCGGGCGCCCCTGTTGCGGGCGCCTGGGTCGTTTGAGGGCGGGTTGGAACGAACCCGTCCCCAACGAACCCATTTGCGGGGAGATGTGTCCACGCGGGCGTGTAGGATACTGTGAACGGATAGTTCTCTCGACGATGGAGGATCATGGCGGTTCAGATAGTGAGACACGCCTCGGGCGCCGTGCCCGCAGGCGACGAGCTGCAGCTCATGGCCCGGGCCGTCGAGCGCTTCGGGCGCGTCACGCTGCTGGTGCCCTCGACGTCCGAGCGCGACGTCTGCCGTCGCGCCGCGGCGGACGCGCACCTGGGCGTCGGGCTCGACATCGTGACGCCGACCGCGTGGATCGAAGGCCTCTGGGAGCTTCTGGGCGACGGCCGGCGCCTGTGCACCAACCTGCAGCGCCAGCTGCTTATCGCCGATACGCTCTACGCTCGCGACGAGCGGGAGCTTGCGCCGCTGCGCGCCAACCCGGGCACCGTGCGCATGCTGGCGCGCATGGCAAAAGACCTGCTTCCCTTCGCCGAGGGGGCAAAAGGCCCGGCGGATGCCGCGACGCGCGTCGTGCTCTCCCTGCTCGACGCGTACGGCGCGCGCCTGCGCGACCGCGGCCTCATCGAGCCCTCGCAGGCGGCCGTTCTGCTTGCCGACGCGGTGGCCGATCTGGCCCCCGCGTGCGCGCGCTGCGCGATCGTGCGCGACGTGACGACGCTTCCCGCCCATCTCGTCCGCCTGCTCGCCCAGGTGGGCCGTGCGGGTTCGGTGCAGGTGCTGCTGCGCGCCTCCCAGCAGGTGTGGGAGGAGGAGGTCACGCGCGCGTTCTCGCAGATGGGATGTGCGGTCGAGCGAACGCTTGAGCTCGGGGGCGCCGACGGCACAGACGGCGCCGCGACGCCCGCCCTGTCGTTTCTGGAGGTCGCTGGCCCCCATGCCAGGGCCCGTGCCTACGCCGACGAGCTCGCCTCGCTGCTCTTATCGGCACCTGCCGGCGAGAGTGGGGGCGCCAAGACGGCTGTCGTCGCCTGCGCCCGTCCGGCCGAGCTGTTCGACGAGCTCGCCGGGTACCTCGCCGCGCGCGGCATCGCCTCGAGCGTCACGCGCTTCTCGCGATTCTCCCAGACGGTCGTCGGCCAGCAGTTCGAGGCGCTTTCCGACGTGGTCTCGCGCATGAAGGCCGCGCAGGAGGGCCAGGTGGCAGACGGCGCATGGTGGCCCGCGCCCGAGCTGACCGACTGGCTCTACGCGTCCGTCTCCGGTGCCGACGCGGCGCTCGCGCGCGGCTTCGACAAGAAGATCCGCTCCAATCGTGCCCTCGGCGTCGAAGGCGTTCTGCGGGAGCTGCAGAGCGTCCAGTCGCGCGCGGGCTCGGCGCGCCGCAAGCTCGCAGACGACCATCCCCTGCGCCGGGTTCCCGCGGTCTGCTCGGAGGTTGTGCAGTTTATCTGGCAGGACCGCCCCGTCTCCGCGTTCAAGTCGATGCTCTCCGCCATCGAGGCGCTGCCGGCGTCCTCGTTCGGCACGCGCGACGGGCGCTGCCGCCAGGCGACCGAGCGCGCCATGGCGGAGCGCGCCGTCGACGTGCTGATGAACGAGGCGCGCGCTCTCGATGTGAGCCAGGCCGTGGCGACGAAGATCCTCGACGGGCTGTGCACGGCGTCCCGCGAGCGCGCCGCGTCGGCGTCCTCTGAGGGCGAGGTCGGCACCGTCGTCTTCATGACGCTCGCCGACGCCGCCGTGCTTGAGCCCGCCTCGGTCGACGCGGTACTGCTCGCCGACGTCGACGTGGCGAGCTACCCGCTTTCCCACGAGGAGGGCCCCGTCGTGACGCTGGGGTCCGCCCTGGGCGCCGACGCCGTTGTGCTCGACGGCCATATGGAGCAGTTCCATGCCGCGGGCGTCGAGTTCCACGATTACGATATCGTCGTGGTCAAGATGGGCTACCTCGACACGTACCTCATCCCCGAGACCGCCTACCACATCATGGCCCTGACCCTGTCTCTTACACACACCTAGATGTGTATAAGATCCAGCGATCTGCGCCTCCCGCGGGTCGGTGGCCCTGACGCGCGTGTCGCACGACCGGCAGGCGAAGGACCGGTATCCGGCCGCGCTGTGGACGGAGCTCCTCGCGCTTCGGGGCGGGGACGATGCGCCGGTCGAGAAGACGGGCGAGGGCGACGTGGCGGGCGATTTCGACCCTGCGGGAACGGGGACGGCGCGCGTCGAGCGCGTGCTCTGCCTGCCGCCGCAGCGCCTGGGCGTCTCGGCGGTGCCGTATCTGGTCCTGATGCGCCGAACCGAAGACGGGGCGCTCGTGCCGCGCCAGTTCTCCGCCTCGCAGATCGAAAGCTATGTGGGCTGCCCGCTGTGCTGGTTCGTCTCGTCGCGCGTTCGCCCCTCGATGGTCGACGCCGGGTTCACCAATATGGAGAAGGGCAACTTCGTCCACGACGTCATGGACCGGTTCCACGAGGAGGTGCGCGAACGCGGCATGCGCCGGGTGACGCCGGAGAACCTGCGCGCGTCGCTGGAGCTGCTCGACGAGGTGTTCGCTGCGGTGCGCGCAGAGCACGCGCGCGGCAAGACGGCGAGCTCGGCGGCCCTCGTCGCGCTCTCGCCGACCGAGCAGGCGCAGATCGACGACATCTTGCCCCAGCTGCGGCGCGTGGTGCGCTACGAGGCGGATGCGCTCGCGCCGTTCGCCCCCGAATACCTCGAATACTCGTTCAACGGCCTGGGCGTCGACTACGCCGGCTGGCCGCTCGGCGGTCGCATTGACCGCGTGGACGTCGATGCCGAGGGCCGCGCCGTGGTGATCGACTATAAGCACCGCTCCGACGCCAACCCGTTCAAGCTGAAGGACCCCACCGTGCCGCTCAAGAAGACCGGCGAGGTGCCCGCCGACGACCCGCGCTGGCTGCCCGAGCACACGCAGACGCTCATCTACGGGCAGGCGCTGCGCCGCGCGCTCGGCCTCGACGTGCGCGGGGCGCTGTACTTCTCGACGAAGGGCAAGGTCGCCATGCGCGGCGCGGTCTCATCGGAGCTCGCCGAGGAGGAGCCCGGGGACGGGCGCGTGCCCGGGCTGCGCGACGGGTTCCCCGCCGTGCAGGCGGGCGGCACCATGAATTTCGACGCGCTGCTCGACCGCGTGGAGGCGGGGATTGCCGAGCGCCTCGGCGAGCTCAGGGCGGGGCGCATCGCCGCGGCCGCCGACCCGCTCACGAGCTGCTACCACAACCATCCGCTCGGATTCGAACGAAGGGACGCGTAAGGTATGGATCTCTCGACCCTCATGCCCCAGCAGCGCGAGATCGTCACGACGTTCGACCAGCCGCTGTTCGTGTCGGCGGGCGCCGGTTCGGGCAAGACCTTCACGCTCACCCGGCGTATCCTGTGGGCGCTCTCGCCCGAATCCGGCCCGTTCATCGAGCACGTCGACCAGGTGCTCGCCATCACGTTCACCAAAGACGCCGCGGCCGAGATCCGCGAGCGCGTGCGCGGGGCGCTGATCGAGGAGGGGATGGGCGACGAGGCGCTGCTCGTCGACGACGCTTGGATCTCGACCATCCACGGCATGTGCTCGCGCATCCTGCGCGCGCATGCGCTCGAGCTGGGGCTCGACCCCGAGTTCAGCGTCGTCGAGGACACCGACGAGCTGATCGGCCAGGCGGTCGATCGCGTGATCGCGCAGGTCGAGCAGGGAGAGGGGGCGATCCGGGCGGACGAGCTCGCGGCCCTGCTGTCGTGGTATCCGCTGAAAGGCGAGACGGGCCCGTCGGGGTACGAGGCCTCCACGAGCGCGCAGGGGCTGGTGCGCCGTCTGCTGGAGCTCGCGTGCAGCCTGCCGCACGGCATGGACGACGTGCGCCTGGCGCGCGGCGACGACCATGTGCCGGATCTCGCCGACGCCTACCGGGCCTGCCTCGACGCAAGCCCCAAGGCGGCCGAGATCGGACGCGCGGCGATCTGCGCCATCGAGGCCTACGAGGCGAGCGGCCGCACCGTGGCGGATCTCACGGCGTGCATGATGAGCTGCGAGATCCCGCGGGCGAGCAAGGCGCTGCCCAAAGAGCAGATCGAGCTCCTGCGCGCCGACGTGGCCGACACGTTCATCAACGCCTACCTCGCCGTGGGCGCGCCGGCGCTCGATGCCCTCATGGGCCTTGCGCGCGCGGTCGAGCGCGAGTACCGTTCGCTCAAGCTCGAGGCCTCGGCGCTCGACAACAACGACCTGCTGCGCATCGCCTACGAGGCGCTGCGCGACCACGAAGCCATCCGGGCCGCATACGCCGACCGCTTCAGGCTCGTGATGATTGACGAGTTCCAGGACACCGACCAGCAGCAGGTCGACCTGATCGGGTACCTCACCGATGGCGGCCGGCGCCTGTGCACGGTCGGCGATGCGCAGCAGTCCATCTACCGGTTCCGCGGCGCCGAGGTCGAGGTGTTCCGCCGCCAGGAGCGCTCGATCGCCTCCTCGGCGGAGGGGGCCTGCGGCGAGCCCGCCGACGAGGAGGCGCCCGGCCGCATCGTCCGCCTGGTCAAGAACTTCCGCAGCCACGCCGAGATCCTCGAGTACGTCGCGCGCATCTTCGACGGCGAGCGGGGCGGCCTCATGCAGGGCTTTTTGGATCTGCAGGCGCACGACGAGCGCAAGGATTCGCTGGTGGCGGACGCTTCGCGCCGCCAGGCGGTCTTCATCGCCGGCGGCACCTCCGAGGAGCGCGCCGAGGCCAAGGCGAAGGCGGTCGCGCGGCGGTTCCGCGAGCTCGCCGACGCGGGGCAGCCGGTGGGCGACATGGTGCTGCTGCTGGGGGCCATGACCTTCTCGGGCGTCTACGCGGACGCGATGCGCGCCGAGGGGCTCGACTGCGTGATCGCGGGCGGCTCCGTGTTCTCTTCGACGCCCGAGGTGAAGGCGGTGCGCGCGCTCGCCTGCGCGCTCGCGAACCCCGCCGACACCGCGCAGGGCCTGGTCCCGCTGCTCGCCTCGCCCATGTTCGCGCTCGGGGCGACTGAGTTTCTGGCGCTCTCGACGGTCATGGATCCCGAGACGGGCGAGACGCGCCGCCGCAACGCGGACGCCGGCATCATGAGCGATGACGACGCCCCCGGTCTCGACGGCTTGGAGCTGTTGAGCCGTGCGCGCAGCGTGCTGCGTGCGGCTCTTTCCCGCGTGGGCCGCGATTCGTTCGAGGCCATTGCGCGCGATGTGGTGCGCGAGTCGGGCTGGCTCGTCCGTCTGGCGGCTCGCGGCCCCGAGGGTCGTGCCGTCGCGGCGAACGTGCTCAAGGCACTCGATATGCTGGGCGAGGCGGAGGCGCGCGTCGGGCGCTCGCCCCGGCGCATCGTGCGCGCGTTCGACACGGCGCTCGCGGGCAAGCAGGCGCCCGGCGCCATCAACGAGCAGGGCGGGGCCGCCGTGCGCATCATGACCGTGCACGCGTCCAAGGGCCTGGAGTTCCCCGTGGTCGCGGTCGCGGAGTGCTACGGCTGCAAGCGCAACACGGATCGCATGCAGACGAGGCGCCTTGCGGGCGCAATCGAGGCGGCGGCGATGCCGGCGCGCTTCGCCGGCACGGTGCGCGCCGACGGCAGCGCGGCGATCGATACCGACGTGGAGAATCGCTTCAAGCAGCTCTACTCATCGTGGCTCACGCCCGAGGCGTTCGACGACGTGTGCGCGACCGGTTCGTCGGCCGAGGCGTTCATCTCGATGCGCGAGGAGGCCGCCGCGCGCGAGCTGGAGGAGAAGGCGCGCCTGCTCTACGTCGCCATGACGCGCGCCCGCGAGCTGCTGATCCTCGTGATGGACGGGCGCGTGGGCACCGGCAAGGTGCCCGAGCTCGCCTTCGACGAGGGACGGGACCTCACGCGCGCGGTGCTCGAGCGCATTCTGCCGAACGACGGGGCGCGCCTCGATGTCGACCGGCTGGTGTTCGACAACGCGCGCGCGGGCGATTTCGAGCTTGTCGCGCTGCGCGACTTCATGTTCGCCGGCGAGAGCTATGCCGCGACGGTAGCCGATGGAGACGAGGAGCGCCCGGACGAGGGAGCCGCGGATGCGCTCGACGACGACGCGCCCGACAGCGCGAAGTCCGACACGTTCACGCTCGTCCATCCCCTCCAGGTCGACTGGCGCGTGAGCCCCGAGGCCCGTCCCGAGCGCGTCTCGTACAGCTACTCGTCGATCTCCGCGGCGCTGCACACCGAGCAGGAGGACCGTGCCGAGGCGCTCGGCGCCCAGGCGATCGCGGCGGCCGACGAGGCGAGCGCGTCGCTGCCGGAGCCTGGTGCGGAGGAGGGGGAGAGCCCCTTCGCGCCGTCCGGGCCGGTGGTCCTGGACGTGGTCGCCGCCGACGCCTCCGAGGCCGCTGCGGAGCCCGCCGCAGCGGGGGGAGATCCCACGGCGCTCGGCTCGGCGTTCCACGCGGCCGCCCAGTGGCTCATCGAGACCGGCGCCGCGGGGGTGCCGGCGGCGCGCATCGACGCGCTCGCGCGCTACTGGAAGGTCACGCCCGCCCAGCGCGAGCGGTTGGAATCGGCGCTTGCGCGCTGGGAGGACTCTGCCGTGCGCGCCGAGCTCGCCGCATGGTCGCAGGTCCGCGCGGAGGTGCCGTTCTTCTCGCTCGGCCTGGACGATGCGGAGATCTCCTCGACATTCGGTGCGTACGCCGAGGGTGCCATCGACGTGCTCGCAACCGACCCCGCTTGCCCCGACGAGGCCCTGGTGATCGACTACAAAACCGGAGGCAGCGTGCAGGAGACGCCCGAGCAGCTGCAGGACAAACACGCCCTGCAGGCGCGCGTCTACGCCGACGTCCTCCATAAGGCGGGCTTTGCGTACGTGACGCTCAAGTTTGTACGTGTCGAGGTCCCGGAGGCGGGCGGCAACGAGCCCCAGGTGGTCACCTACCGGCTGTAGCGCCGCCGCTGAGGGGGCTCTTGTTGTAACCCCGCCGGCATCACCCGGCCGGAATGCACGGAATCGGCGCCGATTCCGTGCATTCCGGCCGGGTGATGCCGGCGGGGTTACGGCTTTCGGTGCCTGGGGAAGCCGCCGATCGACTCACTCCGCGGCGCCATCCCCTAGGGCGGGTTGAGGCGTTCGCGTCCCCTTGTGCCTCTTGCGTGAAGGTGCGGGCATCAACGCACCGCGGTGGTAGGATACCCTTCGCTTGCGACAAGGTGGAAAGGGAATTCATGAAAGTATTCGTCGCTCACGTACACGCTGAATGCAACGAGCACGTCACGCACGACGGCAAGCTCGAGGACTTTGTGCTGCTCTACGGCGACCAGTGCATCAACTCGATGCACATCAGGGACATCTTCGAGGGCCATGGCATCGAGATCATCCCGTCGATCTTTGCGGGCGTCAACCCGACCGGCATGATCGAGCGCCGCGCGTACGACTTCATCTCCGACAGTATCCTGTCCGACCTGCGCGACCATCTCGACGAGATCGACGGCATCTACCTCCAGCTGCATGGCGCCAGCGGCATCCGCGATCTCGATTGCGTGTCCGGCGAGCACGATCTTCTGCGCCGCATCCGCGAGATCGTGGGCAAGTACATGCCCATCGCCGTCGCCTACGACCCCCACGGCAACGTGACCGCCGAGCTCTGCTCACGCGTGAACATCCTGCGCTGCTTCCGCGAGTCCCCGCATATCGACACCGTCGACACCTGGCGCACGGTCGCCGAGAAGCTCGTCGACCTCATGGAGCACCGCCGTCCCATGAAGCCGATCGTGCGCAAGCTCCCCATCATCGTCGAGGGCGAGCGCAGCGTGTCGGCCAACGAGCCCATGCGCTCCATCAACCGCCTGCTTGACGAGGCGGAGACCGACCCGCGCGTGTTCTCCAGCTCCTACCACGTCGGCTACCTGCGTCACGACGACGACAAGCTCGGCGCCGCGGTCGTCGTGGTCCCCAACACGCCGGCCGACGAGGCCTATTGCACCGAGGTCGCCGAAAAGGTCGCCCGCTACGCTTGGGACCACCGCGAGGAGTTCACGTTCGGCGGGAACTTCGGCGACCCGGCCGATTCCGTGGCGCGCGCGGTGGCCTTCGAGGGCAAGACAGCCGTCATCACCGATTCGGGCGACAACTGCGGCGCCGGCTCCTCGGGATCCGCGACGGTCATGGTGCGCGAGCTCATGGCGGCCGACCTCCGCGGCAAGAAGGTGCTCGTGGCCGGCGTCAAGGATCCGCGCGCATGCGAGGAGCTGTCGCACGTCAAGGTGGGGGACCACGTGACGTTCATGCTGGGTACCGGCGAGAACGAGGTGTCTGAGCCCGTCGAGATCTCCGGCGTGCTGAGCGTCGTGGGCGAGGCCGAGATGGGTTCGCAGAAGAGCGCGGGCCCCTGCTACATCGTGACGGTCGACGGCACGGCGCTCGACGTGCTCGTCATGCCCCAGAACGTCCAGTACGGCCATATGGAGCAGTTCCATGCCGCGGGCGTCGAGTTCCACGATTACGATATCGTCGTGGTCAAGATGGGCTACCTCGACACGTACCTCATCCCCGAGACCGCCTACCACATCATGGCCCTGACCGGCGGCCCGACCGATCAGCTCTACGAGAAGATCCCCATCAGGCGGATGTTCCGCCCCATGTGGCCGATCGACCAGATGGACGAGCTCATCTACATCGAGTAGCGCAGGCGGCGCTCCGGCATCCCCGGGGCGCCGTCTTCTTGTGCCGTCGGGGACGGGCCCTGTGGGCGTCTCGCGACCGCGGGCGTGCGCCTCGGGGCGCGTCTGCGCGCTGCGGTACAATGCTTCCAGCACATGACGAAAACAAGGAGCACATCGGTATGGCGTTTGTCCACCTGCACAATCACACCGAATACTCGATGCTCGACGGCGCGACGCGCATCTCCGACATGGTCGATCGCGCCGTGGAGCTCGGCATGCCCGCCGTGGCCATCACCGACCACGGGTACATGTACGGCGTGCCGGAGCTCGGACTTGCCTGCGACTCCGTGAACCACAGCACGCCCGAGTACAAGGTCTGGAGCCACGACAAGTCGTTTCTCTCCAAGGGCCGTCGCGACGAGCTCGAGGTGCCCGACCAGGAGAAGAACCCGCGCGGCTACGCCCAGTACATGCGCGACATGGAGGAGTGGGACCGCTCGGGCAACCTGGACGCCACCAAGCCGCCGCTCGTGATCAAACCCATCTTCGGCTGCGAGGTGTATTTCACCCCGGACGACACGCTCGCGCGCGACCATAAGCCCGAACTGTACCACATGGTGCTGTTCGCGCAGAACGAGCAGGGCTACATCAACCTCATGCAGACGGTTTCCGAGGCCGCCGTGCAGGGCTTCTACTACAAGCCGCGCGTGACGCTCGACAACCTGCGCCGCCATCGCGAGGGCCTCATCGCCAGCTCGGCGTGCATCGCCGGCATCATCCCCAAGTGCATCGACCGCGGCGAGCTCGACCGCGCCATCGAGTGGGCCACGACATTCCGTGACCTGTTCGAGCCGGGCAACTTCTACATCGAGATCCAGGAGCACGGCATCACGACCGACTCCGGTCTGACCGACGAGCAGCTCGACCGCCAGCTCATCGACATCGCCAACCAGGTCGGCGTCAAGGTCATCGCCACCAACGACTTCCACTATCTCACGCGCGACGACGCGCCGGTGCAGGACATCATGATGTGCATCGGCATGAACTCCAAGGTCGACGACCCCAACCGCATGCGCATGCAGGGCTCGGAGTTCTACATGAAGACCGAGGAGGAGATGCGCGCGCTGTTCCCGTACTGCCCGGAGGCGTGCGACAACACGGTCGAGATCGCGGACAAGTGCAACGTCGAGCTCGAGTGGGGCAAGATCATCTTGCCTCGCTACCCGCTGCTCGACGAGGGTGAGACGCACGAGAGCCAGTTCCGTCGCGAGTGCGAGGAGGGCCTCGCCAAGCGCTACGGAGACGACTGGCGCGAGCAAACCATCGGCGGCGTGAACGTGTCCGAGCGCTTCGAGTACGAATACAAGGTCATCTGCGAGAAGGGCTTCGCCGCCTACTTCCTCATCGTGGCGGAATACGTGCGCTGGGCCAAGCAAAACGGCATCGGCGTCGGCCCGGGCCGTGGCTCGGCCGCCGGCGCGCTGGTCGCCTACGCCATGGACATCACCACCTTCGACCCGCTGTCGAACGGCCTCATGTTCGAGAGGTTCCTCTCCCCGGAACGCTCCGAGATGCCCGATATCGACATGGACTTCGACGATGAGCGGCGCCTCGAGGTCATCGAGCACGTGCGACAGCTCTATGGCCCCGAGAAGGTCACCCACGTCATCACCTACTCGACCATCAAGGCCAAGCAGGCCATCAACGACGCCGCGCGCGTGCTGGACTACCCGGTCTACGTGGGCCAGCGCCTGTCGAAGATGATCTCGAGCGACCCGAGCGTCAAGCTCAAGCAGGTCCTCACGCGCGTCGAGGGCAAGGAGGACCTGTACAACCCCGATTTCGCCGAGGCCTATCAGAAAGACGACGACTCCCGGCGCATCATCGACGCCGCGCTCGCCATCGAGGGCCTCACGCGCGGCGAGGGCGTGCACGCGTGTGCCGTCCTCATCTGCCGCGACCCGGTGAACGAGCACGTGCCCACCAAGCTCGACACCAAAGGCGGCGTGGAGATCACCCAGTACGAAGGCCATACCGTCGCGGACATGGGCCTGCTCAAGATGGACTTCCTGGGCCTGCGCACGCTCACGGTCATCTCCAAGGCCAAGGCCAACATCAAGAAGAACTTCGACATCGACATCGATGTGGACAAGATCCCCTTCGACGACCCCAAGATCTTCGAGCTGATGCAGGCCGGCCACACGGCGGGCGTGTTCCAGATCGAGTCCGCCGGCATGACGGCGACCATCAAGAACATGAAGCCCACCGAGTACAAGCACGTCGTCGCATTGATCGCCCTGTACCGCCCGGGTCCGCTGGGCGCGGGCATGGTGTCCTCCTACATCAACCGCATGAACGGCAAGGAGCCCGCCGTCTCCTACGACCCGCGCCTGGACGATATCCTGGGCGAGACCTACGGCACCATGGTCTACCAGGAGCAGGTCATGAACATCTCGGTCGAGATGTGCGGTTTCTCCAAGGGCGAGTCCGACTCGCGCATCCGCAAGCCGGTGGCTAAGAAGAAGATCAAGATGCTCACCGAGCAGGTCTTCAACTGGTCGGACGGCGAGGACGAGACCATCTACGACCACTGGATGAACGGCGCCGAGAAAAACGGCTACAAGCGCGAGACGGCTCAGAAGATCTGGGACGACGTTTTGGAGTTCGCGTCCTACGCGTTCAACAAGTCGCACTCGGCGGGCTACGCCATCCTGGTCATGCAGACCGCGTGGCTGAAGGCGCACTACCCGCACGAGTACATGGCGGCCGTTCTGACCTCGTATACGGGCAAGACCGAGAAGATCGTGCACTACGTGTCCGCGTGTCGCCACGACGGCATCCCGGTCCTGCCGCCTGACGTGAACGAGTCGGGCCGCGAGTTCACGGCGACGTCCGAGGGCGTGCGCTTCGGTCTGGCCGGCATCCGCGGCGTGGGCGAGGGCGTGGCCGATGCCATCATCGCCGAGCGCGAGCGCGGAGGCGCCTTCAAGAACCTGCACGATTTCGTGGACCGCGTGGACTCGAGCCAGGCGAACCGCCGCGTCATCGAGGCGCTCATCAAGGCGGGCGCGTTCGACTCGACCGGCTATCCGCGCCGCCAGCTCATGAGCTTCGTGGACAAGAACAACCCGGAGAACATCATCGACGCGGCGACCAAGCGCCAGAAGGACCGCGCAGCCGGCCAGACGTCGCTGTTCGACGTGTTCGGCGACGTGGAGGGGTCGGGCTTCGAGGTCGTCGTGCCCGAGCCGGACGGCCAGGAGTGGGACCGCCACATGAAGCTCTCCGCCGAGCGCGACGTGCTGGGCATCTACGTGTCCGACCACCCGCTGCGTCCGTTCGAGTACGCGCTCGCCAAGTCGCGCGAGTTCTCGCTGTCGCAGATCGACACGGGCTTCGAGACCGCCAACCCGGCGGGCGAGGGCACCATCAACCAGGAGATTCCCGAGGGCAAGCCGTTCTGGTTCGCCGGCATGGTGGCCGAGGTCTCCAAGCGCGTGACCAAAAACGGCGATCCCATGGCAATCGTGCGCATGGAGGACATGGAGGGCGAGGCCACGGTCGTGGTGTTCCCCAAGACCTACAAGGAAGCCGAAGGCTGTCTCTACGGCGAGACTGATCCGGAGACGGGTGCGGTGCTCTCCGATGCGTTCATCCGCGTGCGCGGCAAGCTGGAGCGCTCCGACCGCGGCGACCAGATCATCGCGCAGGAGATCCTGCCGCTCGAGCTTTCCGAGGAGAACAACCGTCCGAAGGTGTTTGAGATCATGGTGCCGAGCGCACGCTTCTCCCAGGGCAACATGGCGCGCCTGGCGACGATCCTGTCCACGAACCCGGGCGGCGACCGCGTGGAGCTCTTTATCGAGCAAAACGACGGTCAGACCATGCGCGCTGAAATCCCCACGCGGGTGAACGCGCGCAGCATCCCGCTGCTCGCCGAGGTCAAGGGCATCGTCGGCAGCCGAGGACGCGTGACCGTGGTGTAGGGGGATGTTGTTGTCCCGAGTGGGTTCGTTGTTCTTGCGATGGCGCGGTGCGATGGGGTAGACTGTGGTTCGACGGCGGCCTACGTTGGGGAACTTAGGCAGCGCCGTTGTTACAGTTCAGAGCCGTTAGCGTTTCCGCTTGCGGCTCTTCGCCTGTTTATACGGCACGTTGCGCCTACGCGCCGGCACGGCACCGGCAATCGCCGCCGCGAGTCCGACCAGCGAGGTCAGGAGTTTCACGAGCTCAGCCATCTGAGCCCGTCTCCAATGGTTGGACGCGTCAGCGCGTTGCTGCATTTGGCCGTTAAGTCATGAGCGTGTTCAGAAGTTTTCCCCGAATGGCGGCCGCATCAGCGATGCGATGGGGTACACTGTAGCTCGACGGCAGCCTACGTTCGGGAGTTTAGGCAGCGCCGTTGTTACAGTTCAGAGCCGTTAGCGTTTCCGCTTTCGGCTCTTCGCCTGTTTATACGGCACGTTGCGCCTACGCGCGGGCACGGCACCGGCAATCGCCACCGCGAGTCCGACCAATGCGGTCAGGAGCTTCACGAGCTCAATTACCAGATCCATGGGCAGGTTCACCTCCCTTCATCAGGGAATGAGCGCTGCCTAGCACGCAGAACAGCCGTCGAGCGTGGGTCGATAATACCATGGCGCGATTTGCCACGAGCCCATATCAGCAAAGTGCAGTAATCGGGGATCTGTGTACCTCCATGCGTCTTCGCGGAACCGTGCATTTGTGTCGGAGGCGTGATGGTTGCCGCTGCAATGAGATGAGAACGTGAAGACGCGGGGCATCGCGTACGTAAAGAGGTGCGCCCCGCGGTGCCGATGACCTGCGCGGAAACGATCGCCTTCCAAGAACATTTACCCTTGTAAATGGCCTGGTATGGTGAGACGGGGACGGCGAATAACGCAGGCGATTTCGGCCAATTGGACCGTGGTGGGGGATGCGGACGATTTCCTGGACAGGCCTAGGCGGCCGGCCCGAGCCGCTCCCTTCGGCCCCTGATCGTATCGTACACCGTCCGGCCGCCCTCCCGGAAGGCCTTCAGCCGGCCCTCCCGGTACCAGCGGATGTACGAGGAGAGCTCCGCGATGAACTCCTCCGCCCTCCAGCCCGACCAGTCCCTGCCGTGGAAGAACTCGACCTTCAGCCTGCCGAAGAAGCCCTCGCAGGCGGCGTTGTCGGGCGAGTGGCCCCTCCGCGACATCGACCTCGTCACGCCCGCCGACCCGCAGGCGGCGACCCAGTCGGGGGTGCGGTAGTGCCAGCCGCGGTCGGAGTGCAGGGTGAAGCCCCCTCCCGCGGCGGCCACGGCCCCCGCGAGCATCTCCGAGACGAGCGCCTTGGAGGGGCTCGTGCCGGCCGAGAAGGACACGACGTCCCCGTCGTAGAGGTCGATGACGGGGCTGAGGTAGACCTTGCGCGCGTCGTCCGGCAGCCTGAACTCGGTGACGTCCGTGACCATGGTCTCGCCGGGCGCGGCGGCCGAGAAGTCGTGCAGGTCTCGGGAGGCGTCGACGAGCAGCAGGTTCGGGGCGCACGCGCGCCCCTCCTCGCCGGCGTAGGAGCTGTAACGCCGGCGGCGGGGCCTCGCGGCCTCGAGCCCCTCCTCGCGCATGACGCGCCTCACGCGCTTCTCGGAGGCGACGACGCCGCGGGCCCGCAGCGCGGCGTGCGCGCGCCGGTAGCCGTAGCGGCCCCCGGAGGCCCGGAACTCCTCGTCCTCGGGGGCCTTGATGCCGGCGTCGCGGTCCGCCGCGGCGCGCGAGAGGCGGTGGTAGAACGTGCTCCTGGGCAGAGAGAGCGCCGCGAGCACGCGCGGCAGCCCGAACCGGCCCCTGAGGGACTCAGCCAGCGCCGCCCGCTCCGCCGCCGTCAGGGCGGACGGGTCGGCGCCTGGGCCTTTTTTAGTATCTCGACCGTGCCGGCCAGTATCGCGTTCTCCAGCTCCAGCTCCTCGCAGCGGGCCCTGAGGGCCTCCAGCTCCGAGGGCGGCTCGGCGGGCTCCGGGGCCCGGGCCATGACCCCGTCGTCGTACCAGCAGCGCCAGCCGCCCACCTCGCGGAGCCTGCTCATGGCCAAGGGCGTGCCCTACGACTCGCCGGAGGCCCGGTCGCCGACCCCGCGGCCCGGGAGCTCTGCCCGGATTCCGGTGCGGATGTCGGCGAGGTCGGCGGCGCGCTCGCCCGCCTCGTAGCGGGCGACGAGCTCCATCTTCCTCTCGAGGGGCAAGTATACCGGAGCCTTGCGCGGGCGGGGCCCGGCGACCTTCGCGCGCCACGTGCGGACGGACCGCCGGCTGCAGCCGGCGAGCTCGGCGGCCTCGCGGACGCTGAACCCGAGCCGCAGCGCCTCGAGGGCGAGCTCCCTGGTCTCCTTGGGGTACATTCGGACTCCAATCCGGACACCCGCGGGTGTCCAACTTTTTGTCCGCATCCCCGTCGTCTCTGCGCCGCCCACAGGGCCCCCAGTGGAGGCTCGACGCGCTGATATTGCTGAAAAATCGACGTTGTATGCGGGTGAAATCCGATCCCGGGCGAAACGGCACCTGTAGGCTCATCGTTTCTGCAGGTAATGACTTCGCGGCGGGTGCGGTTGTCCGCACGTTCCGAATCAATCCGTCTACAACGTCGATTAATCAGCAATTATTCGCTGCGCAGCCTCCACTCGGCGTCTGGCTGCCTACTGGAGGTCGCGCGCCACACAGGTCCTGATGCGCCGATACGCGTCACGGGCCTTCCAGTATCAAATACATGTGGACGCCAGCCCCTTTCCGTTTTGCGTCGTTTGCCCTTCGGGCGCCCCTGCAACGGATTGTACGGGCGGCACTGCGGGAGCCGATTCGCGGTGCCGTTCGATCTTGCCGGCGGTACCTAATCGGGTTGCTACTCGTATGATCCAGAGCCAGCAACACGGTTCGCCTGTCACAAATAATGCGATACGATGTACACGTGTTTCCACTGCGGGCTACCTAGGAGATGCCATGGCGTTTGAAATTCGACTTGATAGGCTCGAGCTGACGAATTTCCATCAGTTTGAGCAGTATACTGTCGATTTTGACGAGCATCTGACCGTGCTCGTTGGCGATAACGGTGCCGGCAAGTCCTCCGTTCTCGAAGCGGCGTGCGTGGCGTTGGGAACGTTTTTCTTTCCGCTGGCCCATTCCGAGCAAAGGCTCATCGAGCGCAGCGATGCGCGCATCGCCGCCCACGAGCTCGGCGAGGCCCTTGATTTTCAAGGTCAGTATCCCGTCTCGGTATATGCCGAGGGCCTGATGGGCGAGCGGGGTTCCACGGACAAGATTTCCTGGTCTCGTAGCCTCGCTTCTTCCGATGGAAAAACGACATACTCCGAAGCGAACAACATGATACATGCCGCTAGGCACCTTCTCGAGCGCGTCCAGAATGGGGATGCCTCGCTCGTCCTGCCCCTGATAGCATATTATGGAACCGATCGCCTTTGGGCAGGTGGCAAGGGGTTTGGCGACAACCGCCGACAAGCGTTTACGCGTTTGGATGGTTACAAGGGGGCGCTGGACGCTCGCGTGAGTTCTGATCAGATGCTCACCTGGTTCTTCAAGATGACAGCTTCTGATGTTCAGCGTGCTCAGAGCTATGCGAAGGAAGGGGAAAGCCCTCTGTTTGCCGCCGTGCGCAAGGCGGTGGGGGATTGCTTCAAATCGATTGCCGGGCGCGACAGGGTACGTGTCACGTACAGCTTTGATGCCGATGATCTGGAAATCGAGTACGTTGATCCCGACGATACGGTTCACCGCATGCCCATGAACAGTCTGAGCGACGGGTATCGCACGACGCTGAGCATGGTTGCGGATATCGCCTATCGGATGGCGATATTGAATCCGCAGCTTGGATCCGATGTCTTGGACACCTCTGGCGTGGTGCTAATCGACGAGGTTGATCTACACCTTCATCCTCTTTGGCAAGCGAGGATACTTGGGGATTTGCGCCGGACATTTCCCAATATCCAGTTTATCGTGACGACGCATGCGCCAGTTGTTATTTCGTCCGTCCGCGCTAGGCATATTCGCGTGCTGGATGGGGGCGCAGAGGCCAAACAGCTCAACACCGAGATCTACGGGAGCGATACCGGGCGCGTGCTGCTGTCCGTGATGGGAGCCCCCGAGCGCCCTCGGGAAGTCCAAGATCTTCTCGATATGTTCTACGACGAGCTCGATGACGGGGATTTCGATCGATCTCGCCAGCTGCTAGGCGAGCTTGAACGGCAGATTGGCAGGGACGATACGGCCTTTGTAGGTGCACAGACCGCCCTGGCGCTCGAGGAGGCCGATGCGCATTATGTTGCCAATTGATAAGGGCCCTGTCCCAAATGAGCTTATAGACGCTATTCGGCGTATCAAGGCGACGCCGAATACGACGCTGAGCTGGGAATCGCTTGATGGGTACGAGCACAGGGCCGTTCTGCGCTGCTTGCTGAAAGAGCAAGGCGGTTTGTGCGCGTACTGTACAGGCAGGATAGATGAGGATTCGGCTCATGTAGAGCATATCGTTCCTCAAAGCGCCGGGGCCGGTAGCGATGACCGGAACTCGGTTGACTACAAGAATCTGCTGGCGGTGTGCGACGGTTTTCGAGGCAATGCTGCGGGCCTAACGTGTGACAGGGCGCGAGGTAACGCACCTCTCACGGTGAACCCTCTCAAACACGAGACCCTCAGCAGCATTCACTATGGCCGTGATGGGAAAATATCTGCGGATGATCCACGAATCGGTAGAGATGTGCAGACGACCCTCAACCTCAACCAAGAACTTCTGAAGCGAAATCGGAATGAGGCTTATCGCCAGCTTGCCCGGAAACTTCAAGCTGTAGAAAAGCGGCGGGGCGTGGGCGCTGTCACGTCCTTTTGCCGAGACTATATTGACGAGCATCTCGCCAATCCCGAAGCAAGGATACCTTTCGATGGTATCGTTATCTATTTCATGCAGAAGAGGCTTCGACGGGTCGGTTGATGACGGCTCGTCGCGTACGCGTTACGGGAACAGCGGCGCATGCGTCTTTATGTTGCAAATCTCCCAGCTCGATAATACGGGAGATCCGATATGCGTCGCTTTTCTTCACAGCTCCACCCCTTCGGCTGGCGCTTCCTGTTTAAAGGTGCCTTCGTTCAGCTCTGATATCTCAAACACATCGACGCGTTTCCCCGTTTGTTCGCGGAGGATTTCTCCCAGGGCGTATATGTTTAGTGGACGAAATGACGGGCCGCCGTCGATGATGAGCTCGATGTCCGGCTCCGGCGTTGCCTCCCCGCGAGCATATGATCCAAACTAGAGCGTCGCCTTGAGTCTGTGGTGCTTGAGCAAGGGAGTTGTGATCTCGCTCAATTCGCAGGGCGTAAGCACCTCGTCCATGATAAAACCTCCTTCTCCGTCATGTCGCCCGTTCGGACCTGCATACAGGACATGCGTTACCTCGGCATAGCGATAGAGGTCCTGGCGCTTTGCTGTAAGGATGCTCGATTCGGATAGCAGATGTCCCTAAAAACACGGCTCCCCGGTGCCGTCGCTCGGCGCCGGGGAGCATCGTTACTCGCTTCGTCCTTCCGCTAGGTTCTGAGCCCAAAGTGCACGGTCGCCTTTCCAGGACTTGATCAGCTCCTGCTGCTTCTCCACCAAATCGAACGGGTGGGCCATCTGTGATTCCGCCCATGCGAGCACGCTGTCGTGCTCGGGATGCTTTCTGTCCGACACGGCTTCGAGGAAATGCTCGAATCCGCCGGGCCCGCCCACATCCTCCGGCGGTGCATCGCCTTCGCCGTCGAGCAGGCGTGGTGCGTGCAGAGAGCTTTTCGCCATGGTCTTGACCACCTTGATCTTGTGTTCCCAGCCGTCGCCGAAATCGTAGAGGTACTGCGCGGTGCGTGTCTTGGGGAACACGTCGCCCAGCTGGATGCGGCTGGCTTCCACCACTGCGCACTCGGGTGGCGCGAACGGATCGAACATGGAGCCGGCGAACGAGGCCTCATCGATCCACAGCTTCTGGCCGCGCGCGGTGGCTCGTATGCTGAACAGATGCTCGTCGTACCAGTTGAAGATGCGCTGGATCGCGATGTGGAGATCGAGAAACGTGCAGGTCGCCGGGATCTCGATTTCTCGCCAGCACGGGTGCAAGCTTCCCAGATCGAGGTCGATGCGCAGGCGGAACGCGCGCGTATCGTTGTCGCGACGGCCTTCCGTGGGGTCGAAGGTCGGGCGGTCTGCCATGTCTGCCAGGGGGATTCCATATGGCATGGGGGCACCAGAGGCTGCTCCGGGCATGTCGTGTGCGGGGACGAAGGGGGCGAAAGCCGCAGGAGGCATGCCATCGGCGACGTCGAAGGGGGAGTGCGTTCCGGATGGCGTCGGCGTGGCGCTGCCGTCGTCAAGTCCGCCGTCCACCACGCTGAAGCCGGAAGGAGAAGGTGCGTCTTCGTGCCCCGGGTGCGGCGTGCCGTTCAGGGCTTCTGAAAGCGCCATGCCAAAGCGCGCGGCGAAGACGTCGCCGAAGAAGAAGCCGTCGTCGGTGAGCTCGAGCGACTTGTTTCTACGCTCGAACGCAACGAAGCCCTGCTCCTGCAGGGCGTCGAGCGTACCGAAATCGTATCCCTTCCACGCGCGGTAGTAAGAGAACTCGCCTTTGCCTTCTTTCCAGCAGGTCAGACGTAGAAGTGCGAGCGTCAGCGCCTCGATCACCATCTGCTCGAAGTCATCCCCGTCCATGGGCGGGTCGGTGTGCTTTGCGGTCATAGTGCCTCCTCGGTCCGGGCGCCGCCGTTGGCTAGTTTGTACCCAGAATGCGCGCTCTTGTTGAGGCTGGGCTGGGCAGCACAGCGCGGGCGGTCTGCGGGAATGTTGCATGATGCCGGCAGGTCATCCTTCGGTGCGCCAGCTTAGGACCTGCTATCGGGATTTGTGGCTAGAAATTACTATTTTGCTGTTGCGATTACCGCGCGGAAGGCGCAGAGCTCGCTTCCGGCACCGCATATCCCTCTTACAGGGCAGATTTGAGGCGGTGAGGGCCTCGATCCTCACAATTCAGATGGTCAATATAGACACAGCAGCTATAACGGACTACTTGAGCAGACCCGACTGACAGCATAATAGAACAATTTAGCCACTTTGGAAACAAGCGGGATTACAAGCTGGCGCATCGGCGCCCTGACCGTATAGAAAAGCGCGGGCCCCGATGGCAGCCATCGGGGCCCGCGCTTGCGAGGTGACGCTGAGCGTGTTGATCGGTGCTACGGCTTGCAGACCCTGCATGCCTCGTAACCCGCTGCGACGGCATCGGCTCGCGATAGGGCGCTCGTGCTGTGACCGGAGGTCGTGGGGCACGATGCGCGGTGGAACTTGCGTCCGTTCGGGGTGACATATACCGTTTCTACCACAGGCTCGCCTTGCTGCAGAGCACCGGTTGCGGGATCGAAGTAGTAGGACGTTCCGCCGATGTTCTGCCAGCCATAGACCATGCGTCCGGTGGTGGTGTCGTAGTACACGCGCTTGCCGGGCAGGTCCTTCCAACCGTAGTGCACGGCTCCCGTGAAATCGTCCAGATAGTACCAGCCGCCGTCAATCGCCTGCTCGCCGTAGAGCATTTTCCCAGTGGTTCGATCGTAGAACGACCACTTGTTCTGGCCCGGAATGTAGGCAAAGCCCTTTGCCATCTCGCCGGTCACGGGGTCGAAGTAGTACCAGCCGCCGTAGCGGAAGTCCTCGCCCTTGACCATGTGGCCGTCCGCGTCGTAGCGCACCCACTTGCCGCGGGAGCGGTCCTCGTTGGAAACCGGGATGAACACGTCCTTGTCGCGGGCCATCGTGCCGTCGGCGTCGAACCAGTACCAGGCGTCCGTCCCGGGGTCATAGACCTGCTTGTCTCGGGCCATGACGCCGTCGTCGTACCAGTAGCGCTCGCCGCCCACCTCGTCCCAGCCGTTCTGGGGCGCGGCCGTGGCGACGCTCGGTGCGATCATCATCGCTGCCGCGCACGCGATGGCAACGCCGCGAAGCAAGCGTGTCCTCAGGCCTCGGCAAAAGCCCTTTCTTTGCATATGTGCTCCTTCCTCTGAGCATGGCATGCGGGGGTGTTCGTCATTGCGCCCCACCCACATTATAGTGAGCGCCCGGTGCCCCGCTCGGGCTCACGTCATGCGCTTTTCATCGGTAACCGCGAGCGAGTGCATCAAGTGTGATGGCTTTTGGTACATCGCAAACAGCTGCGACCTCGACTGACATCCCTATACATTTCAGTTCGTGGTCAATTTACCCATCGAACCGGGACGGATGGGTTGCGGAAACAACATATAATATTGCATCTCGTCGTTCCGGCGGTGGGACATAGCTTAGAAGTCACCTGTGAAGCGAGCAGATGGGTCCCGACAACGGCCAAACCGGCCATAATCCGAGGCTCCAGCACCCCCAGCGCACGTCGCGCGCCATCAAAAACCCGGTTCGATGGCTAAATTGACCACGAACCGAAATCTATACCGCACGGCGCGGTCTCCCAGGCGCCCGAGCTTGCAAACACACGCACAAAAGCGGGCGCCCCTCCTGCTGGAAGGGGCGCCCGCATCAACGATCAGGCTGCCTCAGAGCCCTACTTCTTGATCCAGCTGAACATGGAGCGGATCTTCTCGCCGGTCTTCTCGATCTCGTGCTCGTTGATCTTCTCGCGCTGCTCGAGCAGCCACTTGTGGCCGTTGGCGCAGTCGTCCACGAACTCCTGGGCGAAGGAGCCGTCCTGGATACGCGCCAGGATCTGCTTCATGGCCGCACGGCTCTCCTCGTTGATGACCTTCGGGCCGGCGTAGTACTCGCCGTACTCCGCCGTGTTGGAGATGGAGTAGTTCATGAAGTGGATGCCGCTCTCGTACATGAGGTCGACGATCATCTTCATCTCGTGGTAGCACTCGAAGTACGCGAGCTCGGGCGGATAGCCCGCCTCGGTCAGGGTCTCGAAGCCGGCCTTGACGAGCTCGACGAGGCCGCCGCAGAGCACGGCCTGCTCGCCGAACAGGTCCTCCTCGGTCTCCTCCTTGAAGGTGGCCTTGATGATGCCGGAGCGGGCACCGCCCACGCCCCAGCAGTAGGCGAGCGCGATATCCCAGGCGTTGCCGGTTGCGTCCTGCGCCACGCAGGCCAGATCGGGCACGCCGGAGCCCTCGACGAACTGGCGGCGCACGATGTGGCCGGGGCCCTTGGGCGCGCACATGATGACGTTCACGTCCTCGGGGGCCTTGATGTAGCCGAAGTGGATGTTGAAGCCATGGGCGAAGGCCAGGGTGTCGCCGGGCTTCAAGTGTGCGGCGATGTGGTCCTCGTAGACCTTGGGCTGGGTCTCGTCGGGAACGAGCATCATAATGATGTCGGCTTCCTCGGCAGCGGTGTCCATGTCGCAGACCTTGAGGCCGGCCTCCTCGGCCTTCGCCCAGGAGCTGGAGCCCTCGCGCAGGCCGACGCGCACGTCGCAGCCCGAATCGAGCAGGTTGAGCGCATGGGCGTGGCCCTGAGAGCCGTAGCCGATGATGGCGATCTTCTTGTCCTGGATGACCTTGGGATCGCAGTCGCTCTCGTAATAGATCGTAACAGCCATGGTTGTTCTCCTTAAGGTTGGTGGCTGGTGTTACCTGGTGATGCGCCGCGCCCGTCGCAAAAGCGCCGCGGGCGCGGTCCGGGCCTATGAGTCGCGGGCGCCGCGGCTCATCGCGATCTTGCCGGTGCGGGTGAGCTGGCGGATGCCGTAGCTGCGGAAGAGATCCTCCATGGCGTCCAGCTTGCTCTGGGTGCCGGTGGCCTCGACCGTGAGCGAGTTCTTGCCCACATCGACGATGTTGGCGCGGAAGATGTTGGCGATCTCGATGATCTCGTGGCGCCGGTCGGGGGTCGCGATGACCTTGAACAGCACGAGCTCGCGCTCGATGGCGTCCTCGAACGTGAGGTCCGAGATCTTGTAGACGGAGACGAGCTTGTGCAGCTGCTTGGTGATCTGCTCGTAGCCCACCTCGTCCGCCTCGACGATGATGGTCATGCGGCTCATCGTGACGTCCTCGGTGGGCGCGACGGTGAGCGAGTCGATGTTGAAGCCGCGGCGGGAGATGAGGCCGGTGACGCGCGAGAGGACGCCCGGCTTGTTCTCAACGAGGACCGACAGGATGTACTTCACGGTCACTCGCCTCCTTTCTTGCCCGATTCGTCCGCAACGAAGCCGGCGGTGGCGCCCGCCACGCGCGTGTCGGCGTCGGTGTCGGATAACGGCAGGGGCTCGGCCACGGTGCCCGCGGTCTTGCCGGCGGGGCTCATGCCCTTCTCGGTCACGCGCACGCCTCCGAGCGTCACGTCGATGGCGCCGATGATGTCATCGATGGCGGCACCCGGGGCGACCATGGGGTAGACGGTCTGGTTGGTGGGGATGACCACGTCGAGCAGGTAGGGGCCCTCGGATGCGAGCATGCGGTCGAGCGCCGCGTCGACCTGGTCGGGATGGTTGATGCGCTCGCCCTGCCAGCCGTAGGCCTCGGCCAGCTTGACGAAATCGGGGTTCGCCGTGAACTCGGTGCACGAGTAGCGCTCGTGGTAGAACAGGCGCTGCCACTGGTGGACCATGCCCAGCGCGTTGTTGTCGATCAGCAGGACCTTGACCGCCACGCCGTTGCCGATGGCGGTGGCCATCTCCTGGATGTTCATCTGGATGCTGCCGTCGCCCGCGATGCAGACGACCTGCGCGTCCGGGCGCCCGATCTTGGCGCCGATGGCCGCGGGGAACCCGAAGCCCATGGTGCCCAGGCCGCCGCTCGAGATGAACGTGCGCGACTCCTCGCGATGGATGTGCTGGTGCGCCCACATCTGGTGCTGGCCGACCTCGGTGGTGACGACGCTGGCGTGCGGGTCGAGCTTGGCGGAGAGCTTCTCGAGCACGATCTCGGGGGCGATGCGGTCCGGGTAGTCGGCGAAGTCGGTCGTGTAGAACGGCCAGCGCTCACGCCATTCGTAGCAGGTCCGGACCCATTCGTCGGAGACCGGCTCGGCGCCCACCTTGGCGATGCGCTCGTTGATGGCGGCGACGACCACGCGCGCATCGCCCACGATGGGGACCTGCGGGTCGCGGACCTTGCCGATCTCGGCGGGGTCGATATCGATGTGGATGACCTTGGCGTGCGGCGCGAACTCGGAGAGCTTGCCGGTCACGCGGTCGGAGAAGCGCGCGCCCACGGCGATGATGAGGTTGCACTCGGTCATGGCCATGTTGGCGTACTTGGAGCCGTGCATGCCCACGGGCCCGAGGTTCAGCGGGTTGGAGCAGGGGACGGCCGCCTTGCCGATCAGCGTGGTGACCACGGGGATCTGCATGGTCTCGGCGAGCTCGACGACCTCGTCGCACGCATGGCTCGTCACGCAGCCGCCGCCGACCAGAAGCAGCGGGCGGGTGCTGTGGGCGATGAGCTCGACCGCTTGGCGCACCTGCTTGGCGTTGCCCTTGTACGTGGGTCGGTAGCTGGGGATATCGATCTTGTCCGGGTAGTGGAAGACCATCTGCTCGCCGGCGAGGTCGCTCGGGATGTCGATCAGCACGGGACCCGGGCGCCCCGTCGAGGCGATGTAGAACGCCTCGCGGAACGTGCGCGTGAGGTCGTCGTTGGACTGCAGCAGGAAGCTGTGCTTGACCACGGGCATGGTGATGCCCACGATGTCGGCCTCCTGGAAGGCGTCGGTGCCGATGACGCCGCGCGTGACCTGGCCGGAGATGACCACGAGCGGCACGGAGTCCATGTAGGCGGTGGCGATGCCCGTGACCGTGTTCGTGGCGCCCGGGCCGCTCGTCACCAGGACCACGCCCACGCGACCGGTCGCGCGCGCGTAGCCGTCCGCCTCGTGGACCGCACCCTGCTCGTGGCGGGCGAGGATGTGGCGGATCTTGGTCGAGTCGTACAGCGCGTCGTACATCTTGATGGCCTGGCCGCCGGGGTAGCCGAAAACCGTGTCGACGCCCTCGGCCTCGAGGCTCGCGATGATGGCCTGCGCGCCGGTCATGGTCTTGCCCTCGTGCTCGGTGCCGCTGCCCGGGCCGAAGGGCTCGCCGGAGATGGCGCGCGCCTTGCGGGCGAGCCTCGCCTCGCGGCTCATGTCGGTGACGTGCGCTGCGCCGCTGGCGCTCGAGCAGCGGTGCTGGCGGATGTCGTCGGGCATGTCTGGCGTTCGCGGGCTGCCCGCCAGGGGCATGGTGCTGTTCGTCATGAGAGGTACGCCCCCTTGTCTGCGCTGGTGACGAGCTTCGCGTAGCGCGAGAGCACGCCGGTGGTGTACTTGGGCGCGGGCGGCTGCCATGCGGCACGGCGCGCCTCGAGCTCGTCGTCGGACAGGCGAACGTCGAGCTTGCCCGCCTCGATGTCGATATCGATGATGTCGCCTTCCTGGATCAGCGCGATGGGGCCGCTCGCTGCGGCCTCGGGGCTCACGTGCCCGATGCACGGGCCCTTGCTCGCGCCGGAGAAGCGGCCGTCGGTGATGAGCGCCACGGACTTGTCGAGGCCCATGCCGCAGATGACGCTCGTGGGCGTGAGCATCTCGCGCATGCCCGGGCCGCCGGCGGGTCCCTCGTAGCGGATGACCACGACGTCGCCGGGGTTGATCTTGCCGCCGAGGATGGCCTCGCAGGCGGTCTCCTCGGAATCGAAGACGCGGGCGGGGCCGGAGTGCCTGTACATCTCGGGCGCGCAGGCGCTGCGCTTGACGACGCCGCAGTCGGGCGCGAGGTTGCCGCGCACGACCTTGAGGCCGCCGATGGGGGAGTAGGCGTTCTCGACGGTGCGGACGATCTCGCCGTCGGGCTCGGGGCACGCCTCGATCCAGTCCCTCATGCACCCGTGGCACGTGCAGGCCTCCTCGCGCAGCAGCCCCGCGCGGCCGAGCACGCCGATGATGGCGGGGATGCCGCCCACGGCGTTCAGGTCCTCGATGTGCAGCGGGCCTGCCGGCGCGATGCGCACGATGTTCGGGGTCTTGTCGGACACGCGGTCCCAGTCCTCCATCGTCACGGGGCAGCCCGCCGCGTGCGCGATGGCCGTGAGGTGCAGCATCGTGTTCGTGGAGCCGCCGAAGGCCATGTCTAGCACCATGCCGTTGTAGACGGAGGCCTCGTTGATGATGTCGAGGGCGCGGATGCCCTTTTCGAGAAGATCCATCACCTTCATGCCCGTGCGCTTGGCCAGGCGGATGCGCTCGGAGAAGACCGCGGGCACGGTGCCGTTGCCGGGAAGGGCCAGGCCCAGCGCCTCGGCGAGGCAGCAGATGGAGTTCGCGGTGAACATGCCCGAGCAGCTGCCGCAGGTGGGGCAGGCGGTGTTCTCGAGCCATGCGCACTCCTCGGGCGTCATGGTGCCGGCGGTGACCTGGCCCACGGCGTCGAACAGGGTGTTCAGGTCGGTCTGGTTGCCGCACTTGTCGCGCCCGGCGAGCATGGGGCCGCCGGAGACGAGCATGGTGGGGATGTTCAGGCGGCACGCGGCGATAAGCATGCCGGGGACGATCTTGTCGCAGCTGGGGATGAGGACCATGGCGTCGAACTGGTGGCCCTGGATGGCGCATTCGACCGAGTCGGCGATGACCTCGCGGCTCGTGAGGGAGTAGCGCATGCCCTCATGGTTCATGGCGATGCCGTCGCACACGCCGATGGTGTTGACCTGCAGCGGCGTTCCGCCTGCGAGCCGTACGCCCGCCTTGACGGCGTCGGCGATCTGCTGCAGGTGGATATGGCCGGGGATCACTTCGTTTTGGGCGGACACGACCGCGACGAGCGGTCGCTCGAGCTCCTCGTCGGTCAACCCGTCGGCTTTCAGAAGGCTTCTGTGGGGCGCTCGCGCCAGCCCCTTCTTGATGGCATCGCTTCTCAGTTGCATCCGTCCCCCTCGCTATCGCAGTGTTGGATACCAGGATGTGCGAAGACGGAGGTGCTACCCTGCAAGGATGCCTGTCACGGTGGCTTCCGGCGCGGCGTACTTGCGTCTCATGCGGATGCGGGGATCGCCCGTCCGCCGATACGCGTTCGGCTTGGCTGCTCGAGGGTATGTTCCCGACCGCACGCCGCGGGTTCTCACGCTGCCCGCTCGCTGTGGTGCGTCCGTCCGGTACTCGCCCTGTCGTCGCATTTCCTAAGTTGCTCTACTATGCTACAGTGCGACCTGCGCAAGCAAGCGATTTTTTGTAAACATCTCGTTACTCGGCCAAAGACCCCGCACAGCCGGTAAACGGCCTCATGCAAATCGGGGACGTACCTGCCGCGTGCATTCATGCACGCGGCAGGTACGTCCCCGATTTGCATGAGGTGGGGAGGGGCGGCGGGCCGGAAGCGTCCGGCCCGCCGCCCCTATGAGATCCGTGTTGCCAGCTGCCTGCGCTAAAGCATCGTCTGGCTGGCGTGCGGCTCGAAGCCGGCGGCGCGCAGCGCGTCGATGATCTGCTGCTTGTGCTCCGTGCCGTAGGCCTCGATGGTCACGCGCAGCTCCACCGCTGCGTTGCGGTTCGTGCTCACGAACTGGTTGTGCTCGAGCTTGATGACGTTGCCGTTCTGTTCGGCGATGGCGTTCGCCACGCGCACGAGCATGCCGGGGCGGTCGGGCAGAAGCACGCTCACCGTGAAGATGCGGTCGCGCTGGATGAGGCCGTGCTGGACGACGGAGGACATGGTGATGACGTCCATGTTGCCGCCGGACAGGATCGACACGACGCGCTTGTTCGTCGCCGGGAGGTGCTTCAGCGCGGCGACGGTGAGCAGGCCGGAGTTCTCCACGATCATCTTGTGGTTCTCGACCATGTCGAGGAACGCGACGATGAGTTCCTCGTCGGGCACCGTGATGACCTCGTCGAGGTTCTGCTCCAGATAGGGGAAGACCTCGTCGCCGACCTCGAGCACGGCGGTGCCGTCGGCGATGGTGTTCGCGCTGGGGAGCTTGACCGGACGGGAGGCCTCGAGCGCCGCGGTGAGGCTCGCGGCCCCCTCGGGCTCGACGCCGATCACGCGGATCTTGGGGTTGTAGAGCTTGGCGAACGTCGAGACGCCGCAGGCGAGGCCGCCGCCGCCCACGGGGACCAGGATGGTGTCGACGAGCGGCAGCTCCTGGACGATCTCCATGGCGATGGTGCCCTGGCCGGTGGCGACGACCGGGTCGTTGAAGGGGTGGATGAACGTGTAGCCGTGCTCCTCGGCGAGCTTGAGGGCGTGGTCGCACGCCTCGTCGTAGACGTCGCCGTGCAGCACGACCTCGGCGCCGTACTGCTTGGTGCGCTCGACCTTGATGAGCGGGGTCGTCGTCGGCATGACGACCACCGATTTGGCGCCCGCGCGGGTGGCCGCGTAGGCGACGCCCTGCGCATGGTTGCCGGCGCTCGCGGTGATGAGGCCGCGGTCGAGCTCCTCGGGCGTGAGCGTCGAGATCTTGTAGTAGGCGCCGCGGACCTTGTAGGCGCCCGTGCGCTGCATGTTCTCGGGTTTGAAGAACACGCGGTTGCCGGTCGCCTGGCTGAAGTACGGGCTCTCGACGAGCTCGGTCTTCTGGGTGACCTCCTTGACCTTGGCGGAGGCCTCCTCGAATGCGTCCAGCGTGAGCATATCGGTCATAGCGTGCGCCCCTCTTCTTAATTCCCATGGATGTGCTTTTGCGTTGTAAAGTATCACGTTCTCGGAGGCGGCGCAACGCGGGCCCGGCGCATGGGGAACCTTTGGGGACAGTCCCTTTTTGTTCACGACGGCGCATGGGCGCCGTCGTGAACAAAAAGGGACTGTCCCCAAAAGCTCAAATCTCGTTTCGGCCCTTTTCGCGTGGGGGCGCTTGGCGTAGCATAGCCAAAACATCCGTGCGGAAATGAGGTCGACTATGGAGACGAAAGCTTGCGAGCGGGCGGACGCCCCCTTGTTCCAGCTGCGCGATGCGCAGGTCGTGCGCGGGGGACGCACCATCTTGTCGGTCGACCGCTTCGATTTGGCCGAGGGCGAGCACGTGGCGCTGCTGGGCCCCAACGGCGCCGGCAAGTCGACGTTTATCCAGCTGCTCACGCGCGAGGTGTTTCCGCTCCATCGGGATGAGCCGCCCATGCGCTTCCGGGGCCAGGCACGCCCGCTGCTCTCCGACATCAAGCAGGCGCTCGGCATCGTGTCCGCCACGATGCACGACCAGGTGCGCGTGCACCTGCCGGTCGTCGACATCGTGTGCGGCGGCCAGTTCGGCACGCTCGGTCTCCCGCGCCACGTGGACGTGGACGATGCGGTCCGCGCCAAGGCGCTCGAGGCGCTCGATCGGCTGGGCATCGTCGACCTCTCCGAGCGCGACGTGATGACGCTGTCGACGGGCCAGGTGCGCCGCGTGCTGGTCGCCCGCGAGCTCATGAGCGACCCGAGCATCCTGATTTTCGACGAGCCCTGCACGGGCCTCGACCCCGAGGGCATGTACCACGTGCGCAACACCATGCGCCTGCTCGCCGAGGAGGGCCGCTCGGTGGTGCTCGTCACGCACTATCCCGAGGACATCATCCCCGCCATCGACCGCGTGCTGCTGATCAAGGACGCCCAGGTGTTCGCCGACGGCCCCAAGCGCGAGCTTCTGAACAGCCGGACCATGAGCGACCTGTTCGGCGTCCCGCTGGAGGTCGAGCAGCACGAGGGCTGGTACGCCCTGCGCGGCCGCTACTAGCGCGCATGGCGGCCCCGTGCAAATTCGGGGACGTACCCGCTGCGTGCAAAAATGCACGCAGCGGGTACGTCCCCGAATTTGCACGGGGCCGCTTGGGGACCGATTTGCGCCGTTGCCGGTGCGGGCGCCGGCCGCATCCGCGGGGCGGGTATAAACGCGGGTGAGGTCCGTGTTCGTTCGCGAGGGAAGGAGCGCCTATGTTCTTCAAGAACGTGTTGGTTCCCTATGACGAGTCCGATCATGCGAGAAGCGCGCTGCATATCGCCTTCGGGATGGTGGGCGACGACCCGGATGCCACGGTCCACGTGATCTCGGTCGTGTCGTTCAACGCCGTGTCGATGCCCATGCTCGCCGGCGGCGCCTTCGACGACTCGTCCATCATGGCCAGCTCGGTGGACTACGACAGCATGATGGGCGCCATCGTCCATCGCGTGCGCGCCGACATCCAAAACGTCGTGGACGACGCCCTCGACAACGCGCAGTGCAAGATCGTGACCAACGCGAAGGTCGCGAATTCCCCGGTCGAGGGAATCGCCGAGTACGTGTCCGACCACGGCATCGACCTGGTCGTCATGGGCAGGCGCGGCCTGGGCGCCCTGCGCGGCATGCTCGGCAGCGTGAGCTTCGGCGTGCTGCGCTCGGTCGACGTTCCGGTGCTGACGGTCAAGTAGGCGCCGAGAGCCACCGACCGGTTCAATCCGCGTCGCCGCGCTGCGCGGCGCGAGCGCAACGACCAGGGGCTTCTTGAGTTCGCCTTCGCAAATCCGTCCTCACTTGTGGGCAAACCGCGTTCGGTGTATGCCCGTCGTTCGCGTGGGCATAATAAGCCCGAGTGAACGAACGACGAAACGAAGGGAGCCGACATGGCTACGTTCTATAAGGATGAGAACGGCAATTTCCTGGCGAACATCAAGGGCGAGGCGGTGCCCGAGGGCTTCACCGCGCTCGAGCCCAACACGGTGGACGCCGCCACCGAGAAGCACGTCCCCTCTGTCGACCTGCAGCGCGACGGGCACATCATCCATGTGCAGATCGGCGAGGTCGAGCACCCCATGGTCGAGGAGCACTACATCGAGTGGGTGGCGCTCGAGGCCGATGACCGTCTCGAGGTCCACTATCTCAAGCCCGGCCAGACGCCGGTCACGTTCTTTGCCGGCGGCATGAAGTCCGGTACCATCTATGCGTACTGCAACCTGCATGGTCTGTGGAGCGCGAAGTTCTAAGCATGTAGCATCCCGTCGCCGCCTGCGGCGGGGGATCGCCGCGTGCCGTGCAAAGAAGGGTCGTCCCGTGCGGGCGGCCCTTCGCTTATTGTTGCGCGCTCGCCTACGGGCGGGCGCCGAGCGGCTATCATGGATGCAGTGATGTGATGAGGGGATATCCGATGAAGCTTGCGTTGGCGCAGATCGATATGCGCCTTGGAGACATAGAGGGCACGTGCGCGCGGATCGCCGACCAGGCGGAGCTCGCCGCGCGCGCCGGTGCGAACCTGCTGTGCGCGCCGGTCCCGCTGTTCGGCGGCATGCAGCCGACGACGCTCGTTGACTATCCCAACTACGAGAACGACCTGGTGGGCGGTCTTGCCGATGTGGCCCGGAGGGTGGAGCACCTCGGCGTCGACTGTCTGGTTCCCGCGGTGGTCGCCATCGAGCAGACCCCCTTCGTGGAGGCGTTTCTGCTGCGCGAGGGCCGCGTGCTGCCGCTGCGCACCATGTTCTCCCTGCGCACGGGAAGGTTCGATGTCGGCGTGTGGGAGCCGGCGGTCTTCGACGTCGCGGGTTCGCGCGTGGCCGCCGTCTTCGACCTGGAGCGCGACATGCCGCAGCTGCCGCGCGGATGCGACGTGGCGATCTATTTCCAGATGAGCGGCTTCAACGCCTACAACGAGGAGACCTGCGCGGTGGCGGGCGTGGCCGACGGGCACTTCACCGAGGTCGCGTCCCAAAACGGCGTGTGGCTCGCCTGCATGGCGCCGGTCGGCGCGTTCGACGAGACGGTCTACACGGGCGGGTCGTTCGTGATGGACGATTCGGGTCGCGTCGTCGCCTACTCGCCGTGCTTCGAGGAGGACCTGCTGATCCAGGAGGTCAGCCGTGGCGTGATCGTGCCGGCGCTCGATGCGCACGAGCTGCCGCGCTTCTTCCGCGAGGAGTGGATCTGGGAGGCGCTTCGCCTGCATGTGCGCGACACGGTGCAGGCGAGCGGCCGTGCGCGCGCGGCGCTGGCGCTCGAGGGCGATCTTCCGTCGAGCCTGCTCGCCGTGCTCGCCGTCGACGCGCTCGGCCCGCGCAACGTGGTCGGCGTGGCGTTCGAGCGCTCCGATGTGTTCACCCCGCAGCAGGAGGCGCAGGAGCGCGAGCGCATGGAGTGCGTCAGGCAGCTCGCCGCCAATCTGAACATCCGGCTGGTCGAGCGCTCCCAGGGCGATATCTCGCGCTGGATGGACCGCGACGTCCCTGCACGCGACGCGGGGCGCCTGCGGATCGGCATCGACGCGCTGTACCTGGCGGACGTGGCGCATGAGATGGACGCCTGCATGCTGTCGTCGCTCACCAAGACCGACGCGGCGCTCGCGCCTGCCGCCGCGCTGAGCTCCGGCGCGTCCCTTGCCGCGGACGCCCCGTTCGGCGACGTCTACCTGACATCGCTCGAGTTCCTCGCCCGCTACCGCATGCGGGTCTCGTCGGTGCTGCCGCCTTCGGTCGTCACGCTCGAGGCGGTTGCCGAGCGCATGGGGCTGATCCTTGCGCACGCGATCATGTCGTGCCGCGAGGACCCCGTCTACACGGAGCGCATGGCGCAGCTTCTGGCGACGCTCGAACCCACGCAGATTGACGGCGCGCTCGAGGCGCATGTTGACCGCAACCGGGTGCTGGAGGAGCTTCCGCTGTACAAGACCTCGCCGGAAGGGGCCGCCATCCTGCTCATGCTGACGAGGCGGGCGGAGATGGCGCGCCGCGCGCTGCCCATGATCCCGGCGGTGTCCCCGCGCTCGTTTGGCGAGCGCATCTGGCCCGCCATGCTCGGCTGGTCCGATCTGGGCCGTCATGGGGAGGAACCGCGCACGGTGGTCGACGTCGCCCGCGAGGGCGTCAAGCACGTCGAGTCGCTCGGCGAGGCGCACAGCGAGCGGGTGCGCGGCGAGATCCTCGGCCTTCTGGGAAACCTGCTCGGCCTGTCTCCCGAGCAGCAGGAGGAGCTCATGAGCGAAGAGGGCCAGCAGCGCATGCGCGAAAATATGGAGCGCTTCGAGAGCAGCCTGCGGTCCATGCTGAACTCCGCTTCCGACGGGCAGGTGCCCGATGCGGACGCCCAGCAGGCGTTCGGCAGCCATATCAGGCAGTACCCCTTCTTCTCCCAGAACTGATGCCGCCCCGCGAGGTGCGCCTCCCATGCAAAAGTGCAAGAAACAGGTACGTCCCCCGCATGCATTTTTGCAAGAGGGGGACGTACCTGTTTCTTGCATGCGGAGGGCATGCGGAGGGCGGGCGCGAGATGGAAAAATGTGTCCATGCGGGACCGGCTCTCATGGTATAGTAGAACAGATGTTCGAACATACACGCGTGAGGAGGTGCGCATGGTCATCTTGGGTATCGATCCCGGTCTCGCCAACACCGGCTGGGGCGTGGTCGAGGAGCGCCGCGGCGAGGTGCGCTGCCGCGCATACGGCTGCATCCAGACGTCTTCGGGCAGCGACCTGGCCGTGCGCCTTCGCCATATCGCCGACGACCTGACGGCGGTGGTGGAGCGCTACCGTCCCCAGGAGGCGGCGGTCGAGGGCGTGTACTTCGGCGCGAACGTCCGCTCGGCCATCCCGACGGCGCATGCGCGCGGCGCGGCGCTCGTCGCGATCTCGCTGTGCGGCGTCGAGGTGGGCGAGTACACGCCCATGCAGATCAAGCAGGCGGTCGTGGGCACCGGCGCTGCCGACAAGGGCCAGGTCATGTACATGGTGCGCAATCTTCTCCACCTCGACCACGACCCGCGCCCGGACCATGCCGCCGATGCCCTCGCCTGCGCCATCTGCCATGCCAACCAACGTCGAACCGCTGCCCTGAGCGGCTGGTCGTATGTCGAGAAGAGGGGAAACGGCTACTCATGATCACCCAGATTCGCGGAACGCTCATCGAGGCGACGCCGAGCGCGGCGGTCGTCGACGTCGGCGGCGTCGGGTTCGAGCTCGGGGTATCCGGGACGACGGCGGCGTCCCTGCCCGCGCCGGGCGAGGAGTGCCGCCTGTTCACGCGCCTGCAGGTGCGCGAGGACGCCATGACGCTGTTCGGCTTCGCCACTAAGGAGGAGCGTACGATGTTCGAGCGGCTCGTGTCCGTCTCGAAGGTCGGTCCGCGCCTCGCGCTCGCGGTCCTGTCGAAGTTCACCGTGTCCCAGCTCTACAGCGTGGTGATGGCGGAGGACGACCAGGGCATGGCGACGGTGCCCGGCGTGGGCAAGAAGACCGCCCAGCGTCTCATCCTCGAGCTCAAGAGCGTCTTCGCCAAGGACCACGGCCTGCTGGCGGCCGATATCCCCGCAGCCGGCCAGCTGCCGCTCGCACCCGCACCCGCGCCCTCCGCGATCGATGACGCGCGCGCCGCGCTGCTGTCCATGGGATTCAGCCCGCAGGAGGTCGACCTCGCGCTTTCCGGATATGATGGGGACGGCATGCGCGTCGAGGATCTTCTGACCGCGGCGCTGAAGCGTCTCGGAATGGATGCATGATGTGGGAAGCAGATGATTCGGTAGACCTGTGGGCCGATGCGGCGCCCCCGCATCCCTCTTCGGCCGCGGGAGGGCACGAGAACGGCCGCTTCGTCACCGGGAACCTCACCACCGAGGACTTGGACGTCGAGCGCTCGCTGCGCCCGCAGCGCCTGGACGACTATTGCGGCCAGGACCATATCAAGCAGAGCCTGCGCATCCTCATCGAGGCGGCCAAGTCGCGTGGCGAATGCCTCGACCACGTGATCTTCTCGGGTCCTCCGGGCCTCGGCAAGACGACGCTCGCCGCGGTCGTCGCGAACGAGATGGGCGCGCAGATCAAGACGACGTCGGGCCCCGCCATCGCCCGCACGGGGGACCTGGCGGCCATCCTCACGAACCTGCAGCCCGGCGACGTGCTGTTCATCGACGAGATCCACCGCCTGAACCGCCAGGTGGAGGAGATCCTCTATCCCGCGATGGAGGACTTCGCCCTCGACATCGTGATCGGCAAGGGCCCCGCGGCCCGATCGATCCGCCTGGACATCCCGCACTTCACGCTCGTGGGCGCGACGACGCGCTCTGGCATGCTCACCGGCCCCTTGCGCGACCGCTTCGGCATCTCGTTCCGCCTCGACTACTACTCCATCGCCGACCTCGCCGATATCGTGGTGCGCTCGGCGACCATTCTGGGCGTGGAGATCGACCACGAGTCCGCCTGCGAGATCGCGTCCCGCTCGCGCGGGACGCCGCGCCTGGCGAACCGCCTGCTCAAGCGCGTGCGCGATTACGCACAGGTGCGCGGCGGGGGGCATATCGACTATCCCATCACGCGCGAGGCGCTCTCGTTCTTCGAGATCGACGAGCTCGGTCTCGACTGGATGGACATCCGCATCCTGGAGACGCTCGTCAAGACGTTTCGCGGCCGCCCGGTCGGCCTCACCACGCTGGCGAGCGCGGTGGGCGAGGACCCCAACACGATGGAGGACGTGTACGAGCCCTATTTGCTGCAGCGCGGTTTGATCGTGAGGACGCCGCAGGGACGCGTGGCCACAGCCGTCGCGTTCGATCACTTGGGTATCGAGCCCCCTGCAGATGCGTAGGTTACTTTCGGTTTATACATTTGGCCGGTTACGGAGGAGTTCTTCGTAACCGGCCGTGTTCGTTGTATGCTAGTCGTCTGTTTTACAAGGCGCGTCAGGGAGGTCCGCCATGTTGTCAGACATCGAGATTGCACATTCCGTTAAGCCGCTTCCCATCATCGAGGTCGCCCGCGAAGCGGGCGTCGATGAGAAGTACGTCATCCCGTACGGGTTCGACAAGGCCAAAATCGACTACTCGTTGCTGAACGAGCCGACGGACCACGACGCCAAGCTGGTGCTGGTCACCGCCATCAACCCCACCCCTGCGGGCGAGGGAAAGACCACCACGACGATCGGCCTGGCCGACGGCCTGCGCCGTCGCGGCGTCAAGAGCGCGGTGGCGCTGCGCGAGCCGTCGCTCGGCCCGGTGTTCGGCGTCAAGGGAGGCGCGGCGGGCGGCGGCTACGCCCAGGTCATCCCCATGGAGGACATCAATCTGCACTTCACGGGCGACTTCCACGCCATCGGCGCCGCCAACAACCTGCTCGCGGCGATGCTCGACAACCACATCCAGCAGGGCAACGCCCTCGGCATCGATCCCAAGCGCATCACCTGGAAGCGCGCCGTGGACATGAACGACCGCCAGCTGCGCCATATCGTGGACGGCCTCGGCGGGCGCGCCCAGGGCGTGCCCCGCGAGGACGGCTTCGACATCACCGTCGCCTCCGAGATCATGGCCATCCTGTGCCTGTCCACCTCCATCACCGACCTCAAGAACCGTCTGGGCGAGATCGTGGTGGGCTACGCCTACGACGGGCGCCCGGTGCGCGCCTCCGAGCTCAAGGCCCAGGGCGCCATGGCGGCCCTGCTCAAAGACGCGCTCAAGCCCAACCTCGTGCAGACGCTCGAGCACACGCCGGCCTTCGTGCACGGCGGCCCGTTCGCCAACATCGCGCACGGCTGCAACTCCATCATGGCCACCCGCATGGCCATGCGCTTCGGCGACATCGCCATTACCGAGGCGGGCTTCGGCGCCGATTTGGGTGCGGAGAAGTTCCTCGACATCAAGTGCCGCATGACCGGGCTTTCCCCCGACGCTGTGGTGATCGTCGCCACCGCCCGCGCGCTCAAGTACAACGGCGGCGTGGCCAAGGCCGACCTCAACGAGGAGAACCTCGATGCCCTGCGCGCCGGCCTGCCCAACCTGCTGCGCCACGTCGACAACATCCAGAGCGTCTACGGCCTGCCGTGCGTCGTTGCCATCAACCGCTTCCCGTCCGACACCGAGGCCGAGCTCGCCCTCATCGAGGAGGAGTGCAAGAAACTCGGCGTCAACGTCAAGCTCTCCGAGGTCTGGGCGAAGGGCGGCGAGGGTGCGCTCGAGCTCGCCGACGAGGTCATGCGCCTGGTCGAGCAGCCGAACGAGTTCCGCTTCTCCTACGAGGACGGCACGGACATCGCCGACGCGATCGAGGCCGTGGCGACCAAGGTCTACCGCGCCGACGGCGTTGACTTCACGCCCGCTGCCAAGCGCCAGCTCGCCCAGCTGCGCGAGAACGGCTTCGGCAACCTGCCCGTCTGCATCGCGAAGACCCAGTACTCCTTCACCGACCAGGACAAGGTCCTCGGCGCGCCTGAGGGCTTCCGCATCACGGTGCGCGAGCTCAAGGTGTCTGCCGGCGCGCACTTCGTGGTCGCGCTGACCGGACAGGTGCTCACCATGCCGGGCCTGCCGAAGGTCCCGGCTGCCGAGAACATCGACGTCGACGAGAACGGCGTCATCTCCGGCCTGTTCTAGGCGATAGGCCTCCGATCGCTGGATATGAGGCCCGGGCGGTTGAGCTGCCCGGGCCGTTTGCGTTGCGGGCGGGCCGTGGCAAGAGGGCGCGTCAAATCGAAACATGCGCGATGCCGAGGGCGGTCGCGCCCGTTTCGTAGTAGGCTAGGGAAACGCTGACCAATTCATTCCGCACCGGTCGGCCCCGTGGCGGGCGCCTGCGGGTTCAGGCTGCGTCGGCGCAGGTACACTGCGCCTTCCTTGTCTTCTCCCGCATCCGCCTCGCCACGGAACCGACCGCCGCGAAAGCAATCGATCAGCGTTTCCCTAGGGAACCACCGATCAATCCATTTCGCGTCGGTCGGCCACGTGCCGGGCGTCGCGAACGCGATTGACCGGCGGCTCCCTTGGGAAACGGTTTCCAGAACACAGATGAAAGGAACGGTCCGTGGCGACGATTATCGATGGAAAGGCGTTGGCGGCGAAGGTGCGCGAGCGCGCAGCGGCGGAGGTCGCCGAGCTCGGCGGTCGCGGCATCTCGTGCGGGCTCGCCGTGGTGCTCGTGGGCGACGACCAGGCTTCGGCCACCTACGTGCGCTCCAAGCTGCGCGATTGCGAGCAGTGCGGCATCCGCTCCTTTGACTACAAGCTGCCCGCCGAGACGTCGCAAGAGGAGCTCATGGAGCTTATCGGGCGCCTGAACGCCGATGAGGACGTCACGGGTATCCTCGTCCAGATGCCGCTGCCGGCGCACCTCGATACCGAGCAGGTCGTGGCGGCCATCGACCCGAACAAGGACGTCGACGGCTTCCATCCCATGAACATGGGCCGGCTCGTGCGCGGCCTCGAGGGCCTGCGCCCCTGCACCCCGGCGGGCATCATGGAGATGCTCGACGAGTACGAGATCGATCCGGCGGGCAAAAACGCGGTGATCGTCGGCCGCTCGTCGATCGTCGGCAAGCCGATGGCCTTCATGCTGCTCGCCCGCAACGCGACGATCTCGGTCGCGCATTCCCGCACCGACCCGCACGAGCTCGCGCGCATATGCCAGAGCGCCGACATCCTCGTGGCGGCCTGCGGCGTGCCCAAGATGATCAAGGGGCCGTGGGTAAAGCCGGGCGCGACGGTCATCGACGTGGGCATGGACCGCGATGAGGCGGGAAAGCTCTGCGGCGACGTCGACTTCGACTCGGCCGAGCTCGTGGCCGGCGCCATCACGCCGGTGCCCGGCGGCGTGGGCCCCATGACGCGCGCGATGCTGATGAGCAACGTGGTGCTTGCCGCGAAGCTGCAGCACGGGCTGTAGGGGGCGTGACGGCGACCCTGCCGTGCCGTCACACGGCGCCGAGATACTCCTCGAGGGTCAAGTCACCCAGGTAGATGTCGCGGGCCGCCTCGGTCCCGACGTAGCGGTAGTGCCAGGGCTCATGGGAGATGCCGGTGATCTGCGAGGCGTCCTCGGGATAGCGCTTGATGAATCCGTATTCGTGCGCGTGGACGTCGAGCCAGGCGTAGAGCTCCTCGTCGCCGTCCTCATCGTTGATGTCGACTGCGAGCCCGAGCTCGTGCTCGCTCGTTCCCGGCTGGGCGACCCATCGGGATGCCTCTTGTTGTGCCGCCTGCTCGCCGAGCCCCTGGTCTTCGTAATACGCTATGCGCTCGGCGAGGACGCGCTCCTGCTCCGCTCGCGTGCGGTACCCCGAGCGGACGAACGGATGGTATCCCGCCTGCTCGGCCGCCCGGAACAGCTCGGAGAGCGGTTCCTCGATCCGCGCGTCCACGGATTCGCCCCCGTCGAGCTCGACCGTCTCGACGAGATGGTCCTCGGGCAGGGGATGGGTCGCGTTGACGAGGACGAGCTGCCATGCCTCGGAGTCCGTCCGGTCCGCGGCGACGGGGCGGTCGGTCGCGGTGGAGAGCAGGCCGAGGCCGCCTGCGCACAGCAGCGCACCTGCGATGAGCGCGGCGACGAGCCAGCGCCCTTTGGGGTTGCGGCGGGGCGGGAATATGGTGCGGGAGGCGGCGCCTCTCGCGCGGATGCCGGATCGGTTCATGGGACCTCCTCGTATCGGGGCTCACCATGACCATACGGACGGCTCCCCTTATGCGTCCCATGCGGAGACCTTAGCTTTTTATGCGCAACCTTACCGTTTCCTTATTTCTGCTGCACGACTTTACGGATATTGGGGGCGACCTCCTACAATGGAGGCTATGACTGAGAACGATGGCCCCCGCATACTGGTCGTGGACGACGATCCCGCGATCGTCCGCCTCGTCGCCGATACGCTGTCGGCGGCGGGCATGGTCGCGGTCGCCTGCAGCTCGGGCGAGGACGCCTGGGCGGCGTTTTCCCGAGACGCGTTCGACCTCGTGCTGCTCGACATCATGATGCCCGGTGTCGACGGGTTCGAGCTGTGTGCCCGCATCCGCGCGGTCTCGCTCGTCCCGGTGATCTTCCTTTCGGCGAAAGACGAGGAGTCCGACAAGGTGCTCGGGTTCATGACGGGGGCGGACGATTACGTGGTCAAGCCCTTCATGCCGCGGGAGCTCGTCGCCCGGGTGAGGTCGTGTCTGCGGCGCGCGTCGTACGCGGCGACGACCGGGCCGGGCGGGATGCTGTCGTGCCGGGGCATCGAGGTGGACCGCGCGGCGCATACCGCCCGCCTCCACGGGGAGCCGCTGTCGCTCACGCCCAAGGAGTTCGACGTCCTCGCGACCCTGCTGGAGGCCCGCGGGCATCCCGTGGCCACGCGCGAGCTGTACGAGTCGGTGTGGAGGGAGCCGTACCTGGCGTCAAGCTCCAATTCCGTCATGGTCCACATCCGGCATCTTCGCTCGAAGCTGTCGGCCATCGACTCGGACCAGGTGTTCATCGAGACGGTATGGGGCGTGGGGTACAAGATCGCGCCATGACGCGCTGATGGGGGGAGGGCGATCGCAGCCATGAGGACCATGCAGGGAATCGACACGCGCCGCAGGCTCGTGCGCGGGCTGCTCGCGCGGCTCGGCGCCTTCGCCGTCGCGTTCGCGCTCGCCGTGTGGGGCGCCCATGCGCTGTTCGGCGACGCGCTGTCCGCCGTCATCGCCGACGTCACGTCTGTCTGGGTGGAGGTCCCCGAGGAGTCGGTCGAGCTGTACCGCATGCTCGGCTATCAGGAGGACTCGATGGCCGACGGGCACTACCGGTTCCGCGACCTGTCGGACTACCGGGCCGTGGTCTCCGTCATCGAGGGGCCGGTGGTCTGGAGTGCGTTCGCGGCGGGACTCGTCGTCATCTCGGCGCTGTGGTGCGCCCGCGCGGCCCGCGAGGTGGACGAGCTCACCTGGGCCGTCTCTGAGATGGGGACGGGCGCCGTGCCGGAGCTGCCCGCGCACCTCGGCGCCGCGCACGTGGAGCTCGAGCGCCTGGCCGAGCGCGATCGGGCTCGCGAACGCGCCGCACAGGCGGCGGAGCAGCGCAAAAACGAGCTCGTGGCCTATCTTGCGCACGACATCAAGACGCCGCTCACCTCGATCGTGGGCTATCTCGCCCTGCTCGCCGAGGAGCCGGGGCTTCCCGAGGACACGCGCGCCCGCTATGCGGGCACGGCGCTGGCCAAGGCGCGCTCGCTCGACGCCATGATGGACGAGTTCTTTGAGATCACGCGCTACAACCTGGGCGCCATGCCCGTCGAGCGGGAGCGCGTGGACGCGGGCATGCTTGTGCGCCAGGTCGCCGACGAGCTGTATCCCCGGGCCCAGGCGCGCGGGGTCTCGATCGAGGTCGACGTGCCGGAAGGGGCATGCGCCTTCATCGACCCCGACAAGATGGCGCGCGCCCTTGCGAACATCGTGCGCAACGCCGTCGCGTTCGCGGACCGGGGCAGCGAGGTCCGCTGCCTTCTCGAGCAGGCGGGGCACATGACGAGGTTCGTCGTGAGCGACCGGGGCAAGGAGATATCGCCGGCCCACCTGGAGCGCATCTTCGAGCGGTTCTTCCGCGAAGACGGCGCGCGCGGCGCTCGCCACGGGGGAGCGGGCCTCGGGCTCGCCATCGCCCGCGAGATCATCGGCGCGCACGGGGGAACGGTCACGGCGACCAGCGAGGACGGCGTCACGACCTTTACGGTCGAGGTTCCCACGGGCCTGGCGTGACCGGCGTGACGACGACTCTGCCTTGCTGTCACGCCGCGTGTCCGGGCGAGGCGTTACACTAGTGCGGACGGCAAACCGATGGCCGGCGCATCCCGCGTCCGGCCGGACGAGGAGGATCACCAGCTATGGCCTGCACGACGATTCTGGTAGGTAAGCTCGCGAGCTATGACGGCTCCACGATCGTGGCGCGCAACGAGGACTCGCCCGGCGGCAAGTTCGAGCCCAAGCGCATGGCCGTGGTCATGCCGGCGGACCAGCCGCGCACCTATACCGCGACGGCCTCGCACCTCACCTTCGATTTGCCGGACGACCCGATGCGCTACAGCTCGGTGCCCGACGCGCTGCCCGGCCACGGCATCTGGGCCGCCGCCGGCTTCAACGAGGCCAACGTGGGCATGTCGGCCACCGAGACCATCACGAGCAACGAGCGCGTGCTGGGCGCCGACCCGCTCGTGGAGTATGCGCCCGCCCGTGGCACCGAGGGCGAGGAGGGCTACGTGCCCGCGGTCCCCGGCGGGCTCGGCGAGGAGGACTTCGTCACCGTCGTGCTGCCCTACGTCCGCACCGCGCGCGAGGGCGTCAAGCGCCTGGGCGAGCTGCTCGAGCGGTACGGCACCTACGAGATGAACGGCATCGCGTTTTCGGATGCCGCCGAGATCTGGTGGCTGGAGACCATTGGCGGCCATCACTGGATCGCCAAGCGCGTGCCCGACGACGCCTATGTCACCATGCCGAACCAGCTCGGCATCGACTATTTCGACCTGGCGGACGCCGAGGGCGATCAGGTCGAGCACATGGCGAGCGCCGACCTGCGTGCGTGGATGGAGGCCAACCACCTGAACCTCACCATGCTCGCGCCGCACGTGGTCGACGACACGCTGGACGACATCTACGACGAGCTGGCCGACGCGCTGTTCGACGCCGACGACGACATGCTCGACGACCTCGACAACTTCGTGGACGACGTTCGCGAAGGCCTGCTCGCTGGCGACATCTTCAACCCGCGCGAGGCCTTCGGCTCCCATTCCGATTCCGACCACGTGTACAACACGCCGCGCGCCTGGTACATGCAGCGCTGCCTGAACCCGGGCGACGGCTGGGACGGCCCGGACGCCGCCTTCGGCCCCGAGTCCGACGACATCCCCTGGAGCCGTGTGCCCGAGCGCAAGGTCACGATCGAGGACGTGAAGTACGTGCTGTCCGCCCACTACCAGGGCACGCCCTACGACTGCTACGGCCGCGGCGGCACCGACGCCACGCGCGGCGCGTACCGCCCCATCGGCATCAACCGCAACGGCCAGCTCGCGGTGCTCCAGATCCGCCCCTACGTTGCGCACGAGAACGCCTGCGTGCAGTGGATGGCCTTCGGCTCCAACGTGTTCAACGCGCTCGTGCCGCTCTACGCGAACGTCGAGCGCATGCCGGAGTACCTGGAGAACACGACGGAGCGCGTGACGTCCGAGAGCTTCTATTGGGCCAACCGCATCATCGCGGCGCTCGCCGACGCCCGCTTCCACGACAACTCCGCCCATATCGAGCGCTATCAGGAGAAGATCGGCGGCATGGCGCACCGCCTGCTGCGCGAGACGGACGCCGCGGTGGAGAAGCTTCCCCGCGACGAGGTGAGCGCGGCGCTCGCGGAGGCGAACGACCGCATGGCGGCGGACCTCAAGCGCGAGACCGACGACCTGCTCGGCCGCGTGCTCTTCACCACGAGCCTCGCGATGAAAAACGCTTTCGCGATGTCGGACAACTAACGAGGCGGTTCGGGGTACAAGAAGACAATACGCACGTGGCGAGCAGACGAATGCCCGGCACGGTTCGGAATAAGGAGGCTCACATGGCCACGAAGTTCGAAGACCTCGTCAACAATATGGTGAACATCGGTTTCGGAGCGGCTGCGCTCACGGCCGAGAAGGGCAAGGAGGTGCTCGACAGCCTGTCCGCCAAGGGCGAGGAGGTCCGTCGCGACTCCTCGACGCCCGATTTCGCCCGCTCCATGTCCGACATCTTCGAGCGCGCCGGCGGTGCGTTCTCGGATGTGACCGACCGCTTGAACACCCAGGGCGAGACCGTCGCCGAGCGCATCCTCGACGAGCTCATCTTGGCGCGCGTGCGCGCGATGACCAAGGCGGAGCGCGTCGAGTTCATGGCGCACGTCCGCGATCTGGTCGACTCGGTTGACGACGACACCGTGTCGGTCAAGGTCGAGGCGGTCGAGGTCGAGCAGGAGACGGCGGAGGCCGAGGGCTCGAGTGCGCCCGAGACGGAGCAGGACGCGTAAGCATTCATCATGGCAGGAGTCGACACCACCAGCTCACAACGGGACAAACTGGACCCCGACGATACCATCGTCTTCGAGGACGAGGAGCTCATGGCGCGCCTGGGCCACAGGCGCGCGCGGGCAAAGGACGAGTTTCCGGATGAGCCGGAGGTCATGGCTCCTGCCGAGGAGTTCCAGCTCACGGCGAAGGGGCGCAGGCGCCGCATCGCCGAGATCTTCAACCTCGTGCGCAAGTACGAGGCGTGGAACAACATCACGCCGGTGCGCCTGCGCTGCCTCATCGAGGAGCTCGGCCCCATGTTCGTCAAGATGGGGCAGATCCTCGCGAACCGCTCCGAGATCCTGCCGCAGCGGTTCTGCGACGAGCTGAGGCGCCTGCGCACCGACGTGGAGCCGGTGCCGTTCTGGGTGATTCGCGACTGTCTGGAGGCCGAGTACGGCCGCAAGACCGCCGAGGTCTTTGAGTGGATCGACCGCAAGCCGCTGGGAAGCGCCTCGCTCGCACAGGTCCATCGCGCGCGGCTGCTGACCGGCGAGGACGTCGCCGTCAAGGTGCAGCGCCCGGGTGCCCAGCAGGTCATGGCGCAAGACATCGACATCATGCGCTCCATCGTGCGCACGGCGTCGCGCTTCGTGAAGACCGACCAGTTCGTGGACCTCCAGGGCGTCGTCGAGGAGCTGTGGCAGTCGTTTCGCGAGGAGACGAACTTCCTCATGGAGGCGCGCAACCTCGACGACTTCTACACGTTCCACAAGGACACGCGCGGCATCTCGTGCCCGCGGTCGTACCTGCAGTACTGCACCGAGCACATCGTCGTCATGGACTACATCGACGGCATCTCGATCGCCGACCCCCTGACGCTTTCCGAGGCGGGCTACAGCCTGGAGAAGATCGGCGCGCGCATCGTCGAGGACTATTCGACGCAGGTGCTCGACGACGGTTTCTTCCATGCCGACCCGCATGCGGGAAACATCATCTTGAAGGACAACGTGGTCTACTTCATCGACCTGGGCATGGTGGGGCGCATGTCCAGCCACGACCGCGCGATCGTGAAGGACATCATCTTCTCGGTCGCCGAGAACGACGTCGCCAAGCTCAAGGACTCCCTGATGCGCTTCGCGGTCACGCGCGGGGACTCGTCCGAGCTCGACCATTCGACGTTTCTGTCCGACCTCGACTTCATCGTCGCGGATTTCGCGGGCCTGAACCTGAAGGACCTGGATATCGGCGAGTTCCTGACGTCGCTCGTGAGCCTGGCGCGCAAAAACGACGTCGAGCTGCCGAGCGTCGTGACGATGTTCGCGCGCGGTATGGTGACGCTCGAGGGCCTGCTGTCCGAGTACATGCCCGAGGTCAACATGGTCGAGATCATCTCGGCCCATATCAAAAACGAGAAGAGCTCCTTCACCCGCGCCGCCGAGACCGCCGAGGAGATGGCGCACGCGTCGGTGCGGGCGGCGAAGGGCCTGCTCGAGGCGGCCGACCAGCTCGGCTTGGCCTCGCGCATGCTCACGCGCGGCCAGCTCAAGATCAACACGCAGGTGCTCGGCAGCGAGCGCGTGCTGCGCCATGTGGGCGGCATCGTCGACCGCATGTCCATGGCCATCGTCATCGCCGGCCTGTTCATCGGCTCGTCGGTGGTCTACTACGCCAAGATCGAGCCGGTCATCTTCGGCATTCCCGTCATCGGCTTTCTGGGGTACCTGTCGGCGCTCGTGCTCGCGCTCATGCTGGGGCGCGAGATCTGGCGCAACTCCCACAGCCGGCGCCGCTGACGGGTCGGGCGCGACGGCGAGACGGGGCGGCCGTTACGCCGCCTGGAAGCGCGCGACTGCCGCGAGGCGCTCGGTGCGAAAGATCCGCTCCGTCGCCGCGCGGTACTCGTCGGCCTTGCGGACCTTCCTGACGGCGCGATGCACCGATTGCGGGTCCGCGAAGGCGAACCGGGCGTAGGACCACCACTCCTTCATGCGGAAGACCGCGTTGCCGCCCATCTCGGCCTCGTAGATGCCGTACAGCCTGTCATGGAAGCGCTCAAGCTCGGTTGCCGAGGCGGCCGGCCCGCCCTTCAGCATGCGGGCGAGCGCCGGGTTGGCGAGGATGCCGCGGCCCAGCATCACGTGGCGCGTTTCCGGGTACGCCGCAAGGAGCGCGTCCATGTCTTCGACGCCGAAGACGTCCCCGTTGTACGCAACCGGGTACGAGACGGCCCTCAGGGTCGTGCCGTAGGCCTTTTGGCGCGGTGCGCCCTGGTAGCGGTCCTTCTGGACGCGGGGGTGCACGATGAGCTCCGCGAGCTCGTGGCGCCGATACACCTCCAGGATACGCTCGTATTCCGCATCATCCGCGACGCCGATCCTCGTCTTGATTGAAACCGGGAGGGGAGAGCGGGCGCAGATCTCGTCCAAAAACGCGTCGAGCCTCTCGAGGTCGCGCAGGAACCCCGCGCCCTTGCCCTTGGAGACGACCGTCCCCGAGGGGCATCCCAGGTTCAGGTTGACCTCCGTAAACCCCATGTCGGCGAGAAGCACCGCCGCCCATACGAATTCGTCGGCGTCTTTCGTGAGCAGCTGCGGCACCACGACCAGGCCCCGGTTGACCTCAGGGTCGAGCTCCGCGCGGACGCGCCCCCCGAACGAGCTTCCGACCCGCGGGGGTGCGATGAACGGCGTGTAGTACCGGTCGAGGGCCCCGAAGCACTCGGCATGGATCGCTCGGAACGTGTGGCCGGTCAGCCCTTCCATGGGCGCCAAAGACAGAATCATGAACCCTCGCTCACGACATCGGGTGGATAGCGGGCTTGACGTGGGCCTCGCGCGCGTCAAGCAGCCCCTCATCATACAGGACTGCAAAGGTCCGCGTTACCCTCGTCTTCTCCTCGCGCTTCGTCGAGGATGGCGAGCGCGTTCTCGTACTTCGTGCGTCTGCGGGCGAGTTCTTCTGCGGGCGGCGGCGTGCTGCCTGCGTAGCGCGTGGCGTCGAGGTTGTGTGTGAGGTCGGCCCGCTTGACGGTGCGGGCGATCGGGTTGGAGGCGACGGCGCGCACGTAGTCGAGATAGGGCACGCGCAGGTCATGGGTAAGCAGGCGCAGGGCGTCGATGACCGTAGGCGGAAACTCGCGAGCAAGCTCGTCGAGGGTGACATCGGTGTCCTCGACCACATCGTGCAACAGCGCGACGCAGGTCGTGTACTCGTCGGTCATTTGCTCGGCGAGGTGAAACGGGTGGAAGACATAGGGTGTCCCGCACTTGTCGGTCTGTCCGGCGTGGGCTTCGTAGGCGATGCGCATCGCGTGGTTGGTGAGCGGCGTGTAAATCATGGCGGCCTCCTTGCGGCGCGTCCATTGTCGCACGTATCGGTCGGGTGATGATGGGTTGATTGGGGACGGGTTCGTTTCAACCCATGGGTTGGTTGACGGGTTCGTTTCAGCCCATCCGGCGGCCCCCGCGATCCCCGCGAGCCGGAACGGAAGCGCCCCGCCGCTCCACGCTATTTCATGGATGCGGAGGGGCCCGTATCTACGATGGTCTATCAGAGGTTTTCATGAAGGGCCGTTGGGGACGGGGCCAGCCATTGGGGACGGGGAGGGGATAACAGTCCCGCGCTGCAGCTACACGAGTTTCTCGTAGGCGATGCGGCCGAGGTCGGTTTCGCTGCCATCCTTCTGCGTGAGCTCGATGGGCGCGATCTCGGTAAAGCCCTGTTTGGCCAAAAACCCGCGCATGGCACGGTTGCCCGGATGGGTGTCGATGCGGATGCTGAGGGCACCGTGCTCGCGGGCGATGCCCTCAGCAGCGTCGAACATGAAACCCATAACGCCGCTCCCGAGCGCCTCGGCTGCCGTGGCGCTACGGTGGATGGCAAGATAGGGGGCCGCGTCCTCACCTTCGAACGGATTGGGCGTCAACCAGGGGACGTGCGCACGGCAATACTCGGGATCCACGCCGGACAGCAGCGCCAGGGTGCCCACGAGCGCGCCGGAGGGGTCCTCAGCAACGTAGCAGGAACCCGTCGCGATATCGGCGCGCACGCTCTCGATGTTGGGGTAGCCGCGCTGCCACTGCTCGATGCCGAACTGCGCGATCGTGCGCTTTCCGTCCTCGAGGATCTCGGCGACGCGGGCGGCTTCCTCTGCGCGCGCCGGGCGCATCTGCAACACGTTCGCCATAAGGGCCTCTTTCTCTCCTGCGGGGCATGCCCGATTCCGTCGTCAATAAAGCCATCAGATTATGCCCCAATCGGTTTCGCAGTGGCAGTATCCAATTTCACACGCGCAAAACCTCGATATGGAATCGAGGGCGCTCAGTACTCAAAAACTTTGACGTCAAAGTTCTTGTAATACATGGACATCCAAGTATAATGAGGGAGAAGCGAAGGGGCGCGATCGCAAGGAGGTGCCTTGATGGCCGTCATCGATATGGTTTCTGTTGTGGCGCGCACGCGTGCGCTGGCGAATCGATATCTGGTGCAGCAGATGGGGGAGCGGGGCCTGGAGGGACTCGTGACGTCCCACGGGGATGTGCTGCTCCAACTGTTCGCCGAGGACGGTCTGTCCATGCGCGAACTCGCCGCACGGGTGCATCGCGATCCCTCGACGGTCACCACGTTGGTGAAAAAGCTCGCAGATGCGGGATATGTCCGTACGGAGCGCGGGGTGCTCGATCGACGATCGGTCGTGGTGTTTTTGACCGAACGGGGCCGCTTGCTCGAGCGTGATTTCCAGGAGATATCGCACCGCCTTCTGGAGGTGCAGCGCAAGGGAATCGATGACGCGCGCATGGAGGCCGCCCGTGAGGTGCTGCTCCAGATGCAGCAAAACTTTGCTGCCGCGCTCGGTGTCGGTTCCGAGGAGCGTGGCGGTGAGCAGGAGGCTCGATAGGAAAGGAAATGGATCATGGCTAAGGTTGCACATACTGCAAAGTTCGTTGAGGCGCCCGTTATGACGCGCCGCGCTCTGCTGGCAGTGCCGGCGCTCGCCGCGTTGGCGGGAGCACTCGGCGGGTGCTCGCAGGACGGCTCGAAGGATGCGGGTTCTTCTGCGGGAAGTTCGCAGACATCTGATGAGGGCCGTACGCTCGTTGTCGCGATGGAGCTCGCCTACCCACCGTTCGAAACGAAAGACGGCGCAGGTGAGCCCTCGGGTATCAGCGTCGACTTCATGCGCGATTTCGGCGAAGCGTACGGCTACGACATCGTGATCGAGAACACGGCATGGGACGGCCTCATCCCGTCGCTTCAGACCGGCAAGGCGGATTGCGTGATCAGCTCCATGACGATCACCGACGAGCGCAAGCAAACGGTCGATTTCAGCGATGCGTACGCGCAGGCGCAGCTCGCGATTCTCGCCAACAGCGGTTCGGGGATATCGTCTGTCGATGACCTGAACCAAGAGGGCAAGACCGTAGCGGTTAAGACCGGGTCGACCGGTGACGTCTATGCGACGAATCACCTCACGGAGGCCACGATCACGCGTCTTGCCGACGAGTCCGCCTGCGTGACGGAAGTGGTGCAAGGCCGCGCCGACGGTTTCATCTACGACCAGCTCACCATCTATCGAAACCATGAGGCCAATCCCGATACGACCGAGGCGGTCTTCATTCCCTTCCAAGATCCGGAGGAGTGGGGCATTGCGGTCAAGAAGGGTGATACCGAGCTGCTCGATGAGCTCAACGCCTTCATCGCCGACAGCAAGGACAACGGAGAGTTCGATCGTCTGACGGAGAAGTATCTCGCCGAGGAGAAGGCTGCCTTCGACGAGCTCGGGTTCACCTGGTTTTTCGATTTCGAATAGGTTGCTCGCCCGCAGCGGCAGCTGCTGCATGGGCGGATGAGAGGAGGGCGCATGGGTCGACGCATCGCGCGGCTGTTTCGCGTAGAGCCGGGATCGCCGGTTCATCCGGTGGCCGGCGTACTCAACTACCTGCTGGTATGCATCGCAGTGCTTGCAGGTGTCTGGGCTTCGCTCGCTGCGGTTGGCGTTCAGCTCGATTTCAGTTTCATCGGGCAGTTCCGCGTAAGGATCATCGACGGTTTTCTGCTGACCGTGCAGATCTCCGCCCTGAGCCTCGTGGCGAGCCTTGCGCTGGGTGCCATCGTGGCGTGGGCGCAGGGCTGCCGGGTGCTCGTGGTCCGTTACGCGGCGGATCTTTACGTGAAGATCATCCGCGGAACGCCGCTGCTCGTGCAGATCTACCTGTTCTTCTACATCATCGGCACGGCATGGGGTATCGAAAACCGGATGGTTGCCGGCGTGGCGATCCTCTCAGTCTTCGAAGGCGCCTATATCGCCGAGATTATCCGCGGCAGCTTGCTGTCGATTGACGCCATGCAGCTCGAAGCGGCGCGTGCCGTGGGGTTCACGCGGGCGCAGACGCTGCGCTACGTGGTGGTGCCTCAGCTCGTGGCACGAACGCTGCCCGCGCTGACCGGGCAGTTCGCGAGTGTGATCAAGGACTCGTCGCTGCTTTCGGTCATCGCCGTCATCGAGCTCACGCAAACCATGCGCGAGATCAGTGCGACGAACTTCAACATGTTCGGCTGCTACTTTTTGCTGGGCGGGCTGTACCTGGTGCTGACGTTGCCGCTCACGTTCGTGAGCCGTTATTTCGAGAAGAGGACAGGTTATGCGCATTGAGATCCGCGGTCTTGAACGGTCGTTTTCGGGACGTACGGTCCTGCGCGGCATCGAGTTGGACGATGAGGTGACGACGCTCGCGATCATCGGTCCGTCTGGAGGCGGCAAGTCGACGCTGCTGCGCATCGTAGGCGGGCTGCTCGTGCCGACCGCCGGTACGGTCGCGCTCGATGACAAGGCGGTCGACTATCGGGAGCGGGAGCTCGAGCGCTATCGGGCGCGGCTGGGGTTTGTGTTCCAGCAGGGCGGTCTGTTCCAGCACCTGAGTGCGCGCGAGAACATCACGTTGCCGCTGCGTGCGGTGCACGGCGTTGCCGAGGGGGAGGCGCGCCGCCGCGCCGACGAGCTGCTTGAGCGCTTCGGCATGTCCGCGCAGGCCGAAGCGCGACCGGCGGAGCTCTCGGGTGGCCAACAGCAACGTGTGGCCATCGCGCGCGCCGTGGCGCCTCGGCCGCGTCTGCTGCTACTTGATGAGCCCACGAGCGCGCTCGATCCGGAGTACACGAGCGAGGTGCTCGACATCCTGCGCGACCTGCGCGACGAGGGAGCGCGCTTCATCGTGGTGACGCATGAGATGGGGTTCGCGCGGCATGCGTGCGACAAGGTCGCCTTCCTGTGCGACGGCGTGCTGAAGGAGTACGGGCGCTCGGAGGATCTGTTCGGCAATCCCCGTACACCCGAGCTCAAGCGGTTCTTGGGCAAGTTGCTGGAATGGGGTGTGTGAGATGGATAAGAAGAATCCGGTGTTCGAGGCGCCCGCCGCGCCCTCGCTGGGCGTGCTGTACGAGTCGAGCGAATGGTCCGACTTCAAGTTCGCGATGGAGCTCTGCGCGCGGGATGTGCCGGTCCGCATGATCGACATGGAGCGCCCCGATGCGGTGGAGGCCGCCCTCGCCTGCACGATGCTCACCAGCCGTGTGCCGGCAAGCGCCGTGGCGCGCGGGCACGCACGGTCGCATGCGCATATGCTCGAATTGATCGAGGTGGCCGAGGCGGCAGGGATCCCCATGGTGAACACGGGAAGCGCGTTTCGCTATGAGATCAGCAAGCTGCGCGGCGTGCGGACGCTGGGCTCTGCGGGCCTGTGCGTGCCGAAGGTGTACGCCTGTGCGCCTGCTGACAAGATCGATGTGCACGCGCTTTCGTATCCCTGCATCATCAAGCCCGATTGCGGCGGGCGCTCCGCCCGTACCGCGGTGCTGCGCGACGATGCGGAGGCGCGCGCATTTTTGGTAGCGGCTCCGCAAGACACGACGTTCATCGTCGAGGAATTTCTTGTGGCGCGCGCGGGATATGTGACGCGCATCGAGATCGTGGGCGGCGCTTGCGCCCATATCCAGAAGCGCAGCATCGCGGCGTGCGGCCTGTCGTCCTATCACGTGGGATCGACCTACGAGGCATACGATGATACCTGCCCGCGGGAGGTGCGCGATGTCGCCGAGCGGGCCGCTGCTCTGTTGGGGTTCGAGCTCGGAAGCTTTGATGTCATAGAGACCGAGCGTGCGCCCTACATCATCGACACGAATGCGATGACCAACGTGAGTGCGGACTGTGAGGAGCTGCTCGGTTTCGACCTGATGGCCGAGCATGCCGCCTACGTTGCCGCGCGGTGGTTCGAGCATGTGGGGAAGCTTCGATAGGGGTTGTTGGCAAGTTTGGGTGACCTCCGGTAGGTCACCGTGGATACGGGGCCCCTCCGCGTTCATGAAATGGTGTGGAGCGGCGACGGGCGGCGGGACGCTTCCGTTCCGGCTCGCGATGGGTTGAAACGAACCCGTCCCCAACCAACCCATGGGTTGAAACGAACCCGTCCCCACATATGTTCATCGGACTGTCAATAGGCAATATTCCGCCGGCCCCCGGGTAGCTGGCCCGGGGGCCGGCTTCCCCCACCCCCGCCGGCGGGCCGCGGGCGTGTCCTCGAACCGGGGCCCGGCGGCCCCGGGGAACCTCGGACGCCCAACGCGTTCCACTCACAGAATCGCGGATGCCGGGGAGGGCCCCGGCCCGCAGTACGGCTCTCTTCGGTGCGGGCAGTGTCGCAGCCCCCGCCTCGCGGCGGGGAGTCAACGGACGCGCATGGCCCGGCGGCGGGCTGCCGCGGGGCCGCGCATGGGGACGGACGCGAGTTGCCCCGCGCGCCGCGGGCCCGGCCGGCGGAGGGGACGGCCCTATCTCGCGCCGCGCGCTAGGCGGCGGCGAGCTCGCGCTGCACCTGCAGGCCTATCGCCCAGATCCAGCGCGCCATCTCGCTCACGACCGCCACCCTGGCGACGTTGGCGTGCTTGCCGGCGCCCCTGAGGCGCTCGTAGCGCCGCCGGAGCCGCTCGTTGGCGGCTGCGGCCATCTCCTCGACCGCGGGGGACACCTCGTGGCCCGGGCGCACGCGCTTCGGGCGCCCGTTCCGGCGCGGCATCGAGGCCGCGCCCTCGACGAGCGCGCGGATGCTGGGGAGCTGCTCTCCTTCGGCGAGGTCGCCGGCGGTCGGCCTCGCCGCTGGAGCTCTCCGAGGCGGTGCACCCGATCCAGCGGGAGACGGCCCTGCCGCTGCGGAACCGCGAGAAGTCCCCGAACTCGGCGCACGCGAGGAAGGCGGTCTGCACGTCGACGCCCTTGAGGCGGACGAGCGCGTCCACGTAGGGCCTCCACCTGGGGCGCCCGGCCTCCTCGGCCACCGCCGCCGCGAGCCCGGCGGCCTCGCGCTCGAGGCGCTCGACCGCGCCGAACTCCATCTCGAGCGCCCTGTTCGACAGGGCGTCGCCCAGGTCGCGCGACAGCGCCCACCTGCGCCACTCCCGCGTCCACGTCTTCCTCAGGTTGCCGGAGGGCGTCCTCTCGCACCAGGCGAACCCGTGCTTGAGCAGCAGCATGCTCACGCGCTGCCTGGCGGAGCGGACGTCCCGGGCGGCCGCGTCGGCGGCCCGGGCGAGGTCGCGGGCGCCCTCGGTCTGCGGGTCGGGGACCCACACGTAGGAGACGTCGCTGGCGGGGTTGCACATCTCGCGCAGCACGACGGCGGCGTCGCGCCTGTCGTTCTTGTGGCGCCTGTCCCTCGGGGAGCGCGGCATAGTGGAGACGGCGACCACGCCGCAGGCGACGCCGGCCCCCTCCAGGAACCGGCTCAGCCAGAAGCCCGTGCAGCCGGACTCGTACGCGCACCTCACCGGCTGGGGGAGCCTCCTCAGCCACTCGAGCACGGCGCGCTCGAAGCCCTCCCCGCGGAACGTGCCCGACCAGCACTCGCCTGTGTCGGGCCTCAGCGCCCTGCAGGACACGCTGCGCGCGTGCACGTCCATGCCGACCTGGGTGGTATACTCGCTCATCGGGAAGCCCCCTTCTCTCTGTGGCCCTGGCGGCCGCCTTGCTGACACGAGACGATGCTAACCCACGCTCCGAGCGACGGGGCTTCCCCCTCGGCCAGGGGCGGCTGCGACCTGGTCACCCGATGAACATATCGTCAACCAACCCAACGAAGGGAGAGATGACTGTGAAAACCATGCAAGAGGTCTACGAGCTGTTCAATGCTATCGGGTGCTGCAGTTTCGCCACGCGCGACGGCGAGAACGGTATCGACGCGCGCATCGCCCACTTCTTCGCCTATGATGACGAGGGTCTTTACCTGCGCACGATGCGTGTGAAGCCGTTCTACCGGCAGCTGAAGGAGGGCGGCGTGCTCGCCGTGTCAGCAGAGAGGACGGGTGCGCCGTGCTCGTGGGATGACGACAACCTGCCGCATTTCCAGCCCGGATACATGGTCCGCGTCTCCGGCGAGGTACGCGAGCTCACACAGGCCGAGGTCGACGAGAAGGCGGCGGGCAACCCTCTGTTCAACGTGGCGGTCTACGACATCAACAAGTATCCCGAGACCGTTGTGTTCGTGCTCCATCGCTTCCATGGCGAGTATTACGATTACGACTTCAACATGGTCCATCGCGACCACAAGATCCTGCGTGAGCGGTTTGCCTTCGGTGGCGATTCGTTCGTGCCGGCGGGCTTGAGCATCGATCCGGACCGCTGCATTGCATGCGGGGCGTGTGCCGAGGCGTGCACGCACAAGGCGATATTCCCGACCGACGACGGTGCAGCCTACCGTATCCTCGGCGAGCGCTGCGACGAGTGCGGCAACTGCTTCCATGTCTGCCCTGCTGGAGCCGTCCGGTCAAAGGGCTGCTAGTCTGATGGCGGATGCAGCGCCGGGCCGCTTTCGAGCGGCCAGCTAAGCAGGCGCCCGTCCTGCTGTTTGCCGGCACCTGCGTGCTCCCCCTTTTGTGCACTTCTTGGAATGAGCGCCGATACATGCGCGCCGATACGCGGGTGACGTGTCGTGCGTGCCATAATCTGTCCCACCCCGGCGCCCGCTGACGCCGGGGTCTTGACGTTATCGCTCCCTGTGCAGATGGAGGTTCCCGATATGGCCGATGCGCTGACGATACGCCCGGCGCGTTTCAATGAGGACGCGCACGGTGCCCGCCCTGTAGCCGACCGCGTGGGCGGCAAGTGCAGCCGCTGCCTTGCTGGCCTCACGCGCATCGCGTTCGAGAGCTGGTGCAGGCGATGAATCCCGCACGTATCGAGAAGTTCGCCCGTATCGCCGATGCGCTGCGCTGCCCGCTGTGCGGCGCGGAGATGACCCTGCAGGGGGCGAGCCTGCGCTGCGGGCGCGGTCATGGCTTCGACATCGCCGCCAAGGGGTACGTCAACCTGTTGCGACGCGCGGTGCACGACGATTATGACGCCGGTTTTTTCGAGGCGCGGTCGCATATTCTCAAGGCGGGGTTCTACCGCCATGTGCTCGATGCTCTGCTCGATGCGCTCGACGGCGCAAAGCTTGCGGGCCCGGTGCTCGATGCGGGCTGCGGAGAGGGCTATTACGCGAAGGCCTTGGCCGAGACGTTGGACGTTCCCGTAATCGGGCTCGACAACTCTCGTGATGCGATCGTGCGCGCCGCGCGCGGGGGCAACGGCGTGTGCTGGCTCGTCTCCGACGTGGCGAACCTGCCGGTGCGCGACGGTGCGGTAGGGTGCGTCCTGAATATCTTCACGCCGGCGAACTACGCTGAGTTCACGCGGGTACTTGCCGAGGGCGGGTGGCTCGTCAAGGTCGTGCCCGGCCCGGACCATCTCGTCGAGCTGCGCGAGCTCGCGGGGGAGCGCCTGCGCCATGCGAGCCACTCGAACCGGCGGGTCGTCGAGCATCTGGAGCGGCATATGGCTCTCGAGCGGCGCCTGCGCACCCGTGCCACCTTTGATGTGGCACCTGACCAGGTAGACGACCTGCTGCGCATGACGCCGCTGCTGTTCGGCGTGGACACCGCGGAACTACCGCGCGACCGGGTGCACTCGGTCACCGTGGACGCGGAGCTGCTTATCGCCCGCTGAGCTTCCTTTGATGGGTTGGAACGAACCCGTCCCCAAATGACCCATTCTAGTTCTGGCTCGGATGCTTCTCGAAGAAATCGAAGCGCGGCGGCAGCGGGACCACCTTGTGCTCGCCGGGCTTCTCGCCCAGGCTCGCCACGAGCCCGTCGCAGGTGTCGAAGATGCGATCCCACGAGAAGAACGTGTCGGGGTCGATGGCGAAGTGCTCGCAGATGAGCTCGCAGCCGACCGGCACGATGCCGTGCATGAGAACCGTGGCGACGCGCAGCTCGTGGAAGGCGTTCACGAGCGCCTGCTTCATCGCGGCGTCGTCCTCGGCGTTCTTGGCGGCCTTGCTCGCGTCGCTCCAGCGCTTGTTCGCGGCGCGCAGGTAGCCGTCGCACACGGTGAGGGCGTGGTGGAACTCAAAGGTGTGCATGGCCTGCTCGAAGGCGAGGACAGCCTGCTCGGATGCCTCGATGACGCCGGCGTCGGGGGTGCCTGCGGGGATGCAGCCGCAGCGGTGGCCCGCCTCGTCGCCCTCCTTCTCGGCCACGCCGTAGAAGCAGGAGCGCGCCAGGCGGTTGAACACGCCGGTGAGCAGCGCGCCCTCCTTCAGGACGGGGTCGATGACGCGCTTGTCGTCGCGTGCGAGCAGCGGCGTGCCGTCGGCGTTCTTGCCGGTCTCGCGCGTGTCGTAGGCCTTGGGGCTGAACGAGACGGGCTTCTCGCCGAGGCCGAGCGACAGGAAGTGCGCGCGCAGCTGCTCGGCGGTGTAGTGCTCCAGCAGCTCAGCGGCGGGCGGGGGCGGGGTCTGGGAGCTGGAGCTCGCCTTCTTGCCCATGTAGAGCACGTGGTAGTTGGCCACGAGCGTGCTCTGCTGCATGTGGCAGCCGAGCGCCTCCCACAGGGCCGTCTGCGCGATGCCGTAGAAGTAGATGTTGTCCTGGCCGATGAACTGGTAGGCGTGCGCGTCCTCGCTGCACCACCAGTCGTGCCAGTCGAGGCTCGCGTAGCGGTCCGCGCGGCCTGCGCGCTCGGCCTCGGCCAGCACGGTGCGGGTGAAGCTGATGGGCGCCCAGAGGCTCTCGGGCCACACCCAGCAGGTGAGGCCGGAGCAGCCGCACTCGTCGGGCACGGGCACGCCCCATTCGATGTTGCCGGTGATGCGGAAGGGGACGAGCGCCTTGCCGGAGCGGAAGCGCACCCCTCCTGCGGAGAGCACCTCGTGCGCCGCGTCGCGCTCCTCCCAGCTGGGGAACGTGACGGTAAACGAGCTTTTGTTGCCCTCGGGCTCGGTGACGGTGTGGGCGGGCAGCTGGTCCTCGATGGCGTCGAATGCCTCGCGGAACTTGTTCTGGATGTAGATCTGCGCAGGAAGCAACCATTCTTCCATGGTCTTGGATACTACGGGGCGCACCGTCTCGTCCGCTTCGAGCTTCGCGGTGTAGTCCTTCAAGAAGTCGAGGTAGGCGGGCAGATCGAAGTAGATGTTGTCGACCGGACGGAGTTCTGGGGTCTCGCCGGTGAGGGCGGATTTGGGTGCGATGAGCTCCTCGGGCTCGTACTGATGGCCGAGGTCGCACTCGTCGGCATAGGCCTTCTCGGACTTGCAGCCCTGGATGGGGCAGCGACCGATGACCTGGCGGCCGTTTAAGAACTGGCCCGCTTTGGCATCGTAGAACTGCTTGGTCGCACGCTTGTGGAGCACGCCGCGCTCATTCAGGCGCTCGATGATCTCCGCCGTCGTCTGGTTGTGGATGGGGGCAGCGGGCGGAAGGGCGGATCCGCCGAACAGGTCGAGCTTGATCTCGAAGCCATCGATCGCGGATTGCTGCAGGTCGTGGTTGGCCTGCACGTAGTCGGTGAGCGTGCAATCGGTGCCGCAGGACTCGAGCAGCTTGCGATGGCCTTCCATAATGGGGGAGCCGTAGCAGTCGGTGCCCGAGACGAAGATCACATTCTGCTTGCCCAGGCGGTCGCGCAGGAAACGCGCGAAGAAATCGGCCGGGATGAACACGCCGCCGACGTGTCCGAAGTGCAAGTTTTTGTTGCCATACGGCATGCCTGCGGTGACGATGGCGCGATGTGGCCATGACGGGCGGCTATCTTTGCTGAGCTTGTGTGCCATGCGGGCTCCTCAGTGCGTGTTGAATCGATGTGCATACGGGGACCCATTATCGCACAAGGCCAAGGGCGTGCAGGTTGCGGCGGCAATCCGTAAAAAACGACAGAGAGCGGCCCGCCGCCCCGCTGCCCGCCCGTGGCCCGTCGCGGCTTGGGCCCGCGTTCGCGCTCGGGGGACGTCAGGGCGGGCGAGCGCATGAGAACGCCGCGCCCCCGGTTTCCCGCGCGGGGGACGGCGCCCTGCGCTCCGTGGTATCCTCAGGGCATGAAGAGGATTGCCTGCATACACACCTTTGAAGACAAGGCGTTTTTAGCGCGCATGATGCGCATGACGGCGGCGACGCTGGTCGTCGGCGCGATTGCGGGCGTCGCATGGTTCGTCTCGGGCGCGCCGGACATGCTGGGCCTGCCGGGCAGCGAGCTCGCCTCCGTTCTCAAGGGAGAGGACCCGCGCTTCCCGGTCCTGCCCCCGACGTTCTGGTGGTTTGCCGCCGGAGCCGTCGGATGCTTCGCCTCGCTTGCCGTCCACGAGCTCGTCCACGCCATCTTCTTCAAGGCGTTCGCCCCCGCCGGCACCAAGATCACGTTCGGGGCGAACTGGAAGGCGGGCATGCTCTATGCCTGCGCCGAGGATGTCGTCTACACGCGCGGGCAGTACCTGGCTATCGCGCTCGCGCCGACGTTTGCGGTGACGCTGCTGCTCTTGGCGCTCGGCGTCGTGAGCGGTTGGCCGGTGCTGGCCTACATCGTGGCCGTGCTGCATCTGTCCGGATGCACGGGCGACTGGGGCTACGTCGCCGCGATGCTCGCCGACGCGCGCATCACGCACTGCATCGACCGCGACTGGGGCGTCGAGTTTCTCGGCGACGGAGAGCCCGATCAGGCGCGTGGGGAGGACCTATGACACGGCTTTTGCTGCACGCCTGCTGCGCCCCGTGTTCGCTCGAGCCGGTTCGCTTGCTGGTAGAGGAAGGTTTCGAGCCCACGATCTGCTGGACGAATCCGAATATCCAGCCGGCAGACGAACACGATCGCCGCTTGGAGGAGCTGCGTCGTTGGACCGCCGCGAACGACATCCCGCTCATCGAGGCGCGCGAGGACTATGACGCGTGGGAACGCGGGGTGGCGCCCATCGGGGCACGCGATCGCGAGCGCCGATGCCGCGCCTGCTACGGCCTGCGGCTTGCCGAAGCGGTGCGCGTAGCCTGCGACGAGGGTTTCGACCATATCGCAACAACGCTCGCGGTGTCGCCTTACCAGCTGTTTGAGACCTGCAACGACGTCTTGACGCGCCTGGCGGGCGCGCACGGTCTCACGCCGGTCATCCGTGATTTTCGCCCCTGGTACCCGGAGGCCACGCGCCGCTCGCGCGAGCTCGGGATGTACCGGCAGAACTACTGCGGCTGCCGGTTCTCGGCCGCCGAGGCGGCGCTCGACCGCATCCGGCTGCGCGACGAGCGCAAGGCCGCGAAGCTCCATGCGTGATGCCCGGATGCCGGGGGAAACGATGGGAAGCGCGCCGTTCATCAAGTCCGTCGCCATCCGTTGGGAGCTTGTGCCGGGCGATGCGTACCTGCGCGGCATCCCCGCGCTCGCCCGTCTGGGTTTCGAGCCGCTGGAGCTCGCCGGGAGCGTGACGTTTTTCGTCGGCGAGAACGGGTCGGGAAAGTCGACGCTGCTCGAGGCCATGGCGGTCGCCTACGGTCTCAACCCGGAGAGCGGCACGGCCAACTACGCGTTCTCCACGCGGGATTCGCACTCATCGCTGCACGAGGGCATCGAGATGGGCCGCGGCCTGCTGCGCCCCTGGAGCACGTTCTTCCTGCGGGCGGAGAGCTTCTACAACGTGGCGACCGCCGCCGAATCGTATGCGGGGATGACCTACACGAATCCGGCGACCGGCGCACTTGAGCTGCTGCACCAGATGTCGCATGGCGAGGCGTTTCTCGGCTTCATCCAGGATCGCGCAAAGGAAAACGGTCTGTACTTCCTCGACGAGCCGGAAGCGGCGCTGTCGCCCTCCCGCCAGCTCACGCTGCTCTACGAGATGTACCAGCTGGCGCTTCACGGCAGCCAGCTCATCGTGGCGACGCACTCTCCGATCCTGCTCGGGCTTCCGGGCGCGCAGATCGTGTCGTTCGACGGCGGGCGCCTGCACGAGGTGGCCTACGAGGAGACCGACAGCTATCAGGTGACCGAGATGTTCATCAACGGCCGCGAGCGCCTGCTGCACGAGCTGCTCGGCGTTTGATGGTGTTTCTGAGAGCTGCGGTCTGGGCCGTGCTAGCATGTGTGGCGCAACGCGCTGCGGGAAGGCATAAGTCCAGTTGCCCTCCCGCAGCGCGTGCCGTGCGGACATGAGGGCTGGGCGCAATGGAGGCGAACCATGCCCAAAACAAAAGCCCAGCGCATCGTGTTCTCCCTGCTTATGGCATTCGCGATGGTCTACGGGATGGAGCTGTACAACCAGGCGCTCATATACGGCGGGCTCAAGACGGAGCTGCTTTTCGCGCCGTTTGCCGACATCGTGCCGCTCATGGTCGCGGTGATCGTGCTCGAGACGCTTGTCGGCGGGCGCATCGCGCACCGTCTCACGTTCAGGCTCCTCGACCCCACGAAGGTGCCTGCGCTGCTCGTCACCGTGTTCATGGGGGCGTTCACCTGTTGGAGCATGTGCCCGATGATGAGCCTGGTGGCGACGCTCGCGTTCAAGCAGCCGCCTGCGGGCGAGCTCGTGGCGACGTGGATTCAGACCGTGGCGATGAACTTTCCCATGGCGCTCCTGTGGCAGCTGTTCGTGGCGGGGCCCGAGGTGCGCGCCGTCATGCGCCTGCTGCGCCGGATTCCGGTGCTCTCCGACTAGGCGTGCATCGGTCGGCTTTTTCATGGGTTGCTTGGGGACGGGTTCGTTTCAACCCATCCGGCGGCCCCTGCGGTCCCTGCGAGCCGGAACGGAAGCTTCCCGCCGCTCGTCGCCGCCCCACGCTATTTCATGAACGCGAAGGGGCCCCGTATCCGCGGGGTCTAACAGGGGTTCATGAATAAGCGGGGACGTCAAAAGGCGATTCCTGCGCAAACGCCGAAAAGACCCCCGTTCGTTCATGAATGACTCGGAGCTTCCTTAGGAATTCATGAAGCGCGATCGCGCAAGCCGGGCGCGGGGTATACGGCACGACGAGGACCGATGAGTTCGTTGTCGAATTGAGGATTGATACTCCATGAAGAAAGCCAAGTGCGGCGTTCAGCCGCCTGCAGATCGCAAGAAGCCCGCAGCGTCCGAGGTGTCCCGCGGTGCAAAGGCCAAGGGTGCCGCGCAGATGGTTGCGGGCACGGTCCTTGCGGTTGCGGGCGTGCCCATGTGCATCCTGCCCGGCCCCGGCGTGGCGGCCATCGCGGGCGGGGCGGCGCTCATCAGCCGCGGGCAACGGACGTTCTCCGGTCGCGCGGCGACCAAGATCGAAGAGCGTCTGGACCAAGCAGCGCATAAGGTGGGCGTCGCGGCAAAGCAGCAGGCGGCGAAGATCGCCCGCAAGGCGGGGAGGGCAGCGGTGCACGGTCTTGGCACGGCGGCCCGGGCGGGCGGCAGGTTCGTCGTCCGCACCGTGAGTCGCGCCTCGGCGAAGGCGGGCCCGAATTCGCTGTAGGCCGCGAGAGAGCCTCCCGGGCTGCAGCCTTCCTTACGCGCGCAGAATCTTCTCTATGGCGCGCCCACTTGCCAGCTCGTCCACAAGCTTATCGAGGTAGCGGGCGTTCTGCTCGATCGGATCCTCGATGGCCGTCACGTCGACGCCGCAGATCTTGCCGGTGATGAGCGTGCGATGCGGGTTGAGCGCGGGCGCCTCGTTGAAAAAATCCGCGTAGGTCAGGTCGCGTTCGAGCTGTCGTGCAAGCCCCGCCTGGTCGTAGCCGGTGAGCCAGCAGGTGACGGTATCGACTTCTTCGCGCGTGCGTCCCTTGCGTTCTGCCTTCTGCACCAGCAGCGGATAGATCTTGGTAAACGACATCTGGGCGATGGGCGTGCGTGCCATGAACGCTCCAATCCGTATGCAAGGCGGTCTATTGGACCCATTATGACGGGTTGAGGGCGGGGCGTTGCGATCTCGTCGCCCTCATCGCCCGTCGGCTCGGCCGAAGCCGGCGGAAGGCGTCCTTGCTATAGATACATACCGTTGGTATGATACCCATGAAGACCGGAGCGGGGAGGGCGGTATGGCGCGCAACAAGTATCCCGAGGAGACCGTCAAACGGATTCTCGACGTGGCCGAGGAGCTGTTCATGACCAAGGGCTACGAGCAGACGACCATGGCCGATATCGTGAACCACCTCGGCGGACTCACCAAGGGCGCGGTCTACCATCACTTCAAGAGCAAAGAGGATATCTTCGAGGCGGTGTTCGAGCGGGCGAATCGCCCGGTCGTCGAGCGGGCCGAGGCCATCATCTCCAATCGGTCGCTTTCGGGTATCGAGAAGATCCGCGCACTCGACGAGTCGTCTGCGGAGGGGCCGTCGGCCGACATGCTGCGCGCTATGCGGCCCTCCTCGGATCCCGTGCAAAACTCCCGTCTTCTGGCGCGGGAGTTCGCCGACGCCCTCGAGGTCGCGCACCGCTATATCGAGCCGGTGATACGCGAGGGGGTGGCGGACGGCACGGTGAGCTCCGAGTTCCCGCGCGAGACCGCCGAGGTCATGCTGCTGCTCGCCAACCTGTGGATGGTGCCGCTGTTCCATCCGCTCGCCGATGAGAGCGAGTTCGAGCGCCGCGTGAGCGTGCTCGTGCGCGTGATGCACGCGCTCGGCGTGGACCTGGTGGATTGGAAGTTTTTCGACCCGGCGCGCATGTGGGACGACTCGTGGGGAACGTTGGCGCGCGATTTCATCGCCGACGATGGGGGAGAAGACGATCGGTCCTGACGCTGCCGGCAGGTGATGACGGGAGAAGCCGCTTCGAGCGGCTTTCTTTCGAATCAATATACATACCAACCGAATGTATGAAAGAGAGGACGACATGAACGGTACCATCAAAGGCGGCGCCGCACCTGGACGGGGAGGAGGACTCGCGTCCCCGCGCTTCGCAGCGGTCATGGCATCCCAGGCGCTCTCGCTTCTGGGCATGGAGATCCTGCAGTTCGTGCTGCCCCTGCACCTGCTGAACCTCACGGGGTCCGGCGCGCTGTACGGAGGCGTGGTCGCGGCGGGGTTCGTGCCCTACACGCTGCTCGCGCCCATCGGGGGCGTCATCGCGGACCGCACGCGCAAGCGCGGCGTCATGATCGCGGTGGACGCGGTCTTGGCCGTAGCGATGGCTGCCTACCTGTTTGCGGCGGGGACGTCTGCGGTCATCGTCGCCACCGTGGCCATGCTCATGCTGGCGTTCGCCGCCCAGGCGCTCTACCAGCCGTGCGTGCAGTCTGCGATCCCGCATCTGGTGGAGCCGCACGAGGTGGAGCGCGCCGTGGCGCTCGTGAACCAGGTGGGCATGCTCACGGGGATCGGCGGCCCCGTCGCGGGAGGGATCGCGTTCGGGTTTCTCGGCCTGGCGCCCATCGTCTTCATATCGGCCGCCTGCTTCGCCGCATCGGCCCTCGTGGTGGCGGCCCTCGTGCACGTCCCCTACGAGCCGCCCGCGCGCACGGCGGGCGCCGTCGCCACCGCGTGCGCGGACCTGAAGGAGGCGCTCGCCTTCCTCCGCTCGCGCCCGCTCATGTGGCGCACCATCATGGCGGCGACGCTCGTGAACCTGTTCGGCTCCTCGTTTTTCAACGTGTGCTCGCCCTACATCGTGACCGAGACGCTTGGCCTGCCCAACCAGCTCATGGGCGTGCTGCAGGGAGCCCTTGCCGTGGGCGGTCTCGCGGGAGGGGCGATCGTGGCGGCGGCGCCGGGCACGCTCGGCATCCGCCGCGTCCCCGCGCTGCTTTTCGGGGTCGTGGCAGGCATCGTCTCCATCGCCTTCGCGCTCATGGTGCCGCTGCCGGCCCTCGGTACCTATACGGCGCTCGTCGTCCTGTACCTCCCCACGATGGCTGTGTGCATGTGCATGAGCATCGTCGCGACGAGCTATCTGCAGGTCGAGAGCCCCGGCACGCTGGTGGGCAAGGTCATGGCGCTCGCGATCATGCTGGCGAACTGCGCCACGCCGGTGGGCCAGCTCGCCTACGGCGTCGCGCTCGACATCGTGCCCGCTTGGGCGATCGCGTTCGTGGCGGCGTCCGTGACGGCCGCCGTGGCCTGGTGGCTCGCCCGCGCCGAGCGGTAGGGAGTCGTCCGTTTTGGCATCTCGCGCCTGAGATCCCGCGCCGGAGCCTGCGGGCTCCGGCGCGGGATCTGCCGACAGCGCGCGGGCGCAGCATGGCTTGCGCGACGGACGTCGATACGCATGGAGGGGAGGCATGGTTGCGGGCTTCCGCCAGGGCGGACGGGGCGTTCCGGAGCGAATCGATCCTCCCCGTGCCGAAAAGTGGCTAATTATTTCTGATTTGCTGTCAGGCGGGTTGGGCGATGGTGTCCGAACCAGCCGATATGGCTGCTTTGGCTGGAATCTCCGGCGATATCCGGGGTCGAATCGCCCTGTGCCGGACCCTCCCGAGGGCAAGAAGCCGCAAATGCGCGGACTCTTGCCCGTCTGCAGGGGATGCGCGACAGCAGAATAGAACTAATTAGCCACTTCGATACGGCGGGCCGCGCGGAGTGCTTCCCGCGCGGCCCGCCGGAACGGTCGTGCCCGAGGCTCCAGGGTGCTACAGCTCGCGGCGCTCGTAGAGCCTGATCGAGATGGCCGCGGAGACGCCGAGGATCAGGAATACGGCGACCAGGGACGCGGCGAGGCTCGTGATCGCGCCGAGGGGCGTCTCGATGAAGGCGAAGACGGCGCTGAGCGCATCGGCGATGCCGGCGAAGTTTCCAAGGCCGCCGGACGCGCCGAGGATCATCATGGGCCCGATGAAGAGGATGACGCTGATCATCGGGATCCACTGGGTCGCTTTCGTCTGGCCGAAGCGCAGGTAGACCGGCGTCTCGACGGCCGCGATCCCCGACCCGATGACGGCGCACAGCGCACAGGAGAAGACCATGGCCTGGATGTTGTCCTGCGTGAGCCCGAACGTCGTCGACAGGTCGCCCGGCAGCGGCGCCACCGTCGCGATCGCGGCGAGAGCGGTGCCGCCGACAAGCCCCGCGACCATGCCGATCAGGCCGATGGTCGCGATCATGCCGTAGCGCCCGATTACGACGTCGCGCCTGCTCAGGGGCATGGTGAGGCGAAAGAGCCCCCAGCCGTTCTGCTCGTCGTAGGCCGATGTCGCGAGTGCGCCCATGATGAAGTACATGCAGGTGAGCACGCCGGGCGCGGCGACGATGCTCCCCATGCCGACGCAGGTGCACGCGGCGACGAACACGCCCAGCGCGAGGAGCTGGCGGGCGTACTGGTGCATGACGGTCATTTCGATCTGGTATGCGCGCTTCATCTATCGCACACCGCCTTTCAGGGTGAGGGTGAGGTAGTCGTCGATCGTCATGTGGTCGACGGGGATGTTCGGGAAGCGCTCCGCGAAGGCGAAGCGGTCGGGCACGAGCAGGTCGATGCCGTAGTCGTGCTTGCGGTAGCGGATTGCGCGCTCGGGGATGATGCCGCTCGCGGCGACGGCCTCGAAATCGGCCACGCGGCAGCGGGCGACGCCCATCTCGTCGGTGATCTCGTCCTTTATGAGGTTGAACACGATGCGGCCGTTCTCGATGCACACCACGCGGTCGGCGATCTTCTCGAGATCGCTCGTGATGTGGCTGCTCATGAGCACGGCATGGCCGGGTGCGGCGACGAACTCGCGCAGGCGGTCGAGCACCTCGTCGCGCGCCATGGGGTCGAGGCCCGCGGTCGCCTCGTCGAGGATGAGCAGGCGCGCGCCGTGCGACAGGGCGCAGGCGAGGCTGAGCTTCATGCCCATGCCGCGCGAGAGGTCCTTGACCGGTTTTGTCGGCTCGAGGCCGAACTCGCGCACGAGCTTGTCGAAGGTGTGCTGGCTCCAGCCCGTGAAAGCGCGGGCGTGCATGCGGCCGATCTCGGAGATGCGCAGGTGCCCCGGAACGGAGACGGTGTCGAACACGACGCCGATATGCTCCTTCGCGGAGGCGCCCGCCGACGTGTGCGCGAGGGCGTGCACGTCGGTGCCGAGCACGCGCGCCGTGCCGCCGTCGAGCTCGATGAGGCCGAGCAGGGCCTTGATGGTCGTGGACTTGCCGGCGCCGTTCTGTCCGACGAATCCGACGATCTCGCCTTCCTCCACGGTGAGGTCGACGCCGTCGAGCGAGAAGCCGTCGTAGTGCTTGGTGATGTCGTGCGCCTCGATGAGGGGCGCGGCGGCGATGGTGCTATCGGGTGCCATAGATGACATGGCGGGTCCTTTCTGCGGATGCGTGGTGCGAGCTTGCGGTCACTCCAGCTCAAGGGCGAACATCTCGGTGAGCTCGCCGTCGGTGAGCCCCATGGCGCGGCCGGCGTCGATGGCGCGCGTCATGTGCGCCTCGACCTGGCGGAGCTGCTCCTCGCGGATCAGCTCGGCGTTGCCGCCGGCGACGAAGCTCCCCTTGCCCTGGACCGTCTCGATGAATCCTTCGGATTCGAGGTCGGCATAGGCGCGCTTCGTGGTGATGGCGCTTACGCGCAGGCTATTGGCGAGCGCGCGGATGCTGGGGAGCTGCTCTCCTTCGGCGAGGTCGCCGGCGAGGATCGCAGTCTTGATCTGGTCGCAGATCTGCTCGTAGATGGGCTTGCTGCTTGCGTTCGAGATGATGATTTCCAAGTTGCGTGTCCTTTCGTGCGCCCCGCACGGGGCGTCCCTCGGCGGGGTGCCGCGCGCTCGGGCGTCCCCGAACGGCGGCTGGGACGGCAACGGACGTCTTCGCGTCGTCCCTCTGGGCATAGTGTATATACCCGATAGCTACAGTATATACACACCTATGCACAGTGGCAATGAGCGATGGGATTTTTTCTCCGCCGGGTCAAGAAAGCAGGAGACCGGCCCGGGGCCGGCAGTGCAAATCGGGGGACGTACCTGCTGCGTGCATAAATGCACGCAGCAGGTACGTCCCCCGATTTGCACTGCCCGTCAAAGGCTTTGATGGGCTTTCTCTACAGGTTCTTGAGATAGAAGAGGTCCATGGTGGAGTGGATGGCGGTGGCGGGCCGATCGACGCGGCGGTAGCCGCAGCGCTCGTACAGGCGGACGGCCTCGTGCAGGCTCGTATGCGTCTCGAGGTAGACGCGCCGGTAGCCGAGCTTGTGGGCATGCCCCTCGACGGCGTCCAGCAGCGCACGGCCCAGGCCCCGCCCGCGCTCGCTCTCCACCAGGTAGATCTTCTGGAGCTCGCAGCAGGCGTCGAGCCCCTCGTACTCCGCGAGGCCCGCCCCGCCGAGGATGCGCGCCGTGTCGGCATCCTCCATCACGAAGTAGGCGCGGCGCCCGGGGCGCGAGGCGTAGAAGCGGCTCAGATGGTCGAGCTCCGGGTCGAAGTACGCGGTCCCCGGGATGTCCAGGCGATACGCCTCGAGGCAGGTGCGGATGATGGCGGCGACGGCGGCGTCGTCGGCGGGTGCGATCGGGCGGATGAGGGTGCTGCTCACGATATGCTCCAGTGGGGGACGGGTGCGGCCTTGCGCCCCGCGCGGACGTCGGGGCGGGCATCACGGGGCGAGGGGGTGGCTATCCGGTGCGCTGTTCGCCGGTGCCGTGGTCATCGTCGCCCGGCTTCGCGTCGAGGCGGCGGCTACGGGGCCGATGCGCGTCTCGTTCGGCCCTCTTCAGCCGCTCGACGGCTGCGAGCGCGCTCGCGCCGAGGTCCTCTTCGCATCCGTCGCCCTCCGCATCGGTTCCCGCGGCCCTTCGCTTGGCGGCGCGCCTCCGTTTGGCCTCCGCGACGCGCTTCAGCGATGCGCGCTGGCCGCGCAGGATTAAGACGAGCGCAACGATGATGATGAGCACGTAGCCCAGGCCGTCGAAGTCGAAGTAGACGACCGTGCCTTCCGAGGTGACCTCCTGCTTGAGACCGATCTCGGCGTAGGCGCACGCGGGCGCGAGCAGCGTGACGACGCCGGCTGCTGACACAAGCGCTGATAGCGGACCCCTCATGGCGGCACCCCTTTTCCATTGCCCTGCTTGACGTATCGTAGCGCAGCCGCGTGGGCGGCGAGGGCGGGGACGGACGTTTTTCCGGCTAGGAGCGCGCCCACGATGGCGCTCATGACGGGGAAGTTCAGCCAGATGCCCGAAGTGCAAATCGGGGGACGTACCTTCCGCGTGCATTTTTGCACGCGGAAGGTACGTCCCCCGATTTGCATGCGCGGCGGGTACCGGTTTTCGGTTTGTGGGCGTATCGGTGCTGTCAAAACGGCGCGGTCTGCGTCACAATGGGGCGAAAGGATCGCCGTAATCGTTGCGAGGAGTTGGACATGCCGGGCGTTCGCGTGCTCATCGTCGAGGACGATGCCGATATCAATCAGATCGTCGCCACGCACCTGGCGCGACGCGGTATGGCCTGCACGCAGGCGTTTTCCGGGAGCGAGGCTCGCCTGCTCATCGGGGGCGGCGAGGGTGCGCTTCCCTTCGACATCGTGGTCTCCGACCTGATGCTTCCCGGCATGCCGGGCGAGGAGCTCGTCGGGCTCATCCGCGAGCGCGACGCGCGCGTCCCCATCATCGTGATCTCCGCGCGCACGGCCGCCTCCGACCGCATCGACCTGCTCAAGCTCGGCGCGGACGACTACCTCACCAAGCCGTTCGACTTGGACGAGCTCGTCGCGCGCATCGAGGTCCAGCTGCGCCATCGCGGCGTTTCCGCATCCGACGGTGCCGGTGACGGCACGCGGTTCGCGGGCCCCACGCTGTGCTTCCGCGCATGGGAGCTCGACCCCGAGGCGCGCACGTTTTCCGCGGACGGGCGGGGAATCGAGCTCACCCGCATCGAATTCAACATCCTTCAGGCGCTGATGGAGCACCCCCGCCGCGTGTTCTCCAAGCAGGAGCTGTTCGAGCGGGCGTGGGGCGAGCCGTACACCGCCGACGACAACACGGTGAACGTGCATGTGTCGAACATCCGCGCTAAGCTGCGCGCGACGGGCACCGACGCCTACATCAAGACCGTGTGGGGCATGGGGTTCAAGCTGCAGGAATCCTGACACGGGCGCTTCTTTAACCTTTCTTAAACCTTGGAAAAGACTTGCTCAAAGGTCGTTTTCCATACTCATGCATGAGCAGCGGGGAGAAGGCGACGCGCAGACGCCCGCTGCCGCAGGATGCACGAGATAGGAGCAACCATGAATGTGATCGATATCCGTGGTCTCACCAAGCGCTACGGGAAGATGTTCGCGGTCGACCGCCTGGATATGCATGTGGCCGCGGGGGACATCTACGGCTTCGTGGGCAAAAACGGCGCGGGCAAGTCGACGACGATGAAGATGATCGCCGGGCTTGCCGCGCCGAGTGCCGGACAGCTCGCGCTGTTCGGCGAGGATCGCTCGCGCGTGGCGGGGAGCTTCTCGGGAGCGCCTTCGCGCATCGGCGCCCTGATCGAGGAGCCCGGCGTGCTGCCGAACTTCTCCGCGACGGAGAACATGATGATGAAGGCGCTCGCCATGGGCGTCGTCCGCCCGCACGAGCAGGTGGACGACCTGCTGCAGCTCGTGGGGCTCGAGGGAGTCGGCCCGCGCAAGGCGAAGAAGTTCTCGCAGGGCATGAAGCAGCGGCTGGGGCTCGCGCTCGCGCTTGTGGGCTCGCCCGACCTGCTGCTGCTCGACGAGCCGTTCAACGGCATGGACCCGGAGACGACGCGCGACCTGCGACGGGCGCTTGTGCGGCTCAACCAGGAGCGCGGCGTGACGATCGTGATCTCGAGCCACGTGCTCGACCAGCTCATGCGCGTGTGCACCCGGTTCGGTGTCATCGCGGGCGGTCACATGGTGCGCGAGTTCACCGACGAGGAGCTGCATGCGGCCTGCGGCAGCTCGGTCCGCGTGAAGACGGCGGATCCGGCGCGGGCGCTCGCGATTCTGGAGGAGCGTCTGCCGGGCGCGACCTTCCGCGTGGATCCCGACCAGTCGATCGTGATCGCTGGCGGCGCGCGCTCGGCGGCCTCTTCGTTCGGCGGGGCGTCGAGCGACCCGGCTGCGTCGGGCGCGCCCTCGGTGGAGGACGTGTCGTGCGTTCTGCACGACGCCGATCAGGTGGTGCTCGAGCTCACGGTGCTCGAGCGCGACATCGAGGACTACTTCGTCGAGCTTATGGACGGCGGGACGACCGCAGGGAACAGGGGGTAGCGCGATGCTGGATTGCCTGATCGACTTTCTGCTCGAAATCGTTCCGTCTCTGTTCTCCCGTCGCAAAGGAAGGTAGAACCATGCTGAACCTCATCAAATCCGACCTCTACCGCATTACGCGCGTCCGCGGCCTGCGCGGCAGCTTCTGGCAGTACGGGCTGTCACTTCTCGTCGTGTACGCCATGACCGTGGCGATGACGATCTTCGTCAGGAGCTCGCTCTTCGAATCGCTCGCGCCGGGGACAGTAAACCCGGTCAATTCCGATTTCCCCTCGTACTCCGCGTATCTTGCGAGCATGGGCGGCGGCATCGTCCCGCTCTGCGTCTGCTTCATGGTGGTCGAACATGCGCTGCAGGAGCTCAAAAACAACTACGCACGCAGCGTGCTGAGCGCTCGCGGCGGCAGGCTTTCGTACTTCGGCGGCAAGGTGGTGTTCGCCGGCGTGCTGTCCGCCATCATGGTGCTGCTCGAGATCGTGCTCGTCACCGCGGTCGCATGGATCGGCGGATACACGTTCGCGACGTTTGACAGCCCGGTTGAGCTGCTGGGATGGTTCGTCGGATTCTGGATCAACATCTGGGCGCTCGCGGTGATCTCGCTCGTCGTCGCGTATGCCACGCGCGTCAGCCCCATGAGCTACATCTGCTCGTTCTGCTTCAGCCTCGGGGTGGTTGCGAGCCTGGTGAGCGGACTGGCGTATTCCACAGGCGGCATCCTGCGCGTGCTGCAGCCCATTCGCCCCGCTCTCGAGACGCTTGTCGCGTGGATGCCCTCCACGTCGCTGGGGAACCTGGCCGACGGCGGTCAGATGTTCGGGATGCGGGCTGCCGACATCTGGGGCCCTTCGTCGCTGGCGTTCACCATCGACCCGGGTATCCAAGCGCTGCTCACGGGCGTCATCTGGATCGCCATCGCCAGCGCGGCCGTGCTCGCCATCGCTCGCAAGCGCGATATCTAGGAAAACCCGACCAATTCATTCTGCAGGCGCCCGCCCCCGTGGCGGACACCTGTGGATCGGGGTCCAGTGGAGGCTGCGAGCGGCATAATTGCCGAAAAATCGACGTTGTAGACGGCCCAAATCCGGACCTGCCCAAAACGGCACCTGCGGCGCCGGCGTTTCCGCAGGTAGCTCCTGTGCGGGAAGTGCGTTTCTCGGGGCATCCGGAAACGAGCCGTCTACAACGTCGATTTTTCGGCAATTCTTGGGGCCGGAGCCTCCACTGAGCTTTCGAAAGCGGTCCGCTGGCTGTTTTGCGGGCAACGGCCTCTCCTGCGCACCGCCGTTCAAGTAAGCTGGAACGGGCGCTCGCCCGAGGAGGCGGGACCCACGGGAAAGGGGATGCCATGGAGACGGAGAATATCTCCCTGCTGCTGCTCGTGCTCGGCCTTGGCATGGGCTTGGTGCTGGCGAGCGTGCGCTATCTCGGTGAGATGCACCGCATCGCACGTTTCCTGCGCGGGTGCGAGGGGGAGAGCAACGTGCGCGTGGCGGCGGGCGGCGCGCCCGGTGTCACCGATCTTGCCGACGCCATCAACGCGGAGCTCGACCGCAGCGCTCAGGCGCATGTCGAGGCGATGCGCCGTCAGCAAGAGTTCCAGCGCGACCTGTCGGCGCTGTCGCATGACATCCGCACGCCGCTCATGGGGGCGAAAGGCTATTTGCAGCTCGCATGCGACGAGGAGGACCCGGCGGCGCGCGCCCGGCATCTGGAGGCGGCTGCGAGCCGCATCGACACCACGACCGAGCTGCTCGACCAGCTGTTCGCCTATACGAAGTCGACCGATCCCGACCTTGTGCTCAAGATGGAGCCGGTGGCGCTCAAGCCCTTTGTGGAAGAGGTGCTGCTGGGGCAGTACCCCGCCTTCGAGGAGCGCGGCTGGGAGCCGGCCGTCACGTTTGGCGACGCGGCCGTCACGGTCGAGGCGGATCGGGAGGCGCTTTCGCGCATCTTGACGAATCTGGTGGTGAACGCGCTGCGCCACGGGATGGCGGCGCCTACGATTGAGGAGCGTCGCGAGGGCGATCGCGTGGTCCTGAGCATCGCGAATGCCGTCTCGGACCCGGCGGCTATCGATGCCGACCGGTTGTTCGACCGGTTCTACCAGGCGGATTCGTCGCGCGGTGCCAAGGGGAGCGGCCTCGGCCTGTCGGTCGCGGCGAATCTGGCGCGCGCCATGGACATGGAGATCTCCGCATCGCTTGCGGGCGACGTGTTGGCGGTCACGCTCGCCATGCACACGCTGGGCGGTGCGTAGCGAAGTGGGGTCGATCGCTCTCGACCACCCCTGCGGGGGCGAAAAACGTGCATACCGAGTTTGTCATTGTTTTTCGGTGCGGATCCTCCACATGCGCCGCACCCTTCAGCATTTGCCCAGTTGAATCCTGCGGCTTTGCCGAGGGGTATGGCGCCTGTGGGGTGCGGGCACCGAAAAACAATGACAAACTCAGCCTACCTCCTCGGTGGGTTTTGCTTCGAACGGGTTATTATGCACGTGGATTTCCGCTACCTGCTGCTTTGCTGAAGGTTTATACATGGCGAAAACCAGGCCGGCTGCCGTCTGCGTCCCACGCCATCTCGTACTCCGCCGCGCCGGTCTCCCCGTCGGTGCCCTCGCTGCGCACGGTGAACCCTTCGCGCAGGTAGAACGCGACGGCGCGCGGATTGTCGCGGTAGACGTGGAGCGTGAGCGCTCGGCGGCGGCGCTTCGCCTCGTCGAGCAGCGCCTTGCCGATCCCGTGCGACTGGGCGTCGGCGCGAACGAAGAGGCCCGCCACGTAGTCGCCGGTCAGGCCGATGAACCCGTCGACGGCGCCAGATTCCGGGTCGACATGGACCAGCACGTCGGCATGCGGCAGCTCGCGTTGGACCCCTTCGTATGCGGCGCGCCAGTAGCCGTCGGGCACGAAGGGATGCGCCTGCTCGTTGCCATCGAGCCACAGGCTCATGACGGTATCGAGGTCGGCGGGGGAGAGGGATCTGATCATAGGGGCTCCATACGCGTTTTTGGGGACATGGGCTGCGGCACCCATTGTCGCACGGCGCAAGCGGATTGGCGGGATTGCCAAGCGGATTTGCTCGCCTGGAGGCGCCCGTCGCGGGAAAATGGGGATGATCCGAACGACGGGAGGTCGCCCATGATTTCCGACAAGCTCGCGGCGCTGCGGCGCCGCTCCGGGAAGAGCCAGCAAGAGGTCGCCGCCGCCATCGGCGTGAGCCGGCAGACCGTATCCAACTGGGAGCTCGGGCAGGGTTCGCCTGCGCTCGACAAGGCCGCAGAGCTAGCCCGGCTCTACGGCGTGACGATCGACGACCTTGTGAGCGATGAGGTCGACGTGGTGAGCACGGGGCGCGACCGCCGCGCGCGCGACCTGCACGTGCTGCGCGCGTTCATCGGGAAGACGGCTCTGATCGCGTGCGCCGGCGACGGCGGCGTGCTCGAGGACGCGGAGGTGCTCGACATCTCGGACGGATGGATGCGCGTCGCCTGCACGGTGAAGCGCTCGCGGCTGGGCTCGCCCAAGGTCGAGCGGGAGCGCGTGGTGCGGCTGATTGACATCCGAGATATCGAGGGCATCGCGACGGGGACGGAGGCGTAGGGGATGGACGCGTTCTACCAGGTGATCAGCATACTCACGTTCGGGTTCGTCATCGCGCTGTTCGTCTGGATGCCGACGAAGAGGGACCTGCGGAGGATTGTCGCGCACGACGGCGACCGCGACCGCGGGCTGCGCGGGCAGCTCGAGCGGCGCCGCGGGAGCCTCGTCAAGCTCGTGCTCGACGACCTGAACGCGGCGGTCGGGACGGCAGAGCTCTCCGGTACGCTTACGGATGTGGACGACGAGTGGGCGCTGGTGGAACGCGCCGGAAAGCAGGGCGGCACTCAGCTTGTGGCCGTCCGCTTGGAAAGCATTCGCGCCATCGAGGAGTGACGGGTGCGAGATGCCCGCGGGGAGATATGCGCGCCTTGCGGTCGGGACGTTCGGATGAGGTTCCAACCTGTCAGTGGGTATCATGGGGGAAACGCAACCGTCTGGTCGGGAGGACCCTGTGAACCAACCGAGCATCCGCACCGTCGTCGCTCTCGCCATCGCGGCCTTTTCGGTGTATCTCGCTATCTACTATTGGCCGAACATTGCCGGTTTTATCGAGCTTATTCTGCAGGCGGTGGCGCCGCTTGTGTATGGCGCTGTGCTCGCCTACCCGCTGAACATCCTCATGAGCTTTTACGAGCGGCATATGCTGCCGAAAAGCAGTAACCGCGTCGTCGCGCGCGTCCGCCCGGGCCTTTCGCTCGTGGCGGCGCTGCTCACGCTTGTCGCGGTCGTCGCCATCGTGCTGCGCCTTGTGGTGCCGCAGCTTATCGACTGCGTACGCCTGCTTATCGACGAGCTGCCGGTCGCCTTGCAGGCCCTGTTTTCATGGCTCGAGGAGAGCAACCTCATCACGCCCGCTGTTGTGGAAAGCGTCACGGAGTCGCTCGGCGCCCTCGATTGGCAATCGCACGCGAGCAGCCTTGCGACCACGGTCATGTCCGGCGTGGTCGGAGCGGTGTCGGGCGTGGTCTCCGGTACGGCGACGTTTGTGCTCGCGTTCATCTTCGCGCTGTTCATCCTGCTCAACAAGAGGGCGCTTGCCCGTCAGCGCGACCTGTTGATGGAGCGTTATCTTCCTGCCTCCACACTCGTGCGTGTCCGCTATGTCCTGGGTATCGCAGACGATTGCTTCCACCGTTTTCTTGTCGGGCAGTGCACCGAGGCCGTCGTGTTGGGTGTGCTGTGCGCCCTCGGCATGTTCCTGCTTGGCCTGCCCTATGCGCTTATGATTGGGGCGCTCACCGCGTTCACGGCACTCATCCCCATCATCGGCGCGTTCCTCTCCGGGGCGGTGGGCGCGTTTCTCATCCTCATGGTGTCGCCTGTCCAGGCGCTCATCTTCCTCATCTTCATCGTGGTGCTGCAGCAGCTTGAGGGTGACCTCATCTACCCGCATGTCGTGGGCTCGTCCATCCAGCTGCCGGGCATCTGGGTGCTCGCGGCGGTCACGGTCGGCGGCGGTGCGTTCGGCATCGTCGGCATGTTCGTGGGTGTACCGCTCGCGGCGTGCGTGTATCGCCTGCTCAAAAACGACGTCTACGGCTTGGAGCGATAGGGGCAAGGTCGCCGTGCCGCATAGGGCCGTTCGAGGCAAAGCCGCCGTGTGCGCGTAAGGGGTCGCACGGCGGCTCTTGAACCGCGCAGAAACTGAAGAAATAAAATGAATATTCAGTTAAAGACATCGGGTGTGGGTACCATGATGCACGATGGAAGCCGTATCGAAGGGATCGAGATGCCGGCGATTTTTACTGACGAGGAGCGCGAGGCGCTGCGCCGCACCATGCTCGACGCGGGATGGCGCTGCCTGCTCGAGCGGGGCTACCGCGCAACGCGCGTCGAGGACGTCGCGCGCGAGGCGGGCATCGCGCCCGGGACGTTCTACGGGTTCTTCAAGTCCAAAAGCGAGTTCGTGGCAGAGATGGTCGCCGAGAACCGGCGCGCGCTCATGGAGGAGCTCCATGACATGACCGTCCGGGCGAAGCGCTCGGGCGGCGCGCCCGGACGCGACGAGCTCGATGCGTGGATGCGCGCCGCGTGGCACAGCGACCGCGCGATCTTTCGATGCGTCGATGACGCCGACTTCCGCAAGATCCGCCGCGCGCTGCCCGGCGATGTGAGCATGGGGCCCGAGCTCGCGGGCGGCATGCTCGCGAGCGTCGCCGATGCGGTGCGCGCCGCGGGAGGCGAGCCGGATGCGGAGCTCGCGGCGTCGCTGCAGCGCGTCTGCGCCCTCACGCTGCTGGCGCGCGACGAGTTCGCGCCCGCGGCGCTCGAGCGCACGGTCGACGCGCTGATCGATGCGACGCTCGATGCGCTGTACGGCAGGTCGGGATCATGCGACGAAAGGGTTGATGGCGATGAATAGGACTGGAGCGAGGGACGGCACCGCGCATCGCGGGTGGGCGCTGTTCGCGATTCTGTGCATGACGTTCATGGAGGTACTCGACGGCACCATCGTGAACGTGGCGCTGCCGACGATGCAGGCGGAGCTCGGCGTCGAGGCGACCGAGGTCCAGCTCGTGGCGAGCGCGTTTCTCGTCATCACGTGTGCGTTTCTGCTCGTGTTCGGCCGCCTGGGCGACATCGTGGGCAAGGTGCGTGTGTTCCAGATCGGCGTCGTCCTGTTCACGGTGGGGTCGGGGCTGTGCGCGCTGTCCTCCACGCTGCCGGTGCTCGTCATCGCGCGCGGCGTACAGGCGCTCGGCGTGGCGTGCAGCCTCGCAAACAACCAGGGCATCATCACGGAGCTGTTCGCCGAAAGCCGTGGACGCGCGCTGGGCCTCGTGGCGACGTTCACCGCGCTGGGCGCGATGGCGGGCCCGACCGTTGGCGGCATGCTCGTGTCGATGTTCCCGTGGGAGTCGATCTTCGTCATCAACATCCCGATCGGCATCATCTCGTTCGTGATCGGCCTCATCGCCCTGCCGAATCGCCGCCCGACCGAGAAGCGGTCGCTCGACGTGCCCGGCATGCTGCTCATCATCCCCTCGATCCTGCTCGTGTTCGTGGCCATTACGCTCATGGAGACCGCGGCGGGCCCGTTCGAGTTCGGCCTGCTTGCGGTCGGTCTTGTGCTTTTGGCCCTCTTCGTCGCGGTGGAGCGCCGAGTGCCCGAGCCGCTCGTGCGCCTCGAGGTGTTCAGAAACGTCAGCTTCGATATCGACCTCGTCGCCATGGTCCTTGTGTTTTTGGGCCTTTCCGGCGTGACGATCATCATGCCGTTCTACCTGCAGAGTGCGCTCGGGCTCGATCCGGGCGTGGCGGGCCTCGTCATGGCGTGCTACCCGCTGGTGAACGCCACGATCGGAACGCTGTCGGGCGCGCTGTCCGACAAGATCGGCTGCATCAAGCCGACGATCGCCGGACAGGCCGTCTTCTCGGCGGGCCTGTTCGGGCTGTCGTGCCTGGCGCTCGACACGCCGATTACGGCCATCGTCCCCATGCTCATGTTCACCTCGCTCGGCAGCGCCATGTTCCAGTCGCCCAATAACTCGCTCATCATGGGCCATGCCGCGCCCGAGATGCTCGGGTTCGTGGGGTCGCTCGGCAACCTGATGCGCTACCTCGGCCAGTCGCTCGGCATCACCATCTCCACGGGCGTGCTGTACGGCAGCATGAGCGCGGAGGCGGGCTATCGCGTCACGAGCTTCGTGGAGGGGCGGCCCGAGCTGTTCATGCACGGCTTGGCGACGGTGTTCCACCTGCTTTCCGCGCTCGTCCTGATCGCGCTCGCGTGCTCGCTCGTGCGCACGCTCGTGATCGACCGCAGGCGCGCGTAGCGGCCCGCCGCAAACGCGGTCGGCCGGCGTCGCTTTGTGCCGTGCGGTCCCGGGGCTGCCTTGCCGGGACATGCCATCTGCGGGCGATTCCGGCGCCTGCGCCTGCGGTCTTGCGGCATCTCCCGCTATGATGGATGCAGGGCGAATGGGTTGGAATGAACCCGTCCCCAAAACCCATCCAGGGCAGATGCAGGGGCGCGCGGGCGAGGGGGTGCGGCATGCGGGTCATCGTCGAGACGAACAGCCGCGTGCGCGTCCGCACCCGCACGCGCGTCAGGCGCGCCGTCGTCCGCCTGCTTCGCTTTCTGGCGGGCGCCCCGGACACGACGCCGGGCGAGGCCATCGTGGTCCGTCGCGTCTCCCGCGTGGGCACCGTGGTCCGCGCCGTGGTGCCGGACCCGCTAATAGAGAACCGGCAGGCGCGCGCCATGGCGACGGGACTCGTCGTCGGCGTCGTCCATGTCGCGTTCGCGCTCGTAAACGTCGTGATGGGGCTGCTGGCGCAGTCGGTGTGGGTCCTGTCGGTCGGCATCGTGATCGCGGGGCTCAACGCGGGCAAGTCCTACCTCGCGTCGGGCGCGCTCATGAGCGTGACGCTCGATCGCAGGGTCGAGAGCGTCGACTCGCTGCGCCGATGCAGGCGGGCGGGAACGGCGCTGGCGCTCGCCGTGCTCGTCATGTCCGGGACGGTCGCGCGCATCGTGCTCCAGGGGTTTGGCGGCACCTACCCGGGCGCGCTCATGTATATCTATGCGGCCTACGCGTTCGTGCTGGTCACGGTCGCGCTCGTCAATCTCGTGCGCGCGCGTCGCGAGGAGACCCTGTCGGTCAAGGGCGTGCGCGTGTTCAACCTCGCAAGCGCGATCATCTCGATATTCGCGCTGCAGACCGTGGTACTCTCGCGTGTCGACTGGGAGGGGTTGCCGGTGCGCGTGTCGCGCAACCTCGTCGAGGGCACGGTCGGAGGCCTGGTATGCCTGGCCATGGTCGTGATGGGGCTGTGGCTTGCCCTGACGGCGACGGCGCGCCTGGCGGAGCGGGGCCGCTCGGAGGTGCGCTACCGGACGTGATGCTTTTAGGGACAGTCCCCTTTTTACCGGAGGTGGAGCGACGCTCCACCGCCGGTAAAAAGGGGACTGTCCCTAAAAGCATCACGCTAGGTGGGTGCTAGCGGTACACCACAGTGTCCGCGAGAGGCTTGCGGCTGTCGTGGTTGGCAAGGGGGCCTGCGCCCTCAGCCGCATACCCGAGGTCGAGCAGCATGAGGACCTCTTCGTTTTCGGGCAGGTCGAAGCGCTTGCGCACGGCGTCGGGATCGATCAGGTTGATCCAGCAGCTGTCCACGCCTGCGTTGTAGGCGGCGAGCATCATGTGGGTCGCCACGATGGTCGCGTCCTCGATGCCCGAATCCCGCGCCCCTCCTGGATAGGTGAACACGTTGTGGGCATCGAAGGCGACGAGAAGCACGGTGGGCGCGCCGTACCGGCACCGCGTCAGCTCGTCGATCGCGGCGAGGTCCGCCTCTTTCTGCAGGACGTAGATGCGCTGCTCCTGCAGGTTCTTGGCGGTGGGGGCGACGCGGCCCGCCTCGAGGATCGCCTGGAGATGCTCGGGTTCGACCTGCCTGCCGTCAAACTGCTTGCATGAATAGCGATTCTTCACGACGTCGGTGAATTCCATGTCGATCGCATCCCTTCGAACTGTGAGAAAATAGTGCCTGTCCCCATTTTCCCACAAGGAGGGCGCTATGGACGTGACGGCCATCGAGACTCGGCTGCTGGCGCATCCGGGTGCGACGCGGGCGCTGCACCCCTCGTGGGGCTGGATGGTGTACTGGGTGGGTGGCAAGCAGTTCGCCTGCGAGTTCACGGCGGCGCCGACCGCAAAGGATCCGTATGCCGGCCGGCACCTTCTGTCGCTCAAGTGCGATCCTGAGCGCATCGTCGAGCTCCGCGCGGAGTTTCCCGCGGCGGTCCTGCCCGGGTACTACTCCGACGGCAGGACATGGATCTCGATCGACCTGGATGATACGGGCGTGCCGGAGGATCTGGTGCTCGAGCTGTGCGACGCGAGCTTCGACCTCGTGTTCGCCAAGCTGCCCCGAAGGGTCCAGCGGGAAATCATGCAACAATAGGTGCGTTTGCCTGAACGGACCGATGAGGGAGGGGCCATGGCGAAACGTTCGTGGCAGGTGAAGCTCGCCTGCGTATGGGGCGGCGAGCTGATCTCGGTGCTCACGAGTTCCATCCTGCAGATGGGCTTCATCTGGCACATCACGCTCTCGACGAATTCGGCGAGCATGCTGTCGCTCGCCTCGCTCGCCGGGTTCTTGCCGCTCGCCGCGTTCGGGACCTTTGCCGGCGTCATCGTCGACCACATGCCCATCAAGCGCGTGCTCATCGGGGCCGATCTGTTTATCGCCGCGGTGAGCGCCCTGGTCGCCGCCGTGTCGGCGACGGGCGCGCTGCCGGTGTGGGTGGTCATCGTCGCCTTGTTCTTCCGCGCGATCGGCAGCGCGTTCCACGCGCCGGCGTTTCAGACCCTGACGCCGCTCGTGGCGCCGCCCGAGCACCTGACGCGACTGGCGGGCGTGTCGCAGGCGGTGCAGTCGGGCGGCTACATCATGGGCACGGCCATCGCGGCGGTCATCTACCCCCTGTGGGGCCTTACGGCCATGATCGCGCTCGATGTGCTCGGCGCGCTTCTGGCGACGGTCGCGGTCATGGTCGCGCGGCTCGATGTCGGCGGCGCCCAGGCGGCCGGCGAGGCGAAGGCGGCGGGGCCCGTCGGCATCTCCTCGCGCGTGCGCGCCCTGCTGCGAGAGACCGCTGCCGGCTACCGGGTGCTGCGCGCCTATCGCGGCCTGTTTGCGCTCCTGTGGTGCGGCTTCGTGTTCACGCTCGTGTTCTCGCCCATATCGGCGCTGTTTCCGCTCATGACGATCGACCACTTCGGAGGGACGACGACCGATGCCGCGACGGCGGAGATCGTCTTCTCGGTGGGCATGATCGCCGGGTCCGCCCTTCTCGCCTCAACGGGAGGCTTTAAAAATCGCGCGCTTACGGTTGTTGCGGCGACGGCGCTCTATGGCGCCGCCACGCTTGTGGCAGGGTTGCTCGGCCCAAACGGATATGTCACCTTTTTGGCCATGAGCTTCCTTATGGGCGTGAGCTCGCCGTTTTACTCCGGTCCGCAGACCGCGCTCATGCAGGAGAAGGTCCCACCCGAGTATCTGGGTCGCGTGTTTGGCCTGTACGGCGCGATCATGTCATGGGCCCTGCCGATAGGCCTTGCCGTGTCGAGTCTGTTTGCCGATGGGGTCGGCGCGACGCTGTGGTTTGCGGGTGCCGGTGCCGCCATGCTCCTTCTTGCGCTGGCAACATGGGCGATTCCGAGTATCCGCACCATCGAGACGGACAGCGAGAGGGCCGCTGATTGACAGATACGGGATTTGAGCCTCCGCATATGAGGTTCAAGCCGGATCGTTGCTCAATTTGGTATCAATAATCGAGCCATAATGCGCGTCCATGCGTTCCCGCGAGCTCGAGAAGCGGGGTTCGCTGACCCTGTCTTTAGAGAAAGCGCAGGTAAACGTGGTGACATGTTCGATGATATGCGCCCCAGAGAAACTCTGAAAAGGGCCTCGAGCGCTGCGGGCCGGGTCGGCAGGGCGGTTGACTGTACGCTATGGGAACACCGCCCCGTTGACGGTACGCCACAGGAACGCTTTCGGGCGAAAAACGTTCCCATAGCATACAGTGGACGGGGCGGTGTTCCCATAGCGTACAGTCAACGGGGCTGCTCTGCGGGACAGGCGGGAGGCGGAATCCCGCAAGAGGCGGTCCCCGGTCCGCGCCCCTCGTCTCGTCCTCCGCGCAAAAGGTAAGGCCTCCTTGGTGCATAATGGCGTGTGGTCATGACGCGCATGACGCACCGAGAAAAGGAGGCGCAATGGGACTGCAACGCCATGGCGGGTGCGGGGCGCAAGACGCCTGCGCAGGGGAATCGTACACCGACCTGAACGCTCGGATCATCGACCAGTGGATCGCCGACGGCTGGGAGTGGGGCACGCCGATCTCGCACGAGCGGTATCTGGCCGCGCTCGAGGGGGATTGGTCCATGGTGCTCACGCCCGTACGCATGGTGCCCCGCGACTGGTTCTTCGCCGACATGCGGGGCAGGCGCGTGCTCGGCCTGGCGGCGGGCGGAGGCCAGCAGATGCCGCTGTTCGCCGCGATGGGCGCCGTGTGCACGGTGCTCGATTACTCGGAGCGCCAGGTGGCCTCCGAGCGCCTGGTGGCCGAGCGCGAGGGCTACGAGATCCGCGTCGTGCGCGCCGACATGACGCGCCCCCTGCCGTTTGACGACGGGGAGTTCGACCTCATCTTCCTTCCGGTGTCCAACTGCTACGTCGAGGACGTGCTGCCTATCTGGCGCGAATGCTTCCGCGTGCTGGCGCCGGGCGGAAGGCTCCTCGCGGGCCTCGACAACGGCTTCAACTACGTGGTCGATGACGACGAGGAGCGCATCGTCCGCGGCCTGCCGTACAACCCGCTGCTCGACCCGTCGCTCATCTCGGAAGACGAGCTTCCCGAGTGGGGCGTGCAGTTCTCCCATACGATGGACGAGCAGATCCGCGGTCAGATCCAGGCCGGCTTCCGCCTGCTCGACCTGTACGAGGACACGAACGGATCGGGTCGTCTGCACGAGCTCGGCATCCCGTCGTTCTGGGCGACGCTTGCGGAGAAGCCGGGCGATGTGGCCCGTGGGGGATACCATGGTTGACGGCACCTACCGGGCGACGCTCGACACGCCGCTCGGCAGGAAGACGGGAACGCTTTCGGTGGCGTGCTCCGGGGACGGTCGGGTGAGCGGCACGTTGGCGGCGTTGGGCAAACGGTACCCCCTTGTGTGCGGGGCGCCGCGCCGGGAGGGACCATCGACGGTGGTCCCCCTTTCGGGCAGGCTCTCGATGCTGCTCCAGACGGTGCCCTTCACCTGCGACGCCCGCTTTGATGGCAATCGGGTGACGGGCACGGTGCGCACGCCGTACGGCGACGTCCGGATTGAGGGCGAGCGGGTCCGCGCCCGGCAATAGGAACGGCTGCAGGGCGGGGTCGACCCGCCGTTTGCAGGCAAGGGAGGCAGACAGATGAGCAATCAGCTGGTATACGAGATGGATGCGGAAGAGGGCAGGCTTCCGGTGCCCGAGCCCGCCTGCGCGACCATGGCGTGGGAGTGCGCGGGCGAGCGCATCGAGTACGTCGCGTCGGCGGGTCACATCGACGTGCGCACCGATACGGGCAAGCTCCTGGGCAAGATGTTCGCCCTGTCCTATGTCGCCGCGCCGGACGCCCGCGCGTCTGCACGCCCGGTCACCTTCTGCTACAACGGCGGCCCGGGCAGTGCGTCGGTGCCCATCAACGTCGGCGGCATCGGGCCCAAGCGCGTGGCGACCGACGGCTTGAGACACGTGGTGGCGCCCGCGCGCATGGAGGACAACCCTGCGACGCTGCTGCGCGTCAGCGACCTGGTGTTCCTCGATGCGCTCGGCACGGGCTACTCGGTCGTCGCCGAGGGGACGGACCCGCAGGACATGTGGAGCGTCGATGGGGACGCCGACACGTTCGCCCGCGCGATCGTGTCGTGGCTGACCCGGAACAACCGCTGGGGGTCGCCGGTCTATCTGTTCGGCGAGTCGTACGGAACGATGCGCAACGCGGTGCTCATGCGCCTGCTCTCCGAGCGGTTCGTCCCGGTTACGGGCGTCATCATGCTGTCGTCGGTGTTCGATTGGGCGCAGAAGATGCCCGGGTCGCTTCTGGGATATGTGGGTCTGCTGCCGGTCTATGCGACGACCGCGCGCCATTTCGGTCGCGCCGGAGCGGGGACCGACGAGGCGGCGTGGTTCGACGGGGCCATGGACTTCGCCGAGCGCACCTACGCCCCGATGCTCTTGCGCGGCGACCGCATGACGCCCGCGGAGAAGGCGAGCTCGGCGCGCGAGCTGTCCGAGATCATCGGTCTTCCCGCCGAGCTTATCGAGCGCAACAACCTGCGCATCGATCTGACGACGTTTCGAAGCTCGCTTTTGGCGGACGAGGGGCTTGTCACCGGGCGGTTCGACACGCGCTTCACGACCCATGCGCCCTGCACGTCGATCGAGGTCAGCTCGCCGATCGCGGGCGACGCCTCCTCGGACGCCATCGAGCCCGCCTGGAACGCGGCGTTCCGCCGGCACCTGCAGCAGATCGGCTTTGCCGGCGCGCCCGAGTACCCGCTGAGCAACTTCATGAAGATCGGCATCACCTGGGACCGCTCGCACGAGGTGCCCGGCAGCGGCATGAGGGCCGCGGCGCCCAACGTGGCATACGACATCGCGGCCGCGCTCAAGCACAACCCCACGATGCGGGTGGCGGTTCTCGGAGGGCGCTACGACGCGGCGACGCCCTGGTGGAACGCCGCGCACGACATCTCGAACCTGTTTTTGCCGGAGGATCTTAAACGCCGCGTGGAGCTCAAGCTCTACAGTGCCGGCCACATGGCCTATGTCGACGAGCCGACGCTTGTCGAGCTGGGTCGCGACCTGTCCGCGTTCTACCGCTGACCAAAGGCGCGCTTCGGGTCATCTGGGGACGGGCTCGTTTTGACCCATCGGTGGCATGCACGGCCGTCAATGAGCTGAAACGGGCACGTCCCCACATGGCCTATTCGCTTTGGGACGGGGCGCAACCGTAGCGTTCCTGTGATGGGAGGCGGGCTGCCGTGCGCCCGGACGCACCCGGCGGTATAACGGTTCTTGCTGCATAGGGGATCCGCATGTACCGAGGGGATGACATTGGCTGCATCGCTTACGCTTGGACTGTTTTCCGTTTTGCTCATCGGCTGCATCGCCGCCGGCGTGCCGACGGTCTATGCGCTGCTCGGCGGCCTGGTCCTGTTCTGCGGGTACGCGCGGCAGTGCGGCAACGGCGTGCGCCGCGTGCTCGCGATGTGCTGGCGCGGCATCCGCCCGGTTCGCCGTATCCTCGGAATGCTTCTGACCGTCGGCATGCTGACGGGTCTGTGGCGCGCCGCCGGTGTCATTCCCGCCATCGTGGTCTATGCGGTGCCCTGCATCCCCGCCCACCTGTTCGTCATCATGACGTTTCTGCTGAGCTGCGCGGTATCGGTCCTGACGGGGACCTCGTTCGGCACGGCGGCGACCATGGGGTCGATATGCGTCTCCATCGCGGCGAGCATGGGCATCCCGCTGCCGCTTGCGGGTGGGGCCGCGCTATCCGGCGCGTTTTTCGGCGACCGCTGGTCTCCCATCTCGACGAGCGCCCTGCTCGTGGCAAACATCACGGACACCGATTTCTACGCGAACCTCAAACGCATGGCGAGAACGGCGATAGCGCCGTTCGCCCTGTCGTGCTTCGTCTACGTCGTCGCCGGCCTGCTTGCGGGCGCCTCATCCGGGGGCGCGGGCGCGCTCGACGGCATGAGGGCCGCCTTCAACCTGAACCCCCTCGTGTTCGCGCCGCCGCTGCTGGTGTTCGCGCTCGCCGCTCTCCGGGTGAATATCTTCGCCGTGATCGCCGCCGGCGTGCTGTCGGCGGTGCCGATCTGCCTTGGCATCCAGGGTATGGGCCTGGCGGATGTCGTGCGGGTGGCGCTTGCGGGCTATGTCGCGCGTACGCCCGAGACGGCCGTCCTGTCGGGCGGCGGCGTCGCCTCGATGCTGTCGGCGGTCGGCATCGTCTGCACGACCTCGGCGTACGCGGGGATCTTCAAGGAGACCGATCTTCTGAGCGCGGTCGAGGGGATCGTCGCGTCGCTCGCGGCGCGCGTGTCCGCGTTCACCGCCACGCTGGGTATCGCCGCCTTGGCCTCGATGATCTCGTGCAACCAGACGCTTGCCATCATGCTCACGCATCAGCTGAGCTCGGGCCTGTCCGCCTCGAGGTCCGACCACGCCCTCGACCTGGAGGACTCGGTCGTGCTGGTCGCGGGCCTGGTGCCCTGGTCGATCGCCGGCAGCGTCCCGCTGGCCTCGATGGGCGCTCCGATCGAGAGCATGGCGCTTGCGGTCTTCCTCTACGCGGTGCCCCTCTGCCGTTCGGCGTTCGGCCGCTTGGTACGCGTGCGCGCGAAGAACGCGTGAGGGCGAAATCCGGACAGGGTGTCTCTTGCGCGACAGGTCGGAGCAACTAGCCGAGGGCGTGGAGCTCCGGCGTCGCGACGGCATGCACGTCGATGCGGTCCTCGAGCCCAAAGACCGCGTGGCTCAGCACGTACTCGCCGTCGTTCACGTAGGTCTCGACCATGTTCGCGTCGACGAAGATGTCGAGACGATCGCCCTCGCGGACCTCGGGCGTCTCGGAGGTGAGACGGCACTTGCCGTTGTGCGGGCACACAGCGCTGCGGTCGGCGACGATGCGACCGCCCGTGCGCGCGATGCGGTATCCGCCGAGGTCGAGCGACTCGCCCTCGTGCAGCTCGATGGCTAGGTGGTAGCCGGTGCGCGTCGAGGCCTGCTCGGGGGACACCGGCAGGCGGTAGGCAGCGCGCACGTTGGGGTGGATGCGGAAGTAGATGTGGCCGCCTGCCACCTCAACCACGCGCGGCAGGCTCATCATCCCGCGCCAGGCGCCCTCGGCAGCCTCCACCGCGGCGGGCATGCGCAGCCAGGCGATGACGGTGCGGCGCCCCTCGGCGTCGAGCGCGCTCTGCGGCGCGTAGAGATCGAGGCCGTAGTCGAAGAACTGGTAGCTGTCGGCAAGCGTCATGCGGCAGGTGTCCTCGTCGAAGTCCGCGAGCATGCAGATGGCCATGTCGGTGGGCGCCGCGCCGTCGTCGAGCAGGCCCATGGGGGAGACCATGACGACGCCGGTACCGTCGACCTCGAACCAGTCGGGGCACTCCCACATCCAGCCAAGACCGTCGCGCTCGACCGTGCCGGCGAGCTCCCAGGTGCCAAGGTCGTCGCTGCGGTAGATGAGAAGGCGCCCCTCGCGGTGGACCGTCGTGCCGAGCACCAGGTGGTAGCCGTCGCGCCCGCGCCAGACCTTCGGGTCACGCGTATGGGTGGCGTCGCCCAGCTCCGGATCGGTGATCGCCGGGATGATGACGCGCTTGGCGTCCAGGTTGTCGAAGTGCTGCCCGTCGGCGGAGACGAGCTCCATCTGGCAGGATTCGAACCGGTTGTTCAGGTGTTTGTGGATGTTCTCCGGGTCGGTCTCGAGGTAGCGGACGCCGGTGTAGAAGAGGTGCAGGCGCCCCGCGCGCTCTATGGCGCTGCCGGAGAAGCAGCCGTTTCGGTCGGCGAGCTTCGTGGGGAAGAGGGCGATTCCCTCGTGCTCCCAGTGGATGAGGTCGGGCGACACCGCGTGCCCCCAGTGCATGGTTCCCCAGCTCGGGGCATAGGGGAAGTACTGATAGAACAGGTGGTACTGCCCGCGGTAGTAGATGAACCCATTGGGGTCGTTGATCCAGTTGAGCGGTGCCTTGAGGTGGCCCGTCTGCTCGATGCCGCGCACGTCGTGCTCCCTTAATCCGATGGTTGGCGGGGTCAGTCCGATATGGAGGTCGCTCCGTATCGCTGATGTGCCGAAAGGCGACGGCGCGTCGGTCGTCGCCTTTCGGCTGCAGGGGTGCAACCTGCCAGGTGGCAGGGTTGCAGGCTACAGGGTTGCCAGCTGCTTGCGCCCGATGGTCTTGGCGAACGCGAGGGTGATGACGAACGTGCACACGATCGCGATGACCGCCGAGACGAGGAACTGCAGCATGCAGTCGGGCCTGATGCAGATGACGCCGATGATACCGCATGGGCCCTGCGAGACGGAGAGCACCTGCACCATGGTGGCGTAGGCCGCGCCGATGCTGCCGCCTCCCTTTGTTGAAAAGAACCGGTTAAGTTATCGGTTACGTAACCGAGTACGGTTTATCACACGGATGAGGGGTCAGACAATGAATCGCCCGCAGCGGGCCCCCTCTTGTCGGTGTATGGTAGGAAATCGCGGGTGAGCGTATCGGCCGAGGCGGTTGCCGTGCGGACGCGCCTGCACCCGCCGCACCGCTTGTGCTAGGCTGAGCGCTATGTGCAAGAGAGGGGGGACCGATGGGCAAGAAGAGCGTCACGTTTGCCGATATCGCGCGCTACACCCATTTCTCGAAGACGACGATATCGCGCTACTTCAATGACCCCGATTCTCTGACGGTGGAGAACCAGGAGAAGATCGCCGCGGCGCTTGAGGAGCTCGGCTACAAGGAGAACAAGGTCGCCCGCATCCTCGCGAGCGGCAAGACCGAGTTCGTAGGCGTCATCGTGCCGAACCTCTACCTGCACTTCTACTCGCAGATGCTCGACGAGATCCTAGCGACCTACGAGACGTGCGGCTACAAGTTCCTCGTGTTCGCCGGCGACGACAACCGCGACGTGGAGCGCCGTTACATCGAGGAGCTGCTCGCCTACCAGATCGAGGGCATGATCGTCCTCAGCAACACGGTGCCCTCCGAGGAGCTCGCCTCCTTCCAGGTGCCGGTCGTCACCATCGAGCGAGAGGACCGCTTCTGCAGCAGCGTGAATACCGACAACCGCGCGGGCGGCGTCCTGGCGGCAGGCCTTCTGGACGAATGCGGCTGCGAGGTGCTCATCCATATCAACTCCGACGTGCCCGAGTCGGTGCCCGCGCACGGGCGCATCAGCGGCTTTGTGGACGCGTGCCGCGAACGCGGGGTGGCCTGCGAGCTCATGCTGCGCGATTTCGGCCACGGCTACGAGGAGGCGGACCGGACGATGCGCCAGGTGTTCGAAGAGCTGGAGGAGCGCTTCCCGGGCAGGCGCAAGGGCGTGTTCGTGTCGAATGACACCTACGCGAACATGCTCGTGAACCAGATCGTGCGGACACATGGGGACCTGCCCGACGAGTACCGCATCGTGGGCTTCGACGATTCACCGGTCTCGCGCGAGTCCGTCATCCCCATCAGCACGGTGCGCCAGCAGGTTTCCCGCATCGCCCAGGAGGCCATGGGGCTGCTCATGGCACAGATGGAGGAGCGCAAGAAGCGCCGGCCGCGGCCGCTCGGCGAGCCGGTCCATAAGGCCGTGGAGCCGGTGCTGGTCCGTCGCGAGACGGCTCGCTAGCGAGCGCGGCGCGCGGGCGCTGCCGGGTGGGACTTGTCTCGCCCGGGCTCAGCCGCACGCTGTGATGCGGCCCGATACGGCGCCGTGCATGCTATGATGTGCCCGCCCATCGCGGGAGGGGGTCGGTTGCCGCCACGCCCGCGATAGCGCCCGGTGCCGCAGCGCGATCGCTGCTACCGGGGAGGCGTGTTTCCAGGCGCGTGGATCTGTCCGCGCGCGTCTGGGAGGTAATCGCGTGAGTAGCGCCGCATCCGCTGGCATGCCCCGTTCCAACAAGTGGGTCATCCTGTTCACCATCGTGGCCATGACGTTCATGTCCACACTCGACAGCAGCATCGTCAACATCGCCCTTCCCGTCATGCAGGAGGAGCTCGGCGCCATCCCGCTTGGCATGGCGGCGGTGGGCCCCGCCGCCGGCGCCCTGTCCGACCGCATCGGCAGCGCCCTGCCGTGTTTCACGGGCCTGGTGATTTACGCGGTGGGCATCGCCTTCACGGGAAGCCTGCCCGCGACCGCCCCGCTTGCCGTCATCGTCGTCGGCATGCTCGTGATGGCGGTCGGCACGGGACTGTTCCAGTCGCCGAACAACTCGCTCGTCATGGGGTCGGTTGCGCCCGAGCACCTGGGGTTCGCGGGCAGCGTCATCTCGCTCGTGCGATATCTGGGCATGTCGGTCGGCGTTTCCGGCGGCAGCGCGCTTCTGTACGGCCGCATGTCCGAGGGGGCGGGTTACGTGGTGGACGCCTTCATCGAGGGGCGCCCCGACCTGTTCTGCTCCGGGTTCTCCTTCACGTTCGCGGTCATCGCGGCGCTCGTCGCCGCAGGAAATGTGTAGAAGAGACCGGCTGCGCGCATGCTCGCGCCGTCGGGGCGAGCCGCCGCTCGGCCGGCGGTTTTCGCGTGGACGTCTCGTGTGTCGGGGCGCTTGCGGCTACAATGGCTCAGGTCAAACGCATATGAGGGGCCGCCGTCGAGCACCGCGGCCGCAGAACAGGGGAGCCCATGCCAAGTATCGCCGATGAGATCTCGTCGCGCCGCACCTTCGCCATCATATCGCACCCGGACGCGGGCAAGACCACGCTGACCGAGAAGCTGTTGCTGTACACCGGCACGATCCAGTCGGCCGGCTCGGTCAAGGGGAAGAGCAGCGCCAAGCACGCGGTGTCCGACTGGATGGACATCGAGAAGCAGCGCGGCATCTCGGTCACCTCGTCGGTGCTGCAGTTCACCTACGGCGGCTGCTGCGTGAACATCCTCGACACCCCGGGCCACCAGGACTTTTCCGAGGACACCTACCGCACGCTCATGGCGGCGGACTCCGCGGTCATGGTTATCGACGGTGCCAAGGGCGTCGAGGCGCAGACCGTGAAGCTCTTCCGCGTCTGCGCCCTGCGCGGCATCCCCATCTTCACGTTCGTGAACAAGCTCGACCGCGAGACGCGCGACCCGTTCGAGCTCATGGAGGAGATCGAGAACGTGCTGGGCATCGGCACGTGCCCGATGAACTGGCCGATCGGAAACGGCAAGAACTTCCGCGGCGTGTTCGACCGCGCGAGCCGTCACGTGCTGGCCTTCGAGGGCGACGGGCGCGCCAACGCGTCCAAGAAGGTCAACGAGATCGAGGCGGAGCTCGGCGACCCCGCGCTCGACGAGCTCATCGGCGCCGAGAACCACCGCAACCTCATGGACGACATCGAGCTGCTCGACGGCGCCGCCGACGAGTTCGATTTCGACGCCGTGCGCGCCGGCAAGCTCTCGCCGGTGTTCTTCGGGTCGGCCCTCACGAACTTCGGCGTGGAGCCGTTTTTGAAGGACTTCCTGCGCCTGGCGCCCGCGCCGTCCGCCCACACCGACGCGCTCACCGGCGAGCCGGTGGAGCCGGAGACCTCGGCGTTCTCGGGCTTCGTGTTCAAGATCCAGGCCAACATGGACAAGAACCACCGCGACCGCATCGCCTTCGTGCGCATCTGCTCGGGCAAGTTCGAGCGCGGCATGGACGCGTGGCATATGCAGGGCAACCGCAAGATCAAGCTGGCCACGGGCACGGCGATGATGGCCGATGACCGCGCGACGGTGGACGAGGCGTACGCCGGCGACATCGTGGGCCTGTTCGACCCGGGCATGTTCTCCATCGGCGACACCGTCTGCAGCACCTCGTGCCGCGTGCAGTACGCGGGAATCCCCACGTTCGCGCCTGAGCACTTCGCGCGCGTGTCGCAGGTCGACACGCTCAAGCGCAAGCAGTTCGTGAAGGGTATGGAAGAGCTCGCCCAAGAGGGCGCCATCCAGATCTTCCGCGAGCTCGGCGCCGGCATGGAGAGCGTGATCGTGGGCGTGGTCGGCGAGCTGCAGTTCGAGGTCCTCGAGCAGCGCCTGAAGAGCGAGTACCATGTCGAGGTGCGCCGCCAGCCCCTCGGCTACACCGACATCCGCTGGATCGCCAACGAGCCCGGCCAGGTCGACATCAAGAGCCTGAACCTTACGCGCGACACGCTGCGCGTCGAGGACATGCGCGGCGGCAAGCTGCTGCTGTTTACGAGCCCGTGGAACGTCGATTGGGCCTTTGAGCACAACCCCGACCTCGAGCTTTCGGAGTTCGGCAACGTGACGTTCTAGGAGGGCGCCGACCGGGCCATCTTGGCGGGTGGCCCGGCATGCAAATCGGGGACGTACCTGCTGCGTGCATTTTTGCACGCAGCAGGTACGTCCCCGATTTGCACGATGCAGGGCTCGCGGCGCATCGCATCCGCTCCCATGTGCAGCGCCTGCGTGGATATGGGGGAGGGCCTGTGCCCCGCCGTGCGTTGCGCTAGGATAGCAACGTTGGTCATCCGCCGTACCCGATACGGCAGCAAGAAGAAAGCTTTCATCCCATGCGAACCGATGATTTCGATTACAACCTGCCCGAAGAGCTGATCGCCCAGGCCCCGGCCGAGCCGCGTGACAGCTGCCGCCTGCTTGTGCTCGACCGCTGCGGACAGGTGCGGGAAGGCGACGGGCGCATCGCCCTGTCCCACGGCGGGACCGTGGAGCACAGGGTCTTCCGCGACATCATCGACTATATCGAGCCCGGCGACGTGCTCGTCATCAACAAGACGCGCGTCATGCCGGCGCGCCTGGTCGGACGCAAGGCCAAGACGGGCGGCGTGGCCGAGACGCTGCTGCTGCGCCGTCGCGAGGACATCGATGCGCTCGGCCATGTGTGGGAGTGCCTCGTCAACCCCGGCAAGCGCCTGAAGCCGGGGGCGGTGATCGAGTACCGCGCGGGCGGCCTGCACGCGCCCGAGACGGCGCCGGTCGTGCTCACGGGCGAGGTCGTCGACTTCGTGCCCGAGAGCCGCGGCGGCCGCCTGGTCCGGTTCGCCCCGCAGGGCGAGAACGCACAGGGGGCGTCCCGCACGCTCGACGAGGCGATCCATGCCGCGGGCCATGTGCCGCTGCCGCCCTACATCACCGACTACCAGGGCGATCCCGAGAAGTACCAGACCGTGTACGCCATGAAGGAGGAGCATTCCGCGGCGGCGCCTACGGCCGGCCTGCACTTCACCCCTGAGCTCATGGAGCGCATCGAGGCGAAGGGCGCTAGGTTCGTGGCCGTGGAGCTCGAGGTCGGTATCGACACGTTCCGCCTGGTGGAGGAGGACGACCCCACGCAGCACGTCATGCATACCGAGCGCTACCACGTGCCGACCGAGGTCGTCGAGGCGGTGCACGAGGCCAAGGCGTCGGGGCATCGCGTCATCGCGGTGGGCACGACGGCGGTGCGCTCGCTCGAGAGCGCGTTCGATGCCGAGGCGCCGGCATCTGAGCCGCCCGTGGTCGCCCGCTATTTCGAGGGTCGCGAGGACGGTGCGGACACGCTGGGCCGCGGCGACATCACGGTGCGCGCGGACGCCACGACGAACCTCTACCTCATGCCGGGGTCGACCTACCATGTCGTCGACGCGCTGATCACGAACTTCCACGTGCCGCGCTCGACGCTCATGATGCTCGTGTCGGCGCTCGCCACGCGCGACCAGATCATGGATGCCTACGCCGAGGCCATCAAGGAGCGCTACCGCTTCTTCAGCTTCGGCGACGCGATGCTGATCGAATAACATGAAGACGGGCCGCCTCAAGTGCGGCCCGTTTTCCTTAAGAATGGGTCATGTGGGGACGGGTTCGTTCCAACCCATCGGCTGCCCCGCGCGCTACGAGGCGAGCAGTGCTGCCTTCTCGGGATGCTTGGCGAACCACTGCGCGGCGTACGAGCAGCTCGCGTAGGCGCGTCGGCCCGTCTCCTCGAGCTCTTGGGCCACGTTGGCGAGAAGCTGTCCCGCGATGCCCTGGCCTCGCAGCGATTCGTCCACATACGTGTGGTTGATATCGACGGTATTCGCGTCGCGTGCGGGGAACGTGACCTCGGCCAGCGTGTTGCCCTGCGCGTCGACGTAGCGGACGGCGTTGGTGTGGATCTCAAACTGATTGGTATCCATGAAGATGCCCTTTCATGTCCGTAGTGCCTGCCTGCACATGGTTGTACCCGAGGCACGCGCCGGTCCGCGTGGTGTCGAACAAGCGGTAACCAATCGGAAACAGGGCGGTTGCCCAGCGGTCGAACGCCGCAGGTATGCGGTTGCGGGGAAGAGAATTATTAACATTTCGATTTCGTGCGTCAAGGGGACTTTCCGCGACGGTTGGGGCAGGGGATAATCGCCCCTATATGTGTTGCCGATGATGTGAAAAAGGAGTGCCGACCATGTCAATGAAGTTCAAGCGTCTGCTGCCTATCCCCAAGGAGATTCGCGAGGAGATGCCGCTTTCTGCGGACATGGCGGGCAAGAAGGCGGACTTCGATGCGCAGGTCGCAGACGTTCTCACCGGCCGCGATCCGCGCCGCCTGCTGATCATCGGCCCGTGCTCGGCCGATCGCGAGGATTCGGTGCTCGAATACGTGACGCGTCTCGCCAAGCTCGCCGACCGCGTGCGCGACCGCTTCGTGATCATCCCGCGCGTCTACACCAACAAGCCGCGCACGAAGGGTACAGGCTACAAGGGGCTCCTCCACAACCCCGATCCCGAGGGGGCGCCCAATCTGCTCGAGGGCGTCAAGGCCATTCGCCGCATGCATCTGCGCGTGGTCGAGGAGACGGGCATGTTCACGGCCGACGAGATGCTCTACCCCTCGAACTACCAGTACCTGATCGACCTGCTCGGATACATCGCGGTCGGCGCGCGCTCGGTCGAGAACCAGGAGCATCGTCTCGTCGCTTCCGGCGTCCCCATGCCCGTGGGCATGAAGAACCCGACGGGCGGATCGACCGACGTCATGCTCAACTCCATCTACGCGGCCCAGCAGCCGCAGACCTTCCTGTTCCGCAACTGGGAGGTCGAGACGACGGGCAACCCGCTCGCCCACGCCGTGCTGCGCGGCTACATCGGTGAGGACGGGCTCAACTATCCCAACTACCACTACGAGTACCTGGAGCGCCTGGCTGCCAAGTACACGGAGGACAACTTCGCCCATCCCGCGGCGATCATCGACTGCAACCACGACAACTCCGGCAAGCGCCCGCTCGAGCAGATTCGCATCATGAAGGAGGTGCTCGACTCCGCTCGCCGCGCGCCGGCGATCGGCCGGCTCGTGCGCGGCTTCATGGTCGAGAGCTACCTGGAAGACGGCAACCAGCCCATCGACGGCGGCGTGTTCGGCAAATCCATTACCGATGCGTGCCTGGGCTGGGAGAAGACCGAGCGCCTCGTGCTCGAGATCGCCGAGCGCTCGTAGAGCGCGCCCGCACTGCCGAGGCGTCGCGACGCACGCGGCGTGAGGCCACGGCGACCTTTGATGAAAACGGGGACGCGCCCGCGCGGCCGAGGCGGCTGCGCGGGCGTTTTCGTGCGACAATGGTTGCAGGTTGACGCCTTGGGGAACACCGAGCGATTCATTTCGCGCCGCGCCTTCGTCCGCATCCGCCGTGCCGCGGGGCCGACCGGCGCGAACGCACGTGACCGGTGCCTCCTTGGGGCATGCTGCGTGAACGGAGGCTTCGATGGCCTGCTTTGCCTACGGGGAGACCGAGCTTGCGTATCTGCGGTCGCGCGACGTGCGGCTGGCCGAGGCGATCGACGCCATCGGTCCCGTCGAGCGCGAGGTCGATGACGACCTGTTCTCGTCGGTCGTGCACCAGATCGTCGGGCAGCAGATCTCGACGAAGGCACTGGCGACCATCTGGGGTCGTATGCGGGAGCGGCTGGGTGCCGTGGACGCCGCGCATGTGCTCGACGCCGGCCGCGACGGGCTCCAGGCTCTGGGGATCTCGTTTCGCAAGGCCGATTACCTGCTCGATTTCGCCGAACGGGTGCAGGAGGGCTCGTTCGACCTCGATGCGGTCGCGGCGCTGCCCGATGAGCAGGCGATATCGGCGCTCGTGTCGCTCAAGGGGGTCGGCCGCTGGACGGCAGAGATGATCCTGCTGTTTTGCCTGCAGCGGCCCGACGTGCTCTCCTTTGACGATCTAGCCATCCAGCGCGGCATGAGGATGCTCTACCATCATCGGCGCATCACCCCGCAGCTGTTCGCGAAGTATCGGCGCCGCTACAGCCCGTATGGCAGCGTGGCGAGCCTGTATCTGTGGGCCATCGCGGGCGGCGCCATACCGGGCATGCGCGACTGGGCACCCAAATCACGAAAGGGGTAGCGATGTCCATGCAGAAGCGGACCTACGACTCGCCGCTGGGCCCTTTGCTGCTCGCGGCGGACGAGCTGGGGCTTGCCGGCGTGTGGTTCGAGGGGCAGAAGCATCTTGGCGAATTCGGGTCGACGCGCCGTCGTTTGGGCGAGGACGGCGGGGGCGATCTGGCTGCCTCCCGTGAGGCGTGTCGTGCGCTCGACGGCGCGTGCTTTTGGCTCGATCGGTATTTCGCCAAAGAGGTGCCGGACGAGGTGCCGCGGCTCCATCTGATGGGATCGGATTTCCAGCTCCGCGTCTGGGGTCTGCTTGCCGAGATCCCGTACGGGCAGACGACGACGTACGGGCAGCTCGCGCAGGAGCTCGAACGGCGCTTCGGCATGCGGACCTCGGCGCGTGCCGTTGGCGGCGCGGTCGGACGCAACCCGGTTTCGATCATCGTGCCCTGCCATCGCGTGGTGGGCGCTGACGGCTCGATCACGGGATACGCGGGAGGGCTCGACCGCAAGCGGGCGCTGCTCGAGCTTGAAGGAGTGCGCGCGGCGCCGTAGGCGACGTTGCTGCATATTCCCGTGCCGAAACTGCATAAAAATCCGCTTCGGGCAAAACCCACAGGGAGAGTAGGCTGAGTTTGGTGCGATTTTTGAGGCCCATTTCCCCACCATCGCTACACCCCTCAGCATTTCCGCAGGAAACAACTGGGCAAATGCCGAGGGGTGCGGCGCATGTGGGCGAAGGGCACCTAAAAATCGCACCAAACTCGATATACACGTTTTTTGGGGTGCTCGGGGACGGGTTCATTTCAGCCCGTCCCGCTTGGCGGTTGATTGGGGACGGGTTCATTTCAACCCATCCCGCTTGGCGAGATGCGACGGCCACCGTGATGAGGAAGGCGCTGCCCAGCCTGCCGCCGCCTTCGGTTGTGGCGTACAATGGGCGCGCCGTCTTGACTGAGAAATGGAGTTGGAATGCTTACTATCGGGTGCCATCTGTCCACGACGAAGGGCTTCGAGGCCATGGGTGCGACCGCGCTGTCCATCGGCGCAAACACCTTCGCGTTCTTCACGCGCAATCCGCGAGGGGGATCGGTCAAGGAGCTCGATCTGGACGATGTCGCCGCCCTGCAGCGCATCCTCGACGAGCACGCGTTCGGGCCCCTCGTGGCGCATGCCCCCTACACGTACAATCCCTGCTCTGCAAAGGAGCGGGCGCGCGAGTTCGCGCTCGAGGCGATGGCCGAGGATCTGCAGCGCATGGAGGCGCTTCCGGGCAACTACTACAACTTCCATCCCGGCTCGCACGTGGGGCAGGGCGCCGAGGTTGGTATCGATTTGATCGTCGAGACCCTCTGCCAGGTCATGTTCGAGAACATGCGCACCACGGTGCTGCTGGAGACGATGGCGGGCAAGGGCACCGAGGTCGGACGCACGTTTGAGGAGATTGCGGTCATCATCGAGGGCGTCGAGGAGCGCTCGCCGCGCCTTGCGGAGCATCTGGGGGTGTGCCTGGATACCTGTCATGTGAGCGACGGCGGGTACGACATCATCCACGATCTCGACGGCGTGATTGCGGACTTCGACCGCATCATCGGCCTTCCGCGCCTGCGCGCCGTGCACATCAACGACTCGAAGAACCCGTGCGGGGCGCATAAGGACCGCCACGCCAAGATCGGGGAGGGGTACCTGGGCGCAGCCGAGCTCGGAGGAGGGGACGACGTGTTCGCGCGCATCGTCTCGCATCCCGCCCTGCGCGACCTGCCGTTCATTCTGGAGACGCCCAACGAGCTTCCCGGATACGCCGAGGAGATCGAGCGGCTTCGGGCTCTTCAGCAGTAAGCGGATTCGGAAGGCCCCCGATGGCGGACGGATGCCTTCCTATGGAAGCAGGCCGAGGTCGTCCTTGACGTTCAAGATGCGCATCACGCTCTCATCGATGCGCGCTTCGGTCAGCACGCCGCCTCCGATCGCCTCGAGCGCGCCGTTGTAGGCGAGCGTGAGATCCGCCGGCATGAGCAGCATGTCGCCTCCGGCAGCGAAGAACTGCACGGCGGCCTCGTCGGGCGTGAAGCGCTGCGTGATGGCGCCCATGGAAAACGAATCCGAGATGATGATGCCGTCGAAGCCGAGCTCGCCGCGCAGCACGTCGCCCATCATGATGGGGGAGAGCGAGGCGGGCAGCCCGTCGGCGGCAAAGTTGGGCGTCTCGATGTGCCCGACCATCACCATGGGCACGCCCGCCTCGATGGCCGCTCGGTACGGTTCGAACTCGCAGGCCTCGATCTCGTCTCTGCTGCGCTCGGTATAGACCGCCCCGGTATGGGAGTCCCCCATGGTGTCGCCGTGCCCTGGGAAGTGCTTCACGCAGGGCGCGACGCCCACGGCGAGCATCGCCTCGACCTGCGCTGCGACCATCTGCGCGACGAGCTGGGGATCGCTGCCGAACGAACGCGGGCCGATGACGGGGTTGTCGGGGTTGGTGAGCACGTCCGCATCGGGGGCGAAGTCGAGGTTGAACCCGATGCCGGCGAGATATCCGCCGATCGTGGATCCGACCTCGGCCGCGCGCGACGCGTCGCCGGTCGCCCCGATCTCGCTCATGTTGGGGAAGGTCGGGACATCGAACAGGCCGGAGTTGGCGACGCGCGCGACGAGCGGGCCGCCCTCCTCATCGACGGACAGGAAGGCGCCCACGCCGGCGCCCGATGCACGGCTCAGTCGGTCGGCGCCGGCGAGCATGTCGCGCAGCTGCCGGTCGCCCACGATGTTGTGGGAGAAATAGACGAGCCCGCCGACGGGGATGCGCGCGAGCGCGTCGGCGGTCATGGGGCCCGAGACCGTGGCGACCGAGGCGCCGGTGAGCTGCTCGGGAGTCACGCAGAACAGCTGGGCGACCTTCTGCTCGAGCGTCATGGCGGCAAGCGTCTGCTCGGGGCGCGTCGGTGTGGATGAGGGCCCCGGCTGCACGGGGCCGTCCGTCACCTCCGCTATATCCGGTGAGATGTTCGGGGAGCTGCCATCGCTCGGATCGCCCTGCTGCGGTGCGGCCGAGCTCCCGCCGCAACCGCCCAATCCTGCGCTGAGCGCCATCAAGGCGCCGGCGGCGAGGACGGCGCGGCGGGTGACGGTTCGATGCAAGGATGCCATGGCAGCTCTTTCCTCAAAAACGCATGTGCACAGTTCGGGAGCCTTCGGGAACCACCGGCCGATTCATTCCGCGGGCGCGCGGAGGGCGGTTGGTCGGTGGTTCCCTGGGGCGCATAAGCGTCGCACGGTCGGGGCGGCAGGACAAGTGCCTCAACGGATATCGATAGCGCAGCTCAGCAAAAAGGGCGGCGGGCACAGGCCCGGCCGCCCTGTTCCGACGGGCATCGCGATTGCGATAACCGACAGCGGTATCCCTACAGCGCGCTCCGATAGATGGCGCGTGCGTCGTCGAGCGTCAGCTTCTTGAAGGAGCCGAACAGCTCGCCGCGGTTGATGGAGAGGCCGGGCATGAGCTTTTCGATGTCGTCTTCGGTCATGCCGAATTCCGACAGGGTGCGCGGCATGCCGAGGGAGACGAAGAAGTCCTGCAGCTCGTCGATGGTCGCCTCGACGGCGTCCTCGATGGCGCGCTCGGGCGTGATCTCCTCGTCGACATCGGAGAGGTCGTCGACTGCGGGATCGACCGGCTCGATGCCGAACACCTGCTCTCCGAACGCGAGGAAGCGCTCGGGATGCTCGCGCCAGACATAGCGCATCCAGGCGGGGAAGATGACCGCGAGGCCGGCGCCGTGCGTGATCTTGGGATCGAATGCCGACAGCTCGTGCTCGAGGCCGTGGCAGGTCCAGTCGCCGTCGCGACCGCCCGGAACGCCCAGGCCGAGGCCCGCCAGGCCGTTGTGCGCGAGGGTGCCCACCCACATGATGTTCGCGCGCGCGTCGTAATCCTTCGGATCCTCCATGACGCGCGGCGCGGCGTCCATGACGGCGCGGATCATGCCGCAGGCGATGTTGTCGGTGACGTCCACCGCGGGCTGGCCGGAGAAGAAGCGCTCCATGATGTGGGCGATCATGTCCGTGACGCCCGCTGCCGTCTGGTACGGGGGCAGGGTGAAGGTGAGCTCGGGGTCCATGATGGCGAGCACGGGGCGGTTGAGGTCGGTGTTGAGGCCGCACTTGAGATGCTCTTCGTCGTTGCTGATGACGCAGGAGTTGGACGCCTCGGATCCCGATGCGGGAATGGTGACCACGCACGCAAGCGGCAGATGGTCGGTCGGCGTGGCGCGCTTGCGCCAGAAATCCCACGCATTGCCGTCGTAGACGGCTCCGAGCGCGATGGCCTTCGCGGCGTCCATGGCCGATCCGCCGCCAACGGGCACGACGATGTCCGCCTCGAACTCACGCGCCAGCGCGATGCCCTCGCGCACCGAGGTGATCTCGGGATTGGGCCTCACCCCGCCGAGCTCGGCGTGGGCGACGCCGGCGGCATCCAGCGATGCCTTGACGCGGTCGAGCGTTCCGGTGCGGACCACGGAACCCTGGCCGAAGACGAGCAGGGCGCGCTTGAAGCCGAGCTTGGCGATCTCGTCGCCTGCGCGGTCGGTCACGCCGCGGCCGAAGACGAAGCGCGTGGGGGAGTAGAACCTAAAATCGTTCACAGTCGTTCCTTTCGAGGACGTGTAATGCCTGATGCCGTGATGTCTATATCAGTAGCCGAGATCCTCGCCGATGAGGACGACCTTGATGCGCCCATCGTGGCGGGAATGGCGGGTGATGACCGCCTCGCAGCACATGCAGCGCTCGGCATGGCACCTGCCGCAGATGCCGTTGGTCTCGCACGGGGTCGCGGTGTGCAGGCGCGACGCGTTGAGCGGGCAGGTCGTCGTGCGGATGCGCTTGATGCCGGAGTCGACGTCGGCCACGAGCTTGTTCATGCCGACCAGCACGACGACGTGCGCCGGTCCGTGGACGAGCAGCGCCAGGCGGTCGCCGTTGCCGTCGATGTTGACGAGCTCGCCGCCGATGGTCAGCGCGTTCGTGCTCATGAAGAACCAGTCGGCGCTCGAGCGGTCGCGCCACATCTCGCGCTTCTCCTCGGGCGTGGTGGCTGTCGTGCGGTCGAGCAGGCGCCAATCGCCCGCCTCGAGCGCGGCCTTCATGCCCGATTCGGTGAAGGTGACGCTGCCGCCCCAGGTGATGGAGTCGCCTGCGGGGATCATGCCGCACACCAGCTCGACGGCTTCGGCCGCGGTGTCGCAGTAGTAGCCTTCCATGTTGCGGCGTTTGAGATTCTTGATGACGGTTTGCGCCGTGGCGCGATGGGCTGCGCGCTTGGTATCGTCCATAGTTCCCCTCTCTGTTCTGCATTCGGTTCAGATGCCGGGCCGCGTCTGACGGGCCGCGGCGATTCGTCTGAACCGTCATGTCCAATTGTACCCTTGGCGGAACGCAAAAAGCCCTGCCGCGAGTCGCGTCGGCAGGGCTTGAGGAGGGGTGGCACATGGTGCGCCGAGGCGGGTGATCGGCGTCTTTGCGGATATGCTACGCGAGCGCCGCTCCGAGCTCTGCGCAGGAGGCGAGGCCCTCGTCATCGGGCTCGTTGTTCACGATGAGCGTGTCGACCACGTTGGCGCCGGCGTCCTCGGCGTCTTCGCGCCAGGTGTCCATCCACTCGCCCGTGCCCCAGTCGTAGCTGCCGAACAGGGCGATCCTCTTGTCGCCGAGCTCGGGCTTGACGTCGTCCCACATGGGCTGGAACTCGCCCTCTTCGAGCTCTTCGGAGCCCATGGCCGGACAGCCGAAAGCGAGGGCGTCGTAGCCGGAGACGTTGGTTGCGCTGAAATCTGCCGCCTGGACGGTCTCGACCTCGGCTCCCTTGGATGCTGCACCCTCGGCAACCGCGTTGGCCATGGCCTCGGTGTTGCCGGTGCCGCTCCAGAAAATGACTGCGATCTTACTCATGGATGTATCCTTTCTATCGGGTCCGGTAAGCTCCGGACGGTTACCTGGTTGCGACGGCGAGCTGCGCGAGGCTGCTGCCGTTTTGGTGGGCGCGCATGCTGGCTGCGGCGCACCGCTTGAAGCGCTCGAATGTCGCGAGCGCGCGTTCGAGGTCGGTGTAGACCTTCCACATGCCCACGGCGAGGTAATCGCGTCCCCGATGCTGGATGAAGCCGACAACGTCCTCGTAGGGGTATCCCAGAAACAGGCCCATCTCGTGGGGGAAATCCTTGCTGCATCCGGATGATGTGCATGGGCAGGGGGTTTCGCGCGCTGCCTGCCTGCTGCCGGGGTCCATGGCCTGCAGCTTGCCGGCGAGCACCCCGATGCAGCGATCGAGCGAAGACGTGTCGTATCCCAGGGCTCCGAGAAGGCGGGATGCGCGTCGATCGGACAGGTAGGCCGCCAGCTCGGCAGGACGGTACACGTAGACGAGCGCGCCGCAGGTTCGCCATGCGAGCACGCGCACCGTGATGCCGGCGCTCGCCAGCTGTTGTTCGCATGCTGTTATCGCTTCCGCCAGGGCGTGGCGATGCTTTTGGCTGTCGGGAGCGTCGACGAAGTTGCCGGGGAAGGTGAAAAGGCTTGCCGGCTTGAGCGCGGCGAGCGTAGGCGAGCAATGACGCACGATGGCTCGTTCGAGGGATAGAGAATCGATGGTCCTGGTCATGGCTGCTCCCGTCTACCCTGCGGCTGATGAAAGTTTCCAATAGCAAACTTATAGCGAAGGAGCTCGCAGGTCAAGAAAAAAGTCAACTTTATCGAACTTATGACGAAAACGCGCTATAGTGGCTGTGACGGCCTATCTATTGCGCATGCATGCGCGTCCTGCGCGGAAAAGGGGAGCTATGGGAGACATCTTCACGCCGGGCAACATCATCGTGTTCATCGTCGTCGCGATCGGCCTTGTCGCGGGCGTTCGACGCGCGGTCGGCGGCCTCACCAGGGGGCAGAGCTGCTGCACGGAGGGCAACGAGGGCCGCGCGGTGCGGGCGGTCAAGGTCACGGATACCGACGAGACGCATTACCCGTATGAGATCGATCTGCCCATCGGAGGCATGAGCTGCCAGGGTTGCGCCGACAACGTGGCCCATGCGCTGAACGGGATCGCCGGCACCTGGGCCACGGTGGATCTCGGCTCCAAGACCGCGCACGTGCGGTCGAAACACCCGATCGACGAGGCCGCGTACGAGGCGGCTGTGCGCGACGCAGGCTACTACGTGATCAAACTGTAATGGGTCATCTGACAGGTGTCGCGCATCCGTTCCCGGAACCGACGCGCCCGCTCCCGTCGCGACGGATGGCGGCCGGTGGCCGTGCTAGGATGGGGGCGTGGTCCGGGGCGGATATGTCATCCGGGCGGTACGAGGAACCTGCGAGAGACGAGGTTGATCATGGAGGAGAAGCTCAATAAGAATCAGGGGGGGTCGGCGGCGGCTTCGCAGAGATCCCCGATGAGGCCCTTTTAGACGCGTCCGGGGGAGGCACGACTCCTCAGCCCTATCCAGAGAGTGTCTACACCGCAGCTCCTCTCTGGAAGTGCTGTCGGTGCGGCCGTATTGTTCCGGGGTTGGAACCCCCTGATAAGTGCTGCTGCGGTTCGACGTGTTTCGAATACTATGGCGTCACTGATAAGGCTCCTATAACAAAATATTAAGGGATGATGCTCGGGGGCATACACGGGACGTTTGCCTCCCGTTTCCCGCTATCGGAGAGCCGTCGACTGATTCATGCGGCGCCCGGGTCGCGCCAATGCGACCCGGGCGCGCCTTTTGTGCCCCTCTCTCGTGGCGCCCCTATGCGCGCAGGAGCTTCCAGATGTCGTCGAAGGGGATCGTGTCGGTGCCGAGGCGCAGGCGCCGGCGTTCGGGCTCGATGGCGTTCACGACACCCGCGCGCGTCTTGTAGCCGCCGCGATCGTAGTACGTGATGCGCACCAGGTCGCCGCGGCGCACCTGCATGATGGTACGCGACAGCTCATCGGCCTCCTCCTCGGTCAGCTCGTGGCGCGGCTCGACGATGCGCTCCTGCTCCCGCACCAGATCGTAATAGCCGGTCAGGGCGGCAAACGGCATGAACTGCGCGGCACGGCTCGCCCGCGGCCGGCCGTCCGCGCGGCGCTGGGGACGTCCGTCGCCCCGTTCGAGCGAGGGGGCGCGGCCCGCGTCCTCGACGGGCGTGAACTCGAGGTCCCCCCAGGGCGAGGGCACGCGCTTCGTATCCGATATATCAGGCATGGTGTCCTCCCACCTGCTCGTTGCGGTTCCGTCCGGTGGCCTCGTCTTTGTAGCTCGTGCCGCGCAGCAGGGAGTTTTTCCCGTAGCGGTCGCGGACGGCGAGCACCGCCTCGGCGAGGTTGCGCTCGGTCTGCTCGGCCTGCACGTCGGTGAACAGGTCGATCGTCGCGAACTCCTCCGGCAGCAGCCCCCCGAAGCCGATGTTGATGCGTTTGATGGGGCGCGAGGGGTCGACGATCTCGTCAAAGAGCGCGTCGAAGCGGGCCATCAGGCGCTTGAACGAGTTGGTGCGTTCTCCCAGCTTGCGCGAGGCCTCTGCATATCCGTAGGCCCGTTTGCCGCGCACGGTGCCGTTTTTGGCGCGGTTCACGCTCTCCACGAAGTCGACTTCGCGCGGATCGAACAGCAGGGTCGCCCCATCGGATTTCGCCGGGACCTTGAAGACGCGGACCTCGTCGCCGGCGAACTCCACGTCTNGCGTCCATGACGGGGTCCGAAGCCGGTGTCTGCAGGCGCGCTAGTACACCATGCCCATGGCCTCGCGCACCTCGGCGAGTGTCGCCTCGGCGATCTCGTTGGCGCGGCGGTTGCCCTCGGCGAGCACGTCCTTCACGTAGCCGAGATCGTTCTCGAACTCGTGGCGACGCTCGCGGATGGGGGCGAAGTAGCTGTTCACGGCCTCGGTCACGTACTTCTTGAGCTGACCGGTGCCCCCATCCTGCTGTCTCTTATACACATCTAGATGTGTATAAGAGACAGAACCTGCCCGCAGCTGTCGGTCACCCGCGCGCTCCCGCTCGCCCCGATCCGCGCCAGGTCGCGCGCATCGCTCGCATATCCCACGTACAGCGAGATGCCGTCGCATACGGCGCGCTTCGCCACGAGGTCGAGCACCGAGGTGTCGACCATCTCGCGCAGCACCGTGCGCGCCTCCCGGTAGCTGTAGTTGCGCGGCAGCACCTGGCCGCTTGCGATGGAGGTCGCCTCGGGCACGTAGGCGTGGATCTCGGCGATGGTGCACGGCTCGATGCCCTGCGCGTGGTCGATCAGGTACTCGGCCGTCACGCCGAACTCGCGGTACAGGAGCGCATCGTCGAGCGCGGCCACGCCCATCAGGTCGGCCGCGCCGTATTTGGCGAGGCGCGCCGCGATGCCCGGCCCGATGCCCCAGATGTCGGTGATGGGCCGATGCCGCCAGATCTGCTCGCGAAACAGCTCCTCGTCGAGGTACCCGATGCCGTCGCTGACGTGCTTCGCCGTGATATCGAGCGCCACCTTGGCCAAGAACAGATTGGTGCCGATGCCCGCGGTGGCGCGGATGCCGCACCGCGTGAACACGGCGTCCATGAGCTCGCGCGCGAACTCGCGGGCGGTCTTGTGGTACAGGGCCAGATAGGGAGTCGCATCGATGAAGCACTCGTCGATGGAGTACACGTGGATGTCGTCGGCGCTGACGAACTCGAGGTAGATGCCGTAGATCTGCGCGGAGACCTCCATGTAGTGGCGCATGCGCGGCTTGGCCATGATGTAGTCGATGCCCTCGGGGATCTCGAACACGCGGCAGCGGTTGCGCACGCCGAGCTTCTTCATGGCGGCCGAGACCGCGAGGCAGATGGTCGTGCGCCCGCGGTCGGGGTCGGCCACCACGAGGTTGCAGGTGAGCGTGTCGCGCCCGCGGTCGGCGCATTCGACGGAGGCGTAGAACGTCTTGAGGTCGATGCACAGGTAGGTTTTGTCTTCGCCTTCGCGCCTCGCCACCGTTTCTCCTCCGCTCGAATCGCTCAAACTGAACACATGTTCGATAATAGAGGCTTGCGTGGACAAAAGTCAAACCGGCTGCTTCGCGCCCTGCGCGCCGGGGCGGCGTTGTGCGGGAACGATGATGCGCGGACAGGGGAGGGGTCTGGTGGGTACAATGCCGCAAACGCGTTGAGGGGAGATGCGAATGGATCGCATGGGGTCCGGACAGGAAGGTGCCGAGCGTACTCATGGCACGGCAAAGAGGCTTGCGGCCCTGTTGGTTGAAAACCGCGTGCTCGTGCTGGTGCTCGTATGCCTCGCGGTCTTCATGCTGCTGCTTGCGGAGGTGCTCGAAGGCGAGCTCATGCACATCGACGCGCTTGCGCGCTGGCTGATCGTGGAGCACCTGCGCGCCGATTGGCTCACGCCTATCATGGAGGCCTTCTCGGCCCTGGCGACACCGCTGGTGATCGTCGCCATGCTGCTGGTGATCGCGGCGTTCGCGCCGGGCAAGCGCCCCGGATGGTGCTGCGCGCTCAATGTCGGCCTGGTTGCATTGCTGAACCTCGGTATCAAGGCGCTCGTGCAGAGGCCGCGGCCCGAAGGCATCAACCTCGTGGTCGAGCATGGGTTCAGCTTCCCCTCGGGACACTCCATGGCGGCGTGCGCGTTTTTCGGCCTGCTCGTGTGGCTGGTCTGGCATTACGAGGACGACAGGCGCCGTCGCATGCTGTTCTCGGCGGCCTTCTCCCTCATCATCCTCATGATCGGGATCAGCAGGATCTATCTGGGCGTGCACTACGCCTCCGACGTGATCGGCGGGTTCTGCGCCTCGCTGATCTGGCTCGCGCTCTATACGCGCATTGCCGTGCCGCTGTTCTTGGGTCCGACGCCGACGAGGAGAAAGGTGGAGCGGTCGGCGCGAGGAGAGCGTTCTTAGCCATACGCACGAAGCGCGGCCTCCGGCGATTGTTGCGGGGGAGTCGACGTGCGTTTGGTGCCACGCTGAGGTCGGATCTCGGTGCCCGTATGCGCACGGTGGGAAAACCGCACCGCAAAACACCAGGAAAGAGGGGGCCAATGATTCTTGAAAATGAATATGGTATCAATTCGGCAAGTACGGATGGAAAGCGGCCATATCTGACAAGCCTGTGACCTGCGGTTTCTTTGGCCAGCCGATTCCGTAGGCTCCGGGAGGGGCCCTCGATCCGCCCCCGTGCGGCCCTTCTGGCCTACGAATTGATACCAAATTCAAAACGGGGTGCCCCCGCACCTTGGTAAAATCTTTTACCAAGGTGCGGTTTCGCACACGGGCGGATACGACGGCCTCCAGGCGCGTTCCCGCGGCGCGGCGCGAAAGATGGTGATCAGTGCTTTCCTACAGCCCCGCAGGCCACCTGCACGCCTTGAGGTCGACATGCGTCTCGTCGCGGAAGACGACCCCTTCGTCTTCAAGGAGGGCGCGCTGCACCTCAGGGCCGCCGAACGCGAACCCCTCGCAGATGCGCCCGTCGGAAAAGACCACGCGGTGGCAGGGGATCTCGCCCGGATGGGGATTCGAATGCAGGGCGTAGCCGACGTAGCGCGCGCGACGCGGCTCGCCGATGAGACGGGCGATCTGCCCGTAGGTCGCCACGAAGCCCACGGGAATCTGCTCGACTGTCTCGTAGACGCGTGCGAAGAATCCGTCTCGCTCCATATCTGGCTCCTTTCCATCCAGGCTGCACGAGAATTGTCCCACATCGTCGGTCCCCACACATGGTTATCCATGGCTAACTTATGAAGAGGATATGGAGAGCATCTTCGTCATGGACTTCAGCCGGGCAGTTTACTATAGTTAACTCAGCGACGGAGCAGATACAGGCGATGAAAAATAATCTCTCCGCCGGGTTTGATTGCATCCCTCCCCTCTGTGCGATCAACGTTGTACATGAAAGCGCCCCGCCATCCAAGTCGATGGTGGGGCGCTTTCATGTATCGGGCGCGTGCGGTTATCGGGCGTGCGCCTGCACGTGGCGGGCGAAGCTCTCCCACGACCAGTCGTCTGAGTCCTCGGGAAGCTTGTCGGGGGAGACGGCGCGGAAGAAGCAGGCGGGAATCTCGTGCTGGCGCAGGTTCTTGGCGACGCACGGTGCGCAGCCCCGGTCGTGGTTTGCGGGATGGCAGGCGCATGCGTGGTCGGTGCAGGTGCAAAACGGTGGGATGGACGGCATGGTTCCTCCTCGAGGTCGCGGTCAGGATATGCAGCGCAGCAGCTCCGGAAAGGCCCCGTCGTCGGCCGTGGCGTCGAGGATGAGGTCGCAGGCGGGGCGGATGTCGTCCGAGGCGTTTGCCACCCCCACGCCCAGGCCCGCCGCCTGGATCATGGCCAGGTCGTTCGCGGAATCGCCCACGCCGACGGTCTCGGCCATATCGATGCCGAGCATGGCGGCGAGGTGGGCGAGGCCCGTCCCCTTGTTGACGCCGTGGGGGACGAACTCCACGTAGCGGTTCGAGGAGTGCGTGATATCGACGAGCTCGGGATCGAGCGAGGGGCGGAGCCGCTCGCCCAGGCGCTTGACGGCGTCGAAATCGGGGTCCATGAAGATGATCTTGGGGAACTCCTCGTCTCCCGCCATCGCGAGGGCGTCCTGGTCGTCGCCGAGCTCCTCGATGCCGGCGAGGTTGGCGATGTAGCCGCGCTCGAGCTCGTTCAGAAACTGCGTGAAGATGCGGCCGCTTTCGGTGTAGACGTGCATGCAGATGCGGTGCTCGACGGCGTAGCGGTACAGCTGCTCGAGGCTCGCGCGGTCCATCACCGTGCGCAGAAGCGGGCGATCGTCGCCGTAGCGGTTGATGAAGCCGCCATTGTAGGAGATGACGTAGCTGCCCTGCAGCAGCGCGGGGTCGATGTCGGACAGGCTGTCCATGATGGAGGAGTAGGGGCGGCCCGAGCTCGGGACGAAGAGCACGCCCATCTCGCGCATGCGGGCGAGCGCCTCGAGGTTCGCCGGCGGCACGCGGTGCCCCTCGCCGAGAAACGTCTCGTCCATATCGCTTGCGATAAGCCGGTACATCGGCTGCTCCTTCAACCTCTCGATTCTGACGGGATGCATCGCGGACCCCGCCATGAAGAGGCGTCCATGACGGGGTCCGAAGCCGGTGTCTGCAGGCGCGCTAGTACACCATGCCCATGGCCTCGCGCACCTCGGCGAGTGTCGCCTCGGCGATCTCGTTGGCGCGGCGGTTGCCCTCGGCGAGCACGTCCTTCACGTAGCCGAGATCGTTCTCGAACTCGTGGCGACGCTCGCGGATGGGGGCGAAGTAGCTGTTCACGGCCTCGGTCACGTACTTCTTGAGCTGACCGGAGCCGCCCATGCCGATCTCGGCGGCGATCTCGACCTCGGAGCGGCCGGTGCAGATGGCGGCCGTGGACAGCAGGCCCGAGACGCCGGGGCGGTTCTCGGGGTCGAACGTGATCATGCGCTCGGAGTCGGTCTGGCTCTTCTTGATGCGCTTCGCCGTCTCCTCGGCCGTCATGGAGATGGAGATGGCGTTGCCGTAGGACTTGCTCATCTTGCGCCCGTCGAGACCGGGCAGAAGCGGCGTGTCGGACAGCAGGGCGTCGACTTCGGGGAACACGCGCCCGTAGCGGTTGTTGAAGCGGCGGGCGATGAGGCGGGTGAGCTCGATGTGGGGCAGCTGGTCGCGGCCGACCGGCACGACGTTGCCCTTGCAGAACAGGATGTCGCAGGCCTGGTGCACCGGGTAGGTGAGCAGAAGGCCGGTCAGTTCGTGGCCCGAGGCCTCCATCTCCGCCTTGACCGTGGGGTTGCGCTGCAGCTCGGCCTCGGACACAAGCGAGAGGAAGGGCAGCAGGAGCTGGTTGCACGCCGGCACGGCGGAGTGCGCGTAGATCATCGTCTTGTCGGGATCGATGCCGCAGGCGAGGTAGTCCATGACCATGTTGTAGACGTTGTCCTGGATGTGCTCGGTGGTGTCGCGGTCGGTGATGACCTGGTAGTCGGCGATCAGCACGTTCGTGTTGACGCCCATGTTCTGGAGCTCGACGCGGCCCTTGAGCGTGCCGAAGTAGTGGCCCAGGTGCAGACGGCCGGTCGGCCGGTCGCCGGTCAGCATGGTGTAGTTCTGGGGGTGCTGCGCGAGGTCCGCGCTGATCTGGTTGCTGCGCTCGAGGGCGGTCTCGTAGCTGCGTTCGTTGGGCATGTGTGATCTCCTAGCGTTTGTTGTCACGATTCGGCTTGTTCGGATGGAAGACCTTCCCGAGGTTCTCGCGGTACTGCTCGCGGTGCTCGCGCTTGAGTTCGCGCTGCGACTGCTCCTCTTCGGCGAACGCGGGGTCGTCGGGAGTGACGATCTCATCCTGGTGGGTTTTGGGGTTGTAGTGGTGGCGCAGCACCGGTTCGAACAGGTGCAAGCGCATGGCGAAGGCGATGGAACAGACGAGCAGCACGATGAAGATGACGATGCGCAGCTCGATGCCGACCTGGTTGATGGCGGCGGCGCCCAGCGACAGCAGGATGCACCACAGGTAGATGAGCAGCACCGCCTGGCGCTGGTCGTAACCCTCCTCGATGAGTCTGTGGTGGATGTGTCCCTTGTCGGCTTGACCGATGCTGACGTGCGCGCGCATGCGGCGGATGATCGCCGAGAACGTGTCGATGATGGGCACGCCCGCGACGATGAGCGGGATGATGAGCGAGGTCAGGGCCGCGGTGCGCGACACGTTGAGCAGCGAGATGGTGCCCAGCGCGAAGCCGAGCAGCAGCGCGCCCGAATCGCCGAGAAAGATGCTTGCCGGGTGGAAGTTGTAGCGCAAAAACGCGAAGCAGCTGCCCATGAGGGCGATGGCGAGCGCCGCGGCGTCTACGCGGCCGGCCAGCACGGCGAACGAGAACATGGAGATCGAGGCGATGGCGGAGATGCCCGTGGCGAGTCCGTCGAGGCCGTCGACCAGGTTGATGATGTTGCTGTACGCGATGAGGTAGATCACCGTGATGGGGTAGGAGAGCCACCCGAGCTGGATGTAGTCGGTTCCGAACGGGTTGACGACCGAGTTGATGGCCACGCCGCTCGCGACGGCGCAGATGGCGGCGACGAGCTGGCCTGCGAGCTTTGCGCGCGGGCGCAGCTGGACGACGTCGTCGACCGCGCCGGTCAGAAAGATTAGCAGAAACGACACTCCGAGCAGGGGATAGTTGATGCTCATGCTCGGGTGCGGGATCAGCACGGGCGGCCAGTGGAAGTACCACGTGCCGATGAGCTGGACGATGAGGGCGGCGACGAGCCCGAGGAGCACCGCGACGCCTCCCATGCGGGGGATGGGCGTCTTGTTGATGCGGCGCTTGGAGGGATAGTCGACGGCGTTCAGGCGGATCGCCAGGCGCCGTGCGAGCGGTACGCAGGCATAGGTGGTGATAAAGGCCGCCGCGGCCACACAGATATATGGAATGAAGAACTCCATGGACAAGGCGAAACCACCGTTTGCGGACGAAAAATGGTCAGAACTCAAGACATGATACCGGAGTTTCATTCCATGACCTACCCGGATGGCCGGTCAACACCGTCATACCATGATGGTGCTATTTGGGTCGGTGCCGTCGGTGCAAATCGGGGACGTACCTGTTGCGTGCATGCATGCATGCAACAGGTACGTCCCCGATTTGCACCGACGGCCGACAACGACCCCGTCCCAAAAGCGCCGCCGCACGGTTTATCATAGGCACCATGTAGGTATCCCGAATGCGTACGGCAAAGGAGCATGCAGTATGGCGGAGCGCAGGGAGAATCCCCGTAAGGCGGCGCGCGCGGACGCGGCGAAAAAGCACATCGAGCAGATGGCCGCGCGCTATGCGAAGGAAATCGAGCAGGCGCAGCAGGGCACGGTGCGCTACGACGGCGCCCCGGCCCATGAGGTCGAAGAGGGGCGCGTCCCCCAGGTGAGCGTCGTCGACGCCGATGCCGTCGCCGTCATCTTGGAAAATGGGCGCGGACGTGCCGCCTTCTGCGATCTCGCGGTCCTCGATTTCGCCTCGTTCGTGAATCCCGCCGGCGGCTTCTCGCGCGGTGCGGCCGGTCAGGAGCAGTCGCTGTGCCGCGAGTCCTATCTGGGCAACGTCCTCGAGACGTTCGGAGACTGGTACGCCGAGAACCGTCGCCGCAACCTCAACTGCGAACTGTACCGCAACCGCGCGCTGGTGGTGCCCGCCGTGCGCTTCGGCCGCGGCAAGATCCACGCCTACGCCGACGTGGTCGTGGCGGCCGCCCCGAACGCACGCCGCGCCCGCTCGGAGTACAAGGTCTCCGATGAGGTCCTTGCGGACGCCATGCGCGACCGCATCCGCTTCGTGCTCGACCTCATCGACGCGCGTGGAATCAAGAAGGCCGTGCTCGGCGCATACGGCTGCGGCGCCTTCGGCTGGGACGCGAGCGCGGTCGCCGAGATGTTCCGCGCGGAGCTCGCCTCGGGCGCCCATGCGCTCGAGGAGGTCTGGTTCGCCATCCCCAAGACCCGCTACGACGACAACCTCCCGCGCTTCGAGCACGCCTTCGCCTGCTTCCCCGAGCAAAACGGCGAGTCCTACTCCGACATGCAGGCCGCCCGCGCCAAGGCCGCGGCGGATGCTGCGGCGGAGGCGGCCGCCGAGGAGGAGGACGACTGGAGGAAGTACCTGTAATGGCGCGGCGGGTCCCCTCGTTCGCCAAGGTGCCCGAGGCGCTCGGGGCCCACATCAATGCCGAGGAGCTGCTCGACCTGTTCGCCGAGGGCGACGCGCAGGTGGGTAACACGGCGTTTGTGGGGCTCGAGCTTTCCTACGAGGACGCGGAATCGGCGACGTTCGATACCGTGGCGTTTCGCGGCTGCACGTTCGACGGCGTCGATTTCAGCGGGTGCACGTTTCGCGATGTGCGCTTCCAGGGCTGCCGGTTCATCCGGTGCTCCATGGACCGGGCGTGGCTCAACCGCTGCGATATGGTCGACTGCTCGGCACCGGGCCTGCGCCTTCTGCAGGCCCGGCTCGCCGGCGTCGCCGTCTCCTCGAGCGACCTGAGCTATGCGAACCTGTCCGAATGCACCGTCGATGTGCTGTGCATGCGCGCGGTGCGCCTGATCGAGGCGGCGATGCAGCGGACGCGCCTGAAGCGCGCGGAGTTCGACGGATGCGATCTGACGCGAATCGACGTGTTCGGCACGCCGCTTGCGGGCATCGACCTTTCGACCTGCGAGTTTGCCGCCCCGGTGCTCTCGAGCGACTTTCGCGAGCTACGCGGCGCGAAGGTGAGCGTCGAGCAGACCCTCGCGCTCGTCGGCCTGCTGGGCGTGACGGTCGCGGACGACTAGGGGCAGCTGTCGGCGTGCCATCGGGGACGGGTTGAAACGAACCCGTCCCCATCCAACCCATCAGCCGCGATGGCGCCACATATGGTCGACGGGACCCGAGCCGCGGCCCAGATCGAGGCCCGCGGCGAGGGCGCCGGTCAGATAGGCCTTCGCCTGCTCGACGGCATCGGAGAGCGTAAGGCCCCGCGCCAGCCCGCAGGCGATGGCGGACGACAGCGTGCACCCGGTGCCGTGCGTGTTCTCGGTCTCGATGCGCTCGTGCGTGAACCAGGTGATACGCGGTTCCACTGTGCCCATGGGTTCGGCGAGCACGTCGTTGGCATCGGCGACGCCGTGGCCGCCTTTAACGAGGACGGCGCAGCCGAAACGCTCGGCGAGCTCGCATGCCGCCGCCTGCTGCTCGTCGGCATCGGAGATCGGCCTGCCGGCGAGGGCGGTCGCCTCCGGTATGTTGGGCGTGATCACGCGCGCGAGCGGCAGCAGCCTGCCCGTGAGCGCTGTCGAGGCGTATTCGTTGATGAGGCGCGCACCCGACGTGGCGACCATGACGGGGTCGACGACGATATTTGCGGCCTGCCAGCGCTCGAGACGTTGCGCGATTGTCTCGATGATGGCGGCCGACGATACCATGCCGATCTTCACCGCTGCGGGCGGAATGTCCTCGAACACGGCATCGATCTGCTCGCCGACGAATTCGGGTGTCGCCTCCAGCACGTCGCGAACGCCCGTGGTGTTTTGCGCGGTGAGTGCCGTGATGGCGGTCTCGGCGAACAACCCATGGGCGGCGATCGTCTTGATGTCCGCCTGGATGCCGGCGCCGCCGCTCGAATCCGAGCCAGCGATAGACAGCACGGCGGGAACGCGGAACGTGTCCATCGTCAACCTCCTTCTCGTTGCGCCATTTGGGATTGGCGTAGATGGTATCCTTCGCCGCTAGCGTGCGAGGGCCATGCGGGAGAGCTTGTCGGCAAGCCCGCGCGTGTCCCTCTCGATATCCTCGGCGGCGAAGATCGCGGAAACCACGGCGGCGCCGGCGGCACCGGTTCCGTCGAGGATGTCGATCGTGCTCAGGTGCAGCCCGCCGATGCCGACGACGGGAATCTCGACGGCGCGGCAGATTCGCGAAAGCTCCTCGGGCGTGACGTCGACGGCGTCGGGCTTGGTGGGCGTGGGGATGAGCGCGCCCACGCCGAGGGCGTCCTGTCTCTTATACACATCTAGATGTGTATAAGAGACAGGTGCTGCTCGGGAACGGAAGAGCGGCGTGTAGGAGGATGGGGGGGAGGCGTGGGTGGAGGGGGGAGGTGGGGGGGGGGGCAGGAGGGCGGGGTCGAGCGCTGGCTCTTATACACAGATAGGCCGTGTCGGATTGGCCGACATGCACGCCGTCGGCGCCGACGAGCCGCGCCGCCTCGACGTCGTCGTCGATCAGAAAGGGGACGCGCGCCTCGCGGCAGATGGGGAGGATCGTCTTCGCTTCCTCCACGAGCTCGTCGGTCGACATGTGCTTCTCGCGCAGCTGGACGAAGGTCGCGCCCCCCGCGAGCGCCTCGCGCACGCACGAGGCGAGCGTGCGGCCGTGCAGCCAGGCGGAGTCCGTCACGGCATACAGCAGCATGCCGTGACGGATATCCTCTGGCGTCCAGGGGCCGCGCTGGGCGGCCGGCATTACAGCTCCTCGATCTTGGCGCCGGCCATGAGCTGGTCGGCGGACATATTGCAGATGGCGTCGAGCAGGTAGGTGCGGAAGCTGCCGTTGCCGTCGGCGGGCGCCATGCGCGCTGCGGCGACCTCGCCGGCAAGGCCGTGGCCCGCGATGGCGGCGACGGTTGCGCCGAAGATGTCGTCGGGGTTGGCGACGGCGTATGCGGCGGCGACGCAGGTGAGCATGCAGCCGGTGCCGGTGATCTTGCCCATGGTCGCCACGCCGTTGCGGATGGCGACCGCGCGGTCCGCGGAGGCGACGATGTCGATGGCGCCCGTGATGGCCACGACAGCGCCGAGCTTGGCGGCGAGGCTGCGGGCGAAATCGGCGCTCGCGGCGAGGTTGTCCTCGGTCACGGCGTCATCGGGATTGACGTCCACGCCGCGGGTCGCTGCGGCGGAGCCGGCGATGGTCTTGATCTCGCTCATGTTGCCGCGCACGACCGTGACGGGCAGCGTGTCGATGAGCTCCGCCGCCGTGTCGGTGCGCAGCTTGGATGCGCCGGCGCCCACGGGGTCGAGCACGATCGCGTGGCCCAGCTCGCCCGCGCGCTTGCCGGCCACGCGCATGCCCTCGATGCTGCGCTGATTGAGCGTGCCGATGTTCAGCACGAGGCCGCCGCAGATCGAGGTGATGTCCTCCACGTCATCGGGCTCGTCGCTCATGATGGGGGAGCCTCCGCACGCGAGCAGCGCGTTGGCGCAGTCGTTGACCGTCACGTAGTTGGTGATGCAGTGCACGAGCGGCACGGTGGTGCGAACGTTGTCGAGTGCACGGCCGAGTTCTGCCATGTCCATGGCGCTATTCCTTTCTGAGATGAGGACGGGGCCCTGCCCGGTCCTCCATGTGAGTTTTCCGTTCGGGAGCGTCGGTCAGCTCATTCATGAATGAACAGGGGTGTCAGATAAACGAATCCTGCGCAAACGCTGATTCGGCCCCCGTACATTCATGAATCAATCCGTATTCCCCTGGGCGTCGAGATCGATCGTCGTCCCCTCGAACACCTTGTTGACCGTGCGCACGGCGCACATCTTGCCGCACATGGTGCAGGTGCCCTCGGTGGAAGCGGGGGATGCCTCGTAGCGCGCCTTCGACGTCACCGGGTCGAGCGCGTAGGTCCACATCTCGTCCCAGGCGAGGCGCCGGCGGGCGTCTCCCATGCGGTTGTCGACGTCCTTCGCGCCGGGCACGCCCTTGGCGATATCGGCGGCGTGCGCGGCGATCTTCGTGGCGATGAGGCCGTCGAGCACATCTTGCGCGTTCGGCAGGCACAGGTGCTCGGCGGGCGTGACGTAGCACAGGAAGTCTGCGCCGGCGCTCGCCGAGATGGCGCCACCGATCGCCGCGGTGATGTGGTCGTAGCCGACGCCGATGTCGGTCACGAGCGGGCCGAGCACGTAGTAGGGCGCGTTGTGGCACAGGCTCTTCTCGAGCGCCACGTTGGCCTCGATCTCGTTGATGGGCATGTGCCCGGGGCCCTCGATCATGACCTGGACGCCGGCGTCCCATGCGCGCTTGGTGAGCTTGCCCAGCTCGATCATCTCGGCGGTCTCCACGGCGTCGTTCGCATCGTAGAGGCAGCCCGGGCGGCACGAGTCGCCGAGCGAGATGGTGACGTCGTACTCATGGCAGATCTTCAGGATCTCGTCGTAGTACTCGAAGAAGGGGTTCTCGTTGCCGGTGACCTCCATCCAGCCGAACAGCAGCGAGCCTCCGCGGCTCACGATGTTCATGAGGCGGCCTGTCTCCTTGAAGGTCTTGATGACGCTCTTGTTGATGCCGCAGTGGATGGTGAGGAAGTCCACGCCGTCTTCGGCGTGCGCGCGCGTGACCTCGAGCAGGTCGTCGACGGTCAGCTCGACCAGGGGCTTCTCCATGTAGCCGATGGCGTCGTACATGGGGACGGTGCCCACCATGAGCGGCGTCTCGCGCACGAGCTGCTGGCGGAAAAAGCGCGTCTTGCCGGAGTTGGAGAGGTCCATGATGGCGTCGGCGCCGAACTTCTCGGCGGTGCGCACCTTCTCCCACTCGACATCGGCGTCGGCGACATCGCCGGAGATACCGAGGTTGACGTTCACCTTGGTGGAGAGGCCGGCCCCGACGCCGCGGGGCTCGAGGCCCATGTCGAGGTGGCGGATGTTCGCCGGAATGGCGATGCGGCCCGCCGCCACGCCCGCGCGGATGAACTCCGGATCGCGGTGTTCCCGCTCGGCGACGGCGCGCATGGCGTCGGTGATGACGCCCGCCCGCGCGTAGTCGAGCTGCGTGACAAGATTGGCAGTGTTGGGTGCGTTCATACGCATGCTCCCTTCGTTGGCATTACCCATATCAGGTTCCTCGGGTCGGGACGGGCGCGTCCCCTCTCAGCCTGCCGTGGTGTCCTGCAAGCTCCCCGTGATATGCGATTGTGCGGCGCCTCCCGCACGGGTTGGCGCTCTGCTGCACTCCAGTATAGTGCGAAGCGCGGTGGTGGGCGTCGGGAATGTAGGCGATAATGGACATGCGACCTCGATGGCGCGAGGGGAGGCGAGACGCCGATGGATTGGAACCGAGACGGGCACGTGAGTATAGGCGAGGGCGCCGTGAGCGAGATGCTCATCAACGAGTTGTCGGGATCCGACGGCGGCGCGCCGCGCGATTCCGGTGGTTGCGGATGCGGCTGCCTGCTGGTGTTTCTCGTGGTTTGTCTTGCGCTCGTGCTTTTTGTGCTCCTGGGCAGCAGGTAAGGTCTGTTGCCGGTCGAAGCGCCGACGCGGGCAGTCGCTGTGGCAGAAAGATACAGTCGCATCAAACGGACCGGGTTGGTTGGGGACGGGTTCGTTCCAACCCGTGCCTGACGTCGCGACGGTTTCTGCGGGAAGCTCGGGCGAAAAATGCATACCGATTCAGACGAAACGTAGAACACCGAGGTGAACGCCTATATCGTTTTGGCCGTTATGCAAATCATCCCCGCTGTTCCCGCAGAATCCGTCGCGACGCTTTCTGCGGGAAGGCGTCGCGCCGTCTGCGGGGCCCCGGCGGGGCGTGCACCGGGGACGTGCCCTCCGCATGCGCTCTTGGACGCTGGGGACACCCCTTCGGCGCGCATGCTTGCACGAGCCCCCAGTATCCACGATGGTCTAGCAGAGGTTATTGTTTTGGGCGGCCGATAAGGGGGTTTGTTGGTCGAAGCTCCATGTCTGCGGCCGCCGCGACCTCCTTCAGGGCCGTTCGGCGCAAGGGCTCTCGTGTTCACCGTCGCCGCATTTCACAGGGACAGGCAGGAATCTATACTCAAGCCAGATGACGGATCGATCGGGTTTCGCTCCGAGGGATGGTGGGGGCATGGTAGACATTCAGATGGCTCTGGGGCTGGATGAGGTCAAAGAGTGCATTCGCGCAGCGGTTTTCCGCCTGGGCTCTTCGGTCGAGATCGCGGGGAAGGTGGAGCGCGATGAAGGGCTTTACGTGCTCGTTATCGAGAAGTTCTACCTGCGGACGTCGAGTTACGCCAGCCTGACGATTGTGGCCACGGGCGATGATGCGGCCTCGCGTGTCACGGCGATCGCGTCGGGTTCCGGTGATGGGCTTCTCAACTTGAGCTACGGCGTCAAGAAGCACCTGGAGCAGGATTTCCTGGAAGAGATGGAGTCATGCAGCTGGTAGCTCGTAGTTCGAGGGCACATTCCACCTTTTCTTGATGTCGCATCAAGCGCGCTTCATGAATACCAGCGTGCTGCCGTCTTCGGATGAGAGCTCCGGAGCGTAGGCATAGCCTATGTCGAAGCGGACCAGGTCCTCTGCTCGCTCTATGCCGTGTTCGGCCATCCAGCGGACCATCGAGCCACGTGCGATCTTGCTCGCCGTTGCGCGCTGCACGGGCTTGCCGGCGCGTAGGTCCTCGCCGAAGATGCAGGTCACGGCTTGTGAACCTGCCGGAAGATGGGGTAGCGCCGCCTTGGCGTACTCGACGCTCGCCAGGTTCACCACGCATGTGGGGCCATCGGCGCAAATCACCTGCGCCAGCCGGTTACCCCAGAAGGCATAGAGGTCGCGCGCATCGTCGACGGAGAGTTTCGCACCCATCTCCAGGCGGTAGGGCTGCACGGCGTCGAATGGACGAACGCAGCCGTATAGGCCCGAAAGCACCCAGAGATGAGCCTGCAGCCATTCGAGCTCGGGAAAGCCCATGACCTCCGGCGCCATGCTGCGGTACTGGATTCCCACGTAGGAGAACACGGCAGGGGAGACGAAGCGCGCGACCGTCGGGTCGTCCAGCTGCGCCTCGTGAGACACGGGCTCGAATTCGTGCAGGCGCTCGATGTTCTCGGTGAGGAGCTTGTCGTTCACGCGCCAAAGGCGCTTGAGCCCCTCGGCGCCCTGCGTGCGCTCGATGTCGCGCAGCTCGCGCACGAGCCGTTCCGTGCGTTCGGGAAACGGCGGGATGCCGCGCGGCGTAAACGTGTCGGCGGCGACGCGCATCTGCTTGGCGGGGGAGATGATGACCTGCAGCATGGGTTCTCCTGGGGTCGCGAACAACGTGGGGGACGGTGGGGATGTGATTTCCGTGCATCCCGATGATATCCGATGGGATGGAGTGGGCGGGCCTCCTTTGAGCGAGCGTCTCTGTTCTATCTTTTCGGAATCGTGGTCAATTTACCCATCGAACCGGGACTGTATCATCTGTGCGTTTATATACAATATTAATTACTACAAGCCTATTGAAGAACAGCCGAGCCACCTTTCCCGCTCTTTGGGAAAAGGCACCCTAAGCGCGCGAGGAAATACGTATTATATTGTCTCTTTTGTGTCGCGGATCGTTTCTGCCGAGCCGGCTCCCGCAATCCAGCATCCATTTCCCGGTTCGATGGGTAAATTGACCACGATTGGGAATCTATACCGAATAAGCACGTCGCGCCCCTCGCAGACACATGGACTGAAACACACGAAAAGGCGCGCGGGCCTGCCGGATGGCAAGCCCGCGCGCCTCGTGCTGTTGAGCGGGGTGCGTTACGCGCGCTCGATGAACGCCTTGTAGCCCTTGTAGGCTTCGTAGACGTCGGCCTTGTTCGTGACCTCCCACAGGGAGTGCATGGACAGGACCGCCACGCCGGAGTCGATGACGTCCATGCCGTACTCGGCGAGGATGAAGGCGATCGTGCCGCCGCCGCCCGCGCCGATGCGGCCGAGCTCGCAGGTCTGGAAGTCGACGCCGGCCTCGTCCATGATGGTGCGGACGAGCGCCATGTACTCGGCGTCGGCGTCGTTGGAGCCGGATTTGCCGCGGCTGCCGGTGTACTTGTTGAAGCACAGGCCGTGACCCATGATGGCGGCGTTCTTCTTCTCGAAGCGGTCGGCGTAGAGCTGATCGAAGCCGGCGGACACGTCGGAGGACAGCATGCGGGAGTTGGCCAGGCAGCGACGGAGCGCCAGCGGCCCGGTCTCGCCGACGAGTTCCATGATCTCGGCCATGGTGTTCTCGAAGAAGCGGCTAGTCATGCCGGAGGCGCCTACCGAGCCGATCTCCTCCTTGTCGACAAGCAGGCACACGCTCGTGCGCTCGACCTGCTCGACGTCGAGCTGGGCGGCAAGCGAGGTGTATGCGCACACGCGGTCGTCCTGGCCGTAGCCCAGGATCATGGAGCGGTCGAGGCCCATCTCGCGGGCAGCGCCGGCGGGCACGACCTCGAGCTCGGCGGACAGCAGGTCCTCCTCCTCGATGCTGTACTTGTCGGACAGGATGTCGACCAGCATCTGCTTGACGGGCTCCTTCGGGGCGTCGTCGCCCTCGATCACCACGGGGCGGCCGCCGATGATGACATCGAGGTTCTCATGGTCGACAGCCTCGGCGGCGGACTTCTTCATCTGGTCGGAAGCCAGGTGGATCAGCAGGTCGGAGATGCAGAACACGGGATCAGCGGCGTCCTCGCCGACGCAGACCTCGACCGTGGTGCCGTCCTTCTTGCACACGACGCCGTGCAGTGCCAGCGGGGTGGCGACCCAGTGGTAGGCCTTCACGCCGCCGTAGTAGTGCGTGTCGAGGTAGGCCATGTCGCCGGCCTCGTACAGCGGGTTCTGCTTGATGTCCAGACGCGGCGAGTCGATGTGCGCGCCCAGGATGTTCACGCCCTGCTCGAGCGGCGCGTAGCCGATGTTGGCGAGCATGATGGTCTTGTTGTGGCAGACGGCGTAGACCTTGTCGCCGGCGGAGAGCTTGCGGCCCTCGGCCGTCACCTGGCCAAGATCGACGTAGCCCGCGGCCTCGGCAAGCTTGACGCTTGCGCGGACGCACTCGCGCTCGGTCTTGTTCTCGCTGATGAAGGCGCGGTACTCGCCGCAGAGCTTCTCGAGCTCGGCAAGATCCGCCTCACCGTACTTCTTCCATGCGTTCGGACGCTCCATAAGGGATGCCTCCTCGTTCCGTTACCGATAATTCCGCAGGGAATGGTAGCACGGTATTCCTAGTGGCGACATAGGCTTTGTGTGGAGGGGCGGGTTCGAGGCCTGTTCAGCTAAACGAGGACGAATCGACGTGCCCGGGTGCCCTGCAAACGGGCGGCAAGAGATTAAAGCGGGTTGTTGGCGAAGGATGCTTCATGCTTGAAATCGCTCAGCTGCAGGGTACTCTGCTGTATCAGAGTCCTTGTGCGAAGGCGGTTCGGCGCAGATGCTTTGGTATGAAACCGGTGACGTTTCCAAGATCCATGCGATGACGCGCGAGCGCATTCTGTGCTTTGACGTCGAGACGACGGGCTGAATGCAGACAGGGACGAGATTCTCCAGCTTGGAATCTTGGATGGTACCGGAGCTATTCTTTTCAGCGATTACGTGAGGCCGATGCGTCATCGTTCATGGCCTGCTGCGGAAAGGGTGCACGGTATCAAGCCCGATATGGTGCGGGCCAAACGCCCCATTTCCGAACTCGTCTCGGAGCTCGATGGCATCTTCTCTCAAGCAACGCTGCTTGTCGGATACAATCTGGCGTTTGACATCGCGTTTCTCAAGTCGGTCGGCGTCGCGATGCCGACATGCCTCAACTTCGACGTGATGCGGGAGTTTGCCCCCGTTGCCGGGCGCAGGCGCCTTCGCTCAAGTTCGTATACTTGGACGAGGCTTGCAGATTGCGCACGGCATTATGGAGTCCGCCTGCGTCCGCACGATGCGCTTGCGGACGCGCGGGCTACGCTTGCATGTTTCTGGCGTATGCTTGAAGACGATGGATCCGTTTATGCTTCGCCTGGCAGCACCCCTTACCTTGAGGTCGTGCGCGGGGGGAGGGCTGATGCCTGACCCCTTGTGCCCGGGGAATGTGAACTCGCGATCGGGGAGACCGCCATGTATGCTCAGAGCGAATGCAAGCTATCGAAGGCAACCCGCTCGCTGTGGGCCAAATCTGATCGTACTGACGGCCAGGGATGGCTTCCCCTGTTCATTCATGCGTGCGACACCGCTGCGATGGGGGAAAGGCTGTGGGACTTCTGGTTGCCACGGGGGACGAAGGAAGCTTTGGCACTCTCCTTTAACGACAGCCTTGACCGGGCGCGCGCGACGACTTTATTCCTGTGCGCCGTTCACGATCTTGGTAAAGCGACCCCCGTGTTTCAAGCTAGGGATGTGGTGAAGGGCTATGGCGAGTTCTCCTCTTTGGCATGGATCCCGGAAAGGGTGGGGCTCGATGTTCGACCGGGTATGCGCCTTCGCAGGCCTACCCACGCCATCGCCGGAGAAGTGCTGCTCGAGCGTTATCTTACCGAGATGGGGCTTTCGCTCCGGGTGGCCCAATCGGTAAGCTCCGTCATCGGTGCGCATCACGGCAACCCTCCGCGTAACGTTGATCTTCTTGATGCGTCCGACCATCCACGACGTCTCGGAATCGGGTTGACGGGTCCCGCAGAAACGCTTGGTTGGGAGCAAGCCCATGCGGAGCTAATTGACTTGGCACGCGTTTGTGCCGGTATGGATGATGATGCCTTGTTTGAGCTCGAACGCTGCTCCCTCGGCGCCCCGTGCGCCAACGTTATCGCCGGCTTGGTCATCATGGCCGATTGGTTGGCGAGCAATGAGCGATTCTTTCCCCTTATCTATCCTGAGGGCAGCGATGGTGGGTTTTCTCGGGAGGGCATTGTCGATTTCGAGGGACTCGCGCAGCGTGCCTCGCGTGGGTGGAGGTTGTCTGGTGTGGAGTCCTCTTGGGTCGAATCCGATTCATCGGTGGTGTCCGCCGATGCGTTCTTGCAGCGTTTCGATCTGCCGGGCGATACGACGATACGACCCGTTCAGCGCAAGGCCATTGAGACGGCGCAAACAATGGATACGGCAGGAATGTTGATCGTCGAGGCGCCCATGGGGGAGGGAAAGACCGAGGCGGCGCTCGCTGCGGCAGAGATCTTGGCGGTGCGCTCGGGGCATGGCGGGGTTTGCATCGCGCTTCCCACGATGGCGACGACCGACGCTATGTTCGGCAGGGTCCATGCGTGGATCAACAGGCTTCCTGCTGATGAGAGAGATCGAGATACCATCTACCTTGCGCACGGGAAAGCTCGCCTCAACGAGGAATACCAAGGTATCATCTCGCGGCCAGCGTCAGGGTACGAAGCATGTCCGATCGGTATCGACGAGGATGCCGATGCGGCACGGGAAGACGAGGTCTTTGCAAGCGAACGCGCCGAGGTGTCGTCGTGGATGTGCGGCAGGAAGAAGGGAATGCTCGCTGACTTCGTGGTCTGCACGGTCGACCAGGTGCTTATGGGCGCCTTGCAGATGAGGCACCTGTCGTTGCGCCATCTTGCGCTCGCGAACAAGGTCGTCATCATCGACGAGTGCCATGCATATGATACCTACATGCAGATGTACCTGCGCCGCGTGCTCGAATGGCTCGCCACGATGCGGACCCCGGTGATTCTTCTGTCAGCCACGTTGCCGTCGGGATTGCGCTCTGATCTTGCTGACGCATATCGCGCGGGCTTGATGGCTCGCCCCATGGGCGGTTCGGGGGCGGAAGGCCTACTTGCCGCCTTGCGGACCGGCAGGAGAAAAAGAAGGGGCGTCGCGGCGAGCGCGGACGAAGGACGGAATGGTGCCCTTGCTTTGCAGGCTTCGGCGGAGGAGCCTATCTATCCCTTGCTCACGGTGGTTGAGCGCTCCGGTGTGCGGACGATTCCCGCCGAGCGCTCATCGCGGTCTACGCATGTGGACCTGCAGCTGATCGATGACGGTCCGGATGAGCTTGCCGATCTGCTCTCGAGGATTCTCGTTGATGGTGGATGCGCGGCGGTGGTCTGCGACACCGTATCGCGCGCCCAAGCGGCTTTGGCGGCGCTCTCCGAGCGCTTCCCCAACGATGAGCTCATGCTCGTCCATGCGCGCTTCATGGACTGCGACCGCATGGAGAACGAGGCGAAGCTGCGTCGTCTGCTCGGCCCCGACTCATCCGTGACGAACGGAACGCGTCCACAGCGTTTGGTCGTCGTGGGAACCCAGGTGCTGGAGCAGTCCCTTGATATCGACTTCGATGTCATGGTGAGCGATATCGCTCCAATCGACTTGGTGCTGCAACGACTGGGCCGCATGCACCGGCACGAGCGTGGAGCGGAGCAGGGGGACCGGCCAGTTCGCGTGCGGAGTGCGCGGTGCTTCGTGCGCGGCGTGACTTGCATTGAGCCTGTACCCGCGTTTCGCCCCGGATTGCTGAACGTCTACGATTCCGCTTCGCTCATGGAATCCCTCGCCGTGCTCGGCCTCGATCGATTCGATGCGATTGGGAAGGTTGTGCTTCCTGATTGCATCGCTCCGCTTGTACAAAGTGCATACAGCTCGGATGCGGGTCGGATGATGCCGGAAGGCTGGGGCGACGCTTATCGCGATGCAACGGCAAAACGCAGGGAGCATCAAGCGGAAAAGAAGAGAAGGGCCCAGGCCTATTTGCTTGCAGAAGCCTCTCCATATGTACGAGATGGCCGTGGTCTAGACGATTTGTTTTCGCGCAACGCGGACGCTGATGGCACGCGTCGTCAAGACGACGATTTCGGTCCACGCGCGGTTCGAGACACGCAGGAAAGCGTGGAGGTTCTACTGCTGGAGCGCGATGGCGAGACGATGCGCTTGCTGCCGTGGGTGCCGTGCGACCGTTCAGCAGAGATGGAGGGCGCTTCCTTACAAGATGGCTACGGCAGGGTTGTGCCTATAGAGTGGGAGCCCGATGAAGAGCTCGCCGCCACGATGGCCCAATGCGCCGTGCGCTTACCGCTTTCTATGTGCGCGTCGAGGAATATCGATGCCCTGATCAGCTCACTAGAGAGCCATTGCGGATGGTTCGTTGGAGCTTGGCAAGAATCCAGTTGGATTGCGGGCAAGCTGTTTGTGGCGCTTGAGCGTCGTGGCTCCCAGTTTGAGACACGTATCGGCGATTGGCTGGTTTCGTATACCAGAGAGGGCGGATTATCTGCCGTTCGCCTAGATTGATAAATATTCCTTTTATCAGTTAGATACTCTTATAGGGGGGCGTTATTTCGCTTTCCTCCCATGGGGCTCTTCGTCCTTTGGGAATGATCCTTGATAAAAGGATAATTTTGTCGTGTTCCCCACTTATGTGGGGGGTTGGAACTCATTCAATAATATGAAAGGAGGCCTTAATAATGACTGAAATATCAAGTCAATCGATTCATTTCAACCTACTTGACGAGCCGTGGGTTCCCGTCCTGCTGCTTGACGGCACGACCGATGAGGTGTCATTGCGTGATCTCTTTGTCCGTGCGCATCAGATCCGGTCGGTTTCCGGAGATATAGCGCTCGAGCGCATCGCGATCCTGCGCTTGGCGCTCGCGGTGTTCTACTGCGTCTATTGGCAGGCTGGAGATTCGGAGTTGGCGACGGAGGGAAGCCTTACCGATCTCTGGAATCAGCTGTTCTCGTGCGGAAGATTTGAAATGGGGGACATCGATCCTTACCTTAGCGATGTTCACGATCGGTTCGACCTGTTCGGTCCCGAACCTTTCTACCAGGTCGCAGATCTCGCCTATGCCGCCAAGGATCCCGATCCCATATCTGAGTTAATTATCGATATGCCGAAACCGGACAAGTTCCTGTTCTCCATGCGCTCAAACCATGGTCCGGTCGGACTGACATGCGATGAGGCTGCGCGATGCTTGCTGCTCGCCCAGGCCTATGATCCGGCGGGCATTAAATCGCCTGTCGTGGGTTATCGCGACGTCAAGGGTGGCAAAGCGTACCCGCCAAAAGGGATGCTTGGGACTGGCTGGTGCGGCTCAATTGGCGGTCTCTACATTGAAGGTGAGAATCTCTTTGAGACCATAATGCGTAACTGGGTGCTGTTCTTGAACGGCAAAAAGTTGCTGGGTATCGACGGAGATTTACCTCCTTGGGAGCGGCCCGCACCTAACGCCGAGATGGTTGTGCGCGAGCCGGTTGGTCCGATCGACCTGCTGACGTGGCAGAGCAGAAGGATTCGTCTGGTTCCCGATGAAAAGACGCTGACGGTTCGTGGCGTCGTTATCTGTTACGGAGATGCGACGCGTGCGGCAGATAAGTATGACTCCGAGCTGATGACGAGTTGGCGCGAGAGCAAAGAGCAGCAAAAGAAGCTGCAGACTGCGCACGTGCCGCTCATGCCAATCGCCCCCGATTCGTCCAAGGCGCTTTGGCGAGGTCTTTCGTCGCTGCTTGGTGTCTCACGCGATGGCGTCACATCAGGAGGAGACCTTCGCTCGGGAGTTGTCCGATGGGCGGACCATCTCGAGCGGATTTCTGCCGATGACACCGTGCGCCACAGGCCGGTGCGCGTGCGGGCTCAGGGGGTCGTATATGGCACGCAGAGTAGCGTGATCATCGACATGGTCGACGATTACATCGATCTCGACGCGACGCTGTTCCACCGTGACGCCGAGGGCGTTTCCGCGGCAATCGAGATGGTTGCGCAAGCGGAGGACTCGGTGCGCGCGCTGGTGCGATTCGTCCAGAACGTGCAGACCGCCAACGGTGCCGACCAGCCTGTTGCCGACGAGGGCGTGCGCGAGTGCGCCTACGACGAACTCGACGGCATCTTTCGTAGGAGGTTGGCACACTGCGCGCCGGAAAACGAGCTGGACGAGTTTTGCAATGCGTGGCGGGATGAGATTCGCGTTGCGCTTGATCGCATCGCCGTGTCGTACCTGGCGTCATCGGGGTTTTCGGCGTTTCGCGAAAGCGAAAGGATGACGAGCGGACGGGCAATTGCGATGTTCAGGGCCTCGCTGGCGAAATACCTTGCTCACACGGGCGGGGCGGACGGCGCGGCTTCGGTAACCGATGAACAAGTCGAGGAGGTAGGCTGATGATAAGGTCGGTGTATCGGGAGGCGTCTGCCATCGGTGCATGCGCTGACGGCAAGATTCGCCGTCTCCAAACCATGTACCTATCCGGGTCTTCGCTGGCTTCTGAGGCGAGGGCGACCCTAGCGCGCCTGCGCCGTCCGGGGCACGTGAGTCGCTGGATGGTCGAAGGTGCGGTTCTCATGGATGATCTTCCTGACCTTGGGCTGTCCGCGCGTGGTGAAGAGCGGATGATAACGGCGATAAGGGTGGCGCTTGAGCTGTACGCATGGCATCAGCAGTCCCGGGTCGTCCCCATGGCGTTCGTGCCGGAACAAGGCGATCGGCGGCGTTCCTTCGGGCATTCCTGTCGTTTGGTCGAGCCGGATTTGGACGACGCCACAGGAATCAGGAGAAAACTTGCTGCGGTGGAGTCAGCGGCGGGGTTGAGCGAGATGGAGCATCAGCTACGCGGCCTGATCACCCTGATGCGCGGGAAGAACGTGCAGGTGGATTATCGGACGCTCGCTGCCGACCTTTATTTATTGCAAGGGGAGAAAACGCGCGAGGGAGTGTTCATGCGCTGGTCGCGTGATTACTACTCCGCTCCGCATGATCAGGAAAAACAAGACGAGTAACGAGGAGGAACCATGTTCATCGATGTTTATGCAATCCATAACGTGCCGCCCAGCAATATCAATCGCGACGATACGGGAAGTCCCAAGACCGCCATGTACGGCGGAGTTTTGCGATCGCGTGTGTCCAGCCAGGCCTGGAAGCGCGCAATGCGCGAAATGTTCCCGACGCTTCTTCCCGAAGGCTCGCTCGGTGTTCGCACCAAGCTTATCGTCCGGCTCCTGGCTGAGCAGATCGCGGAACTCAGACCCGATCTTGCCGACAGTGCCTCGGATTATGCCGTTGCAGTGCTGACCGCCGCAGGGGTGAAGGTGAAGAAGTCGACGCGCCAGGGGTCGGATAAAGAGTCGGATGAAACCGGCTATCTGATTTTCATCAGTCGCGCCGAGATTCGGGCATTGGCGCGCGTTGCGGTCGAATGGGCGGACCAGGGGATCGATCTCAAAAAGGTGGACGCAAAGCTCAAAAAGAAGGTCTCCTCAGCGTTCAAGGGGCACCAAGCTGTTGACGTCGCGTTATTCGGCCGTATGCTTGCAGAGGCCCCCGATTTCAATACCGACGCTTCGGCTCAGGTTGCCCACGCGATTTCTGTGGACCGCATCACCCAGGAGTATGACTATTTCACAGCCGTTGACGATTGCGCTGCTGAAGACAATGCGGGAGCGGGAATGATCGGAACGGTCGATTTCAACTCCTCGACGCTCTACCGCTATGCGACGGTAAACGTCGACGCGCTGTTCGAGCAGCTCGAGGATGCCGAAGCGACAACGCGTGCATGCGCAGCGTTCGTCGACGCTTTTGTTCGCTCGATGCCGACAGGCAAGCAGAACACCTTTGCGAACCGTACCCTTCCGAGCACGGTTTGCGTCGCCGTGCGCAGCGATCAACCTATCAACGTCGTCGGTGCGTTTGAGGATCCCGTTCGTCCGATCGAGGGGATGTCGATCTCTCGCCAGGCTGCCACGCGGCTCGCTGAAGAGCTGGATTTGGTAGAAGGTGCATATGCCCAGCCTGCAGATGGCAAATGGTGTACAACGGTCGAAAAGGCAGATTCCGATGAACTGTCTGCTCTTGGAGAGCGTATGGGATTCAAGGATCTCATCGACCAGGTTTCCGGGGCGGTCGCATCGCATCTTCAGCATGAGGAGGAGCGATGAGCGTCCTGCTGCTGCGGCTTGCAGGGCCCATGCAGGCATGGGGCGATTCCGCGCGGTTTGTGCGGAGGACCACGCGGCATGAACCGACGAAAAGCGGTGTGGTCGGATTGCTCGCATCGGCATTGGGGAGGGGGCGCGAAGATTCCGTAGAGGACCTCGCGCAGCTCGAGATGGGCGTGCGTGCAGATCAGCCGGGGACGCTTCTACGGGATTTTCAGACCGAGCGGTCGCTTTCCGGTGACAAGGTCATGCCGCTTTCGCAACGGTACTACCTGCAGGATGCTGCATATCTGGTGGCGCTCGGTGGTCCGGATGATATGCTCGGGCAACTTGACCGCGCCCTGCGGTCTCCACGCTGGCCGTTGTACCTCGGTCGTCGTTCGTGTCCTGCGACGCTTCCCGTGACGCTCGGCGTGCGCTACGAATACGATGACGTTCGCGATGCCCTGCGCCGCGAGCCGTGGATCGCTGTGGACTGGTATCGAGTGCGCCATGGAGACATGACAGAGCTTGAGGCGACATTCGATGCGCGCGATGGGGAGGCCTGCGAGAGCAGGGCAGACTACCCATTGTCGTTCAGTCTCGCGGGGCGCAGATATGCGTGTCGACCAGTCGTATCCTTGTGGCTTCCGATTCCGGGTGCAGACGATGAGGAGGATGGTGCCGAGGCAACCTCGGGGCCGATGGCTACCGGACACGATCCTTTTTCGTGGATATAGGTGAGGGAGATGTATCTGACAAGGATTCCCATCGATATTAGTCATCGAAAGGGTGCGCAGTTTGCGAGCTCTCCGTATCGGATTCATGCGGCCGTGGAGGCGTCGTTTCCGGAACATGCAAAACGGGTATGCGAATCGGGCAGAATCCTTTGGAGGCTCGATGACGCGAACGGACGTGGAGACTGTTTATGGCTCTACGTCTTAAGTCCGGAAATGCCTGACTGCGCATCCATCGTCGACCAGGCGGGGACACCGACGGATTGTGAACCCCAGACCAAGCTGTACGACAATGTTCTCAACAATGTTTCATGTGGTCAGTGCTGGCAATTTCGGCTTAAGGCGAACCCGGTTCGAAAAGTAGCTCGCGATAAGGGGAACGTGCCCAGAGACGGTATCCGCGGCTCGATTCAAGGGCATGTTACCGAAGCGCAGCAGAGAACATGGTTGCTAGACCGGGCCTGCGCGCACGGGTTCGAGATCATGCCGTCGGCGAGTGGGGCAGATGCGCTGTCCGTTTCGCATCGGTATCGAGAGCAATTCAAGCGAGACGGCGGAACGGTGACCCTGGTGACCGCTCAGTATGACGGCGTGCTCAAGGTTACCGATGCTCAGCAATTTCGAAAGGCCTTGGGTTTTGGAATCGGCCGCGCCAAGGGCTTTGGATGCGGCTTACTTACCATTGCTCCAATATCGGAGACGCGGTGACCGCAAAGGAAGGGGTGGCGACCGGTTCCGTTCCGAGTGCCACCCCGACTGAAGTTGCCGACTTGGCGCGTGTCGAGGATCGAATTTCGTTCTTGTACTTCGAGCGCTGCTCGGTAAGTCAGGCCGATAACTCGATTACCGTCACCGACGATCGGGGAACCATCCGAATCCCGGCAGCAACGTTGAGCGTGCTGCTGCTTGGTCCCGGAACGAAGATATCGCATAAAGCGATGGTCGCCATCGGCGAGAACGGCTCAACTGTTGTGTGGGTGGGGGAGCGTGGCGTGCGCATGTATGCCGCAGGCAGGCCGCTTACCCATTCGAGCTCGCTTTTGCAGCGACAGGCGGCGCTTGTGTCTAACAGACGCTCGCGTCTTGCGGTTGCTCGGGCCATGTACCAGATGAGGTTTCCCGGTGAGGATACCGGTGGACTCACGATGCAACAGCTGCGTGGCCGTGAGGGTGCCCGCATTCGAAACGTGTACCGTCGCCTATCGAAGGAGACGGGGGTGGCATGGGACCGGCGCGCGTATGATCCCGATGCGTACGAAGACGGGACCGAGATCAATAAGGCACTTTCTGCGGCGCATACCTGCCTGTATGGGGTCGTGCATGCAGTGATTGTTGCGTTGGGCTGCTCTCCTGGACTTGGGTTTGTCCATACGGGTCACGAGAGGTCATTTGTGTACGACATCGCCGACTTGTACAAAGCGGAGCTGTCCATTCCTGTTGCCTTTAGGACTGTTGCGGAAGAACCGGTGGATATCGGCTCCGCTGTGCGCCACGCGATGCGCAACGTTCTTTACGACTTTTCTCTTATGGACCGTGCGGTGCGCGATATAAAAGCGTTGTTGAACGATGACGGTATGGCTGACCTGGGAGGACCTGAAGAGAATCATGTTGGTCTATGGGACGAGAAGGTCGGAGAAGTCGCTGCCGGGAGACAGTATGGACCGGATGACGGGGAGTAGGAGCTTATGGTAGTTCTGGTATTGACCGCCTGTCCTCCTGGCTTGCGCGGGGATGTGTCTCGATGGCTGCTCGAGATCGCGCCCGGCGTGTTTGTGGGAAGAGTATCCGCGCGTGTGCGCGAGAGGTTGTGGGAACGCGTCGTGTCATTAGTGAGGGGTGGACGTGCAATCATGGTGTTCACGGCGCGTAACGAACAGCATTTTGATTTCAAAGTGCATCAACCCGATTGGCTGCCGGTTGATTGCGATGGCGTAAGGCTTATGTGTCGGCCGGCGGGGACTGACAATGCAACACTTGTCGGGGCACCTGCAAAAGGCTGGAGCGATGCAAGCAAGCATAGGAAGGCTAAGCGGTTTGGCAGCAGGTAGGGTGCTCCGAAGGAGTGTTTCTGGCTTAGAAGCCCTTCTTGAATTCGATTGAAAGTAAAGGTAAATTTGACACGGTCGAGGTGTCGGTGCTGGATTTCAAGCGTGTTCCCCGCGCATGCGGGGATGATCCCTCGCGATGGCACGTGTAGCCGTAGCGCGCGAAGTGTTCCCCGCGCATGCGGGGATGATCCCCTCCAGAGCGCGCTGGACGGCAAGGCCGCGAGGTGTTCCCCGCGCATGCGGGGATGATCCCCTACTCAAAGTTCGGAGTCGTTGAGTATGGCAGTGTTCCCCGCGCATGCGGGGATGATCCCGCTCTGCTGGCTTATGCCCAAAGCGTCGGCTAGTGTTCCCCGCGCATGCGGGGATGATCCCAGGAAGGAGATTAACGCCGGTCACCAAGCGTCGTGTTCCCCGCGCATGCGGGGATGATCCCGAACTGTTCAATCACGCCATAATCAACGGTCAGTGTTCCCCGCGCATGCGGGGATGATCCCCATTTCGTCATGCAAATCGGCCATGTCCTCTAGTGTTCCCCGCGCATGCGGGGATGATCCCTTGCTAGCGCCAATGGCTTTACAATTGGTAAGGTGTTCCCCGCGCATGCGGGGATGATCCCTTCTATCTCGGTAGGCCAGCATCAAATTACCGGTGTTCCCCGCGCATGCGGGGATGATCCCTCGCGCACGACCTCCACCGCCTCGCTCGAGTCGTGTTCCCCGCGCATGCGGGGATGATCCCCGTCCCGAGTTCGCCGTGTACTACCACAGCGTGTGTTCCCCGCGCATGCGGGGATGATCCCAAGGAGTCCCCGACCGAGTCGTCGACCGCCAGGTGTTCCCCGCGCATGCGGGGATGATCCCGTCCGGCACCACGCCGCCCTCAAGCGGTTGGCGTGTTCCCCGCGCATGCGGGGATGATCCCGGCCAGTCCGTCGTGGTCTACGCGACGGACCAGTGTTCCCCGCGCATGCGGGGATGATCCCCAGATCGGGATGGTGTGCGTCCTCGACGTGTCGTGTTCCCCGCGCATGCGGGGATGATCCCACAGCAACAGCGGGACAAGCCACAAGGCCAGCGTGTTCCCCGCGCATGCGGGGATGATCCCACAGCAACAGCGGGACAAGTCACAAGGCCAGCGTGTTCCCCGCGCATGCGGGGATGATCCTGCAGGACACTTCGAGGGATTGCGCCTGATTCGGTGTTCCCCGCGCATGCGGGGATGATCCCTATCAGCGTCGAGTACATAGATTTGGACGGCTGTGTTCCCCGCGCATGCGGGGATGATTCCATTGGCATCGAGGAGGAATATTCGCAAGCGCAGTGTTCCCCGCGCATGCGGGGATGATCCCTTGAAACGGATTGCAATGGCTGCTTTGACAGTGTGTTCCCCGCGCATGCGGGGATGATCCCAGTCGCAAGTGAACGTCTCGGGCGCGTCTCGGGTGTTCCCCGCGCATGCGGGGATGATCCCTTGGCTTCGATGTCCTTCCGTTCTCGCGCGCAGTGTTCCCCGCGCATGCGGGGATGATTCCATGGCGACGGACACGCTCAAGCTCGACCTCGAGTGTTCCCCGCGCATGCGGGGATGATCCCCGGCTCGCCGCCCTGCGCCGGGTCTGCGAGGTGTGTTCCCCGCGCATGCGGGGATGATCCCTCACGGTACCACGGATCCGTCTCGCCGCTCACGTGTTCCCCGCGCATGCGGGGATGATCCCATCTATATGTCCGTGTTCGAGTGGAAGAACCTGTGTTCCCCGCGCATGCGGGGATGATCCCATTGACATCGAGGAGGAATATTCGTAAGCGCAGTGTTCCCCGCGCATGCGGGGATGATCCCAACCGGTTCGGAAAGTATCTCGTCGACGGCGAGTGTTCCCCGCGCATGCGGGGATGATCCCGTGGCTGAGGAGAGAGCCAGACGCGACGACGTGTGTTCCCCGCGCATGCGGGGATGATCCCCGCATTGACGAATCCCACCGGCCCTTCGTCACGTGTTCCCCGCGCATGCGGGGATGATCCCACGTCCACGAATACGGGTCGACCTACGCCACGGTGTTCCCCGCGCATGCGGGGATGATCCCCACGGATATTCCGTCAATATCTGCATGAACTGGTGTTCCCCGCGCATGCGGGGATGATCCCTATTCGACAAACCGCATGGACGGGCGCGAGCCGTGTTCCCCGCGCATGCGGGGATGATCCCACCACGTACACGCTCGCGAGCTTCGGCGTCACGTGTTCCCCGCGCATGCGGGGATGATTCCTCATCGGCGGCGTGCTCAGCGCCGCAACAATCGTGTTCCCCGCGCATGCGGGGATGATCCTATGGCCTCACGCCAAAGCAAAAGCGCAAAGCAGTGTTCCCCGCGCATGCGGGGATGATCCCGGCCAGAACGGTCAGGATGGTGCTGCCGGCGCGTGTTCCCCGTGCATGCGGGGATGATCCCGATAGCGGCGTTGCAAGCGATGGGCGAAAGGCGTGTTCCCCGCGCATGCGGGGATGATCCTGGGTGCAACGCCCTCGAGGCGATCCTTGTGGAGTGTTCCCCGCGCATGCGGGGATGATCCCACTAGCAACGATCGCGACCAGTTACGCTATATGTGTTCCCCGCGCATGCGGGGATGATCCCTCGAACCGGTAGTCATGGTAATTCTGGCCGTTGTGTTCCCCGCGCATGCGGGGATGATCCCGAGCCCGATCATCCGACCTCCAGCTCCCAGTGGTGTTCCCCGCGCATGCGGGGATGATCCCCGCTTGATTCTGCTTTCCCTCAATCACGATGCGTGTTCCCCGCGCATGCGGGGATGATCCCCAGATTGAAGACAACGCTTCGCGCTGTCTCTGATGTTCCCCGCGCATGCGGGGATGATCCGCAGGCGGGGGATCAGGGTCGGCGAGAAGTCGCTGTGTTCCCCGCGCATGCGGGGATGATCCCCGCAGGGGACCGCTGGTCGACGCCCATTGGAAGTGTTCCCCGCGCATGCGGGGATGATCCCTTCTGGTTTTGCCACGATAGGCAAACAAGGAGGTGTTCCCCACGCATGCGGGGATTGTCCTTCAGGGCGGCGCAACCGTCCGTATTTCGAGTTCCCCTCAGCGATTACCGACAATCTCTGCACATTCCGACTGTTTAGCAGGCATGTTATCCAGTGCGTTTGTTTACATCGCATTCGCGTGCAAGTATCGCTGGTTTTACTCGCTGCTTGTGATGCGCCGCGAGATAGAAGGGCGGCGGCGCAGGCCATAATCCAGATCAGATTTCACCTTAGGACGAATGACATACGTCGATGCTTTCGTTGAAGCGAACACGACAACGCCGTTCTCCTTAGCGAGAGCAGATTAGCCTGCAAGCCGGATGATGCCGTTTCTCAAATGCTTTGCTCTCGCGATGGAGAACGGGACTGGGATTTCTGCACGTTATGTTCTTAATTAAAGGTCGAAAAGATGCTCAATCTATCATCAAAACGCTTGCCGCCACCATGTCTCATGTCCTTATGGGTATTTGCCATTTCGCGCCCCTGCACGCCGAGAGCCCAACCCTACCTCACCTCAAGCGAGCAGTGCGAGAGCAGCCGGTCCTCATCGATGATGGTGATGGCGCCGCGCCTCGTGTCGATGGCGCCCTCCTCGCGCAGCTGCGCGAGGAGGCGGGCGACGCTCACTCGGTTGAGCAGAAGGATCTCAGCGAGTTCTTCCTGTGAAAAGGCGATGCGTTGCAAGCCCGATTTGTCCGGAGCCGCATCGCGGGCGAGTAGGTACAGCAGGTTGCAGAGCTTCACGAGCGCGCGATGGTGGCTCTGGTGGGCGCTCTCGAAGATGAGAAGGTTGATGTAGCGGGCATAGCTCTCGAGCATCGCTTGCGAAAAATCGGGGCTTCGCCGCAACAGTCCCTGCATCTGCTCGATGCTGAACTCCAGGGCGGTGACGGGTGTCACTGCCGTCGTGACGAGCGAGAGCTCGATGGTGAACTGCGATTGGTGGCACCCGGGAAACACGCTGTTCGGCCCGTGGAAGTAGATGGTCTTCTTGGTGCCGTCCTCGTCGTGCAGGGCGGTTTTGATGATGCCGCGCTCGATGTAGTAGACGCGCTCAATGTACTCGCCGGGCATCCAGAGCGCCTCTCCCGCGCCGAACGCGCGGAGCTTGTGGGGGAGCGCCTCGAGCTGTTCGCGAAACTCCGAGAAGTCGTTGCGGTAGAGGTAGCGCGGGGTGATCACGGCGAATCCTTTCGACAGGGATAATTGTACTGTTTCCATCCTATGTAGCCTAGGCGACAGACGGGAACCCCCTGTGCGCGCGATAGTGGCCGCAACGCGAAAAGGGCCTGCATACAGGCCGTATGCTACAGAAAGGCGGAGCAGGGATGTTCACGACCTACGGGGATCTGCTCAAACCGGCGGCCATCGGCTCGATGCGGCTTAAGAACGGCATCTGTATGGCGCCGATGGATTACCGTATCGAATACCCTCGAGCGCACATCGAGCAGGTGCGCGAGGCTGTGGCCGATGGCGTCGAGGTGTTTGGCTGCTCCATGTGGGGCGCGATTGACCTGGTGGCGAACATGACGCTCTCGATCGAGACGCTACGGAAAAGAGCTTCGGCTGGTATCGGCATGTGATCGCGTCAAACGGCGCAGAGCTATAAGGACGATTGCGCGGTGGGGCGGTTCAGCTCGGCCGTCCCACCGCGCAAGAAGACGCAACAATATTGATGAAGGAGCAACTATGAAACATCAGTGCAAGGTGACGGTGCTCGAGACAAAATGCTTCCCCGAGCTCCAAGAGCGCTATCTGGCCGATCCGGCGAGCGGGCCGTGCCCGTGCTTTTCGCCCGGCCAAGAGTATCTGTTCTCGCGCGAGGACGGCAAGGACGACTTTTGGCATTTCGGGCGCGACCTCGACCCCAAGTTCCCCTGCGCCGAGGCATGGGACTGCATCAACCGCTACATCTACACGGCCCTGCAGGGCGGCTCGATCATGCACGGCTGGACGAACGACGACCGGATGATGATCGCCTGCTGCAACGACGGGACGCGACCGGTGATATTCAAGATCGAGCGCATCGACATTCCCGAGTCGGATGCCGAGCGTTCATGGCTCGCCACGCAAGATTTCTCGAACACTGCGGAGGACGCGTACACGGGAGCGTGATCCGCAGACGACTGTGCCCGGTTTCCCCTGCAGCCCCGAAGCGTAGGGCGGGCGGTTTCGAGTTTTTTGGATGCAGGTGGGGGCTCATGCATATGGGGCCGGCCGGTGCGCCGAGGGATTTGCAGGGGCCCTTGGCACACCGGCTGGCCCCGTATGTGTAGTTCCGTAGATGCCGTCTTCCGATTCCCCAGATTGCCTTTTGGGCGTTGAGTGGAGGCTCCGGCCCCAAGAATTGCTGAAAAATCGACGTTGTAGACGGCTTGTTTCCGGATGCCCCGAAAAGCGCACTTCCTGCGCAGGCGCTACCTGCGGAAACGCCGGCTCTGCAGGTGCCGTTTCGGGCGGGTCCGGATTTGAGCCGTCTACAACGTCGATTTTTCAGCAATTATGCCGCTCGCAGCCTCCACTGTTGCCAACGTGCGCCGCCAAGCTCGACTGCACGCGCGAAGCTGCACCTCGCCGCGATGCTCTCGCGCAGTTGATGTGTATCGCAGCGCCCTTGCGTCTCTTCCCGTGGCGTGTACTCTCGCAGACGGGTAGACTTGACCCAGTTCGCAAACGAGAGGATGACCTATGCCCGATACCCGCCGCACGTTTGCCGTCATCGACGGCAACTCGCTGATGCACCGCGCGTTCCACGCCGTGCCGCCCACCATGAATGCGCCGGACGGCCGCCCCACGAACGCCATCTTCGGCTTCCTCAACATGTTCCTCAAGATGATCGACGCGTTCCATCCGGACGGCGTGGCGGTGGCCTTCGACCGCGGCAAGCCGCGCGTGCGCATGGAGATGCTCCCGCAGTACAAAGCCCAGCGCCCGCCCATGGACCCGGACCTGCGCCAGCAGTTCCCCATGATCAAGGAGCTTCTGACCAAGCTGTCGGTGCCCATCCTCGAGGCCGAGGGTTGGGAGGGCGACGACATCCTGGGCACGCTCGCGCGCATGGGCGAGGCGGCCGGCTGCGACATGTACCTCATCACCGGCGACCGCGACATGTACCAGCTCTCCACCGAGCACGTGAAGATCGTCGGCACCAAGAAGGGCCTCTCCGACGTCCAGATTATGACGCCCGAGTCGGTCGAGGACCTCTACCACGGCATCACGCCCGAGCTCGTGCCCGATTTCTACGGCCTCAAGGGCGACACCTCCGACAACATCCCCGGCGTGCCGGGCATCGGCCCCAAGAAGGCGAGCGCGCTGATCGCGCAGTACGGCTCGCTCGACGAGGTCATCGCGCACGCTGACGAGGTCAAGGGGAAGATGGGCGAGAACCTGCGCGCGCACATCGATGACGCGCTGCTTTCGCGCAAGGTGGCGACCATCCAGACGAACGCGCCGGTCGAGCTCGATTTCGAGCACACGGCATTTCCGGCATACGACGCGTCCTCGGTCGCGGACGCCCTCGGGGAGCTGGGCATCAACGCCATGCAGAACCGCTTCCTCGCGCTAATCGGCGGCGAGGGCGCGCCCGAGGCGGCCGCCTCGACCCTCGATATCCCCGACGCCCTGCATGCCTACGCCGCGACGGGCGAGAACGTCGAGCAGGCCGCCCGCGAGCTCGCGCGTGCCATCGAGGCGGGGGAGTGGATCGCCGCGGTGCTCGACGACGACCGCGAGGCGGAGGCCCTGTTCGGCCTCACGCACACGCTGTGGGTCGCTGCCCCCGACGCGCTGCTCGCCTTCGAGGAGCCCGACGGCGGCGCCTGCGATCTGCCGACGGTCGACGGCTACGACTTCTCGCACGGCCTGATCGCGGGCGTGCTGCTCCGCTTGTTCGGCGAGGGGAAAGTCGTCTCCCCGGACGTGAAGGCGCTTATCCACGAGCTCGCCCCGGCCGATTCCTCCGCGCCCGCCCACATCGATGCCCTCGAAATCGATCCCGACCGGATCTTCGATACGGTCGTCGCCGCCTACCTGCTCGATTCGGCGCGCTCGTCGTTCGATGACGGGTACATCGCGGACGCGTACCTGAACGTGCAGCTTCCCGCCGCCGCGGGTGAAGACGGCGCTGCCGAGGGCGCCGTGCCCGCCGCCGCGCGCTCGGCAGTCCTTGCGCGCACGGCCCTCATGCCGCTTGCCGAGTCGCTCGACCGTACACGCGCCGCGCGCGTGTTCACGCAGATCGAGATGCCGCTCATCCCGGTGCTCGCCGATATGGAGCGCACGGGCATGCGCCTCGACCCCGAGCGCCTGAGCGAGATGTCCGACAAGCTCGTCGGCCAGATCGACGAGCTCGCCGGCCGCATCCGCGCGCTCGCGGGCGACGACTCCTTCAACATCGCCAGCCCCATGCAGCTGTCGCACATCCTGTTCGACGTCATGGGCCTGCCCACCAAGGGCCTCAAGAAGACGCAGCGCGGCTACTATTCCACCAACGCGAAGGTGCTCGACGACCTCGCGCGCGACCACGAGATCGTCCGCCTGATCCTCGAATGGCGCGAGAAGACCAAGATCAAGTCTACCTATCTGGACACGCTCGGCCAGCAGCGTCGCGGGGACGGCCGCGTGCACACCACGTACAACCAGACCATCACCGCCACGGGCCGCCTGTCGTCGTCCAACCCCAACCTGCAGAACATCCCCACCCGCTCCGAGCTCGGGCACACCGTGAAGACGGCGTTCGCGGCAGGCGAGGGCGCGGTGTTCCTCGCGGTCGACTACAGCCAGATCGAGCTGCGCCTGCTCGCGCACCTCTCCGAAGACGAGCACCTGGTGCGCGCCTTCAACGAGGGGGAGGACTTTCATGCCGAGACCGCCGCGCGCGTGTTCGGCGTGCCGGTCGAGGAGGTCACGCCCCAGCTGCGCAGCCGCGCCAAGGCCGTGAACTTCGGCATCGTGTACGGCCAGCAGGCCTACGGCCTCTCGCAATCGCTCGACATCCCCATGGCCGAGGCACGCGAGATGATCGAGGCGTATTTCCGCGCGTATCCCGGCGTGCGCACCTACCTCGACCGTACCGTCGCCGAGGCCAAGCGCACGGGGTATGCCGAGACCATGTTCGGGCGCCGTCGGCCCATCCCCGAGCTCAAGATGCGCAACCCGGCACAGCGCTCGTTCGGCGAGCGCACGGCCATGAACCATCCCATGCAGGGCAGTGCGGCCGACATCATCAAGATCGCCATGGCGCGCGTCGCCCGCCGTCTTCACGACGAGGGCTTCGCCGCGCGCATGATCCTGCAGGTGCACGACGAACTCGATTTCGAGTGCCCCGTCGACGAGGTCGAGCGCCTGACCGCGATGGTCGTCGAGGAGATGGAGGGTGTCGTTAAGCTGCGCGTCCCTCTGATCGCCGAGGCGTCCACGGGTGTCACCTGGGCGGATGCCAAGTAGGAATCGACTGCATGCAGGGCCGGCGGATCCCGTGCGATCCGCCGGCCCTCCCACGATATTCGGCGCTTTGGCGCCGCCTGTCGGGCGACTGCCCTATAATCGTCCGTTGTCTGCTGCGGGGGTCGTGCCGCAGCATGGGGGATATGAAAGGTTTCGCGCCTATGTCGCTTCACGATATGCCTACGATGTTCGACGACGTCGATCTCGCCCGCGTCAGGATCGTCGCGAGCGATATGGACTGCACCCTGCTCGCTGACGACGGGAGCATGCCGCCCGGCATGTCCGAGCGCATCGAGGCGCTCGCGCGCGCGGGCATCGTCTTCTGCGCCGCGAGCGGGCGGCCGCTGTATACCCTGAAGGACATGTTCGCATCCCATCTCGACCAGATGGCGCTGATAGCCGATAACGGCGCCGCCATCTGGGCGAACGGACGGCTCGCCTACAAGGATCTGATCGATCCGCCCACCTATCACGAGCTCATCGACTTCACGCTCGACGACGGGCGCGGGCGTCCGGTCCTGTGCGGCACGGAGAGCGCTTTCCTGCTCGAGTGCGACCGCGTCTACGACGATTTCTTCCGCCGCTTCTTCACCAAGATCGAGTACGTCGACACCTTTGCGGGCCTCGATGCCGAGGCCGACAAGTACACGGTCTATTTCCCCGACCGCATGGCCGAGGAGGTGTACGCCCAGACCTATCGCGACGCATGGGGCGAGCGCTTCTCGGTGACCAACGCCGGCAAGGAGTGGATCGACTTCATGAACAAGCACGTCGACAAGGGCACGGGCATCACGCGGCTGTGCGAGTGCCTGGGCGTTCCCGTCGCCGACGCGCTCGCGCTCGGCGACACCTACAACGACGTCCAGATGCTCGAGGCGGTGGGCCATAGCTACGTCGTCGCCAACGCGGAGGACCATATGCGCGCCCATGCGCGCTTCGTCGCCCCCTCCAACAACGAGCGCGGCGTGGCGCAAGTGATCGACCGCCTGCTCGAGATCGCCTGCTGATAGTGCTTTTTTGGGATCGTTTCCCTACGGAAGGGCGCCGCGCCGCCGTGGGCAGAAGCGATTTCGTCCAGAAAAGCGCCATCAGAAAGGAGATCACCCACATGTTCGCAGGTATCCGCGCATCCTTGCCGCGCGGCACGTTCGCGCTCGCTGCGGTTCGATTCATGCTCTACCTGGGCGTCCAGGCTTCGTATTTCATCGGCATCATCGGCACGCTGACCTACCAGCTTCATGCCGGGACCGGCGACATCGCCATGGCCGTCGGCCTGTTCAACCTCTTCATCATCGCGGGGAACACGGCGGGCGGGTCGCTGCTCGATACGCGCGGGCCCAGGGCCCACACGGCGGTCGCCCTGGGCGTGGCCGTGGTGTCGAGCGCGCTGTTCCAGGCCGCGGGCGGATCCGTGGCGGCCGTGCTCGCCATGAGCGCGGCGTTCGGGTTCGCCACGGGCGTGGGGTACGCCTATCTGTCCGCCTATCCCGCCTATCTGAGCGACGACGCGGAGCAGCGCAAGCGGATGAACGCGATCATGTCGGTCGTCTCCAACGTCGCGGTGGTCGTGGGCCCGGCGGTCGGCGGGATCATCGCGACCTTCCTCCCGTCGCAGCGCGTCTTCGCGTTCACGTCGGTGCTGTCCGCCCTGGTGCTTGTTCCCGCGGGGGCGCTGCTGCGCCGCATCGGGGCCTCCGCGCGGGCGGGGGAGCGGGAGCGCGGGGATTCGCAGGGCCCCGAGGGCTCGACGCTCGCCGATTCGGCGCGCGCGGTGTTCGCGGCCCCCTCGCTCGCCCTGCTGTTCTGGGTCGGCGTGCTCGCATATGCCGGCTACGGCGCGTTCGACCCGCTGGAGTCGCTCTATTACCGCGACGTGCTGCAGGTCGACATTTCGTGGATGGGATGGCTTTCGAGCGCTGCGGGCCTGGGCAGCGTCGTGGGCGCGCTCGCGGCCATGCGCGTGCCGCGGCGCTGGGTGAACGTGCGGACCCTGATGCTGCTCATCGCCTTCGAGGGCGCGGCGTGCGTGCTGTACGTGGGCACGTCGCATGTGGGATGCGCCATCGCGGGCCAGCTTTTGCTCGGCTGCGCGTTCGGTATGGTCACGCCGCTGCAGCACACCCTGGTCCAGATGCACGCCCCGCTCCATCTGCTCGGCCGCGTCAACTCGGTCATGAACGCCGGCTTCAGCGGGGCGGGGGCGGTCCCGCTGTTCGCGGCGCCCGTGCTGGCGCATCTGTTCGGCGTCCAGGGCGTGCTGATCGGGGCGAGCTGCGTGGTGCTGCTCGTGCCGCTGATCGTGATGGTGGCCAGACGATCCGAGATCTCCCACCTCGTTACGGGCGAGTCGGCTTAGGGAAGCGCCGACCAATTCATTCCGTGCCGGTCGGCCCCGTGCCGGGCGCCTGCGGGCTCAGGCTGCGTCGGCGCAGCGCAGGTGCGCCTTCATCGCCTTCGTCCGCATCCGCCTCGCCACGGAACCGGCCGCCGCGAAAGCAATCGATCAGCGCTTCCCTAAGGAAGCGTGCCGGACCGTAGATTTCTAGAATGTTTCTTTCCTATTGACGGTTTCGCAAGCAGACACTTTAGCGTATAGTAGCGACCAATCGACGCTCCTATGCGTCGAGACGATACGCACGCAGGGTCGATGCAGAAAGGAAGCGAACGGTGGGCTACGTGCTGGCGACAATTCAGGCCATGGCGCGCAATGCCATGCTGCCCGGCCAGACTGCTGCCGATATCGCGACGCGACGCCAGCGTGCAATTTCCCGACGACGATAAAACGGTCGTCTCTGTTCGCATGGAGAGGAGGGCTCTCCGGCAGGGTTCGTCTATAGGTGCGTCGGGTTGATCTCGCCACGGCAGCTGGTGCCGCGGCCCAACCTTTCATTACATATCGTATAAGCGCCGTGACGGGCTCGTTGATGTTTCGTTTGCAAACCTTGACAAGGAAGGGAACACCATGAGCAAGGAAAAGGTCGTACTCGCGTACTCGGGCGGTCTGGACACCTCGGTCTGCATCAAGTGGCTGCAGGTCGAGAAGAATCTCGACGTCATCGCCATCTGCGGCAACGTCGGCCAGGACGAGAAGGATCTCGAGTGGATTCGTCAGAAGGCCCTCGACATGGGCGCGATCGCGTCCGAGGCGGTCGACATGCGCGCCGAGTACGCGCACGACTTCCTGTCCAAGGCGATCTGGGCGAACGGCAAGTACGAGGGCGTCTACCCGCTGCTTTCCGCCCTGTCCCGCCCGCTGATCTCCAAGCACCTCGTCGAGATCGCGCACCGCTACGGCGCCAAGTACGTGGCGCACGGCTGCACGGGCAAGGGCAACGACCAGGTGCGCTTCGAGACCTCGATCCGCGCGCTCGACCCCGATCTGGAGATCATCGCGCCGGTTCGCGAGTGGGACCTGACCTCCCGCGAGTCCGAGATGGAGTGGGCGGCCGCTCACGACGTGCCGGTGCCCACCACCAAGAAGAAGCCCTATTCCATCGACGACAACCTGTGGGGCCGCGCCATCGAGTGCGGCGTGCTCGAGGACACGTGGAACACCCCGCCGGCTGACATCTGGACGATGACCGCCGACCCCGTGGACTGCCCCGCCGAGCCCGAGACCGTCATCATCGGGTTCGAGGGCGGCGTGCCGACCTCCATCAACGGCGAGAAGATGGAGCTGCTCGACCTCATCATCAAGGCCAACGAGATCGCCGGCCGCAACGGGTACGGCCGCCTCGACATGATCGAGGACCGCGTCGTGGGCATCAAGAGCCGTGAGTGCTACGAGTGCCCCGCCGCGCTGCTGCTCATCGAGGCGCACCATACGCTCGAGACGCTCTGCCTCGACTACGAGACGCTGAAGGAGAAGGCCAAGCTCGATGTCGAGTGGGCGAGCGCGGTGTACCGCGGCCTGTGGTTCAGCCAGAACCGTTTCGCGCTGGACGCCTACAACGCTTACACGCAGAAGTTCGTGACCGGCGAGGTCCGCATCAAGCTGTGCCGCGGCGGCCTGTTCGTCGACGGCGTGCGCTCCGACTACAGCCTCTACGACAAGAACCTCGCGACCTACGACGAGGGCGACACCTTCCCGCACGAGGCCGCGCCCGGCTTCATCGAGCTGCACAGCATGCAGCACCGCACCTGGTCACGCGTGCAGGGTCCGGGTTCCGGTCTGCAGAAGATCGACTAGGGAAACACCGAGCTCGGCGGGCGCCGCGGCATACTCGCTGCGGCGCCCTGGTTTTGCCTGCCCGGACCCCTCTTGCGCAGACGGGTCCGGGCAGGCGGCGTATACTTACCCTTTACACGAAGCGGGCGGCGGGGTTGTCCGCCGGACACAAGGAGGTTGCAAGATGGCGCTGTGGGGCGGCCGTTTTGAAGAGGCGGTATCCGAGGTGACGCAGGAGTTCGGCGCGTCGCTGCCGATCGATCGGCAGCTGTACCGTCAGGACATCGCGGGATCCAAGGCGCACGCGACCATGCTCGCCGCGCAGGGCATCATCAGCGAGGAGGACCGCGACGCCATCTGCACGGGCCTCGACGGCATCCAGGCGGACATCGATGCGGGGGCGTTCTCGTTCGACATCAACGACGAGGACATCCATATGTCCATCGAGTCCGAGCTCACGCGGCGCATCGGCGAGGCGGGCGGGCGGCTGCACACCGGCCGCTCGCGCAACGACCAGGTCGCGACCGACACCCGACTGGCCGCCAAGGCGCTCGCCAAGCAGCTCATGGAGGACAACCTGGGTCTGCGCCGCGCGCTGGTCGAGGCGGCGGATGCGGCCGGCGACACCATCTTGCCGGGCATGACGCACCTGCAGCACGCGCAGCCCGTGCTCTTCGCGCACCAGCTGCTCGCCTACGTGTGGATGCTGACGCGCGACTTCGGCCGCCTGCGGGCCGCGTTCGACGCCGCCGACGCCTCTCCGCTCGGCGCCGCCGCGCTCGCCGGGACCACCTATCCGCTCGACCGCCAGATGACGGCCGATGCGCTGGGCTTCTCGCGCGTGATCGAGAACTCGCTGGATGCGGTGTCCGACCGCGACTTCCTGCTCGACCTCGAGTACGCCTGCTCGGTCATGGCGGTGCACCTGTCGCGCCTGTCCGAGGAGATCGTGCTGTGGAGCAGCCAGGAGTTCGGGTTCATCACCCTGTCCGACGCCTTCTCGACCGGCTCGTCGATCATGCCGCAGAAGAAGAACCCTGATTTCGCCGAGCTCATCCGCGGCAAGACCGGGCGCGTGGTGGGCGACCTGGTCCAACTGCTCATGACGTGCAAGGGCCTGCCGCTCGCCTACAACAAGGACCTCCAGGAGGACAAGGAGGGCGCGCTCGACGCGGCGCACACGCTCGACCAGTGCCTGACGGTCATGCGCGGCATGGTGAGCACGTGGAAGGTGAACGCGGGGCGCATGCGCGCCGTCATGCACCGGGGGCATCTGGCGGCGACCGACGTTGCCGACTACCTCGCAAAGCGCGGCATGCCGTTCCGCGAGGCGCACGCCGTCGTGGGGCACCTGGTGCTCGAGGCGGAGAAGGCCGGTTGCGATATCTCCGAGCTGCCGATCGAGACGTTCCGCGCGGCAAGCGACCTGTTCGGCGACGACGTGGTGGGCGCGTTCGACCTCGATGCCATCGTGGCGGCGCGTACGACGCGCGGCGGCACGGCACGTGCGGCGGTGGTCGAACAGCGCCGGGCGGTCGAGGATGCGCTGGCCGCCGACGAGGCGGCACTCGCCGGGCTGTCGGCGGTGGTCGAGATGGGGGAGGGCACCCGCTCGGTGCTGTAGCCCAGGGCTTCTCGGCGTCCTGTGAAAAGAATCTAGCTGCGACCATGCCGGCGTCACCCGGCCGGAATGCACGGAATCCGGTGCGATTCCGTGCATTCCGGCCGGGTGACGCCGTGACTGTTGCATCTTTGGTGCCCGTGGTGCGCCGAGATGGGCGGTGTGGACGACAGGGAATTGTTACAATAGATAAACGATTTGCCCGCCCACGCTGAAAGGACCGTGCATGTCCGAAGACCGCGACGCTCAGTTCTGTACCGAAATCCGCGACCGCTCGCTGTGCGAGATCCTGAACGAGGAGCTCGTCTGCGCCCTGGGATGCACGGAGCCCATCGCGGTCGCCTACGCGGCGGCGCTCGCCCGTGCGACGCTTGCCGCCGAGCCGCAGGCCATGCGGGTCGGGTGCTCGGGCAACATCGTCAAGAACGTGAAGAGCGTGACGGTCCCCAATTCGGACGGCATGCACGGTATCGAGGCCGCGGCCACGCTCGGCGCGGTCGGCGGCAACGCGGACAGCGCGCTCGAGGTGCTGGAGACCGTGACGGCGGACGACATCGCGCGCACGCGCGAGCTTCTAGCGGATCACTCGTACTGTACCGTCGAGCTCGTGGAGGGCGTGCCGAACCTCTATATCAAGGTGACGGCGAGCGCAGACGGGCACACCGCCGAGGTGGTCATCGCCGAGCACCACACGAACGTGGTCCTGCGCGCCCTGGACGACGAGGTGCTCGAGGGGTCGCGCGAGGCCGATCCTGCGCTGGCCGTGCAGGAGGACAACCCCGCCTACGCGTACCTGACCATCGATGCGATCGTGGGGTTCGCCGAGGACGGCGACATCGAGGGCGCGCGCGAGGTGCTCGAGCGCCAGATTGAGCTCAACGACGCCATATCGCGCGAGGGCCTGGAGAGGTGCTGGGGCGCCGAGGTGGGGCGCACGCTGATGGAGACCCGTGGCGAAGGCGTGGCCTGCCGCGCCCGTGCCCGCGCGGCTGCCGGATCGGACGCGCGCATGAGCGGCTGCTCGATGCCCGTGGTGATCAACTGCGGATCGGGCAACCAGGGTATCACCTGCTGCTTGCCGGTGGTGGAGTATGCGGCCGAGCTGGGTGTGGACCATGAGCGCCTGCTGCGCGCGCTGGCCCTGTCCGACCTGGTCGCCGCGCACGTCAAGGGCTATATCGGCGCGCTGTCGGCGTTTTGCGGCGTCGTGTGCGCAGCATGCGGCGCGGGTGCCGCCATCTGCTGGATGCGCGGGGGCACCCGCGAGCAGATCGGAGGTACCATCGTCAACACGCTCGGTAACGTGGGCGGCATCGTGTGCGACGGTGCCAAGCCGAGCTGCGCCGCGAAGATCTCGGCTGCCGTCGACGCTGCCATCCTGGGTTGCGACATGGCCATGGCCGACCGCGGCTTCCAAGCGGGCGAGGGTCTCGTGAAGGATACGGTGGAGCAGACGATCGCGTCCATGGGCTACGTCGGCCGCGTCGGCATGAAGGCGACCGACGTGGAGATCTTGAACCTCATGATCGGCAAGACGCGCGTGTAGCCCCGCTCCAAGTGTCTTAGGCGCAAAATCAATAGGGTTTCTGTAGACGACATGGCAAACGGTGGGATGAAGCAAGACCGAAGGCCAACGGCATGATGGATTCAAAGCCGAATCGAGGCGGTTTTGAATGAAGCGAATCGTGCCGTGGTACACTATTGGTGTACCAGCAAAGCCCGGAGCGATTAACTTAGGCGGGCGGCGCAAGGTACTGTTGATTTATGAAGCCCGGTTGCCGCCGGGCTTCATCCATCTCCCTTCGTCATCCGTTTCTCTGTTTATTCTCCTTCCATAGGTCGAAAAGGAATCGGCCTATGCTGGCGAGGTCCGCAAGGGCACTCGCCAGGGCTTTCAGGACTTCAAGAACACTGAAGATGTTCATAAGCGACACTCCAATCAAGGAATTAGAGCGCCGCCCACAGCGGACTTTGCTGGTACAACTTGATTATATGTGAAACTGCATAATAAATAACAAGAACAGTGCAGAATACGTGCCTATTAGGGAATGCTAATCGATAGGTGCCTGAGCGTGCCCGTTCCCGCAGCGGGGCGCCGCGCGCGGTCAGACCTCCTGCACGAGGTCGATGAGGTTGCGCTCCGCGCGCTTGTAGAAGCGCTGCTCGATCTCATCGAAGCTCTCGGCGAACTGGTCCATGCGGCCGCACCAGGTTGCGCGCACCGGGGTCCCGCGGCCGACGAAGGCGGTCTGCAGCCCGATGTCGGGGGTTGGGAAGTCCCGCTGGCGGTCGTTGCCGACCATGAGGACCTCCGACGGCTTCAGTCCCAGCTCGTCGAGCGCATCGGTGTAGTATTCGGGGTTCGGCTTTACGCGGCGCGTGTTCTCCATGGTCGTTACGAGCTCGAACGGCACGTCGAGCAGGTGTCCCCAGCCCATGCGGCACTCGATGCAGGCGGCGCCGAAGCTCGGGTTGGTGAGCAGGGCGATGCGCAGCCCGCGCGAGAGCATCGCCTCGATGGCCTCGGCGGCCCCCTTCATGGGGCGCGCGTCGATGATGGCGTCGTTGCGCCCGGGCAGGATCTCGCGCTCGTAATAGGTGAGCGCGTCGGCGATGACGGGGTCCGACAGCACCACGCCGCCGCGCCGCTCGATGGCCGCGTCGAACAGCTCCCGGTTGGTGCACGTGTTGTCGCGCTCCGCGCGGTTGACGTCGAGCAGCGCTGCCGTGTACGCGGCGAACATGGACAGGGGGTTCCTGCGCCCGATGTCCGCAAGCAGCGCGGACTCCTCCTTGGCGAGCACCGCGATAAAGGCGCTTAGGTTGATGTCGAGCAGGGTCTGGTCCATGTCGAATACCACGGCTTTCAGCATGTGCACCTCCTTTACGGGTCGAATCGCGGCGGGATTGCATGAACGCCGGTGATGCATATGCGTCTGTTGTACCCATTCTGATGAATGCATGCCATCCGCTTCGCTTACACTTTTGTTATCGGAGCGATTGCAGTCGTGACTATTCGGTGGAGAGACGGGAACTCTTTTCAAACCGTGTTTACGTAAAAATCCGTCTTTGACCTTGAAAATCAGAGCGATTCCACGTAGTCTAGACGAACGTGAGCATACGCTCACATCAGTATCTGTCGGCTCCCGAGAAGTTCCAAACGGTGCGCACCGCAGCCGGGCACCCGCCTGGACGCACGTGCAATCTGCAGGTCCTAGCAATCGGGGCCCCATAGTTCGAAAGGGGTCCACCTTTGAGTGAGATTCAGAACTCGTCCATTTTCTCCCTCGATGATGTCAATGAGGAGGAGATGAACAGCCTCATCGACGGCACGATCACCGATTTCGACGAGGGAGATCTGGTCAACGGCACCGTCGTGAAGATCGAGCGCGACGAGGTTCTCGTCGACATCGGATTCAAGTCCGAGGGCGTCATTCCCGTGCGCGAGCTTTCCATCCGCAAGGATGCCAACCCTGCAGACATCGTCTCGCTGGGCGATCCCATCGAGGCTCTCGTGCTCCAGAAGGAGGACAAGGACGGTCGTCTGGTCCTCTCCAAGAAGCGTGCTGAGTACGAGCGCGCCTGGAACCGCATCGAGGAGAAGTTCAACTCCGGCGAGAACGTCGAGGGCGAGGTCATCGAGGTCGTCAAGGGCGGCCTGATCCTCGACATCGGCCTGCGCGGCTTCCTGCCCGCGTCGCTCGTCGACCTCCGTCGCGTCAAGGACCTCAGCTCCTACCTGCACACCTCCATCGAGGCTCGCGTCATCGAGATGGACCGCAACCGCAACAACGTCGTGCTGTCCCGTCGCGTGGTGCTCGAGGAGTCCCGTAAGGCCGAGCGCACCGAGATCCTCTCCAAGCTCAAGAGCGGCATGCGCCTCAAGGGCACCGTCTCCTCCATCGTGGACTTCGGCGCCTTCGTGGATCTGGGCGGCATCGACGGCCTCATCCACATCTCCGAGCTCTCCTGGAACCACGTTAACCACCCCTCCGAGGTCGTCAAGGTCGGCCAGGAGGTCGAGGTCGAGGTTCTGGATGTCGACCTCAACCGCGAGCGCATCTCCCTCGGTCTCAAGCAGACCACCGAGGATCCGTGGCGCGCGCTCGTCAAGAAGTACCCCGTCGGCGCTATCGTCGAGGGCACCGTCACCAAGCTCGTGCCCTTCGGCGCGTTCGTCGACCTCGGTGAGGGTATCGAGGGCCTCGTGCACATCTCCGAGATGGCCAACAAGCACGTGGACCAGCCTTCGCAGGTCACCCATGTCGGCGCCAAGGTCCAGGTCAAGGTCATGGAGATCGACCTCGACCGTCGTCGCATCAGCCTCTCGATGAAGTCCGCCGCCGAGACCCTCGGCGTGGAGATCGAGGTTGCTCCGCTGCCGTCCGAGAAGAAGGACGAGGACGCTGAGTAACGCGAGCGTCTAGCTGTATAGCTTTGAGCCCCGGTGCTTGACGGCGCCGGGGCTTTTTCGTGGCGAAAGGGGACGGGAATATGGGATATCTGCTGCTGGCCGGGGCCATCGGTTGCGAGATCGTGGCGACGACCTGCCTGAAGCTCTCGGCGGGCTTCACCCAGTTCGGCTGGAGCGTTCTGACCGTCATCTGCTATGTCGCATGCTATCTGTGCCTTGCCCGCGCGCTGCTGACGGTCGATCTGTCGGTCGCCTACGCGACATGGTGCGCCGTGGGCATCGTCGCGACGACCGCCATCTCGGCGCTCGTGTTTCACGAGCAGCTCAATGTCGCGAGCGCGGTGGGCATCATCCTGTGCGTCGTCGGCGTGGTCCTGCTGAATCTCAACACGGCGGGTCATTAGCGGTACTCAGCGGGCATTCAGGAGCTACGATCTGGTATCCATACCATGCTTTCTGGGCAGCTTGAAGGGTTTTGCCTGCGAGGGATCCCGTCTCTTCCCTGATCGAGCCGATATTGGATCGCGGCGGCTAGGTTCAGATCAATTTGGTATCAATCATCCAGCTATTTCCGACCCTCAGAGCCCAGATGCATGATTCCCCCTGCAGAGTCATCAACAAAACCGCAGGTCGTTGATTGCCCGTTCAGGCTGTTTCACATACTATATGCGGTTTATTGATACCAAATTCATGTTCATGCGTTTTGTGCACCGTGATAGCGGCTTTTTGGTCGACCCCTGTTAGCCACCCTGGATAAAGCGCCCCGCGACTGCGGCGGGGCAGGGCAGAGCTTACCGCCGCTCCGCCGCGGTCCCCGATCCGCACTTTTTCATGAACGTAGAAGGGCCGATTCGACATTCCCGCAGGATAGGAGATGGCGGCCCCGTGCTTTTTCATGAATAACCTTCGCTGGGCTACCGTATCCATGGCGGTCTATCGGAGACTCGGGGCAAACCCACCTGTTCGAAAGCGACGTCTCCGCCGGCGACGAGCCCTTCTTGCTTTGTGCGAGCTCCAAGCTGCTCGCGTTTTCCGCCCCGGGCTGTCGTATGATGGTGGACGTTGGCCTACGCGACGAAAAGGAGGGCGCATCCATGCCCGATACGCTCCATCTTTCCACCCGGCCGGTCGTGCTGTTCGATTTTGACGGCACGCTGGCCGACACGAGTCCCGCGATCCTGCGCATGGCCCGCATGGCGCTGGGGAACCGCGGATATGACGTCGATTCCCTCGGCGACATGACGAGCCTCATCGGACCTCCCTTGTACGACGGCTTCATGGACCTGTGCCATGTCGACCTCGATGAGGCCATCGCGATCACCAATGAGTACCGCAAGCTGTTCAACGCCGAGGTCAAGCCGGAGGACTACCCGCCGCTTCCGGGCGTGCCGGAGCTGCTGCAGGCCCTTGTCGACCGCGGCACGCGCATCGCGATCGCCACGTCGCGCCTGGAATCGATGGCCATCGAGATGATCAACGCGCTCGGGCTGCCGCCGTTCGAGGTCATCGTGGGCCGTCTCGAGCCGGGGCGCGACACCAAGGCGGACTGCATCCGCGAGGCCATGCGCCAGCTTGGCGTCACCTGCGACGAGGTCGTCATGGTCGGTGACCGCAAGCACGATACGCAGGGCGCGCACGCCTGCGGCATCCCCTGCATCGCCGTCTACACCGGCACCGCCAAGCCCGGTGAGCACGAAGAGGTCGGTGCGGATGTCATCTGCCACGGTATGGGGGAAGTCGCCAAGGTGCTGGGCGTCTCTCTCTAACAGCACGCTTTCAACATCTAGATTGGAGACACGATATGGATCAAGAGCTCGAGAACAGCGTCGACGCATACGTTGACGAGGTGTGGGAGGACGTCATCGCGGACATCGCCGATCTCGTGAGCCACCCGTCCGTTGCCGACGAGAACGCTGGGACCCCGGGCGCCCCGTTCGGCGCCCCCGCCCGCGCCGCCCTGGACTGCGCGCTGGGCATCGCGCGCAAGCTCGGGTATGAGACGAGCGACGACGAGGGCTACATTGGCATCGCCGACATCCCCGGTGCGTCGGATACGCAGATCGCGACGATCGCCCACGTGGACGTGGTTCCCGCCGGTCCCGGTTGGAACACCGACCCGTTCGTCATGGAGCGCCGCGAGGGCTGGTTGCTCGGCCGCGGCGTGATCGACGACAAGGGCCCTGCCGTGCTGTCCCTCTATGCGGGCGCCTACCTCAAGCATGCGGGGATCACGCCGCGCTACACCTTCCGTGCCCTGCTCGGCAGCGACGAGGAGGTGGGCATGACCGACGTGCACCACTACCTCGCCGGCCATGACCATCCCGCCTTCCTGTTCACGCCCGATGCGGAGTTCCCGGTCTGTAACGCCGAGAAGGGCCAGTTCGGCGCCACGTTCACGAGCGGTCCGATCGAGGGCGGCCGCATCGTTTCCTGGAGCGGCGCCGAGGCCACGAACGCCATTCCGTCCGAGTCGGTGTGCGAGCTCTCCGTCGATGCCTCCGCATGCCCGGCTCCGGTCGCCAATGCCGACCGCATCGACATCGAGGCCATCGCCCCCGGGCGCACGCGCATCAGCGCGCACGGTATCGGCGGCCACGCGTCGCTGCCCGAAGGGACCATCAACGCCATCGGCCTGATCGTCGGGTATCTGCGCGAGGCGAATCTCGTCGCCGAGTCCGAGAAGCCCTACCTCGAGCTGCTGTCCATCATCCATGCGGACACGGCGGGGGAGGCGCTGGGCATTGCGACCTCCAGCGAGGCCTTCGGCCCGCTGACCGTCAACGGCGGCACGATCGAGGTCGCGGACGGCCGCATCAGCCAGACGATCGACGTGCGCTTCCCCGACAGCACGACGGCCGAGCAGCTCGAGGCCACGTGCAGTGAGGTGGCGGGTCGCTTCGGCGCCGCGCTTGCGATCGACCACGCCAACGTGCCGTTCTCGGTATCCGCCGACCATCCTGCCGTCCAGACGCTGCTCGACGTCTACCAGGAGGTCACCGGAAAGCCCGCCGAGCTGCTCTCCATGGGCGGCGGCACGTATGCTCGAAACTTCAAGCGCGCCGTCTCGTTCGGCCCGGAGGACAACAGCCTCGAGCTTCCCGCGTGGGGCGGGTCCATGCACGGCCCCAACGAGTGCGCGAGCGAGGCGCAGCTCAAGGGTGCGCTCAAGATGTACATCCTGTCCATCCTGCGCCTCATGGACGTTGAGTTCTAGGAACGCTGATTAATTCATCTCTGCATGCGGCGGCGCGCTCGAGCGGGCGTGCCGCCGCGTCTTGCGGGAGCGCAGAGTTCCGAGATGACACAGAACGGGCCGTTTGGCACGCTAAAGGCAATTACAGACCCCCTTTAGCGTGCCAAACGGCCCGTTCTGTGTCATCGGTCCCCGCCGATGCTGCCCTCCCCGAGGAAAGTGGCTAGAAATATCTGTTTTGCTGTAAGCCAGGCGCGGCGGAGATATCCGGATGAGCCGTCTTGGCTGTATTGGCCGGTTGTGAAGTCGGTCTCTGAACCACAAGATCCCCGAATTGGGCGCTTAAAGGGGGAGACGGGTGCCGGCGGCGGGCTTCCTGCCCCTCAATACCGGTTCAGCTACAGCAAAACGGAAATTTCTAGCCACTTTCGCCCGGAGGAGGTTGCGGCCTGCGCGGCGCGGGGCGCAAAGCCGCGGGTATCCGTCCCCATGGCGGATGCTGATAGTCGCGATGAAGCGCTTTACCACACGGTGTCATTGTAAGGACCGTGTAAACCGGTAGAAATCTGAAGGTAAATCTTAGTCAGAGCATCGTAATAAGACGCGAGCGAGCAAAATCGCCCGGTGAACGCGCGATAGAGTACGTAGTCGAAACGCGGACGGGTCTGCATGGCCGCCCGCACGGATGTTGCGAATCGCAGAATTCGCGAAAGGAGAACCATGTTCGACTACGCTTGCTCTCGTCGTCAGTTCCTCGGTTTCGCCGGTGGCCTTGCTGCTGTTGCCGGCCTCGGTCTTGCTGGTTGCGGCGGCGACACCGCCTCCACCGCTGCCGGTTCCGCTGGCGCTTCCGGGAGCTCCTCGCTGACCGGTACCGTCACCTATGACGGCGCTTCCTCCTTCCAGGCTCTCGTCGAGGCCGCCGCTGAACAGTTCATGGCCGAGAACCCCGATGTCTCCATCACCGGCTCCGGCAACGGTTCCGGCACCGGCCTGACCGCTGTCGCGGACGGCACCGTGACCATCGGCAACTCCGACGTGTTCGCCGAGACCAAGCTCGAGGCCGACCAGTGCGAGGACCTCGTCGACCATGAGGTCGCCGTCGTCGGCATGGGTCCCGTCGTCTCCATGAACGTCACCGTCGACGATCTGACCCTTGAGCAGCTCAAGGGCATCTTCTCCGGCGAGATCACCAACTGGTCCGAGGTCGGTGGCGACGACGCCGCGATCTACGTCATGAACCGCAAGTCCGGCTCCGGCACCCGCGCCACCTTCGAGGCCGCCGTCTTTGGCGCCGGCCAGCCCGAGTCCACCTTCAAGGGCGAGGCTGAGCTCGACAAGTCCGGCGACGTCGTGACCCAGATCGGTTCCACCGACAACGCTATCTCCTACCTCGACTTCTCCCACTTCGACGACACCAAGTTCAAGGCCATCAAGGTCAACGGCGTCGAGCCCGTCTCCGAGAACGTCTACGACAACTCGTTCCCCATCTGGGCCACCGAGCACATGTACTGCAAGAAGGACGCCGACGAGGTTACCACCGCCTTCCTCGAGTACATGCTCTCCGAGGACGTCCAGGGCTCGCTCGTCGAGGAGCAGGGCTTCATCCCCGTGTCCCAGATGACCGTGGTCAAGGACGCCGACGGCAACGTTACCGAGAAGTAATTCCGGCCTGTCCGAATTACGCCCAGTACATAGAACTTTTTCGAAAGGTGCGCTATGGCTAAGCAGATGCCAAAACGCAACCTTGAGAAGGTAGGCTTGAGTGTCACGGGCGCCTGCGTCGCGCTCGTGACACTTGTCGTTGTGGCGCTCATCCTCATGGTTGCTCAGCGCGGGTTGTCCACCTTCATCAAGGACGGCGTTAACATTGCAGAATTCTTCACGGGAACGACGTGGAACCTCGCAAACACGAACGAGGCGACCGGCCTGCCGTTTACCGGCGCGCTCCCGCTGATCGTCACCTCCTTCGCGGTGACGGTCATCTCCACGATTATCGCGGTGCCCATCGCCATCGGTGCGGCGATCTTCGTCGTCGAGATCCAGCCCAAGTTCGGTCAGAAGTACTTCCAGCCGCTCATCGAGCTGCTCGTGGGCATCCCGTCGGTCGTGTTCGGCCTGATCGGCTTCCATGTCATCGTCGGCGCGATGCGCGTGATCTTCAACGTCGATCTGGGCCTGGGCATCCTTCCCGGCTCCATCGTGTTGGCATTGATGATTCTGCCGACCATCACGACGCTGTCCATCGATACGCTGCGCGCCGTGCCCGACGGATACCGCAACGGTTCGCTCGCCCTGGGCTACACCCGTTGGCAGACCATCTGGCACGTCGTGCTCAAGAGCGCCACGCCGTCGCTCATGACCGCGGTCATCCTCGGCATGACGCGTGCGTTCGGCGAGACGCTCGCCGTCCGCATGGTCATCGGCGGCGTCGAGGCCATGCCCGAGGGCCTGCTTGATTCCGCGTCGACCATCACCACGACGCTGACCACCTCCATGGCCGTCTACGCGACCGGTTCCGTCCAGAACGATGTCCTGTGGTCGCTCGGCTTGCTGCTGATGGGCATGTCGCTCATCTTCATCCTGATCATCCATCTCATCGGTGCAAAGGGGGCGAAGGCGCGTGGCTAACATCTCTGTGGAGGCGCAGAACGCGCGCATCAAGCGTTCCATGCGCAATGACCGGATCGCCACCGGTATCCTGACGCTCATCGTAGGCCTGGTCATGCTCATCGTCGTGTCGATGGTCATCTATATCCTCGCGCAGGGTATCGGCCAGCTGTTCCAGCCCGGCTTCCTGACCGAGGCGAGCCGTTCCAACGGCACCGAGGGCGGCATCGCCTATCAGCTCTTCGACTCGTTCTACCTGCTGATCCTCACCCTGATCATCTCGCTGCCCATCAGCCTGGGCGGCGCGGTGTTCCTGGTCGAGTACGCACCGGAGGGCCCTGTCACCAAGATCGCGTCCACGGCCATCGAGACCCTGTCCAGCCTGCCCTCCATCGTCGTTGGCATGTTCGGCTTCCTGATGTTCTCCGTGAACTTCGGGTGGGGCTACTCGCTCATCTCGGGCGCCATCGCGCTCACGATGTTCAACATCCCCATCCTGACCCGCGTGATCCAGCAGGCGCTCGAGGATGTTCCCGCCAGCCAGCGCGACGCGTGCCTGGCCATGGGCCTGACCCGCTGGGAGACCACCCTGCACGTGCTGATCCCCGCGGCGATGCCCGCTATTGTGACGGGCGTCGTGCTGTCCGCCGGCCGCGTGTTCGGCGAGGCCGCTGCGCTGCTGTTCACCTCCGGCATGAGCTCGCCGGCGCGCCTGAACTTCTTCTCGCTCAACTTCGCGAGCCCGACCTGCGCGTGGAACATCTTCCGTCCGGGCGAGTCGCTCGCCGTGCACATCTACAAGATCTACGGCGAGGGCAGCCCCGAGGCCCAGCACATCGTCTGGGGCACCGCGGCCCTGCTGATGATCTGCGTGCTGCTGTTCAACGTGCTTTCTCGCATCGCCGGTAAGGCACTTGCAAGGAGGATGACCGCCGAATGACGAACGAAACCGACCAGTTCCTCAAAAGCGTCGGCTCGAGCGAAAAGACGCACCGCACGACGGGCGTGGCCATCTCCGAGGAGGTCGTGCTCGAGACCAAAGACGTCAACGTGTACTACGGCGACCACCATGCGCTGAACGACACGAGCCTCAAGTTCCACAAGGGCGAGATCACCGCGCTCATCGGTCCTTCCGGTTGCGGCAAGTCCACGTTCCTGCGCAGCCTGAACCTCATGAACCGCGAGATCAAGGGCTGCCGCGTCGAGGGCGAGATCCTCTACCAGGGACGCAACATCAACACCAAGACCGAAAACCTCTACGAGCTGCGCAAGTCTATCGGCATGGTGTTCCAGCAGCCGAACCCCTTCCATAAGTCCATCCGCGAGAACATCACGTTCGCGCCCAAGCGCCATGGCATCAAGGACAAGGCGACCCTCGACCAGATGGTGGAGGAGTCCCTGCGCGGCGCCGCCCTGTGGGATGAGGTCAAAGACAAGCTCGACCAGAGCGCGTTCGCCCTGTCCGGCGGCCAGCAGCAGCGCCTGTGCATCGCCCGCACGCTCGCCATGCATCCCGACGTGATCCTGTTCGACGAACCCTGCTCGGCGCTCGACCCCATCTCGACGCTGGCCATCGAGGACCTCATGAACACGATCGTCGAGAACCGCGCCATCATCATCGTGACGCACAACATGGAGCAGGCCTCCCGCGTGTCCAACCGCACCGCCTTCTTCTACATGGGAGAGATGGTCGAGTATGGCGAGACGGACCAGATCTTCCAGCGTCCGAACGATAAGCGGCTGAACGACTACCTCACGGGAATGTTTTCTTAATCTGACGTTCTCATATGCCCGCCGTCGAGTCCGGTTGCATGCCCAGGCTCCGGTGCGGCACTCCATGCAGCGGCGACCCGTTGAGACCCGGGTCGCCGTTTTTGCAACTTTAGGGACAGTCCCCCAAATTTCACGGAGGAGACGCGCGTCTCCTCCGTGAAATTTGGGGGACTGTCCCTAAAGTTGCACTAGGATAGATGGTCGAACGAAATGCGATTGCAGAGGCGGTGTAGCGCATATGGCGATTCTTCTCGGCTGCGATTCCGTGAAGCTGGAGTTTCCCACCAAGCATATCTTCGACGACGTGACGCTCGGCGTGAACGAGGGCGACCGCATCGGCATCGTCGGGCGCAACGGCGACGGCAAGTCCACGTTGCTCCAGGTGCTGTCCGGCGAGCTCGAGCCCGATGACGGCCGTGTCACCCATCGGCGCGACATCTCGGTCGGCCTGCTCGGCCAGCGCGATGCGCTCGACGACGGCGACACGGTCCATCGCGCCGTGGTGGGCGACGCCCCCGAGTACGAATGGGCCTCGAGCCCGCGCGTGCGCCAGGTGCTGGACGGCCTGATCGCCGACGTGCCGTGGGAGGGCACGGTGGGCGAGCTGTCCGGCGGCCAGCGCCGCCGCGTCGACCTCACGCGCCTGCTGATCGGCACCTATGACGTGCTCATGCTCGACGAGCCGACGAACCATCTCGACATGCGCACCATCAACTGGCTGGCCGAGCACCTGAAGGCCCGCTGGGGCGCAGGCGAGGGCGCGCTGCTCATCGTGACGCACGACCGCTGGTTTCTGGACGAGGTCTGCACCTCCATGTGGGAGGTGCACGACGGGGTCGTCGAGCCGTTCGAGGGCGGCTACTCCGCCTACATCCTGCAGCGGGTCGAGCGCGACCGCTTGGCGGCGGTCGCCGAGGACCGACGCAGGAACATGGCGCGCAAGGAGCTCGCCTGGCTGTCCCGCGGCGCGCAGGCGCGCTCGACGAAGCCGAAGTTCCGCGTCGAGGCGGCTCGCGCGCTCATCGCCGACGTGCCTCCGGTGCGCAACGAGCTCGAGCTCAAGCGCCTGGCGGTGTCGCGCCTGGGCAAGCAGGTCATCGACGTGATCGATGTCTATGCGGGATATGCGGACGGGGCCGACGGCGAGGTCAAGCCGGTGCTCGAGGACGTGACGTGGTTGATCGGCGCCGGCGACCGCTTCGGCCTGCTGGGCGAGAACGGCGCGGGGAAGTCCACCATGCTGTCGGTCATCCAGGGAAAGCTCGCACCGACGAGCGGCCGCGTGAAGATCGGCGCGACGGTGCGCTTCGGCGTGCTGTCCCAGCAGCTCGACGAGCTCGCCCCGCATATGGACGAGACGATTCGCGAGGTGCTCTCGCGCTACAAGCGCGTCTACATCGTCGACGGCAAGGAGACGAGCCCCGAGAAGCTGCTCGAGCGCCTGGGTTTCACCACCCAGCAGCTGTGGAGCCGCATCGGGGACCTTTCGGGCGGCCAGCGCCGCCGCCTGTCGCTTCTGCTGACGATCCTGGAGGAGCCCAACGTGCTCATCCTCGACGAGCCGGGCAACGATCTCGACACCGACATGCTGGCCATCGTCGAGGACCTGCTCGACGGGTGGCCGGGCACGCTGATTCTGGTGACGCACGACCGCTACCTCATGGAGCGCGTGACCGACCATCAGTACGCGATCATCGATGGGCGTCTGCGCCACGTGCCGGGCGGGGTGGACGAATACCTGCGTCTGGTGGGCGCGTCGTCCGCGCGCACGCAGAAGTCCTCGGCGCAGCGGGCGGCCGAGGCGGCTTCTCCCGTGCAGACGGCGTCGGGGGAGGCCTCCGGCGGCTCGCGGCTCTCCAACGCCGAGCGCCAGCGGCTGCGTCGCGAGGTCTCGTCCCTGGAACGTAAGATGGAGGCGCGCCGCGCGAAGGTCGACGAGCTGACGGCCGCCATGGCAGATGTCGACCCTACGGATTTCGAGGCGCTTACGGCCCAGCAGCGGGCCATCGACGACGCCCGCGCGGAGCTCGACGAGCTGGAGACCGCGTGGCTCGAGGCGAGCGAGCAGCTGGAAGAGTAGGATACCGGGGCTCGGGCGCCGCTGCTTGGCGGCTTGCCGCTTGCTGGAGGATGCGATGCGGATTCACATCAACAGGCTGGGCGCGGCTGACCGGGCGCGTCTGGTCGAGCACCGCCTGACGGTGGAGGAGCTGACGGAGCTCCACGGGATGCTTCTGCGCGGCCAGCAGGCGCGTCAGCGCGCCTTGCGCCGGGCGGCCGCGCTCTCGCTCATACTCGACATCGCCTTGCTGTTCATGACGGTCTTTGTCGCCGGGCCCACGCCGGCGGTCCTGTTTGCGGGCGTCGTCGTGACGGCGATCGTCCTTCTGTGCCTGGCGTGCACGTGGGCAGCTGCGATCGGCGTGTTCGCCCACCAGTACAACCAGGCGGTGGAGGAGGGCTATCCCGAGCTGCTGGGGCGTCTGCGCCTGTAGGGAATCTCCGATGCCATGGCCGATGCCGGTGCCGCGGGGCCGTTCGTTCATGAATTAACAGGGGTGTCAAACAAACGAATCCTGCGGAAACGCCGAAAATGCCCTCGTTCGTTCATGAATGAACGAGGGCCTGAATCGGGGGAGATGCCGTGGCGGCGTGCCGGATACGGGACAGGCTCCGGACATGACGAGGGCCCGAGACATCGGATGTTCCGACGTCTCGGGCCCTCGGCCGATCGTGCGTGCGCGCCGCTATGCTGCGGGCTGCGGGAAGGGGAATCCGTCGCGGTCGGCACGCATGAACACGGTTGCCGCCTGGGCGCGCTCGAGGTCTCCTCGCGGCTGGAGCTCGGTCGTGTTGCCGATACCGCGCAGGTATCCCTCGGCAACCGTCCACGTTACGGCTTCTGTCGCCCAATCGGATACCGCAGCACCGTCGGTGAAGCGGTCGAGGTCGCCTTCGGTGGCAGTCTCGGGCGCGGCGATGCGCCACAGGATGGTCGCCATCTGCTCGCGCGTCAGCGGGTCGTCCGGGCCGAACTTGTCGGTGTCGTCATACCCCATAAAGATGCCTTGCTGGGTGCACCAGGCGACTGCATCGCGGTACCAGGCATCCTGGTCGCAGTCGCTGTAGGGGATCGGGTCGTCGACGTCCGGCTTTCCGGCCATGTTGTACAGGACCTGCGCCATCTGGGCGCGTGTGAGGGTGCCCGTCGGGTCGAACACGCCGGCATCCGCGTCGACGCCGAGCATGATCTTCTCGGAAACCGCCCAGTCGACCGGCTCGTGATACCACGCGAGCTCATCAAGGTCGGTGTAGCGCTCCGTTGGGCACACGATGCTCGCGAGCTGCTCTGCAGCCGCGCGGGGCAGCGTATAAAGCGCGCCCGTAGCCGACGCCGCGTCGGTTCCGTTGTCGAGCGCGGTCAGGTGGACCGTCCCGTCGAAGACCGTGGCAGACGTGATGGTGACGCCCGTCGCGGAGTCGCTGCCGACCCATGCCGAGCCCTCGCACCTGAGCGTGTCGAGGTCGATGTACATGGTGTCGCCGACGTCTTGCTGTGAGCGCGCGAAGACGAGCGCGCCGTCTTCGAAGGGGACAGTCACGCAACTCTCGAGATCTCCGTAGTCTGAGTAGGTAAAGACCGGCGTATCCTCGATGGCACCGAGGTCATCCAACACCCCGCTTGTCAGGTCGATAGTGTATGCATGCGGTGCGTACGTCGCCGAGGGGTCGGTCCGCCCGCCGCCGATCGCGCCGATCACGTAGATCTTTCCATCATGCGCGATGGGCGCAAGCGGCGCGAGCATGATGCCCGGGAACTGCTCCGTCTGAATCTCGGTCGCGGAGAGCTCCCCGTCGGGGCCCTCCTGCGACACGATCGCGTACCGGGTGAAACGATCGCCCGTTGCGGCCTGGTACGAGGTCCCCACGAGCGCATAGGCGGTGTCGCCGGTCGTCGTCGCGCTTGCGAGCGAGGAGATGTAGATCGCCTGGTCGGCCCCTTCCGGGGTCGCGATGGTATCGATCTGCCGATAGGGGCTCCATTCGTCGCGCTCCGCGCTGTAGGTCGCCGCAAGCACGACGATGCCGCTTTCGTCTAGGTCGGTCGTGACGGCGACGATATCGCTTCCGATCGCCGTGTAGGCTATCGGGGAATGGGAGTCGTGCATAGTTGACTGCCACGGAGTTCCGGGTACCGCGCATGCGGTCCAGGAGCCGTTTCCGGGATGATCCAGGCGATACAGGTAGGCGCCTTTCGTGTCGGCGAAATACAGCGCGCCCTCGGCGCCCACCAGTCTGCCGGTGGCCGAGTCCGTCGTGCCGCCGGGGAGGCTGTCCGTCCGCATCATGTCATAGGATGCCTCGCGCGCAGGGAGGCTGTAGGAGGCGCGGTGCGTGCGCCCGGTCGAGCCGTCGGTCACGTCGATGCGATGGACGCCTCCGTCGAAGGCGTCGGCAGGCGCCGTGAAGGTCAGCTCGCTGTCGGTCTGCGCCGTGCAGGAGACGTCCTCGCCGTCGAGGGTGACGCTCGCGTCGCCGAGGGCATAGCCGTGGACGGTAACCGTGCCGGTCGCCGGGTCGGCGTCGACGGACCACGTGTTCGCGTTCACCGCATCGTCGTCGAGCGCCACGTTCCAGTCGAAGCGACCGTCGGTCGCCGTGTGCTTCTCGACGCCCCCATAAGTTGTCGTGCTCACCGGGACGGTCGAGCCGACCAGCTTTCCGCGCAGCTCGAGCGCGCTCGCCTCGGGGTCGAGGGCAGCGAGCTGGCCTACGGTGCCCGCGGCGAGAGGGGTCGCCATGGACGTTCCGCTCATCTCGCCGTAGGGGGCGTAGTCGCTCGTCTCGTCGTCCACGCCCTCGCCGTCCACCAGACCGATGCCGTAGGGCTCGATGTAGAAGGTGGTCTTTTCGCTCGACCAGACGTCGTCGGCGGGCATGATGCTGAACTGGGCGGCACCGATCAGTCGGTCTGCCTCGGTGTCGAGGGCGGCCAAGGAGGTGCCGTAGACGTTGGTCAGGTCGATGTTCACCTCGGTGAGGGTCGACACGCCGTGAAGTGGGACGGTCGCGCCGTCCTTGACGGCGTACAGGGATGGTACGAGGTACAGCCTCGTGTTGGAGGGGCCGCCGGCATCGATGCTCGCGCTCACGCCGATCGCATAGTCCTGCACCGCGTGCGTCGTGCCGATAAACGGGTTATCGAGATACCACTGGAGCGTTGCGGTGTACCCGGGGCTTCCGTCAGCCCGGGAGGGGTCGAAGGTCACCCTGAGGCCGGGGGTGCCGTGTCCCGCATCTGCGACCGCCTCGATGGTGAACGCGTCGGTGGCCTCAGGCGAGGCGAGCGTCCCGTCGGCGTTGTAGACGAAGAGCCGGTAGGCGTCAGAATCCGGGGTGTAATCGGAGAAGTCGTTCGCGTACTCCAGGTCCTTGCCTGCGGCCAGAGACACGCTCGGGGAGAAGTAGGCGTGCGCGGCGTCGGTGCTCACCGTCGACATGATGTTGGAGCCGGGCAGTGCGAGGTCGACGTCCGTCTCGTTGAAGTTCGAGAAGGTCGACAGGGCGTTCGACTTGTTGCTCGACGCGATGACGATCGCGTAAGGGCTCTCGAGGCCCGTGGTCGCCCCGGTGCCGACGGTGGCGGTGTCCGATGTGGCGTTTCCCGCAGCGAAGACGGACAGGATGCCGAGCTTGCCCGCCTGGTTTACCAGGTAGTCGAGTACGGGTGCGTAGGAGCCGATCTCCCAGGAGTTGCTCGCCGCGACGACGTTCTGCCCGGAGAGAGCCGCGCCGATGAGGTACTGGTAGGCGGAGACGACGTCTTTGAGGTACAGCACGCCCCTGCAGTTCTCGGGGGCCACCTTCAGCGCCATGATCTTGGTGTCGGAGCTCGCTCCCGCGATTCCCTCCGCGTTGTTCTGGATGCCGGCGATGACGCCTGCGCAGTGGGTGCCGTGGGAGTCGATGTCCGTGGTGCCCGGCGTCGGGTCGTCGTCGTTGCCGGTGAAGTCGTAGCCGTTCGAGCCCGCCTCGCCGGGAAGGCCCTCGATGCCGGGGTTCTCCCACATGTGGTCGGCGAGGTCGGGGTGGGAGACGTCGACGCCCGTGTCGATCACGGCGACGATGTTGTCGTCGGTTGCAGCCGCCTCGTCGCGGGCGGCGAGCGCCGCCTCGAGGTCGATGCCGGCGCTCTCGCTGGTCAAGCCGTACTGCCAGCCGTCGTACAGGGTGTCATCGGGCGCGGTCGCTTCGACCGTCGCGACGTAGTTCGGTTGCGCCGCCACCACGAAGTCGAGTGCTTCGAGCTCGGCGACCAGCTCGTCTGCGTCGGCCCCTTCTCGCTCGACGAGCGCGACACGCAGGTCGTCGCCCGACGGGATCGCGTCGGTTGCCCCATCGGCGCTCTGCAGCTCGATGTCGCCCCGGCTTGCGGCGCGGTCGACAGCGGAGAAGTCCCATGTCTGGGCGATCGTGACGCCGGCGCTCGCGAACTCGTCGGCGGCCGCGGAGTCGAGCAGGCTCACCGAGGCGGCATCGGATGCTCGGTACAAGACGAGCGCCTGGCCGGGTACGGCCGTCTGCTCGTCCTGAGCGTCCGTCGAAGACGGCTCCGTGAGCGCGGACAGCGGGTTCACCGGTATCGTCGGCAGGGCATATGCGACCGCGGGCGCAAGTCCGCAGGCCAAAGCGAGGCCGAGCGCATATCTGAGCGTTCGGCGTCCATAGGAAGGCAGTTTCATATGCGTTCCAATCTTTGAGGAATCGAGATAAGACACACTATATATGTGGGAGGCGAATCGCACCGGATGCTTTGGATGAATGCGGCGGTATTCGGAGCGAATGGGTGCTCTCTGAGGGCGCTGAATCATGGGCCATTTGGGGACGGGTTCGTTTCAACCCATCGACGGGGCCTTTCGACTCTCGATTCGGATGCTCACCGTTTCTTTGGCACCCTGACCGTTTCATGACGGGAGCAATGGCGAATCTGTCCGTGCGCTGCGGTAGAATGGAGTCGCTTCGTTGCACGACGCGGAAAACCTGCGCCTGTTCGGATAAAGGAGGATTCCTATGTCTACCGTACCTGCTCCTATCGATGCCACGAGCACGCCTGCATGGGCTGCCCTGCAGAAACACTATGACGAGCTCACCGGTGCCGGCATCGATCTCAAGGGCTGGTTCGCCGCCGATCCCGACCGCGTGAGCAAGCTCAGCTACGACATGGGCGAGTTCCACATCGACCTGTCCAAGAACCTCGTGACCGACGAGACGATGAAGCTGCTTGTCCAGCTTGCGCGCGAGCTGCATATCGAGGAGCGCCGCGACGCCATGTATTCCGGCGTGCACATCAACACCTCCGAGGACCGCGCCGTGCTTCACACCGCGCTGCGCCGCCCGGCATCCGATAAGGGCACCGTGTTCGACGGCGACCAGGACTGCGTAGCCGACGTCCGCGACATGCTCGACCGCATGTACGCGTTCGCCGAGAAGGTCCGCTCCGGCGAGTGGAAGGGCGTCACGGGCAAGAAGATCGAGCATGTCGTGTCCATCGGCATCGGCGGTTCCGATCTCGGCCCGGTCATGGTGTACGAGGCGCTCAAGCCCTACGCCGACGCCGGCATCGACTGCCGTTACATCTCCAACATCGACCCCAACGACATGGCCGAGAAGGTTCGCGGCCTCGACCCCGAGACCACGCTCGTCATCGTCGTGTCCAAGACGTTCACGACGCTCGAGACCCTGACCAACGGCCGCGAGGTCCGCACCTGGCTGCTCGACGCCCTCGAGGCCGCGGGCGCCATCGACGGTTCCGAGGAGAGCCGCGCCGAGGCCGTGAAGAAGCACTTCGTCGCCGTCTCGACCGCGCTCGACCTCGTCGCCGACTTCGGCATCGATCCCGAGAACGCCTTCGGCTTCTGGAACTGGGTCGGCGGGCGCTACTCCGTCGACTCCGCCGTGGGCCTGTCGCTCATCATCGCGCTGGGACCCGAGCGCTTCGAGTGCTTCCTCAAGGGCTTCCATGATGTCGACATGTACTTCCAGAACACGCCGCTCGAGGACAACGTCGTGGCGCTGATGGGCCTCATCAACGTCTGGTACGTCAACTTCTTCGGCGCCGAGAGCCACGCCGTGCTGCCGTATAACCAGTACATGCACCGCTTCCCGGCCTATCTGCAGCAGCTCACCATGGAGTCCAATGGCAAGGGCGTCCGCTGGGACGGCTCGGCGCTCACCACGGCTTCGGGCGAGATCTATTGGGGCGAGCCGGGCACCAACGGCCAGCACGCCTTCTACCAGCTCATCCATCAGGGCACGCGTCTGATCCCCTCCGACCTCATCGCGTTCGTCAACACCGCTAACCCCAACAAGGACGGCGACCAGGACGTGCAAGAGCTGTTCCTGGGCAACTTCCTGGCTCAGACCAAGGCGCTCGCGTTCGGCAAGACCGCCGACGAGGTCCGCGCCGAGGGCACGCCCGAGGAGATCGTCACCGCGCGCATCTTCACCGGCAACCGTCCGTCCACCTCGATCTTCGGCATCGAGCTCACCCCGCATGCGCTCGGCGCCCTCATCGCGCTCTACGAGCACATCACGTTCGTCGAGGGCACGGTCTGGGGCATCGATTCCTTCGACCAGTGGGGCGTTGAGCTGGGCAAGCAGCTCGCCAAGCAGATCACGCCCGCGTTCCATGACGACGAGGCCCTCGCCGTCCAGGACGCGAGCACCAAGGCGCTCATCGAGTTCTACCGCGCCCATCGCAAGTAGCCCGCTTGCGTCTGCGTGACGTATCGGGACTGCCCCGTCTTTTCGGGGCAGTCCCTTTTCTGTGACCGAAAGGATTATTCGCCGTGGCATTTCCCTTCAAGGCCGTCATCTTCGATATGGACGGCGTGATCGTCGATACCGAGAAGTTCTACTTCGACGAGCTGCTCGTCATGAGCGAAGAGCTCGGACTGGGCATCACCGTTGATGAATGCAAGCATCAGGTCGGCATGTCGCACCAGGATTTTCAGCGCAATCTGCAGATGTGGATGCGCCGCGGGGGCCGCGGCGAGCTGTCCGGTGACGAGGCGGAGGCGATCTACAACGAGTGGGCGTCGCATCGCCCGCGGCCGTACGCGCAGCTGTTGAACCCCGGTGTCGCCGAGACGGTGGAGGCGCTGCACGGGATGGGGGTCCGCGTTGCGCTGGCGTCCTCCTCTCCGCTGGCGAATATCGACAAGGTCCTCAGCGCGTGCGGTCTGACGGGCCGGTTCGAGCCCATCGTGTCGGGCGAGCAGTTCCATCAAAGCAAGCCCAATCCCGAGATCTACCTGCACACGCTGGAGCTGCTGGGGCTTCCCGCCAGCGCGTGCTGCTGCGTGGAGGACTCGGTGTACGGCATCGCCGCCGGATGCGCCGCGGGGCTCACGGTCATCGCCAAGCGCGAGGAGCGCTTCGGCTTCTCTCAGGATCAGGCGAACCTCATCATCGATCAGATCCCCGACCTTCTGCGCATAGGGGAGCGCTGATCGATTCGGCCCACGGCAGCGTGAAGACGCGTGCAAATTCGGGGACGTACCTCCCGCATGCACGTATGCAAATTCGGGGACGTACCTTCGGCGTGCAAACATGCATGCGGAAGGTACGTCCCCGAATTTGCACGCGCTTGCTCAAAAAGACGGGGACCCGCGGGTCCCCGTCTTGCTGTCGACGATGTGCGGCTGAGCGGCGCTATGCCGCCTGGCGAATCGGCATGGTGTTCATGCTCGGGCGGGTGAGCGCCGCGTGCAGCTTGCGACCTGCGAACGAGGCGATGCCGCTCACCTCTCTCGCGGGATGGCGCTGTGCCCACACCAGGCGCTCGTTGCGGGGATTGACCCACGTGGCGGCACGTTTGATGGCTGCCGGGACGGCGATGGAAGAGGCTTCGAGCACGACGAACACGATCGCAAGCGAAGCGAGCATCCCAGCAAGTGTGACGATGGCGTTGAAATCGATCATGATGGCTCCCTTCCGTATCGTGGTTCTGCCTTCTACTGGCTCCTTACCCGCGCGATGCGCAGTTATGCACGGCAATTCGGGGGAGCGAACACGCTGCTCGGCAGCAGGCGCGGACCTTCCAGGATCGGTTTGAAGCGGAGCGCCGCAGCCCGCTCATTCATGAATTTAGAGGGGAGTCAAATAAACGAATCCTGCGCAAACGCCGAAAAGGCCCTCGTTCGTTCATGAATGATCGGGGTCTGAACCCGTCCCCGCGGCGAATGAGACCACTGCAGGGAAGGCGCCCGGTTTAGAGGTCGAGAAGCGCGGCGCTGCGCTCAGCGATGCGACAGGCGAGTTCGCGTGCATCGGCATGCCTGATGGCGGCAAGGCGCTCAGACGTGTCCGCGAGTTCGCGTTCCAGCTCCGCGCAGCCGAAATCGGCGTTCGACGGCGGCGCATCGGTTTCGAGCAGCAGCCTGTCCTCGGGAACGATGCGCGCGTACTCGCGGCCTTTGCGGGTGGCGAGCATATGCGCGTTGATGGAGAACCAGCAGCCGGCGCGCCGCGCGCGGGCGAGCTCGTCGCTCGTCCCGGAAAACCAGTGAAAGATGCAGACGGATTCGAGCACAAGCCCGGTCTCTTCGAGGATGTCGAGCACCGTGTCGGCCGAACGCACGGCATGAATGGTCAGGAGACGCCCGTCAAGCGGGTGCTCTGTGCAGGCGCGGGCGACGCGCGTGAACGCGTGCACCTGGGCGTCTTTGCTCGGAAGGTGCTTCGTGCTGAAATCAAGGCCGACTTCGCCGACGCGCGGCGTATTGGAGACGAGCTCGACGAGGGCGTCGACATCCGCGTCGTCGCAGGTTCCATCCGATAGCCACCACGGATGGAGGCCCGCGGCGACGCGGACGTTGGGGCAGGCGGCGTATGCCTCCCGCGAGGCGCTGTAGCCCGCAGGGGTCACGCTGGCGTCGAGGATCCCGATGCCGCGCATCTCGGCCTCTCGCGCGCAGGCGAGGCCGTCGCGCATGAGCCCGAGGTGGCAGTGCATATCGACGTAGCGCATGGCTCCTCCTTGGAAGTTCGGCCCACCGAGGCTAGCGGTCGCGCCGGGCGCCGCCTGCGCATGCCCTACCGCATCCCACACCGGAGATCTGCCGTATGACCTCGCCGGCAATCATCTGCCCCATGATCGGCGGCATGAACGATGCCGTTCCCAGCACGCGCTCGCCCGGTTGCCCCTGTCCGCGCGCGAAAAGGTCGATCGGGTCCTCGCAGGAGTAGAGCACCTGCAGGCGGCGAATCCCGCGTCGGCGGCATTCCTTGCGCATGACGCGGGCGAGGGGGTCGCGCTCCGTTTCGCGGATATCGCATATCCGCAGGCACTCCGGGTGCAGCTTGTTGGCCGCTCCCATGCTGCTGATGAGCGGCACGCCGCGCTCGTCGGCGAGCTGGGCCAGCGCGAGCTTGGCCGAAACCGTGTCGATGGCGTCCACGATGTAATCGATGCGTCCGCTGCAGGCGGCCAGGCACTCATCAAACAGGCCCTCGAGGTTTTCAGGCAGCACGAAGGCGTCGTAAGCGATGACGGTGCACGCGGGGTTGATGTCGCGGATCATGCCGGCCATCACGTCGACCTTGCGCTTGCCGACGGTGCTCGTGAAAGCGATGGCCTGCCGGTTGATGTTGCTCGGCGCCACCACGTCCTTGTCGACGATGACGATCCGACCGATAAACGCGCGGGCGAGCGCCTCGATGCAGCTCGACCCGACGCCGCCGCAGCCGAACACCATGACCGTTGCGCTTTGCAGGCGCTCGAGCCCCTCGTCTCCCATGATGATGCGAAGCCGGTCGGTTGCTGTTTCCTGCATACGGCGCCTTTCCCTCGGAACGTTGATGCACATTATAGGTTAGGCGGCACATGCTCCGCCTCGTTGTCGCCTCTCCTGCCTCCGCCTTGCCTGTGGAAGTGTTGTCGGGCGCCCGTTTTGGTATGGAGGCAACCTCGCGTATCTGCGACGATAGACCCATACGTGTCAGATGACCATACAGGGAGTATGCATGGCAGAGTTCGTATATCAGATGTATCAGGCGCGCAAGGCGCATGGCGACAAGGTGATTTTGGACGACGTCACCCTGTCGTTTTACCCCGGTGCCAAGATCGGCGTCGTGGGCCCCAACGGCATGGGCAAATCGACGCTGCTCAAGATCATGGCGGGCAAGGAGGAGGTCTCCAACGGCGAGGCCCGTCTGACGCCCGGTTACACGGTGGGCCTGCTCGAGCAGGAGCCGCCGCTCGACGACGACAAGACCGTCATCGAGAACATCCGCATGGCATTCGGCGACCTGCTCGCCAAGGTCGACCGCTTCAACAAGATCGGCGAGGAGATGTGCGACCCGGACTGCGACATGGACGCCCTCATGGCGGAGATGGGCAGGCTGCAGGACGAGATCGATGCGGCCGACGGCTGGGACATCGACAGCAAGCTCGGCCAGGCCATGGACGCGCTGCAGTGCCCGGACGCCGATATGCCCGTCTCCGTCCTGTCGGGCGGCGAGCGTCGTCGCGTGGCCTTGTGCAAGCTGCTGCTCGAGGCTCCCGACCTGCTGCTGCTTGACGAGCCCACGAACCATCTGGACGCTGAGTCCGTCCTGTGGCTCGAGCACTTCCTGCACAACTATCCGGGCGCCGTGCTCGCCGTCACCCACGACCGCTACTTCCTCGACAACGTCGCCGAGTGGATCTGCGAGGTCGACCGCGGACACCTGTACCCCTACAAGGGCAACTACTCCACCTATCTCGAGACCAAGGCAGCGCGTATCGCCGCGCAGGGCCAGCGCGACGCCAAGCTCGCCAAGCGCATGGCCGCCGAGCTCGAGTGGGTGCGCAGCAGCCCCAAGGCCCGCCAGGCCAAGAACAAGGCCCGTCTCGAGCGCTACGAGGAGATGGAGGCCGAGGCCCGCGCCAGCCAGAAGCTCGACTACACCGATATCCGCATCCCGGTCGGTCCGCGCCTGGGCGCGAAGGTCCTCGAGGTCGAGCATCTCCACAAGGAGTTCGACGGTCGCGTGCTCATCGATGATCTGACCTTCAGCCTGCCGCGCAACGGCATCGTGGGCGTCATCGGCCCCAACGGCGTGGGCAAGTCGACTCTGTTCAAGATGATCGTGGGCACCGAGCAGCCGACGTCGGGCTCCATCGAGCTGGGCGAGACCGTGAAGATCTCCTATGTCGACCAGATGCGCGAGGGCATCGACCCCGACAAATCGTTGTGGGAGGTCGTCTCGGGCGGCACCGACAAGATGCTCGTGGGCGAGACCGAGGTGCCGAGCCGCGCCTATGTGGCGAGCTTCGGCTTCAAGGGATCTGACCAGCAGAAACGCGCCGGCGTGCTGTCTGGCGGTGAGCGCAACCGCCTGAATCTGGCGCTCACGCTCAAGCAGGGCGGCAACCTGCTGCTGCTCGACGAGCCGACCAACGACCTGGACGTCGAGACCCTGTCGTCGCTCGAGGCGGCACTGCTCGAGTTCCCGGGATGCTCGGTCGTCATCAGCCACGACCGCATGTTCCTGGACCGCGTGGCCACGCACATCCTGGCGTGGGAGGGCACCGACGAGAATCCGGGCAACTGGTACTGGTTCGAGGGCAACTTCCAGTCCTACCAGGAGAACCGCGTGGCGCGTCTGGGCGAGGACGCCGCGCAGCCGCATCGCATCCGCCGCAAGCTGACGCGCGACTAGTGCGCTGGCTGTAGGTTTACCGGCAGCACTGAGGAAAGCCGCCTCGGGGCCTTCGGGTCCCGAGGCGGCTTTTCGTAGATGTGGACCTCAGGAGAGGGCCGACAGGCGCGAAGGCTATTATTCAGCACTTCCTTTCGGTTCGTCGACCTCGAGCTTGTCGATGACCCAGGAGGTGCCGCTGGCCGTCGCGCTGCGCTTGATGCGCACCGTGGCATAACGGCGCTCGCCGTCCCGCGCATACCCGAAGGGGAACGTCGCGCGGTTGCGCGCTGCCTCGATCGTGTTGCGGAGCTGGGCGATGTAGTAGTACTCGTTGAGGATGCCCATGACGTCGGCGCCGTAGGGGAGCAGATAGGAGATCTCCCGCAGCAGGTCGCCGGGGCAGTAGACGTCGACCGTGAAATCCCGAGGGTAGTCGTCCGGGATGACGGGTGCGGCGGGCGGCACCGGTTCCGGCGGAGTGACCGGCTGCGGTTCAGGTTCAAGGGTTTCCGTAGGTGCGTCCGCTGGCTCCTGGGGAGCCGTCTCCGTTGTCGGTTCCGGCGCCCGGGGCTCATCGGATGCCGCAGGCGGCATGTCCGGCGCATCGGATGGCGTGGCTTCTTGCTCGACCTCGGGCTCTGCGTCCTCCTGCACCTCTATGGCGACTTCGGACGGGCTGATGCCGGGCGTCGATTCGAGCGTCTGCATGCCGGCATTGGCGTTCTCGGGATCGTAGACGACCGTGAGCGTGATGGCGGGCTGCGGAGACTCCGCCTCCGGTTTCTCGGGCTCTTCCGGCGCGTTCACGCCATCGACGGGTTCCGCGGCGTCATCGGAGAGCTGCTCGTCGGCGTCCCCATCATGATCGTCTTGCGTATCGGATTCTGTCGAGGTGGCTTCCTCAGACGGCTGCTCGACCGGCTCCTCAGCGAGCTGCTCCTGCTGCGCTGCGGCTTGCGGCTCGGTCTCCATGGCCTCCTCGGCGGTCTCCGAGGCATCTTGCGTCGGCTCTTCGACCGGCTCTTCTTGCGGCTTGGGCTCTTCGCGCTTGACGCGGCGCGGCTTTACGGGTTTCAGGCCCTTGTCGGTCTTCTTGCGCTTCCAGGACTTGCCCGATTTCTGCGCAGCGGTCTTTTCGGGGGCCGCCAGCGCCTCGTCCCATGCGGGCTGCGCGTTGATGGTGGCGTAGATGCGGCCACCTTTGAACACGGTCAGCGTGATGAAGTCGTCGAGCTCTTCCAGCAGCTCTCGCGTGTCGGAGAACCCGAGGTCCTCGGCGGTCATGCGCTCGGCTGCAAGGACTTCTTCGATCTTGGGCGCCAGGGTCTGCTTCCCGCATCCGATGGCCGTCGATAGAAGCTGATAGAGATAGATATGATTGCCGACGGACAGCGTCGGCTTGACCGGTTGCTTGCTCATGTGCCCCTCTTCCCATGTTCGTCCATAGCCATATTACCATCGAGCGGATAGCCTTTTTCCGACCGGGCGGCGGGGCGGATGTGCGCGCAGATAAATCCTGTAGGCGGCCCTCGCGCCTACGGGAGACAACCGCCTGGCTGCTGATGCTCGATGCGGGGGATTAGTTGGCCGAAGAGGCGGCTGCAGAAGAGGTGTCCGCCCCGGATGAGGGGGGCGTGGTCGGATTTCCCGTACTCGTATCGGTGCCCGTGCTCGAGGAGCTGTCCGAAGCGCCGGAACCCGTGGTGTCGGATGACGTGTTGCCTGCGGTGTCGGCCGGAGGCGTCGTGGCGTCCGTGGTCTGCTGGTCCTGCGGGGTCTCGGGCTCCGTCTGGGTGGTGTCATCGGCAGGGGAGGTGGCGGTGTCGGGCTGGACGGCGTCCGCATCGTCCTCGGTGGTCGCGGGAAGCTGCGCGCCGCCGTCATCGACGGTCTGCTGCGTGCCGGTATCGACGGGTTGCGTCGTCGGGATGAGCGGCGCGGTCTTCTCGCCGATACCCTCGCCCGAGGTGCCGAACCAGATGGCTGCGGCGCAGACGGCAACAGCGACCACGGCGGCGAGGATCGAGAACGCGACCACCTTCTTCTGGGTCGCGGAGCGCTCCGCCGCCGCGCGTTCGCGCAGGTTGACGGGCGCGATGCGCGCCCCTCTGACTCCCTGGCTCGGCGAGGCCTGGTCGTCGCTTTGGGACGCGCGCATGCTTGCCTGCGCGATCGCGCCGGCATCTTTAAGCTTGCGCGCGCTGACGTCGAGGAAGCGGCGGTAGATCTGGGAGGACACGACGGTCACAACCGAGCTGACCGCGGCGCCGATGATGGATCCCGCGATGCCGATATAGGATGCGAGCGCCACCGAGGTCGCCGCAGCGGCGGCGCCGGCGATGATCTGGGCCACGGACACGCCGTCGAACAGTTTCTTCTTGGGCGGGATCGCCTGAGTCTGACCGATGGTTTCATGCTTGAGCACCTGGGTGCTCTGAGGGGGTTGATAGACGCGCGTCCTCCTGCGCGAGGTGTAGTTGTCGCTGTATGCAGCCATGGACTGGCCCCTTTCGGATATGGCAAACGGCGAGGGCGGCACTGCACGTTCGATCGCGGCCGCACGTCCCGCCGGAATCGTTCCGTTAGATTGTGTACCCCTCAACCATGATTGGAAGTGGACGCGGCAAGACAACAAAAAGAGGCAACACAAGGGGAGGAATTGTGGAGAACAAGGGTGGTGGAGGAGCACCGGACGGCAGGCGACGTGCTTTTTCGTTTCATGCTTCAAGAAAAACACTATAAAACATATAGGGAATAAACTGCAACATACTGTTAATGGAAATGTGCGGTATCCCCACCGTGGAGATACCGCACATCTGCGAGCGGGGACCAATCGATCAGCGTCGCCCTGGGGCCAAGAGATGAACGAACCGGCGGGCAGCTACCGTATGAGCGACAGATAGTGGTTGGCCCGCTCGACGAGCCAGGCGACATCGAGGCCGAAGGGGCACGGCGTCTCGACGAAGGACGAGTGGACGTCGACGTTCTGCCCGAGCGTCAGGTGCGTCCAGCCCTTGGAGGACGCGAGCGCCGCCATGAGCTTCGCGCTCGTATCGAGGGCGGTGTAGCTCGGAGGCTCTTCCGACGTGCCCACATGCTCTATGGACACGGGGCGGGCCCGGTGCGTCAGCGGTCTTTGAGCGGGGGCATGGGCTTCCACGTGCGGTCCCGGTAGATCTTTCGCGCATCGCGCATGCCGCGGAACAGCGCCGGAATGCCCGTCTTCAGGCTGTCGCGGTTGACCATGACGAGGCGGATGACCTCCTTGGCGAAGGTGGCCGCCGTGCCGAGCCCGAAGGTGATGCGGCGGTAATCGCCGTGGGCGCGGAAATACTGCATCATGTAGCCGCGGTTGCGCATGATGTGGTAGCGGTTCATGTCGGAGGTGCCGTTGAGCTGGCGAAGCCCCGCGATGTCCCAGTTGGCGATATCGCGGGTGCGCTGCAAGATGAGGTCTGCGACCACGATGGGCTCGGTGACCTTGGAGGCCAGATAGCCGTAGACGGTGTCGTCCCAGTAGATGAAAAAGCGGGGGTCGGGCAGGCCGATCTCGTCGACCACGGAGCGCGCGAACAGGCCGCCCTCGAAGCACATTGTGTTCATGGGGCGATAGCCTTCGGGTCCGAACGCCGCGGGCGCGATGGGGTTGGGGATGCCCAGCGACTCGATGAAGTGGTACTGCCAGTAGAAGTCGCCGCCGTCGTAGTCAAGGCGCGACCCCTGGATCACGCGATGGTCGTGGGTCCACGGCTCCAGGCGCTCGATCGCCTCGGGAAGGACCATGACGTCGTCGTCCATGACCCAGAACCATTCGGCGCCGAGCTCCCACGCGCGCTTGACGCCGGCGGAGAAGCCGCCGGCGCCGCCCAGATTGTCGTCTTGCGGCGCATAGACCACGCGAGCGGTGCCGCCCTCGGCATCGGGTCCGTCGGCGGGTGCGCCCCACAGCTCGTCGGTGCGCTCGCCGAGCTCGGCCACCATGCGCTCGGTCTTGTCGGAATGCTCGTTGTCCACGATGACGATGCGCCAGGGCGCGACCGTGAGCGTGCAGAACGAGTCGAACAGCTTGGCAAGCAGCTCCTGCCGCTTGAACGTGACCACCACGATCGCGAGCTTCGGGATGCCGGGGAGCACGGCTGCCTTGTTGGTGTTGGTCTCGCTCACGGTCGCGCTGCCTTCCTGTTGGGATTACATGCCCAGCCATTATACCTTTCGCAAACAGCGCGAACATCCCAGTCGCGAAAGAGCCATCGTATGCCGCCTGCCGCATGCCGCTACAATAAGGGGCAATGGGGCTTCCGTTGAAGGAGAAGAGATGGATGAGCTGTATCTAGTCGGCCTCGGGTCCGCCGCGGGCACGGGATTGGGCGATGGGTTTTTCCGCATTGCGTCGGCGACCCCGCATATCCGCGTGGGTGATGTCGAGGGCAACGCGCAGGCGATTCTTGCGAGCGTGAAGGCCGCTGCCGACCAGGGCGCAGGGGCCCTCGTGCTGCCTGAGCTGTGTTTGAGCGGATACACGTGCGCAGACCTGTTTTTGGACCGCACGCTGTTGCACGCCTGCGAGAGCGCGCTCGCGTGGTTGCTCGACCAGACGCGCGACCTGCCCGTTCTCTTCACGGTCGGCCTGCCCGTCGCGAACGGCGAGGCCATCTACAACTGCGCTGCGGTGTGCTGCGCCGGCAGGTTGCTGGGCCTGACCATCAAGCAGAACATCCCCAACTACGGCGAGTTCTACGAGCGGCGCTGGTTCACGCCGGCGCCGGTCAACACGGGATGCGTCGCCTTTGCCGGTCAAAGCCAGGTCCGCATGGGTCACAGGCTCGTGTACCGGTGCCTCGATGCGGGGTTGGATTCCGTGACAATCGGCGTCGAGGTGTGCGAGGACCTGTGGGTACCTGCGCCCCCCTCGATAGACATGGCGGTGGATGGTGGCGCGACGATCATATTGAACCCCTCCGCGTCTGACGAGACCATCGGCAAGGCCGAGTACCGCCGCGAGCTGGTGTGCGGCCAGTCGGCCCGTTTGTACTGCGCCTATGCGTACGCCGATGCGGGCGAGGGGGAGTCGACGACCGATCTGGTCTTCGTGGGCGAGAACCTGATTGCGGAAAACGGCAGCCTGCTCGCGCGTACCGATATGTTCACGTGCGACATGGCCGTGGCCGATGTCGATCTGGACCGCCTGATGGCGGAGCGCCGCCGCTCGACCACCTGGGCAAAGCGTCCGTTCAGCATGCGTCCGTGCAACGAGGTGCTGTTCTCGTACACGGGAAGATCGGAGACAGGCGAGATGTGCGAGCGGTCATCGGCGCCGCAGCTCATGCGCTCGGCGCTCGACATCGACCGCGTCTTCCCGCAGACCCCGTTCGTGCCGGCGGATCATGGTGACCTTGCCGAGCGCTGTGAGACGATCTTCAATCTCCAGGCCGCTGGCCTCAAGACGCGCTTGGCGCACACGGGCACCAAGCGCGCCGTCATCGGGCTCTCGGGCGGCCTGGACTCCACCCTGGCCCTGCTCGTGACCGTGCGCGCCTTCGACGCGCTCGGGCTTCCGCGCTCCGGCATCACCGCCGCCTCCATGCCCGGGTTCGGTACGACCGTGCGCACCAAGAGCAACGCCGAGACGCTCGCCCGCGGCCTCGGCGCGGACTTCCGCGAGATCTCGATCCACGACGCCGTCAAGCAGCATTTCGCCGACATCGGCCACGATCCGGCCGTCACCGACGTCACCTATGAGAACAGCCAGGCGCGCGAGCGCACGCAGATCCTCATGGATCTTTCCAACGAGCTCGGCGGCTTCGTCATCGGCACCGGCGACCTTTCCGAGCTCGCGCTGGGCTGGGCCACCTACAACGGCGACCACATGAGCATGTACGCCGTGAACGCGAGCGTGCCCAAGACGCTCGTGCGCCACCTGGTGCGCTACGCGGCCGACGTCTTCGGCGGCGAGATTGCCGACACCCTGCTCGACATCCTGGACACCCCGGTGTCCCCCGAGCTTTTGCCGCCCACGGGAGACGGCGAGATCGCGCAGAGGACCGAGGACCTCGTCGGTCCCTACGAGCTGCACGATTTCTTCTTGTACCACCTGCTGCGCTTTGGGTTCACGCCGGGCAAGATCTACCGGATGGCCTGCCGGTCCTTTGCGGGGACCTACGACGAGCACACCGTGTGGAGCTGGCTGCGCGTGTTCTACCGGCGCTTCTTCGCGCAGCAGTTCAAGCGCAGCTGCCTGCCTGACGGTCCGAAGGTCGGCTCGGTCACCCTGTCTCCGCGCGGCGATTGGCGCATGCCGAGCGATGCCAGCTCGCGCCTGTGGCTCGAGGAGATCGACCGCCTGCAACCGTAGGCAGGTTCGGACCGGCCCCTGGCCGCCCCTGTGCATGGGGGCGGCCAGGGGCCGGTCTTGTGAAATCGACTCCACCCCGGCTCCCTCCTTCGCGCTACACTAGGGTGCAGTGTTCTGCGACCAGACGCCCCGTCCGGGGCGAGGGAGGATATCCATCTATGAAGTTTTCCAGCAGGCTCGACCGTTTTGGCGACGAGGTGTTCGCGGCGCTCAACCAGCGCAGGCTCAAGCTCGAGGCGGAGGGCCGCACGATCTACAACCTGTCGGTGGGCACGCCCGATTTCGCGCCGTACGACCACGTGGTCGAGGCGTTGCGCGACGCCGCCGCCGATCCCGTCCAGTGGAAATACAGCCTGCGCGACCTGCCCGAGCTCAAGCAGGCGGTCTGTGACTACTACGCGAGCCGCTTCGGCGTCGAGGGCATCACGCCCGACATGGTCGCCTCGTGCAACGGAACGCAGGAGGGCGTCGGCCATCTGGGGCTCGCCCTGCTCGATCCCGGGGACACGGCGCTGGTGCCCGACCCCTGCTACCCGGTGTTCGAGGCGGGCGTGAAGATTGCCGACGGCGAGCTTGCCTACTACCCGCTGAGCGCCGAGCATGACTTCCTGCCGCATGTGGCCGATATCGATCCTGCGGTCGCTGACCGCGCCAAGTACATGATCGTGTCGCTTCCCGCCAACCCGGTGGGCAGCGTGGGCACGCCCGAGGTGTACGAGGAGATCATCGCGTTCGCGCGCGAGCACGACCTTCTGATCGTGCACGACAACGCATATTCCGATATCGTGTACGATGGCCCGCGCGGCGGCAGCTTCCTGCAGTATCCCGGTGCGCTCGAGGTGGGCGTCGAGTTCTTCTCGCTCTCGAAGTCCTTCAACGTGACCGGAGCACGCATCGGTTTTCTGGTCGGCCGCTCCGACGTGGTCTCGGCGTTCGCCAAGCTGCGCAGCCAGATCGACTTCGGCATGTTCTACCCCATCCAGAAGGCCGCCATCGCCGCGCTGACCGGTCCGCTCGACCAGGTCGAGGCGCAGCGTCTCAAGTACCAGGAGCGTCGCGATGCGCTGTGCGACGGCCTGGAGCGCATCGGCTGGGAGCGGCCCAACGCGCACGGCACGATGTTCGTGTGGGCCAAGCTGCCCGGCGGGCGCACGGATTCCATGGCGTTTTGCGAGGAACTTATGGACCGCGCGGGCGTGGTGGTGACGCCCGGCGCGAGCTTCGGCCCCTCGGGCGAGGGCTACGTGCGCATGGCGCTCGTGCTTCCGCCCGAGGGCCTTCAGGCGGCCGTCGCCGCGATCGAGGCCGCCGGCATCTAACATCTAGACGGGTTGGTTGGGGATGGGTTGGTTGGGGACGCGCTCCTTCCAACCCATCGCAACTCATTTGGGGATGCGTTCCCTCCAGCCCGTTGCGCTTGCTCGGCGTTCCTTCAGATATCTCGACGCTGTCGCACCATGGGCTGGAAGAAACACGCCCCATTCAACCCCGACGCTACCGCGCAATGGGTTGGAAGGAGCGCGTCCCAATGGGTTGGAGGGAACACGTCCCCAACCGACCCACAATGGGTTGGAGGGAACACGTCCCCAACCAACCCAGCCAACCCTTCTCATGTGTAAATGTTATAAGAATGATAGGAAATAGCGGCGGCGCGTTTAGGCTCGCACGTTGCGGATATATTTTACACCATGGTACCGATACCAATTCCGATTGAATCAGGGGGACTACCATGGTCAACGATAGAAAAGTCGCCGTCGTCGGATGCGGGTTCGTCGGCTCGTCATCGGCGTTCGCCCTCATGCAAAGCGGGCTGTTTTCCGAGATGGTCCTTATCGACGTGGACCGCGCCCGCGCCGAGGGCGAGGCGCTCGACATCAGCCACGGGGCGCCGTTCGCGCATCCCATGCGCATCTACGCCGGCGACTACGAGGATGCCGCCGATGCGGCGATCATCGTGGTGACGGCGGGCGCTGCGCAGAAACTCGGCGAGACGCGTCTGGATCTGGTGAACAAGAACGTCGCCATCTACCGCAGCATCATCCCGCGCATTCGGGAGGTTGGATTCGAGGGCATCCTGCTTATCGTCTCCAACCCGGTCGACGTGCTCACCTATGCCGCCATCAAGATGTCCGGCCTGCCCGAGAGCCGCGTGATCGGTTCGGGCACTGTGCTCGACACCGCCCGCCTGCAGGAGGCACTCGGCGATCATCTGGGCGTTGATCCGCGCGATGTCGAGGCGTACATCATCGGTGAGCACGGCGACTCCGAGCTTGCCGTGTGGTCGAGCGCCGACGTTGCCGGCGTACCGCTCGAGGACTTCTGCGAGATGCGCGGCCACTTCGACCACGAGGCGACCGAGGCGCGTATCGTCGACGAGGTCCGCCATGCCGCCTACGAGATCATCGCGCGCAAGCACGCGACGTATTACGGCATCGCGATGTCGGTCCAGCGCCTGTGCCGGGCGATTATGGGTGACGAGAAGTGCATCCTGCCCGTCTCGAGCCTCATGGTGGGGGAGTACGGCCTTTCCGACATCGCCATCTCTATGCCCACGATCATCGGCCGCGGCGGCATCGAGTGCCGCGTGCCCATCTCCCTTGACGATGAGGAGCTTGGTGAGCTGCACCGCTCCGCTGCGGCGCTGTCCGAGGTCATCGACCGCGCGCAGCTGCGTTAGCCGGATGCGCAGGCTGCGTCGGCGCCCATCGGCTTGTGTGGCGATGGGCGCCGACTGCCGACTGTGCAGCCGACAGGACTGACGCCGACAGACAGTCGACCGACAGCTGGCCAATCGTCAGTCAACCGACCGAACGTCGACCTGACGCCGACCAACAGCCGACCGGCGGCGTACCGGCACCTGGCCGGCAGGCTTCCCGCCGATCGCTAACAGGTTGCCAACCCGCCGACCGGCGACCGCCCTCGCACCCTGTCATATCCCGCGAAAAAAACCGGTCGCATTTTGCTATCGTGCCATGCTTGTTCGTACAAGCATGGCACGATAGAATGGCCCTGACGACCGATGTGAGCGGGAGGTAGCCATGGCGATCAACGCAATCGAATGGTGGAAGCAGGCTGTCGTGTACCAGGTGTATCCGCGCAGTTTCCGCGACGCCGACGGCGACGGCTTGGGCGATATCCGCGGGGTGACCGCCGGGATCGATTACCTCGCCGAACTCGGCATCGATGCCATCTGGCTCTCACCGTTCTATCCTTCCGAGCTCGCCGACGGCGGGTACGACGTCATCGATTACCGCGCGGTCGACCCGCGCCTGGGCACGCTCGACGATTTCGATGGGCTTATCGCCGCCGCGCATGCCCACGACATCCGCGTGATCGTGGACATCGTGCCCAACCACACCTCAAACAAGCACCGTTTCTTCCAGGCGGCGCTCGCCGCGGGCCCCGGCTCGTCCGAGCGCGAACGCTACATCTTCCGGCCTGGCCGCGGGGAGCACGGTGAGCTTCCCCCGAACGGCTGGATGTCGTGTTTCGGCGGCTCGGCGTGGGAGCGCGTCGAGGACGGCGAATGGTACCTGCATCTGTTTGCCGCCGAGCAGCCCGATCTTAACTGGCAGCATCCCGACGTGCGCGAGGAGTTCGAGCGCACGCTGCGCTTTTGGTGCGACCGCGGCGTCGACGGGTTCCGCGTGGATGTGGCGCACGCCCTAGCGAAGGACCTGACGAGCCGTCCGCTCGACGAGCTCGACCAGGCGCCTAAGCAGGGGAGCGGCAACGCGGACAATCCCTTATGGGACCGCCCCGAGGTCCATGAGATCTACCGCTTGTGGCGCCGCATCTTCAACGAATACGAGCCGCCGCGCTTCGCCGTCGCCGAGGCGTGGGTGACACCCGATCACCAGCGCCTCTACGCCTCGCCCGATGAGCTCGGTCAGGTGTTCAACTTCGAGTTCGCCAAGGCGGACTGGTACGCCGCCGACTTCCGTCGCGCTATTGTGGAGGGCCTGGCTTGCGCGGAGGATTCGGGCTCCACGAGTACGTGGGTGCTTTCCAATCACGACGTGCCGCGCCATGCGACGCGCTACGGCTTGCCGCAGGTGAAGGCAAAGGTGCACCATCAGTTCGTCAACGACTGGCTGCTGCGCGACGGGGCGACCTATACCGAGGATCGCGCGCTAGGCACCAAGCGCGCTCGCGCCGCGCTGCTCATGGAGATGGCGCTGCCGGGCTCAGCCTACATCTACCAGGGCGAGGAGCTGGGCCTGTTCGAGGTTGCGAACATCCCGTGGGATCGTCTGGAGGATCCGCAGGCGCGCCGGACCTGCCACGGGGATGCGCTGAAGGGGCGCGATGGCTGCCGCGTGCCGCTGCCCTGGGTCGCTTCCGACATGCCGGCGCCGGCTGCGTGGGACGGCTCCTTCGGTGACGGGGATACGGCGAGTTTCGGGTTTTCCGCGCCGGCTACGGGTGTGGCGCGCGCGGACAAGACGGCTGCCCCGCACCTGCCGCAGCCGTTGTGGTTCGTTGAGCACGCGGTGGATCGCCTGGATGCCGAGCCCGGCTCGATGCTCAACCTATACCGCCGAATCCTCGCACTGCGCCATGAGCTGCTCACGTCTACGGGCGATACCTCACTGACCTGGTGGGGAGCAGGCGAGTTGGGGATTTCTGCCGAGCAGGCGCGCGAGGTGATCGCTTATGCCCGCCCCGCGGCCGGTGGCAAGACGCTCGTGAGCATCACCAACTTTGGTGCGCATGAGCTCGCCTTGCCCGAAGGCGAGGTGCTCGTATCGTCCGAGCCGCTTACGGGTGCGCTGGGCCAAGACGCTTCTGTGTGGATTGTGCTTGGTTAGGAACCGGCTGGCCACTGCATCGCGCACCCGGGCGGTTGCATAGCGGGTGCGCGAGCGGCTGGCCGCCGCTGCTGCGCGACGCCCCCGATCGGCACCCTGTGGAAGTGCATATGGGTCTGACACCGCGTCCCTGCCTTGGGAGGACGTCCAGCGGAGGTTCCGGAGCTCAGAGTTGCTGAAAATTCAACGTTTTGAGTGGGTGGATTTCAAGCGCCCGGAAATGCGAACTCGTCGTGCGGTCGTTACCTGCGGAAACGTTACCTCTGAAGATGCCCTCTCAGACGGGTTCGAAAACCACCCGCTCAAAACGTCGATTTTTCAGTGAAAGTCAGCGCTGGAACCTCCGCTGTGGACCGCAGGCAGCCTCGTTTTGCCCCAAACGCCTCTGCGGGGCAGGTCGTAGCTGGCAGTAATCTGCGCTTCTTAAGGCTAGAGTCTTCCTGGCGGTGCTTTTGGTACGCTTGGACAGAACCATTGTTGTTGCCTATGCGATGCTAACGTGAGGGGTCGAGCATGATGCATGCCGGAAAAGACGCGCGACGCGTCGTCTCGCTTGCGAAGCCGACGGGCGCAGGCCTGCCCGATGGCGCGGCGATGCCTACGGATGAGAAGGCAGGTTCCGGCGTGCTCGGCACGCTTGCTGAGAAGATCCCCCTGAGCAGGCCGTCGCTTTCGCCGCGCCATGCCGAGGGCGACACAAGCGCTCAGCCCACCCCCTCGTCAAAGCGCGCGGACAACTTCTTGACCTACGCGCAGTCTGTTCGCGACCCGTTTTCCAGGCGGCCGCTGAACGCCCTCGACAGCCTCGTGTTCTCGTGGCTGTCGTACTTTCGCTTGAGCTCTCAACTGCGTTGCGCGCGCATGCCCGAGGGCATCGGACTCCACGAGCTGTTGCGCGCTGAGGATTTCTCGTCGATGTTCGGTACGAGCTGGGACCCCGAGTCCAGCCGCGAGCTGCTGTTCGCCGTGTGCGCGAGCCCGCGCTTTCGCGATACACACCTGTGCCATTTCGCCTACAAGACCGAGCGCGCGACCTCCGAGCAGTTCGCCGCCATGACGTTCATGCTGCCCGACGGCAGCGCCTACCTCGCGTTTCGGGGTACGGACTCCACGCTGGTCGGGTGGCGCGAGGACTTCAACATGGCCTCGCAGCTCCCGGTGCCCTCGCAGTGCGAGGCGCAGCGGTATCTTGAGCGCGTGGCACCGCAGTTGACCGGCCCCATCTACCTCGGCGGCCATTCCAAGGGCGGTAACCTTGCGACCTATGCCGCGGCCTCGGCTCCCGAAGATATCCAGCGGCGGATCGTGCGCGTCTTTTCCCACGACGGCCCCGGCTTCGACGATTCGTTTCTCGAGGGCGAAGGGTATGCGCGCATCCGTGATCGCGTCGAGAAGAACGTGCCCAAATCCTCGATCATCGGCCTCATCATGGACGAGCGCCATGAGTTCACCGTCGTCGAGAGCGGCGGGATCTCCGTGCTGCAGCACAACCCGTTTCTGTGGGAGGTCGAGAGCTGCGAATTCAAGCAGGCAGATGGCCTGTCGGCGAGCTCGCGCTACTTCGGCTCGACGCTTGCCGCGTGGATGCGCCGGTTCACCCCCGAGGAGCGCGGGGAGTTCATCGCGACGCTGTTCCAGGTGCTGAGCGTGACCGGGGCCACGCGCTTCGCCGATATCCGTGAGAACTGGCGCACGAGCCTGCCCGCCATGAAAGAGGCGGTGTCTTCCCTGGCACCCGAGCAGCGCGCCTTCGTAACCGACGTGTTCAAGGCGCTTGCCCGCGTGGCGACGATCGATCGCATGTCTGACGTGGCATCCGGTTTGGTGGACTCCCTGCGCGCATCCGACGAGCAATAAGTCGCTTCGCGACGGGACCGTTTTGATTCATCGCCTACTCGCGCTGTCCGCAAGACACGCTATACTCGTGAGGCTCACAAACCCTGATAGGAGTTGGCATGAAGATCAACCATGCGATTCTGCATATTCTCGATTTCGATTCGTCGGTCAACGTCATGAGCCAGCGCGAACTCGACCTCGACACGCGCGCCGTGCGCTCGTTCGTGACCTCTCATCTGCGCCGCGCTCGCACGAGCGCGGACAACAAGCGCGCCTCGTTCGCCGAGAACAGCGGGTTTGCCGGCGAGCTCAAGGCGTTCTTGTTCGGCGACCGCGAGTTCATCGATTTCTCCGAGCAGATCGCCGAGTTCGTCGCAGGAGAGCTCGCCAAGGCAGACAAGGCGGAGTCGACCGACGTGCTTGTGGCGGACTTCGAAGACGATGACGAGGTGCGCTGGTTCGCGATCCTGCTCATGAGCAGCCGTATGGCGTTCATGCACGAGGTCGATCGCGAGGGCGGCCAGGTGCGTAACGATATCGCGCGCCACTACGCGATCCTGCCCAACCCGTCTCAGAAGGTGACGAGCTACTGCATCGTGCGCGCCAGCACGATGGAGGTGTTCTACCAGGATAAGAAGCGCAAGATCGCCGGCGAGGACACCATGCTCATCCCCGACGGGCTGCTGCAGTGCGTGACGGGGGTGTCGGGCAAGGAGATCATCGACACGGTGACGCGCATCGTGGAGGAGGTTGCCGAGGAGCACGGCGCCAACACGGCCATGGCCCTGGCGCGCGCCAAAGAGGTCGTCGCCGAGAAGGTCGAGGAGGACGAGGAGCTCGCCCCGTGGGATCTGGCCGACGAGATCTTCGAGGACGAACCCGCTATGAAGGAGCGCTTCGAGGCCGAGATGCGCGAGGAGCAGCTGCCCGAGCGCGTGCCGGTCGAGCGCGCCAACGTGGAGCGCGCGGCGGTGCGCAACCACAAGATCCGCACCGACACGGGCATCGAGATCACGTTTCCCGCGGAGATGCTGCGCAACACCGAGTACGTGCAGTTCGTGAACGAGCCGAACGGATTGATCTCCATCGAGCTCAAGAACATCGGGAGCATCGAGAACCGGTAGGACAGGGCGGTAAGCCGCCATGGGGTATACTCGTAGCGAGCAGAAGGTTTTAAGCCCTCCTGCGAAAATGAGTCATTGTGGGATGGCCCCACGCCGAACAGCCGTCTCCGCTAAAGGCGGCTGTTCCTCTGTGCGCGGGCAAAACGGCTCCATCCCAAGACACGCCAAGCAACAGGCCCGCTGCGCTTCTTCAAGGTGCAGCGGGCCTGTTCGCAGGGGGCTGTTATAGCGGTGCGATTACGCCGCCTCGACGTCCTTCGTCACGATGACGTCGACCCCGAGTCCCAGCACGTCGGCGATCACGACATCGCCCTCGTGAACGGGTGCGGGGACCTCGACCTTGCGGATCTCGGCCATGACGTCGAAGATACGGTCCTTAGGGATCACGCCGGACAGGCGCACGCTCGCGAGCGGCAGGTCGCCGCCGTCGACGAGCACCGACGTCGCGATGTTGCGCATGGGGTTCTCGATCTCCTGGGTGACGTAGGCCTCGCCCTTGGGGCACTTGTTGCCCGAGATGCCCTTGATCGTCTTGCCCTCGAGCTCGACGGAGATATCGCATCCCTGCGGGCACATGATGCAGGTGAATTCCCTTAGCATGACACCGTCACCTCCAGGTCGTCGGTGGTGTTGAGCTTGTCTGCGGCAAGCTTGATCTGAATCATCTCGGCGGGCAGGGCCTTTGCCATCTTGCGGCGCTTGAGGACGGTCTCGCCCTGGCGGATCTCGACGGTGCAGTCGCGCAGCGGACGGCGCACGCGGAACGACACGGTGACGTCGCTCTCGCCGCTGATGCGCGACGGCGTGAGTCCGCCCACGAGCTCGCCTCCGCGCACGGCGAGCTTGCTTTCGGGCAGCGACCCCTGCGTGATGAAGCGCGCGGCGCTGTCGGCGAGCGCTTCGGCCTCAAGCGACACGAAGTCCACGAGGTCGTGCACGTGCAGGACGTTGCCGGCGGCGAAGATGCCCGGCACGGTTGTCTGGTAGTTCTCGTCGACGGCGGGACCGCTCGTCCCGGGGTCCTTCTCGGCGCCCGCCATCCAGGTGAGCTCGTTTTCGGGGATCAGGCCCACCGAGAGGACGAGCGTGTCGCACTCGTATTCCTTCTCGGTGCCGGGAATCGGCTGCATATGGTCGTCGACCTCGGAGATGACCACACTCTCCAGGCGGTCGGTGCCGCGGATGTCGGTGACGGTGTGGGACAGCGACAGCGGGATGTTGTAGTCGTTCAGGCACTGCTCGACGTTGCGCGGAAGGCCGCTTGCGTAGGGCTGGACCTCGAACACGCCGAGCACCTCGGCGCCCTCGAGCGTCATGCGGCGCGCCATGATCATGCCGATGTCGCCGGAGCCCAAGATGATGACGCGGCGGCCGACCATCTTGTTCTTGAGGTTAATGTACGCCTGTGCCACACCCGCGGTGTACACGCCGGCAGGACGCGTGCCCGGGATGCTGATGGCGCCGCGCGTGCGCTCGCGGCAACCCATGGCGAGGATGATCGCGCCGGCCTCGAACTCCATCATGCCGTGCTCGGAGGAGGAGGCGAAGACGTGGCGGTCGGGCGTGATCTCGAGCACCGTGGTGTCGGTGAGGCAGGGGATCTCGAGCGACTCGGCCTCGCGGACGAAGCGCGCCGCGTACTCGGGGCCGGACAGGGTCTCGCCGAAGCGGGTGAGGCCGAAGCCGTCGTGGATGCACTGGCGCAGGATGCCGCCGGGCTTCTTCTCACGCTCGAGGATCAAGATGTCGTCGATGCCCTTGCGGCGCAGCTCAATTGCGGCGGCGAGACCGGCGGGACCGCCGCCGACGATGATGGCGTCTACGTGCTTCATTATGCGCTCACGCTCCCTTCGGATGCGGAATCATCGGTTTTGCCGCTCCTGACAGGACCGGTGAACATGTACGAGCCGGCATGGTTGTAGCGCACGTCGGTCGGCTTGATGCCCAGCTCCTCCTCGATCATCTCGGTGATGCGGGTCTCGCAGTAGCCGCCCTGGCAGCGCCCCATGGTGGCGCGGGTGCGGTTCTTGATGCCCGTGACGGTGTGCACGCCGAGCGGGTTGTTGATGGCGCGGCGGATCTCGGCGCGGGTGACGGTCTCGCAGCGGCAGACGATCTCGCCGTACTCGGGATCCTCGGCGATGGCGGCCGCCTGCTCCTCGTGCGTCATGTCGTAGAAGCGCTTGGGCGCCGGGCGATGCGGGTTGAAGTGCTCGTTCACGCTCGGCTTCTCGACCTCGACCAGGCGCGCGACGGCACGGCGGGCGAGCGGCAGCGCGCAGGTGACGCCGGGGGACTCGATGCCCACGAGGTTCACGGTGTTGGGGTTGTGCTGCTGGTCGCTCTCGAGCTTGAAGTCGAGGACGTTGCCCTCCTCATCGACGCGCTTCCAGCGGATGCCGGCGAAGTTGCGGATGAAGTACTCGCGGCGCATCTGCTTGAACATCTTCGAGCCGTCGCGGATGAGCCCGTCGAGGTGGTCCTTGGTGCACTTGTAGTCCTCCCAGTCCTCGGTGACATAGGAGTCCGGACCCACCAGGATGTTGCCGTCGACGGTGGGGGTGGCGTGCGTGGAGAAGCCGCCGCGGTCGTTGGGCGCGGGGTAGACGGGGATCTTGAGGAACTGGCCGGCCTTCTTGTCGAGCACGAAGTACTCGCCCTTGAAGCCGCGTACGGGGTAGTTGGGATAGCCGAGCATCTCGGAGATCTGGCTGGCGTAGGCGCCGGCGCAGTTGATGACCCACTTGGTGCGGAACGTCTGCTGCGAGGTGTAGACCAGATAGCAGTTGTTGGCGATGTAGCGCTCGATGGCGGTGACCTTGCGGTCGAAGAAGAACTTCACGCCGTTTTGGGCCGCGTTGTCGGCGAGGGCGATCGTGTACGCCATCGGGTCGAGGATGCCCGAGGACGGCACGTACATGGCGAACTCGCCGCCCGCGTGCGGCTCGATGCTCTCGATCTCGGCCTTGTCGATGATGCGCATGCCCTCGACGCCGTTCTGCTCGCCGATGGCCTTGAACTTGAGGATGTTCTCCATGTCGTGGTCGGTGAATCCCACAACCAGTTTGCCGGTGCGCTTGAACGGCACGCCGAGCTCGGCGGCGACCTGGTCGAACTCCTTGTTGCCCTCGACGGCGCATTCCGCCTTGAGCGTTCCGGGCTTGTAGGTAAAGCCTGCGTGCAGCATGCCGGTGTTGCGGCTGCTGTTGCCGCAGGCGACGTCAAGCTCCTTTTCCAGGACGGCGACGCGCAGCTGGTAGCGTGCAAGCTCGCGGGCTACCGCCGAGCCGACGACACCGGCTCCGATGACGATGACATCCCATTGCTCCATACGAATCCCTCCTGATTCGCTTCGGACACTGTCGGGTGTATCGTACGAAGCCGACTACCAGATGTGATTAGTACGCAAAACAGTGTTTTGCGGGCTGTTGAGCGCCCCAAACGGTCAAGGGGGACCGATCGCTGCCGAATTCGGACCGATCGCATGCGCAGGCCTGGGAAGCCGGGCGTTAATCTGCCTGGAAAAACGCAAAAAGCCCGACGGTTGCTCGTAGGCGATCGTCGGGCTTATCGGTGAACGGCGTGGGTCAATCGGGGAGCGTGCGGTGTTCTACAGTGCAATCGTCTCAAGATCGTCGGGGATGTAGAGATTTCCGCGATAGTACGCAGACCCCTCGGCGGCGTAGAGTTCTTTGCGGCGCGCGATGTTGCGGTCCTCGGTATGGTAGAGCACGAGGTTTTCTGCACCGAGCTCCTCGGCGAGCTCGCAGGCGTCCTTGACGGTGGAGTGGTGCTTTTCATAGGGCGAGAAGATGTCCGCCTGGCCGTGCAGGCAGAAGGCCTCATGAAGCAGCCAGGTGCTGTCTTCCGCATAGGCGCGCTCGCATTCGTTGTACGGCTCGTCTCCGCAGCAGGTGAGCTTGCGGCCGTCGCCCATGTCCATGGTGAAGCCGAACTGCTTGGCCTTGGTCGATTGGATATCGAAGAACGTGACCTCGTGGCCGATGATCGTGCGCGTCTCGCCGTCTTCGACGGTGACGAGGTGGACGCGATCGTCGATGAAGCGCGTCTGCTTGGGCTGCAGAAGCATGTCGGCGATGCTGCGAACGATGATGAGTACCTCGTCGTGCCCGTAGATGGTGACATCGCCCTCGTAGGCGCCTTTCGCCATGTTCTGGCAGATGAGGCGGATGAGCCACACGATGCCGACGATATGGTCGATGTGCTTGTGGGTCACGAAGATCTCGTGGATGTCGTGCCAGTCGATGTCCGCGCGCTTGAGCTGGACGAGCACGCCGTTGCCGCCTCCGCCGTCGACCAGGAAGCGCTTCGTGCCGTCCGTGATGACAAAGCAGGTGTTATAGCATTCGGTGACGAGCGCGTTGCCCGTTCCCAGCAGGGTGAGTTCCATGGATGCCCCTCCTACGGTCGGTTCGTTTTTTCCGAGAGGGGATTATAGCGAACGTTTGCAGCTCCCGTGGAGGTTCCAGAGCCCAGAAGTGCTGAAAAATCGAGGTTATGAGCGACTCGTTTCAGAACGCTCGAAAAAGCGCATCTGTCTCTCGGCCGTTACCTGCGGAAACGGTGGCTCCGAAGGCGCCCTTTTGAGCTGGTTCGAAATCCACCCGCTCAAAAGCTCGATTATTCAGAACCTCTGGGTTCCGGAACCTCCGCTAGAAGGTTGGCTCATTTGGGGACGGGTTCGTTCCAGCCCATCGGCGGCCGCGTGGGCCGCCGATGGGCTGGAACGAACCCGTCCCCAAATGACCTATCTTCGCGAGCCTCCACTGGGGTGCGGTCGCGCCCAGTCGCTACAGCTTGCGCAGGCCCTCCTCGAGGCCCGTCTTGCTGTCCGTCTGCGCATCCCGCATCTTGATGAGGCGCGCGGGGACACCCGCGACCACCGCGCCGGCGGGCACGTCCTCGACGCACACGGCGCCCGCGGCGACAACGGCGCCTTTGCCCACGTGGACCCCTTCGAGCACGACGGCGTTCGCGCCGATCATGACGTCGTCGTCCACGATGACCGGCGTTGCGCTTGCGGGCTCGACGACGCCTGCGAGCACGGTGCCGGCGCCGATGTGGCACCGCTTGCCCACGGTGGCGCGGCCTCCCAGCACCGCGCCCATGTCGATCATGGTTCCCTCGCCGATGACGGCGCCGATGTTGATGATGGCGCCCATCATGATGACGGCGTTGTCGCCGATTTCGACGCGGTCTCGGATGATGGCACCCGGCTCGATGCGCGCGTTGACGTTCTTGAGGTCGAGCAGCGGGACTGCGGAGTTGCGGCAGTCGCTCTCGATGTCAAAGTGCTCGATGTCGTCGGCATGGGCCTCGAGGACGGGGGCAAGATCCTTCCAATCGCCGAACACGATGCGCCCGTCGGCGTTGCCGTATGCATGCGCGGCGCCCCAGTCGATGCCGGCGCCCTCGCGCTCGCGGATGTACAGTTTGACGGGCGTCTTCTTCTCCGCCGTCGCGATGAAGTCGATGATTTCCTGCGCGTTCATGCGTGCTCCTTCCTTGTCCTTGCGGCAGGTATGCGCCGCGCCGTCGCCCGCGGCCATCTTGTCGCGTCGACGTCCGGCGCGAAAGCAACCGATTGACGTATTCCTAGCCGAACATGATCTGGTCGAAGGTGTAGAACCCCGGGCCGCGCTGCACGAGTTTGGTCGCGGCGGCAAGCGCCCCGTTCACGAAGATCTGCCTGCTTGTGGCCCGGTGCGTGAGCGAGACCTCCTCGTCGGTTCCAAAGAAGCTGACGGTGTGGACGCCGGCGACCGTGCCCCCGCGCAGCGCGTGCACGCCGATCTCATGCGGGTCGCGCGCGCCGCACATGCCCTGTCGCCCGTAGACGGGGTGATAGGCCGGATCCGCCTTGGCCTCCTCGACGGCCTGCAGGAGCATGGTCGCGGTGCCGGACGGCGCGTCTGCCTTCTGGTTGTGGTGGCACTCGACGATCTCGACGTCGAAGCCCGGCAACTCGCGCGTCGCCTGCGCGCACAGATGGCGCAGCGCGGCGACGCCGATTGAGTAGTTGCCCGACCAAACGACCGGCACGCGTGTACCTAGCTCTTTGAGCTCGGCTAGCTGTTCGGTGGTATACCCTGTCGTTCCGCTGACCAGCGCGCAGCCGGTGCGCTGAACGTAGGACAGGACGGCGGGGAGCGTGGCCACGTTGGAGAAGTCGATCATGACGTCTGCCGGCGCGGCGGAATCGGCGGCATCGAGGTCGAAGCCGACCTGCGCGACAACGTCAAACAGCCACGCGCCGGTATCGTCGCTCATGGACTCGGCGGTGCTGCGGATGAGCGCGCCCATGCGGCCGGCCCCCATGATGGCGATCCTAAGCAAGAAGACCAGCTCCCTTCATGGCCTCCACGAGCCGCGCGCGGTTGGCGTCGGCTATCGGGACGAGCGGCAGGCGGTAGTTCGCCTCGCACATGCCGAGCTGCGCGCATGCCTCCTTGACGGGGATGGGGTTGACCTCGCTGAACAGCGCATGCACGAGCGGCAGGCCTTCAACTTGGATGCTGCGTGCGCGGGCAGTGTCTCCCGTGAGGAACGCGCGGACCATGTCGTGGACGAGCGTGGGCTGGACGTTTGCCCACACCGAGATCACTCCCGAGGCGCCGAGGCTCATGAGCGGCACGACCATGTCGTCGTTACCCGAGTACATCTTGAAGTCGGGACCCAGGCAGTGCGCGATGTCGCTCGCATAGGCGATGGAGCCGCTCGCCTCCTTGATGCCCATGATGTTAGGGTGCTCGGCAAGGCGCTCGACGTTGCGCACGCTGATGGAGCATCCGGTGCGCCCGGGGACGTTGTACACGATGCACGGGATGTCGACTGCGTCGGCGACCGTCTTGAAGTGCTGGTAGATGCCCTCTTCGTTGCTCTTGTTGTAGTAGGGCGTGATGAGCAGCAGGCCGTCGGCGCCCAGCTGCTGGTACATGAGGCTCTTCTCGAGCATGGTCTGGGTGCAGTTGGAGCCCGAGCCCGCGATGACGGGGATGCGCCCCGCGGCATGCTCGACGACGAAGCGGACGACGTCGTTGTCCTCCTCGTGCGTCATGGTCGAGCTCTCACCCGTCGTTCCGAGCGGCAGCAGGGCGTCGGTGCCTGCATCGATGTGAAACTCGATGAGCTTCTCGAGGGATGCGTAGTCGACGCTGCCGTCGGCGTTGAACGGGGTGATCAGGGCGACGATGGATCCCTGCAGATTCCTGATGTCCATGGTATCTCCCTTCAGATGGTGGATGTGCGGAGTCGGCACGCGTTCGGTCAGCTATCGCTCGCGTGTTGTGCTCGCGCCCGCTCGATGAGCGCGCGTCCGACGGGCAGCACGTCGAGCGTGGAGAAGTAGTCGGCCGGCGTCTCGGCGCGGCGGATGACCTCGTAGGTGCCGTCGCCGTGCAGCAGGATCTCGGCGCTGCGCAGGCGGCCGTTGTAGTTGTATCCCATGGAGTGGCCGTGCGCCCCGGTGTCGTGGATGACGAGCAGGTCCCCCGTCTCGATCTCGGGCAGCTCGCGGTCGTGTGCGAACTTGTCGTTGTTCTCGCACAGGTTCCCGACGACGTCGTAGGTGCGACTCGCCGGCATCCGGCTCTTATCCGGCCCGTTCGCCTGCCCCATGACCGTGATGTGGTGATAGGCGTCGTACATGGCAGGCCGGATGAGGTTGCACGCGTTGGCGTCGACGCCGATATAGTCTTTGTAGATATGCTTCTCGTGGATCGCGCGCGTGACGAGGCAGCCGTACGGCCCCATCATGAAGCGCCCCATCTCGGCGCACAGCGCGACGTCGTCCATGCCGGCGGGGACGAGCACCTCCTCGTACGCCCGGCGCACCCCCTCGCCGATGGCGCGGATGTCGCAGGGCTCCTCATCGGGGCGATAGGGGATGCCCACGCCGCCCGACAGGTTGATGAAGCCGATGCGCACGCCGGTCTCGCGCGCGATGTCGACCGCGAGCTCGAACAGGATGCGCGCGAGGGCGGGGTAGTACTCGTTGCCGTGCGTGTTGCTCGCCAGAAACGCGTGCAGGCCGAACGTCTTGGCGCCGCGCTCGGCGAGCATGCGGTAGGCTTGCGCGAGCTGCTCGCGCGTCATGCCGTATTTCGAGTCGCCCGGGTTGTCCATGATGCCGTTTGCCAGGCGAAACAGCCCGCCCGGATTGAAGCGGCAGCTCACGGTCTCGGGGATGGGCCCGGCGACCCGCTCGAAGAAATCGATATGCGAGATGTCGTCGAAATTGATGATGGCGCCGAGGTCGCGCGCCAGGCGGAAATCGGCCGCGGGCGTGTCGTTGGAGGAGAACATGATGTCGCTCCCCCCGATCCCGAGCGCGTCGGCGATCATGAGCTCCGTGTCGCTCGAGCAGTCGCATCCGAAGCCGTAGTCGCGCAGGATCGAAATGAGGGCGGGATTGGGATTCGCCTTGACGGCGAAGTACTCCTTGAACCCGGGGTTCCATGAAAAGGCGTCGAGCACCGCCTCGGCATTTGCGCGGATGCCCGCCTCGTCATACAGGTGAAAGGGTGTGGGAACGTGATCGGCGATATCGACGAGCCGGTCTTTCGATACAAACGGATGCTTAGGCATTGCCCCTCCTTGATAGCGCTCCTGCAAGATTCGTGCAGACAGTCCCGCAGGTATTCCCTGCGGTCCCACCCGATCGCGCCGCGCCCGACGGTCGAGTTCGGCGGGGTTGCCTTCGCGCGGGGTCATCGCCTGCCGGCTACCTCGCGCATCTTCGCGCCCGCTACCTCTATCGAATGGCGGCATGCTATCACGAAGCCACTTTGCCTTACAAGAGCAAATGCTGCGACGATACACGTTGGAAACCTTGCTCTTGCGCCTGCGCACGGCCAGCCGTTCAAAGACGGGCGCTTTGAGCTGCATCGGGGCGGCGCGGGGGAGCGGGAACGCATCTTTGCGCCGTCTCGGGAGGGGGCGGGCAGGCGAAGGATGCGGGCGGATGCGATCTTCGGCGTATACTGGAGGGCGTGAGCGCCCTGTGATTCGGAGGTCAGCCATGCTCGAACTTGATACCGACGCCGCGTTGGCCGAGCTCGTCCGGCACCGCCGCGAGCTGCACCGCATTCCCGAGCTGGATTTCTGCCTGCCCGAGACCATCGCCTATATCGAGCGCGTGCTCGAGCCGTTGAGCTGCACGGTGATCCATCCGTGCGACGGATGCGTCTGCGCACTGTTCGACACGGGCTCGGCGCGCACCGTCGCCATCCGGGCCGATATGGATGCACTGCCCATCGCGGAGGCGACCGGCGTCCCGTTTGCGTCTGCACATGAGGGGCGCATGCACGCATGCGGCCACGATGCCCATATGGCCATGGTCCTGACGCTGGCGGGGTGGCTCGACCGGGTGGTCCGCGAGCGGCCGGGCGCGTTGTCGCGCAACGTGCTGCTCGTGTTCCAGCCGGCGGAGGAGACGACGGGGGGCGCGGCGCGCGTATGCGCCTCGGGCGTGTTCGAGCGCAACCAGGTTGAGCGCATCTTCGGGTTCCACGTGTGGCCGGACCTCCCCTGGGGGTCTTTGGCATCGCGCCCCGGTCCGCTGCTTGCGCGGGCGAGCGAGGTGCACATCTCCATCCACGGGCAGAGCACGCATATAGCCAAGACTTTCGGGCTGACCGTCGAGGAGACGCACGATGCGGCGCTCGCCGCCGCTCGCTTCCTGGTCGCGGAGCGCTGGCTCGTGCGCAAGCTCGGCCAAGATGAGCCCATCGTCGCTCACTTCGGCTTGCTGCAAGCGGGGACGGTCTGCAACGCGGTGGCGGGGGAGGCGGCGCTCGCGGGCAGCCTGCGCGTGTTTTCCGACGAGATGTTCGAGCGGGCGAAAGAGGAGCTCGCGCGCACCCTGGACGAGGCCTGCTCGTCGTGCGGGTGCACCTACGACATCGATATCGCGGAGGGCTATCCGCCGGTCACCAACGACGATGCCCTGTTCGAGCGCGCCGCGACCGTCCTGCCCGAGCTGCAGCGCATCGACGAGCCGCTGCTCATCGCCGAGGACTTCGCGTTCTACCAGCGCCAAATCCCCGGCGTGTTCTTCCTGCTCGGCGTCGGCGCGCCGCAAGACGAGCGGGCTGTATGCGGCGATCTGGGCCATGCGACCACGGCGCTCCATACCGATGCGTTCATGTTCGACGAGCGCGTGCTGCTGGAGGGCCTCTCCGTCTACCGTCGTCTGGTCGCGCTCCCGTAGCGCGGCGGGAGCAAGGTAGCGCGGGCGGCCCTACCATACATGCAAGATTGCAACGCGCTGAGGGCGGCTTTTTTCTTATGGCAGCCGACCTCATGGATGTATATGCTGGGTGGTCACCTATGAAGAGACTGTTCATCATCGGCGGAACCATGGGGGTCGGAAAGAGCACCGTCTGCCAGGAATTGAAGACGATGCTGCCCAACAGCGTATTCCTCGACGGCGATTGGTGCTGGGACTCTAGCCCGTTTCAGGTCACCGACGAGACGAAGGCCATGGTCATTCAAAACATCTGCGCTGTGCTCAACAACTTTCTCGCATGCTCTGCCTACGAGAACGTCATCTTTTGCTGGGTCATGCACGAGCAGTCCATCATCGACGACATCGTCTCCCGGCTGGACACTGCGGGTTGCCGTGTTGTAACGGTCTCGCTCATCTGCTCGGAACAGGAGCTTGTCTCGCGCCTGCGCAAGGATGTGGCGGCAGGCACGCGCGCTCCGGATGTAATCGAGCGGAGCCTGCAGCGCCTTCCCCTGTATCGGAAGCTGAACACCATGAAGGTGGACACCTCGGGACTGAGCGCGACGGAGGTGGCGCGGGAAATAGCCGCGCTGTAGGGGATGCGCCCGATTAGGCCGCCGGTGAGGGTCGGCTGCCTTCGATCCGCTCCCCGCGGGGGCGTGCAAAACATGTATATCGAGTTTGGTGCGATTTTTCGGTGCCCTTCGCCCACATGCGCCGCACTCCTCAGCATTTGCCCAGTTGTTTCCTGCGGAAATGCTGAGGGATATAGCGGCTGTGGGGAAAGCAGCCTCAAAAATCGCACCAAACTCAGCCTACTCTCCCTGTGGGTTTTGCCCGAAGCGGATTTTTATACAGTTTCGTGACAGGAATATACGTTTTGAGGGCTGCGTTGACCTTTCCTGGTGGTTTTCTGTCCGTGTGATGACGTGGGCCTGAAGACCGCGTGGTACATGCGCGTCTGCGGGCGCACCCGCCGCGAGGGTGCATCCAGGAGGGTGGGCGGGGAGGTCGCCCAGGGGGCGAGGCGTTCATCCCCGAGAGCGCCTCTGGGAACCGCTCCCGCAATCCGCCCTGCCGATCCGGAATATTCTGAATCATTGGCCATCATAATGCGTTTTCGCGCCGACTGTTATCAAGGAGTGCGCGAACTCATCCCCATAGCTGCCAGCTAAGGAAATCCATCCGCAATTTTGAGATAGTTGTCAGCGTGTCCGTGGGGGATACATGAGATGATCGATGTCGATGCGTAGGAGGATCCCATGGCTGAGCGTTTGACCGAGGAAGTGCTGCAGGAGCTGCTCGATGCGCCGAGCATCGACTCGTTTATCGCGGGGCATGATTTTCCATCTTGCACGCTTTCCGAGTATCTCCAGCATCTGCTTGAGAAGAAACATCTTGAGCGCGCACGGGTGGTCCGCATGGCCGATCTGAACGAGACCTTCGGGTACCAGATATTCACGGGCGCGCGCAATCCGAGCCGCAACAAGGTGCTGCAGATCGCATTCGCCATGGCTCTATCACTGCGAGAGACGAACAGAGCGCTCACCGCCGCCGGTGTGAGCACCCTCACCTGCAAGAGTCGGCGCGACGCCATCATCATCTTCTGCATCGACCACGGTTGTTCGCTGCAGAAGGTCAACGAGGAACTGTTCCGCTTGGGCGAGGAAACGGTCTGCTGACGTCTCCGGTATTTTAGGGACAGTCCCCGGAATTTCACTGCAGTGAAATTCCGGGGACTGTCCCTAAAAACCGGTCGGCTTGGTACGATTCTGCGTATGGATAGGCATGGCAACATAGAGAGGTCTTACGACGTGAGCGGCGAGCTCGACGCCCATCTGTCGGCGCTCGCGCGAGCAGATTCCTGGCGCGTGGATCAGCGTCTCAAGGAAACGGAGTTCGAGACGACCGATGTGGTCTTCTTCGAAGGAGTCCGCGGTGGTGAGCTCGGGCCGTTCGTCCGCAAGCGGATCAACTGCTCCGCCGGTGTCGGCTCGGCGTACGAGGAGCTCATGAGGGCACAGCACGTGGGCATGCGGCTTCTGGCGGTGCCGCACCTGGTGGAGTGCACGCGCGTCGGTGACACGCTGACGGTCGTCATGGAGTATGTATCCGGACCCACGCTGCAGCACCTGGTGGAGGAGCGAGGCGGCTCCCTCGAGCTTGCGGCCTCGCTGTTTCCTGCGCTATGCGACGCGGTGGCTTCGTTGCACGAAGGTTTCATCCCGCCGCTTATCCATCGCGACCTGAAGCCATCGAACGTCATCGTGCGGGGCGGGCGGCCCGTCATCATCGATTTCGGTATCGCTCGCTTGTGGCGTGCCGATGCGGAGGCGGACACGACGCATTTCGGGACGCGCTCCTATGCGCCGCCCGAGCAGTTCGGGTTCGGCCAGACCGATGTGCGCAGCGACGTGTACGCACTCGGCAAGCTGCTGCTGTTCTGTCTGACCGGGCAGAACCCTCATGATGCCCGCAACGAGGAGCAGTATGAGGCGCTGGGCGTCGAACGGCCGCTGGCACGCGTCATAGCGCGGGCGACGGCATTCGATCCCACGGATCGCTACGGGGGCGTGCGGGAGATGAGGCTCGCATTCGAGCGGGCTGTTTCGGGCGTCGTCCCTGCAGCCGAGGCCGCCGATGAGGGTACGGCTGCGGTGTCCGCGGGCGCGCATCGCGCAGCCTCTGATGCGCAGGGAGCTCTGAACGACGTTCCGCCGTTTGATTGGGAATATGGCCCTGTAGGCTCCGACGCCCAATCTTCCGGCGCGGCCGTCTTGCACGAGGAGGGCACCGGTCGCCCCAAGCGATCGCCGAAGTTCGTCAAAAACATCGTGCTGATCGCGCTGTACGCGGTGTTCGTCCTCGGTTGCATCATGGCCATCGTCGATCCGAACGAGCAGGATCGAGGCTTTCCCCTCTGGTATCTCGTCATGGAGTACCTGTCCGTTGCGGCGCTGGTCGGATCGTTGGTCGCGCTGCTACTGAACAAGCCCGCGCTCGCCGTGTGGATTCCGCGGCTCGACATGAAGCGGCTTCGCCTGGCGAGCGTCATCGTGCTCATCACGTCCGTTGTGGTGTTCGCCGCAGCGGGCCAGCTGGCAGGGGCGTTGTAGGGAGGCGGTTGCGGCCGCGATGGGACGGGGAAGACCACTTTCCTCGCGGGCTCCGCGTGCTTGGCCTCCGTAGGTGCGTTCCGTTTCCGTCGGGAGCATCCTATGGTGCAAAGTGGCTAAAAAGTTCTATTCTGCTGTTCCGAGATCCCTCTGAACGCGACTGGCACCCGCATATGAGGTGCATATCCGTTCGATTGAGCCCGATTCGGATCGTTTTTGACCTCATGCGGGGACATCTAAACCAGACAAAACCGTCAAGACGGCTAAACCGGACGCTGACAACAGATTGACCTGACAGCAAATCAGAACTTTTTAGCCACAATCGGCGAACGGCATAAGAAAAGCCCCTCCGAAGAGGGGCTTGCAAGCATCTAGATGAGGTTCATCTGTCCGCCGACGGTGTTGTACCAGTGCTGCCATGTGGGCGGACAGTAGGTCTGGGCGGCCTTCGGCGTCAGGGTCGCACCGTAGTTCTTTGCCAAGAACGCGACGTGGGCGGTGATCGACTCCTCCCAGCTGCCGAACTGACGGCTGGTCATCCAGCCCCAGGCGTTGTAGTCGCGGAAGCAGTAGGCGCCCATGGAGCTCTCGGTGCACGCGATGGCGGGGGACCAGCGGGGGTCGACGCCGTTATCCCAGGCAGCCGCGGCAAACACGCTGCCATAGCCGGCAAGCGGGCTTCCGGACAGATAGGCGTCGATGCGCTGGGTCCACTCGGCGATGAACTCGTCGCGGCTCATGTTCCAGTCCACTGCGCCGGTCACGACGGTCGAGGCCGTCTGGCCGGACTGGTTGGCGGTGTTGCTGGCGTTGCCGCCGTCGACGCCGGTGCCGGACGCGGCGGACGTGTCGCCGGCGAGCAGGGCGAGCTCTTCAGCGGCCTCGCGCTCGGCCTTAGCCTGAGCCTCGCTGCGGAGCTTCTGCGCCTCCTCGAGCGCCTCAGCCGCGCGCTTCTGCTCCTCTTCGGCCTGGGCTTTCGCGTGCGTGAGCTCTGCCTTCTTCTCCTCGAGCTCCGCCTCGAGGTCGTTCAGGCGCTGGATGTCCTGGTTGCTCGACTCCTGGATCTGGTCCATATAGGCGAGCGTGGAGATGGCGTCATCGAACGACGTCGTGCCCAGCACGACGCTCAGCAGCGTGTTCGCGGTCGTGCGATACTTGTACTGCGAGCGCATGGCGTCGGCGGCCTTCGCGCGCAGGGCGGGAAGCTGCGCCTCGATGTCGGCGATGGCGGCTTCGTTCTCCTCGATTCGCTTCTGCAGGTCCTCGAGGTTCTTCTGGGTCTCTTCGTAGGCCTCGGTGGTCTCCTCTACGCGTTGCTGCGTCTCGTTCAGCTGTGTTTGGGTTTCGTTTGAGACGGCATAGGCAGCAACAGGGGAGACGACCGGCGCCGCCGCGAACGCAACGGCAAGAGCTGCACACGTGATCATGCGCGCGGGCCTCTTCATCACGAAAGAGATTCGAGAGCAATCGGTTCGCATACACAGCCTCTAAAATAGTCGTACCTTACTGTTACCGTGATTATACGGCATGGTTCGAGTTCAACTTGAACCTTAGACCTCTTTAAGGGTCAAGTTGAAGGTTTAGGATTGGCTTGTAGCTGGGCATATGCAGAATTGTTAAGAAACTTTGGAGTTTCAAGTTCACCTTGAGGGTTAGGGTCGCGTGCGCGATCGCGCTCGTTACCTGCGAAATGTCCGCACGGGCGAACGGCCCGTTTCACCAGGCGGAAGGGGTCCGGGCGGAGCGGTGCCATAAAATAACCGCCGCCTGCGAACGGTGGCAGACGGCGGTTTGGCGAGATCGGGCGTGTGGGGCTAGGCGTGCCCGCCGCTCAGGAACTTGCGGCGGCTGAAGTAGTTGTACCAGGTCACCATGAAGGTCGAGATGAGCTTCATGGCCTGATAGCCGATGCTCAAAAAGGCGACGCCGACGAACATGAACAGGTCGGTGAGACCCAGACCGATGGCGGAGAGCACGGCGAAGATCGTGAATTCGCGCTTGCGCGACATGTCCTCGCGGCGGTCGAACACGTAGCGGATGCTGAGGATGTAGTTGACGATGACCGACACGATGAACGAGACCGTGGTCCCGACGAGAACATCGATATGCAGGAGCTCGACCAGCGCCAACAGCAGGACGTAGTCCACGCCGAGAGAGATGAAGCCCACGAGCGCGAATTTGGTGAACTGCTGGACGTTGGGATTTGAAAGCGCCTTGCGCACGAAGCCTCCTTTATGCGAACGCGCGACGGATCGCATTCCGTCGCGCGTTCAATGTTGCGTCTGCCATACTTTATGGCAAGCGTCAGCGGAATGTAAGCGCTTTGTCAAAACGATACCAAGTCCGCAGAACGTTGCCACATATTTAGGAGCTCTGCGTACCGCCGTCGAGGAAGATCTTGCGGGAAACGAAGTTCCAGACCATGACGACCGCGGTGGCGAGCACCTTGACGATGCGGTAGTCGACAGGCGTCATCTCCGTGCCGACCCACATGAGCGCGTCGTTGATGACAAGGCCGATGACGGACAGGACGATGAAGATGACGAATTCGCGCTGCCGGCTCATGCCCTCGCGGTGGCTGAAGACGTAGCGCATGCTTGCGAGATAGTTGAAGATGACCGATACGGTGAACGAGACGGTCGCCGAGGCGACCGGGTTGATGCCGAAGACCTCGGTCAAGAAGATCATGACGCCGAAGTCGATAACCGTGGCGATGACGCCCACGACGCCGAACTTCATGATCTGGGCGAGCAGATGCTTCATGCGATGACCTTCCTCACGTATGCGAGCTGCCATTGTATACCACCGGTACCGCGAATCGCGCCGATTGCATACAGGCTGCATAGGGGGCATGCATATCAGGTGCGTTTCCGATGTGCATGCCCCTGCACGGGGGTCGGTGTTACTTGGAGGAGTGCTCCGGGATGACGCCTGTGCGATACGCCTCGAGCAGCTGGCGCAGGTCGTTGATCTGCTCGCGGATCTCCTGGCCGGTGTCGGTGTCCGAAACCATCACGCGGCGCTGCGCGACGTCGATGAAGGTCGTCTCGCTCTGGATGTCGGCGTTGCGGGTCAGCGCCTCCTCCACGCTCTTGAACGCCTCATGCGCCTTCAGGCGCACGCCGCGCGAGCTCGCGATCAGGGTGTAGCCGGCGATGCCGGTTTTGGGATGGTATGCCCTGCAGAACCCGCCGTCGATGACCACGAGGCGCCCGTCGGCGCGTAGCGGGGATTCGCCCTCGATGGTCTTCACCGGCGTGTGCCCGTTGATGATGTGGCCGCTTCCGGGGATGAGCCCGAACTCGCGCATGATGGAATCGCAGGCGGACACGTCCTTCGTCAGCTCGAAGTAGGGGTCCATCGGTTCGGCCCAGGTCGACTGGTCGGCGATGTAGGAGCGCTCGAACGTCTTGACCACGCGGCCGGACATGGGGGAGCGGTGGCCGACCCACAGGTACCACAGCCAGTCCATGGCCTTGGGGTCGCGGGTGCGCCATGCGCGGCGGGCGACGTCGTCGCAGAAATCCATGTAGTCGCGGCCCGCGCGCCAGGTCCCCATGCAGTTCACGCTGGCGAAGGTCCCGTCCTCGCACATGGGCACACAGCCGTGGAACAGCAGGTTGCCGTTGCGAACGAGGTAGACCGAGCCGTGGCGGTACAGGAAGTCGATATGGCACTGCAGGTGGTCGGCGTTCGTGAACTCGTAGATCAGCTTGTTCAGGATCTTCTGCTCGTCCTCGGTGAGCGCGTAGGGATGCTCGGGGTCCAAGGTGGGGAAGTCGGATGTGACGAGTGGGTATGAGACGCCCTCGATCGCGACGGTGCCGGCATCGAGATCGATCTTGTCCAGCAGCAGACGGTCCTCCATGTCGAACTCGGGGTGGCGCTGGATGATCTGGCCCTCGAGCTTGAACAGCAAGACGTTGATCGCCTTCATGAGCGGGCTGATGCTCTCGCCGCCCTTATAGGTGGCCTCGGCGAAGCTCACCAGCTGGCGCAGGGAGATGCCGTAGTCGTTCTCGAGGATCTCGTAGTTGTTGTAGCGCAGGTTGTTGCGCAGGACGGTCACGATGCAGGCGGGAACGCCGCAGGCGGCGCCCATCCATAGCACATCGTGGTTGCCCCATTGGATGTCGGTGCGCTGATGGGTGCAGTGGAGCAGCCGGTCGATGATCTTGGCGGCGCCGCCACCGCGGTCGAAGATGTCGCCGACCAGGTGGATGTGGTCCACGGCGAGCACCTTGATGAGCTCTGCCAGCGAGAAGATGAAGTCCTCGGTCGAGTCCGTCTCCAGGATGGAGTCGATGATGCGCTCGTGATAGCGCACGCGGTAGTTGTTCTCGTCGGGATGGGTGTGCATGAGCTCGTCGATGATGTAGGCGAAGTCGTGGGGGATGGCCTTGCGGACCTTGGAGCGCGTGTAGCGGCTCGAAAGACGGCGCGTCACCGCGATGAGCTGATCGAGCATGCACTTGTACCACGAGGGGGAGTCCTGATGGGCGGCGCGCACGAGGGCGAGCTTCTCATGCGGGTAGTAGATCAGCGTGCACAGGTCGCCCTTCTCCTGATGCGTCAGCGTGTCGCCGAAGACCTCGTCGACATGCTCGCGGATAACGCCGGAGCAGTTGTTGAGGATGTGCAGGAACGCCTCGTATTCGCCGTGAAGGTCGCTCATGAAATGCTCGGTGCCCTTGGGCAGGTTGAGGATGGCCTGCAGGTTGATGATCTCCGAGAACACGGCCTGCTGGTTGGGGAACTGGTTGGAAAGGAGGGTGAGATACTTCATCGTCTGCTCAGAACGGTCGCCGGAAACCATGGAAGGAGCCTCCTTGAGGGCGCTTTATATTACGTATTGCTGAGTAGAGTATGCCCGAGCGATGTTGAGACAATGTGTACGTTTGTGGTTCTATCGGCAGACGGACGAAACCGACCGGTCGCCCTAGGAATGGGTCGACGTGCGCTTCCCGAAAACCAAGAAGGCCCCTTATGCAGCCCGTGCGAGCTGCATAAGGGGCCGAGCGCCGCGATGATGCCGGCAGCCGATCAGTTGAACTGGTTGCGGTACGCCTCGCAGACCTCGTTGACGGGGCCGTCCATGCGCAGGTCGCCCTTCTCGATCCAGATGGCGCGCTGGCAGATGCGCTCGACCTGCGAGATCGAGTGCGACACGAACAGGACCGTGACGTCGCCGGACTCGATGAAGCGCTGGATGCGCCGCTCGCATTTCTCCTGGAAGAACACGTCGCCCACCGACAGGGTCTCGTCGACGATGAGGATGTCGGGCTCGGTGATGGTGGCGATGGCGAACGCGATGCGCGCCGTCATGCCGGAGGAGAAGTTCTTGAGCGGCATGTCCATGAAGTCCTGCAGCTCGGCGAACTCGATGATACCCTCGAGGTTGTCGTCGATGAACTCCTTGGTGTATCCCAGCAGAGAGCCGTTCAGGTAGATGTTCTCGCGGGCGGTGAGCTCGGGGTCAAAGCCCGCGCCCAGCTCGATGAGCGGGGCGATGTTGCCGCGGACGACGCACGCGCCCTCGCTCGGCTCCAGCACGCCGGCGATGATCTTCAGCATGGTGGATTTGCCCGAGCCGTTGGTGCCCACAAGGCCCACCACCTCGCCGCGACGAACCTTGAACGAGATGTTTTTCAGTGCGCGGAACTCCTTGAAGAACAGCTCGCGGCGGATGAGCTTGATGAAGTACTCCTTGAGGTTGGTGAGGGATTCCGACGCCATGTTGAAGATCATGGTGACGTCGTTGACCTCGATGGCGTACTCGGAGGTCTCGTTCACAGATGAAGCCATGAGGGATCCTTAGATGTAGAGGATGAACTTGTGCTCGAACTTGTGGAAGACGGCGTAGCCGATGGCGATCATCACGATGGCCCAGCCTGCGCACATGGCGATCGTGATGGGCTCGGGATTCGTCTGCCACAGGAAGATCTGGCGCATGAAGTTCAGGTAGTTGTACATCGGGTTGCCGTACATGAGGACCTGTACCACGGAGGGCATGGCGTGGATGTAGTCGTCGGTCCAGAAGATGGGCGTGAAGTAGGTCCACGCGGTGATGACGACGCTCCACAGGTGCATGATGTCGCGGAAGAAGACGGTGAGCGCCGACAGCATGAGGCCGAGGCCCATGCAGAACAGCATCAGCAGCACCAGGCCGACCGGCAGCCAGATGAGGTGCCACGTGGGCATGACGCGGAACCACAGCATGACAAGGGCGACCGCGACGAGCGAGAAGCCGAAGTTCACGAGCGAGAAGAGGACCTTCTGCACGGGGAACACGTAGCGGTGGACCTTCACCTTCTTCAGCAGCGACGAGTTGTCGATGATCGACATGAGCGCCTGCGAGGTCGAGTCCGACATCACGGCGAAGGTGACGTTGCCCACGATGAGGTAGAGCGGGTACATCTCGGGGGAGACTGAGCCGTTGCGGCCCTGTGCGAAGATGGTCGAGAACACGACGGCCATGACGATCATCATGAGCAGCGGGTTCAGGACGCTCCAGACCACGCCGAGCGCGCTACGGCGATACTTGCGCTTGAAGTCGCGCGTCACGAGCTGCCTGAGGATGAAAGCGTCTTTTTGGACATCGGTCTTGGCGTGAGTCGCCTTGAGCGTCTTGAGAGGTTCAGCCACGAATGTGCTCCTCGAGCAATCGGTGCGGGATACGTCAAAGGGTCATGGTAGCACAGGCCCTGCTTGGGCACGGGATTTGCACGAGGCGCTCCGACGCTTTCCATAAGGCGGCGTGCGAAGGCGATCGATCGTCGGTTTTCTCTATATTGAAGGGTGGAACGGGAGCGGATGCGTGCGACCGTCCCGGGCTATTGCAAAAGCTCCCAGGCTTCGACTTCGAGTCCCTTGGCAAGGCGATCGAGCGTTTCGAGCGTGATGTTCTGATCACCCTGCTCGATGGCGATCAGGATCGGCCTGCTGATGCCAACCATCAGGGCGAGGCGAGTCTGCGACAGCTCTGCGCGCTGCCGAGCCGACCTCACGTTCCGACCGAGTTTTATCTGAAGCTCTTTGCACATGGTTTCGATTGTGCATACCTGTAAAGGCGAGCTGTAAACTATAGTTTACAAACACAAGTTCGTGTACGGTGATTAACTGGTTCAAGCTGCGAAAACAGGGCTAAATGCATTCTTCGAGCTATTAGGTAGACGGTAGACGAGCCGGCGTAGAGCCGCTCGCCCGTCCGCGGGAGGCGAGGGGGTCGCAAGCGGCACGGATGCTATACTTGCTGTGTCCGTAATTTGCGGCTGGACTAAGAGGAAGGAGTCCATATGCGCAAGACGCAGACAGCCACGAAACGCTTGGTCGCAAAAGCGTCCCGTGCGCTCGTCGCGATTTCCGTCGCGGCGTGCACCGTCATGGGCACCGCGGGTGTCGCGGTGGCCGAGGATTACCCCGACATCCTGCTGGCGAGCTTCTTCAACAGCGCGGCCGACAAGAGCGACACGCTCTACACGTCGGTCGACGGCAAGAACTTCCAGAAGATCGGCGTGGCGTATCAAGACAGCTCTCCGAATAGCACCTCGGACCAATGGGTGACGACGACGCCCTACTACGTCTCGACGTTGAGCGACCCGAGCATTATCTACCACAACGGGTGGTTCTACATGCTCTCCGGATTCACCGATCACAATGCGTGCCCGGGCAAGTTCATTCCCATGATCGGCTACTCCAAGGACCTGGTGAACTGGGCATACCCCAACAGCGGCAGCAGCACCAACGTGTCTCTCGATCCGATCCCCAACAGCTCGCTCGGCAGCAAGTTCGACATCGTCGCGCCTGAGTTCTTCCAGACCAGCTCCGGTGACGTGTACATCACGTTCAGCGCCGGCTACTACGGGGACTTCCACGGCGACCTGCACAACGACACGATGTATCCCTACATCGTGAAGCTCGACTACCTCGAGCCGGGTACGCAGACGCCTGAGTCCAACCCGGGCGCTGCGCCCAAGACGTCGTACGGCACCGCCGTTCGCATCAACCTTCCGGAATCGAGCTCCAACCGTATCGACGGCTCGTTCTACGAGGAGAACGGCACGTACTACTACATCATCAAGAAGGACGGCGTCACCAACGAGATCTGGTCCATCAAGGACATGAGCCAGGTTTCCAACCCGAACGCGTGGACCAAGGTCTGCGCCAACGCGCTCACCGGCTTCGAGGGCCCCTCGCTCGTCAAGTTCAACGGCCAGTACTGGCTCTACACCGACAAGCTCGCCGACTATCCGGCGGGCAGCGCGGACGGCAAGAACGGCATCTTCGTCCAGCAGTCCTCGAGCCTCTCCGGCGGCTGGTGGGGCAACGACCGCATCGGCACGAAGAACCTCGACGGCCGCGACATCCCCAACCGCCACGGCACCGTCATCGTGATCACCGACCCCGCGGCCAAGAAGGTCGTGTGGGAGGCGCGCGCCAAGGCGGGCTTCGTGTATGAGGCCGGCAAGAACGGCGTCGAGGAGAAGGTCGTCAACGGCGTCACGGAGAAGTACTTCTGGGAGAACGGCGTCATGGCGCAGTCCAAGGAGGCTTTCGTCGATGGCGCGTGGCGCTGGTACGACTCCGACGGAACCATGGCGTTCTCCAAGGATGCCTATCTGCCCTCGAGCGGCGGCAAGTGGGTCCGCTACAACGAGAAGGGCGAGATGATCAAGGGCGAGGACTATCGCTACGGCGGCTGGTACTACTTCGACCCGATCACGGGCGCCATGTGCAAGGGCTGGCGCACGCTGCCCGATGGCCGTCGTGTCTACTACGACGATGTGACCGGCCAGATGGTGCACGGCTGGCGCAATATCGGCGGTCGCAACTACCACTTCAACGAGGTGACCGGTGCGCTGATGTAGCGTATCGCCTGCAAGCAGCTGCAAAACGGGGCGTCCTTCGGGGCGCCCCGTTTCTTGTTCTCGGGTGCGTCCGCCGCCGCGCCAAACGCACCCGAATCAAGCGGATCAAACGTGCCTGTCCCTAAAAGTTCACCGAACCAAAGGTGCCTGTCCCTAAAAGTTCAGGCTGTCGATGCCGAGCGGTGCCCTGGAACCCGAATGTTGTGCAACAGAGCGCCCCGATTTTTGTGTATACCTATCGAGTATGAACGCTTGGTCGCGAGGGGGTGAGTATAGTAATACATCGGTCACAAAGAGGGGGAGGTCCGATGCTGCAGGTTCACTCGCGTCACGTTGCTATCCGTCTGCTTCTCGCCGTCGCGTGCGGATCGGCGGCGATCTTCGCTCCGGCTGTTGCCCGCGCGGGCACAGCGGAGACGACGGATCCCTCGCTGCGCTGCGAGATCGTCGAGGCGGCGCTTGAGGATATGGTTCCGGGTGCTCTCGCGAAGACGTCGCAGGGCGCCGACGCATCGATTTCGCACGCGAGCGGTACGGCGCAGACTCCCTGCAGCAAAGATGTCGCTGTCGCGCGCCTGCTCGCCGTCGCCTCCTCGCAGGCGGGCATCACCGATGGCGATCGCTACCAGAACGCAGCCATCGAGGCGGGCTCCACCTTCAACGGCATGGGTCCGTGCACGGCATATGTATGGTGGTGCTTCGACGCGGCCGGCTTGTGCCCGTGCTTTATGGACGGCGCCGCCACGACGTACCCCCACGAGGTCCGCGACTGGTACGCCGCCCGCGATGCGTTCGAGCCCAAGGGTTCCTACACGCCGCAGCCGGGGGACATCTGGCTGACCGACAATCCGACCGGACGCCCGTTTCCCGAGGCGTCGGCCACCCATGCGGGCATCGTCGACCACGTGTCGGATGACGGGCAGACCATCTATTGCTGGGAGCACGTCAACGGATACGTGCATCTCGTCGCCGAGCGCGCAGACCATGAGACGCTGATCGGGTACGCGCGGCCCGATTTCGGATGCTGACATGCACGATCGCGCAGACGTCCCAAACGGGCCGTGCGCGGCGATTCAATAGGGAATGATCGAGGGGAAGGGAAGGACATGAACAAGACGGTGTACAAGCTGGTTGTGTGCGCGCTGGCGGCGGCTACGGTCGCGTCGCCCGCCGCCGCACAGGCCGCTCCCGAGGAGCCGACGGATATCGAGTCGGTCCAAGCGGTTGCGGCCGATACCCAGCAGGCGATAGCGCCCGCGGCGGGAGAGGCTGCAGAAGACGCGCTTTCGGCTGAATCGACGGAAGGGCCCACGCAGGTCGAAGTCCTCGCAGACGACGAGGAGGACCTGCCCGTTGCCGGAGACGACGAGCCGACAGGTCCCGGCGACGATTCCGACGAGGATGTGGCGGGCCCCGATTACACCGGCTGGGTCGATGAGGACGGCGTCCCGTGCACGGTTGCCGATGCCGCCGGCTGGGTGGATGAGGGCGTGCCCGCCCGCTCGAAGTTCTTCTACGACTCGGCCACCAACGCCTGGTACTGGACCGAAGCCGACGGATCGGTGTCGCGCAACCACGACGCGTTCGTGCCGCTGGACAACTCGGTCGCCGGGACGGCGTGGGAGACCGCGACCGACGAGTGGCGTTCGGCCAACGGCAAATGGGTGCGCCTCGGCGCGGACGGCGCCATGGTCAAGGGCGTGAGCACGATCGGCGACGACCAGTGGTACTTCGATGAGGTCACGGGCGCCATGCAGTACGGCTTCCGCCTGGTGACCGACGACGGCGGCGCGCGCTGGGTGTTCTATGACTACATCACCGGCAAGATGGCGCGCGGCGAGAAGGTCATCGACGGCAGCCACGGCGACGAGTCCGGCTGGATGTATTTCGATCTCGAGACCGGTGGGGCGACGTACGGCTGGTTCGAGCTTCCCGACGGCGACGGCGCAACGAAGTGGGTCTATTACGACGAGGTGACCGGGCGCATGCGCTACGGCAGCATCATGGTCGACGGCAAGCCCTACTTCCTCGACCCCGTCACGGGCGCCAGGCAGGGGCGCGACGCCATGGTGAGCCGCCTGCTCGCCACCTGCGCGTCGCAAAACGGCATCACCGACGGCTACCGCTACCAGAACGCGGCCATCGACGCGGGCTCCACGTTCAACTACATGGGTCCGTGCACGGCCTACGTCTGGTGGTGCTTCAACGAGGCGGGCCTGAAGTACCAGTTCATGGACGGTGCCGCCACCACCTACCCGCACGATGTGCGCGACTGGTACACCGCGCGCGGCGCGTTTAGGGAAAAGGGCAGCTACACGCCGCAGCCGGGCGATATCTGGATCACTGACAACCCCGGCGGCCGCCCGTTCGCCGGCGCCTCCGCCACCCATGCGGGCATCGTCGACCATGTGTCGTCCGACGGCGTTTACATCTACTGCTGGGAGCATGTCAACGGATACGTGCACCTGGTGACCGAGCGCTACGACCACGGTACGCTCGTGGGCTACGCCTGCCCGTTCTACAACAGCTGATGACCTGCGCGCGGCCCGCGGCGATGCTGCCTGCGGGCCGCGCGCCTTCTTGCGTTCCGGTAAAGAATGCCGGGCGCGGTTGAGGCGCAAAAGCGCTTCGTGGTACGGTACAGGAAATGCGAATTCGCACATGCGATTCCGAATGAGAAAGGTCGCTATGCTTAGATTCCGTCGAACAATCGCCGTGGCGCTCACGACTGTGATGTGCTCGGTCTACGTGCTGCAGCCGCTGTCGATCTATGCGGACGTGGCGCTGCAGGAGGAGCCGGTCGCCGCCGATGCCGCAACGGCCGAGGGCGACGGCTCCGAGGATCAGGTCGCCGCAGATGAGGCTCAGGAGCCTTCTGCCGGGGACTCCGCGGCCGATGGGGCTGCCGACGCGAACGACGCGGCGGTTCTGCCCGAGTCTCCCGAGGGGGCCGACGCGGCGGATCCGAGCGTCGTGGCCGAGGCGGAAGACGCCGATGCCGCCGACGAGTCCGACCAACCCGAAGAGCTCACGCTCAACTCCTGGCGCTACGAGAACGGCAAGTTGCGTGACGACCTCGAGGACGACGGCATCGCGCTGCTGTCCCTGTTGACGCTGCCCGAGGGCGCGACCGCGCAGGGCATCGACGTCAGCGAGTTCCAGGGCACGATCGACTGGGACAAGGTCAAGGCCGCCGGCGTCGACTACGCCATCATCCGCATCGGCTGGGGCAGCGAGCACACCGACGCCCAGTGGCGCCGCAACGTGCAGGAGTGCGAGCGCCTCGGCATCCCGTGGGGCGCCTACCTGTACAGCTACGCCGAGGACGCGCACGGCGCCACGCTCGAGGCGAACTTCGTCATCGAGCAGCTTCGCGGCCTGACGCCCGACATGCCCATCTATTACGACCTCGAGGACAACTCCATCCTCTCCGGTGACACTGCGCACGACCAGGCCGCGATGGCCGAGGTCGCCTCGACCTGGTGCACCATGATCGAAGACGCCGGCTACACGCCGGGCGTGTACGCGAGCACGCGCTGGTGGAACAACTACCTCACCGACAGCTGCTTCGACCAGTGGCACCGCTGGGTCGCCCAGTACTACACCGTGTGCCAGTACGAGGGCGAGTACACCATGTGGCAGTACACGAGCTCCGGTCTGGTCGACGGCATCGTGGGCAACACCGGGAGCAACCCGCACGTCGACGTGAACTATTGGTACGGCGAGCCGGTGAGCGAGCCCGTGAGCGATTACACCGGCTGGGTCGACGCCGACGGCGAGGAGTGCGACGCCGCCCATGCGACCGGCTGGGTCGACGCCGGCTTCCCGGCCGCGAGCAAGTTCTTCTACGACCCCTCGACCGACGCCTGGTACTGGGCCGAGGCCGACGGCTCCATCGCCAAGAACCACGACGCCTTCGTGCCGCTGAACAACCAGGTCGCGGGCGATGCCTGGGAGAACGCCTCCACGAGCTGGCGCGTCAACAACGGCAAGTGGGTACGCCTGGGCGCCGACGGCGCCATGATCAAGGGCGAGGACTACGTCGCCTCTAAGGACGCGTGGTACTACTTCGACCTCGTGACCGGCGAGATGGCCCACGGGTTCCGCCTGGTGAGCGCCGACGGCGGCTCCAAGTGGGTGTTCTACGACTACACGACGGGCATCATGGCCCACGGCGAGAAGTTCGTCGACGACTCGCACGGTGATCAGGCCGGTTGGATGTATTTCGATGAGAACACCGGGGCCGTTGTGTACGGCTGGCTCGAGATCTCCGACGGCAACGGCGGGACCAAGTGGGTCTACTACGACGACGTCACGGGCCGCATGGTCTACGGCCGCCGCACGATTGACGGCTATTCGCGCTACTTCGATCCCTATACCGGCGCCTGCGACAAGATCGGCTACCAGAACCCGTCGCAGTACTTCCAGGTCAGCAGCCGCAACGTCACGCTGCCCGCCGCCGCCTACTCCACGCCCTACTCGTACGTGACCCCGTCGCGCATCGACGTGGACGCTTCGCGCCAGGACTGCGTGAACGCCATGGTCTCGCGCGCCTACGAGTACCTCGGCGCGCCGTACGTGTGGAACTACTCGCTGTCGCCGAGCCAGGGCGTCGACTGCTCCGGCCTGGTGATGCAGTGCCTGTTCGCCTGCGGCATGGACCTGGACGACTACAACCCCTATATGCACTGGTACGATCCGTGGCACGCTCACGACGCCAACAACATGGCCGCCGACGCCCGCTTCAAACATGTCTCTTTGAGTGAGCGTCAGCCCGGTGACTTGATTTTCTATCCCGGTCATGTTGCCATCTATGTCGGCAACGACAAGATCATCGAAGCCTACACGCCCGCGACGGGTGTCCGCATGGCGGGTACCTATTCCGGTGGCTTCACCGTCACCGCGGTCGCGCGCCCGCTGACCAACGCATAAAGGAGTACGTGCCCCGATTATGAACAAGCCCACCCTCTGCATCGTGATCCCGTGCTACAACGAGGAGGAGGTCCTCCCTCTGACGGCTCCCCGCTTCAAGGAGGAGCTCGAGCACCTGCAATCCCTCGGATACGTGGCGGACGATTCCCATATCCTGTTCGTCAACGACGGTAGCTCGGATGCGACGTGGAGCATCATCCAGTCGATGTCCGCGCAGGACGGCACGTTCAGGGGCATCTCGCTGTCGCGCAACCGCGGGCACCAGAACGCGCTGCTCGCAGGCCTGATGGAGTGCCGCGCGTTCTGCGACGTGTCCATCAGCATCGATTGCGACGGCCAGGACGACATCTCCGCGATGGACGAGATGGTGCGCGCCTACCTCGACGGGTGCGATGTGGTGTACGGCGTCCGCTCCTCGCGTGAGACCGACACGTTCTTCAAGCGCACGTCCGCGCAGGCGTTCTACAAGTTGATGAGCAGCATGGGGGTGGAAACCGTCTACAACCATGCCGACTACCGCCTGCTGTCGCGCCGGGTGCTCGACGAGCTCGCGAACTTCAAAGAGGTCAACCTCTTCTTGCGCGGTATGGTCCCGCTTGTCGGCTTCAAGTCCACGAGCGTGTACTATGAGCGCCACGAGCGCGTGGCGGGCCACAGCCACTATCCGCTGTCCAAGATGCTCGCGCTCGCCATGAACGGTATCACGAGCCTTTCGGTGAAGCCGATTCGCCTGATCACGGCGCTCGGCTTCATCGTGTCGTTCATCAGCTTCATCGGCGTGATCTGGGCCATCGTGGTGTCGATCATGGGCAACTCGGTTGCCGGCTGGGCGAGTATGGTGTCCATCGTGTGCTTCATCGGCGGCATCCAGCTGCTCGGCATCGGCATCGTCGGCGAGTACGTGGGCCGCATCTACCTCGAGAGCAAGCATCGTCCGCGCTTCATCATCGGTGAGCGCACCTACGACGAGGGTGAGCGCGCCGAGGACTAGAAGCGTCGAGTCGTCCGTTTCGCAACGGGGCTCAAGCGGCGTGTCGAGGGTTTTGAAGGGACCCGCGGCGCGCAGCTTGAGCCCCGTTCGCTGTTTTCTGGCGACTCGAGGGCGAGAACGGCGATCCGCCGTTGCGTCAAGGCGCGCTATTCGCTTGCCGCGTACAGGCTGCTCCAAAACGCTGCCGCGCGTTCGCGCAGGCGCACGTGGACATGCGGGAAGAACACCGTGCGCAAAAGCGGCGCCACGTACATCAGCCCGACGAGCATGGCGTCGAACAGCAGGCGCGCGCAGGCGAGCGCGACCCATGACCACGGGTGCGCGCCGCAGCTCGTGACGAGCGTGGGCAGGATGATCCACATGGGCAGCGTGTTGTCCTCCACGATGTGGAGGGCGAAAAGCGGCAGCGTGTTGCGGCCGGCGCATTCGAGCGCGCGCGACAGGCCGTGCGCGTGGCGGGCGATGAGCGCCGATGCGCGCAGGATGCACCAGCTCGCGCCGATGCCGCCTGCGATGTCGATGATTCCTGCGGGGAAGGCGCACATCGCTATGGAGGAGTTTCCACCATAGGCGATCGCGGCGATCCAGAGGCCGGCGGAGACGACGGTGACGGGGATGCGACGGGCGGCGAGCGCGTCGGCATGCGTGTGGAACAGCCATCCGACGTACATGAACGCGGCGCCGGCGATGCCCGATTGAATGCTCAGGGGCAGCCAGACATAGTTCGCCGACACCATGCCGAATGCAAGGGCAGCGAGCATGGCCACGAGCTTGCCCTTATCGCCGAGCTTCGCCGTGGCCCCGATGTAGAGCTTCGCCCAGAACAGCGCCGGCAGAAACCAGATGCCGCCGATGCGCTCGAGGTCGGGGACGAGTGCGAGGGGGTGCTGGGCTCCGGCGCCCCACAGCGAAGCCTCGAACCAGCGCTGCGCCTGCTCGGCGGGGTCGGTGCCCAGCGCACAGGCCCACGCGGCGGACCCTCCGATGATGAACAGGCACGAGATCGCATAGGGGAGCAGGGCGGAGCGCGCCGCTTTTCCGACGAGGCTTCCCGAAAGCGGCCTGTTGAAGTTCGTCAGATAGCCCGAGACGATGAACAGCATGTAGAGATGGAAGGTATCGAGAAACTTCGGGAGCCATTCCGGCATGCCGGCGCCCGGGTATAAAGGTTCGCTGAAGACCATGCCCGTGTGGTACACGATGATGGCGATGACGGCGATCGCTCGCGCGATGTCCAGCTCAGGAATACGACGGGTTGTTGTGCTCATGTACCAGCGCCTTTAGGTGTTTTTCCGCTTGCGATGCAAGGTGCCATTATACGTCATGGGCGCGTGGTGCCTTTTTGGGACGGGGCTGTTTTTGCCCGTCCTGAAAAGTACCAAGCGCCCGCCTGCGGCAACACGCTAGAATGGCATGACGGTGACGGCGACCCGTATGGAGAGGAAACGGTACGGATATGGCTCAGCATATGAAGGCCGCAGGGCTTACGAAGCCGCAGCGGGCAAGCCGGGTGTTCGAGGCGTTTCTTCTCGTCCTAGCCGCGATCTTTCTCGGCTGCCTGGCGCTTGCTGCACCGTTCATCACGGGCTATTTCATCAACATGGGGCCGGAGGGCGTCGGTGCGGACGTGATGAACTTGCTCACGCCGTTCAACGGCGGCGCGTTCATCGCGTTCATGTTCCCCGCGCTCGGTCTGCTCTGCCTCGCCCTGTTCTTCCTGTTCATCTGGAACGGCCTGCGGCGCGCCCCCGCGCGCGCGGTGGTGCCGTGCGCGCTGCTGCTCCTGTTCGCGGCCTCGGTCGCGTGGATCGTGCTTCTGGGCACGAAGACCAATTTCTACAACGATTCGATCCGGCTCGATCAGTACGCGCGCGCCCTGCTTTCGGGTGACTTCAGCGTGTTCAGTGCCGACTTGGGCGACCAGGGCGTGTCGTACCTGCGCGTCTACCCGTTTCAGAGCGGGTCGGTCTGGCTGCTCGCCGGCGTCTACGCGCTGTTCGGCGTGGGCAACGAGATGGCGTTTCAGCTGCTCAGCGCCGTGTTCGTGGTGGTCTCCGCGGCATCGCTGATCTTCATCACGGGGCGCCTGTTCCCCGGCACGGGTACCGTCGCGCTGGCGAGCGTGCTCGTCGTGCTGTTCGCGCCGCTGACGTTCTCGGCCGCGTTCGTCTACGGCAACGCGATCGGATTCGGCCTGGGCTGCGCCTCGCTCGCCCTCAACGTCGCGGCGATGCAGCAGGACGAGAGCCTTCCGCGCCGCTGGGGCCTGTTCGCGGCGGGCGCGGTGGTCATGCTTCTCGCCCTGATCGTCAAAGCGACGTTCGTGATCATGCTGATCGCCCTCGTGCTCGCCTGGCTGATCGTGCTGGTGCGCGAGCGCCGAGCTCCCCAGATCCTGATCGTGCTTGCCGCCGCGGTGGTGATCAACTCCTTGACGTCCGTGCCGGTCCGGCTGCTCGAGTCCGCGGTCGGGTTGAGCTTCGGTGACGGCATGCCCAAGACGTCGTGGATCGCGATGGGCCTCACCTGGGATCCCTATCTCAACCGGCCGGGCTGGTGGTCGCCTGTCCAGGCGACGCACTTCGCGCAGGTCGATGGCGACACGGCGGCGCAGGGGGCCTTTGCGATGGAGGCCATCAAGACCGCTCTCGGCAGGTTTTTGGCCGACCCGCTCTACTGCATCCGCTTCTTTGTCTACAAGGTCATGACCGAGTGGCTCGATCCCACGTTCCAGTCCCTGTACTACTCCGCGACGTCGGTTTCCGACGCGACGAGTCCGATTGCCGAGCAGGTCATGTATAACGGCTACACGGCCAACCGTGTGCTGACGATCGCCATGGACGCCTACCAGTCGCTGTTCTACATCGCGTCGTTCACCGGCCTCGTGTGCGCATTCCGGCATCGCGGTAGCGTGTCGCCCGCGGCGCTGCTCATGGTCATTGCGTTTTTGGGAGGCGTCGCCTGCTATCTGATCTGGGAGGCGAAAAGCGTCTACACCATGCCGTTCGCGCTGCTGCTCCTGCCGTTTGCCGCCTACGGCCTTCGCTCCCTGCTCGACACCGTGAAACGCTAGAATCTCCTTAGGGAAACACCGACCGATTCATTCCGCGCCACGGGGGTGCGCAGCACGACGGCAATCGGTCAGCGTTCCCCCGGAACCGCCGATCATCTTCGCCTGCCGGGTGAGGAGGGTCCCGCGTTCCGGCATCGCTGCAGAAATGGGAAGGGGTTGCGTATGCGTTGCTCGCGATGGAAGGTCTCAGCATGCCTGCTGGCATCGCTGATGGCGGGTCTTGTTCCGTCCGGTGCCCTGGCGGCACCGGATTCCGAGGTCGTGGATACGCCGGAGCAGGCGGCCTATACGGGCTGGGTCGACGAGGACGGCGAGCCGTGCGAGCCCGCCGAGGCCGTCGGCTGGCTGGACGAGGACGTCCCGGCGCGCTCGAAGTTCTTCTACGATCCCGAGACGGTCGCGTGGTACTGGGCCGAGGCCGACACCACCATCGCGCGCGACCGCGAGGCGTTCGTTCCGGTGGACAACGACGTCGCCGGCGAGGCGTGGGAGCAGGCGACCGACGAATGGCGCATCGAGCACGGCAAATGGGTCCATCTGGGCGAAGACGGCGCCGTCGACTACGGATTTCTGCTCATCACGGATGAGGACGGCAGCCAGAAATGGGTATTTTGCGACTACGTGACCGGTGAGATGGCGCACGGTGAGCGCTACATCGACGACTCCCATGGCGATGAGGCCGGCTGGATGTATTTCGACCCCATCACCGGCGCGGTCGATTACGGCTGGGCATGGCTGCCCGAGTCGAACAAGTGGGTCTATTACCACGAGGTCACGGGCCGCATGTGCTACGGCAGCCTGATGATCGAGGGCAAGCCCTACTACCTTGACCCTGCGACCGGTGAGCGTCTGTCGAGCGACGAGGTGGCCGCCCGCGTGATTGCCACGGCGGCATCGCAAAATGGCATCACCGACGGTTGGCGCTACCAGGACCGCGTCGTTGCTGACGGCGGAACGATGAACCATATGGGCCCCTGTGCGGCGTTCGTCTATTGGTGTTTCCAAGAAGCCGGTATGAAATACCAGTTCATGAACGGTGCCGCCTCGTCGTTCCCGCACGAGATCGCCGATTGGTACCGTAACCAGGGCAGGTTGGAGTCCACGCCCAAGCCGGGAGACATCTGGCTGATCGATCAGCCGGCGTTCCGTCCGTGGGCCGGCGCGTCGGAGGGCACCCATGCGGGCATCGTCGCCTCGGTGGCGCCCGACGGCAAGACGCTCTACGTCTGGGAGCATATCTACGGCCGCGTGCAGCTGCTTTGCGAGGACCTCTATATTCCCGAGGGCTCGATAACGGGCTTCGCGCGTCCCTACTACAACGACTGACGCGGTTCGCGGCGGCGGTGGGCCCCCCGGGGGTGAGCTTTTGGGGACAGTCCCTTTTGGACCGCGGCGGCGCACATACGCCGCCGCGGTCCAAAAGGGACTGTCCCCAAAAGCTCACCCCCGGGGGGCCCACCGCCGCCTCTTGTGCCCGTTTTCGGTGCATTCGGGGGCATGCCCGCATTTCATGTATCATGGGCAGGATATGTTTAGCCATCTAGGAGGGCACATGCCTGCTATAAAGTTCGCCAACATCCTGCTCGAGTGCAACCCGCGCTCCACGAGCTATCCCGCGCTGTACTGCCGATCCACCCAGCCGTTCGTGCGCGACCATGTGACGGGGGAGTGGATGCTCTACGACGCCGGCGTCTTTGACTTCACGACGTTTTTCAACGCGCTGTCCGTGGGCAAGCTCAGGCGCTATACCAGCGCGCAGCGCTTCTTCTTGCACCTGCAGGTCAAGGGCGCCGCGTGCACGTACGTGCAGACCGCCGCGGACGCGTTCTCCGCTCATCCCATCAAGCTCGACGACACGAAGCGCGAGCTTCCCGCTTCCGATGAGTGGCAGGCCATCGATGTCGAGCTCACGGTGCCCTCCGACGCGGTCATCGTCGGTTTCGAGCTCGCGACGGACGGCCCCGTGCTGATCGGGGAGAGCTACTACTCCGTCGAGATCGATCGCCCCCTGCGCGACGTGGAGCTCGTCCTCGCGACCACCACGTTCAAGAAAGAGGAGTTCATCGAGGCGAATATCGCGCTCATCAAGGAGTCGATCATCGACAGCTCCGAGGATATCGCCCAGCATTTCACCATGCGCGTGATCGACAACGGGCGCACCCTTGATGCCGGCAAGCTGGCGAGCGACCGCGTGATCATTTCTCCCAACGACAACGTCGGCGGCGCCGGCGGCTTCACGCGCGGCATGATCGAGGCCATGGAGCAGACGCCGCGCGCGACCCACATCTTGCTGATGGACGATGACGTCGCCGTGTCCCCCGAGAGCATCAAGCGCACCTACAACCTGCTGCGCCTGGTCAACGATGAGTATGCCGAGGCGTTCATCAGCGGCGCCATGCTCAACTACGAGATCGGCGAGGAGCTGTGGGAGGACACCGGCTTCATGACCAAGGAGGGCACGTTCGCGCCCGCCAAGCCGCAGCTGCGCCTCAACAAGTTCGAGGACGTCGTCTTCAACGAGACGTTCCGCGTGCCGAGCGCCATCACCAAGCTGAACTCCCGGTACGCCGCATGGTGGTACTGCTGCATCCCCATCTCGGTCATCGAGAAGAACGGGCTGCCGCTGCCGTACTTCGTGCGCTGCGACGACGCCGAGTACGGCGTGCGCTGCCAGCCCAAGTTCATGACCATGAACGGCCTGTGCATCTGGCACATGTCGTTCCACGTGCGCTACAACGCCGCCGTCGAGCGCTACCAGACCACGCGCAACACGATGATCGCCCAGTGCACGACCGGTTTCGCGCCCAAGTCCGACTTCATGCGCGAGATGCACAACAACATCCGCCTCGAGCTCAAGAAGTTCGGCTACGACAACGCCGAGCTCGTGCTCGACGCGTTCGAGGACTTCATGAAGGGGCCCGACTTCATCGCCACGCCCGGCATGGCCGAGAAGACGTTCATGGCCGCCAACCGCAACAAGGAGAAGCTCGTCCCCTTCGATGAGCTCGAGCGTCAGGTGCACGCCGCCGGTCTGACCGATTTCCATATCGCCGATATCGACCGTCAGCTCGTCGACGCCGACGCCCCGCGCACGCGTCTGCAGCGCCTGAACGACCTGGCCACCGACAACAACCAGCGCTTCATCGTCAAGGAGGGCAAGGGCTACGCCGTCATCCCGGTCATCGGCTGGGCGTATCCCGCCGGTGCGATCCGCGGCAAGGAGTACCTGATCATCATCGACTGGTACAACCGCATGGGCGCGCTGCGCAAGAAGGACCCCGAGCGCTACGCTCAGATCTCCAAGCGCTACAAGGAGGATCTCAAGGCCTACAAGCGCAACATCAAGCAGCTGCGCCATGATTACTCCGCGCGTCGCGACGAGTTGACCTCGCTCGCGTTCTGGAAGCGCTATCTGGGGATGGATAAGTAACCCGCGCGACGTTGCTATCACGTGGTGCTTGTTGGGAAGGGGCCGCTTGCCGGGAGTGCAGGCGGCCCCTTTCTAGCTTTCTGAAGGCGCCGCGTGTTCTGCCCGTTCCGCGAGTTCGCCCGTATGGGCGCGGGCGCGTCGACGCGGTGCCGTATACTATCCCTACGAAGCCATCGCGGGCGTGCCCGCGTTCACGATATCTTGGGGGTAGCCGTGTCGTCGCCTTGCGTTTCCGTCATCATGCCCGTGTACAACGCCCAGCCCTACCTGTGCCAAGCGCTTGACAGCCTCAAGGCGCAGACGTTCCAGGACTTCGAGTTGATCTGCGTCGACGACGGTTCGTCGGATGACTCCTTCGAGGTGCTCAAGCGCTACCGTGCCGATGAGGACTTTCCCGCGGTGCGCATCCTGACCCAGCGCCATCTGGGACCCGGCTGCGCGCGCAACAAGGGGCTCGACGTCGCGACCGGCACCTACGTGTACTTCCTCGACGCCGACGACTTCATCGAGCCCACGCTGCTCGAAAAGGCCGTCGGCCGCGCCGAGCAGCTCGATTGCGACATCGTGATCTGGGATGCGTGGTTCTACAACAACCGCGTCCAGCGCGACCAGCATCCGGCTGTCGGCACGCTCGATTTCCCCGCCTTCGCCGACTTCCCGGTACACGAGACCCTGGCGTTCAGCGCGGCAGACAACCCCGACGCCATCTTCACGTCGTTTCAGAACTGGCCGTGGAACAAGCTGTTCCGCCGTTCGCTGCTCGTCGAGAACGACATCCGCTTCCCGGCGCTGTTCCGCACCGAGGACCTGCCGTTCACGTGCATGGCGCTCGTCAAGGCGCGCCGTATATCGGTGATCTACGAGCGCCTGTCGCACTACCGCATGCGCACGGGCTCCTCGTCCATGGACAACAAGGACCCTCACGCCCTCGATTTCATCGAGGCGTTCGCGCTGCTGCGGGACCGGCTTCAGGAGGAGGGCCTATACGAGACGTATCGCGTGAGCCATGCCCGCTGGGCGCTCGGCGGCGCGGTGTACAACCTCAACTCCCTCACGCGCGTCGACTCGTTCGCGCGGGCGTTCGCCGAGCTGCACGATGGGGCGGCGGAGCGCATGGGGCTGCTCGATGTGCCCCTGGACGCCTACACCCATCCGCTCGACCGCCGCTCGCTCGAATTGATCAAGGCGAACGATGCGCAGGGGTACCTGTTCTTCTGGATGCGCAACCACGGCGCGTTCGTCGATGACGACAAGGAGCTCTTCGACCGCGTCGAGGCGGATCTGGAGGAGGCGCGCTCGGAGATCGACCGCTTGCACGGGGAGGTCGACCGGGCGCACGGCGCGGTCGTCGAGGCGCAGGGTGCTCGCGAGGAGGTCGAGCGCCAGCTCGATGACCTTCGGAGGTCCGCGGAGTATCGGTACGGCACGGCGCTTCTGCGCATCCCGCGCGCGATCCAGCGCCGGCTGAGCAGCTGATCGGTCCGGCACCGTGCGCATCGCCTCGCTCGTCGCGCACGGCGGGCCGCCCCGTCCTCCCATACCGTCTCATCCCGAAAAGGAGTCTTCACTATGGATGCGAACGCGCACGGTGCGCGCTGCCTCGTTTTGCTCGCCGACCCCGCCCTGGGCGTCATCTCCCCGTCCTGGCGCGCGAAGGAGGCGCTTGAAGAGGCTGGATACGCGGTCTTTTGGTTCACGCCCCGCCTGTGGCCCCAGCTGTTCGCCGACGGCGTGGCGCAGCTCGGGTACCTCGACGCGCTGATGCGTCGCTGGGCCGTCGACGCCGTGGTGGTCGCTGACGGCCTTTCCATCGATACGTCTGCATGCGTCGTGCAGGCGCCCCGCCTCGTCGTGCTCGCCTCCCGCGAGGACGAGCTCGCGCGCTCCCTGGAGCGCATGCGGGGGGCCGCGCCGGATACCTGCTGGGTGCTCGACGGCATGGCCGCGCCTGCGGCACGCGAGCTGGGATGCGCCGTTCGCACCCTGGGCACGGTTCCGGACCTGTCTGCGCTCGACCTTGCCAACGAGATTGTCTACCCGCGGGGGCTTTCCTGCGCCCAGGAGGCGACGCCGGAGCGCATCGAGCTCATGAGGGCGGCCGCCCAGGGGATGCCGGAAGGCACGCCGGTTCGCTGCGCAGGCGAGGGGTGGCCCGATGAGTGGCGCTTCGACGGTGCCGACGCCGGTGCCGCCTATGCGCTCGGGTTCACGTCGATCGCGGTCCGGTTCCCGTCTTCCGAGGGGCGCTCGGCCTACGATGAGTACGTGCTCCAGGCGACCAAGCAGCTCGCCGGGGCTGATATCCTTCGTCCCGATGCGGGCGCGACCGGCGCTTGGATGGCCGAGCGGGCGGCGGCGCTTCTTGAGTCGCGCCGCGTGCGCGCCTCAATCGCCTCGACGGCAGACGACGCGCTGTTCGGATCGGTCCGCGCGGGGCGCGGCGATGCCGAGGGCATGCATGCGGCTCGCGGCGGGTTCGAGCGCTCGGTCGTCCATGCCGCCGAGGCACTGGGCGTCGAGGGCGCATCGTTTGAGCCGTGCCGCGTGGCGACCGTGCTCGGATACGTGGGCTGCGGCAACTTCGGTGATGAGTACATCCTTTCCACCATTGCGGAGCGCCTGGAGGAGCGCTGCCCCGGCACCGTGAGCGTCGCCGTGAGCGAGAACCCGTGGCACACCCTCGTGCACCGAGGCGTCTACGCGATCGCGCTGGCGTCCAAGCGCGAGCTCGACGGGATGCTCGCCCGCTCCTCCGTCGCCCTCGTCATGGCGGGGCTCCTGTTCGACCAGGGCATCCGCTGGACCATGGGCAAGGCGGAGATCGCCTCGTCGGTGCTCCATTCCGATATTCCGGGCATCGCCGCGTTCGTTGAGCTGGCGGCCCTGAACGATACGCCGGTCGTGCTGTACGGCATCGGCGCCGGTCCGCTGGAGCGCACCCACAGCAAGCGGCTGGTGCGCCTCATGGGTTCGCTCGGCGCCCGGTTCGCGTGCCGCGACGAGGAGACCGCCCGTCTCGTCTCCGCCTGCGACGTGCCCGCCGGACAGGTCGTGCGCCGCGCGGACGTTGCGTTCACCGGCTCCTCGCATGTGACGGAGGCGGTCGATTCCTGGTTTGCGAACCAGGAGCTCGACCCCGCCGGCACCGATCTGATCGTGGTGTCGCTGCGCGAGTACGAGAACGTGTCGGATGATTTCGCCGAGCGCGTCGCCCGTGCCTGCGACCGCGTGCTGGCGAGCCGCCCGCGCGCCCATCTCGCCTTCGCGATGCTCGATGCGGCCGATCGCGGCATTTCCGACCGGGTGGTCGAGGCCATGAGCCGTATCGATCGCGTGCACCTGTTCTCGGCGGGCGACGATATCGATGCCATGGCCGACTTCATCGGTCGGGCGACCGCGGGCCTTTCCATGCGCTACCATGCCTCGCTGCTGATGTTTCGCGGCGGCATCCCGTGTGTCGGCCTCGGTTACCTGCCGAAGGTGTGCGCGCTGTACGAGGAGGCGCACATGGGATCGAGCCTGCTCGCCATGGATGCGTCGGCAGACGAGATCGCGGACGCGCTCGGGCGCGCGTTGGACGAGCGCGAGGCGCTCGCCCGCATCGTCCAGGAGGGCGTGGCGAACCTGAGGGAGCTCGCGCAGCAGGGCGAGGACGAGCTCGTCGAGCTCGTGGGGGAGACGAGTCCTGCCTGCGAGCAGGACAACGGGCGCCACGAGCTGTACCTGTATTGCGAGGCGGCGTCCGACCGCATGCTCGTTGACGAGCGGCGGCGCGCCGAGGCTTCCGAACGGCATGCCGCCGATGTCGAACGAGAGCTCGCGGAGGCGCGCCAGCGCGTCGTCGACCTCGAGCAGTCCAACTCCTATCGCATCGGCTCGGCTCTCATGTACCTGCCCGGCCTGCTCAAGCACCGCCGCCAGTAACGTTCCGCACCGTGCAAATCGGGGACGTACCCGCCGCGTGCATGTATGCAAATCGGGGACGTACCTGCCGTGTGCATTCTTTTGGCGCAGCGGGTACGTCCCCGATATGCGATATGCATAATAATTCATGTAACAGGTACGTTCCCGATATGCAGGGCACCCCAAGAATGCACGCAGCGGGTACGTCCCCGATTTGCACGGCGTCAGGAGGACTGCTCGATCTGGTGCTCGATGGCCTCGATGGCCTCGCGTTGCCGGTCTTCGTTGAGCATCCATTCGCCCAGGGGTTTGGAGGCGCGGCGGCGATCCTGCTTCCAGCGGCGATATGCCCGGTGCTCCTCGATGCGGCGCCTGAGCGTGCGGGGCTGCTCCCCGCGGTCGATGGAGGCCTTCGCGGCGTCGCGACGGCGCGCCGCCTCCTCGATGACGAAGCCCGTCGTTCCGCGCTGGCGGTGCCATTCGATCAGGTCGCTGAACCCCTCATAGCGGATCCGGTCGACATGGACGCTGTTCCAGTTGCGGTCGCGTGTTGCCTGGTGCGGGTTCTCGCGGCGCACCGCGAACCACAGCCGGTTCGTGAACACCGTGCGCTTGGAGCAGAAGACCGCTTTGTGGCGGAAGATGCTCTCCATCTCGGCGGGACGCGTGATCCCGAACTCGATGCGCTCGCGGCGCAGCAGCTCAGCCGAGTACAGAAGCGTGGCGAACTCGTAGTCGACGCGCCACGAGGCGTCGCTGCCCTGGCCGAACACCTCGTCGAAGGGCACGTACTCCATGTTCGCCCAGCTGAGCTTCACGTCTCCGTACAGGCGGCACGGGACGATGGTCTCCACCTCGTGCGCGCGGCAGAACTGGAGGAACGCGCGCACCTGCTCGGTGTAGAAGTTCGGCAAGATGATGTCGTCGCAGTCGAGAAAGAGGATCCAGGATCCTTTGAGCTGGGGGATCGCCTTGTTTCGCGTCGCCCCCGGCCCCATGTTCTCGTGGCTGAGGACGCGCACGCGGCCGTCGCGTTCCTCGTAGCCGCGGGCGATCTCAAGCGACCGGTCGGTCGATCCGTCGTTGGCCACGACGACCTCGAGGTCGTCGCACGGCTGGTTCAGCGCCGACTCGATCGCGTCGGCAAGATAGTCCTCGCCGTTGTAGACGGGGATCAATACGCTCAGAAACGGCATGGGGCAACCTCCGCACGGGTAAGCAATCTGCGCCTCATGATAGCTTACCCGAGGCGCAAGCGAGTCGCTCGAGGCGGCGGCCCGTCCACAGGGCCTCCGTTTCGCCTCCGTTTCGGCGGGGCTCGATTTTCGCTTCTCGCATGAAATGGCCGCGGGCGCGGCATGCTTCAAGTAGACTTGAGGCAAACGCTTCGCGCCGTATGCGCGCACGAGTCCCCTGGAGCACGAATGACTGTCGATTTCAAACTTTCCAACGTCGTTCTCACGGTCGACGACCACGCTGCCGACCATCCCGAGCTGTACTACCGTGCGCAGGCGGGGGCGGCCCGGTACGAGGACGGTGCGGGACTCGAGCTCACGGGCACGGCGGACTTCCTGACGTATGTCAACGGATGCTCTGCCTGCAAGTGGCGCATGTATGCGGGCCTTCAGGAAGTCTGGCTCCATGTGGAGGTGGCGGGCGCGGGCGAGATCCGCATCGATGCGGTGGCGTCCGATGCGTCCGATCGCCAGGTGTTCTCCGCGAATGCCGTGGACGCCGCCCCCGACGCGCCGGTTGCGCTCGATATCGAGGTGCCCACCGCGGGCGAGGACCTCATCGGGTTCATCGCCGTTCCCGCTGAAGGGGAGCGGCTCGTCATCGCGCGCGCGTATTGGTATGCCAAGGTCGATCCCGCGCGCATCAACGAGGTCCGCCTCGCGCTTGCCACGACGACCTTCAACAAGGAGGCCTACATCACGGCGAACATCGACCTCGTCCAAGCGGGCATCCGCGCGGAAGGGGCGCCGATCCTCGGCAATTTCCATATGTTTGTGGTGGATAACGGCAGGACGCTCGACGTCGACGCGCTCACCGACGATTTGGTGAGCGTCCTTCCGAACCCCAACACGGGGGGATCGGGCGGCTTTGCGCGCGGCATGATGGCCGCCACGGAGCATCCGGGCGAGTTCACGCACGTGCTGGTGATGGACGATGACGTGCGCATCATGCCCGAGAGCCTGATTCGCACGTACAACCTGCTCGCGCTTGCCCAGGGGCCCTATCGCGACGCCTTCATCAACGGCGCGATGCTGTCGCTGGAGGACCCGGTCCGCCAGTTCGAGGACGTCTCCTTCGTGCTGAACTCGGGCGCCTACCGTCGCGTCAAAACCGACCTGCACATGGGGTCGCTCTCCGACCTGCTCGTCAACGAGCGCACGAGCGTCGAGGTCCCCAACGCGTACGGCGCCTGGTGGTACAGCTGCATCCCGACGGCGGCCATCGAGAAAAACGGCCTGCCCATGCCGTTTTTCATCCGCTGCGACGACGTCGAGTTCGGCATGCGCAACCAGCCGGTGTTCATGACCATGAACGGCATCTGCGTGTGGCACGAGAGCTTCGAGGGGCGCTTCCGCGCGTCGGTCGACTGCTACCAGTACATCCGCAACTTCATGGCCATGATCGCGGTGGACGACTGCGCGTCGGAGGGGCTCTTTATCGTCCGCATCCGCCGCAGCGTGCGCCAGGACCTGCGCGATCTCGATTACAGTGCGGCCGAGCTGCTGCTCGACGGGTTCGAGGACTACCTCAAGGGGCCGCAGTTTCTGGAAAGCCTCGACGGCGCCGAGCTCATGAGGCAAAACGGCGCGCGCAACGAGCGGCTCATGCCGGTCGAGGACATGGATCCCGAGCTGCTTCGCGCCGCGGGCGTCACGCGCGAGGTGCTGTCGCATGCGAACGTCGAGTCGCAGGCGTCGCGCTTCATGAAGGTGCTCCGCTCGCTGCCCTACGACAAGCACTATCTGCCCAAGCCCATGCTCGGCACGCGCCCGGGGTACGTCGTCAAGAACGGCGCCGCGATGATCGAGGGCGAGTCGCTTGCCCGCGAGACGCTCGTGTTCTTGGACCCGACGCGCACCAAGGGCACGGTCCGGCACATGGACCGTGCGCGCTTCCGCGCCATCCGCATGCGCGAGCACGAGCTCTTGCGCCGCCACCGCACGATTGGCAAGCAGGTGAGGCAGGCGTGGAAGGACGCCTTCCCATACCTCACGTCGCGCGAATTCTGGACCAAGTACCTCGGGCTCGAGTCGTAAGGAACCGCCGGCCAATTCATTTCGCGCCAGTCGGCCCCGTGAGGCGCGCCTATGCGCGTCCGCCGCGACCCTCTCGGTCCATCTCGCGGTAGACGGCGAGCTCCCATTGCTTGCGCTCGACCTTTGCGACCGAGTCGAGGATGAGCCCCGTCGCGAACGACAGCCCGCATAGGAAGATCAGGGAAGCCGCGAGGATGGCGGTGGGGAAGCGGGGCACCAGGCCGGTGTGCAGGAACTCGACGACCACCGGGATGCCGAGCCAAAGGCCGAGGGCCAGGAACACGAGGGCCACGAGCGTGAACAGCTTCATCGGGCGGTAGTTCTTGAACAGCGATCCGATGGTCGCGAGCACCTTGATGCCGTCGGAGACCGTCGACAGCTTGGAGACGGATCCCTCCGGGCGGTCGCGGTAGGCGATGGGCACGTCGACGATGCGCCAGTGGCGGTCGACCGCATGGATGGACAGCTCGGTCTCGATCTGGAAGCCGTCGGACAGCACGGGGAACGTCTTGACGAACACACGCGAGAACGCGCGGTACCCGGTCATGACGTCTTCGAACGAGTAGCCGTAGATCAGCTTGATCATGCGGCGCACGAGGTTGTTGCCGAAGTTGTGGAACGCCCGCTTGTTCTCCTTGCCGTAAGTGCCGTTGGAGAGGCGGTCTCCGACGGTCATGTCGGCCGAGCCGTCGAGAATCGGGTCGCACAGGGCGCGCGCCGCCTCTGCGGGGTAGGTGTCGTCGCCGTCGACCATGAGGTAGCACTCGGCGTCGATGTCCCGAAACATCTGGCGCACGACGTTGCCCTTGCCCTGGCGCGCCTCGTGGCGGACGATGGCGCCGTGCGCGCGGGCGATGGCGGCGGTGTCATCGCGGGAATTGTTGTCGTAGACGTAGATGCTCGCATCGGGCAGGACGCGCCTGAAGTCGTCGATGACCTTCGCGATGGTCGGGGCCTCGTTGTAGCACGGTATGAGCACGGCTATGCGCGCATGGGAATCAAGGGCGCCCATGTATCCTCCTTCGCATCGCGGGCCTGCGGTCGCTCCGTCGTCGTCCGACAGGTCAGGATACCCGTTGCCCTCAGCAAGCGCATGAGGGATGGGGACTTTCGGCGATTCTGCATGAAAGTCCACGTTCCGCCCATGCGCGGGCGGGGCGGGCCTCATGTATGCATGGGGCGGCATGCAAAAGGGCGCCGTCGCCGACGCCCTTGTTCGCGGGATGGTGCGCCATGTCGGATTCGAACCAACGACCTTGGGATTAGAAGTCCCCTGCTCTATCCAGCTGAGCTAATGGCGCAAAACATGGCAATTATAGTTGATGCGGGCTGTCTGTCGACGCGTTTTGAGCGGGAGATGTCGAATTATCCATCCGAGCCGCCCCTTCAGCGTCGCGCACCCGGCGGCTCGGCGCCCCTGTAGGTGCCGCTCACCTGCTGGTTTCCTGCAGCGCAGTCGCGCGTCGCCGCACCGGGGCCGGCGGATGCCGGCACCGCGCGTTCTCACCGATTTGCGCATCATGGGGATATGGAAGCCGGGGCAGCGCGTGGTATGCTGGCGCATACGCTGTTTGGTTGGAGGCGCATGGGCGCATCGGGTGCGGGCACCCGGTTGTTGGGGGAGGGCGTATGGCTCATCGGGTCGATCTTGTTGTCTCGGTTGAACGCGGGGCAAAGCAGGCTGCCGCTTCGATCGAGGAGGCGGCGCGCGGGCGTTCGCTTGCGGTGAGAACGGAGCTGTACGCTGCCGACGGGGCGGTCGACGAGTTGACGCGCGAGGAGATCGCCTCGGCGCATGCCGCCCTCATCATCGGGGGTTCCCCGTCTGGGGCCGAACGGTTTGCAGGGGTTCCGCTCATCTCGACGGGTGCGGCATGCCCCCTTACCGTCGAGGCGGCGGGTGATCTGATCGACGGCGCGCTCGCCCTGGCGCGGCTTTCCGGTAACCAGGCTGCGCCCTCCGGTTCGCCCTCGCGTAAAGAGACGCTCGGCTCAAAGCTCCGCCGCAAGCTTGCGCGCACCCCGCAAGAGGCGGGCCCGCGCGCGCAGGCGCCCTCCGGGTTCGCGGAGAGCGTCGTTTCCGCCGACTACGTGCTGGTGGGCCTTCGCTGCTCCACGCGAGACGAGGTGCTCTCGACGCTGTCGCGCTGCGCGGTCGACCTCGGGCTCGCCCAGGACGCCGATGAGCTCATGGCGGCCTTCCTCAAGCGCGAGGCGGAGGGCACCACGGGCATGCTCGACGGCTTTGCCATCCCGCACGCCAAGTCGGCGACCGTCCAGCGCGCCGCCGTCATGGTGGCGAAGCTCGCGCAGGGTGCCGAGGAGTGGGAGACCATGGACGGCGTGCCCGTGCGGATCGCCATCGCCCTGCTCATTCCCGAGGGCCAGTCGGGAACGACGCACCTCAAGCTGCTCTCGCGCGTTGCCGAGGCGCTGATGGACGACGGGTTCCGCGCGGCGGTCAAGGATGCCGACGATCCGGAAGCCGTGGCGCGCGTCGTCAGCGAGCACCTGTCGTAGCCCCTTCGGGAACGACCGGTCGGTTTAGTTCGCGCCGGGCCCTCTACCAGGCTACCCGCTAAAAGTACCCGGCAACAGTACCCAGAACTGAGAGAGAGGGCCATTCGAGGGGCCCTCTCTCTCAGTTCTGGGTACTGTTGCCGGGTACTGTTGCCGGGTAGTCTCGTGGTTTTTGCCGATGTGCGGGGCGCATCGGGATATATATCATCGCTTCCCAAGGACGATGCGATCAGGTGCCCCGCGCAACGGGTGCGCTTGACGGGAAGATGACCGCTTGCCGGCCCGCCAGACGTGCCCGTCCAGCATGCTTCGCGCGACCTCCTGCGCGCCAGATGGTCCTTTCGGCCACCTCCTCGCGCTTTTGCATTTCTTTTGTCCTTTATTGCGTTAAACTGGTCGTGTACTTTTGCGTGTCCTGATGCCTGGGGTGCGCACAGATCAAAAAGGAGAACACTATGGTTTCTGAGAAGGTCACCCTTATCAACCCGCAGGGTCTGCACATGCGTCCCGCCGGCCTCTTTGCCTCCACGATGGGCAAGTTCGCCTGCGACGTCACCATCCTGACCGCTGACAAGGAGGTCAACGGCAAGAGCCCCATGGCCCTCATGGCCGCTGGCATCCCGTGCGGCACCGAGGTCGAGGTCCGTTGCGACGGCAGCGACGAGAACGAGGCCCTCGCGTCTGCTCTCGAGCTCATCAAGAGCGGTCTTGGCGAGTAACGCCTGATTCCGGAAACCTTTCTTTATTTAATAGTTGGCGCGGGGTATCGCCGTGAGATGCTCCGCGCGGCTTTTGCAGGGGGTCCGGCCTCATGGTCGGGCTGACAGGAGAGGAAGATCAATGTACGAGGGAGTTAACGCATCTGAGGGCATCGGCATCGGTACCGTCGCGGTCGCCGTTGAGCCCGATCTGACGTTTACGCCGCATACGGTCGAGGACACCGAGGCCGAGAAGGCTCGCTTCGACAAGGCGCTCGAAACCTTCTGCAAGAAGACCGAGGCCCAGGCCGAGCACATGAAGACGAGCGTCGGCGAGGCCGAGGCCGAGATCATGTACGGCCACGTGACGCTGGCCCAGGACCCTGAGCTCGGTGGCGCCATCAAGGCCTCCATCGAGGGCGGCACCTGCGCAGAGCAGGCGCTGACCGAGACCAGCACCATGTTCGAGAACATGTTCCTGTCCATGGACGACGAGATGTTCCGCCTTCGCGCCGCCGACATCGCCGACATCCGCACCGGAATCCTGGCAGAGCTGCTGGGCCGCGAGGTCGTCGACCTGTCCGTCCTGCCCGAGGGCACGGTCATCGTCATCCACGACCTGACCCCGTCCATGACCGCCACGATCGACAAGAAGAACGTCGCGGGCATCGTCACCGAGGTCGGCGGCCGCACCTCGCACTCCGCGATCATCGCGCGCGCCCTCGAGATCCCGGCCGTCCTGTCCGTCTCCAACGCGTGCGGCGCGCTGCACAACGGCATGACCGCCATCGTCGACGGCTTCCGCGGCCTCGTTATCGCCGAGCCCGACGAGAAGACCCTGGCCGAGTACACCCAGCGTCGCGAGGACTTCATCGCCGAGAAGCAGGCCCTCGAGGCGTTCCGCGGCAAGCCGACGATCACCGCCGACGGCTTCAAGAAGATCATGGCGTGCAACATCGGCAGCCCCGATGACGTCAAGGGCGCCCTCGATCAGGACGCCGAGGCCATCGGCCTGTTCCGTTCTGAGTTCCTGTTCATGGACGCCAAGTCGCTGCCCTCCGAGGAGGAGCAGTTCGAGGCCTACCGTAAGGTCGCCGTCGCCCTGAAGGGCGCCCCGGTCATCATCCGCACGCTCGACGTGGGCGGCGACAAGGAGATCCCGTATCTCAAGCTCGTGAAGGAAGAGAACCCCTTCATGGGTTATCGCGCCATCCGCTACTGCCTCGACAACGCCGACGAGTACAAGGTCCAGCTCCGCGCCCTGCTGCGCGCAAGCGCGTTCGGCGACATCAAGATCATGGTCCCCATGGTCACCTGCGTCGAGGAGATCCGTGCCGTCAAGGACCTCGTCGAGGTCTGCAAGGACGAGCTGCGCGAAGAGGGCTACAAGTTCAACGAGGACATCGAGGTCGGCATCATGACCGAGACCGCTGCCTCCGCGAACATTCCCGACCTGCTGGCCAAGGAGGCCGACTTCTTCTCGATCGGCACCAACGACCTCACCGGCTACACCATGGCGGCCGACCGCGGCAACGACAAGATCGCCTACCTGTACAGCTGGTACTACCCGGCGGTCCTGCGCGCTATCAAGAGCATCATCGAGGCTGGCGTCAAGGAGGGCATCATGGTCGGCATGTGCGGCGAGGCCGCGGCCGATCCGCTGCTCACGCCGCTGCTGATCGCCTGGGGCATGGAGGAGTTCTCCACGTCCGCCCCGAGCATCCTGCGCACCCGCAAGACCATCTCCCAGTGGACGGTCGAGGAGGCCAAGGAGCTCGCCGACAAGGCGGTCCAGTGCACCACCGCCGAAGAGGTCAAGGCGCTGCTCGAGGCCGCTGCAAAGTAAGGTTTCGGTAAGCATGTTGCTCGGACTTGCTCTCGGATAATGTTTTATGTGACCGCGTGGTCCCGACGGAGCGTCGGAGCTGCGCGGTCTCTTTGGAAAGGGGAGTATCAATGTTCTATACGCTGACTGCCAACCCGGCCGTCGACATGACGGTGACGTGTCCGCCGCTGATTCCGAACGAGAATATCCGTTCGGTCACCTCGAGCTACACCCCGAACGGCAAGGGTCTTGACGTGTCGTACGCGCTCAAGAAGTTCGGTGTCGACTCGGTCGCGCTCGGCTTCTTCGCCGGCTTCACCGGCAAGTACATCGTCGAGGAGACCATGAACATGGGCTGCCTCTGCCGCCCGGTGTGGATCGACGGCATCACTCGCATCAACTCGTACTTCAACGACGGCGAGAACGAGTACGGCATCCTGAACGCGGGCGCCCCGCTGACGCCCGAGGGCGAGCGCGAGCTCTACAAGATCCTCGACACGACGGGCGACCTCGAGTGCCTGATCATCTCCGGCTCGCTGCCCCCGAAGGCTTCTCGCTACTTCCTCGATGAGGTCATCGACCACGCCCAGGATCGCGGCTGTGATGTCATCCTCGACATCTCCAGCGACAAGCTGAAGACGCTTGCCGCCAAGAAGCCCCTGCTCATCAAGCCGAATCACCACGAGATGAAGGCGATTTTCGGCGTGCCCGTGAACACCGATGACGAGGTCCGCGTCGCCATGAAGATGGCGCACGACATCGGCGTCCAGAACGTCCTGCTCACCCGCGGCAGCCGCGGCGACGCGTACTTCTCCAACGGCGAGGACATCTGGTACGCCAAGCGCGAGTTCAACATCAACCTCGTGTCCTCCGTCTGCGCCGGCGACTGCACGCTCGCGGCGTTCATCCTCAAGTGGTACCACAACCGCGAGAACGTGGAAGAGGCCCTCAAGCTCGCCCTTGCGACCGGCGCGAACGTCGCCGAGAGCGTCGGCCTGGGCGACTTCGGCCGCGTCGACGAGTACAGCCGCCGCATCGCGGTTCGCAAGCTCGAGCGCAAGTAGGCGCTCCCCGCCTTTCGCGGGGTTTCGATCGCATACGTTTGCAAGGCCGTCTCGTGTTGCGCGGGGCGGCCTTCGCTCATCCGTCCTTATCGTGGGAGCCGTTCGATGATCTACACCCTTACCGCCAATCCCGCCATCGACTATAACGTGACGTGCGACGGGCTCGCGCCGGATTGCGTGACCCGCACCCGCGATGCGGTCTACACCCCCAACGGCAAGGGGCTCAACGTCTCGTTCGCCCTGCAGCATTTCGGCGAACCGTCCAGCATCCTCGGTTTCTTCGCGGGGTTCTCGGGGCGCTTTATCGTCGACGGCGCGCGCGAGCGGGGATGCGAGGTCTTTCCCGTCTGGGTCGACGGCATCACGCGGGTGAACGTGTTCTTGAATTCAGGGGAGCACGAGTACAACATGGTGAACGCCGGGGCTCCGATCTCGAGGCACGACGAGGACGCCATGATAGAGCTCATCGCGTCGCTCCCCGAGCTCGAGTGCCTGAGCATCTCCGGTTCGTTGCCGCCGGGAACGTCCGACGGCTTTCTGGACCGCGTCGTCGACAAGGTGCGCGAGCGCGGGGGAGAGGTGGTGCTGGACATCTCCTCGCCGCTTTTACACCGGCTTCTTGCTCAGAGGCCGCTGCTGATCAAGCCCAACGATGACGAGCTGCGCGACATCTTCGGGCTCGAGGTGAGCGCGAACGACGATGCCGGGGCGCTGCGCGCCTTGGAGTATCTGCACGAGGAGGGCGCGCAGGCGGTTTTGCTCACTATGGGCGGCGCGGGGGCGTACTTCAGCGACGGGCGGCATGCGTGGTTTGCGCGCTGCACGTATCCGGTGCGGGTGCTTTCGACGGTCTGCGCCGGCGACTCGACGCTCGGTGCGTTTCTGTCCGTCTGGTACCGCGATCGCTCCCGGGTGGAAGACGGTCTGCGCCTGGCCATGGCAACCGGAGCCAATGTCGTCGAATGCGCCGGTCAGGGTGATTTCGCCCGGGTCGACGAGTACCAGGACCATGTCGAGATTCGCCAGATCCGGTAAGCCGAAAAAGAAGGGAGCTCGGCCCCGGTGACAGGGTCGAGCTCCCGTACGTCTGCGCCCCGTGCCCGCGGATGCGGGGCGCGGGGCGCAGGCTTAAGTGGGGTATCGCGGCGTTTCTAGCGCGCGAGCGCACCCATGGGGTCCCAGGGAGCAAGCTCGATCGGCTCGCTCTCGTAGGCGGCCAGCTCCTCTTCCGTCAGGTACTTCTTGTCAACGACGACCTGGTAGACGTACTCGCTGAACCAGGTGTCGGACGCGATCTCGTAGCCCTTCTTGCCGGCATCCTCGCCCCAGCTGTTCTCGATGCGCCAGCGCGTCGGGTTCCCGTCGGCGTCGAGGTTCACGCCCTGCAGCGTCATGGCGTGCGTCATGAGCGACTCGCCGTAATCCAGGCGCGCGGCCTTGTCCAGGCCGGCCTCGATCGGCAGGTCGAACAGGGTGTCGACCTCGAAGGCGCTCGGGTCGAGCACGCCGTCTTCGCGCAGGAAGCTCTGTCCCACATCCGAGCCGAACCACACGGGGAGGTTGTCGCGCATCTGTGCCACAGCGGCGCGCTTGAGCGACTCGATCGGGAGGTTGACGTAGCGCACGCCGCCGTCCTCGACCACGTTGCCGAGATACTTGACCGTGTAGCTGTGCATATAGGGCTTGTCCGAGGTGGGCGCGTTGATGATCGAGATGTAGTCGTCGAGATTCATGTCGACGAACTCGTCGAAGAACCGCTGCGGGGTATAGGTGCCCGAGGCCTTGAGCTCGTTCTTCTCGTCGCGGATGCGGACGTCGAACGTCGCGGGCGGCTCGCCCAGGCAGATGGCGAGCACGCGGTAGACGCCGTCCATGAGCTGCTGCTTGAGCTCCTTCATGGCGGCGACGTCCGCACCGGAGGCATGGGCGTCGCGCAGCTGCTTGGCGCCGGCGCGCAGGTAGCGCGTGAGGTACTGGTTCATCGTCCCGGTGTTGGAGGAGTGGAACGTCTCGGGCATGGCCTCCTTGGGCACGACGCCGTACTTCTTGACCAGGGAGCGGAACATGTCCCACTGGCCGCCGTCGCACAACGGGTCGGACAGGAGGTAGGCGATCTCGCGGTCCGTCAGCGGCTGGTCGGCCGTGGCGATGATGTTCTCAAAGAACCAGTTGGAGCGCTCGTACTTGTCCCAGAACAGGGGGTAGGCCTGGGAGAGCTCGAACGTCTTGAGACCGAGCTTTCTCATGATGCGGTAGCGCATGGTGTTTAGGCTGGCGAACATCCAGCAGCGTCCCGAGCGCTTCTGGTTCGTGATCTCGCCTTGCTCGAGCTGGATGTCGAACGTGGTGGTGCCGAGCGCCGCGACCTGCGGGTTGCGCGCTGCGGCGGCGATCCCCGATGCCGCGACCGCGTTGCGCGCGATCTGGTTGCTGCGGCAGCCGATAAACGACTCGTGTGCGGCGGCGATGGCGTCGGGCGTGATGGAACGGGTGCGATCCACGGTATGCTCCCTTCGATTTGCCGGTGCATCCGGTAGGTTGAACAGTCCGTGACGTAGCATACCCCAAATGGCACGTTTTGAATGGGTTGGTTGGGGACGGGTTCGTTCCAACACATCCCGATGGGTTGGAACGAACCCGTCCCCACATATGTTCATCGGACTGTCAATAGGCAATATTCCGCCGGCCCCCGGGTAGCTGGCCCGGGGGCCGGCTTCCCCCACCCCCGCCGGCGGGCCGCGGGCGTGTCCTCGAACC
>NZ_FCOU01000011.1 GCF_900046475.1 Collinsella ihumii | reverse complement strand
GCCCCAAGCGGGGGCGCGGCCGGCCGCGCAAGGGGGAGGAGGCGCCGCCCGACCCCGCCAAGGAGGTCAGGGGGCTCAGGTTCCCGCTGCTCAAGAACCCCGAGGACCTCACGGAGGGGCAGGCCTCGGCGCTCGAGGGGCTCAGGCGCTCGGGGGCGGCGCTGTGGCGCGGATACCTGCTCAAGGAGGGGCTGAGGGCGGTCTTCCGCGGCGACCCGGCGGACGCCCGCGCCTCGCTCGACCGGTGGCTCTCGTGGGCGTGCCGCTGCAGGATCCCGCAGTTCGTGGAGCTCTCGAGGAAGGTGAGGCGCAAGCGGGAGGGCGTCCTGAGGTCGGTCGAGCTCGGGGTCTCGAACGCCCGCGTCGGGGCGGTGAACAACAAGATCAAGGTGGCGATCAGGCAGGGATACGGGTTCAGGAACATCGACAACCTGATAGCGCTCTTCATGCTCAGGTGCTCGGACCTCAGGCCGGCGCTGCCGGGCAGGCCGGGAGCGTGACCCCTACCCACACGAACTCACGAAGCCTCGTTTTTCTGCTGACAGGTCTCATCGTGAAGGATGGGCAAGGGTGTCTTCGCGCCAAACTGCACGCTCCTTGCGGCTCACAATCGGAAGACGTTTTGCTATAGTCGGCTCCATGGACTGCTTGCATGAAAAAACCGGGGTCATCCTGATCAACACGGGATCTCCCGCATCGCCGGATCCCGAGGACATCCGTTCCTACCTCATCGAGTTTCTCTCCGATAGGAATATCGTCCGCGTTCCCCATGCGATATGGCTCCCCATCCTCCATGGAATCGTGGCGCGCAACCGTCCGAAGAAAACCGCCCCTCGGTATCGGCAGGTGTGGACGCCTGAGGGCGCACCCCTGCTTGTCGAGTCGCTCAAGCAGCGCGACGAGCTCAACGAACGCATGTCTCGGGAGGGGCTGCCCTTTGTTTCCGAGGTCGGCATGCGCTACGGATCACCTTCCATCGAAGATGCCGCAGCTTCGTTGAGGCGCCAGGGGTGCACGCGGCTTCTCGGGTTCCCGCTCTTTCCGCAGACGGCAACCTGCACGGTGGGCACCTGCAAGGAGCGGTTTCTGAGCGTTGTCGCCCCCTCCGAGGCGGTGGGGGTCGTCGAGGGCTATGCGGACAACCCGCTCTATTGGGGCGCGCTCGCCCGGTCGATTGCGGAGCGGTGGGAATGGCGCCCGGGAAGCAAGGTCCTGTTCTCGTTTCACTCGGTGCCCCTGAACGACGTCGAGGCGGGCGATACCTACCTCGATGAGGTTCGGGATTCGATGGGTCAGGTAGCTGATCTCCTGGGGCTTTCCGCCGACGACTGGGCCGTCGCGTACCACTCGCGCTTCGAGGATTCGCGCTCGTGGGCGACACCGCATCCCAACACGATTCTGGATACCTGGGCAGACGAGGGCGTGGACCGAATCGCCCTCGTGACGCCGGGTTTCGCGTCCGACTGCCTCGAATCGCTGTACGACATCGCGTCTGTTGCCAAGGGGCGCTTTGAGCAGCGCTGCCGTGCGCGCGGCGGGAATCCTGACGTTACCTACATCCCGGCGCTCAATCACCGGGATGACCATATCGACCTGCTGCTCGACGAGATCAAGCGGGCGCTGCGGTAGCCAAGGAGTTGGCTGGCGCGGCGCGGCAGGCGCGGGCCATGCAACAGGTTGTTGCTCGACGTGCCGGGCACCGCCGGTGACAATGGTGGTAGACCCGACCGAGAGGAGCCCTCGATGATCATGCTGAAAGATGCCCTGTCACGCCTGCGCCGCGAGCGTGGCCTCACCCAGGAGGAGCTGGCGCGTCGGCTCTAATGACGGGAGGAAGCGGCATCACCGTGCTGGTCGACGCCGACGGCAAGCCGTTGGTCACGCCGCTGGACGGGAGCGATCCCGTCGCGATGGGCCAGCTGCTCGATCGGGAGTAGCGGCGCTCCAAGTGCTTCGGGAGCCCGCGATGTCGGCGAGGGGAAACGTCTCGTCGGCATCGCGGAATCCGGGTCTCGCCGATGCGGACGGGGTGCGGTTTCGCCCTCTTCGATCGGGTCTCGAGGCGTTACCCGCTAACTGTACCCGCTAACGGTACCCAGAACTGGCAGTGAGGGCCTCAAAATGCGCCCTCACTGCCAGTTCTGGGTACCGTTAGCGGGTGTTCTACACTTACCCCGGCGTCGCGGCCGCCGCGCGACGGATGCCGCAGAGGATGTCCCTCAGGGCGGAGGCGTCGGCCTCCTTCTCCTCAAGCGTGCGTTGCGCGAGCTCCTCCGCCCGTTCGAGCTCGCCGGATGCCGCGAGCGCCGTCGCCTCCATGATGCGCGGGTCGGCTTGGGGCGCCCGGATGGAGCGGGCCGCCTCGAGCGCCTCGCCGTGCCTGCCGACCAGAACGTACTGTCCGGCAAGAACGAAGGCGGCGGCTTCGCGTTGCTCGAGGGAACCCTCTTGCCGGCAGCGTTCAAACAGCTCGATGCTGCGCGCGAGCGCGGTCTTCGCGGCGCCTTCCTGCGCCGGGGACCGTGCAGGGTCGTTCGCGGCGCAGGCTCCCTGTGCGATCTCCATGAGTGCGGACGCCACGGCGAAGGCGAGCGTGATGCTTGCGGGGTGGAGCCGCAGTGCGCGCTCGCACCGCTCGATGGCCCCAGAGATGTCGCGTCGGGCCAGCGCGTCCCGGGCGGATTCGACCAGCTCCTCGGCGTGCTCCTCGCTCACATCGGGATCGAATCCCAGCAGCTCGTCCGTCGTGATGCCGAGCATCGCCGCAAGGGGACCGAGCATCGTCACGTCCGGAAGCGTCTGGCCGGTCTCCCATTTCGAGACCGCCGCCGGGGTGAGTCCCAGCGCTTGGGCGAGGCGCTCTTGGGTGTAGCCGTGCGCCCGTCGTTTTTCTCGAATGGTCTTTGCTATGTTCAACATGGCTTTCTCCTTCTGTGGACGGTGCACGCACGTTTGAGCTCGATATCATTATCGGATGCGCCGCGGACGCGGGGTAGCGATTGTCGCTCCAGTTTGCGCCGACTCTTGTCGAGTGCGGCTCCAGTCGACGTACCCGTCTTCCGATTGAAATGCGTTCGGGGGGGGGTGCTATCATGCTGATCAACATGTCGACCGCATGTCAGGAGGAGTTTTTCCATGGGGCTTCCCTCTCATCGCCTCGATCCGCGCATGCTGCGGGTTTGGTATGCCAGTTCGCTCGCGCTCATCGCCGGAACCGTTGTGGTGGGGGCTGTCGCCACGCTGATCGTCCAGCGGCTCGGCGGGCCCGTCCTCATCCCGGTCGCCATCGCCGCCGCCCTTTTGGTCATCGAGCTGTGCGACATGGCGATCAGCCCGCGCGTTGAGTACGCGACCTGGCGCTACGAGGTCACGCCCACCGAAGTCGACCTCTACCACGGCGTGTTCGTCAAGAAGCGCGCCATCGTCCCGCTCGTGCGCGTACAGCACGTCGAGACCAAGCAGGGACCGTTTCTCAAGGCGAGCGGCCTGGCCGCCGTGCGCATCTCCACAGCGGGCGAGAGCTTCGAGATTCCCGGCCTTGCCGAAGATGATGCCAACATGCTGCGCGACCGCGTCGCCGAGCTCGCCCGTCTCGCCAAGGAGGATGTGTAGCCATGGGCGAAAAGGACAGGGCGCCCCGCCGGGTCGAAGGGGCGCCAGCGCCGCCTGCCCCCATAGCGCCGTCTGCGGAAGGTAGCGCTGACGCGGGCTTCGAGCAGGAGATCGAGCAGCTGGCAAACCCCGAGCGCTCCCTGTTCGAGGGCGCAGACCCCCAGCTGGCCGGCGTGCACCGCGGAAGCGCGCTCTCGCTCGTGTCGGGTGCGGTGAGCGGCATCGGTGCCGCCCTGGGCGTCTCCCTCATCGCAATCGTCCAGGTTCTCGGCGGCTCGACGCCTGAAAACCTGCCCGGGATCTTTGCCATCGCCGCGCTCCTCATCGCGGGAAGCGTGGTGGGGTCGGTCGTTTCCTGGCGCACGCGCACCTGGGAGCTGACCGACGCGGGCATCATGCTGCGCCACGGGCTCGTCACCGCCAAGCAGCTGCAGGTCCCCTACGAGCATATCCACACGGTGAACATGTCGTCGAGTCTGATGGAGCGCCTGTTCGGCCTCATGACGCTCGATTTGGACACGGGCGCCGCGGATAGCGAGGGCGAGGCGACGCGCATCACGGGCCTGCAGGCCGGCCTTGCCCAGGCGCTGCGAGACGAGCTGTTCCGGCGCAAGGCCGTGGTGCTTTCCGAAAGGCCCGCGGGCGATTCCGAATCAGGCGCCCCGGGGGCGACGGGGGAGGCCGCCGGGGACGCTTTCGCGCCGGCTGCCTCCGGCAGCGTCCCGGACGCATGCTTTACGCTCACGCGGGGGCAGCTGGTGGTCGCGGCGCTCACGGAGACGCGCATCGTCGCGCAGGCAGTGGCGTTTCTCATCCTCATCGTGCAGGGGATCAACTTCTTGCAGGAAAGCCGGCTCGTCAACCTTTCGGAGGCGGCGGGAAGCGTCGCGGCGCTCCCCGTGGGCCTGCTTGTCGGCAGCGCGGTGCTCTTGCTGGTGCTTTCGGTCGTGGTCGGCTTTGCGGTCTCGTTCGTCTTCAGCCTGATCGGCTTTGCTGGATACCGCGCGGAGCGCACGGGCGGACGCATCTCGGTCGAGCGCGGGCTGCTCAACCGCACGTCGCATATGGTGGCGCTCGAGCGCATCCAGTCCGTCAGTATCAATCAGGGGCTGATACGCCAGGTCATGGGGTACGCGGAGGTCCGCGCCTCCGTGGTGGGGAGCATCGGGTCGGCGGACGAGACGTCGTCTTCCGACGGGGTGGTGCTGCACCCGTTCATCCGCGTTTCCGAAATCGACGCGTTTCTCGAGGCCATCGCCCCCGAATGCGCCGGGGCGCTTGCCGCATCGCATATGGTGCGCCTTCCGCCCGCGGCGGCGCGGAGGCTGGCGTTTCGCACGGTCGTGAGGGCGCTGCTGCTTGCGGTCGTGATCGCCGGCGCGCTGTGCTGCGCGGAGCGCATGCTGCCCGCCGGAGGGGCGTGGGATGTGCTCGGCACGGTGCTTCGCGTGCTGCTCTGCGCCGTCGGCGCCGTGGTCGTCGTGAGGATGGCGGTCGGAGCCGTGCTGCGCTACCGGGACAGCCGTGTCGGGCATGACCGGACGCGGCTCGTCGCCATCGTGGGCGGCATCAAGCGTCGAACCCAGGTGGTGCCGCGATCCCGGCTCCAGCACGCGACCGCCTCGGCGTCCCCTTTCCAGCGCCGCCTGCAGCTTGGGACGTTCACCACGAAGACCGCTGCGGCAGGCGATGTGGCCCTGCGCGATTTCACCGCGGCGGATGTCGAGTCGCTTCTCGCTTGGGTCCGGCCGCATCCGTGACGGGTTGACGCTTTTGGGGACAGTCCCTTCTGGACCACGATGGCACAAATGTGCCATCGTGGTCCAGAAGGGACTGTCCCCAAAAGCGTCAACCTTCGAGGTACCGAGGAGTTCATATGGATTACCGCATCGTCGATATGCCGGCCTTTCGTCTGGCGGGGGTGGTCGCGCGCGTGCCCATGCAGTTCGAGGGGGAGAACGCGGCCATCGCCGAGCTTGCTCGCAGCATCACGCCCGGGCAACGGGCGGAGATGCATCGCTTGATGGATATGGAGCCGCGCCGCGTGATCAATGCGTCGTGGAACTCAGACACGGACTTCCAAGAGGAGTCGGGGGAGCTCACGCACCTGATCGGCGTGGCGACGACGTCGACCGAGGCGGCGGAAGGGCTCGACCTCGTTGAGATTCCTGCGCTCACCTGGGCGATCTTTTCCAGTGACGGCCCCTATCCCCAGGATATGCAGCAGACGACGGCGCGCGTCTACGGCGAGTGGCTCGCGGAGGCGCCCTACGAGCTCGACGGCTTCCGCATGTTCTCGTTCAGCGACGTGAGCGAGGACAATACGGCCTACAGCGAGATCTGGATGCCCGTGCGCCGGAAGTGACGGCGTTTGTTGGGACGGGCCGTTTTTATGCAGAGAGGGGAAGGCGCATCGTCGCTGTGGCGCCGAGGACCGCTCCGTGAGCGTCGATGCGATTCGCGAGCGTGATCGAGCCTTCGTGGGCGCGGGCGGCCTCGGCCGCGCCGAAGAGCCCGAGACCGTAGTGCCGCTCGCCGCCGGTCGTGCTGCGAGAGGAGTCGTCGGTGAAGAGCCGCTCGCAGCCGTGCTTGAGGGCGGCGGGCGAGAAGCCCGCGCCGTCGTCGCCGACCTCGATCACGAGAGAGCCGCCGTCGAGTATGCAGGAGATCTCTACACGGGAGTGCGCATGTTCGACGGCGTTGGAGACGAGGTTCGAGACGGCCCGCGTGAGCATGGTGCGGTCGAGCAGGGCGTCAGGGGCCCCTGCGACGGCGGGCTGGATGCTCGGTGCGAGCTCGATTCCCCGCGCGCGGGCGACGGGCTCGGCCTCCAGGACAACATGGCGGCAGAGCTCGACGGGCGAGACGGGGGCCTTCGCCGCGCTGCCCGCCCCGCGTGACGCCTCGATGAGCAGCCGCACGTAGCTGTCGAGGCGCTCGGCGCTCACCGCGATATCGCGGGCGGCGGCAGCGATATCGCCACGCTCGTCTTCGCGCGGCGTCTCGTCGCACTCGAGCTCCTCGGCCACGAAGTCGGCGTTGGCGCGCAGGACCGTCAGCGGCGTCTTGAGGTCGTGGGCGAGCGATGCCATCTGCTCACGTTGCGCCCGCTCCGCCTGCCAGCGGGCATCGAGCGATTCGGCGAGCGACGAGCGCATGGCGTCCATGGCGGCGAGGATGTCGTTCACCTCGCGCACGTTGGTCCGTCCGACGGAAAAGTCGAGCTCCTCCTGCCCGATGCGCACGGCGGCGTCGGCGAGCGGCCGCATCTTGCGCGAGATCACACGGCTCGCCCGGTGCGCCACGAGCGCAAGGGCGAGGGCGCTGCCCGCGATCCCGATGGCGAACATGATGTTCTGCGGGTTGGGGAGGGTCTCGGCAAGATCGCGCGACGCCCATTGCGGCAGGTATTCCGATACGAGGACGCAGGCCCCGCCGCGGGTGACGGAAAACGAGGCGAACGTGAGCCCGCCGCCTCCGCCCTCGATCGCGATGTCTTCGGACTGGGCCCCAAGGGCCGCGTCGGCCGCCTCCGCAGCATGGCCGAGCTGCGCCCCCTCAAGGTCGGTCGCCACCGTCCTCCCGGAGGCGTCCACGATTAGGTAGCGGTAGGAGGTCGGAATGTCCACAGGCTCCAGGGAATCCGCGTCCATAAGCTCCGTTGCGACGGCGCGCGCGTTGGCGGGTCCCCAGCTCGCTTCGACCACATAGCCCGTATTGATGGCGGAGGAGAGCAGCATGAACGCGGCGACCCATGTGATGCCCACGGCGACAAACGAGTAGACGAAGTACCGGGCAATGACGAATGCGAGCGGCATGCCCCGGCGTTTGCCGGCAGCTTGCGCAGATGTCAGAGCTGCCATTTGTATCCCATTCCCCATACCGTCGCGATCGGGTCTGCACCGACGGCGGCGAGCTTCTTGCGCAAGCGGCTGACCTGCATGGATATCGCCGCGTCGTCGGCGTCGCTGCTCCATCCGAGCACGGCTTCGCGAATCTGCGCGCGGCTCATGACCTGGCCGGGATGGCGCGCCAGGTGCTCGCAGATGGCGTACTCGGTGGGCGTGAGCGGCACGGTCGTCCCGCCGACGGCCAGGTCGCGGGCTTCCAGATCGAGGCGCACGTCGCCGAACGAGAGGGCGTGCGCATGGGGGCGGTGCTCCCGACGCAGGTGCGCGGCGACCTTGGCGCGCAGCTCGGACGCGCCGAAGGGCTTGCGGACGTAGTCGTCTGCGCCCAGCCCATAGCCGCTGACGGCGTCCTCTTCGGCGACCTTGGCGGTGAGGAAGAGGATGGGGCCGTCGAAGAGCGGCCGGATGCGCCGCACGAGCTCGAAGCCGTCGAGGTTCGGCATCATGACGTCGCACAGGATGAGGTCGAAGCGGGCGAGGTTCATGTCCAGGACCTGCGCAGGATCGCTCTCTTTGACGATCTCGTGGCCGTCTTTGCCGAGTATCCGCGCAAGGACGTCGAGAATCGCGCGTTCGTCGTCTATCACCAATATGCGCGCCATGCGCAACCTCCCTGAATTCCTGTCGAGATTATACGTGCGGACGGGGTGCGGAGGGCAAGCAATCGGGGTATCGCCCGCCGATGCCGCGATCGGCCGCGCCTCGTCCTTACCGCCATCGTTCGAACGCTTGGCCCTGATGGGGCCAAGCGATGGGGGCTGAGCTCCAAGCCGTCCTGTCGCCCTGCGGATGACGCCGCCGGTGAACAAAACGGCCCGATTGCAGCTTTAGCCGACCCTCCGCCCCGGCCGACCTCATCCGGATTTCGATTGGACCGGCCCGCATGGGGTGAGTCGCCGGCGGAGCCGGCCGGGACGGCCGTTTGCCCCGTCTCGAAATGTGTCAAAAAACATGTATATCGAGTTTGGTGCGATTTTTCGGTGCCCTTCGCCCACATGCGCCGCACCCCTCGGCATTTGCCCAGTTGTTTCCTGCGGAAATGCTGAGGGGTGTAGCGATGGTGGGGAAATGGGCCTCAAAAATCGCACCAAACTCAGCCTACTCTCCCTGTGGGTTTTGCTCGAAGCGGATTTTTATACAGTTTCGGGATGGGAATATACATTCTGCACCTACTTCAGCGAATCTGAACGCAATCAAACAGCGTCTCCCGGGTTATCGGCGCTCGCCGAGTGCTGCGACGGCGTCGTCGGGCACGGCCGTCTCCTCGCATGCCCGGTAGTGCACGCCCGACCCTCCCCGCGCCTCGATCTCGAGCCAGCCGCTTCCGCTCGACTCGGAGCCGAAAAAGATGAGCTGGAGCTCGCGGGTGTCTCCGTTCGCGTCAGCAGCCTGCACGTCGTAGACGTAGTTCGAGCCGGCTCCCGTCGCGTCGGCATACGTGCTCACGTGGCTGCCCGGTTCAGGGGCGGGTGCCCACATGGTCACCTCGGGATAGGGGAGGATGCGGTCGGCCACGGACCGAAGCGCCGGAGCCCACCCGGTGCTGGCCAGCGCGTTTCCTCCCGCGATCGCGCCGGCCACGAGCAGCGCGATCGCCAGCAGACGGAGCATTCTGCTCTTACACATGGAGCCCCCGATCCTCGAAACGGCGGAACCACCAGGTGAACAGGGGGATGGCCGCTGCCAGGAGCACCGCGCAGGCCACGGTGGTCTCGATTGCCGCCGTGCTCACGGCTGCCGCCTGCGCGGCATCCCGCCCGACGGCGATGGCCGACTCGATGCCGAGCGAGCCCAGCCGTGCAGACCACGAGAAGGGGATCCAGCCCAAGATGCTCGGAAACGCCCCGGTGAGCTCTCCGGTCATGAGGCCGTGGGCGAGGCCGCCGATGGAGAAGAACGCGAGGAGCGTGCCCGCGGCGCCGACGCCGATGGTCGCGTTCCTGCCGAAGCGAAACGCGCAGGCGAGCTCGAGCGCGTAGAGGGGAAGGCTCCCCAGGACGCAGCCCGCCCAGGCCGTTGCGAGCACGTGGGCGCCGAGCGTCAGCCGATGCGCGGCGGCCAGCACGATGCCGAACGTCCCGAATGCTGTGGCGAGCGCACAGGCGCCCAAGAGGGAAAGCGCCGCCCATGCAGCGAGCACGGCCCTGCCGCGCGAGGGGACTGCCGTCAGGTTGGCGAGCTTGCCAGCCGAGCGCTCCTCGTCAACCGCCAGACCGCAGACGATCGACGTCATGAGCGGCATGAGCGCTCCGAGGAACTGCGCGTACGCGTCGGCTCCCATGGAGGCGTCCCATGCTGCGACGGAGAAGTACTCGCCGCAGGCCAGGCCGCCCGCAAGCCCGCATAGCAGGTGCAGCCAGATGAGCAGGGATCGGGAGAGGCGCAGAAGCTCGGAGCGCAGGGAGCTCGCAAGCGACATGCGCGGGAGCGCGTCGTTCGCCATGTCCATCACCTCTCTTCCGAGTGCGCGAACCAGGTTGCCGTCGCTGCCGTGAGCACCGCGAACGCGATCGCGCACACGGCGAGGCCCGCAACCGTGAGCATGCTGTCGGCAGCCAGCGCCCCGCCGAGTGCCATGTCCGCGGAGAGCGGTTCGCCGCTTGGCAGCACGGGGATGAAGCTCGTCGGGATGACCGTCGAGGCCGATGGCGGGAAGAGCTGCGGCAGCGGGATGACGGACCATGCGAATGCGCCGACGAGCTGCACGGCAAGCGGGATGAACACGCCCGCGAGCATGCCCGCGCGCACCGTGAAGAAAAGCCCGGCGGGAATCATCCATGCCGCGGTGAGCGTGTTGACGCCCGCGCAGCAGAGCATCGTGGCAGCTCCCGCAGCGGTGACGCCCTGCGCTGAGAAGGCGGAGCCGGCAAGGTACAGGGCGAAGACGACGAGGTTCGAGAGCGCGAGCAGCGCCAGGCACCAGACCGCTTTCGCCCACCACGCGCGTCCGAGCGGCACGCCGAGACCGAAGGCGCCCCTCATGTGCATGCGCGCGTCGGCTTGGGCGACGCAGGCGACCAGAAGCGAGAGGGCGATGGGCAAAAACAGCGTGTACCAGTAGTTCCATGCGCTGAAGGACTGGTAGCCGTGGACGGGCATCGCGCCCAGAAGCGGCATGGGCAGTGCCATGAGGACGGCGATGCGCGCGGGCGCGGCATGGCGGAACTTCAGCGCCTCGGCGCGCAGGGTCGATGCGAACGTGACGCTCATGCGGCATGCACCCCCGATCCGGCGGCGCGGCCCGCCCGGCAGACGCTCATGAAGAGCTGCTCGAGGTCCTGGTCCGCTCGGAGCCGGTCCTCGTAGGCGAGGCGCCCGCGGTAGATGATGCCGACCGAGTCCGCCATCTGCTGCACTTCGGAGAGGATGTGGCTCGAGACGAGCACGGTCGTGCCCGCTGCCGCGAAGCCCCGGATCTGGTCGCGCAGCTCCTCGATGCCGATGGGGTCGAGCCCGTTGGTGGGCTCGTCGAGCACGAGAAGGCGCGGGCGGGAGAGCAGCGCGAGCGCGAGCCCCAGCCGCTGCTTCATGCCCATCGAGAACCGGCCCGCGCGCTTGTTCCCGGTATCGGCAAGGTCCACGAGCCCGAGCACCTCATCGATGCGCGATGCGGGCAGGCCGAGCATGGTCGTGCGCACGCGCAGGTTCTCGCGCGCGGAGAGGTTGGGGTAGAGCGGCGCCTCCTCGATGAGGGAGCCGATCGCGTACAGGTCGTCGCGGCACCACGGATGCCCGTCGACGATGATCTCCCCTTCGGTCGGGCGGAGCATACCGCAGATCATCTTGAGCGTGGTCGATTTGCCCGCGCCGTTGGGTCCGAGCAGGCCGTACACCTCGCCCTCGCGAATGTGTAGGTTCACGTCGGTCACGGCTGCCTGCGCGTCGGCGTTCCGTCCGAAGCGCTTGGTCAGCCCGCGTGTCTCGAGCATAAAGCCCATGGGAGTCTCCTTTCTCCTTCGGTTCATCTCCCATGGTGGAGGCCGATTCTAACGAAGCCATAACGACTCTGCTGCTTTTGGGGACAGTCCCTTTTGGACCGCGATGGCGCATGTGCGCCATCGCGGTCCAAAAGGGACTGTCCCCAAAAGCAGCAGGCCCCAAAGGAAGCATTGCGGCTGTCTGCGCGCGCGGGTATCCTAATTCAGCTCTACACCCGACACCGGAGAGGCATCCCGTGGATATCATCGCGACTCTGGCCGAGGAGCTCGGCCTCAAGAAGACGGCGGTCCAGGCGGCCGTCGACCTGATCGACGAGGGCAACACGATTCCCTTCATCGCGCGCTACCGCAAAGAGGCGACGGGAGGCATGGACGACGTGGCGCTGCGCGCGCTCGAGGACCGCCTCGCGTACCTGCGCAACCTCGAGCAGCGAAAAGAGGACGTCATCGCGCTCATCTCCGCGGCGGGAAAGCTCACGCCGGAGCTCGAGGCCGAGATCCGCGCCGCCGAGCAGCTGCAGCGCGTGGAGGACCTCTACAAGCCGTACCGCAAGAAGCGCATGACGCGCGCGTCGAAGGCGCGCGAGGCGGGCCTCGAGCCGCTTGCAAACATGATCATCATGCAGGCGGCGACCAAGGGTACGGCGCTCGAGGCGGCTGCGGAGTACGTGAACGAGGAGGCGGGATTCGATACGCCCGAGCGCGCGCTGGCGGGCGCCTCGGACATCGTGGCCGAGGTGGTCGCGGAGGATGCGGAAAACGTCGCCGACCTGCGCTCTTTCACGGAGGGGACGGGCGAGATCGTCTCTTTGGCAGTCGATGCGGACGAGAAGACGCCGTACGAGCCCTATTACGATTTCGCCGAGCCGGTGCGCAAGATCCCCAACCACCGCATCCTCGCCATCGACCGCGGCGAGCGCGAGGACAAGCTCCGCGTCCGCGTGCGGGTCGATGTCGACGCCGCCATCGCGCGCCTGGGGAGCCGCTGGCCGCGCCGCTCCGGCGTGTTCGCGCCGGTGCTGGACGCCGCCGTCGCCGACGGCTACAAGCGCCTGATGGCGCCCTCCCTCGAGCGCGAGGTCCGCGCCAAGCTCACGGTGCGCGCCCAGATGGACGCCATCAAGGTGTTCGGCAAGAACCTCGAGAGCCTGCTGTCCGCGCGCCCGGTGCGCGGTGCGCGCATCATCTCGCTCGATCCCGGGTACCGCACCGGCTGCAAGGTGGCGGTGCTCGACGAGACGGGCAAGCTTCTCGACCACGGCGTCGTGTACCCGACCCCGCCCCGCCGCGACGTCGCAGGCACCAAGCGCGAGCTCGCGCGCCTCGCCAAGAAGTACGCCATCAACACCATCGTGATCGGAAACGGAACGGCGAGCCGCGAGACCGAGGAGGTCGTCTCCGAGTTCATCTCCGAGTCGGATCTCGCGCTGCGCTACACCATCGTGAACGAGGCGGGCGCGTCGGTGTACTCCGCGAGCGCGCTGGCAAGCGAGGAGTATCCCGACCTCGACGTGACGACGCGCGGCGCCATGAGCCTGGGCCGCCGCCTGCAAGACCCGCTCGCCGAGCTCGTGAAGATCCCGCCGCAGTCCATCGGCGTAGGCCAGTACCAGCACGACCTTGACCAGGTTGAGCTGGCGCGCACGCTCGGCAACGTGGTCGAGGACGTCGTGAACCGCGTGGGCGTCGATGTGAACACGGCCAGCGCGAGCCTGCTCGGTTACGTGTCGGGCATCACGCCGACGGTCGCCAAAAACATCGTCGCCTACCGCGAGGAGCACGGCGCCTTCACCGACCGCAGGCAGCTGAAAGACGTGCCCAAGCTCGGGCCGAAGGCGTTCCTCAACTGCGCGGGTTTCATGCGCATCGCGGGCGGCGACAACCCGCTCGATGCCACGAGCGTGCATCCGGAGAGCTATGCGGTGGCGCGCGAGGTGCTCAAGCGCGCGGGAGTGACCGCAGCCGACCTGGCGCACGGCGGCATTCCCGATATCGAGAAGCGCGTGGGAAGCGTGTCGGCGCTGGCCGGCGAGGTGGGCTGCGGCGTGCTGACGCTGCTCGACATCATCTCCGAGCTGGAGAAACCCGGCCGCGACCCGCGCGACAACGCGCCCGAGGTCGTGTTCAGCAAGGCGGCGCGCACGCTGGACGACCTCGAGGTCGGCATGGAGCTCACCGGAACCGTGCGCAACGTCGTCGACTTCGGCGCCTTCGTCGACGTGGGGGTCCATCAGGACGGCCTGGTCCACATCTCCAAGCTGTCGCGCTCGTTCGTGAAGCACCCGAGCGATGTGGTCGCGGTGGGCGACACCGTCAAGGTCTGGGTCGAGCGCATCGACCGCGAGCGCGGGAAGATCTCGCTGACCATGGTCCCCGGCAAATAGCCGGCACTTGTTGGGACGGGTTGGTTGGGGACGGGTTCGTTTCAACCCATGGCGGTGCGCTGCACCGGCATGGGTTGAAACGAACCCGTCCCCAACCAACCCGTCCTGCGGGATGCTACCATTGAACCATCGGTTCAAGCAGGAGGTATATGGTGGCAAGGAAACGCAGCGGGCTGTCCGTCCCCGTCATCGTCGTCGCGCTCCTGCTGGTGATCGGCGCCTTCTCCGGTGAGCCGAGCGCGAGCTCCGCCCGCGATCAAGCGGCCACGCCGGCAACCGAGCAGGTGCAGGCCGCCCCCGCATCGCCCGAGAGCCCCGATCCGCAGACTCCTGCCGCATCGACGCCGTCGGAGGCCCCGGCAGCGTCCGAGACGCCGGCATCCCCGGGTACCCCGGATGCGCCGGCGCAGCAGGCCCAGGCATTCGACTATGCACAGGTCCCGCCCTATGCGGGAAGCCCCTATGCGGAGGTCGACGGCAACGTGCCGGCCCTTTCGGCCGAAGATGCCGTCGGCGCGCCGGCGGAGTCCTACGCCCCGCTCGACGCGCTCGGCCGCTGCGGTGCCGCGTTCGCCATCGTGAGCCTGGACACCATGCCCACCGAGGAGCGCGGAAGCATCGGCATGATCCGTCCCTCCGGCTGGCATACGGTGCGCTACGACGACCTGGTCGATGGCCGCTACCTCTATAACCGTTGCCATCTGCTCGGATTCCAGCTGACGGCGGAAAACGCCAACGAGCGCAACCTCATCACCGGCACGCGCTACATGAACGTCGAGGGCATGCTCCCGTTCGAGAACGAGGTCGCCTCCTATGTGGAGCGCACCGGCAACCGCGTGCTCATGCGCTCCACGCCGGTGTTCGTGGGAGACGAGCTGGTCGCGCGCGGCGTGCACCTGGAGGCCCTGTCCATCGACGACGGGGGCGCGGGCGTCTCGTTCAACGTGTTCTGCTACAACGTGCAGCCGGGTATCGAGATCGACTACGCCACGGGCGACAGCCGCGCGCAACAGCAGACACAGCCCGCATCGCCCGAGGCTCCGGCGCCGCAGGTGACCTATATCCTCAACACGAACTCCCGCAAGTTCCACTATCCGGACTGCCATTCGGTCGACCAGATGGCCGAGCACAACAAGCGCGAGGTCACCGACACCCGCGACAACCTCATCGCGCAGGGGTACGAGCCCTGCGGCAACTGCAATCCATAGCACCTTCCATAGGGGGTGAAAAAGCCCGCCTTGTCAGACGGACCCCTCCTTCCGTAATTCGCAACCCTTTCCTAAGCCGCGCTTCATAATTTCCCATATAACTCATGGGTAATAAATCACTATCTACAATCCATGTGTTTGGATGGCGCAAGGCTGCCCAAACAGGAAAGGGGTGGCCCTATGTGCACGGGCATCCGATTTGCCGATCCAGCGGGAACCATGTATTTCGGTCGAAACCTCGACTGGACGACCAGCTACGGCGAGCGCGTGGTGGTGACGCCACCTGCCGCCAAGGTGCCCGTCGCCTTCGAGCGCGCAGGCGACCCCGAGCGCGGGCATGCGGTCATCGGCATGGGCATCATCGTCGAGGGCATCCCCCTGTACTTCGACTGCGGCAACGACGCGGGCCTGGCGGTGGCGGGCCTCAACTTCCCGCAGAGCGCGCACTATGCGACGGAGCCGGCACTGACCGGCGTGAACGTCGCCGCGTATGAGTTCCCGTTCTGGGTCGCGCGCAATTTCGCCACCCTGGACGAGGTGCGCGCCGCGCTCGAGAACGTGACCGTCGTCGCCCGGGCCGTCAACGACGAGCTGCCGGTGGCGAACCTCCACTGGATCATCGGCGATGAGACGGGCAGCATCGCGGTCGAGTGCCTGGAGGACGGCATGCGCGTCTGGGAGGACGACGTCGACGTGCTCACCAACGAGCCGACGTTTTGCTGGCACCGTCAAAACCTGCGCAACTACATCTCGCTCACCGAGGACGAGCCCGCGCGCGTCACGTGGGACAAAGCCGAGCTCATCCCGTTCGGCTCCGGCCCCGGCATGCAGGGGATCCCGGGCGACTACAGCGGCCCGGCTCGATTCGTGAAGGCGGCTTTCGTCAACGGCCACTACCCCGAGCAGGCGTCCGAGGCCGATAACGTCACGCGCCTGTTCCGCACGCTCGGCTCGGTCGCCGTGCCCGACGGCTGCGCCCGCATGGCCGACGGTTCGTATGAGAAGACGCTCTACACGAGCGGGTTCTCCTCGGCGCGGTGCACGTACTACCACGCCTCCTACGACGATCCGCAGATCAGGGCCTATCCGCTGTCCTCCTGTGACCTGTCGGGCGCGCGCCCCTTCGTCATGCCCGATGCGGCATAGGGGCGCCCTGCCATCGTTTCGCGCCGGGCGATCCGCGCCGGGCGCGGACATATATACGCGTTCGAATGAAAAGGAATCGACATGAACGCAGCAACCATACGGACGGCGCCGGCGGGCAAGGAGCGCTTCGCCGTCCTGCCGATCGTCATCTTGATCTTGGCCCAGATGGGGGCGACCGGCGACAACGGCGCCCTGTCGCTCGCCACCTCGGCGCTTACCGGCGACCTTGGCGCCACCACGTCTGAAATCCAGCTCGCCAACATGATCTACCCGCTCGTCGGCGGCGCCTTCATGATTGCGGGCGGCTTGGCGGGCACGATCGTCGGCTGGAAGAAGACCTTCCGCATCGGGACCGTGCTGTGCGCGGTGGGCGAGGCGGCGCTGGCGGCGGCTCCCAACATGGCGGTCTTCATCTGGGTGGGACGCGTGCTCGTCGGCTTTGGCGCGAGCTTCATGATCCCCTCGGTGCTGGGGCTCATCCCGCTGCTGTACCGCGGGGGCAACCGGGCGGTCGCGTTCGGCTGCATCGGCGCCGCCTCAGGGCTGTCGGCCGTGCTGCCGCTCATGCTCGGCGTGGTGATGGAGGTCTCGGGCATGCGCGTCACGTTCCTCGTGCTCAGCGCCTATTTCCTCATGGTCTTTCTCGTCTCGTTCCGCTTGCCGGCCATCAACCAGGAGGACGAGAGGCTCAAATTCGACGTCGTCGGCGTGGCGCTCGCCGCAACGGGCCTGTTCTTGTTCCTCATCGGTCTGTCGGGCATCTCCTCGTGGGGCCTGATCACGCCGTTCGAGGGATGCCCCTTCACCGTGTTCGGCATCTCTCCGGCGCTGCCGCTCGTCGCGCTCGGCCTCGTAGTACTCGCCGCGCTGGTCCTGGTCGAGCCGCGGGTGGAGCGCGCGAACGGCATCGCGCTGCTGCCCAGCTCGTTTTTGAGCACTCCGCAGGTGCTTGCCGGCCTCGCCGCCAACGCGCTGACGTTTTTCTTCATGGGCGCGCAGTCCATCCTGATGTCGCCGTACCTGCAGCTCGTCGCCGGCTGGACCCCGGTCGACGTGGGCCTGATCTCCATCGTGACCGGCGTGCCGACGTTTGCGCTGGCGCTCGGCATCCCCAAGCTCGCGCCGCGGGCGAATCCGCGCCACGTCATCCAGATCGGGTACGCGGCGATGGCGGTCGCGCTCGGCATCATGGGGTCGTCCGTCACCATCGACGGCGCGAGCACCGTCGGCGTGTACCTGGGCGCCTTCGTCGCTGGCGTGGGCGCAGGAACGGTGTCGTCCCACGCGAGCAACATCGTGGCGCTCGCGCTGCCCGAGCGCGACGCCTCCCAGTCCGGCGGCATCCAGAGCACCATGCGCAACGTGGGCCAGGCCATCGGCGTGGCGCTGCTCGGCGCCGTGCTGCTGTTCGGCATCACGAGCACCGTGCGCGTGAAGGCCGGCGAGGACACCGCGATCTCGGGCGACGTCGATCGTCAGCTCGAGGGCATGACGCTCAACCTCGGCAGCGATCGCGAGTTCGAGCAGCAGATCGCGGGCATCGACATGACCGACGCCGAGCGCCGCGCCCTCGTGGATATTCAGGCGCAGGCGCGGTTCGAGTCGACGCGCATCGCCTACGCCGTGGGCGCGGTCATCGTGCTGCTCGGCTTGGCGACGACCCCGGCGATCAAGATCACATCCAAGCAGGAGTCCCTGCAGGGCCGTTAGCGGTCAGGTCGCTTGTCCTCCTTACGAGTTCCGGGGCATTCCCCGGGCGGATCTGCAACCATATGAGCCTTGATGCGACAGCTCGCAGATCCGCCCGGGGGAGGCCCCGGATCTTCTGTCCGGTAAAAGAACACGGCCCGCGTCGCCCCGGCTGCACCCTCTTCCGGCGAAAGTGGCTAGAAATTTCTGTTTTGCTGTTGCGGCGCCGCGCGATCGGGCCTGGAACCCGTCGTCGGTGCCGCTTCTTCCCCTGCTGAGGCCGCATCCGAGGCATTTGGGGCCACGACGCATGCATCATAAGCAGCCGATGCGGGCATTGCGGTCAAATCGGTCGCCTCCATTCGAGCCGGCTTACAGCAAAACAGAAATTTCTAGCCACGTTCGCACGGGAGCGCGGCATCCGGGGTCCTCCGGCGCCTCCCTAGTCGAGCTTGTTGACGCGGCGGTCATAGGTGAGCAGCCCGTTCAGCTCCTCCTCCACGTCGGACAGCTGCGTGTAGACGTAGCCCGCGAGGCCGAGCGCCTCGAGCGACGCCGCCTCGTCGAGCGTGTGCCGCACCGCGTCGCGCCAGGCGTCCAGCGTCGGGAAGTTGCCGTAGCCATATGAGTAGGGGGACACGGTATGTCCGGGGATCGCCTGCGTCCAGCCGCCGAACTCCGAGATCACGAACGCGCGGTTGCCGCGCTCCTGCGCATAGCCGACCGGGACGCGGCGGTCGCAGTCGACGGTCAGCGGCCGGAAGTAATTGTGCTGCGAGAGGTAGTCGCCGCATCGCTGGTCGTACCACCCGCTCGTGGCGTCGATCGGGCGCGTCGGATCGAGCTCGTGGATCCGCTCGCTCATCTCGCGCGCGTCGAACTGCCCCCAGCCCTCGTTGAACAGCACCCAGGTCACGATCGAAGGGTGCCCGGCGAGCTGCAGGACCATATCGCGGGTCATCTCGAGCCATTCGCGCCGGTACTCCGCGCTGCCTGACGACAGGGCGGCACGGTGGCGCGGGGTGTCGTCGCGGAACCGGTCCCATGACGCCTTGACCAGGGTCGGCTTGCGGCTGGTGTGCCAGGGGCTGTAGGCGCCGCCGCCGGACACGGCGTCCTGCCACACGAGCATGCCGAGCCGGTCGCAGTGATAGTACCAGCGCGCGCACTCGATCTTGATGTGCTTGCGCAGCATGTTGAACCCCGCCTGCTTCATGGCGAGGATGTCGTGGACCAGCGCCTCGTCGGACGGCGCGGTCATGAGGCCCTCGGGCCAGTAGCCTTGGTCGAGCACGCCCTTGATGAACACGGGGGAGCCGTTGAGGAAGAAGCGCGCCACGCCGGACTCGTCGCGCTTGACCTCGGCGGTCCGAAAGGCGCAGTAGCTGGAGGGGGCGTCCTGCCTGCCCGAAAGCCCCCGGGCGCACACGGCGACGTCGACATCGTAGAGGTAGGGGTCGTCGGGAGACCAGAGGTGCAGATGCGCGACGTCGATCGCGCCGTGCACCCGACGCCCAGCTATCGGCAGGCGTGCCGTGGCGACGTCCCGCCCCTCATGGTCGCGCACGACGAGATCGATCGAGTCGCCCTCGCGCAGCAGCCCGCGCGGATCGGCGAGCGCGCCTTCGATGCGCAGCGTGCCGTCGGCGGCGCCGTTGAGCGCAAGCGATTCGACGTGAACCGCGGGCACCACCTCGTACCAGGCGCTTTGCCATATGCCGCTTTGCGGGGTGTACCAGATGCCGCCGGCGTCGAGGCGCTGCTTGCCGCGCGGCTGGACGCCGGCGTCGCTCGGGTCGTAGACGCATAGCGCCAGCCGAAGCGAGCGGCGCCCGCGCGCGAAATCGGTGATGTCCGCATCGAAAGGCAGGTAGCCGCCTATGTGGGTCGCCGCCGGTTTGCCGTCGACCATGAGGGAGCACGCCCAGTCGACCGCCCCGAAGCGCACGATCAGCCGCTCGAGCTCATCGAGGTCCGGAATATCGACGGTCCTCGTATACCACAGCAGCTCGTCGGGCTGCAGCACGCGGCCGACGCCCGAGGCGGGCGCTTCGGGCGAGAAGGGGACCAGGATGCGCCCATCGTAGCGCTCGGGTTCGGGGGCTGCCGCCAGCATGTTGAGGACCCTTCCGGTCGAGAGCGCCTGCGCATGGCGGTATTCCTCCGGAATCGGCCGGATGGCGAACTCCCAATACCCGTTGAGCATGGTATATGCGGGCCGAACCATGGTCGGGCGCGGATATTCCGGAAGCACCCGGTCGGGATCGAGTGTGGCGCCCCACGGCGTCTCAAGCGGACAGACGTCGCCGCGCTTGTGGCTCTTGGCGCTCATGAGAACACGTTTGATATCGAGCATGCGATCATCCTCCACGGCATCGGCGGGTAGCCTCCATTTTCTCACGTCGCGCTGGGCGAACGGTCGAAACCGTTGGGCGAGCCGCGGGGCGGGGATGGGGTGTCGGTCAATAACAATGGAGGGGACCGGTTGTTGCTGCGCCCTTCGGGCGCGCGGACCATAAGGGGGTTGCGATGGGGAAGAAGACTAGGGTAAGGCGACCTGCACGGATGCGTGCGTTCGGCATCGCCTCCATGGTGTGGGCGGTGCTGCTCATGGTGGCGACGGCGCTGCCCGCCGCGGCCGCGCCCCAGAACGGCTGGGACGAGGTGGGCGGCGAGCGCTACTGGTACGACGACGGCGTCATGGCCCGCGACAAGCAGGTCTACGACCCCGAGTCGAACGCGTGGTACTGGTTCGACGCCGACGGGACCATGGCCCGGGACAAGGACGTCTTCGTGCCGGTCTCCAACGACGACCGCACGCGCGGCAAGTGGGTGCGCTACGACGCGGAGGGCCACATGGTCAAGGGCGAGGACTTCCGCTACGGCGGCTGGTACTACTTCGACCCCGTGACCGGAGAGATGCTCAAGGGCTTCACCTACGTGCCCTCCAACGGAGGCAAGTGGGTGTTCTACGACTACACGACCGGCCAGATGGCGCACGGCGAGCGCTATATCGACGGATCGCACGGCGACGAGCCCGGCTGGATGTACTTCGACGACGTGACGGGCGCCGTGCTCTACGGCTGGCAGTTCATGACCACGGACCCCGACGGCGGGCTTGCTGCCACGAGATGGGTGTACTACCACGCCTCGACCGGCCGCATGGTCAAGGGCTGGCACACCATCGACGGCGCCGCGCGGTACTTCGACAAGACGACCGGCGCGTACGTGTTCGGGGGCTCGCAGAGCGAGGGCGAGGCCTATGACCTGCTCGCCATGGTGAACGCCGAGCGCGCCCGCTCCGGGGTGGCGCCGCTTGCCTGGGACGACGAGGTCGCGGAGGCCGCTCGACTGCGGGCAAGCGAGCTGTCGATCACCTTCTCGCACTACCGCCCCGACGGCAGCGGGTTCCAGGAGGTGATGCCCTTCAGGCTCGAGCTGGGGAGGCCCTACACCTGCGCCGAGAACATCGCGATGAAGCAGCGGAGCGCGGAGGCGGTCAACGCCGCCTGGACCTCATCGATGGGCCATCACTACAACATGGTCAACCCGGAGTCCACGGTCTTCGGCGCCGCATGCTTTATCGACGGCTCGGGCACCAAGCACTGGGTCGAGCTGTTCGCGGCCTACTGATCGACCGCGGAGGCGTATGGGCGGGGCTCACGCGTCGGCGCGGCCCCGTCTTTACGCGCGCATGACACGGATCGGTGCATCCTCTGGTATCTTGGGAACCGCTGATCGGCTCATTTCGCGCAGGGCGCGGATGCGGCCGGTTGGCGCTTTCTCTGATGTGAACGATTCCACGAGGTCACCGGGAGGATGGAACATGGAGCCGAGCGCCGCGCACCCCGATCACGGCATCATCGATTTCGAGGGGCTTCCCAACACCCGCGACTTGGGCGGCATGCCCGCCGCGGACGACAGGCGAATCAAGCCGCGTTGCCTTCTGCGTTCCGGGCTGCTGGCTCCTGCGACGGCTGCAGACCTCGCCCGGCTGCGCGACGAGTACCGGCTCGGGCTCGATATCGACCTGCGCACCGATGTCGAATGCTCCGAGCGCCCCGACCCAATCGATGAGCTGCCCGGCGTGCGGTTCGTGCACCTTCCCGTGTTCCAAGAGTACGGATCGGGCGTCTCGCGCAGCGACGAGGACATGGACCGCGTGCGGGCCCAGATGCGCCGCGGCGAGGTCGAGCCGGCGCAGCTCATGATCACGCTGTACCCCTATCTCGTGATCGATGACCTGGGCGTTGCCGCCTACCGTTCGTTTTTCCAGGAGATCCTTAAGCTCGAGGAGGGCGCGGTGCTGTGGCACTGCACCGCGGGCAAGGACCGGTGCGGCATGGCGAGTGTGCTCATGGAGGTGGCCCTGGGCGTGCCGTGGGAGGTCGTCAAGGCGGACTACATGGCCACGAACCGGTTCTACGGCATAGACCTTGCGACCTGCGACCCCATGGACTACCTGAACGGCGTCGACCCGCGCTATCTCGCCGCTGCGGTCGATGCGATCGAGGGCGCATACGGTTCGGTCGAGGAGTATCTCTCCCGTGCGCTCGGCGTCGACCGCGCAGCGCGCGACGAATTAAGGGCCCGCTACCTCGTCTAGATTGCAAATCGGGGACGTACCTTCTGCGTGCATGCAAATCGGGGACGTACCTTCTGCGTGCAAAAATGCACGCAGAAGGTACGTCCCCGATTTGCAGGGGGTCCGTCGGCGCCCGAACGGCTCGTTGAGGCGGACTCCGCGCCGCCCCGACGTGCGCTAGGATGATGGGCGCTACGTCCACGTTCCGCAACAAGGAGGCTTTCGTGTCCAAACGGATCCCATCGCTGGTCTTGGCCCTGCTCCTCGCGTGCGCGATGGCGCTCGGCGGCTGCACCGCCGACGACCGGGTGGCGACGGCGGGCAGTTCCGTGGCGGCGGAAGTCACCGTGGAGCGCGCGTCGTTTTCCCAGGAGGAGATCTATTACGCCCTCGGGCACCTGGGATATGAGTCGTACAGCGAGCTGGACGACCTCGGCAGGTGCGGCGCCGCCATGGCCTGCCTGGGCCCCGAGACGATCCCCGCGTACGGAGAGGAGCGCGAGAGCATCAGCGAGATCCATCCGACCGGCTGGCATTCCATCCGCTACGACTTCATCGAGGGGGAGTCGCTGTACAACCGAAGCCATCTCATAGGGTGGGCGCTCTCGGCGGAAAACGCGAACGAGCGCAACCTGGTGACCGGCACGCGCTGGATGAACGCCGACGCCATGCGACCTTACGAGGAGCAGGTCGCCGACTACATCTACGACACGGACAACCATGTGCTCTACCGGTCCGCCCCCGTGTTCGAGGGCGACGAGCTGCTGTGCCGGGGTGTGCGCGTCGAGGCGTACTCCCTTGAGGACGACGGCCGCGGCATCGATTTCTCCATCTGGTGCCCCAACGTGCAGCCGGGCGTGGAGATCGACTACCGGACCGGCGATGCGTGGCTGGCGCAGGAGCCGAGCGCGAGCGATGCGGATACCGAGCCGGAGGTCGAGGGCGACTATGTGCTCAACACCAACTCCCGCAAGGTGCACGATCCCGCCTGCCCCGGTGTCGACGACATTGCCCCCGCGAACCGCAAGGAGTTCGAGGGCACGCTCGACGAGGCCGAGCGCCTCGGGTACGAGCCCTGCGGCCAGTGCCTCGCCGCGTAAGGCAAGGTGCGTGCGCCGGACCGTTCCGCCGCGTGCGCCGCCATGGCGGCGGCGCCAAAAGCGCGAGCCGCGCTCCGATCAGCTCGATTTACGGCGTTCTGACAAAAATGTGACCGTTCCCAAATGAGCGCCGGTCATACCCTCTATACTTGGTGCGTTCACAAAAAACCGTACGGGAGGGGTTTCATGGGCGGTTTCTTTGGTGCGGCATCCAAGCGCGACGTGGTGCTCGACGTATTCTTCGGCGTGGACTACCATTCCCATTTGGGCACAAGGCGCGCTGGCATGGTGTTCTGCGAGGGTACGGGCGGTTTCCAAAAGGAGATCCATTCCATCGAGAACACGCCGTTCCGTTCTCGTTTCGATGGGGACCTGGAGCATTTCCACGGTACGAGCGGTATCGGCTGCATCAGTGATACCGACCCGCAGCCGCTGCTGGTCCGTTCCCATCTCGGCACGTTCGCCATCACGACGGTCGGCATCATCAACAACGCCAACGAGCTCATCGAGGACTACTTCGAGCGCGGCGGCTCCCAGTTCATGGCCATGAGCTCGGGCGCGGTGAACAACACCGAGCTCGTCGCGGCGCTCATCAATCAAAAGGAAGACCTGGTCGAGGGCATCATGTTCGCCCAGAAGGCCGTCAAGGGCTCGCTGACGCTGCTCGTCATGACCGAGGACGGGACGATTTTCGCCGCCCGCGACCGCATGGGGCGCCTGCCGGTGCTCATCGGCCGCGATGCGAACGGCGAGGGCTACTGCATCTCGTTCGAGTCGTTCGTCTACCACAAGCTCGGCTACGAAGACGAATATGAGCTCGGGTCGGGCGAGATCGTGCGCATCACGGCCGACGGCTACGAGACGGTGGCTCCCGCCGGTGACCAGATGAAGATCTGCGCGTTCCTCTGGGTGTACTACGGCTATCCCAACTCCAACTACGAGGGCGTGAACGTCGAGGTCATGCGCTACCGCAACGGGCACATCATGGCGCGCGACGAGGCCGCGGCCGGCACGCTGCCCGAGGTCGACTACGTGGCCGGCGTGCCCGACTCCGGCCTGCCGCACGCCATCGGCTACGCCAACGAGTGCGGGGCCACGTTCGCCCGCCCGTTCATCAAGTACACGCCCACCTGGTCGCGCTCCTTCATGCCGACCAACCAGAGCGTGCGCGACCGTATCGCCGAGATGAAGCAGATTCCGGTGCCCGAGCTCATCCGCGACAAGAAGCTGCTGTTCGTCGACGACTCCATCGTGCGCGGAACGCAGCTCGGCAAGACGGTCAACTTCCTGTACGAGGCCGGCGCCAAAGAGGTGCACATGCGCTCCGCGTGCCCGCCGATCATGTTCAGCTGCAAGTACCTGTCGTTCTCGCGCGGCAAGTCGGACATGGACCTTATCGCCCGCCGCGTCGTGCGCGAGCTCGAGGGTCCCGAGGGCGACAAGCACCTCGACGAGTACGCCGACAGCTCCACCGAGCGCGGAGGCTGCCTGCTACGCCGCATCTGCGAACAGCTCGGCTTCGACAGCCTGGGCTACCAGAGCCTGTCCGGCATGCTCGAGGCGATCGGCATCGATCCGTCGAAGGTGTGCACCTACTGCTGGGACGGCAAAGAGTAACCGATGGGTTGATCGGGGACGGGTTCGTTCCAACCCATCGTTCCCCGCAGGTAAGCGAGTATCCGTCGCCGGCGTTGGGAGGTCGCGAGTTTTCGACCTTCTGGCGCCGGCGACGGTTTTTATAGAGAAGGACGACAGGACTTTCTTCGAGTGTCGTCTGGGTATTGGCCGATGATGCAAACGGGGTATCCCCCGCCTTCCCCAGAGATCCAGAGAAAGGGGGGGTCAATGACACAAAATGGGCAGTTTGGCACGCTAAGAGTGCTTGTAGGCCCCCTTTAGCGTGCCAAACTGCCCATTTTGTGTCATCGGCCTCCCCCGCCCCTTTTTCTAGGCGCCCATCCCGGGGAAGCCCGTTTGCCGCAGGGCCTCGAACAAGACGACGGCGGCGGCGTTCGAGAGGTTGAGGGCGCTGATGCGATAGTCGCTCGTGTCGATGAAGTTCCCGCAGATATCCTGCCTGAGCAGGGGAGAGGCCGCGCGCTCGGCATTGGGGTGCAAGGCCTGCTCGTGCGCTTGCCAGCTGTCGCGGTTGGCGAGCGCCGTCTCGTCGGGCAGCATGGGTATCCGCTCGCAGCGCTGCGGGTAGCGGGCGAGCAGCTCCTCGGGAATCCCCGAGCTCTCCTTTCCGAAGACGAGGTAGTCCCCGTCGCGATAGGTCGCTTGCACGTAGGTGCGCTGCGCCTTCTTGGTGAGCAGATGCAGGCGCTTGAGTCCCGCGTCGTCGGCGAGCCCACAGCGATCGAGGAAATCCTGCCAGTTCGCATACGCCGTCACGTTGAGGTTGTCCCAATAGCCGAGGCCCGCGCGGTGCAGCATCTTGCTGTCGAGCGAGAACCCGAGCGGCTCGATCAGATGCAGGTGCGCGCCAGTCACCACGCAGGTCCGGCCGATGTTGCCGGTGTTGGCGGGAATCTCGGGTTCGAAAAGCACGATGTTGAGCATGCGCCCCTCCATGAGGTCGGTGTCTGATGCGGCTCCCTTAAGGTAGCACGCTGCTGCTCTTTACGTGGGCGCGCCGCCTTACCGTGCGTTTTGCGCTACTATCTTGGGGCGCGCAATGCGCCCGCACCCAACCTGCACGTTTTGAAGGGACAGTTCATGATCAAAGAGCTCGTGCACGACGACGCCATCCTCTCTCAGCCCTGCGAGCCCGCGACGGCCGAAGATGCCGCCATCGCCCAGGACCTGATCGATACCATGGAGTCCATCGACGACGCCGTGTGCCTGGCCGCCAACCAGATCGGCGTGACCAAGGCCGTCGCCGTCTACAAGGACGACAACGACCAGGTTCACGTGATGTACAACCCCAAGATGATGCTGGGCCTCGGCGCGTTCAAGTGCGAGGAGCGCTGCCTGTCGCACGAGGACGCCCACAAGGTCACCCGCTTCATCAAGATCAAGGTCAGCTACGACGAGCTGGTCGACGGCGCCCTCAAGAACCGTCGTCGCGACTTCACCGATTGGGAAGCCCAGATGATCCAGCACATGATTGACCACTGCAACGGCAAGCTGGTCTAGTTAACCGCTGGCCAGTTCACTTCGCGCCGGGCGCCCACCACAGGGGAACCCGGCGCGAAATCAATCGATTATCGGCGGTCCCCATCAGTGTTTCCCTATGGCACCACGAGCGCCCAGATGACGGCGATCACCACGGCGGGCAGCATGTTCGCCGGCTTGAACGTGCCCTTCCAGATGAGGTTCACGCCCACGCAGAAGATGATCATGGACCCTACGAGCGAGAGGTTGGAAAGCGCCGCCTCGGTCATGATGGGGCGGATGGGCTGGGCAAGCAGGGTGATGGAGCCCTGGATGACCGCCACGGGCAGCGCCGAGAACAGGCAGCCCCTCCCAAACGAGGCGCTCATCACGCAGACGATGACGGCATCGAGTGCGCCCTTCAAGGCAAGCGTGCCCCAGTCGCCCGCGATGCCGTCTTGGATGGCGCCGACGATTGCCATGGCCCCGATGCTGACCGCCAGCGATGCGTTCACGAACCCGTTGACGAATCCCGCGTCGCCTTCGCTCCCGGTCTTTTCCTTGAGCCATTTGCCGAGTCGAACAAAGCGGCTGTCGAGGTCGATGAGCTCGCCGATGGCAGAGCCGACGGCGAACGAGACGATCATCATGGCGGTTCCCCCGCTGGTAAGGGCGCCGTCTTTCACGGTGAGCATTTCCTCGAGCGTGCCGGCGAGACCGACGAAGATGACGCATAGCCCCGTCGCCTTCATGAGGGTCTCCTGCACGCGGGGGACCAGAAGGCGCCTGCCGAAAAGGCCCGCGACGCCGCCGGCGAGGATGCACGCTACGTTGATGAGCGTTCCCAGTCCGATCACGCCGACGACCTCCTGCAGTTGTGGGGGATGCCGGTCGGTCCTTATTCGAGCCGGTCTCTCGCGGTGGGCTCGGAAGGCGTCGATCGGCAGTTTCCAGAAAAAACGCCCCCGATCGTGCCGGAGGCGGGATCTTCACGACTATGGAATAGTAGCAAATGACGAGGGGCGGCGACGATCGATGGGTTGAAACGAACCCGTCCCCAGCCAACCCATCAGGCTTGCTGCGCGGGCGCGGCCACGTGCGGAAACTGCAGGCCGCAGATCTCCGATATGAGCTCGGGATGTGCGAGTTCGTCGCAGGTGACCGGCACGACCGTCAGACCGGGAAACGCATCCGGATCGACCGGAGAGGAGCACGGGTCGTCCACGACGTCGATCACGATGTGCTGTTTCGGCAGATACAGAGCCATGGGGCCTCCTTCACGTGGGCGCGCGGTCGCGCAGCAAGCAGCGCGCCCAGCCTAGCAGCCGCTTCTTGCCCCGCTTCCGACGCGCATCCGACAGATCGCCCAAACGCGCTGGTAGACGGCGTGACTATTAGTAAAAGATTCTGTTTTGCATAGAAAATGCGCTGTTCACGCACTTGTCATAATTGCGTTCCACAACAGAACCCACCTCGGCGTTTCATATAATCGAGGGCACTGCCACTTTACCTCAGTAAAGAAAGGTGCGCCCATGGTGGACATAAAACCGATGACGGCCGAATACGAGGCGTATCTGCGCGACGAGTCGCGCAGCACGGGCGACGCGCAATCGATCTCGTTTCCGCGCGATGAGCAGGAGATCCGCGAGGTGCTGACGAGCATTGCGGCCGCGTCCGAGCACGTCCCGGTGACGGTGCAGGGCGCGCGCACCGGTCTCGCGGCGGGCGCCGTTCCCGCGGGCGGCCACATCATGAACCTCTCGCGGGCAAATAGATACCTGGGCCTTCGTCGAGACGACGCGGGGACCTACTATCTGCGCATGCAGCCGGGCGTGATCCTGTCCGAGCTTCGCCGCCATCTGGCGAACAAGACGCTACCCACCGACGGGTGGGACCGCGAGAGCCTCGCCGTCCTCAAGCACATGTACGACGGGCCCGAGCAGTTCTTCGCCACCGATCCCACCGAGATCTCGGCCTGCATGGGCGGCATGGCCGCCTGCAACGCCTCCGGCGCACGCAGCTACCGCTACGGCCCGATGCGCCCGCACATAAGCGCGCTGCGCGTGGTGCTCGCGAACGGTGACGTGCTCGACCTGCCCCGCGGGGCGGTGCGCGCGACCGGCCGGCACCTCGTGCTGACGACCGAGGGCGGGCGCGCCATCGAGCTGGACCTGCCCACCTATACCATGCCGAGCACCAAAAACGCCTCGGGTTATTTCGTCGAGGACGACATGGATGCCGTCGACCTGTTCATCGGGTCGGACGGCTCGCTCGGCGTCATCAGCGAGCTCGAGGTGGCGCTCATGCCGGTTCCGACCGTCACGTGGGGTGTGAGCTGCTTTTTTGCCGACGAGGCGCAGGCCGTCGACTTCACGGTCGCGGCGCGCCCCGCACTCAGCGACGCCGCGGCGTTCGAGTACTTCGACGCGCAGGCGCTGAACATCCTGCGCCGCCAGCGCACGGCGAGCACCGCCTTTTCGTCGCTGCCCGCCCTCGACGACGCGTGGGGCTGCTGCGTGTACGTCGAGCTCGCCTGCGATGGCGAATCTCAGGCGCTGGCCGACCTGGCCCGTCTGCGCAACGTGCTGGACGAGCAAGGCGGCAGCGCGGAGCGCACCTGGGTCGCGCGCACCGACACCGACCGCGAGACGCAGCGCTTCTTCAGGCACGCGGTCCCCGAGAGCGTCAACATGCTCATCGACGAGCGCCGGCGCACCGACGCGCGCATCACCAAGCTCGGCAGTGACATGTCGGTGCCCGACGACCGGCTGCGCGACGTCATCGAGCTCTACCGGACCGGCCTTGCCGAGGCGGGCCTCGAGTCGGCGGCATGGGGCCATATCGGCAACAACCACCTGCACGTCAACGTGCTGCCGCGCTCCATGGCCGACTATGAGGCGGGCAAGGAGCTCTTCGGCGCATGGGCGGCGCAGGTCAGTGCCATGGGCGGCGCCGTCTCGGCGGAGCATGGCGTCGGCAAGCTCAAGCGCGACTTCCTTGTCGCCATGTACGGCGAGGACCACGTGCGCGAGATGGCGCGCGTGAAGCTCGCGCTCGATCCCTTCTGCCAGCTGGGGCGCGGCAACCTGTTCGATCCGCATCTATGCGAAGGAGGTGCGTGAGGCCATGCATATCGTGGTGTGCGTCAAGGCGGTCCCCTCGACCACGGAGGTCAAGATGGACCCGGAAACCCATACGATCGTGCGCGACGGCCGCGCATCGGTCATCAACCCGTTCGACGCCACGGCGCTCGAGGTCGCGCTGGCGATCAAGGACGCGCGCTCCGCTGCGGGCGAGCGCACTCGGGTGAGCGTCATGTCCATGGGAATCCCCGATACCGAGCGGCTTCTGCGCGACTGCATTGCGCGCGGTGCCGACGACGCCCTGCTGCTTTCCGACCGCGCGTTCGCGGGCGCGGACACGCTGGCGACGACCTATGCCCTGAGCTGCGGAATCTCCCAGCTCGATGAGGCGGTCGACCTGATCGTGTGCGGCAAGATGGCCGTCGACGGCGACACGGCGCAGATCGGCCCGGAGCTCGCCGGCGCATTCGAGATGCCCTGCATCACCGATGTGCAGGAGCAGCCGGTGGTCTGTGGGCGCATCCTGTGGGCGAGGCGCGCGTGCGACGGGGGTCGCGAGACCGTCGAGGTCGATCTCCCCGCGGTCATCACGGTCGCCAAGGACGCGGCGCAGCTGAGGATGCCGAGCATCCCGGGCGTGCTGGCGGCGGAAGCAGCGCCCGTTGCGGTCAAGACGGCCGCCGACGTCGACGCCGACACGTCGCGGACGGGGCTTGCGGGCTCGCCCACCCAGGTCGTGCGGTCGTTTGTTCCCGAGCGCTCGCAGGAGGCGGTCGCCATCGAGGGCTCTCCCGCCGAGCAGGCGGCGGCTCTCGCGGCGTTGATCGAGGAGGGATGTCGATGAGCGGGCTTACGATCGATCGCGAGCGGTGCATCGGATGCGGCCGCTGCGTGAAGGCGTGCGCGTCGTCCGCGCTCAAGCTGGTATGGGAAGGTCCGCGCAAGTTCGCACAGGTGAGCGACGCCTGCGTGTTCTGCGGTTCCTGCGTCGACGCGTGCCCGGTCGACGCCATCTCGATCGCCAAGGATGGCGCCGCGGATGCGCAGGAGCTGGCGAGCTATCGGGACATATGGGTGTTCGCGCAGGTGGATGCCGACGGTCATGTCATGGACGTCGCCTTCCAGCTGCTCCCGCGCGCGCGCTCGCCTCTCTCTTATCACCAGCCACTCTTGTATCCAGGACAGACGCCGACGATCATCACGACCCGTACCGCGGCACCTCGTCGCCGCCGGTGCCGACGAGGTGCTCGTCTGCCGCGATGCGCGCCTTGCCCGCCCGGACGCCGAGGTGTTCGCGCACTGGATCTGCGATCTGGCACGCGCCTTCCGGCCGGAGGTCATCCTGTACGGCGCCACGGCATTCGGGCGCGAGCTGGCGCCCGGCGTGGCGGTACGCCTCAAGACCGGGCTCACGGCCGACTGCACGGTGCTCGCGATGGATCCGGAAACCGGCCTGCTGCAGCAGACGAGGCCCGCGTTCGGCGGAAACCTCATGGCCACGATCGTGTGCCCGGCCCATCGTCCGCAGATGGCGACGGTGAGGCCCGGTATCTTCGCCGCACCCGCGGCAGACGAGACCCGCGCGGGCGAGATCAGGTACGTGACGCTCGATGCGTCCGTGGCGCCGCGCGTGCGCGTTGTGGACGCGGAGCCGGTGGGCGCTGGCCGCTCGATCGCCGATGCGGAGCGCCTGGTGGTCGTGGGCCGGGGCATCGGGTCCAAGAAGAACCTCGCGGTCGCCCGCAGGCTCGCCGACGCGCTCGGGGCGGAGCTCGGTTGCACGCGCCCGCTCGTGGAGGCGGGCTGGCTGGAGTACCCGCATCAGGTGGGGCAGACGGGCGTCTCGGTGGCGCCAAAGCTGCTGGTGAGCCTCGGGGTGTCCGGCGCCATCCAGCATCTGGCCGGTATCGGAGGGGCGCAGACCGTCATCGCCGTCAACGAGGACGCCGAGGCCCCCATATTCGGCGCGGCGCACTACAAGGTGGTCGGCGACTGCATCGAGGTGGCCGAGGCCCTGATCGACGCACTTGCCTGATGGGCTGTCCACGGTGCACATGGGGTGTAATACCCGCTAACTGTACCCAGAAGTGCGAGTGAGATCGTTCTCAGAGGGCCCTCACTGCTGCTTCTGGGTACACTTGCTGGGTACACTTAGCGGGTATTTAGGGGTCGGTTGGGGACGGGTTCGTTTCAACCCGTTCCGCCGAGGGTGTCAGGCGTCCTTCTCGACCAGTTCCCTCATCTCGGCGCACATGCGCTCCCACGTCTTCTGCGTCGCAGGATCGGCAAAGGGGCGCCCGAGCCCGAAGGGGTTGTCGAGGATGCGGTACAGGTAGCCCTGCTCGCGCACGAGGCGGAGGCTCGCGGCAAACCTGAGCTCGAAGATGAACCCCATGAGCCCGACGAGGAAGTCGGCGGGCTCGGTGCGCTCGGAGCGCGCCACGCAGCGGCGCTCGGCAAAGGCGCGCCGCGCGCCGTCCGAGATGCTGCTGTCCAAAAACGCGTGCTCGTCGATGCCCAGAATCGTCTGCACGCTGCTCTCGCTCGCCACGCGCAGGATGTCGATCTTGTCGGCGTCGCGCACGAGGTCGCAGAACAGCCGCGTGCGCGCATCGAGGCGATCGTCCACGCGCAGTGCGCTGTGCTGCCCGACGGCCTCGCGAATGAGGTCGTCCTCCTCGGACGAGGGGCTAAAGCGCCGGATGCTGCCCGCGGCCTCGGGGCCGCTCTCGAACAGCTCGCGCACGCCGAGCGCGGCATGGCTGGCGCTGCAGGAGTCGTCAAAGGTGTCCCATCGGCGCAGCTGCTCAAAACGGCCGAGGTCGTGCAGCAGGCCGCACAGCCACGCGAGGTCGCAGCCCTCGTCGCCCAAGCCCTCGTCGCGTGCGATGGCATCGCACACGTCCGCGACGCGCAGGGTGTGCGCCACCTTGAGTGCGATGCGGGGATTGCCCGCGTCGTAGGGCGCGACGTAGCTGTTGAACGCCTCGAGGGCGCGCGTGCGATCGATGTGCAAGACGGTCATCTCCTCAAGGCGGGCTGCGCGTGCCGCCCGCATCAGACGAATACGAGATTGACGAGGACCATATAGGACAGGGTGCCCGCGAGGATGGACGTCAGCATGTCGCGGCGCCACAGGTAGGAAAGCGCGGTGATGAGGATGCCGATGGCCTCGGGCGCGCCGTGATAGCCTCCCATGACGTCGACGTCTTTCACGCAGTAGACCACGAGCAGGCCGAAGACCGCCCCGGGCAGCACGTCGCCGAGGTAGCGGATGTAGCGCGGGGCGCCGTGCCTAAACGCCGCGAACGGCAGAAAGCGGGTGAGGACGGTTGCGGCGCCTGCCACGAGCACGGTGATGATCTGCTGGATGACCGTCATGCGCACTCACCCTCCGAATCGTCGCCCGCCTCGCCCGCATCGCCGTACACGGGCTCCAGCTTGGCGCGCGCCGCGGTGACCACGACCAGGATGAGGACCATGGCGGGGATCAAGAAGCTGTCGGGTCCGAAGACCATGAGGGCGAGCGCCGTGGCGGCAAGGCCGGTCAGCGAGCTCGCGTGGCTCGGCTCGGAGAGCCACTGGTCCATGAAGATGACGACGAACAGGGCCGTCATGGCGAACGAGATGCCCTGGACATGCAAGGGGATCATGCTGCCGAAGATGCCGCCGAGCGTGCACCCGACGACCCAGGAGCCCTGGTTGAGCAGGCTCACGAACGTCATGAACCAGCCGCGATCGATCGAGGCGGGCACGTGGGCCGAATAGTTGATGGAGAACGATTCGTCGCACATGGCGTAGATCAGGTAGGGCTTCTTCTTGCCCATGCCGCGAAACGGCTCGAGCATGGACAGACCGTAGAACAGGTGGCGCGCCTGCACCACGAGGACGACGAGGAAGGCGGTGAGCGGGTCGAACGCGCCCGGCAGCATGGACGCGACGACGAACTCCGCCGAGCCGCCGAAGATGGCGATGGACATGAGCGTCGGCATCCACCAGGGCAGCCCGAGCGAGCTCGAGTACACGCCGCACGTGATGCCGAGGAAGACGAAGCCCGCCATGATGGGGACGCACAGCGGCAGGGCCTGCTTGAACGCAGCGGTCTTGGTGCCGGGTCTCGTCACGGGGATTCGCCTGCCTTCCATACGGTTGGGTTGCATACGAAGAACAAGGATAGCGCAAGCGGTGCGCCGTTGGGGTCGGACGCTGCCGGGGCCGATGACGTGGTGCAAATTGGGGACGTACCTTGCGCGTGCATGAATGCACGCGCAAGGTACGTCCCCAATTTGCACCAAAATCGGTCAGAGACGTTCAAAACCGTTCACCTGGAGAAATCGACCGTTCACGTACGATGAACGATTTTGACCGATAGTGAACGGTTCTGGTGCTAAGCTCTCGTTGTGAACGAATTAGAATGTTTTTGAATGGTTTTGATGCCATTCGCTGGACACGATAGAGAGGAGCGCAGATGCTTGCGGAAGATCGTCTTCAAACCATCGTCAACCTGGTCAACGAGCATGGGTCCATGACGGCAAACGAGCTGATGGAGCGTCTGGACGCCTCTGAATCCACGGTGCGCCGCGATCTGACCCGTCTTGCCCAGATGGGCCGTATCGTGAAGGTGCACGGCGGCGCCACCGCCGTCGCGCGCACCGTTGTCGCGTCCGATCAATCCGTCAACGAGCGGCATGGCGTCAACACCGAGGCCAAGACGGCGATCGCGCGCCGCGCCGCCTCGCTGATCAGTCCCGACGATTTCGTCTACATCGACTCCGGCTCCACGACCGAGCGCCTCGTCGATTTCATCACGGAGACGCACGCCACCTACCTCACCAACTCCATCGCCAACGCCCATGCGCTGCTCGTCAAAGGCTGCCGCGTGCTCGTGCCGGCAGGGGAGCTCAAGCAGGTCACCGAGGCCCTTGTGGGCGAGCAGACGGTCGAGGCGCTGCGCCGCTACCGCTTCACCATCGGCTTTTTCGGCACGAACGGCGCCACGCCGGACGAAGGCTTCACCACGCCCGAAACCGGCGAGGCGGTCGTGAAGAGCATCGCGCTCTCGCGCACCCTGCGCCCCTTCGTGCTCTGCGATTCCAGCAAGTTCTCCGTCGTCTCCCCGGTCGCCTTCGCCGACTTCGACGATGCGACCGTCATCACCGAGTCCATCCCGCCCGAGCTCGCGGACGCAGCGAACATCATCTGCGCCGCAGTCGGGCAGGACGGGCGCTAGGCGCTAGAAACCAGGCATGTCGACCAAGAAAGAGAGCCCTTCCATGATCTACACCGTCACCTTCAACCCGTGCCTCGATTACGTCGTGGCAGTCGACGACCTTGCGCTCGGCGCGGTCAACCGCGTGACGCGCGAGACCGTCATGGCGGGCGGCAAGGGCATCAACGTGTCCATCGTGCTCAAGAACCTCGGCCACCCGAGCTGCGCACTCGGCTTTCTTGCCGGGTTCACCGGCGACGAGATCGCGCGCCGCCTTCAGCTGCAGGGCATCGACACCGACTTCATCGAGGTCAGCCACGGCATGAGCCGCATCAACGTCAAGGTCAAGTCGAACGAGGAGACCGAGATCAATGGCATCGGCCCCGATATCGACGAGCGCGACATCGATGAACTGTACGCCAAGCTCGATGCGCTCGCTACCGACGACATCCTGGTCATCTCCGGCAGCGTGCCCGCGGCGCTTCCCGGCGACATCTACGAGCGCATCATGAAGCGCCTGGAGGGCCGGGGCATCCGCATCGTGGTCGACGCCACGCGCGACCTGCTCGTCAACGTCCTTCCGTTCAAGCCCTTCCTCATCAAGCCGAACAACCACGAGCTGGGCGAGATCTTCGGCGTTGAGCTCAAGCGACGTGACGAGGTGGTTCCGTACGCGAAGAAGCTCCAGGAGCGCGGCGCGCGCAACGTGCTCGTCTCGATGGCGGGGGAGGGCGCGGTTCTGGTCGCCGAGGACGGCCAGGTGGTCGAAGGGCCCTCGCCCGCGGGCACTGTGGTGAACTCGGTGGGCGCGGGCGACTCGATGGTCGCGGGTTTCATTGCCGGTTGGCTGGAGAGCGCAGGCGATGTCGAGCGGGCGTTTGCCATGGGCGTCTGCACGGGGTCCGCGAGCGCGTTCTCGCTGGGCCTCGCCGAGCGAGACCAGGTCGAGGCGCTGCTCGCCGCCTTCAATCGTTAACGGCTCGCGCGCAAAATTCGCGCGTCGCCCATATCAAATCTGTTCCTACAGAGCCCGTCAGATATTGGCGGCTGGGCTGGCTTATGCCGGGGAAAGGGGTTCGCTATGAAAATAACCGAGTTGTTCAGTAAGAATGGGGTAAAGCTGGGAGTCGCGGCCGCCACGCAGGCGGATGCCATCGACGTGCTGGTCGACCTGCACGATGCGAGCGGCACCATCAGCGATCGCGAGAAGTACCGCGCGGCGGTGCTCGAGCGTGAGTCGCAGTTCAGCACCGCGGTGGGCGAGGGCGTCGCCATCCCGCACGCCAAGACCGACGCCGTCGTGCGCCCCGGTCTCGCCGCCATCACGGTTCCCGCGGGCGTCGATTGGAACGCGCCGGACGGCAAGCCCTCCGACCTCATCTTCATGATCGCGGCCCCCGAGGGTCAGGCCAACGTGCACCTCGAGGTGCTCGCCAAGCTCTCGATGCTGCTCATGCACGAGGACTTTGCCGATGCCCTGCGCGCCGCCAAGACGGTCGACGAGTTTTTGTCGGTGATCGATACGGCCGAGGCCGCCCACGATGCCGAGCAGGCGGAGAAGGAGAAGAAGGCCGCCGAGGCCAAGGCCGCCCGCGAGGCGGCTGCCGCTGCCGCAGCCGGCACAGACGCCGCAGCAGATCCGGGCCTTCCGCAGGTGCTCGCCATCACCGCGTGCCCCACGGGCATCGCGCACACCTACATGGCAGCCGAGAACCTCGAGAAGGTCGCCGAGCAGATGGGTGTCACCATCAAGGTCGAGACCCAGGGCTCGGTCGGCACCAAGAACGCGCTGACAGCCGAGGAGATCGCCGCGTGCCGCGGCATCATCATCGCCGCCGACAAGGGCATCGAGCTCTCCCGCTTCAACGGCAAGCCGCTGTACTCCACCAACGTCTCTGCCGGCATCAACGACGCGGAGCGTCTCATCAACATCATCATGAACGGGGAGGCGCCCATCTGCCACGCCGAGGGCGGCTCGTCCGCGCCGGCGGCGTCCGCCTCGACCGAGGGCATCGGTTCCACTGTCTACAAGCACCTGATGAACGGCGTGTCCCACATGCTGCCGTTCGTCGTGGGCGGCGGCATCCTCATGGCCATCTCCTTCTTGCTCGACCAGGCCGGCATGGGCACGAGCTCCTATGGCTCCAGCACCCCGCTCGCCGCGTTCTTTAACCTCGTCGGCAACCAGGCGTTCAACTTCATGCTGCCGATCCTCGCGGGCTTCATCTCCATGTCCATCGCCGACCGCCCCGGCCTGGCGCCTGGCTTTGTGGGCGGCTGGATCGCCAAGCAGGGCTTCACGCTCGGCTACCTCTCCAGCGCCATGGACGCCGACGCGCAGGCCGCGCTGATCTCGGGCGGCTTCATCGCGGCGCTGTTCGCGGGTTTCGCCGCCGGCTACCTGACGTATGGCCTCGAGAGGCTGTGCGATAAGCTGCCCGACTCGCTTGAGGGCATCAAGCCGGTGCTGCTGTATCCGCTGATCGCGATCTTCCTGATCGGGCTCGTGATGCTTGCCCTCAACCCGATCTTTGCAGCCATCAACTCGTGGCTCACGGCCGCCCTGAACGGCATGGGCACGACCAACCTCGTGCTTCTGGGCGCCGTGGTCGCCGGCATGATGTCGGTCGACATGGGCGGCCCGTTCAACAAGGCCGCGTACGTGTTCGGCACCGCCATGCTCGCCGACGGCACCACGACCGGTCAGATCATCATGGCCTCCGTCATGATCGGCGGCATGGTCCCGCCGTTGGCGATCGCCCTGTCCACGACGATCTTCAAGAACCGCTGGACGTTCGAGAACCGCAAGGCGGGCATCGTGAACTACATCATGGGCCTGTCGTTCATCACCGAGGGCGCGATTCCGTACGCCGCGGCCGATCCCGGGCGCGTGTTGCCTTCCTGCATCGTCGGCGCCGCGATCGCGGGCGCGATGTCTGCCGGCTTTGGTTGCACGAGTCCTGCGCCCCATGGTGGCGCCTGGGTGATCGCGGTCATCGGCAACCCGGTCATGTACCTTCTCGCGCTCGTTGTCGGCGCGGTGGTCGCCTGCCTGATCCTGTCCTTCTTGAAGAAGCCGCTGCCTGCAGAGGTGTCCGGTTTGGAGCGTTAGTACCAGCTGAGCCTGGTGCGAACGGGGCCGCGTAGTTCGGCACGCGTTAGATATATGTTGGGGAAGACCCGATTCGGTCATGTGCCGGATCGGGTCTTTTTTGTGTGTCGGTGTGTGAGGGAGTTTTTGGCGCGCCGGTGGATGCGCGGTCCGTTGTTTTGGGTCGCGGGCATGCGAAGCGAGGTGTTCGCGCAGGTAGAGGGCCTGGCGAGGACATCAAAAAGTACACCTTTTTAGGTTCATATTACGGACCCCATTATACACACGGACGCGATGCGGCGTGTAAAGAAACCGCAGCTCCTCACGCGTGGCCCACTCTTGCCTTTTGTTAAACGGACACCCCTTCAAAATGTGTACCTTTTCTCCGTTATACAGGGTCGTTTCATGCTGGGTCCAGCGTTGATCTTCCGGTCCCCATCTCATGCCTGTCAAATTGCCTGAATCTAGCGCTGGGTTGAGCCATACATATTCATGACCCTCTGCGTGACGGCAGAACCGGTGCGGTTGTGTCCGTCGTGTCTCCATAATGGTGGCAGGGCGGTGCGGGCTTTGCTTCATGATGGAGTAGAGGAACCGGTCGATGAAACGAGGCACGCTTCATATGGACTACAGCCGCATATGCGGCAAGCGTGATCGGCTGCACGTCATCTTGGGCGCTATCGATCCTGTGGCGCTGGAGAGCTTCGAGCGCAGCTTTGACGTTGAATATGCGCACAACTCCACCGCCATCGAGGGCAACACGCTTACGCTCGTGCAGACCAAGGCGATCTTGGAGGACGGACTGTCGGTCGGCGGCAAGTTCCTGCGCGAGATTTACGAAGTAGCAAACCATCGCAAGGCGTTCAACTACGTGAAAGAACACGTTGCCAAGGGCGATGCGCCAACGGAGAACATCGCCAAGGATATCCACATGCTCCTGCTCGAGAATATCCTGCCGGGCGGTACATATCGCAACGTGGGGGTGCGTATACCCGGCGCCGGCTTTGTGCCGCCTGTTGGGGAGGATATGCACGCGCAGGTCAAGGAATTCTTTGCGCGTCTTGCCGGGACGGCGGACAGCAACTCCATAGAGCTTGCGGCATGGACCCACGCTGAGCTCGTGCGCATCCATCCGTTTGTGGACGGCAACGGGCGCACGGCGCGCATGCTCATGAACTACCAGCTCATGCTCGCCGGCTTTCTGCCGGTGCCCGTTGCGAAGGAGCAGCGAATCGAGTACTACGATGCGCTTGAGGCGCATGCCGTGCACGGCGAGCTCGGCCCCTTTGCGGATATGGTGGCTGCGCTTGAGGAGACTCGGCTGGATGAGTATCTGGCAATCGACCCCTCGCTGGGGGCATGAGGACCATGCGGCTATGGTGCGCCCACAAAGGAAGCGGCCTTGTTTCATGAGGTGCTGAGTTTGGTGGATGGTGAGCGCGTGCTGTGCGACGACGACAGCGAGTGAGCACCGGAGCGGGTACGATATCGCTCTACAAGAATTGGGTTAGGCGACTCCGACCCCTTTGCTCGCGGCGCACCGGTAGATAAGGTGCGCGTTGCTGCGGAGGTATTCCTCGAAATATAACGATGAAACCGATGGTCGGGACGTCGTCGTAGGGCTCGTATTGAGTGGCTTTATCCCCCGGACCGTCCTTGCCACGTTGGGCGGTAACCTAGGGTGGGAGTACGCATTAATTGATCGCGCCGGACAATACGACGCTCGAGCTGCAGAAGATGGAACCATATTATGTCGGCGCGTGAGGTCGCCCATGATGCCAACAACTTCCTGCTGCCTCCGGTCATCCTATGCGGCGAGGGATTCATTGCGAAAGGCAGACTTTCGGAGACCTCCAATTAAGGAGCACACGCCTGCAACCAGACGGGGCAGATTGTTTTATTGTGCACTTGCGCAACATGTGTGGAAACGGCGAATAGCGCCATTCTTCGCGAGGGTAGCAGACTCCCGGCGAGTTCGATCCGATGCTTCAACGGTTCGTTTTGCATTTCTAGAAGAGATCGAATGCATGTATCGAAAACGCTTCGTCCAATTACCGCACCTTGCCACGGAACAGCTCGTCATGCGATCCCATGCGGACGAGACGGATTATCGGGTTCGTCTTGTGGGGGACGTAGAGGACGATCACATCTGTTTTGCCGTCGGAGAGATGGAAATCAATATGCCCGTTGTAGTTTCCTCCGGGGTTTTGCAGCACGTGGGGCCGGTAGTGTTCCGAGACGCTGCCCGTCTGCATGAGTTCGCGGACGGCGGCCCGGAATTCAGGTTTTAGCTCGGGGTGTTCACGCATCACGCGCCGGTAGTCGGTCTGGAACTGCGGTTCGGGTTTGACCTCATACACGGTTACTCCCCCTGGCTGTCGAGGAACGAGATGAGTTCGTCTGCATCGGTGAAGCCGGGGGCGTCATCGGGGATAAGGCCGAGGGCCTTGGCTTCTGCAGCGACGAGTGCGCGCCTCGTCTTCTCGGTGGGCTCGGGCTCGGGCGCGACGATGTCGAACGGCACGCGCCGGGTGATGCAGAGCTGGCGCGCGGCGAGGTTAAAGTAGCCGCTCAGCGACATGCCGATGGAGTCGAGAATTTCGACGGTCTGGCGCTTAACGTCGTCATCAAGTGTGATGGTGGTTGTACTCATGGTCAGCTCCTTCTACTGGACTATTTTAGCTATATAGCAATCTACCCTATAATCGCTATGCATATGCATTAGAAACAAACGATTGAGCTGATTAACAGCCAATATCACCACTCAAGCGATGGACGAAAGGCTCCGCGAAATGGTCGAGGACGACTTCTGCGATCGCCATGCCTTCGAGGAGCGGATGGAGATGCCGATCGAGGCGGAGACCTCCGCCTGTCGCGACCGCAAGGTCGCCAAGCTCGTGCGCGACGTCCGCCTCAAGTCCCCCTCCACCTGCGTCGAGGGCGTCGCGTTCCCGAGGGAGCGAAAACTCGGCCGCAGCCGCGTCGCCCGTCTCTCGGAGTGCGAGCGGGTCGAGGCCTGCGAGGTCGTCGCCATGATCTCGAAGATGGGGTGCAGCAAGAGCTTCCTCGGACGGACGCTCGGTGACGCTGTGTGCCGCGGGCTGTTCACCGCGTGCTTCGCCAGGTTGGCCGACATGATGGGTGACCGGAACGCGCCGCATCGACCTCGACGGGCCGAGCATGCGCGAGTATTTCGCGAAGCGGAGGAAGCCGCATCGGTACCAGGGGAGCCTGCTCGCGGTACCGCCGGTTGTTGACAGGCGGTACCGTTCGGGCTGATTGGCGTTACCAGATTGGGTTACTACTCGATTTCGGTTGCTTCCAGCGTATAGGCGCTTTCTGTAGATAGCGCTTGGCCCCGGGGACTTGCAAGCAGCGGTCGCACCGGGGCACTCATTAACACGATACCACTGGCATAGGGTGTCAATCACTTAGCCGATTGTTGATTGAAGTCAGCGCGTGAGATCGCCCATGATGCCATAACATTTCTGGGCAGGCGGTGCTCCATACTCCAGAATCGGTGAACTTCGATTCGCATGCGTTTGGCGGACGCAGCTGCCGTCGTGCGCGGCAGTATATACAAAATGAATTGTTGGCATAAGACTTTTTTGAAAAAAACGAGGACCGCAACAGACTTCACCGAGGATCTCGGAGTATCTCAACAGCCAACACGCATCAGTTTGCCTTATGCGTTCGCATAAACTAAACTCGAATCACTGCCAGTTTATGCGAACGCATAAGGAGTCCCCATGATCCCGCTTTCCGACACGGCCGACCTCGGCCGCCTTATCAGAGACGAGCGAAAACGGCAGCACATGACCCAAACGGAACTTGCGGATGTGTCGGGCGTGGGGATCACGTATCTCTCGCAGCTGGAAAACGGCAAGGAGACCGCCGAGATAGGCAAAGCCCTCAACGTGCTGACGATGCTGGGTATGGATTTGTATGCAGAGCGGAGGGCGTGATGGGGCAGCGGGGTCGCAACCGAACATCGCTTCTGAGAGCGATGTTCAAAAGGGCTTGTAGGCCTATCCGAAGCTACCGTTAAGAGCGCGGTGGGGAAATCGCGCCGCAAAACCGCAGGACAGAGGGGGTTACTATATTCAAAAAATGAATTTGGTATCAAATCGGGAAGTATAGATGGGAAACGGCCATATCTGACAAGACTGTGACCTGCGGGTTCTCTGCTTGGTTTATCTCAGGGGGCCCGGGAGGCGCCTCCGATTCGCCCAAAAGCGGCCCTTATTGCCCAAGAGTTGATACCAAATTCAAAACGAAGTGCTCTCGCACCTTGCTAAAACCTTTTACCAAGGTGCGGTTTCGTGCACGGGCGGGTACAGCGATTCCCTTACGCGTTTCGGAAGCCCCAAACCATGAAAAGCCCCGCCCCGGCGGCATCAAGCGCTCCGGAGGCGGGGACGGTCCTCAATCTCACCAAAGCAAAAACTAATAAGCCGCGACAACCCGCGCAGGCAGGCCGGTGGCGCCCTCGATGCGCGGCCAGCTCACGAACACGATGGCGCCGGTCGCCGGCACCTTGTCGAGGTTGTCCATCACCTCGACCTGCAGGTGGCCCTGGTCGAGTACCCATCGCTCGCAGGCGAGGTCGCCTGCCTCGGCGGCAAGATAGCTCGCGTCGGTGTCGAACGTCTCGTGGCCGTTCATGGCGATGTCGCGCTCGTTGTAGAGGAACTGCAGCGCCCCCATGGACCATCCGGGGCAGTGCTCGCCGCCCTCGTCGTCGAAGTTGTTGAGCGCTTCGTTGTCGGGCCAGCGCTTCGACCAGTCGGTGCGCAGCGCCACGAACGCGCCGGCGGGGATGCGGCCGTGCTCCGTCTCCCACGCCTCGATGTCGTCGACCGTGATGGCCACGTCGGGGCCTTCTGCCGCGATCTTGGGCGTGAGGTCGATCACGACGAGCGGCATCACCATGTCGGTGGCGCCGTATGCTTCGGCGCCGGCGGCGCCGGGTGTGAAGTGGTTGGGGAAGTCGATATGCGTGCCGAACTGACCCGGGAACTTGTAGGTATGGATACGGCAGGAGAGCATCTCCTCGTCGTAGTCGAACACGGTGCGGCAGAGCTCCACCGACCCCGCCGGGATGCCTGCCCAGTACGGGCTGTCGTCGGTAAGCGGATGGGAGAGCTCCACCCAGGTGGCGCTCTTCAGCTTGTCGAGTTCGGTCCACAGGCTCATGGGTCGTCCTTTCTCTTGCGGAACGGGCACAACATCGGCCCCTGATCACGATGGTAGCAGGCGTGTGTTTCCGAATCGATTCCCGCCCTGAGAAGGGGCGGCGTGTTCAACGATGTCCTTGGGAAACACTGACTTAAGGTTTTCACCACGGGGCCGATGTCACAGAGCGGACGCTTTGACACGCTATAGGGGGTCTGCAAATTGCTGTTAGTGTGTCAGACCGTCCGCTCTGTGTCATCGGCCCCAGTCTGGGAAACGCTGTTCGATCCGTCTCGCCCCAGCCGGTCCGGCGGGCGGCCGGCGCCAACGGGATGCCCAGGGCGGGGTGCATGCCGCCCGTGGCCCCCAGCGGCGGTTTCGGGCGGAAGTATCGCTGAAAAATCGACGTTATGAGCGGGTTGATTCCGGACCCGCCGGAAACGGCGCCATCAGCTCCGGCGTTTCCGCAGGTCGCGGCCGCGCGGCGGGTGCGGATTCATCGGCCCTCGGATCCCACTCGCTCATAACGTCGATTTTTCAGCAATTCTGGGCGGCGGAGCCACCTCTGGGCGCCTTCCGGGGCCGATATGGGTTGGAACGAACCCGTCCCCAACCAACCCATTGCGCAGGGTCGGCGTCGCGAGCCCGACGCGCCAAAAAAGAGGGCGGCCCGGATGCATCCGGACCGCCCTAACGCCCCTGCGACACCCCTGCCGGCAGGAAGCGCCTCGTTACGCGAAGTACGCCACGCCGCTCTCGAAGATCGGCATGAACTTGTTGCCCGGGACGTTGGCGTACAGGCCCTCGCCGCGGCGCTCGACATGGCCCATCTTGCCGAAGACGCGCCCGTCGGGCGAGGTGATGCCCTCGATGGCGGCAACGGAGCCATTCGGGTTCACGTCAAGGTTCATGGAAGGCACGCCGGACTCGCCCACGTACTGCGTGGCGACCTGGCCGCCCGCCACGAGCTTGGCGAGCACCTCGTCGTTGGCGACGAAGCGGCCCTCGCCGTGGGAGATGGCGACGGTGTAGACGTCGCCGGGCGTGCAGGCGGACAGCCAGGGCGACAGGTTGCTCGCCACGCGCGTGCGCACCAGGCGGCTCTGGTGACGGCCGATGGTGTTGAACGTCAGTGTGGGCGCATCCGGCGTGGCGTCGACGATGTCGCCGTAGGGCACGAGCCCCAGCTTCACGAGCGCCTGGAAGCCGTTGCAGATGCCGAGCATCAGGCCGTCGCGGCTCTGCAGCAGCTCGCGCACCGCCTCGGTTACCTCAGGCGCGCGGAAGAACGCCGTGATGAACTTGGCGGAGCCGTCGGGCTCGTCGCCGCCGGAGAAGCCGCCCGGGATCATGACGATCTGGCTCTCGCGGATGCGGCGCGCCAGCTCGCGCGTGCTATCGGCGACCGCCTCGGGCGTGAGGTTGTTGATGACGAACGTGTCGGCCACCGCGCCGGCAGCGCGGAAGGCGCGCGCGGTGTCGTACTCGCAGTTGTTGCCCGGGAACACGGGGATGATCACGCGCGGGCGTGCGAACTTCTCGCCTGTGTACACATGCGGCGCGGAAGCCCTGAAGGTGACAGGCTCCACTGTGGGAAGCTGCGAGGCCTCGTCGGCAGGCGTGCGGTAGGGGAACACGCCCTCGATGGCGCTCTCCCAGACCTCCTGCAGCTCAGCGAGGTCGATGGTTTCGTCGGCGGTGTCGAGCACGTACGCCTCGACCGTGGTGCCGATAGGCTCGATCACGAGGTCGTCGGGCGCGCCGGCGAGCACCTCGTCGGCGTCGTCGGAAAGCTCGACGATGAAGCTGCCGTACATCGGCTCGAACAGGCTGTCGATGTCGACGTCCTCGGCGAGCTCCAGGCCGATCTGGTTGCCGAGGCACATCTTGAACAGCGCCTCGGCGCTGCCGCCGTAGCCCGGCGTGGAGATGGCGAGCGCACAGCCCGCGTCGGCGAGCTTCTCGACGAGCTTGAACGTGTCGAGCAGCTGGGCGGCGTCGGGGCGCCAGTCCTCGCCGTAGACGGACGGGGCGATGCGCACCACGCGGTGCGTGATGCCCTTGAACTCGGGTGACACGGCGCCGGAGGCCTCACCCACGGCCACGGCGAACGAGACGAGCGTGGGCGGCACGTCGAGGTCCTCGAACGAGCCGGACATGGAGTCCTTGCCGCCGATGGCGCCGATGCCGAGGTCGACCTGCGCCATGAGGGCGCCGAGCACCGCCGCGACGGGCTTGCCCCAGCGCTCGGGCTCGGTGCGCAGGCGCTCGAAATACTCCTGGAACGTGAGGTAGGCGTCCTCGTGCGCAAAGCCCGCGGCCACGAGCTTGGAGACGGACTCGACGACCGACAGGTACGCGCCGGCGAACTGGTCGGCTTCCATCAGGAAGGGGTTGAAGCCCCATGCCATGGCGGACGCCGTGGTGGTCTCGCCGTCCACGGGGAACTTGGCGACCATGGCCTCGGCCGGCGTGAGCTGCGTGCGCCCGCCGAAGGGCATGAGCACGGTCGCCGCGCCGATGGTGGAGTCGAAGCGCTCGGAGAGGCCCTTGTTGGAGCACACGTTGAGGTCTCCGACCAGGTTCCTCATGCGTTCGGACAGCGTCTCGCCGCCCCAGGCCGGCTGCCACACGGAGCGGGCGCCGACATGTGCGGCCTGGTGCTTGGGGGCGCCGTTGGAGGCGAGGAACTCACGGGTGAGGTCGACGATGGCCACGCCCTGCCACGCCATTCGGACGCGCGGCTCATGGGTGACCTCGGCGATGACGTTGGCCTCGAGGTTCTCCTCGGCGGCATAGCCCATGAACTCGTCGACGTCGTCCTCGGCCACGGCCACGGCCATGCGCTCCTGGCTCTCGGAGATGGCAAGCTCGGTGCCGTCCAGGCCCTCGTACTTCTTGGTCACCTGGTCCAGGTCGATGTACAGGCCGTCGGCAAGCTCGCCCACGGCGACAGACACGCCGCCCGCGCCGAAGTCGTTGCAGCGCTTGATGAGGCGGCACGCGTCGCCGCGGCGGAACAGGCGCTGCAGCTTGCGCTCCATCGGGGCGTTGCCCTTCTGGACCTCGGCGCCGTCCTTCTCGATGGACTCGACGTTGTGCGCCTTGGACGAGCCGGTGGCGCCGCCGATGCCGTCACGGCCGGTGCGGCCGCCGAGCAGGATGATCTTGTCGCCGGGCGCGGGGCACTCGCGGCGCACGTGGTCGGCGGGCGTGGCGCCCACGACGGCGCCGATCTCCATGCGTTTGGCCACGTAGCCGGGGTGATAGAGCTCGGAGACCTGGCCGGTTGCCAGACCGATCTGGTTGCCGTAGGACGAATAGCCCGCGGCGGCGGTGGTCACGAGCTTGCGCTGCGGCAGCTTGCCGGCGAGCGTCTCGGACACCGGGACGGTGGGGTCTGCGGCGCCGGTGACGCGCATGGCCTGGTAGACGTAGCTGCGGCCGGAGAGCGGGTCGCGGATGGCGCCGCCGATGCAGGTCGCCGCGCCGCCGAACGGCTCAATCTCGGTCGGGTGGTTGTGGGTCTCGTTCTTGAACAGGAACAGCCAGTCCTGGTCCTCGCCGTCCACGTCGACGGTCACCTTGACCGTGCAGGCGTTGATCTCTTCGGATTCGTCGAGGTTCTTGAGCTGGCCGGTCTTCTTCAGGTACTTGGCGCCGATGGTGCCCATGTCCATGAGGCACACCGGCTTCTCGTCGCGGCCGAGCTCATGGCGGATCTCCATGTAGCGGTCGAAGGCGGCCTGCACCACCGCGTCGTCGATCTTCACCTCGTCGAGCACGGTGCCGAAGGTGGTGTGGCGGCAGTGGTCGGACCAGTAAGTGTCGATCACGCGGATCTCGGTGATGGTGGGGTCGCGATGCTCGCCGCGGAAGTACTCCTGGCAAAACGCGATGTCCGCCTCGTCCATGGCAAGGCCCAGGTCGGAGATCATCGCGGACAGCCCCGCCTCGTCGAGCTCGCAGAAGCCGTGAAGGACCTCGACCGGCTCGGGATCGGGGATCTCGGTGGTGAGCGTCTCGGGCTTATCGAGCGAGGCGATGCGCGCCTCGACCGGGTTCACCACGTAGTGCTTGATGGCCTCGACGTCGTCATCGGTGAGCTCGCCGGTGAGGATGTAGACCTTGGCGGAGCGCACGACGGGGCGCTCGCCCTGGCTGATGAGCTGGATGCACTCGCTTGCGGAGTCGGCGCGCTGGTCGAATTGGCCGGGAAGGAACTCCACCGCGAACACGGTGGCGCCGGGCACCTCGGGCAGCTCATCATAGGTGACGTCGACCTGGGGCTCGGAGAACACCACAGGCGTGCAGCGCGCGAACAGCTCCTCGTCGGCACCCTCGACGTCGTAGCGGTTGAGGAGGCGGAGCCCTTCGAGGCGCGCGACGCCCAGGATGCCCACGAGCTCGGATTTGAGCTGCGCGGCCTCGACGTCAAAGCCCGGCTTCTTCTCCACATAGATGCGTTGGACCATTGATTCCTGCCTTCCTGTGCAGATGCGGTCTTGTTCCGCGGGGCGGCGGATGCCGGATGGCGCGCGGGCGCCCGGTACCTTCAGCCATGCGGTTTGATAACCCTTTCATGATACGACAGATGCTGCGGGCACGGTGCGCCCGCACGGACATTCGCGCGGAGAGCCCATGCGGTGCCCGGCGTTTTACGGGGATGAGCCGGAGCAGATGTATCTGCAAGGCGGGATTTCGGATAGTCAAGGACGGCGGCCACTCGCAGATCTCGCAAAGGTCTGGGAAAACCGCATTTCACCCTTGCCGTACGGCATACGCGCGCTGGAACATCAATACACTTATGAAGAAGATGAAGAGCTCCTGTTTGCCATATTGATAGAGCGTTTGATCGGCGGCATGTTGTCACCATCATGGCGCGCTTTGGAAAGGGCGGAGAAAGCATGAGAACGATTCGGGCAGTGTCGCCTAAGTTGTCGAACGTTCCCGATGCGGTATATCTCGCCCTCGTCGTCGGATATCTTGCGCAGGTTTGCGTGGGGCTTGTCAATCTCTCCGGTCAGGATCTTTTCCTGTCGGGTTTTGTGGCGTGGAGCATCGACCTTGATTTTCCCGCCTACCATGTTGTCGTTCGACTGACGGCTTTTCTCGTCTGCACGCTTTGGTGGCGCTCGTACCGCGTGAGGACGTGGGGCTCGGCTTCTGCCACGCGATTGTTTGTGTATGTGCTGCTATCTGCAGCGCATATCGGTTCGGCGCTGACAGCTGCCTGCTACATGGTTGCGGTCACTGGAATCTTGCGCGTGCTGACGTTGGGCGTGCTGGTTTGCGACGTGGTGACAATTGCGAAGGGGCGTGGACCGCGCTTCTTGATGACTGCGGCGACCACCCTTTTCATAGGGCTGTCAGTCCTCCTCCTCTTTGGCGGAATGTCGGCGTATTACGTGGTCGGATTCGGTTTTGCGTGCCGAGCGATTTCTATTGGTGCGGGACGGAGGCGCGCTCAGCCGCTTGACGGTCAAATTCGCTATGTGCTGCACGTGCCCGATATCATGCTGCGGAGCCTCTCGCTGCTTATGCTTTGCGCTGCATATAGTGAGGTCGCATATGCGGTGAACGCCACGGCGCAAATGCCGTGGGGAGCAGAGTCGCATCCGTATCTTTTCATCGTTCTCAGAGCGCTGCTGGTGGTCATGCCGATGACCCTGTTTTCTCGCTATTGGCACGTTGAGGTGGACGGCGCATCGGTTCTGCGCACGTTTTGCTGTGTGGCGGTGTGGACGTTTGGAATCGAAGTGGCGCGATTCTGCGGCGGGCACGACGCCGCGTTTGTTCATGCGGCTCTTTCGTTGGTGACGGTAGCGATGATGCGGCTTGCCATGCATGACGAGTCTGACGGGATTGACGCTCCAGCGGTTGCGCGCGCCCTCATACTGCTTCCCGTATATTCAGTTGCGGCGATGCTTCTTACGTCCGCGCTCTATGCGGCGACGACGCGCGATATCCTGAGCTGCGGAATTGTGTTTTTGGCCTTGTGTGCAATAGGAATGCTTGCGTTACGTCGTCGTTCCGATGGCTGCGTTGATGATCCTGGTCACGTTGAGGGAACGGCCGGGCCGGATGGCGAGGGCGCTGATGGGCCGCGTGCGCAATGGATGAGGGAAAACTGGGCGCTGTCTTCCGGAGAAGCTCGAGTTTTGTCCTACATCGGTGACGGACAATCGCTCGCGGCTATCGCGCGGGGCCTTGGCCTGGCAAAGTCGACCGTGGCGAGCTATGCGTCGCGCGCCTATGTAAAGCTCGGCGTGAAGAACCGGGCCGAGGCGATCGATAAGATGGCGAGAGACATCCCACAAGATGCCGTTTCGCTTTACGTCGAAGATCGCACGCCTGAATGGTGCAAGGAGGCAGCGAAGAACCTCGTTGCGCCAAGGGAAACGTTGGTTCCAGAGAATGCGACGCGCGTTGGGCAAGCCCTTTCCGCTGTGGCGGTGATAGCGCTGGCGGTTTCATGGCTTGCTGCGGCGACGCGCGTAGTTTCGCTGCAGGGGGCCTCCTACTTCCGCGCTATTGCAGAGCAGGTGCCGGTCGGTCTTATGCTTCTCGTGATTGCGTGCTCGATATTTGGTAGGGATTTTGTCTCCGCGAAGCGCACGGGAGGCAAGATTATCACGGGTGACAGTACTGGTCGATTCCGCCTCATGGGATGCTTTGGGTGCTGCCTGCTGCTCTGCCTGGTGGTATGGGTATTGCTGCTTCCAGAGGATCGACCCTTGGATACGCAAGATGCCGTGCGCAACCTCTTTGACATATCGCATGTGCGCTCGGGGATAAGCCTGCTGGCTGCACTGGTGTCGATTGCTCTCATAGGATTCCACACCGCCTTTGTGATCCGCACGAATGCGCTTGTGTCACGCCATGCTTGTTGGGCTTGGATCGCCTCCATCCCTTCTGCCTTTATCGCCCTGCTGATCGCGGGAGCGCTTGGCGCTTCAGACATGTTCGTTTCGGTCGCGTGTATCGCCCTGTCTGGAATGTGCTCGATTGCGGCTCGCCTCATCGCTTGCGGCGGGATTGGCAGCGTTCAAGGTGGGATTGACTGTGCGGACAAGACCGCATCGCCCACAGGTTCGATGCCGTGCCGTCTCACGGAATGGAAGCGCATCGATGCGCTTCGGCAGTTCGCCTTGCTTGCATGTGGGATGTGGGAGGGGTGCGTCGGATTGGCGATTGCCCGGGGTGGGGTGCCGTTTCGCTCGGATATCGGCTCGTTGCTCGTTGCATGCGTCATAGGATTGATGGTCCGCATCGTCATGCTTCTCCTTCAGGGTCGGCTGGCTCAGACGAGCCTGCTCCGCACGCGCCCAGCGCTCGTTTCCCTGTTGGCGGTCCCATGCGCGCTCGTCCTTTTAGGTGCATCAGGCGGCTTCATCGATGCTTTTGGATGGGGAATCATATCCATTGCGATGATGGGAGCCGTGCTTCAGGGCGCCCTTGCATTCGAGAGTATGCCTCAGGGCGCAGGGCGGGCGGTCATGCTTCCGATGCTGATTCCCCTTCTTGTAGGTGCCGCAGCCTCTCCATTCGCAACGCTTGTTCTCGGATGGTTTGCCGGAAGCGCCGGCAATGCGGCGTATGCGCTGTTCTCGCTTGCGGTGCCCATGGGATGCTGGGCATTGGTTTCCTTGTTGAGAGAAGAGGGCGTGCGCAGCGATTTAGTGAGGCGGGGTCGGGTAGCGCTCGTCGAGATCGCCCAGCAGGCAGGCCTTTCTTGGGCGGAGGCTGAAGTCGCGGTATCGTACGCCAGTGGAGCTCGGACAAACGACATCGCATCGGACAGGTTTGTCAGCAGGAACACCGTGAAGTCCCAGCTTCGATCGGCATATCGCACGCTGGGTGTTCATTCTAGAAATCAGCTTGCCGAGGCATTGCTATACATGGTCGAACAGGGTCGTCGATGAGCCCTTGCATCATAGAGATGTGTTTGCGCAGCAAAATGAGTGGAGATCTCGCTTAAGGGGGGCAGATGATGAAACGTGCGAAATCGATCATAGGGATTCTTATCGCCGTCACCATCGTTATTGGTTTCGGCGCCATGGCCCGCGACGTGCTTGTGCCCGCGCGGCAGACGTGGGAGCCGCCTGCCGTTTCCGAAGAGCAGCTGGCACGCGAGATTGCTCAGAGCGAGAAGTTTCGCGAGATGATGCAGATCGTGTTCGAGCAGGCTTCCGAACGGGACGTTCAGGTCCTGGATGACGAAGGTGACGACATCACGGCTCAGTTTGTCGAGCGCCACGTCCAGGCGTATCGTCAGCGTGATTGGGAGGCGCTGGCAACCGGGTTGATCGATGAGGCGGGACAGGTGATGTGGACGGGTGAGTAGCCTCGGAATGAGCGGGGCGCGAGCGGGTATTCTTAGACTGTCGACAACACGAGAGGAAACCCCATGCGCTTCATGACCATCGATCTGCCGCGTCAGGACTACGGCGACAAGGTGGCGACGCTCACCTGCTATCTCCAGGACAACATCCCCGCCCAGGCGGGCCGGCTGCGCCCAGCGGTGATCATCTGCCCGGGTGGCGGGTACCACATGTGCTCCGAGCGCGAGGGCGAACCGGTGGCGCTCGCGTTCGCGGCGCGCGGGTTCCAGGCGTTCGTGCTCGACTACACCGTGCTCGATCCGGCGGAGGCCGCCCAAGACAAGACGCTTCTGCCCTATGCGCTGCGCGACCTGGCGCATGCGGTGCTCGAGGTGCGCGAGAACGCCGAGCAGTGGGACATCGACGAGGACCGTATCGTGCTCGCGGGCTTCTCCGCCGGCGGGCACCTGGCCGCCGTGTACGCCTCGGTCGCCCACGATTGGCCGTTCGCGCTGGAGATGGGCCGACTCGGGCGCGACCTGTCCGTATCGGCGCAGATCCTGGGGTACCCGGTGATCGACTTCTCCTGCGGCTGGCCAAATGACGACGTGTACGCGCAGGCGCTGACCGACGACGCCGGATACGCTGCGGCGCAGATGCTGGTGGGGAAGGACACGCCGCGCACGTTCATCTGGCACACGGCCGACGACGGCTTCGTCTCGGTGTCCAACACGCTGGTGTACGTCGAGGCGCTCACCAGCGTGGGCGTGGACGTCGACTGCCACATCTTCCACCATGGCCGCCACGGCCTGTCGCTCGCGACCGACCAGACCGGTGCCGACGAGGAGCACGTGGATGCGCACGTGGCGCGCTGGCTCGACCTGGCGCTCGAGTGGCTGGACGAGGGCTGATGCCGATGTATCGCATGACCGACGAAGAGTTCGAGGGCGTCGTGGCCGATACCCTCGACGAGATCCCCGACCATCTGTTCGAGGCGCTCGACAACGTGATCGTGACGGTTGCCGACGAGCCGGACGACGACCAGCTCGCCGCGATCGACAGCGATCTGGCCGAGGTGTGCGACGACGAGCTGCTCGGCCTGTACGACGGCATTCCCTTGACCGAGCGCGGCGTGTATTACGGCGAAGGTGACGTGCCCGACGTGATCACGATCTTCAAAGGGCCCCATGAGCGGTGCTTCGAGGAGCGCGATGCCATCCACGCCGAGGTTCGCAAGACCGTGATCCACGAGATCGGCCATTTCTTCGGCAACGACGAGGCGGTTCTCGAGGCGATGGGCTATTAGGCGCCCGTCTCCGATTCGCTTTCTTTATCCCTCGGTCGCGCTCGGCGCCTTCCAGGGCTGGATGAGGCCCACCGGGAACGCGGCGAAGGCGACGCCGATGGCCGCCGAGCTCGTGGTCTCGTGCGCGCAGATCAGGCCGATGCCGTAGACGGCGAGCACGCAGGCGAGGGCCGTCTCGATGTAGATCCACACGCCGGCCGCCAGAACGTTGAGCGACAGCCCGTGATGGCGTGCGGGAAGCGCACCCTGCATCTTGTAGATGTGCATCATGAACGCCGTGCGCAAGCCGGCGGCAAGGCAGGCCGCCGCGAGGGTGACCAGGTTGAACGGCGATCCGGAAAAGACGGCGAATGCCGAGGCGCCGGCGACCAGCACGTAGACGACGGCGGCGAGAATCCAGGCCATAGTGCTCCTTGAGATGTGCGGACCCATAGAGTAGTAGACCATTCTAGGTTCCTTTTGATGCGCGGGAATTGGTATGCGTACCATAATGGTGATGTGATTACGGAACCCAGGGCCCGAACCGCATGGATCGCCGCCGCCATCGCGTATCGAGCTTGCGGCTCACCCTCTCTCATCAAGCAACCCCCTCTTTCATTCATGAACGAAAGAGGGGGTTGCTTTATCAAAACACCAGGTCGCTATTGATTGACCCACGTGCTTATTCATGAATCAACGAGAATCGCCGGGCAGCGTCTGCCTAGTCGTTCTTCTCGGCTCCGTCGGCCCAGGAGGCGACGTCCTCGATGCGGATGACGCTCGCGACGGACTCCACCGCGTCGAGCGCCTCGAGCGCGGCGCGCGCGGCCGCCATGTCGCGCTCGCGCGCCGTATGCGTCAGGAACACGACCGAGCAGCGGCTGCCGTCGCCGTCCTGCAGCTGGTTGATCTGCGAGATCGAGATGCCGTGCGCGGCGAAGGCGTCGACCACCGGCGCCAGCGTGCCCACCTCGTCTTTCACGAGCAGGCGCACGTAGTAGCGGGTCTCGAGCTCGTCGATGGGGCGCAGCGGCAGCACGCGCTGGTAGGGCTCGATCTCCGCCTGGACTTTGTCGTTGTGGGAGATGGCGTCGGCGAGCGCCAGCACGTCGCCCACCACGGCAGAGGCGGTGGGGAACGAGCCCGCGCCGGCGCCGTAGAACATGGTCTCGCCCACGGCGTCGCCCACCACGTACACGGCGTTCATCGCGCCGCTCACGCTGGCGAGCATGTGGTCGGCGGGGATCATCGTGGGGTGCACGCGCACGTCGACTCCGTCGGCGGTGTTGCGGGCGATGCCCAAAAGCTTCACCACGTAGCCCAGGCTCTTCGCCTGCGCGATGTCGGCGGCCGACACGTTGCGGATGCCCTCCTGGAACACGTCGTCGGTCGTGACGCGCGTGTGGAAGGCGATGGAGGACAGGATCGCCACCTTGCTCGCGGCGTCGAAGCCGTCGACATCGGCCGTGGGGTCCGCCTCGGCGTAGCCCAGGCGCTGCGCGTCGGCGAGCACCTCGGCGAAGTCGAGGCCCTCGGATGCCATGCGCGTGAGGATGTAGTTCGTCGTGCCGTTCAGGATGCCGGCCACGGTCAGGATCTCGTTGCCCACGAGCGCGTGCTCGAGCGCGTTCACGATGGGGATGCCGCCGCCCGCCGAGGCCTCGCAGCGGATCTGGACGCCGTGCTCGGCGGCGAGCTTGGCCAGGCGCTCCACATGGCGGCCGAGCAGCGCCTTGTTGGCGGAGACCATGTGCTTGCCGGAGGTCAGCGCCGCCTCGAAGATCTCGGTGGCGGGGTGGTCTCCGCCGATGAGCTCGATCACGATGTCGATATCGGGATCGGCGACGACGTCGTGCCAGTCGGTCGTGAAGTTCTCCGGCGCGATGCCGAGCTCGGCGGCGCGGCCGGGCTCGAGCGCGCTGGCCTTCTTGAGGTGCAGGTCGATGCCGTAGGCCTTGAGGTACTCGTCGCGATGGCGCTCGATGAGGCGGGCAACGCCGCCGCCCACGGTGCCCAGGCCGATGAGGCCGACGTTTACGGTGCGTGCGGTGCTGTCCATAGGTGCTCCTTCGCTCGGATTCGATGTCCTTGATATTCTAACGACGGTGTTGCGTGCCGCATACCCATTTGAGCGGCCCGGCGCCCAAATGTCTTTTAGGTACGCGCGCGCGTAACCAAGATGTAACACAGGGGGTCTGCATGATAAGGGCACCAAAACCGCAGGTCGACTTTAGTGCGAGCAAGCACTCACCTGCGCGGACACGCCGTTTTGTCAAAAGCCACCTTACGTTTTTTCCACAAAACGAGTAAGGTAAACCGAACCACGAGACGCGAGATTTCGGGAAGATGGCCTCTCGGCTCGCCGTGGCATCTGTAGGGGATAACGCAGGGCCGATGAGGCCCGGCTTCATGTGAGAGGAGAAGCACATGTCGAGCCGTATTTTCAATCCGTCGATGAGCCGTAGGACCCTGATCGCGGGCCTCGCCGGCCTGAGCGCCGCGGGCGTGCTCGCCGGTTGTTCCAACGACGACAGCTCGTCGTCCGCCGGCAGCTCGTCGGGCTCCGCGTCCGGCGCCACCTTCAAGATCGGCGGCATCGGACCCACCACCGGCGCTGCGGCCATCTACGGCAACGCGGTGAAGAACGGCGCCCAGATCGCTGTCGACGAGATCAACGCCGAGGGCGGCGACGTCCAGTTCGAGCTCAACTTCCAGGACGACGAGAACGACGCCGAGCGCTCCGTCAACGCCTACAACAACCTCAAGGACTGGGGCATGCAGATCCTCATGGGCACCGTCACCACCACCCCGTGCGTGGCCGTGTCCTCCGAGACCAACGCCGACAACATGTTCCAGATCACCCCGTCCGGCTCCTCGACCGACGTCATCGGCGGCCAGCCCGACGCGGACGGCAACATCTCCACGCCGCGCAAGGAGAACGTCTTCCAGATGTGCTTCACCGACCCCAACCAGGGTGCGGCCTCTGCGCAGTACATCTCCGAGCAGGCGCTTGGCACCAAGATCGCCATCATCTACAACAACTCCGACACCTACTCCACCGGCATCTACAACAGCTTCAAGGCCGAGGCCGAGGCCGACGGTCTGGAGATCGTGTCCGAGACCACCTTCACCGATGACTCCGCGACCGACTTCTCCGTGCAGCTGAACGACGCGAAGAACGCCGGTGCCGACCTGGTGTTCCTGCCGATTTACTACACCCCGATCTCGCTGATCCTCACCCAGGCCAACCAGATGGGCTATGCGCCCAAGTGGTTCGGCGTCGACGGCATGGACGGCCTGCTGACCGTCGAGGGCTTCGACACCTCGCTCGCCGAGGGCTGCATGCTGCTGACCCCGTTCGTCGCCACCGCCGAGGACGAGGCCACCCAGGACTTCGTCGCCAAGTTCGAGGAGGTCGCCAGCGAGACCCCCAATCAGTTCGCCGCCGACGCTTACGACTGCATCTACGCGCTGAAGAGCGCGCTCGAGCAGGCTGGTGTCACCCCCGATACGGACTACTCCGACATCTGCGACGCGCTCGTCGAGGTCTTCACTTCCGGTGACTTCTCGTTCACGGGCCTCACCACCGCCGGCGAGGCTGCCACCTGGTCCGATACCGGCGAGATCTCCAAGCAGCCCATGGGCATGGTCATTCAGGACGGCGTCTACATGCCGCTCGATGCCTAAGGCTTAACGCATACGTACGGATTGAGCGGAGGCTGCCTGCCGCAGGGCGGCCTCCGCTTTCGGTTTATGAATTGGAAGAAAGGAGGGGCCATGGAAGTTCTCGCCAACATCATCAACGGCGCGAGCCTGGGCAGTGTGTACGCCATCATCGCCTTGGGCTACACCATGGTGTACGGCATCGCCAAGATGCTCAACTTCGCGCACGGCGACGTCATCATGGTGGGCGCCTACATCTGCTTTTGCGCCGTGAGCTACCTGGGGCTCCCAGCTCTCGCGGGTGTTCTGCTCTCGGTCGTCGGCTGCACGGTGCTCGGTATCGTGGTCGAGCGTCTCGCCTACAAGCCCCTGCGCAACGCCCCGTCGCTGAACGTGCTCATCACCGCCATCGGCGTGAGCTACTTTCTGCAGAACGCGGCGCTCATCATCATGGGCTCCGACCCCAAGTCGTTCTCGTCCATCATCGCCCTGCCTGCGCTGCAGCTCTTTGACGGTCGTCTCACCATCAGCGCCACCGCGGTAATCACCATCCTCGCGTGCGTGATCATCATGGTCGCGCTCACGCTCTTCACCACGAAGACCAAGATGGGCAAGGCCATGCGCGCCTGCTCCGAGGACCGCGACGCCGCTCAGCTCATGGGCATCAACGTGAACTCCACCATCTCGATGGTGTTCGCCATCGGCTCGGGCCTCGCGGCCATTGCGGGTATCCTCATGTGCTCCGCGTACCCCACGCTCATGCCCACCACCGGCTCCATGCCCGGCATCAAGGCCTTCACGGCGGCGGTGCTCGGCGGCATCGGCTCCATTCCCGGTGCGGCGCTCGGCGGCGTGCTGCTGGGCATCATCGAGATCCTGGCCCGCGCCTACATCTCCACGCAGCTCGCTGACGCCGTGGTCTTCGCGGTGCTCATCGTCATGCTGCTCATCCGTCCGGCCGGCTTGCTCGGCAAGCCCGTGAACGAGAAGGTGTAGGTGAGACTATGGGTATCAAGGCTTTGAAGCCGCAGACGCGCTCGACGATCATCACCTATGCCATCGTGATCGTTGCGTTCTTCGCGGTCACGGTGCTCGACGGTATGGGCTTCATTTCCAACTCGCTGTCCGGCCAGCTCGTTCCCATCTGTGCATACGTGTCGCTCGCCGTATCGCTGAACCTCGTCGTCGGCGTGTCGGGCGAGCTGTCGCTCGGCCATGCGGGCTTCATGAGCGTCGGCGCCTTCACGGGCGTCGTGGCCGCCGGCTGCCTCACGCGCATGGGCGTCGAGTCCGAGATCCTGCTGTTCGTGGCGGCTGCCGTGATCGGTGCCGTCGCGGCTGGCATCATCGGCTTTTTGGTGGGCATCCCCGTCATGCGCCTGCGCGGCGACTACCTGGCCATCGTGACCCTGGCGTTTGGCGAGATCATCAAGAACCTGCTGAACAACTTCTATATCGGCGTGGACGACGCCGGCCTGCACTTCTCGATGACCGACAGCTCGTCGCTCGGCATGACGCAGGGCACCATCCTCATCAACGGCCCCAAGGGTGCCGTCGGCATCGATAAGATCTCGACGTTCGCCTTGGGCATCCTGCTCGTGCTCATCACCGTGGCCGTGGTGCTCAACCTCATGCACAGCCGCGACGGCCGTGCCATCATGGCTGTGCGCGACAACCGCATCGCCGCGGAGAGCGTGGGTATCAACGTCACCAAGTACCGCCTCATGGCCTTCACCGTGGCCTCCGCCCTGGCGGGTGCCGCAGGCGTTCTGTACGCCATGAACTATTCGACCATCACGCCGTCGCAGTTCGACTTCAACCAGTCGATCCTCATCCTGGTGTACGTGGTTCTGGGCGGCATGGGCAACATCTCCGGTTCCATCGTCTCGGCCGCGTTCCTCACGGTGCTGCCCGAGGTCCTGCGCCCCATCAACAACTACCGCATGCTCATCTACGCGGTCGTGCTCATCCTCGTGATGGTCGTGCCCAACACCAAGATCTACCAGCGTCTGGCCGATGCCGTGCGCTCCAAGCTGCGCCGTGAGCCCAAGGTGCCGGTTGCGGCTGCGGAAGGCGGTGAGGCAGATGAGTAAGTTCACCGATTTCGCCAAGCAGCGCCGCGAGGGCACCAAGATGGTGCCGGTGCCGAGCGTCTCCATCATGCCCGAGCGCGATCTCGGCCGCGCGCCTGCGCTCGAGTGCCTGCACCTGGGCATCGACTTTGGCGGCCTGAAGGCGGTCGACGACTTCAACATCACCGTCGGTCGCACCGAGATCTGCGGTCTCATCGGTCCCAACGGCGCCGGCAAGACCACGGTGTTCAACCTGCTCACCAAGGTGTACCAGCCCACGCGCGGCACCATCATGGTCGACGGCCACGATACGGCCGGTCTCGACCCGGCACGCGTGAACCGTCTGGGTGTGGCGCGCACGTTCCAAAACATCCGGCTGTTCAACACGCTGACGGTGGAGGAGAACGTCGCGGTGGGCCTGCACAACCAGCACCACTGCGGCATGGCGACTTCCATCCTGCGTCTGCCGCACCACTGGAAGAGCGAAAAGTACTACCACGAGCGCGCGCTCGAGCTGCTCGACATCTTCGACATGGCGGGTCTGGCCGACCATGAGGCGGGAAGCCTGCCCTATGGCGCCCAGCGTCGTTTGGAGATCGTGCGCGCCTTGGCCACGAACCCCAAGCTGCTGCTGCTCGACGAGCCGGCTGCCGGCATGAACCCGTCCGAGACGGCTGAGCTCATGGAGAACATCGTCAAGATTCGCGACCAGTTCCAGATCGCCATCATGCTCATCGAGCACGACATGAACCTCGTTATGAACATCTGCGAGGGCATCTGCGTGCTCAACTTCGGCAAGATCATCGCCAAGGGCACGCCCGAGGAGATTCAGCAGAACGACGCCGTCATCGAGGCCTATCTGGGCAAGCAGAAGGAGGTGGAGGCGTAGTGCTTTCCGTCTATAACATCAACGTGTGGTATGGGGCGATCCACGCCATCAAGAACGTCTCCTTCGAGGTCAACGACGGCGAGATCGTGGCACTTATCGGTGCGAACGGCGCCGGCAAGTCCACGACGTTGAAGACCCTCTCGGGCCTGCTGCGCTCGCGTTCGGGCTCCATCAAGTTCATGGACCAAGACATCATGCACATGTCTGCCGAGAAGATCGTGGAGCACGGCTTGGTGCACGTGCCCGAAGGCCGTCGTATCTTCCAGCAGATGACGGTCGAGGAGAACCTCGACATGGGCGCCTACACGCAGCCGCGCGATACCATCGCCGGCAACCTCGAGCGCGTGTACGAGCACTTCCCGCGCCTCGAGGAGCGTCGTCGCCAGATTGCCGGCACGCTGTCGGGCGGCGAGCAGCAGATGCTCGCCATGGGTCGCGCGCTCATGGCCAACCCCAAGCTGCTCATGCTCGACGAGCCGTCGATGGGACTCGCGCCCATCCTCGTTGAGCAGATCTTCGAGATCATCCAGGCGCTACACGAGGCGGGCACCACGATCCTGCTCGTCGAGCAGAACGCCCAGGCGGCGCTCTCGATCGCCACGCGCGGTTATGTGATGGAGACCGGCAAGGTGATGCTTTCCGGTACCGGTCAGGAGCTTTTGCACAACGACGACGTGCGCAAGGCGTACCTCGGCGGCTGATCGCGCGGTCGTTCCGGGTTTCATATGCGCAAGGCGGGCGGGGCCTCGGATGGGGCCTCGCCTTTTTTCGCGGCGAGGGAGGCCGCTCGATGTTTCCCGGGTGGGTTTCTGTTCGCGTCCGCTGGGGGTACACTGTGGGGGAGAGGCGGGCGAGGCGCTATGGATGTTCCGTACTGGCTGTTCTTGACGATCGCATGGGCGATTTGCTGGGTTGCCGACCATTCGGACGATTCGCGCTGACGCGCCGCGTTCACGTTTGCCGTGCCCATGAAAGGGGATCTAATGAGCGACATCCTGCGCGAGTTCTGCGCCGAGAACTTCACGGACGTGCCGGCCGCCATCGAGGCGGGCGCGCGCCGCATCGAGCTGTGCGACAATCTCGCGGTGGGAGGGACCACGCCCTCGCTCGGCGTCGTGGAGCAGACGGTGGCCTATGCGCATGAGAACGGCGCGCGCGTCATGTGCATGATCCGCCCGCGCGGCGGCGATTTCGTGTACAGCGACGTCGAGCTCGCCATGATGGAGACCGACATCTTCTCGGCCTGCGAAGCCGAGGCGGACGGCATCGTGTTCGGCTGCCTGCTTGGTGACGAGGAGGGCGGCTACCGGCTGGACGAGGAGGCCTGCGCGCGCCTCATGACGGTGGCTGCCAGCGCTGCCGACGCCTTCGATCTCGACGATCTCGACGTGACGTTCCACATGGCCTTCGACGCGCTGCCGCCTGAGGCGCAAAAGCCCGCCATCGACACGCTGGCCGAGCTCGGCGTCACGCGCATCCTCACCCACGGCGGCGTGGCCGGAACCCCCATCATGGGCAACATCGACCGCCTGCGCAAGCTCACCGAGTATGCAGCCGGCCGCCTCATCATCCTGCCGGGTGCCGGTATCACCTACGAGAACGTGGACGAGGTTGTCTCCGGTATCGGCGCGCCCGAGGCCCATGGAACCAAGATCGTCAACATCCGCTAGCTGAGGCGTGACGGCAAGACAGAGGAAGGGTCACCCCGGGGCGGCTAACCGACTGCCCCGGGGTGACTATTTCTCTGCCTTACGGTCACGCCGGCTTACATTGCCCTGATGTGCGTTTGATACGATGGCCTGACCACAACGTTCGGAGGTCTCGTATGAAGCGGTCCGTATCGCGCATTGTCGCCATTGCCTGCATGTTCGTCTTCTGTCTGGCGCTGGGGCTTTTGACCGGGTGCTCGGGCGCGCCGGATACGAGCGGTTCCGAGGCTGCGGAGCAGGAGGCCACGCACGAGGTGGAAGCCGACGTGGCCGACGTGGACGTGCAGACCTCGGGCACCGTGCAGCTGTTCGAACCGGCCGATGGGTCGGCGAAGACGCGCATCCGGGTCGCGTCCGGATCGGAGAACAAAGAGGCCGCGCGGGCCATCGAGTACGCGGTCGGCAAGACCGGCGTGGCGCTCGAGATGCACTACATGGGCTCGCTCGACATCATGGATGTGCTCGAGGCGGGCGGCGAGGATTACGACGCGGTGTGGCCGGCGTCCTCCATGTGGATCACCATGGGCGACACGCACCATATCGTGCGCGACGCGCAGTCGACCTCGACCACGCCGGTGGTGTTCGGCATCGCGAAATCGAAGGCGATCGAGCTCGGCTGGGCGGACGAGGACGGAGAGACGACCTCGCCCACGACCGCCGAGATTCTGGCCGCCGTGCAGGAGGGCAAGCTCACCTTTGCCATGACATCGGCCACGCAGTCCAACAGCGGCGCGTCGGCCTACCTAGCGTTTTTGACGGCGCTGTCGGGAACCGACGGCCCGCTGACCGCTGAGGACCTCGCCAACGGGCAGCTCACCGGGCAGGTTGCGAGCCTGCTTTCGGGCGTGGACCGCTCGTCGGGCTCCTCCGACTGGCTGAAGGAGATGGTCGTGGCCGATCCGGACACGCATCAGGCCATGGTCAATTACGAATCGCTCGTGTCACAGGCGAATCGCGAGCTTAAGGAGGCCGGGCACGAGCCGATGGTCGTGGTGTACCCGGCCGACGGCATCGCGGTGTCCGACAGTCCGCTCGCCTATGTCGAACACGGGCAGGGCGAGCAGGTCGAAGCGGCGTTTTCCGCAATCCAGCAGGCGCTGGCCGACGACACGGCGACCCTCGAGCTCGAGCGCGTGGGCAGGCGCTGCGGCTTGGGCGGCAAGGTGGTCCACGCGGACGACGACGAGGTCGCGGCGGCCTTCAACCCCGCATGGGGCATCGTGCCGGACGCGAGTGTGCTGAAGTCCATCCCGCTGCCTGCGGGCGAGGTGATCTCGCAGGCGCTCACGCTCTACCAGACCGGCCTGAAGAAGCCCTCCTACACGCTGTGGGTGGTCGACTATTCCGGCTCGATGCTCGGCACGGGTAAGGAGGGGGTCGTCGCCGGTCTTGAGCAGGCACTCGACCCGACGCTTGCCGCCGAGGCGCTCATCCAGCCCAACGAGGGCGACGTCAACGTGCTCATCCCGTTCACCCATGTGGTCGATAGCCCGATTACCGCCAACGGGTCCGATACGGCGGCGCTGCTCGACTACGCGCGCTCGCGTGAGGCGATCGGCGGCACCGACATGTACTCGGGCCTCTCGACTGCGCTCGACCTGGCGCGCCAGGCTGTGGCCGACGGTGGCTACACAGTGGCGATTGTGCTCATGACCGACGGTCAGTCGGACACATACGCGCGCGACGAGTTCGTGTCCGCCTACGAGCAGGCGGGCGTTGACGTGCCGATCTTCTCCATCATGTTCGGCGAAGCGGATCCCACCCAGCTCGACGAGCTGACGACGCTCACCAACGGGCGGACGTTCGACGGGCGCGAGGGCGACCTGGCCGATGTGTTCCGCCAGGTCAAGGGCTACAACTAGGGACGCGGCCGTGGGGTACGTACTGGGGGCGTTTCTGGGTGTTGTCGCGGGTGCGGCGTGCATCGTCGCGGTGGGCGGCGTGGTCGGCATCGTGGCCGGTCTGGCCGCGGCCGCGCTGCTCTATGTCGGCGTGGGCCAACTGCTGAAGCCCGAGCGCAAGCTCGGCGGCGTGGTGGCAAGCATGCTGCCCGACGGCGAGGCCGCCACGGAGCGCATCGACGCGGCGCGCGAGCTCGATCGCCAGATCGGCCGGCGTCGCGCCAAGATCTGCGATGCGCAGGTCGGACGCGAAACCGAGGATCTGCAGCACGATATCCAGGCGCTTATCGCCTGCGTGGAGGAGCAGCCGGCGACCTACCGTAGGCTCGCGCACTTCCTGTCTACCTACGGCGAGCAGTGCGTGCGCATGCTCGACGGGTACCTGAGCGTCGAGCGCCTGGCCACGCCCGAGCTCGTGCACGGTGCGCGCGAAGACGCGATCGAGGCGCTCTGCGCGCTGCAGGGCGCGGCGCAAGGCGAGCTCGCGCGGGCGACCGGCGCCAAGGCGGCCGATCTCGAGGCGAGCTCGGAGGCCATCAAACGCCTGATGGAGATGGATGGCTACCGCCCGGACGAGCCGGCTGCACCAGACGGCGCCGACGTGAAAGGCGATACCGATACGGCTGCCGGGGCCGCGCGTGCCGGCAGAGGGGAGAGATGATGAAGGGGTCCAAGGGCAAGATCGTCGGCCTGGTCTGCGTGCTCGCCGCGGTGGCGATCATCGGCGGTGTGTTCGTCATGCGCCAGGCCCAGCCCGCACCGGAGCCCGTGGCGGAGCCCACGACGGTTTCGGGATACCTCGGTGGCGAGAAGGTCTCGCTGTTTGAGGACGCGCAGTTTACCGAGCTCGCAGCTGCTGCGGGGCTCGATATCGACTACCGCAAGGCGGGCTCGCTCGCCATGATGGACGCTTCGATCGAGGGCATGAGCTATCTGCTCCCCTCGTCGCAGGCGGCGGTCGAGTACGGCCACGAGCGGGGGATCGAGCCCGTCTCTGAGCAGATCGTGCTCAACTCGCCCATCGTGATCTACACCTATCGCGACGTTGCCGACGCGCTGGTGGGCTCCGGCATCATGGCCAAAGACGGCGACATCTACACGCTTGATGTCGACGCGGCGGTTTCCGCCATGCTCGCCGACAAGACATGGGTCGACCTCGGCTACGCCGCAGGCTATGGGCAGTTCCGCATCGACAGCACCGATCCGGCCGAGTCCAACTCGGGTAACGAATGGGCGGCGTTGATCGCCAACTCGCTTGCCGGCGGGCAGCCCGCCACGGTGGAGACCGTCGAGCGCGACGCGGAGTCCATCCGCAAGGTCTTCTCCAAATCCGGCTGGATGGAGACGAGCTCAGAGGACTCGTTTCGCCAGTTCCTCACGCTGGGCGAGGGGTCCAAACCCATGATGGTGGGCTACGAGAGCCAGGTGCTCGACCTGTCCGTGAACGAGCCGGACCTGTTCGAGCAGGTGGCCGATACGCTCGTGGTGGCCTACACCACGCCTACGGTCTGGTCGACGCACGTGCTGATGGCGCTCGACGAGGCGGGCGAGCAGCTCAGCGAGTTTCTGATGAGCGACGAGGTGCAGAAGCTCGCCTGGGAACGGCACGGTTTTCGCGGCGCGTCCCAGCTCGGCACCGACGGCGCCGAGCGCTTTGAGGTGACAGGCATTGCCGAGCGCGTGCCCGCGGCGGTCGAGCTTCCCGCGCCCGCGGCCATGCAGCGCCTGATCGAGGTGGTCAGCGGGTCGTGACGCGCCCGCTTCGATACGCTGGAGAACCTCTCGCGAAAGGGGAGTGCTATGGATACGAATAACGAGGTCATGCCCGTCGAGGCGCAGGCTGTGCCGGCAAAGAGGGTCAGCTTGGCCGATATCGCGGCCTCGCAGGGGGCCGCGCGTGCGGGCCCGCCGCCGGCCTGTCTCTTATACACATCTAGATGTGTATAAGAGACAGCGGCTGGGCGGACGAGGACGGAGAGACGACCTCGCCCACGACCGCCGAGATTCTGGCCGCCGGGCAGGAGGGCAACCCCCCTCGGTCGTGCTCTCGCCTGCCGACCAGCAGCGCGCCCGCGAGCTCGCCGCCACGATCGACTTCACTAAGAGCGGCATCGAGAGCACCTATGCGCGCGACGCCCAGCGGTCCATGTCGGATTTCGCCGACAACGTGCTCGCCAAGACGTCGAACAAGGCTACGGGCGAGGCCGGGGCGCTGCTGCGCGAGCTTCTGGTCGACGTGGAGAGCGCCGAGCTTTCCGGCGTGAAGCAGATCCCCATCATCGGCAAGGTCGTGGTGGGTATCGACAAGCTGCGCCGGACCTACCAGAAGGTGGCCCCGCAGGTCGACGAGGTGGTGGAGAAGCTCGAGCGCGCACAGGCGCAGATGATCGCCGATATCGCCATGTACGACACCATGTACCAGCGCAATGTCGACCAGTACCGCTCGCTTAAGGTCTATATCGCCGCCGGCCGCCAGGCGCTGGCGGATCTCCGCGCCGAGCAGCTCCCCGCGCTCGAGGCCGAGGCGGCATCCACCGGCGACGCCATGGGCGCGCAGGTGCTGAAGGACTTCAAGGACAAGCTCGACCGGTTCGACAAGCGTCTGGACGATCTGGACCGTGTGAGCATCGTGAGCCTGCAGATGGCGCCGCAGATCAAGCTGCTGCAGAACGCCGACAAGAGCATCTCGGACAAGATCGACACGACCATCTCGACCACGATTCCGCTCTGGAAGTCCCAGATGGTGATCGCGCTCGGCCTGGCCAACCAGCGCGCCGCACTCGACCTGCAGAACCATGTGGATGACACTACGAACAAGCTGCTGCGTGCCAACGCCGAGGCGCTGCAGCAGGGCGCGGTCGACGCCGAGCGCGCCACGCAGCGCGGCAGCGTGGATATCGAGACGCTCGAGGAGGTCAACAAGCGCCTGATCGACACCTTGAACGAGACGATCAAGATCCAGCAGGAGGGCCGCGCCGCCCGCGAGGACGCCGCGGGCCGTATGCGCCAGATCGAGTCCGACCTGAAGACCGCCCTGCTCGAGGCCGCCGGCCAGTAATCAAGCGGCCGGGGCGACAATCCCTTTGCCTCACTGCCATGCCACCCAGTGCAGGTGCCCTTTCTACGCTGTTGCACAGGGGCGGTTGCTTGGCGAATACGCCGAGCAACCGCCCCTGTTCGTGTACCGCGTAAGGAAGGAAGAACCATGGCAGACAGGGTGTACGGATACGCGCGCGTCTCTACGCGCGAGCAGAACCTCGATCGGCAGATGGACGCGCTGAGCGCGTTTGGGGTCGAGGAGGAGAGGGTGTTTGCGGACAAGGCGAGCGGAAAGGATTTCGCGCGGCCGGCCTACCGCAGGTTGCTCGACGCGCTGGAGCCCGGCGACGTGCTGGTGATCAAGAGCATCGACCGCTTGGGGCGCAACTACGAGGAGATTCTCGACGAATGGCGCATCATCACGCGCGTGAAGGGCACGGCCATCGTGGTGCTGGACATGCCGCTTCTGGATACGCGCCGCGAGCACGATGGCGTGACGGGCATGCTGATCGCCGACATCGTGCTTCAGCTGCTCTCCTACGTGGCGCAGGTGGAGCGCGAGAACATCCGGCAACGGCAGGCGGAAGGCATCGCCGCGGCGCATGCGCGCGGCGTGAAATTCGGCAGGCCGAGGAAGGCGAGGCCCGCGTCGTACACGGCGGTCAAGGCGTCGTATCTGCGCGGGGAGACGACGCGCCAGGCCGCCGCGGGGCAGCTCGGCGTGTGCGTGAGCACGTTCGACCGCTGGATCAAAGACGACCGCGCGCCTCGGCCGGCGACGGCGTGACGCGGTTCGCGGGATGTCCGCCAAGGGGGCGAGGCGAACGGCGGCGCACGTTCCCGGCGCGCACGCTATAATCTGCGCAGCGACAGGATCGAGCAGGCAGGAGGGCCGTCTCATGACCGATTACGAACAGCGGTGCCAGCTGGCCCCGGCGCCCCGCGCCGTGTTCTTCGACGTCGACGGGACGCTCGTCTCCCATCGCGCCGGGCGCGTTCCGCCGAGTACCGTGGCGGCTCTGGCAGAGCTGCACCGCCGCGGGTGCAAGGTCTTCGTGGCGACGGGGCGCTCGCTGCCGGAATTCGGTTTCCTTCCTCTCGACGGACTCGACTTCGACGGATACGTGCTGGTCGGAGGCCAGGAGGCCCGAGACGCCCGGGGCAACGTGGTCTTCTCCGATCCCATCGGGGGACGTGACCTGGACGTGCTGCTCGAGGAGTTTTCCGCCCGGCGCCGTCCCATCCTGTTCTACGAGTCGACCCGGATGTACGCCAATTTCATCAACGACCATGTCCGCAGGGTGGAGGAAGAGGTGTCCACGCCCGTGCCGCCCGTCGACGTGCCGCTGCCGGGCCATAAGGTGCTCAAGGCCATCGTCTACGAGGACTCCCTGCGCGAGGACGACCTGATGCGCCGTCTGCCCGGCTGCAAGGCGACCCGCTGGCATCGCGGCGCGTACGACATCGTTCCCGCCCGGGGCGGCAAGGTCGCGGGCATGAGGGCCCTGCTCGACCTGTACAGCATCGCGCGCGAGGAGACCATGGCCTTCGGGGACGGCGAGAACGATGCCGACATGCTGCGCTTCGTCGCGACGGGCGTCGCCATGGGCAACGGCGATCCCGCCGCCTGCGCCGCCGCCGACTACGTGTGCGGCGACATCGATGACGACGGGCTGGCCCGTGCACTGGAGCACTTCGACCTGATCTGATGTCCTGCGGTATCGGAGCGGGCACCCGCGATCTTCGCGCCGCTCCGGCCGCATCTTCACTCCGGAAAAGTGGCTTAAAATTTCTATTCTGCTGTCAGCCGGCTCGGATAAGGGTGTTCGTTTTGACCGGTATATCTGTATTGGCCGCTCATGATGCACCCGGCATGACCTCAAATGCCTCAGATACGGCCCTGGCGAGGGGAGAGGCGGCGCCGACGACGGTCTTTGGGCCCGATTGCGCGGCACCGCAACAGCAAAACAGAAATTTCTAGCCACTTTCCCCAGGAGAGGGTGCCGTCCGGGGCCCTCCGGCTCAATAGAGGGCAGGACGGCGCCGCCGACCTTGTCTCGGGTCGGCGACGGCGCGTCCTCAGCGCCTGCGCTTGAGGATGCGCTGGGCGATCGACACCTTGCGTTCGCGCTCGTCGGTGTCCTCCGCGCACAGCCGTTCGATGATGTGGCCGAACGTGGCGGCGAGGATCTGCTGGAACAGCGTACCGCACATGACCGGGAACACGGTCTCGCCCGGGAAGTACTGCGCGGCGATCACCGCTCCGGACGAGATGTTTCGCAGACCGCAGGTGAAGCTCATGGTGGCGAGCAGCGGCTGGGAGCCGTGCAGGATGCGAGCGGCGAGCAGGCCCCAGAAAAAGCCGCTCGTGGCAAAAACGAGGATAAACAGGGCGACCTCGAGGCGCTGCCAATTCATGTTCAGCATGTACTCGCTCATAGACGTCGAGTTGGCCGTGATGAGCACGATGGTGATGAGCCGGCTTGCCGGGCTGAGCACCGGCGAGAGCTTCTCGTGGCCCCAGCCGCGCGTGAACTCGTTGACGAGCATGCCGGCGAGCGCGGGCAGGGCGATCATGACCACCATGTCGCTGACCATGCTCATCGCGTCGATATGGATGGAGGCGCCGAGCAGGATCGACAGGGTGGCCGGGATCGTGACGGGCGAGATGACGGTGGATACCAGGATGGATGCCAGGCACAGCGGGCCGTCGCCGTCGTAGATGCCGACCCACATGAAGCTGATGACCGCGATCGGCACGCTGTACTCCAAAACGACGCCGGTCAGCAGGTTCACGTTGTCGCCGAACAGCAGCGAGCCGAGCAGGTAGGCCAGACACGGCATGAAGATCTCGGCAACCGCGAGGATGACCAGCAGGCGCAAGGGATGGCGAAATACGGCAACAAGCTGCTTGAAGGTGTTGTTGAGCGCTCCCTGGAACGTCATCACGGCGAAAATGAACGGCACGATGGCCTTCAGCGGCCCGAACACGCTGGGGAACATGACGCCAGCGATCACGCAGAGCGGGACGAAGTATGCCATGTGCCTGCCGATGAACGCGCCCATCTGCTTCCACTGTTCCATTGGGTCCATCCGCCTTTCTCGTAGGGTTCGTGCTCTCGATTATCGACGCTGCTGCCGGTGCCTGCTCACGAGCGCCTTGGCGATCCCGATCTTGCGGTCGCGCTCGGCGGTGTCCTCGCTGCAGATGCGTTCGATGGTGCGTCCGAACGTGGCCGCGAGAACTTGCTGGAAGATCGTGCCGCACATGATGGGGAAGACCGCCTCGCCGGGAAAATACTGCGCCGCCAGCGTCGCGCCGGAGGAGATGTTGCGCAGCCCGCAGTCAAAGCTCATGGTGACGAGCAGGTCCTGCGATCCGTGCAGCAGGCGGGCGATGGCGAGCCCGATCATGAACCCGGACGTGGCGAATACCAGCACGAACAAGGCGGCTTCGATGCGCTGCAGATTCATATCGAGCACGTAGGCGCTCATCTTGGTGGAGTTTGCCGTGATGTTGAGCAGCATGAGCACGCGGCACGCCGGGCTGATGGCGGGCGAGAGCCTCTCATGGCCCCAGCCGCGGGTGAGCTCGTTGACGGCCATGCCGGCGATCGCGGGCACGGCGATCATGAAGATCATGTCCACGACCATGCCCAGCGCATCGATGTGCACGGTGGCGCCGAGCAGGATCGAGAGCGTGGCGGGGATGGTGAGCGGCGAGACGACCGTCGAGACGAGGATCGCCGCCAGCGCGAGCGAGGTGTTGCCGCGGTACATGCCGACCCACATGAAGCTGACCACGCCGATGGGGACGCTGTATTCCAGCACGATACCGGTGATGAGGTCCGGGTTGCCGGCGAACAGCGCCGACGCGCACGCAAAGGCGAGCGCCGGCATGAGGACCATGATGACGCCGAGGATGATCAGCAGGTGCAAAGGATGGCGAAACACCTGCATGAGCTGGAGAAACGTGTTGTTGAGCGAGCCCTGGAACGTCATGATGGCGAACATGAGGGGGCCCACGGCCGAAACCGGGCCGAAGACCTGCGGCAGCAGCACGCCGACGGCGACGCATGCGGGCACGCAGATCGTCATGTGGCTCTGGAGAAACGACCCCAGCTGCTGATAGCGGTTTGCCATGGACGGATGACCTTTCCATATGAACGAAAAAAGGCAGCAAGAGTCATGCTACCGCACCGCTGCCGCGAACGCGCCGTCCCCGTGTTGTCTCAGCGAACATTTTTCAACTGTTCGTTTTCTTGCCTCCGCTTGACCGGCGTGGGCACGACCCCGCCCCAAAAGGCACCGCCGGCCGGAGGCGCGGCGCAGCTGTCCGCGCCATGCGTATAATGGAAGGCGTTCAACAGCACGGCCTGCCGCAGCGGGCCATATTCCAAGGACGTGTTCCCATGCACAGCATGCTTTCGTCGCGCGGCATGTTCATGCCGCTTCAGCCATCGGCGGTGAACCATGGCATCGCTTAAGACATCGCGCCGCTGGACGGTGGCCCAAAACGATCCCGACCTGGAGCAGAAACTCTCCCATGAGCTCGGCGTGGCGCCGCTCGTCGCGCGCATCATGGTCGCGCGCGGGATCCGCACGCCCGAGGAGGGTCGGCTGTTCTTGACCCCGTCGCTTGAGCGCGACTGGGCCGACCCCGCCATCATCCCCGGCATGGCCGAGGTCGCGGACCGCATCGAGCGCGCGCTCGACGAGCGCGAGTCCATCGCGGTCTTCGGCGATTTCGACGTCGACGGCATCACGTCGACCTGCCTTCTCACCGAGGCCCTGCGCACCATGGGCGCTACGGTCCACCCGTTCATCCCGCATCGGTTCGAGGAGGGCTACGGCCTCACGTCGGCCGCGCTCGCCCGCGTGGCGGAGAAGTGCCGCCCCTCGCTGATCGTGACGGTCGACAACGGCATCGCCGCCCGTGAGGAGGTCGAGCAGCTCACGGCGCTCGGGATCGACATCGCCGTGACCGACCACCACGAGCCCTCGGATCTCGTCCCGCGCGGCATCCCGGTGGCCGACCCCAAGCTCGCCGCCGAAAGCCCGAGCCGCGAGCTCGCCGGCGCCGGCGTGGCGCTCAAGCTCGTGCAGGTGCTCGGCGCGCGCCGTGGCATGCCCGATCTGTGGCGCTCCTATACCGAGATTGCGGCTCTGGGCACCGTGTCCGACATGATGCCGCTCACGCCCGAGAACCGCGCGCTCGTCGCCGACGGCATCGCCCACATGCGCGCCACCTCGCGCCCCGGCTACCTGGCGCTCGCCGGGATCTCGCGTACCGACCTGGCGACCATCACGGCCGACGCCCTGTCGTTCTCGCTCATCCCGCGCCTGAACTCGGCGGGGCGCATGGCCGACCCGACGCTGGCGCTCGATTTGCTCCTCGCGACCGACGCCGTCGAGGCCGGCCGCCTTGCCGCCGAGCTCGAGCAGATCAACCAGGAGCGCCGCGACATCGAGGCGAAGCTCACCGACGAGGCGATGGCGCTCGTCGAGCGCACCTATGACGGCGGCCGCGTGATCGTCGTGGGCGGGGAGGGCTGGCACGAGGGCGTCAAGGGCATCGTGGCGAGCCGCATCACCAACCGCTACCACGTGCCGGTCCTGCTGTTCTCCATCGCGGACGGCGTCGCGCGCGGCTCCGGGCGCTCGGTGGGGTCGGTCAACCTGTTCGACGCCGTCGAGCAGTGCTCCGACCTGCTCATCCGGTTCGGCGGCCATGCGGGCGCGGTGGGCGTCACCGTCGAGGCGGACCGTCTGGACGATCTGCGCGCCCGCCTGTCCGACGTGCTCGGCCGGCTCCCCGCGGAGGATTTCGAGGACAAGCACGAGGTCGCCGCGACGGTCTCGCTGTCCGAGCTCGACATCGACACCATCGAGCAGATCGGCCGGCTCGAGCCGTTCGGCCAGGGCAACAAGGTCCCTCTGCTCGCCGCCACGGGCGTGACCATGTGCGATCGCGCCCAGGTCGGCCGCGGGGGAGAGCACATGCGCTTTACGGCGACCGATGGCGTCTCGAGCGTGCCCGCCATCATGTTCCGCGTGCCCGACATCGCCGAGCGCGTCTGCTGCGACTCGGTGGTCGACCTGGTCTTCGAGGCGGTCGCCGAGCACTGGCAGGGGCGCGTCAAGCCCAAGCTCATGGTGAAGGACATCTTGTGCCATTCGTGCGACAGCCCCGACGCGTCGGAGCACGAGGAGACGGAGCGGCGGCTCGAGGAGGCGTGCCGCGTGCACGCGGCGCCCCGCGAGGCGGACCCCGTCTTGGCTCTCGACCGGCGCTCCATCCTGTCCCAGCTTTCCTACGACGAGCTCACGCGCACGCTCATCCATGCGTTCATCGGGACGGCGCGCCCGCATCGGGCGCAGGTCGAGGCCCTCGACGCCCTCGCGGCGGGCGAGAACGTGCTCGCCGTGATGGGCACGGGCCGCGGCAAATCGCTCATCTTCCACGTGCACGCCGCCCGCGAGGCCCTGGCCCGCCGACGCTCGAGCGTGCTGGTGTACCCCTTGCGCGCGCTCGTCGCCGACCAGTCGTTCCACCTCATCTCGGCCTTGGCCGACCTGGGGCTCAGGGTCGTCGTGCTCACGGGGGAGACCTTGGGTCCCGCGCGCGATCGCGCCTTCGCGCGCCTGGCGCGCCGCGAAGTGGACGTCATCCTCACGACGCCGGAGTTCCTGGTTGTCAACGGCCGCCGCTTCGCCGAGGCCGCGGGCATCGGGTTCGTGGTGATCGACGAGGCGCACCACGCGGGGCTCGCCCGCGGGGGAGAGCGCAGCGCGTATCTCGACATCCCGGAAGTCCTCAAGGGCATGGGCGGCCCCACCGTGCTCGCCGCGACGGCGACGGCAGACGACCGCGTGTGCGACGAGATCCGCCGTCTCATCCCCATCGACCGGGTCATCGTGGACGACACGGTGCGCGAGAACCTCGAGCTCGAGGACGAGCGCGACCTGTCGAGCCGCGAGAACCGGCTGGTGTCCATCGTCGCGACCGGCGAGAAGTGCGTGGTGTACGTCAACTCGCGCGAGCAGTCCATGTCGCTTGCCCGGATGCTGCGCCGCCGCGTCCCCGAGCTCGCCGCCTCGATCGCGTTCTACAACGCCGGCCTTCCGCGCGAGGACCGCAGGCGGGTGGAGGACGCGTTCCGCAGCGGCGCGCTGTCCTGCATCGTGTCGACCTCCGCGTTCGGCGAGGGCGTCAACCTCCCCGACATCCGCCATGTGGTGCTCTACCACATGCCGTTCGGGTCGATCGAGTTCAATCAGATGAGCGGCCGTGCGGGCAGGGACGGCAAGCCGGCGCGCATCCACCTGCTCTATTCCACGCGCGACGCGCGCATCAACGAGCGCCTGCTCGACTCGGCGGCGCCCGAGCGCGAGGAGCTCGTGACGCTGTACCGCGCCCTGCAGACCATGTGGCGCGCGAACCGCTCGCGCACCGGCGAGGACAGCTTCCAGGCGTCCGATCTGGATATCGCCCAGATGTGCCTCGCCATCGATGCCCGCCGCCCCGTCGAGGAGCGGATGGTGTCGTGCGGGCTCGCGGTGTTCGAGGAGCTCGGCTTCGCCCGCGTGACGGGTGCCGACGAGCGGCGGCGCATCCAGATGACCGAGCATCCCGGGCGCGTCGACCTCACCTGCTCGATCCGCTACCTCGAGGGGCTCCATGCCCGCATGGAGTTCGCCGCGTTCAGGAGTTGGGCGCTGAGCGCGCCTGCATCTGATATGCTTGACCGAGTGAACAAACCCATCACGCCTCGAACCATGTAAGAGGGGATTCGCCATGGACGCCTCTGCGAACAAGACGGCAACGGGCGCGCGCCCGGTCGAGCACACCAACCAGCGGGGCTCGCTGCAGCCCAACTCCGCACTTGTGCACTACACCCATGCGGACGACCTGCCCTACGAGATCATGGCGGACAACTACGACCGTCTGGCTGAGCTCTGCCGCAAGTACATGAGCGAGGCGGATTGCGCCAAGGCCGAGCGCGCGTACTGCTTTGCGGCCGAGAAGCACGCCAAGCAGCGGCGCCGCAGCGGTGAGATGTACATCAACCATCCCGTCGAGGTCGCCATCATCCTGGCGGAGCTCAAGATGGATTGCGACGTGGTGTGCGCGGCGCTGCTGCACGACACGGTCGAGGACACTGAGACGTCGCTCACCGACGTGGCCGGCATCTTCGGCGACACGGTCTCCGAGCTCGTCGACGGCGTGACCAAGCTCACGAACATCGACGTCGACACCATGGACGAGAAGCAGGCCCTGAACCTGCGCAAGATGTTTCTGGCCATGAGCCACGACATCCGCGTCGTGATCGTCAAGCTCGCCGACCGCCTGCACAACATGCGCACGCTGGCGGCCCTGCGCGAAGACCGCCGCCTGTTCAAGGCGCGCGAGACCATGGACGTCTACGCGCCGCTCGCCGACCGCCTGGGCATCTCCTCCATCAAATGGGAGCTCGAGGACCTGTCGTTCTTCTATCTGGAACCCGAGGCCTACCAGCGCATCGCGCGCATGGTGGCCGAGTCCCGCGAGGTGCGCGAGCGCTTCCTGGCCGACACCATCAAGACGCTCGATGACGAGCTCAAGCGCGTGGGCCTCACCGGCTACCAGATCAACGGCCGCTCCAAGCACTACTGGTCCATCTACCAGAAGATGAAGCGCAAGGGCAAGGAGTTCTCCGAGATCTACGACCTCGTCGCGCTTCGCGTCATCACCGGCTCGGTGGGCGATTGCTATTCGGCTCTGGGCGCCGTGCACACCCTGTGGCATCCCATGCCCGGGCGCTTCAAGGACTACATCGCCATGCCCAAGCTGAACAACTACCAGTCGCTGCACACGACGGTCATCGGTCCCACCGCGCGCCCGCTCGAGATCCAGATCCGCACCTACGAGATGCACGAGCAGGCCGAGTACGGCATCGCCGCGCACTGGCTGTACAAGCGCTCGGGCGGCTCGTCGGCATCCAAGACCTCCGAGGCGCAGCGCCTCGACGACCAGATCAACCAGCTGCGCCATTCGCTCGACTGGGTCGCCTCCGACGAAATCGAGGACCCCAAGGAGTTTCTGCACACGCTGAAGACCGACCTGTACGACCAGGAGATCTTCGTGTTCACGCCCAAGGGCGAGGTCATGAGCCTGCGCGCCGGGTCGACGCCGCTCGACTTCGCCTACGCCGTCCACACCGAGGTCGGCAACCACTGCGTCGGCGCCAAGGTGAACGGCGTGGTGGCGCCGCTATCGCACAAGCTGACGACGGGCGACCGCGTGGAGATCATGACGAACAAGGCGGCCAAGCCCTCGCGCGACTGGTTCAACATCGTGCGCACGCCGTCTGCGAAGTCCAAGATCCGCCGCTACTTCGCGACGGTCACCAAGGACGAGGACGCGGCGGCCGGCCGCGACATGCTCGCGAAGGACCTGCGGAAGCGCGGCTACGGCATCTCCACGCAGCGCACGACGCGCGCGCTCAACACGGTCGCCGAGCAGCTCAACTACAAGCGCCCCGAGGACATATTCGCCGCCATCGGCGCGGGCAAGCTCGCCGTGCGCATGGTGGGCAACAAGGTCGAGCAGATCTTGGACCCCAAGCCCGAGGCGCCCGTCAGCAAGGCCGAGGCCATCGCCGAGACCGTGAAGCAGCCCCCGCGCGGCTCCAACCGCAAGCCCCGCGCCGGCAAGTCCAAAAGCGGCGTCGTGGTCAAGGGCGAGCACGGCGACGACCTGCTCGTGCGCCTGGCGCACTGCTGCAACCCGGTGGCGGGCGACGACATCGTGGGCTTCATCACGCGCGGTCGCGGCGTGTCGGTGCACCGTGCCAACTGCCCGAACGTCAAGGGCCTCATGGAGCATCCCGAGCGCATGATCGACGTGGCGTGGGATAACGACGCCGACGCCCTGTTCCAGGTCGAGATCGTGGTCGAGTGCCTCGACCGCATGGGGCTGCTCAAGGACGTGACGATCGCCATCGGAGATTCGGGCGGCAACATCCTGTCGGCGGCGACCGCCACCGACCGCGAGGGCATCGCGACGCTGCGCTTCCTCGTCGAGATTTCCGACGCGAGCGGACTGGAGCCGCTGTTCTCCGCCATCTCCGCCGTCGAAAGCGTCTACGACGTGCGCCGCCTCATGCCCGGCGAGGGCAACATCACCATGCGCCGCCGCGGGTAGCGCCGCCGCGTCGTCCCATCAGAAAGGATTTCCATGGATACCACGCCGTTCGAGCTCGATATGGCGCCGCACGGCTCGCTTGCCGTCGAGCGCGTCGTGAACGGTCCCATCCAGACCAATACGTACTTCGTCATCTCCGGCGACGAAGCGGTGATCATCGATCCCGCGTGGGAGGGCGAGGAGCTCGCGCGCCGTTTCACGGCGCGCCATCCCGACGTGCGCCCGGTGGCGTTCGTCTGCACGCACGGCCATGCCGACCATACCGGGGGCTTGGCGGGGCTGCGTCGGGTCCTGGGCGAGAAGATCCCCTTCATGATCTCGGCGGACGATGTCGAGACGGCCGCCACGCATCCCGCCTCCCTGCGCGAGATGTGGGGGATCGCGACCGATCAGCCCCCGGAGCCCGATCGCCTGCTCGCCGAGGGGGACGTGGTCGCGTTCGGCGATGTGCGCCTCCAGGTCATCGCCACCCCGGGGCACACGCCCGGCGGCATCGTGCTGTTCGCCGCGACCGAGACCGGCAACGTGGCCTTCTGCGGCGACACGCTGTTCCCGGGCAGCCACGGGCGCACCGACCTTCCCGGCGGCGACGAGACCACCATCATGCACTCGCTGGCGCACATGTTCCGCCTGCTGCCGCCCGACACGCTCTGCCTGGTCGGCCACAACGACAACACGACCGTGTCCGCCGAGCTCGAGAACAACGTCTTCGTCCGGCGCGCCCTCAGCATGGGCTACTGACCGCCGCCGGCATTTTGTGCCTGCGTGCAGATTCGATAGGTTCCATGAGGCGGGGCCCGGCATCTCGGTTGCGAGATGCCGGGCCTCATCGTCTGACCCGCGCTTGTAGGGTCCTTGTCGGATGCGGGTCGGATGCGCGCAAGGATGCATGCGAGATGCGTCAGCGTCCACATCCCTAATTATCCCAGTCTCGGTTCGTTCCATCGTCAGGCACGTAAGCTTTGGATACCCAATTAATCCAAAGCGAAAGGAACGAATCATGGGAAATTATCAAGATGTCAAAGATGCCGTTCAGTTTGCTGCGGAGTGGTGGGTCAAGCGGAAATGGACGTTTCTGAACGAGGCCAACGAGGAGTTCATGGAGTTCGTCGATCCGGCCGTCTGCTATCAGGATTGCCTGACGGAGGGCGACGTCGTCTACCTCAACATGTGCTTCACCGAATGGGTCCTGTTCGAGCGTCCGCTGCGCCGGGGGAGGACGCCGCTGCAGATGCTCGCCGACGAGCCTCCCTCGGACGCGCCCGCGGGCGCTGCCGACGTGCTGCGCCAGATCGACGAGACACAGCTGTTCTCGCGCTTCGCCATCAAGGACAAGGACCGCGAGACGGGCATGGTGGTCCTTGTGGACGTGCGGACCGACAGGCGCTACGACGTGTACGACCCCCATATCTGCGAGGTGGAGCATTGGGTCGACGGGTCGATCGGCGTGCGGATCGCATGCGTGGACGGCGCGTGGCAGGCGGTCGGGCAGGTGTACCTCTACGACCGCTCAAGCCCGTCGGCGTACCAGTCCGACGGCCCGGGGGAGATGCATCCGGAGGACTACCTGCGCAAGCCCGAAGCGGAGTTCGCCGGCTTCTACATGCGCCTCGTGCGCGACGTGATCGGTGTGGAGGGCAGGTACCACGAGAGCATGCGGGCCAAAGAGGTCGCCGCTTGACGGGGCGGGTCGCAACATGGTAGGTGTTATCCGGTCCTTGGTTCTTCAATTGCGATATCTGGCCAGTTTGGACAGTGGTAAAATCAATCGAAGTACCAGAGCAAACCTACAGGGAGGTTTTACATGCTCGTCAATGCAGCAGACATGCTCAAGAAGGCCGAGGCCGGCCACTACGCGCTCGGCGCCTTCAACACCAACAACCTGGAGTGGACGCTTTCCATCCTGGCCGCCGCCGAGGAGGCCAAGTCCCCGCTGATCATGCAGTGCACCGGCGGCGCCGCCAAGTGGATGGGCGGCTACAAGGTCTGCGCCGACATGGTCAAGGCCGCCGTCGAGGCCCTGGGCATCACCGTCCCGGTCGCCCTGCACCTCGATCACGGTTCCTATGAGGACTGCTTCAAGTGCATCGAGGCGGGCTTCACCTCCATCATGTACGACGGCTCCCATGAGGAGACCTTCCAGATCAACCTCGACCGCACCAAGGAGCTCGTCGAGCTCGCCCACTCCAAGGGCATTTCCATCGAGGCCGAGGTCGGCGGCATCGGCGGCGTCGAGGACGGCGTGGCCTCCAACGGCGAGCTCGCCGATCCTGACGAGTGCAAGCAGATCGCCGACCTGGGCGTCGACTTCCTCGCCTGCGGCATCGGCAACATCCACGGCGTCTATCCTGCCGACTGGGCGGGCCTGTCCTTCGACCGTCTGGCCGAGATCAAGGAGAAGGTCGGCGACCTGCCGCTCGTCCTTCACGGCGGCACCGGCATCCCCGTCGACCAGATCCAGAAGGCCATCTCCATGGGCGTTTCCAAGATCAACGTCAACACCGACCTGCAGCTCGTCTTTGCCGCCGCTACGCGCGAGTACATCGAGGCCGGCAAGGACCAGCAGGGCAAGGGCTACGACCCCCGCAAGCTCCTCAAGCCCGGTCGCGACGCGATCGTCGCGCGCACCAAGGAGCTCATGGAGGAGTTCGGTTCCGTCAACAAGGCGTAGATTCCGCCTGTTCGTTGAGCTCGCATCTTGGCCCGTCGGGATTTTCCGACGGGCCTTTCTCGTCTCTTGGCGCTTTTTGGGACGGGGTCGTTGTTGCTCAGATCCGTTGCGTACAATGGGGCGGTCAGGAATACGTGCGCCGGGGGCGCACATGCATAAGGGGGAGAACATGGCTGTTCAAACGGTATGGCCAGAAGAGGGGAAGCTCGTGACGTCGGGGCCCGTGGGCTGCATGGATGAGGTTTCCAACGCGGATTATCCGTATCTGGTGATAGGGCTTCCGCCCGAGGTCGAGCGGCTCAAGGCGGCGGGCCATCTCACCCAGGCGATCGAGGCCTGCGACGCGTTGCTCGCGCAGAGCCCGACGTCGGAGATGGCGGCCTGCCTTCGCGTCGAACGGCATCGCATGGGACGCCTCGCGCAGCAGTTCTGCGTGACCCGTGCCGCGGCGCTCGAGGCGATCCGCAGGGAGTGGCCGGAGTTCACCGAGGGCCAGCTTGACGGCCTGATCGCGCGCAGGCGCATCGATTGGCGCTATATCGATGGGGAGCAGCGCTTCCTCGAGAATTTCATCGACTCGCTGCGCGTCTATCCCAAGGAGGTCCCTGGTCTCAAGCCGGCGGATCCCGTGGATACCGCCGCCCGCTCCGCCATGCTCGAGGGCATGCATGAGCGCGGGGGCGCCGAGCGCGTCATCACGCTCAAGGCGTCGATCTCCGTTCCGGGTGCTCAGCCGGGCGAGATGCTGCGCGCCTGGCTGCCGGTTCCCACCGCATGCCCCCAGCAGTCCGATATCGAGGTGACCGATTGGACCCCCGGCGTGCTGGTGGCGAAGGAGGGAGCGCCCTCCCGCACGGCGTTTTGGGGCTCGCGCGAGCATCACGACTTCGAGGCGACGTACACCTACCGCATTCGCGCGCCGTATGTGGACACATTGGCGCCCGCTCCGGAGAAGCATGTGGTGTCGGACGATACCGTGACCGATGCCGATCTGTGCGAGCTCGCTCCCCATATCGTGTTCACGCCCTATCTCGTCACGCTGACCCAGCGTGTGGTCGCAGGCATCGAGCGGCCCATCGACCGGGCGCGCGCCGTCTACGATTACATCACCAAGAACGTCGACTACCGCTACCAGCCCTCGTACGCCCAGCTCGATTGCATCGCCGACACCTGCGCGAAATCCCTGCGCGGCGATTGCGGCGTGATGGCGCTCACGTTCATCACGATGTGCCGCATCGCCGGCATCCCCGCGCGTTGGCAGTCGGGCCTGTACGTTGCGCCCGACCATGTGGGGCCGCATGACTGGGCGATGTTTTATACCGAAGAGTACGGCTGGCTGTGGGCCGACTGCTCGTTCGGGTCCTCGGCGCGTCGAGAGGGCGACGAGGCCAGGCGCCTGCATTACTTCGGCAACCTCGATCCGTGGCGCATGGTGGCGAACACGCAGTTCCAGGCGGAGCTCGAGCCGGCGTGCGACGGCGTCCGCTGGGATCCCTTCGACAACCAGATGGGCGAAGCGAGCGTCGATGGGCGCGGATGCGACGAGAACGAGATGCGCCGCGGCATCGAGCTGATTGAAATGCGCGAGGCATAACCGCCGCCGCGTATGCTACACTAGTCCGCGTGCTGTGCCCGAGTGGCGGAATTGGCAGACGCAGTGGACTCAAAATCCACCGATGGCGACATCGTGCGAGTTCGAGTCTCGCCTCGGGCACCAGATGAAACGAAGCAAACACCGTTTCCGACCTGGTAGTTTGCATTGAAAGCGGCTCTTACGAGCCCGTCTTTCGTGAGCGTGATGCGCGAAGCGAAGGACCTCGCGAGGGCCGCTATGTTTTTCTCCTTCAGCATCTTCTCGATCCAGTAGACGACCGCGTCGCGCTCGATGAGGTCGGACGGCTCTCTTCCCGGCGCCATAGTGAGCAACCAGGGCCCCGGCGACGGGGTCTTCCTGTGCGCAGGCCGCAGTTCGAGTCTTCCGGTATGATTGAAGCTCCCTGCGACGAAAGGCACGCGATCCATGAACATCCAGATCTTCGGAACCAAGAAGAGCTTCGACACCAAGAAGGCGCAGCGCTACTTCAAGGAGCGTCGTATCAAGTTCCAGTTCATCGACCTGAAGGAAAAGGAGATGAGCAAGGGCGAGCTGCAAAGCGTCGTCCAGGCAGTCGGCGGTCTCGATGAGGTGATCGACCCCAAGGCCAAAGACCAAGATACCGTCTCGCTCATCACCTACCTCGCTGAAAGCCAGAAGTTCGACAAGCTCCTCGAGAACCAGCAGGTGCTGCGCGAGCCCATCGTGCGCAACGGCCGCAAGGCAACGGTCGGGTATCAACCCGATGTCTGGAAGGGCTGGGAGTAGGGGATGCATGACATCGTTCGGGCTCCCGGGGCTCCCACTCGTGGTGAAAGCGTGAAGCGCGGCCGAGCGATGCATGTTGTGTTAGTATAACCAACGCACTGATTCCAGTGTGTTTTCGAAAGCGGGGCAATCGCCCCCACCTTTCGGCGCCTGCATGGCTGCTGTCTGGTCACACAACATAAGATCTTGGGCACAATGCTGCCTGTTCTTCGTTTGGTGTACCCGGCTGCTGTCTGCATGGCAACCGGGTATTTTCATGTGTCAGCAACGAAGGAGGTTGGGACAATAGCTAAGTCTGATGCCACCCGCATCAATGGGGAGATCACCGCGACCACGTGCCGTCTGATTGGCGTCGATGGTTCGCAGCTGGGCCTTTTCGGCATCCGCGACGCTCAGCGCGTTGCCGACGAACAGGGTCTTGACCTGGTAGAGATCGCGCCCAACGCGGAGCCCCCGGTGTGCAGGGTCATGGATTATGGCAAGTACAAGTACCAGCAGGCCATGAAGGCCAAGCAGGCTCGTAAGAACCAGTCGAGGGTCGAAGTCAAGGAAATGAAGTTCCGACCCAAGATCGACGTGGGCGACTACGAGACCAAGAAGGGCCACGTTCTGCGCTTCCTCAAGAAGGGCGCGCGCGTCAAGATCACGATCATGTTCCGCGGTCGCGAGATGGCGCATCCCGAGCAGGGCCTGAATGTCCTCGAGCGCCTGGCAGCCGACCTGAAGCCGTACGCAACGGTCGAATCCGCCCCCAAGCTTGAGGGCCGTAACATGCTTATGCTCCTCGCCCCGATCAAGGGCGCTTTCGACAACGTCGAGGGCGACGAGGCTGCAACCAAGAAATAGTAGTAGGAACCGATTAAGGAGAAGTTCATGCCTAAGATGAAGTCCCACAGCGGCACCAAGAAGCGTTTCCGCCGCACCGGTACGGGCAAGCTTATGCGCGCTAAGGCGTTCAAGAGCCACATCCTCACCAAGAAGACGACGAAGCGTAAGCGCAATTTCCGCCAGGAGACCGAGATCGACGCTGCCGACAAGAAGCTCGTCAACGCTCGTCTCGCTGGCCGCTAAGCCGTTTTTCCTTCTATACCAACTAAGACCGACTAGGAGTTGATCAGATATGGCACGTGTCAAGCGCGCTGTGAACGCCAAGAAGAAGCGCCGTACCGTAATGAGCCGCGCGAAGGGTTACTACGGTGCCGCTTCGCGTACGTACAAGCATGCTAAAGAGCAGGTCCAGCACTCCCTGCAGTACCAGTACCGCGACCGTCGCGCCAAGAAGCGTGAGATCCGCAGCCTCTGGATCACCCGCATCAACGCCGCTGCCCGCATGAACGACCTTTCCTACTCCAAGTTCATGCACGGCCTGAAGCTCGCCGGCATCGAGCTCGACCGCAAGGTTCTGGCTCAGATGGCCTACGAGGACATCGAGTCCTTCAACGAGCTCGCCGCCATCGCCAAGAAGGCGCTCGAGGCCTAATCTCTCGCCAGCGACATATATCGAGGCATATGAACGGGATCCTGGATAGGGTCCCGTTTTTTATGAGCGCGGACATGCTCCTCAGGGGTTGTGGGGAGGGCCGAATCTCCTTTCCGGCCCCGCTCCACATTCCCTCCACAGCCGCACATGGGCGGCCCTGCGCATAAACGGGTGGTTTAAGCAGGGGATACACGGTCGGGGCGCGGCCCGTGCCCAAGGGTCCGGGATGTTTTCAGGATTGGGCCTTGCGGATTCAGGACAAATGCCTAATATATGAACCCGCCGAAGCGCACGACCCGGGCGAGCGACGCACGCGAAAGCGGCGATGCAGCGGCCTCGGGGTTGTGGAGCGGATATGGAGATGGAGTTACTCCTTGACGCCTCAAGTCGATTCGGCTAAATTAACTCCTTGCCGCGCGGCGGGGCCGCGCAGGCGGGCACCTTGAGAACCGGATACTGCGAGGAACTTTAGGGAAGACGAGCACCGATCCCGGTGCGATCGTGTACCAGAAGAACCAAGTGACGAGTGAGGTCTGGCTTGACGCCAGGCCCCGCGAAGTTCCTTTTAACTCCAGAAGATGCGAACGCATACGAGATGGATCCGATCGGCGTCATGCCGGCCGGACGGGCACCCCGGCCTGATCGGCCCGCCTCGCGCGGGCCTTTGAATTGGACGGAGAGTTCGATCCTGGCTCAGGATGAACGCTGGCGGCGCGCCTAACACATGCAAGTCGAACGGCACCCTTCTCCGGAAGGAAGCGAGTGGCGAACGGCTGAGTAACACGTGGAGAACCCGCCCCCCTCCCGGGGATAGAAGAGTGAGACGGCGGGGAACACCGGATGACCCCGCGCCAGGGCATCCCGGCGCGGGCAAAACTCCGGTGGAGGGGGATGGCTCCGCGGCCCATCAGGTAGACGGCGGGGTGACGGCCCACCGTGCCGACAACGGGTAGCCGGGTTGAGAGACCGACCGGCCAGATTGGGACTGAGACACGGCCCAGACTCCTACGGGAGGCAGCAGTGGGGAATCTTGCGCAATGGGGGCAACCCTGACGCAGCGACGCCGCGTGCGGGACGGAGGCCTTCGGGTCGTAAACCGCTTTCAGCAGGGACGAGACGAGACTGTACCTGCAGAAGAAGCCCCGGCTAACTACGTGCCAGCAGCCGCGGTAATACGTAGGGGGCGAGCGTTATCCGGATTCATTGGGCGTAAAGCGCGCGTAGGCGGCCGCGCAGGCGGGGGGTCAAATCCCGGGGCTCAACCCCGGGCCGCCCCCCGAACCGCGCGGCTTGGGTCCGGTAGGGGAGGGCGGAACACCCGGTGTAGCGGTGGAATGCGCAGATATCGGGTGGAACACCGGTGGCGAAGGCGGCCCTCTGGGCCGAGACCGACGCTGAGGCGCGAAAGCTGGGGGAGCGAACAGGATTAGATACCCTGGTAGTCCCAGCCGTAAACGATGGACGCTAGGTGTGGGGGGACGATCCCCCCGTGCCGCAGCCAACGCATTAAGCGTCCCGCCTGGGGAGTACGGCCGCAAGGCTAAAACTCAAAGGAATTGACGGGGGCCCGCACAAGCAGCGGAGCATGTGGCTTAATTCGAAGCAACGCGAAGAACCTTACCAGGGCTTGACATGTCGGTGAAGCGGGGGAGACCCCGTGGCCGGAAGGAGCCGACACAGGTGGTGCATGGCTGTCGTCAGCTCGTGTCGTGAGATGTTGGGTTAAGTCCCGCAACGAGCGCAACCCCCGCCGCATGTTGCCATCGGGTAGTGCCGGGCACCCATGCGGGACCGCCGGCGTCAAGCCGGAGGAGGGCGGGGACGACGTCAAGTCATCATGCCCCTTATGCCCTGGGCTGCACACGTGCTACAATGGCCGGTACAGCGGGATGCGACCGCGCGAGCGGGAGCGGATCCCTGAAAGCCGGCCCCAGTTCGGATTGGGGGCTGCAACCCGCCCCCATGAAGTCGGAGTTGCTAGTAATCGCGGATCAGCATGCCGCGGTGAATGCGTTCCCGGGCCTTGTACACACCGCCCGTCACACCACCCGAGTCGTCTGCACCCGAAGCCGCCGGCCCAACCCGCAAGGGGGGGAGGCGTCGAAGGTGTGGAGGGTGAGGGGGGTGAAGTCGTAACAAGGTAGCCGTACGGGAACGTGCGGCTGGATCACCTCCTTTCTAGGGAGAGACAGCTTCCATGGGAAGAGACGAAGTGAATATCTCACAATTGCTACGGCCAGGTGTGCCCGCTCGGCCTTCCCCGGTTTCCCCGCAGCGTCCGGTCCCCGGGGTCGCCCCGCGTACCTTGAGAGCCGCATAGCGAGCCCGGACGCCGACACGGCGTCCGGCGAGAGCGAAATACGATTCGATAGCGATATTGACAGAGTGAAGAACGGATATCGATTCTGCGACATGTACACGGATTGATCGAAACGATCCTTATATATGGGTAGTAGCAATGAGCATCTGGTCGCCGGGGCGGATACCGCCCCGGCCGGTATGTTCGCGCCGCCCCGGGGGACGCCCCCGGGGCGCGGATATCAGACGGCAACGAGAAGATATCACGGGCGCGCGGCGGATGCCTTGGCACAGGAAGCCGATGAAGGACGCGGCAAGCTGCGATAATCCGCGGTTAGGGGCACACACCCTTCGCCCCGCGGCCCTCGCGGGCACATGGGCGAACACCGCCGGAAGGAGTTCCGGCATCCCGGGGGCGAATCCATAGCCCCCGGGAGGACAACCCGGGGAACTGAAACATCTAAGTACCCGGAGGAGGAGAAATCAACTGCGAGATCCCCCGAGTAGCGGCGAGCGGAAGGGGGCCATGGCCAAACCGGCGGGCGCATGCGCGCGGCAGCGTTCGCGCCGCCGGGGTTGTAGGGCCGCGACGCCCGGGGGCTGCCGCCCCCGGCGCGCACCGATCCAGGGGAGCCGAACGGCATGGGACGGCCGGCGGCACAGGGTTACAGCCCCGTAGGCGTACCCTCGGGTCGGGCGCGGACGCGGCGCCTGAGTAGGGCCGGGCACGTGAAACCCGGTCCGAACCTGGGTGGACCACCATCCAAGCCTGAACACTCTCCTGTGACCGATAGCGCACGAGTACCGCGAGGGAAAGGTGAAAAGCACCCCGGGAGGGGAGTGAAACAGTACCTGAAACCGCGCGCCCACGAGCAGTCGGAGCCCCCTCGCGGGGTGACGGCGTGCCTTTTGTAGAATGAGCCAGCGAGTCGCTGGCACGCGGCGAGGTTAAGCTGGGAAGCGAGCCGTAGCGAAAGCGAGTCCGAACAGGGCGTTCCAGTCGCGTGCCGCGGACGCGAAGCCGGGTGAGCTATCCCTGGGCAGGCTGAAGCGGGGGTAAGACCCCGTGGAGGGCCGAACGGCAGTACGTTGAAAAGTGCCCCGATGACCTGGGGATAGGGGTGAAAGGCCTATCAAACCCGGAGATATCTCGTTCCCCCCGAAATAGCTTTAGGGCTAGCGTCGGGAGTTCGCCTGCGGAGGTAGAGCACCGGATCGATGAGGGGGCTTCGCCGCCTACCGACTCGAACCGAACTCCGAATGCCGCAGGCCCAGATCCCGGCAGTCAGAGCATGTGGGCTAAGCTGTGTGCTCGAGAGGGAAACAGCCCAGACCGCCCGCCAAGGTCCCCAAATCCGCGCCGAGTGGCAAAGGATGTGCGCTCGCGCAGACAACCAGGAGGTTGGCTTAGAAGCAGCCACCCCTTCAAAGAGTGCGTAACAGCTCACTGGTCGAGTGGGCGCGCGCCGACAATACACGGGGCTAAGCGCGGTACCGAAGCGGCGGGATGAACCTAAGTTCATCGGTAGGGGGGCGTCGCGCGCGGGGCGAAGCGGCCGGGGAACCGGGCCGTGGACCGCGCGCGAGCGAGAATGCTGGCATGAGTAGCGAGAGACGAGAGAGTAACTCGTCCGCCGTAAACCCGAGGTTTCCTGGGCGAGGCTAATCCCCCCAGGGTCAGTCGGGGGCTAAGGCGAGGCCGGCAGGCGTAGCCGAAGCGCAGCAGGCAGACATTCCTGCACCGGAGGGGAACCGTCACGACCGACGGGGCGACGGATCGGGGTGGCTCGGCGGGGTTCTGGACGCCCCCGTGATGGAGCGCGGCCCGCGGGACAGGGAAATCCGTCCCGCGCGAGGGCGAGGCTCCGGACGAAGCGACTCAAGCGAAGCGAGTGAGCCCGAGGTCCCCAGAAAAACCCCTAGGCAGGGGCCCCTCCGCCCGTACCGCAAACCGACACAGGTGGGTGGGTAGAACATACCGAGGCGATCGGGTCAACCATGGTCAAGGAACTCGGCACAATGGCCCCGTAACCTAGGGAGAAGGGGTGCCGGCGCGTACGTGAAGGGGCTTCGCCCCCGGAGCGGAGGCCGGCCGCAGTGAAGAGGCCCAAGCGACTGTTTACCAAAAACACAGGACTCTGCAGAAGCCGCAAGGCGACGTATAGGGTCTGACGCCTGCCCGGTGCCGGAAGGTCACGCGGAGCCGTTAGCGCAAGCGAGGCGGCGAAGCCAAGCCCCGGTAAACGGCGGCCGTAACTATAACGGTCCTAAGGTAGCGAAATTCCTTGTCGGGTAAGTTCCGACCTGCACGAAAGGCGCAACGACTTGGGCGCTGTCTCGACCATGGACCCGGTGAAATTGCACTGGTCGTGAAGATGCGACCTACCCGCGGAAGGACGGAAAGACCCCGTGAACCTTCACTGCAGCTTGGCATTGGCCGCTGGACGCGCGCGTAGAGGATAGGCGGGAGGCTGAGATGCCGGGGCGCCAGCCCCGGCGGAGCCGACCTTGGAATACCGCCCCCGCGCGCCCGGCGTCCTAACCCGGGGCCGTGACCCGGCCCGGGGACCGTGCCAGGTGGGTAGTTTGACTGGGGCGGTCGCCTCCTAAAGGGTAACGGAGGCGCGCGAAGGTCCGCTCGGGACGGTCGGCAACCGTCCTTTTGAGTGCAAGAGCGCAAGCGGGCTTGACTGCGAGACCCACGAGTCGAGCAGGTGCGAAAGCAGGCTCTAGTGATCCGGCGGCCCCGAGTGGGTGGGCCGTCGCTCAACGGATAAAAGGTACTCCGGGGATAACAGGCTGATCTTGCCCAAGAGTCCACATCGACGGCAAGGTTTGGCACCTCGATGTCGGCTCATCGCATCCTGGGGCTGGAGCAGGTCCCAAGGGTACGGCTGTTCGCCGTTTAAAGCGGTACGCGAGCTGGGTTCAGAACGTCGTGAGACAGTTCGGTCCCTATCCTCCGTGGGCGCAGGAGAATCGAGGGAGGCTGCCCCTAGTACGAGAGGACCGGGGTGGACGGACCTCCGGTGAACCGGTTGTCGACCGACGGCATGATCGACCGGCGTCTCGCCGCGGATAAGCCGCTGAAGGCATCTAAGCGGGAAGCCGTTCCCGAGATCAGTTCTCCTTTCGGTAAGGGCCCAGGTAGACCACCTGGTTGATAGGCCCCAGGTGCAAGCGCGGCGACGCGCTCAGCCGAGGGGTACTAATCGCCCGAGCTCTTCTCAACACATCACTCCGACCGCATCGGACCGCGGACGCTCCCGAGACTCGCTGTGCGGCCCTCAGGGGCACGCGGGCGCCCCCGGGGCGGAGCGCCGCCCACCGGTCAGCGGTCCTGGCGGCCGGGGCACGCCCGGTCCCATTCCGAACCCGGAAGCTAAGCCGGCCAGCGCCGACGATACTGCGAGGAAGCCCAGTGGGAGAGCAGGGCGCCGCTGACCGGTGGACGGCGCTTCGTCGCAGGGGAGGGCCCGTCGGGATTTTCCGACGGGGCCCTCCCCTTATT
>NZ_FCOU01000010.1 GCF_900046475.1 Collinsella ihumii | reverse complement strand
GGCCGCCGGCGGCGTCCCCATGGGGACCGTCGGGCGCGCGGCGGCGCGCTTGGACGCGGCCTTCTCGGCGGAGTTGGAGCGATCGATCGCGAGCGTCATCAGGTGCTCCTGCGCGATGAAGGGCTCGTCGCCCACGGCGCGCACGATGGGGGCCCACAGGCCCTTGGGCGTGAGCTCGCGCGCCTTCACGTTGTCCTTCAGCTGGATGTCCATGTATTGGATGACCTGCGCGCGCACGCCGGCGTCGAGCACGGGGAACGCGATCTCCACGCGGTGCTCGGTGTTGCGGGTCATCATGTCGGCGCTCGACAGGTAGACCGTGTCGGCGTCCTCGCCGAACGCGTAGACGCGCGCATGCTCGAGGTAACGGCCCACGATGGAGCGGATGTGCACGTTCTCGGTCTTGCCGGGGACTCCCGGCAGCAGGCAGGAGATGCCGCGGATGATCATCTCGACCTGCACGCCGGCGCGGCTCGCCTCGGAGATCTTATCGATGACCTCGCGATCGGTCAGCGAGTTGAGCTTGAAGAACACGCGTGCCGGAAGCCCCGCCTGCGCACGGTCGATCTCGCGGTTCAGGCCGGTCATGATGAGCGGCTTCAGGCCCGCGGGTGCCACGCCCAGATAGCGGTAGCTTCCGCGCAGGTTGCCCAGCGACAGGTTCTGGAAGAAGGAGTTCGCGTCCTCGCCGATGCCGGGGTGCGCGGTCATGAGCATGAAGTCCGAATAGAGCTTCGCGGTCTTCTCGTTGAAGTTGCCGGTTCCCAGCAGCGTGATGCGGGTGACCGCCATGCCCTCGCGGTAGGTGATCTGGCAGATCTTGGAGTGGCACTTGAAGCCCTCGGAGCCGTAGATGACGGTGCAGCCGGCCTCCTCGAGGCGCTCGGCCCACTCGATGTTGTTCTCCTCGTCGAAGCGGGCGCGCAGCTCCATCAGGACGGTGACTTCCTTGCCGTTCTCGGCGGCGGCGATCAGCGACTCGCACAGGCGCGACTGCTTGGCCACGCGGTAGAGCGTGATGCGGATGGAGAAGCAGTCGTCGTCGTAGGCCGCCTCGTGCACGAGGTCCAAAAACGGGTTCATGGACTCGTACGGGTAGAACAGCAGCTTGTCGCCCTCGATGACCTGCTCGCGCATGCTGCGGCCGGAGTCGAACCCGGGGTTGTTCTGCGGCGTGAAGGGGTCGAAGAGCAGCTCGTGGCGCGACGTCTCAGGGATATGGGACTCCAGCGAGTACACGTAGCCCAGATCGAGCGGGATGTCCACGACCGCCGTCGCGCGCCCGGAGAGCTCGAGCGCCTGGCGGATCGGCTTGACGGTCTCGCGCTCGAGCTTGCCGCGGATGAAGAGGTAGACCGGCTGCAGGCGCAGACGCTTCTTCAGGATGCGCTTCATGTGCTGGCGGTAGTCCTCTTCCTCCTCGACGCCCTCGCCGTCCGGGTCGATGTCGGCGTTGCGGATGACGCGGATCACGGCGCGGTCCTGCGGCTCGTAGGAGCCGAAGCACCCGTCGATGCAGGACATGATGACGTCCTCGAGCAGGATGTAGCGGTACTCGCCCGTGGTGCTGGGGATCTCGATGACGCGCGGCAGCGAGGCGGGAACCTCGATGAGGCCGAGCAGGCCGGACTCGTCGGCCGACGCCGCGAGGCTGCAGACCAGGTACAGGCCGCCGTTGCGCAGGTTGGGGAACGGGTGGCGCGGGTCGATGACGAGCGGGGAGATGATGGGGGAGATGAAGGATTTGAAGTACCCCTCGACGAACGTGCGCTCGTCGCCGATCAGGGTGCTGGGCTCCAGGCGCACCATGCCGCGGTCGGCGAGCTCCTCCTCGAGCTCGTGGAAGGCGCGCGCCTGGCGGGCGTACAGCGGCGGCAGGGCCTCGAACACCTTGTCGATCTGCTCGGACGGCGTGAGGTTGCTCTTGTTATCGCGCGGCTGGTGCTTGAGCGTCGCCAGGTCGGACAGGCCGCCGATGCGGATCATGAAGAACTCGTCGAGGTTGCTCTCGAAGATGGACACGAACTTGAGGCGCTCGAACAGCGGCACCGACTCGTCGTATGCCTCGGCGAGCACACGGTCATCGAAGCGCAGCCAGGAGAGCTCGCGGTTCTGGGTGTAGGAGAAATCGTAACGCTCCGCCTGGGGGATGCCCTCAAGCGGCGCGGGGCCTTTCTTCTTGTCGTCTTTCTTGCGGTCTTTGTCTTTGACTGCCATGGCGGATCCGTCTCTACTCGAGGGCGTATACGGTACCAACCGCGCCCGCGCCCCGCCGAGGGCGCCTGCGCGATGTGCATAGTTCAACTCCATCATAGGGCCTTGCGCCCCGTGCGGGCGCCTCGCGGGCAAAGCTTATCGGGATGCTTACACGAACGGTCGGGGACCGGTTCAGGGAGGCGCCGATCGGTCCGTCTTGCGCCCGCTGCAGGGTGTTCGCCGCAAAGGCGGCCGGAAAGCGGCCTCTCAGGCTCGGTCCGGAACGTGCGCGGCGCGCGCTGTATCCGTCCGGGTGGGAAACCGCACGTTGATAAAACCTTTTACCAACGTGCGCAGGCGCTTCATTTTGAATTTGGTATCAATTCGCGGGCAATAAGGGCCTCATTAGAGCGGATCCGGGGTTCCTCCCAAGGTTTCCGGACCAGCGTGGACAAAGAAACCGCAGGTCACAGGCTTGTCAGATATGGCCGCTTCCAACCCGTACTTGCCGATTTGATACCATATTCGTTTTCAAGATATAGCAACCCCCTCTATCCTGGGGTTTTGCGGTGCGGTTTCCCCACCGTGCGGCGCCGAGTCCCCAGGACCACCCCAGGTTCCGGGGCCCGCGCGCCGTTCAGCCCAGCCCAGCTTGCGTAATATGGGTTTTATCCAAGGTTTGGGCGCGTTCGGAAAGACGTGAGATAATCGAAAAGATTGTGAGTGGAGAACCGGCGCCTGCGCACGCGGGCGCGGCTGGGCTGCGCGGCGGCCCGCACGGAAAGGGTAGGTCGATGGCGAAAGGTCTGCATGTCCCGAACGAGATCGGGCAGCTTCGGCGTGTCTGCTTGCACAGGCCGGGCGACGAGCTGCTCAATCTTCCGCCGAGCGAGCTCGACAGGCTCCTGTTCGAGGACGTCCCGTTTCTGGAGGACGCGCAGGCCGAGCACGATGCGTTCGCCCAGACCCTGCGCGACCAGGGGGTCGAGGTCGTCTACCTCGAGGACCTCGTCGCCGAGGCATTCGACGCCATGCCCTCCGCCCGCGAGGAGTTCCTGGACCAGTACCTCGCCGAGGCCGGCATCAAGGGCAAGATCCTGCCCGCCGCCATCCGCGAGCGCCTGGGAGCCATCGCCGACAACCGCGAGTTCGTGAAGAAGACCATGGCGGGCCTCACCAAAGACGAGATCGACCTGCCGCTCGTGCGCTCGCTGCCGCTCGACGCGGTGTCGCGCGTCGAGAGCGAGACCAACCTCGCCATCGACCCGATGCCCAACCTGTACTTCACGCGCGACCCGTTCGCCGTCATCGGAACCGGCGTGAACCTCAACCGCATGTACTCCGCCACGCGCAATCGCGAGACCATCTACGGCAAGTACCTCTTCAAGTACCATCCCGACTACAAGGACACGACGCTGTACTTCCGTCGCGACGCCTCGTTCCATGCCGAGGGCGGCGACGTGCTGAACATCAACGAGCACACCATCGCCGTGGGCATCTCGCAGCGCACGCAGGCGGCCGCGATCGACGTCATGGCGCAGAACATGTTCTGGGACTCCGACTCCAAGGTCGACCGCATCCTGGCGTTCGAGATCCCCAACTCGCGCGCCTTCATGCATCTCGACACGGTCTTCACCCAGATCGACGTCGACAAGTTCACGATCTACCCGGCCATCATGGAGACCCTGCGCGTGTTCGAGCTGACGCCGTCCGTACGCTCGGGGGAGGTCTCCATCCGCGAGATCAACGACACGCTCGAGCACATCCTGGCGGGCGCTTTGGGCATCGACCAGGTGAAGCTCATCCCGTGCGGCGGCGGGGACCCCATCGCCGCGGCGCGCGAGCAGTGGAGCGACGCCTCCAACACGCTGGCGGTGGCCCCGGGCAAGATCTGCGTCTACGCGCGCAACACCGTGACGAACGACGTGCTGTACAAAGAGGGCATGGACCTGCTGGTGATCCCGTCCGCCGAGCTGTCGCGCGGCCGCGGAGGCCCGAGGTGCATGAGCATGCCCTTCTGGCGCGACGACCTCCCGACGGGCTGAGACGCCGCGCTCTCGGTTCGCCCGCCTCGCGGTTTATCGTTTCGAAACAGGCGGACCTCATACTACATGGATGATTGCGCCGGGGAGACCGGCCACAGGAACATGACCGAAAGGAGCCTTCATGGGCGTGAACCTCTCCGGACGCAGCTTTCTGAAGCTGCTCGACTTCACCACCGAGGAGATCGAGTACCTGCTCGCGCTCGCGCGCAACTTCAAGGACCTCAAGCGCACCGGCACCCCGCACCGCTATCTCGAGGGCAAAAACATCGTCCTGCTGTTCCAGAAGACCTCGACGCGCACCCGCTGCTCGTTCGAGGTGGGCGCGATGGATCTGGGCATGGGCGTGACCTATCTCGACCCGAGCGGTTCCCAGATGGGCAAGAAGGAGTCCATCGAGGACACCGCGCGCGTGCTCGGCCGCATGTACGACGGCATCGAGTTCCGCGGCTACGACCAGGCCGACGTCGAGGAGCTGGCCGCCAAGTCCGGCGTGCCGGTGTGGAACGGCCTGACCGACCAGTGGCATCCCACCCAGATGCTCGCCGACATCCTGACCGTTCAGGAGAACTTCAACTACGACATCAAGGGCAAGACCCTGGTGTTCATGGGCGACGCGAAGAACAACGTGGCCCGCTCCCTCATGGTCGTCTGCGCCAAGCTCGGCATGAACTTCGTCGCATGCGGCCCGGTCGAGTGCATGCCCGCCTCCGACGTGATCGACGCCTGCACGCCGATCGCCGCGGAGAACGGGTGCACCATCACCTTGACGCAGGACCCCGAGGCGGCCTGCCGCGGGGCGCACGTCATCTACACCGACGTGTGGGTCTCCATGGGCGAGCCCGACGAGGTCTGGGCCGAGCGCATCAAGCAGCTCGAGCCGTATCGCGTGACCTCTCAGCTCATGGCGCTGGCGGACCCCTCGGCGATCTTCTTGCACTGCCTGCCGAGCTTCCACGACACCAACACCACCATCGGCGCCGATATCGCGAGCAAGTTCGGCGTCACCGAGATGGAGGTCACCGACGAGGTGTTCGAGTCCCGTCAGTCCAAGGTGTTCGATGAGGCCGAGAACCGCATGCACACCATCAAGGCGGTCATGTACGCGACGTTGAAATAGCGCCCGCGCGCCCGCGACGGGCGCCGTGAAAACAACCGACCGGTACTGCCCATGGGCCCTTCGGATCCATCCGGAGGGCCCATGCGTTTGGCGCCCTTGAGGGGGCCACCGGCCGCACCCGACTCACGGCGTCGCCGCCAAAACGCGTGCGGCGCGGCGCACGCGCGGCGCACGGCGTGTGTTTTGTCGGCCCGATTCCGCTGCCGGGCGGGCGGCGGCATGCGTCTCGACTATACTTAGGCAGGCTTGTCGCCAGCGGGCGTCGGGCCGAGCCACACTAGCAGACGTCTGAGAGGAGCCCCGCCCAATGCGCCAGGGATTCGATAACGAGAAGTACATCAGCCTGCAAGCGGAACACATCAAGGAGCGCATCGCTCAGTTTGGCGGCAAGTTGTATCTGGAATTCGGCGGCAAGCTCTTCGACGACTACCACGCGAGCCGCGTGCTTCCCGGCTTCGAGCCCGACAGCAAGTTCCGCATGCTCAAGAGCCTGTCGGACGACGTGGAGATCGTCATCGCCATCAACGCGAACGACATCGAGAAGAACCGCGCGCGCAGCGACCTGGGCATCACCTACGACGAGGACGTCCTGCGCCTGACCGATATCTTCCGCGGCTACGGGTTCCTGGTGAGCTCCGTCGTGCTCACGCAGTACGCGGGCCAGCCCACGGCCGACCTGTTCCGCCGCCGCCTCGAGGACCTGGGCATCACCTGCTACCTGCATTATCCCATCGAGGGCTATCCCCACGACATCGACCTGGTCGTGTCCGACGAGGGGTACGGCAAGAACGACTACATCGAGACCTCGCGCCCGCTCGTGGTCGTGACGGCCCCCGGCCCCGGCTCGGGCAAGCTCGCCACCTGCCTGTCGCAGCTCTATCACGAGCACAAGCGCGGCGTGAACGCCGGCTACGCCAAGTTCGAGACGTTCCCCATCTGGAACCTCCCGCTGTCCCACCCCGTCAACATCGCCTACGAGGCGGCGACGGTCGACCTGGACGACTCCAACATCATCGACCCGTTCCACCTCGAGGCCTACGGCAAGACGACGGTCAACTACAACCGCGACGTCGAGGCGTTCCCCGTGGTCAAGTCCCTCATGGAGAAGATCATGGGGGAGAGCCCCTACCAGAGCCCCACGGACATGGGTGTCAACATGGCGGGCTATGCCATCGTGGACGACGAGGCGTGCCGCGAGGCGGCCAAGATGGAGATCGTGCGCCGCTATTTCACGGCCGTCGAGCAGGTCAAGCGCACCGGCGCCGGCACCGAGCAGGTCGCGCGCCTGAAGAGCATCATGAAGAAGGCGGGGGTGGACAAGGACTTCTCGCCCGCCCGCTCCGCCGCGCTGCTGAAGGAGCAGACCACCGGCTCCCCTGCGGGCGCCATGGTGATGCCCGACGGCTCCGTCGTGACGGGCAAGACCTCCGCGCGCCTGGGCGCGGCCAGCTCGCTGCTCATGAACGCCCTCAAGGCCGTGACGGGCGTGGACATGGAGCTCGAGGTCATCTCCGATGACGCCATCGAGCCCATCCAGCGCCTCAAGACCCGCCGTCTGGGCAGCGTGAACCCGCGCCTGCATTCCGACGAGACGCTCATCGCGCTGTCCATCACCTCGGCTACGAGCGAGGTTGCCGCGCGCGTGCTCGAGGGGCTGAAGAAGCTGCGCGGCTGCGACGCGTTCTTCTCGGTGATCATCTCCGCCACCGACGAGGAGCTCTACCGCAAGCTCGGCATCAACGTGTGCTGCGAGCCCAAATACGAGCGCGCCGGGATGTATCACCGCTAAGGGCGCTCTGTTCTATGATGACATGACGCTCCGGCGCGCTTGCGTGCCGGAGCGTTTTTTTGGGTTGTTTGGGGACGGGTTCGTTTCAACCCATCCTTGGTCGCGCTGCCGCATCGCCGTGTCCGACGCGCCGTTCGGAGCGGATATGCGACCGACAGGCTCGCTTTTCATTCCGATGACAACCGTTTGCTAAGATGGGAAGACCGTGTTTCCATCTGGGCTGCTGCTTGGTTGAGAGGAAGGAAGGCCAGCATGATGCATCCGGTCAGTTATTGGAAGGAACATACCCGTTCTGTGATCCTGCGCGGTGCGCTTGCGCTGGGCGTCGCCACGGCGGCGCTCGGCGTGACGGCCCAGCCCGCGCTGGGGCTCGACGTGGACCGCGAGCTTGCGGCAAGGACGAACGAGGCCTACAGCTTCAGCGCGAACGCCGATACCATCCGCCTGCAGACGGCCAAAGACGCTCTGCCCTCAAAGTACGACCTGCGAGACCTCGGCGTGGTGACGCCCGTCAAGTTCCAGAATCCCTGGGGGACGTGCTGGGGCTTCGGGGCGATCGCGGCATCCGAGACGAGCATCCTGTCCGAGGCCGGCCAGACGTACGCCGATACCGGGTTTGACCTCTCCGAGCGCCATCTGGCCTACTTCACCTCCAACCATATTCCCGTGGGCGACGGCAACTACGACAACCAGGGCGGCGAGGGCGGCTACAACGCGCTGACCGAGACGGATGCGCTCTATGACCCCACCCTGGCGGAGGACCTCCTGGGGTACCCGCTGGAAAACGCCACATACAACAGGAGCGGATACTCGACGTATGCGACGTCTCTGTTCTCGAGCGGCATCGGTCCGGTGCTCGAATCGGACGCGCCGTACCAAAACGACGAGGGGATTGTGGACCCGAGCGGCGTATTCTGGTCCGATCAGGGCACCTGGTCGCTTGCCGAGAGCCTGAGGGGCACATCCGTCGCCGCGCTCGAGGAGTCGTTCATCCTGCCCTCGCCCGCGACGCTGAGCAGCGACGGCACCTCCTATACGTATACGTACAACGAGCTGGCCACGACTGCGATGAAGGAGCAGATCCTCGCGGGGCGCGCCCTGGCCATCAGCTTCCATGGCGATCAGTCCATGCCCGGCCAGGTATCGGAGAACACCTACATCAACACCGATACCTGGGCGCATTACACCTATGAGCCGGCTTCGCTCAACCACATGGTGACCATCGTGGGCTGGGATGACTCCTATTCCAAGGAGAACTTCAACGCGGGGCACCAGCCCCCTGCAGATGGCGCATGGATCGTCAAGAACAGCTGGGGCTCTGCGGACGGGGAGTTCCCCAACAAGTTCGCATGGGGTGACAACGGCTATTTCTACCTATCGTATTACGACCAGTCCATCGTGACGGTCGAGGCCTTCGACTTCGATTTGACCGGGCGCGAGACGGACCAAAACGGTCAGTACATCGTCAACCAGTACGATTACTTGCCGACGGAGCAGGCGAACGCCGTGCCCTATGACGGCAAGGCGAGCGTGGCCAACGTGTTCACCGCTGCCGAGCCGCAGGACCTGACGAGCCTTTCGTGCGAGACCTCCACGCCGCAGACCAAGGTGACCTACGAGGTGTACCGCCTTGCCGACGATGCCGCCGATCCCACCGATGGCGAGCTGGCGCTGACGCTCGAGGAGACCTACGAGTTCGGTGGATACCATCTGGCCACGATTCCCGAGGCCGACCGAGCCAAGCTGCACTTCGACGAGGGCGAGCGCTTCTCGGTGGTCGTGACCATGCAGGGCCCCGACGGCTATTACATCCTCGCGCAGGCCGCATTCAACGACGCCTACCGGGACCTGGCCATCAGCCAGCTGGAGCAGCAGGAGGAGTCCACGCATGCCTTGAGGAGCCAGCTCGTCAACCAGCTGACGACGGAGTACCGTGCGGAGCATCCTGACGCTACCGACGAGGAGGTCGACGCCTATCTCGCCACGAAGGAGGAGTGGCTCGCCACGGCGACCCACGATGCCGTCCAGCTGCAGGTGCCGGGATATTTTAAGGGCGTCGTGAACGACGGCGAGAGCTTCATGATGGCCGAGGGTGATTGGGTGGACTGGTCCGACGCGGCCGAGGAGGCGTCGGAAGCGCTGGGCGGCGTCATCGATTTCGACAACCCCTCCATCAAGGCGTACGCCGTGCCGGTCGATGAACCGTATACCGACGTGCCGGCAGACGCTTGGTACCACGACGAAGTCATCCGCGCGAGCGAGCTCGGCTTCATGGGCGGCTACGGCGACGGCACGTTCGGTCCCGAGCACAAGCTCACGCGCGAGCAGGCCGCCATGGTCATGTGGAACGCGCTGGGCGAGGGCGCCACGGACGCGCCGGCTGCCGACCGCTCCGATGTCGCCCAGGACGAGTGGTACTCCAACGCGGTCAACTGGGTCGTTGCGAGCGAGCTCATCAACGGGTACGACGGCTCCGACAAGTTCGGCGTGGGCGATCCGCTCACGCGCGAGCAGTTCGCCTGCATCATCGCCAACGCGGCCGGCGCTGACCTCTCCGAACAGGACACCTCGGTGCTCGATGGCTATGTGGACGGCGACGGCGTGTCCGATTGGGCGCGCCCGGCCGTCGCCTGGGCGGTCGAGGCCGGCGTGATCAACGGCGTCGAGGGCGAGGACGGCACGCGCACGCTCGATGCCGTACGCGACATCACGCGTGCCGAGATGGCGGCCATGATGCTGAACGCCGTCGATGCCGGCGCGCTGGTTGAGGGATAATCACGAGCGCCCCTGTCGGCACAGGGGCGCCGTCGCCCCGCGAGACGACGGCGCCCTATGAGTTAGGCGGCCTCCCGTCAAAGCAGGACGGGAGGCCGCGTGCGTATTCCGAATAAGCTGGAGTGCTCGTTCGTATTCGTCGAGAAGCGATTTTGCCGCCTGAGGGCTGCAGAGGGCATGCAACAGGTATTCGACCGTGCCCTCGATCTGCTCGTTGAACCGCGCGGTGTGATGGATGCTATAGGCCATGTTTTTCCCTCAGCGCCGCAAGGGATTCGAATGCGTCGGCGGTTCGTCCCGCAGCGATGTCTTCAAAACCGGCCTCTATATCAGAAACGAGCTCATCGAAGTAACGCTGCCTGTCTAGTTCGCGCTGCGCCGCCTGCTTCAGGGCGCGGTCGTACTTCTCGAACGTCTTGGAAATCATCACCACCAAGCAGTCATAGCCGTTCTTGGTGATGTGGATGGGCTCGTTTTCTTCCTCGCACCGCCGGGTGATGCCGGCGGTGTCCTTCAGTTCTTTCATCGGAAGTATGGTCATAGAGAGTTCTCCATCATGGGACAGTTATCCCATTTCATACCCATAGTTGGGAGATAGGCCGGCCAGCACCATGTATTTCAAATTCAAATTCAGCATCCGGGAGGGGCGGGGGAGAGGCCGATGACACAAAATGGGCAGTTTGGCACGCTAAGAGCCTTTATTGACCCTCTTTAGCGTGCCAAACTGCCCATTTTGTGTCATATCGCTCAGCTTGTCCGGTCTGGAAAACGCTGTGGTACGCCGGTGCGGCCCGAGCGTGCGGTGTCGATCAAGGAGCGTCCGGCGCAAAGGCAACCGGTCAACGCCTTCACAGGCTCACGCCGCCCCAAAAAACTTTCCGGAAACCTCGCTCAAACCTTCGCTCGAACGAAGAATCGGGCCTTCGAAGCTCCGGTAAGCTATCGCTGTGTAGGAATGGGGGTGCCATATGGAGTTCATCTCGGCCTCGGAGGCGGCGCGTCGCTGGCGCGTGACGCCGCGCGCCGTGCAGCTCATGTGCTCGCGCGGGCGCATTCCCGGCGCTGAGCGCTCGGGTCGCACCTGGCTTGTGCCCGCGGGTGCCGTCAGGCCTGCTGACCTGCGGCGTTCCCGCAAAGAAGCGGCTCTTGAAGATGAGGGGCCCCTGATGCCCCGGCGCCGGCAGGGGTCGTGCGACACCCTCATGCCCCTCATGAACGCGCCCTTTGCCCCCGGCCATGCCCGCGAGTACGCCGAGTCGCTTCCCGAGGGTCCGCGCCGCGACGTGGCGCTGGCGGAGCTCGCCTACTTCACCGGCGACGCCGCGCAGGCGGCCGCCCTCGCACGCTCGCTCCTTACGAGCGAGGACGCGGGAGCGCGCCTTTCGGCCTGCCTCATCTGCGCGTACGCGAGCCTCGCCCTCGACCGCATCAACTACGCCCGCGCTACCCTCGCGCGCGCCCGCGCCGGCATCGAGAAACCCATCGGGGGGGGGACCTCTCTTGAGATGACCGCCGCCGCGTCCTTCGTGGCGCGCACGGCGAGCGTGCTTCTGCACATCCCCGAGCCCGAGGGCCTGCCGCCCGCGGGCGAGGCGCTACCCCTCCTGCCGCCGGGCCTTCGGCTCTTCGCCTGCTACGTGCAGGCGCACCGCCTCTATCTGGAGGGTGAGTACCAGACGAGCCTGGGCATGGTGCTGGGCGCCTTCGCCATGCAGGACGACGTCTATCCCATCCCCGCCATCTACCTGCATCTTGTGGCCGTCATGGACCTCATGGCGCAGCGCCGCGCGGACGAGGCCCGCGAGCACCTGCTGGCGGCGTGGGGGCTCGCCCGCCCCGACGGCCTGATCGAGCCGCTGGGTGAGCACCACGGGCTTCTCGGCGGCATGCTCGAGGCGGTCATCAAGCCGGGCTGGCCCGACGACTTCCGCCGCATCATCGACATCACCTACCGGTTCTCGGCCGGCTGGCGGCGCGTGCACAACCCCGTTACCGGCGACGACGTTGCCGACAACCTCACCACCACCGAGTTCGCCGCCTGCATGCTCGCCTCGCGCGGGTGGAGCAACGCCGAGATCGCGGCGCACATGGGCATCTCGGTGAATCGCGTGAAGGAGTGCATCTCCAAGTCCCTGAAGAAGCTCGGCGTGAACAGCCGCAAGGAGCTGGGGCGCTTTCTGCTTTCTTAGGGAAGCGCCGACCAATTCATTCCGCGCCGGTCGGCCCCGTGGCGGGCGCCTGCGCGCTCAGGCTGCGTCGGTGCAGCCCAACTGCGCCTTCCTCGCCTTCGCCCGCATCTGATTCGCCATGGGGCCGACCGCCGCGAAAGCAATTTGTCGGCGCTTCCCCGGGACGCGACCCTCCCCAAACCTGCTACAACGTGACGGACCCGTCGGTCGGGCTTGCCTCGACCGCCGACGAGTCCTCGTTCAAATGCTATATGGGGGACACTGGGCTCCCTGTGTCGCAGGTCTTTGCAGACAGCGCCGAGACCCCGCACGAGGTGTATCGCGACATCCTGCTCGGAAAGCTTCAGATCAACGAGGGCATGCTCACGGAAAACGTCGTCGCTCAGCAGCTCACCTGCGACGGGCGCGGCCTGTACTTCTATTCCAAGCGCGACGACGGCGATCGGTCGAGCACCATGGAGATCGACTTTTTGATTACGGCAGGCTACGACGACGCTGCGGGAAGGCTGCGCGTCTCGCCGGTGGAGGTCAAATCGACCAAGCGTTACAGCACCCGGTCGCTCGACAAGTTCAGGGACAAGTTCGGAGGGCGCGTGGGGACGAGGTACGTGCTGCACCCCAGGCCCTTGGTCATCGATGGTGACGACCTGGTTCGGCTGCCCCTGTACGCGTCCATGTCGTTGGCTTCTGGTCACGTCGATGTCGCCGTAGACTTCATGGACGAGTATGTCGACGTCTTCGAAGAGTTGGCAAAATGAGTGCTCGCCGCCTCATCACATACCTGCGGCTTGAGGGCGTGATTTTTAGGCTGCCCCATGGAGAGTTTTGCGGGTGATGCTCGCCCTTGCTGCCGGAATTCTCTGCTACGAGGAGCTCGTAAGCTGGGTGCGTGAGATGACCAGTCATACAGAACGGTCCTAAACGACCATCGCCGCATTGCTTCACCCGTCCGCCGCGAGCTCGCGGCAGTGCTCATGCGCCTCGCGCAGGCCGCCTCGTAGGCGTGCGTCTCGCTGGACAAGTGAATCCTTCCTCAGAGGGCCGCCCGATCAGGCGGCCCTCTTTCCAGCGCCAAGGTATGTATACGAGTTTGATGTCCTGTGCAGCGCTATCGCAGCCTTCGGGAGTTCGGCTACGGCAATCGGACGTCAGCTGCGACTGAGCTCCTGTTCAACCAGCAACTCGAGCTGGGGAAAATTATCCCGTATCGTGCCCCATACGACTTCGCGATTGACGTGCGAGTAATCGTGGGCGAGCCTGTTGCGCATCCCGCGGACCTGGTCCCACGGGATGTCTCGGTGGCGCATTTTCAGATCGAAGGAAAGGGAGTTCGCCTCTTCGAGCACGCGGTACACGTTCATGAAGATGACGTCCACGAGGGCTTCTTCTTTAAAGGAGGAGGGTCGCACCACTGACTCCTCTGTCATCTCGAAGACCTCAATCCTCCGGTAGGCATCGGCAATCAACCGCTTGATTTCCTTAAGTGACAGCTCGTCATTGGGCATCGCGGTCATAGACTAACTCCTTGTCCCTCTCAATTTCCTCTTTGAGCGTTTGGTCACGCGCTGGCCATACCTCTCCGCTCACGAAGTCGACGTGCGACTCGAAGGCGGCTTCCAAGGCCTCGATCGCCGCAAGGTATGCGGCGGTTAGGGGCTTGATGGAGTAGTCGAGGACGGCATAGAAGTCATAGTCGCTGTCCGGGCGGAAATCTCCGCGTGCCCGCGACCCGAAAAGATAGAGCTTCTTCACGATGGGGTGCGCGGAGCACGCTGCCGTCGCGATGCGGGCGATTTCCGCGATGCGGGCGCTTCGTTCCTGGGCGGACTCCATGGCGGACATACCTCCATATGCGACGGTGGATGGCGTGCGGTTTGCTGCCTACCGGTATCATATCGCAAGCGTGCAGGGGGGTGATGCCGGTGGTGCTGCCGCCTGTCGAGTGCGCCGGCTGCCTTCATCCGCCGTCGGGTGGTCAAAACATGCACTCCCATTGCAAACGCTCGCGCCTGACGCGGATCGTGGTCAATTAGGTCGCTCCCATTGCAAACGGACGCGCCTGATCCGGGCCGCAGCCGCCTCGGAGGCCGGGAAGGCGGCCGTGCGGGCGGGTTTTCCGGGCCGTGGGGGAGCGATGAGCCGGGAAACGCCTGTCTCGAGGGCCCAGAACGCTCGAACGAACCGGATTCGGCACCTCGGTTTGCAATGGGAACGACCTAATTGACCACAAAGCCGATCACGTGCACGTGTTTGCAATGGGAGCGCATGTTTTGACCAGAAAGCTCCCGGACCGGGCGAGCAGCCCGCCCGCGCTGCCGCGACCCCAAATGTTACGAGAATAAGACGCGCTGAAAGACACAGTCTCCTGACGTACAATGGAGACCCGTGGAAGATATTGGAACTTCGACGGGAAAGCTCAGGTACAACATAATGACTAAACATGTTTTCGTGACCGGTGGCGTCGTATCTTCGTTGGGCAAGGGCATCACGGCAGCCTCGCTCGGCCGTCTGCTCAAGAGCCGCGGCTACAAGGTGACCATGCAGAAGGCCGACCCGTATCTAAACGTCGACCCGGGTACGATGAGCCCGTTCCAGCACGGCGAGGTCTTCGTGACCGAAGACGGCTACGAGTCGGATCTCGACCTCGGCCACTACGAGCGCTTCATCGACGAGAACCTCACGCGCAACTCCAACTTCACCACGGGCGCCATCTACCAGAGCCTGATCCATCGCGAGCGCCGCGGCGACTTCTTGGGCGGCACCGTGCAGGTGATCCCGCACGTCACGAACGCCATCAAGGACAAGTTCCGCCGCATCGAGGAGCAGACGGGTGCCGACGTGGTCATCACCGAGCTCGGAGGCACGATCGGCGATATCGAGAGCCAGCCGTTCGTCGAGGCCATCCGTCAGTACCGCAAAGACGTCGGGCCCGAGAACGTCTGCTACATCCACGTGAGCCTCGTTCCCTACATCGCCGCCGCCCACGAGGTCAAGACCAAGCCCACGCAGCACTCCGTCAAGGAGCTCCGCAGCTTCGGCATCCAGCCCGACATCATCGTTTTGCGCAGCGACCACGAGATCGACAACGCCATCCGCACCAAGATCGCGAGCTTCTGCGACGTCGATGACGACTGCGTGTTCACCAACGAGGACTGCGCCTCGATCTACGACGTGCCGCGCCTGTTGGCGGACCAGGACTTCGACCTACGCGTCTGCGAGCGCCTGGGGCTCGACCCGCGTGAGCGCCACATGGAGGACTGGTACGGCTTCCTGTCCAAGCAGGACCATGCCAACCAGCACGCCGATAAGGTGAAGATCGCCGTGGTGGGCAAGTACACGCAGCTGCCCGACGCCTACCTGTCGGTCATCGAGGCCCTGCACCACGCGGGCATCTTCTTCGACCGCCATGTGGACGTCCAGCTCGTCGACGGCGAGAGCCTCGATGAGGCCAACGTCGACGAGATGCTCGGCGACGCGTCGGGCATCCTCGTCCCCGGCGGTTTCGGCAAGCGCGCGTTCGACGGCAAGATCTGCGCCGCGCGCTACGCCCGCGAGCACAAGATTCCGTATCTGGGCCTGTGCCTCGGCATGCAGGTGGCGGTCTGCGAGTTCGCCCGCAACGTCGCCGACCTGGCGGAGGCCAGCTCGTCGGAGTTCGATCCGGATGGTCCGCACTCGGTCATCGACCTCATGGATTCCCAGGAGGACGTGACCGAGAAGGGCGGCACGATGCGCCTGGGCGCCTATCCGTGCAAGCTCGCCGCCGATTCGCTCGCGCGCGAGGCGTACGGCGAGGAGCTCGTCTACGAGCGCCATCGCCATCGCTACGAGTTCAACAACGCCTACCGCGACCAGCTTGAGCACGCCGGCCTGGTCATCTCCGGGGTGAGCCCCGACGAGAGCCTGGTCGAGATGATCGAGCTGCCGCGCGATGTCCACCCGTGGTTCGTGGCGACGCAGGCGCACCCCGAGTTCAAGAGCCGTCCCACCAAGCCGCAGCCGCTGTTCCGCGAGTTCGTGCGCGCATCGGTCGCGCAGCATGAGGGGGTCGCCCGCGCCGAGGTGAACCCCATCAACCCGGTCGAGCAGTAGGGCGACGGGCGCTATGGACGGACGGACGCATGCGCCGCATGTGTAGAGGAGGCAGCGGGCTGCCGGAATTCTCTGCTACGAGGAGCTCGTAAGCTGGGTGCGTGAGATGACCAGTCATACAGAACGGTCCTAAACGACCATCGCCGCATTGCTTCACCCGTCCGCCGCGAGCTCGCGGCAGTGCTCATGCGCCTCGCGCAGGCCGTTGGCCCGACGCGCCCCATGCGTGCGAGCTGGCCATGAAGGGATCCAGGGGAGCTGACTATGAGACCGATGTCGAGCCGGATAAGAAGAAGATCAACGCGTGCCAGTATAAGGACGGTCGCTTATACACATCTAGATGTGTATAAGAGACAGGACGAATACCTCGGGCATCTCGCCGTCGAGCGCGGGCTCTCCCGCAACACGCTCGACGCCTATCGCCGCGACCTCAACGCGTACGTGTCCTATCTGTCCGAGCGCGGCATCGACGAGGCCGATGCCGTCGCGCGCCGCGACATCGAGGACTTCATCGCGGCGCGGCGCGAGGCGGGCTACGCCTCGTCGTCGATCAACCGCACGCTGTCGGCGGTCAAGGGGATGCATCGGTTCCTGATGCGCGAGGGCATGAGCGAGACGCATCCCACCGCCGGCGTGCGCTATGCGCGCAAAGACGACCGCCTACCGGAGTATCTGACCATCGAGCAGGCGACGGCCCTGCTCGACCAGCCGTTTCCCCAGACCGATGCCGGCGTGCGTGACCACGCGATCCTCGAGGTGCTCTACGGATGCGGGGTGCGCGTCAGCGAGCTCACGGGGCTGGACGTGGGCGACCTGTATCTCGATGACGAGTTTCTGCGCGTGAGGGGCAAGGGCTCCAAGGAGCGGCTCGTGCCGATCTCCGGCACGGCCGAAAGCGCCCTGCGCTCCTATCTCGCCGACGCGCGCCGCTCGCTTGCCGCCCATGCGCGCAGCGGCGTCTCGGCGGCGGTGTTCCTCAACGCGCGCGGCGGCCGCATCTCGCGCCAGTCGGTGCACACGATCGTGGAGCGCGCGGGAAGGACGGTGGGGATCGAGGGCCTCCATCCCCACATATTGCGGCACTCGTTCGCCACCCATATGCTCGCCGGGGGAGCCGACCTGCGCGTGCTCCAGGAGATCTTGGGCCATGCGAGCATTTCGACGACGCAGGTCTACACCCATGTCGACCGCACCCAGCTGCGCGAGGTCTACCTGGCGGCCCATCCGCGCGCATGAGGGCGCGTCCGTCATGGGGGCGGGCGCATCCGGCATATCCGCAGAAACCGAATCGACCGGCTCGCCTTGGGCCAAAACCCGTTCATTCATGAATGAACGGGGCCCGTTTCGGCGTTTGCCCAGGATTCGATTTTCTGACACCCCTCTTCATTCATGAATGAACGGGTCGGCTGTCGTCGTTGCTCGATACTGAACGGGTCGACGGGGCCGACCCGGCGCGCGGGGACGCACCCGAGGGACCGTCCTGGGGCGCGCATCGACCGCAGCGTCGGCGCCCCCACGGCGCCCCCACTTCCTCCCACCGGTGTCCCGCGGGCGCGCACATCGCTGCAAAAGCGCGGACCGCAGCAGCAAAACAGCTGGTCAGAGGCCTACTTTTTCTCCCACCGCGCTGACCTGCGGATTCTCGATTTCGTCACAACTTCGCCCCGCCGGATAAATCGGTTCAACCTCAGCTTGAACGTTATGCTTTGCCGTCTCTCTGGCGAGGGGTGGTGGCTTTTCGTGCTCAAAACACAAGATGTAGTGGTCGGGGCGATGGCGTTCCGAAACCTCTCAACAAGGTCGGGTGGGTTGGTGGGAGCCGGTGGGGGAGAAAGTGGGAAAAAGTGTTGCGAAAGGGTTCGAAAGTCCATAAGATTGAAGACGTCGACAGCGGGGTGGCTCCCGCACAAGCCCACGAATCGCCTAAGGGGGTGCGGCGGTGTATCTCACCGGTACCTATGATCGAAACCTCGATGCAAAGGGCCGTCTGTCTCTACCGCCAGCCTTCCGCAAGCAGTTCGACGAGCAAGTGCGCGTGCTGCCCGCTCCTGAAAAGGAGCTCGACGCCCTGTACGTGTTCACCGAGGACACGTTCAAGGCCTGGCTTGACGATGTGTTCCGCGCAAAGGGCGGGTACGACCCCACGAACGGAGAGCATCGCATGGTCAGGGAGGCGCTGAACGGTCAGGCGGCTACACTCGATATCGATTCGGCCGCCCGCATCAGCCTTCCTGAGCCGTATCGCGCTCAGGCCGGTCTCGATCGCGAGGTCACGATCGTCGGCAACGGCGACCGTCTGGTGATCTGGGACCGCGCGAAGCACGAGGCGCGTCAGGCCGCGGTCAAGAACGTGCTGGCGAACTTCTTCGATTAGGGAAGCGGTCCGGAGGAGAACACGAACATGGAGACGGGATCGTTGACATACGAATATCGGCATGAACCTGTCATGCTCAACGAAGTGCTCGAGCAGCTCGCCTTGCACGAGGGGGAGGTCGTGTGCGACTGCACCCTCGGAGGGGCCGGTCACTCGGTCAAGCTGGCCGCTGAGGTCGGTGAGACGGGCCTGCTCCTCGGCATCGATCAGGACGACATGGCGCTGGCCGCGGCGCACGAGCGCCTCGACCGCGAGGCGCCGGGCGTGCCCCGCAAGCTCCTGAAAGGGAACTTCGGGGACCTGGACGAGCTTCTGTGCTCGGCCCAGGTGCCCGGTGTCGACGGCTTCCTGTTCGATCTGGGCGTCTCGAGCCCGCAGCTCGATATCCCTGGCAGGGGCTTCTCGTACCACGAGGACGCCCCACTCGATATGCGGATGGATCCGGGTAACAACACCTTAAACGCAGCTGAGGTCGTGAACACCTACAACGAAGCAGACCTCGCCCGGATTCTTCGCGTCTACGGGGAGGAGAAGTACGCCCGCCAGATCGCGCGCCAGATCGTGCGCAGGAGGGCGGACGCGCCTCTCAAGACCACGGGAGATCTGGTGGAGGCGGTCAAGGCGGGCATTCCCGCCGCGGCCCGGCGCCACGGGGGGCACCCCGCGCGCAAGAGCTTCCAGGCGATCCGCATCGAGGTCAACCATGAGCTCGATGTGCTCGAGCGCGGCCTCGAGGCTGCGGTCAGATGGGCGAATCCGGGAGGGCGCATCTGCGTCATCTCATACCATTCGCTCGAGGACCGCATCGTCAAGCGGCTGTTCCAGGAGCATAGCCAGGGCTGCATCTGCCCGCCGGATATTCCGGTGTGCGTGTGCGGGCACGTGCCGGTAGTCGAGATCATCACCCGTAAACCGCTGGTTGCGCAGGCCGAGGAGGTCGAGCGCAACCCCCGGGCCCGGTCTGCCAAGATCCGCGTGGCGAGGCGCTTATGACCTTGCGTGCGATCGCGGTGCGGCCATCCCCGAGCGGCAGCATAAACGTACTTTAATCGCACTACTCTTACTTCGAGGGGAATGGGTTGCATACCATGGGTTATCGTCAGTCAAACGCAGCATTCGCCTATGATATGCAACCCGCCGCAACACCGGAGCGCCTCCGTCAGAACGAGGCGCCGCGCGTCGCCGAGCGCCCGAGCCTGCACGTCGTCACCGGCGAGGGCCGTCAGGCCAACCAGGCGGTCAGCCCGGCGTTCGTGAGCGTCATCAAGGTGTGCTGCGTGCTCATCGCCCTGTTCTGCGTCGTCGGCCTGGCCCGCGTCAGCCTGGCGAGCGCGACGGCGGCGACGCTCAACAACAACGCCGCGCTCACCAACGAGCTCGAGACCGGCCGTGACGAGAGCTCCAACCTCGAGGTCATGCAGTCGGTATACGGTTCCCCCACGCGCATCCGCGACCTCGCGTCCGGTACGCTGGGCATGGTCGATGCCGAGAACACCGTCGAGCTCGACCTTTCCGGTTCGGCCGCATCGTCTGCCACCGAGGGCCAGCCGTCCGCAGACCAGCAGTAGGAGCCGCAAGAGGGGCGCATCTATGGCACAGAACAGAAACGGATACGGTCGCGACCGCTACGGGAGCGACCGCTTTGCTGACCGTCGCTTTGGCGACGGTCGTTTTGACTACGGTTCCCGCGAGCGCCGCGACCGCGCCTCGGCGCGCGCAGCCCGCGGGGGAGGCAGCCGGCGCGGCCGCGGCGGCTCCGGTGCGGGAGGCTCCGCATCGGACGGCGCGCTCATGTCCCGCCGCACGCTCGTTAAGGGCCTGCTGGGCGCGGCTTCGTTCGCGGGCGTCTTCAAGCTCTCGCAGCACCAGATCTTCTACCACGACGTCAACATGGAGCGCCTCGAGGCGCGCCGCATCGCCAACTCGACGCTGCACGCCAAGCGCGGCACGCTCTACGACCGCAACGGCAACGTGCTCGCGGCGAGCGAGGAGTGCAGCAACATCGCGCTCAACACGTACAACATCGAGGACAAGAAGAAGGTCGCAAGCGCGCTCGTGAAGCACCTGGGCGTCGAGAAGAGCTTCGCGAACGACAGGGTCAACGAGGAGACCACCTGGACCTACGTGGCGCGCAAGGTCGACCAGGACGTGGCCGACGCCCTCATGGAGGAGGGCCTCGCGGGCATCGAGTTCGAGCAGACGGTCAAGCGCGTCTACCCGTACGGCCAGCTCGCCTCGCAGGTGCTCGGCGTCGTCAACACCGACAACGAGGGCATCTCGGGCCTGGAGCTGCAGTACGAGCAGGACCTGCAGGGCGAAAACGGCTGGATCGTGCGCGAGCGCGGCGCCGACGGCAGCTATATCGCCGGGGGCGCCTACGAGAAGCAGGCGGCGGTCGACGGCGACGACCTGGTGCTCACGCTCGACATCAACATCCAGCGCGAGGCGGAGGAGGCGCTTGCCGAGGCGGTTGCCAACAGCGGCGCCTACCACGGGTCCATCATCGTGACCGACCCAACGAGCGGCGAGATCTTCGCGGCCTGCTCGTACCCCACCTACAACCAGGCCGACCTGTCGACCGCGCGCACCGAGGACATGAACCTGCGCGTGGTGACCGACGCCTACGAGCCCGGCAGCGTCTTCAAGGCGCTCGTGAGCGGCATGGCGATCGATCTGGGCGTGGCAGACGTGGACACGACGTTCGACGTGCCGCCCGTGGTGCTCGCCGGCGACGACGAGGTCACCGACGTCGACGACCGCGACTACGCGATGACCATGACGCTGCGCGAGATCATGCGCCGCTCGTCGAACACGGGCATGATCCTGGTGGGCGAGAAGGTCGGCGCCGACAACTTCGCCGAGTATCTCGACCGCTACGAGATCGGCCATGCCTCGGGCATCGACTTTCCGGGCGAAAACACCGGTATCGTGCGCTCGCGCGACGAATACGACGGCGCGAGCGTGGCGGCCATGTCGTTCGGCCAGTCGGTCTCGGTGGCGCCGGTCGAGCTGACGCGCGCGATCTCTGCCATCTCCAACAAGGGCATCATGACCACGCCCCACTTCCTCATGGCCAAGAAGGGCGTGAAGGTCGATTGGTCCGCGCACGACAAGCAGGTGCTCTCCGAGGAGACGGCGACCAAGGTCGCGGACATGATGCTCACCGTCGTGGACGAGGGCACCGGAGAGCTCGGCCAGGTCGAGGGCTACGAGGTGTCGGGCAAGACGGGCACCGGACAGCGCGCGAGCGAGACCGGCGGCTACGAGCTCGGGAAGTACCTGGCGTCGTTCATGGGGTTCGCCCCGACGAAGGACCCGAAGGTGCAGGTCTACGTCACGCTCGACGGCACGGGGTACACCTCGGTCGCGGCGGCCCAGCCCTTCGCGACCGTCATGGGTGCGGCCCTGCAGGCACTCGGCGTCAAGCCGACCCGCTAGGCAACGTCCGTTTGGCGCGTGTTGGGTCGGGCTCGCTTGCGCTCATGTCGACGGCGCGAGCATCCACAGGGCCTGCACGAACTGGGGTGCCGGTCGCGCTAAAATGTACGGTCGGCATATTCGGCTCGTTAAGGAGCGATGCATGATAGAAATCGCAGTCAAGTACCTCGAGAGGGTCACGGGCGCGAAGCCGTGGACGGGCAACGCCGACCGCGTGTGCCGCGGCGTCGTGATCGACTCGCGCGAGGTTTCCCAGGATTCCATCTTCGTGGCGTTTCCCGGTGAGCGCGTCGACGGCAACGACTTCGCCGCCTCGGCTATCGAGGCGGGCGCCGCGTGCGTCGTGCTGACGCGTGAGCCCGCGCGCGACCTCATCAAGGCGGCCGACCGGCACGAGTGCGCCGTCTTCACCTGCGAGGATCCCACGCAGTTTTTGCTCGACCTGGCGCAGGGCTACCGCGCACGCATGCGCTGCACGGTCATCGGCGTGACCGGCTCGATCGGCAAGACCACGACCAAGGACACCCTCGCCGCGCTGCTGTCCACGCGCTACCGCGTGCACGTGACGAGCGGCAACCACAACAACCTCATCGGCATGCCGCTGACCATCCTGTCCGCCCCGCGCGACACCGAGATCATGATCTTGGAGATGGGCATGGACGGCTTCGGCCAGATCGAGCGCCTGTCGCGCTGCGCGCAGCCCACGTACTCGGTCATCACCAAGATCGGCACGTCCCACATCGGCCTTCTGGGGAGCCGCGAGAACATCGCGCGCGCCAAGGCGGAGATCCTGGCGGGCATGCCGCCCAGCTCCGAGAACTTCGAGGGGCACCATTCCGCGCTCGTGCTGAACGGGGAGGACGACTTCACCCCCTTCATCATCGAGAACTTCGCAAAGCCCGCGGGCATCGAGGTCATCCTCTGCGGCATGACCGACGATGACGACGTGAGCGCGCGCGACGTCGAGCTCGAGCAGGACGGCTGCCCGTCGTTCACCATCTCGTTCGAGGACGGCGCCCAGTTCAGGACGCACGTCTCGATCCCGGGGGCCCAGTCGGTCGTGAACGTGCTGTTCGCCGCCGCCCTCGCGCACCGCCTGGGTGTCGCCCAGTACGTGATCGACGAGCAGTTCGCGAAGCTGGAGATCACCGGCCGCCGCACCGAGGTCCGCGTCTCCGCGTGCGGCGCGCGCATCATCGACGACTCGTACAACGCGGCGCCCGAATCCATGGCCGCGGCCCTCGACCTTCTGGCAAAGCTGCCCGCGACCGGCTCGCGCATAGCCGTCCTCGGCGAGATGGGCGAGCTCGGCTGTGAGGGGGAGCGCCTGCACGCGCTCACCGGCGCCTACGCGGCCGCCAAGAAGCTGGATCTGCTCGTGTGCGTCGGCGGCGAGAACGCCGGGCACATGGCCGCCGCCGCGCGCCTCATGGGCATGCCCGAGGACCGCGTGCGCGTGCTGCCCACCACCGATGCCGCGATCGCGCGCCTCTCGCACGCGATCGCTTCTGATGACCTGGTGCTCGTCAAGGGGTCGCGCTTCGTTGGCCTCGATCGCTTCGTGGAAGAGGTGTGCTAAATGATCGGCAACCCCCTGTATCCTACCTATCAGACGTTTCTCGCCCTCGGCATCGCCGCGCTCATCGCGCTCGTGCTCATGCCGCTGTGGATCCGCATCCTGAAGTTCGAGGGCATCGGCCAGCAGGTCCGCGCCGACGGGCCCAAGCGCCATCTGGTCAAGCAGGGCACGCCGACCATGGGCGGCGTGGTCATCCTGATCTCCGTCGTGCTCACCTGCGTGCTCATGGCCCGCTTCTCCGTCGAGCTGCTGCTCGTGGTCGGGGCGACCGTCGCCACGGGCCTGCTCGGCCTGATCGATGACGTCACGAGCGTCACCCACGGCCGCTCGCTCGGCCTCACCCCGCACGCCAAGATGATCGGCCTCACCCTCATCTGCGTCGTGTTCTGCCTGGTCGCCGTCAACCTGTGCGGCGTCACGCCCGCGGTGCGCTTCCCGGGAGGCTTCACCATCGACCTCTCCGGCATCAAGACCGTCTTCCAGATCGGCGACCGCGCCTACTACATCCCGTGGCTCTACCTCATCTTCACCTGGCTCGTGATCGCGGGCTTCTCCAACGCCGTCAACCTGACCGACGGCCTCGACGGCCTCGCGGGCGGCACGTCCATGATCGCCATGCTCATCATGGCGGCCATCGCCTTCATGCGCAGCGATCCGGGCCTGGCGATCTTCGGGGCCGCCTGCGCCGGCGCGTGCCTGGGCTTTCTGTGGTTCAACTGCTACCCGGCGAGCATCTTCATGGGCGACACCGGCTCGCTCGCGCTGGGCACCGCCTTCGCGAGCATGGGCCTGATCACGAACACCGAGGTCGTCTCGCTCATCATCGGCGGCCTGTTCATCATCGAGGCGCTGTCCGTCATGATCCAGGTCGTGAGCTTCAAGCTCACCGGCAGGCGCGTCTTCCTCATGGCCCCCATCCACCATCATTTCGAGAAACTCGGTTGGGCCGAGACCAAGGTCGTCATCCGCTTCTGGATCGTCGCCGCGGCGTTCGGCGCCCTGGGCTTCGCCTTGTTCTTCCAGCTGGGATAGTGATTCTTCATGCCGTTGCCTAAAACATTCTCGCTTCTGGTGCTCGGTCAGGGGCTGACCGGGATCGACGTTGTGACCTGGGCGCTCGATGCGGGCTCCGCGCGCGTGAGCTCGATCACCGTGTACGGGGGCGCCTCGTCGGAGCCCACTGAGCGCACGCGGGCCCTCGAGTCCGCGGGCGTTCGGTTCGTCTACGGCACCGAGGAGGTCGAGGGCGACTACGATATCTGCGTGGCGAGCCCCGGCATCTCCGAGTTCTCCGACTTCTTCGCCTCCGCCGCGGCGCATGCGGGCGAGATCATGGGCGAGCCCGAGCTCGCCTGGCGCCTGTCGCGCGCGCCGTGGTGCGCCATCACCGGCACGAATGGCAAGACCACGACCACCACGCTCGTGAACCACCTGCTCCAGGGCGCCGGCATCGAGTCCGTGGCGGTCGGCAACATCGGCACGCCGGCGATCGAGGAGGCCGAGAAGCACGGCCCGGACGCCTGGATGGTGGCCGAGCTGTCGAGCTACCAGATCGCGACGACCCATGAGCTGCACCCGCGCGTCGCCGTGCTGCTCAACATCACGCCCGACCACCTGGCGTGGCACCGCACGCACGAGAACTACGCCCTGGCCAAGATCAAGCTGTTCGACAACATGACCGCAGACGACCTCATCATCGTCGACGTCGAGGACGAGGGCGTCATGACGTATGCGGACCGGATCTTCACCGGCGGGCACCGCGTGCTGTCGCTCGGCATGGCCGACGCGGGAACGCGCGACGCGGCCTTCGTGCGCGAGAGCCGCCTTGTCGTGCGCCTGGACGGAGAGGAGTTCGACCTCGTCCACGCCGACGACCTGGCGATCGCGGGGCAGCACAACGTCATCAACGCCCTGGCCGCGTCCGCGGCGGCCCTGTACTGCGGTGCGCCCGCGGATTGCGTCCGCGCGGGCCTCGACACGTTCAGCCCGCTCGAGCACCGCGTCGAGCCGTGCGGCGAGCTCGACGGCGTGCGCTACTACAACGATTCCAAGGCGACGAACACCGATGCGGTCGAGAAGGCTCTGACGGCGTTTCCCGACGACGACGTCATCTTGCTGCTGGGAGGCCACGACAAGGGCACGCCGCTCGAGGACTTCGCCGCCTACGTGTGCGACCACGTGCGCGCCGTCGTGTGCTACGGTGAGGCGCGCGCCCGGTTCCGCCGCGCGATCGAGGACGCCGACCGCAACCAGGACGTGGACATCGCCGAGGCCGATGACCTGCGCGACGCCGTCGACGTCGCGCGATCGCTCGCCTCGCGCGGGGACGTGGTGCTGCTGTCTCCCGCCTGCTCGTCGTTCGACGAGTTCTCCGGGTTCGAGGAGCGCGGCAGGTATTTCAAATCGTATGTGGAGAAGCTGCGCCAGGCGCACGATGACGAGGAATAAGGGTGAGCGTGGGTAACGACACGAAGATGCAGGAGCGGACGCCGCGCCCGCGGCAGGACGCGCGGGGCGGGGTTCCGGCGCGCCGGGACCAGGCCGGCGCCGGGCGCCGCCGCACCGGAGCCCGGCGCCAGTCGGGCGCCGCGCAGGACGGCATCGCCGAGCGCCTGATCGCCGGCGTCCCCGCGCGCATCATGCGCCCCCGCCTCATCTTCCTGTGCTGCCTGGTTGCGCTCGTCGCGTTCGGCCTGCTCATGGTGTACTCCGCCTCGGCGGTCGAGGCCGCCTCGGACGGGTACGCGCCCACGCACTATCTGGAGCGCCAGGCGCTGTTCGCGCTCGGCGGCACCATCCTCATCGCAGTGATGGCCTTCATCCCCAACCTGTTCGACCATTTCAAGCGCTGGCTCGCGTGGCCCCTGTGGGGCGTCGCCCTCGTGCTTTTGGCCGCCGTGACCCTCGTCGGCATGGTCGGCGGCGGCGCGCAGCGCTGGATCAGCCTCGGCTTCTTCACCCTGCAGCCCTCCGAGCTGCTCAAACCGGCGCTCATCCTGGTGGTGGCCAAGCTGTTGTCCGAGTACTATGCGGAGCGCGCGATCGACATCAACACGTATGCGGCCCGCATGGCGATCGCCGTGGGCGTGCCGCTCGTGTTCATCATCGTCCAGCCCGACCTCGGCACGACCCTCATCATCGGCATGACGGTGTTCACGATGATGTTCCTGGCCGGCCTCCCTGTCCGCTACGCCCTGTTCATCGTGGCGGTGATCGCGGTGGGCGGCGTTCTCGCCATGATCGCGGCGCCCTACCGTCTCCAGCGCTTCCTGGTCACGATGGACCCCTGGGCCGATCCGTACGGGGACGGCTACCAGGCGACGCTCGCCATCATGGCGTTCGCGTCGGGCGGGCTGTTCGGCCGCGGCATCGGCAACTCGACCATCAAGTACAACTATCTGCCCGAGGCCCATAACGACTACATCCTGGCCGTCATCGGCGAGGAGCTCGGGTTCGTGGGCACGGTGCTGTTCTTCGCGGTGTTCGCGCTGCTCATCTGGAGCGCGTTCAAAATCGCGAGCGAGTCCCAGACCGTGTTCGGCCGCCTGGTCGCCGAGGGCTGCGCCGTCGTGCTCGCTGTGCAGTTCCTCGTCAACGCGCTCGGCATCATCGGCGTGCTGCCTATGACGGGAAAGACCCTGCCCTTCATCAGCTACGGCGGATCCTCGATGATCGCGAGCATGATCCTCGCCGGCCTGATCCTGCGCGCGTCGATCGAGTCCGAGGCGCAGACCGTCTACGACATGCGCCGCGACAGCTTCGCCGTGATGTCTCGCGCAGACGCGGGCTCGGCGCACGTGGGCACGTCGACGGCGGGCGAGGCGCGTCCGCGTCGCACCAGCGGGTTTTCCGTATATGATGGAGCGGGTGCGGGCGGCCGCCAGGCTGCGCCCGCGCGCCCGCGCACGGCGCGTCCCGGACCGGGGGGTTTTCCGTGAGGGGTGGGGCGGGGCGGGGCGGCCGGCCGGCGGGGCCCGCGCGCCCGCGCACGGCGCGTCCCGCCCGCGACGGCTCCTTTGGGCGCGTCGACCTGGGGCCCGATAGCGCCGATCGCCTGAGAAGCCGCGGCCCGCAGGTGCGTCGTGGGCCGCGGACATCATCGAGAAGGGATCGTTATGACCGATAAGCTCTCTGTTGCCATTGCCGCCGGCGGCACCGCGGGCCACGTGAACCCGGCGCTCGCGCTGGCGGAGGAGCTCGCGTCCCGCGGCGATTCCGTTCGCTTCTTCGGGGAGACGCGCCGCCTGGAGGGCACGCTCGTGCCCCAGGCCGGATTCGAGTTCTTCCCCGTCCAGGTGACGGGCTTCGATCGCGCCCGACCCTGGACCCTCGTCACGGCGCTTGCGCATCTGGCGCGCGAGGAGCGCCGCCTGATCGCGGCGTTCAAGGCCGACCCCTCGCTCATGCCCGACGTGGCGGTGGGCTTCGGTGCCTACGTCGAGCTGCCGCTCATGCGCGCGGCGGCAAAGCTCGGCATCCCGGTGGTGCTGCACGAGCAGAACTCGGTGCCGGGGCTTGCCAACAAGCAGTCCGCCAAGAGCGCGGCGCTGATCGCCATCGCGCAGCCGAGCGTGCGCTCCGTGTTCGAGAAGCACGCCGGCCCCTCGACCGCGATCGAGCTCACGGGCAACCCCGTGCGCCGCTCGGTGCTCGCGGGCGATCGCGCCCGCGGTCGCGCCGCCCTCGGGGTTCCGGAGGATGCGACCCTGCTGCTCGTGTTCGGCGGATCGCTCGGCGCCCATCACCTGAATCAACGCATGGTTGAGCTCAAGGAGCGCCTGCTGGGGCTCGATGGCGTCTATGTCGTCCACTCGACGGGCAAGGATGACTTCGAGGCCACGCGCGACGCGCTGGCGTGCACGGAGCAGGAGGCCCTCCGCTATCGCGTGCAGCCCTATATCGACGGCATGGGCGACATGCTCGCCGCCGCCGACCTCGTGCTTTCCCGCTCCGGCGCCTCGTCGGTGGCCGAGATCGCGGCGCTGGCCGCCCCGTCCATCCTGGTGCCGTACCCGCTGGCGACGGCGGACCACCAGACCACCAACGCGCGCTTTCTGGTCGACGCCGGCGCCGCCGTCATGTTCGCCGACGCGGATATCGACGGCGAGCCCTTCGCCGACAAGCTCATCGGCCTGCTCGGGGATCCCGCCGAGCGCGACCGCATGCGCGCGGCCGCCCGCGGTCTTGCGCAGGACCAGGCGGCGGTGCGCCTGGCGGATGCCGTGGAGGGGCTGCGCCGCTGACCGTTCAGGCGTGCAGACGGCGTGGCCGGCCAATCAATCTCCCCGCGCGCGGCCCGTTTGCGTTAGAGTAGTAGGCTGCTGCATTACATCGTCGTCCCAAGGGGAGACCAATTCGACATGGCACAGACTAGCACCACCATCGCGCCTTCGTTCAAGAGCGCTCACTTTATCGGCATCGGCGGAGCGGGCATGAGCGGCATCGCGCTCGTCCTGCACGAGCGGGGCTTCGACGTCACGGGTTCCGACCTCAAGACCTCCCGCTACATCCGCCAGCTCACGAGGGCCGGTGTCGACGTGCGCGTGGGCCACGAGGCCAAGACCATCGATGAGGTCATGCCCGACGTCGTGGTGGTCTCCACGGCGATCCCCGACACCAACCCCGAGGTCGTCCGCGCCCGCGAGCTCGGCATCCCCGTGTGGCCGCGCGCCAAGATGCTCTCGGCGCTCTCGCAGGGATACACCACCATCGCGGTCGCCGGCACGCACGGCAAGACCACGACGTCGTCCATGTGCGCCACCATGCTCGACCGCATGGGGCTCGATCCAAGCTTTCTGATCGGCGGCATCGTCGAGGGCTACGACACCAACGGCCGCAACGGCAAGGGCTCGTACTTCGTCGCCGAGGCCGACGAGTCCGACAGCTCGTTTCTGTATCTCGACCCCAACGTGGTGGTCGTCACCAACGTCGAGGCGGACCACCTCGATCACTACTCGGGCATCGAGGAGATCGAGGCGACCTTCGTCAAGTTCATGAATCTCGTGGGGGAGGACGGCACCATCGTCGTGTGCGGCGAGTCCTCGCACCTGGTCGATCTTGCGCGCTCGACCGGCCTGCACGTGGTGACCTACGGTTTCGACGCCTCCTGCGACGTCGTGTGCACGCCGGATGCGGCCGGCCACGGGCTGGCCTCCCGGTTCGGCGTCAAGCTGCCCGACGGCACCGAGCGCCAGGTGACCATCAAGAGCAACCCCGGTCGCCACAACATGCTGAACGCCTCCGCCGCGCTGACCGTCGCATGGGCCGTGGGCGAGGACACCGAGGCCGCCGCGCAGGCGCTGTCCTCGTTCGAGGGCGTGCGCCGTCGCTTCACCCACGTGGGCGACGTGCGCGGCGTCACGCTGGTTGACGACTACGGCCATCATCCCACCGAGATCGCCGCGACGCTGAACGCGGCGAGCTCGCTTGACTTCAAGCACGTGGACGTCGTGTTCCAGCCGCACCGCTACTCGCGCCTGCAGGCGCTCGCCGACGATTTCGCCGACGCGTTCGCCCAGGCCGACAAGCTCATCCTGATCGACGTGTTCCCCGCCGGCGAGATGCCCATCCCCGGTGTGACGAGCAAGATGCTCGCCGACCTGGTGGCCGAGCGCCATCCGGGCAAGCGGGTGCTCTACGCGCCCGACCGCGCGACCCTCATGGGCTATCTCGACGCCGAGGTGGAGGAGGGCGACCTGCTCATCACCATGGGGGCGGGCGACGTCACCCAGGTCGGGCCGGAGTATCTCGACCACGTCGCCGAGGCGAACAGGGACGGCCGATAGGCGATGGGCCTGTTCAACGCCGTGATGGCGCTCTCGGGCGCCATCGACACCGATGCGATCGAAGGCGAACGCCTCGCTCGCCATACGAGCTATCGTATCGGCGGCAAGGCGGCGCTGTTTCTCACCTGCCATAGCTACCATGCCCTGCGCCGCGCCGTCGAGGTGCTGACGCGCGAGTCCGTGCCGTGGGTCATCTTGGGCAAGGGCTCCAATCTGCTGGTCTCCGACTCCGGATACGACGGGGCGGTCATCACGCTCGGGCGCGAGTTCCAGCGCTCGGTGCTCGCCGAGGACGGCTGCACGCTCACGGTGGGAGCCGGCGTCATCCTCGCCCGCCTGGTGAACGACGCCCTGTCACGCGGGCTGTCGGGCCTGGAGTTCGCCGTCGGCATCCCGGGCACCGTGGGCGGGGCCGTCTCCATGAACGCGGGGACCCGCACCGAGTGGATCGGCTCGCTCGTGGAGGACGTCGTCACCTACAAGCCCGGCTCGGGCATCCGCCATTACAGCCACGACGACGTGTACTGGGCGTACCGCGAGAGCGGTATCCCCCGCGACGAGATCATCCTTGAGGTCACCTTGAAGTTGAAGCCCGGCGACAAGTCCGAGATCCGCTCGAAGATGGAGCAGTCGCTCGTCAGGCGTCGGCGGACCCAGCCCATCGGGTCGGCGTCATGCGGGTCGGTGTTCCGCAATCCCGCCGACAGAAGTGTGGGAGCTATGGTCGAGGAATGCGGATTGAAGGGTTTTTCCGTCGGCGGGGCCGAGGTGTCGCAGGTTCACGCTAACTTTATTGTGAACAACGGCACGGCGACCGCAAGCGATGTGGTCGCCGTCATCCAGCATGTGTACAAGACGGTAAAGGAAACGTATGGCGTCGAGCTCAAGCCGGAAGTCAAATTCCTCGGCTTCTAAGCAGAAGCCCACCTTCCGGCGCTCGACCGGTGCCCCTTCCTCGCGCAGCGCCTCGGGCGCCCGGCCGAAAGCGGCATCGCCGGCGCCGGTTGCCCATAGCGCGCATGCCCCTGCCCGCACGTACGTGGCGCCCACGAAGCGCGCCGCGGTCAACCACGTCTCCTCTGCGCGCGCCTCGCGCTCCAAGCAGATGTCGGCAAAGCCCCTGGGCACGCGGTCGGGATCTCCCTCCGTGCGCCCCGCGGCGCGTCCCGTCGTTTCGGCTGCTCCGACCAAGCGCAAGGCCGCTACCTCCATCAAGCGCGTCCCTTCCCGCCAGGCAGCTCCTGCTCGCGCCGCCGCCGCGAGCCCCTGTCTCTTATACACAGCTAGAGGGGTATAAGAGACAGGAGGTCGTACGCGCCCGCGAGCTCGGCAGCCCCGTGTGGCCGCGCGCCAAGATGCTCTCGGCGCTCTCGCAGGGATACACCACCATCGCGGTCGCCGGCACGCACGGCAGGGGGGGTGGGGGCCTGAGCCCGGGCTCTTATACACATCTAGGTGTGTATAGGAGACAGCCGCAGAGAGAGCTCGCCGCTCCTGCTGCCGGCCCCAAGGTCAAGGCCCCCGTCAAGCAGAAGGCGAAGCCGGTCAAATCCGCGCCCTCGCTCGGCCAGGTGCGGGCGAAGGGGCCGACGTCCCACAAGTTCGACCTGAAGAGCTCCCAGCCCGTCAAGCTTCTGGCGGGTGCCGGCGCCGCGCTCTCGACCGCTCGGAAGGGGTTCGCTCCGACGGGTTCCGCGCAGCCGTCCGCCGCGGCGTCCGCGCGCGTGAAGCCGACGCTGCCGTCCGCGCCCCGCATCATCGTGGCCGTCGTGCTCGCGGTCGTGCTCGTGTTCGGCCTTGGTGCCGCCGTGCTGGTCAATTCAAGCTTCTTCTCGGTTACCGGCGTCGTCGTCAACGGCAGCGAGCACGTCCCGCAGCAGACCGTCGAGCAGCTCGTGTCGGTCCCCGAGGGGTCGACGCTGTTCAACGTGAGCGATGAGGACATCGCCGCCGCCTTGCTGCAGAACCCCTGGGTGAGCAGCGTCGACATCGAGCGGCAGTTCCCGCACACCATCGTGATCACGCCGGTTGAACGCAAGATTCAGGCCATCGTCTACCTGTCCGCCGATGACATCGCGTGGGCGGTGAGCGAGGACTCGCACTGGATCGCCCCGGTCTCGCTCGCCTCCGCGGGCACGGGCCAGACCTCGACGGATAGCGCCGAGGGGGATGGCGGCGAGGGCTCGTCGACGGATGCGGAGGCCACGGGGACCACGGGGACCGCCGCGTCGACGTCGTCCAGCAATCAGCAGAGCATCGACGCGGCGGTAGCGCTCGCTCGCCAGGCGGGCGCCGTGCTGCTCTCCGACGTGGGGACCGACGTGTCCCCCTCGAGCGGGCAGGAGGTCACCGACGATACGGTCCTTGCCGGCCTGGAATACGCCAAGGGCTTCAGCGCGGACTTCCTGAGCCAGATCAAGGAGATCTCGATCCCCTCGGTCGAGGCCATCTCGTGCGATCTGGAGTCCGGCGTCGAGGTGTCGCTCGGCAAGCCCGAAGACATCCAGCAGAAGGAGCAGGTCGTGCGCCGCCTACTGGAGCAGGAGCAGGGCGTGACCTATATCAACGTCCGCGTGGCCGATGCCTACACCTTCCGGAGCGCCACGGTGTAGGGCTTCGCCGGTTTGCTGCGCGTCCCGTGCCGTCGCGTGGATTGACAGTACGCATATGTCACACCGCCTGATTGACGGTACGCCTCAGGCACGTTTTTCGCACAAAAGCGTGCCTGAGGCGTACCGTCAATCAGGCGGTGTGACCAGAGCGTACCTTCAATCGTCCTCTCGCTGCACGCGGGCAGATGGTTGTTCGGCGCGCGGAACCCCATGGATTGGGCCTGACCTGCGACGATTGCGGTCCGCACCGTTCGCCGTCCGCGAACGGTTGAGGGATTTACCTGCGAATTTCACATTTAGAGGATGCCAAAGTTGACTTGACGCCGGATTATATGCAAAGATACAGCAGTTTACCTCGACATTTAATCTGTACTTGAGGGTTATAGTCGACAGGCCGCCAAGCGCTTACACCGATGTTCGGAGGACCGTAACATGCACGAGAACGAGATCAACAACTACCTTGCCGTCATCAAGGTTGTCGGTGTTGGCGGTGGCGGAACCAACGCCGTCAACCGCATGATCGAGGAGGGCATCCGCGGCGTCGAGTTCGTCGCCATCAACACCGATGCCCAGGCGCTGGCCATCTCCGACGCGGACATCAAGGTCCACATCGGCACCGACCTGACGCGCGGCCTGGGCGCCGGCGCGAACCCCGAGGTCGGCCGCAAGGCCGCCGACGAATCCCGTGACGACATCGCCGAGGCGCTCGCGGGCGCCGACGGTGATGAAGACCATGTCGGCGGCCGCGTGGTTCTATTAATGATACGGCGTCGACCGAGATCTACACTCTTTCCCGACACGACGCTCTTCCGTACTATCACATCAGGTGAGGACGCATTCAGTATCTGTAACTGGGCCGTACCAGGCTCTTATACACATCTAGAGGTGTATAAGAGACAGGCCCATCGTCGCCGACATCGCCATGAACGACGTGGGCGCGCTGACCGTCGCGGTCGTCACCAAGCCGTTCACCTTCGAGGGCCGCAAGCGCAAGGCGTCCGCCGAGGAGGGCATCCAGACCCTCTCCGAGTGCGTCGACACCATGATCGTCATCCCCAACGACAAGCTGCTCGACATCGCCGAGAAGAAGACCACGATGCTCGAGGCCTTCGCGATGGCCGATGCCGTCCTGTCCCAGGGCACCCAGGGCATCACGGACCTCATCACCGTCCCCGGCATCATCAACCTGGACTTCGCCGACGTGAAGACCATCATGAAGCAGGCCGGCACCGCCATGATGGGTATCGGCACCGCGTCCGGTGACACCCGCGCGGTCGACGCCGCCCAGCAGGCCATCTCCAGCCCGCTGCTCGAGAGCTCCATCGACGGCGCCACGCGCGTCCTGCTCTCCATCGCCGGCTCCAAGGACCTCGGCATCCAGGAGATCAACGATGCCGCCGACCTCGTCGCCAACGCGGTCGACCCCGAGGCCAACATCATCTTCGGTACTGTCGTCGACGAGTCCCTGGGCGACCAGGTGCGCATCACCGTCATCGCCACCGGCTTCTCCGATGCGAACGTCAACCGCCAGGATCAGCTGTTCGGCCAGTCCTCGGCGAGCTCGCGCGCGTCCGAGCCGCAGCATGCCGCCCGTCCCTCCGGCTCCCAGAGCGCCCCGACCCGCAACATCGGCGGGACCGAGCTGCCGAACTTCGGCAACGACCAGTTCGAGCTCCCCGACTTCCTCAAGCGCGGCAACTTCTAAGCCGAACTCACATCGTCTTCAACGCGCCCCGGCTGCGGCTGGGGCGCTTTTTTGTCTCGTGCGATGCATGGGCCGGGTGCCCTGCATGCGAGAGATGCGATGAGAAATCGCCCGCGCGCGTCATGGATGCGGTGGGCGGGGGATACTATGCTCAGAATCGATTGAAGGGAGGCCGATTATGGTCGAGCGTGTGCAGCACGGGACGGTTGCGCTGGTGGAGGGTTCCGACGGTCCGGTCAGGTTTGCGTTTACCGAGCGCACCGGCGGGGTTTCCCAGGCCCCGTACGAATCGTTGAATCTGGGGGCCCATGTGGGGGACGATCTCGAAGCTGTGGCCGAAAACCGTCGCCGCGTCCTCGCGGCGCTCGGAGCCGAGGACCTTGTCGACAACCTGCTCGTTCCCAATCAGGTCCATGGTGACGACGTGGTCGTCGTTGACTCGGCCGAACCCGAGGCTCTTTCCCGCGTTCGCGAGCTGATCGCGTCGGGGGCGGACGCCATCGTCTGCACCGCCCCCGACATCCCGGTCATGCTCTGCTTCGCCGACTGCGTGCCGGTCGTGCTCACCTGTCCCGGAGGGTTTGCGGTCGTCCATTCCGGCTGGAAGGGGACGATCGCCGCCATCTCCGCCAAGGCGGCCCGCATCCTCATGGACCGCACCGGAGAGGATCCTGGGAGCATCCGCGCCTATATCGGCCCGCACATCCTCGGCGATGAGTACGAGGTCTCGCGCGATCTGCTCCAGCGTTTCGCCGACCGGTTCGACCGGATCGAGATGAACGCCGCACGCCTGCTCGACCTGTCGGTCGCGATAGCGGAGGCGCTGGAAGGGGAGGGGCTTTCCGCGGACGCCATATGCGACACGGGGCTGTCGACGATGCGCGAAAACGACCGATTCTTCTCCTATCGCAAGGAAGCGGGAACCTGCGGCAGGCACGCCGCCGTGGCCCTCATGCGCTGACGGGGCCTTCTGGGCCGGTGCAAATCGGGGCGCGTGCCGGGTGCCGGGGGGTGCAAATCGGGGACGTACCTGTTGCGTGCACGCGCCCCGATTTGCACCCCCCGGCATGCGTGTAATCAGATTCCTGCGCAGTCTTTACATGCGCTTGACATCGCCTCTGTACACTAGGTGTGGTCTTTTCCGAACGCGAGCCGTTCTGTGGACGAGTCGCACGTACACGTCGTTGGCGGGTAGAGATACCTAAGTCGACCGATTGGAGATTCAGTAATGCGTAAGATGTTCTCACGTCAGCTGGTTGAGGCGCGTCACGAGATGCTTTCCATCTACGAGGCACTCGATTTGACGATGCACGATGCGATCCGCGCTTTCGTGACCAACGACAAGAAGCTTGCCAGCAAGGCCCAGCAGAAGACCCTGCAGATCGATGCCCGCTGCGCGAACCTCGAGGCCGTGTGCTACAACCTGATCGCCACCCAGAGCCCGGTCGCTTCCGACTTCCGCCTGCTCCAGACCGTCATCAACATCGAGTTCAACCTGCAGCGCATCTGCGACAAGGTCCGCCGCATCGCCCGCGCCGCCAAGCACAAGGTGAGCTCCGACATCGAGCTGCCCGCCGAGCTCGTCGAGATCATCGAGCAGGAGGCCTCTTACGTCTACAAGATCGTGGGCCGCTGCATCTCGGTGCTCGTGTGCAACGATCTGTCCCTCATGCGCGAGCTGCTCGTGCAGGACGACACGGTGCACGAGCTCTACGAGGAGTTCTTCCGCGCATACAACCGCATGTCCTCCGTCGAGCTCGCGGACGACAGCTCCTACGACGACCTGCGCCGCGCCATCATGGTCTCCCGGTACCTCGACCGCATTGCGAGCATCTCCATCGATGCGACGAGCTCCCTGTCCTTCCTGCTCACCGGCCAGCGCCTGAGCATCTCCGATATCGCCGAGATCGACGAGGACGAGCTCGAGTCCATGCGCATCCCGTCCGGCGAGGACGTCATCCTGCAGCCGGTCTCCGATGCGCGCTATGTGTCCAACCTGCCTGAGGACGAGATCACCGACGGCCTCAAGGCCCTCATCGCGCGTGCTGCCGCCGGCGATGACGACGAGGTCCTCGACGAGGAGTAGCCTCCTTCGCATACGATCGGTCGTCTGACATCTGGCATATATGTACAGACGATTGCCAAAGCACGGCTTCGCGCAGGCGGGGCCGTGCTTTCGCGTTACCATGGTGTTCGTACCGCAACAGATAAAGAGGCACCTATGGAACGCTATGAAGAACTGATTTCACGCCGTCGCCAGGAGATCTGCGAGCGCATGGCGGATGCCTTGGCGCGCGCCGGGCGCGGTGCGGACGACGCGCTGCTCATCGCCGTCTCCAAGACGGTCGGCACGGACGAGGTGGTCGCCGCGATCCGCGCGGGGTACCGCACCTTCGGCGAGAACCGCCCCCAGGAGCTCGTCCGCAAGCTCGCGGACCTGGCCGAGCGCGACGGCCTTCCGCCGGTGCGCTTCGATATGATCGGCAACCTGCAGACCAACAAGATCAACGCTGTGCTCGGCCGCGCCCAGCTCATCCACTCCATCCGCTCCCAGCACCTTGCCGAGGCGGTGTCAAGCCGCGCGGCGCGGCGCATCGAGGCGGGCGAGCTTGAAGCTCCGGTTGATGTGCTGCTCGAGGTCAACGTCAGCGGCGAGGAGTCCAAGTCGGGTTTCGCCCCGGACGAGCTGCGCGCCTGCATGGGTCAACTCGTGGAGCTTATGGGTATTCGCATCCGCGGCCTTATGACCATGGCCCCCAGAGGGGATAAAGATGCTGCGCGCCGGACGTTTTCGGGCCTGCGCGACCTGCGCGATGAGCTTCAGGTCTCCCACGGCATCGTGCTTCCGGAGCTCTCGTGCGGCATGAGCGAGGACTTCGAGATCGCGCTCGAGGAGGGTTCTACCATCGTTCGTCTCGGGCGAGTGGTGTTCGACCCTTCTTTTGCACTACAATAGGGGTGTCTGGGCGCATGCCCGACCTGCACCATCTATACGCCACATGCACCACGGGCAGAGAGGTACCATCGTGAGCTTTCTAGACGACATCAAGAACAGGATTTCTGAGCGCACGAATCGCGGTTTCGGGAACGATTCGTATGGAGACGAGGAGGGCTACGCCGACGGCTACTACGATGAAGCCGACGGTTCCTACGACGAGCGTGGCTACGGCCAATCCGAGTCCTACGGATACGAGCCCCAGGAATCCAGCCATGGCGTGCTGGGCCAGACCCATCGCGGCGAGGCCGAGTCGGTCGCCGTGTACACGCGTAGCGGCCAGCTCGTAGGCGATGCCGATCGTCACGCCACGACGTTCAACCCGCCGGCGCGTAGCGCCGACGCCGCGTACCGCCCCGGCGCCTACGACACGCCCTCGAGCTATGCCGAGACGCGTCGCCAGGCCGCCGCGAGCGCATACGCGCCCTCTCCGGCGGCAGCCGACACCACCGCCCACATCAGCGCCGTGGTCAACGGCAATCCGCAGCTGCCCGCCTATATCCTGCGTCCCGAGAGCTATGACGACGTCGAGACGGTCGTGCGCCGCGTGCGCACCCGCCAGCCGGTCGCGCTCGTCTTCGTGGGCGTCCGCACCGAGATCGCCAAGCGCGTGCTCGACTTCAGCTACGGTTTCGCCTGCGGCCTCGGCGCCTCGGTCAAGGAGCTGGGGGACCGCGTCTTCATCGTCCTGCCCCAGGGCTGCGAGATCAAGGATTCCGACCTCGCCAAGCTGCGGGACGACGGCTATCTCAAGTAACCGAGGAGTTCGATACCAATTTACACCTTGCTTCAAGTGCTCTCGACGCTCGTGAATTTCTACGAGATTCTGATCGTCGTCTATTGCCTGTTCAGCTTCTTTCCCATCCGACAGGGTGGATTTATGTACGATGTGGCGATGGTCCTCAACAGCCTGGTCGGGCCGTATCTCAACCTGTTCCGCCGCATCACCCCCCCGATGGGCGGTCTCGACTTCTCGCCGGTTATTGCGCTTCTTGCGTTGAACCTCGGTTTTCGGCTGCTCGTCAACATTTTGCTGTAAGATGACACGAGGCGCACGCCGCATCCTGGATGCGCCTCAGTGACGAAAAGGAGAACTACCATGGCTATCACACCTGCTGACATCCAGGCGCAGACCTTCTCCGAGGCCAAGCGCGGTTATGATCCCGGAGAGGTCGATGTGTTCCTCGAGCAGGTCTCTGCCGAAGTCGACGCCATGCTCAACAAGATTGTCGATCTGAAGGGCCGCCTGACCTCCACCGAGCAGGAGCTGGCCGATACGCAGGCCCAGCTCGCTGCCGCTCAGGCTGCCGCCCAGGCCGAGCCCGTTGCCGCTCCCGCACCCGCTCCGGCGCCCGAGTACACCGCCAGCGAGCGCCAGATCTCCGCTGCGCTCATCGCCGCCCAGCAGACCGCCGACAACATCATCTCCGAGGCGCGTGAGAACGCCGAGCGCATCCGCAACGAGGCAGACGCCAAGGCGCGCGAGGTCATCCGCCAGGCGCTCGCCGAGAAGCAGACCGAGATCGAGGAGATTGACCGTCTCAAGGCCTCCCGCGAGGAGTTTAAGAGCGAGTACCTCAAGCTCATCCAGCACTTCATGGACGATGCGCAGAACTCGTTCCCCAAGGATCTGCTGAGCTCCACGCCGAGCGGTTCCGCCGCCGCGGTGCCTGCGGCCGATCCGGCGCCCATGACCACGCCCACCCCGGTGCCCGAGCCCGCTCCCGCGCCGATGCCCACCCCGGTCGCCGATCCGTTCGCCCCGATCGACAACTTCGGCGTCGACGATCTCGACTAGGTTCCAGGCTATTTTGCAGTCTCTAGGGCCGGTTGCACTACTTGTGCAGCCGGCCTTTTCTCGTTGCGGCCCCTGAACGCGATCGTGGACGCAGGCTCCATGCGCTTGCGCGGGCCTGCGTCCACGATGTGCGTGATGAGAACAAGAAGGGCAAAGCGGGCCGATAAGCCGGGTTCTGTCGAGGACGGTCATTTATCTCGGCGCGCATGTCTCCATGCGGCTCCTCGCACGCTACCCGGACGCGGGTCGGGCCGACCCATGGCGCCCCTATTTGCGCTTGCTCCGGATGGGGTTTACCAAGCCGCCGTGTTGCCACGACGCTGGTGGTCTCTTACACCACCGTTTCAGCTTTTCCCTTTACGGCACGCCGTAGGTGGGAGTCTTCTTTTCTGCGGCACTGATCCGTCGGGTTGCCCCGCCTGGCCGTTAGCCAGCATCCTGCCCTGTGGAGCCCGGACTTTCCTCACGCCGAAACGGACGTTTCGGTCGCGCGACCGTCTGGCCCGCTTTGCGAAGGGCATTATAGCATGTCGCGCCCGAGCGAGGCGCGGCCTCGGGCGATCTCTCACACTGTCTATCAGGGGTTGGCTTACCACGAGCTTACAAAGAGCTTACAAACAAGGTTGCTTGTAACGTATTGGCTAAGAAACGGTAAAGTGATACCCTTGTCACGCGCATACGCGCAGGTCCACGGGCTGTTTCACAATAAAGCCCGCCCTATTGTGCTGTATGGTCCCAACGACCCGGGTGCTCCACCGATCGTTCGGACTGTATGCGCATGCGTTACGACGGAGGAGTTGGCGTCTTGGAAGTCTCTCTAGCTGAATTCTTGGGTCAAGTAACCTCGAACCCGATCATGGCGATATCGGTGTTGCTTACCCTCGGGGTCATCTTCGTCAACGGATGGACGGATGCCCCCAACGCTATCGCCACCTGCATCTCGACGCGCTGCATGAACGTGCGTCCCGCGATCATCATGAGCGCGATCTTCAATTTCTTGGGCGTCTTGATCATGACGCACCTCAACGCATCAGTAGCCTCAACAATCTCCAATATGGTCGACTTTGGCGGCAACGCCCACGAAGCGTTGATCGCCTTGTGCGCGGCGATGTTCTCCATCGTGGTCTACAGCGTGGGCGCGTCGATATTCGGCATCCCCACGAGCGAGAGCCACAGCCTGATCGCCGGCCTCACCGGCGCCGCGCTCGCCATCCAGAACGGTCTGGACGGCGTCAACGGCCAGGAGTGGATCAAGGTCATCTACGGCCTGGTGCTGAGCCTTGTTCTCGGTTTCGCCATCGGCTGGGCGATCTGCAAGGCGCTGACGTATCTTTGCGCGAACGTAGATCGGCGCAAAGCCAACGGGGCCTTCAAGTACCTGCAGATCTTCGCCGCGGCGGCCATGAGCTTCATGCACGGTGCGCAGGACGGCCAGAAGTTCATCGGCGTGCTGCTGCTCGGCGTCGCGTTCGCCAACGGGCAGCCCGACCTCTCGGGCGCGGTCATCCCGGTGTGGCTGATGCTCCTGTGCTCCACGGTCATGGGTGTCGGCACGAGCGTGGGCGGCGAGAAGATTATCAAGTCCGTGGGCATGGACATGGTCAAGCTCGAGCGCTTCCAGGGCTTCTCGGCCGACCTCGCCGGCGCGTTCTGCATCCTGCTCTCGACCGTGTTCGGCATTCCCGTGTCCACCACGCACACCAAGACGAGCGCCATCATGGGCGTGGGCGCCGTCAAGCGTCTCTCGGCGATCAACATGAGCGTCGTGCGCGACATGATGCTCACGTGGGTCTTCACGTTCCCGGGATGCGGCCTTATCAGCTTCGTCATGGCCAAGCTGTTCATGCTGCTGTTCTAACGTCCGTATCAACCGTTTCGCAATGGACTTTCGCGGGCCGTCTGTCTGCGCGCGAAAGATGAAAGTATAGCGACTGCTACTTGGGAGGCAGGTCTCGTGGCCAGGAAAAAGGATTCTTTCTACTTCGATTCGTTCACCTCGTGCGGTCAACTCGCATGCCAGGCGGCTCAGCTGCTCGCCGACATCATGCGCACGTTCGACCCTGATCGCATAGGCGAGAACATCGACGCCATGCATGCGATCGAGCAGCAGGCGGACGAGCACAAGCATCAGGTGCTCGACGCCCTGAGCACGGCGTTCGTGACGCCGATCGACCGCGAGGACCTGGCCGAGGTGAGCGACTACCTCGACACCGTGGTCGACCGGATCGAGGGCGTGCTGCTTCGGCTGTACTTCGACAACATCCAGTCCATCCGTCCCGACGCGCTGCAGCTCGTCGAGATGATCGAGCGCAGCTGCCAGGAGATGTGCAAGCTTTTGGAGGAACTGCCGCAGTTCAGGCGCACCAACTCCCTGCGAGAGCATGTCATCGCGATCAACTCGATCGAGGAGGAGGCCGACCAGGTCTACATCAACGCCATGCGCAAGCTGCACACGTCGTGCGACGACCCCATGCAGGTGTTCACGTGGCACGAGGTCTACACGTTCTTGGAGTATTGCGTCGACAGCGTCGAGCACGTTGCCGACACGGTTGGCTCCATCGTGATGAAGAACAGCTAGGAATGCGCCGGTCAATCGCTTTCGCGCCTGCGGGAGATTAACGGTACGTTTTGCGAAGCCGATAACGGGCCCCATGTCGCTTGCGTGGGGTCCGTTTGTTTTTTGCGTCGCATCGGTCTGGCTCCTTACGGCAGAATCGCCCGACGCCTATGGTTCCGGTCCGTCTTCTTGCAAAACTTGATACGATTGATAGCGGTTCGTTTTCGCCATGTTGAGTTCGAGGGACGGGTATGGAGAGCTATATCACGATGCGGGCAGGGGTCGAAGCGACCGGCGAGTTCATCGACCGCAAGAGCCGGTTCATCGCCCAGCTTGTGCACGTGGAGACCGAGCAGGAGGCTGCTGCCCACCAGGCGGCCATGCGCGCCCGGCATTTCGACGCGCGCCATAACGTGCCGGCGTGGATTCTGGCGGACGGCCGCGAACGGGCAAGCGATGACGGCGAGCCGCAGCGCACAAGCGGCATGCCCACGCTCGAGGTGCTGCGCGGAGCGAACCTGCGCGACGTCTGCTGCGTGACGACCCGGTATTTCGGCGGCACGTTGCTCGGGCCGGGCAAGGGCTGAAGGAAAAGGAGCCACGCATGGCAGAGCATCGTGGCACGCCCTGCCTGCAGGGCGGCTATCGTCCCGGCGACGGCGAGCCCCGTCAGGTCCCCACCGCCCCTGTCTCTTAGACAATCTAGATGTGTATAAGAGAGAGGCGCGTGGCGGACCATGCCGGCGCGCACGTCTCGGGAACGGACTTCACCGATTCGGTGTGCCTGCACCTTGTCTTCAAGGCGGGGGAGGAGGAGCCGTTTCTGGCCGCTCTCACCGAGCTGCTTGCCGGAAAAGAGGACGTTGACGTCGGTTCTCCGCGTTTCGCCGAGTTCTAGGCGCCCTCGTCCCGTTCATTCATGAATGAACGGGGGTGTTAAAAAATCCAATCCTGGGCAAACGTCAAAAGGTGCTCCGTTGATTCATGAATGAACAGGGGTATGAACCTCAGGAAACGTTGATCAACGGCACCGTACTCCCCTCTATTGCGTCGAAGGGCCCGGGGATGCCACTCTCCGGGGAGAAAGTGGCTAGAATTTTCTATTTTGCTGTTGCTGAACCAGGATGGAGGGGCCAGAGGCCCGGTGTCGGCCAGGTTTCTCCTCGGCAGTGCCCGATTCGAGGATGCAAGGGCTCGGAAATCGTCTTTTCAACCAGCCAATGCGGACAAGATGGGTCAATCGGACATTTCCACCGCGCTCGGCTTACAGCAAAACAGAAATTTCTAGCCACTTTTGCCCGAAGGAGGGTGCGGCAGGAATCCTGGAGCGCGGGCGCGTGAACGACGGTACGCTATAGGCACACAGCTCAATCCAAGGTACGCCATAGGCACGCTTTCAGGCGAACAACGTGCCTATGGCGTACTCTCGATGGGGTGGCGTGCCTATAGCGTACCGTCGATCTGGGGGGGTGCCGCGGGGCACGGGGCGGAAGGGGTGCGGGGGGGGGTCGCGGGCGCCCGCTTAGCGGATCGCGGCGTCAGTCGTCGTAGACGTAGTAGCCGGGGATCTGCTTGCGCCTGCGAGGCTCGACCGCGGGCGCGGGCTCCGATAGCGAAGCAAGGTCCGCGGGTGCGGTCGCAAGTTCGACCGCGAGCTCGGTCGCGGGCTCGTCTTTCGATTCCGCCTCAGGACGAGGGCTCGCCTCCGCTTCGGCCTCCGTCTCGGCCGCGGGAGCGCCTGCAGCAGCGGCGCCGGCCGTCGGTGCCGGCTCGCGATCTGCCCCGGTATCCGCTTCGGCCTCCAGTGCCTGCTCGGCTTCATCGGGCTCTGCCGTCATCTCGGCATCGGTCCCGTGTCCGGTCTCATGCTGCGCTTTAGCTTCGACCAGTTCCAGATCGCTTGCCGGCGCCTCGAACGTGAACGATCCGATGCCGAAATCGGAGTCGGCCTCTTTCCTCAACTCGTGTACGGCCGCATCCTCACGGGCCGTCTGCTCGGCACGATTCGCCGCGGCCTCCGCGGCCCCGCGCTCGCGTCCCATCCGGTAGATATGCCGCGCCAGCAGGAATATCGCCACGATGAGCGCGGCTGCAAGCCCGCCGATGCCGCAAGCGATCACCACGGGGCTGCGCAGGTATCCGATCAGGCTCTGCAACAGCTTCTGGGCGGAATCTGCCTCATCGGAGGCGGCATCCTGCACACCTGCCGTATCGCAGGAGTGGACGGTTCCGTCTGCGGAGACGGCGGCGATGGTCCCGTCGAGGGCACCGAGGATCTCTCCGTTGCACAGCACGCTGCACGACCAGTCCTCCGCGCCTTCCGGGTACGTGATGACGTACACCGCGCGCGCGGGGTCCCAAGGCGACGGCACCGTCTGGAACACGACGGCATCGGCCAGATCGTCGGTATCGAGGGGAAGGCTCCGGTCGGTGCGGTACGTGCCGTCCGAGCGCGGCACGGCGTCGAGCGCCTCCGCGATCTCGTCGGGGAGCTCGATGGTCGAGGCGCTTCCCATGTAGACGAGGTCGTGAGTACGGTCCTGTTCGTCTGCGGCGTCGCTCGGCTCCGCCAGCTCGAAGTCAACGGCCTGCAGGTTCGCCTGACCGATGCGCATGGCGAGGTTCAGCAGCGCGTCATCGAAGCCGTCGGCGTGGACGACGACCGTCCCGTCCTCCTCGCCGCTTGTGGATGCAAATGCAAACAGCCTGCTCAGCGATGGGCTGATGCTTTCGTCGCTGTGGGCAAGATGCACCGATGAGGTGCTCGAGATCGTGGTCGAGCCGGCGTTCTCGCTCTTGGTCGGGTCGACGTCCCCGGTGTAGTTGTTGACCTCGACCCGCACGTCGATGATGGGGCTCGTGCGAGCCGCCTGAGGAATCGACACGGTGAGGCTTCCGGCCTCGGCGTTTGCATCAGACAGGCTCACGCTGTCGACGCGCTCGTCGTTGATGTAGACGGTCAGCTCCGCCTGCGCGGGGTCGAGGTTGTCCGAATGGCTGAACTCGATGGTCACCGTCGAGCCCGGTCCGCTCGCGACGCCTCCGGGCTGTGTCAGGCGAAACGAGGCGATCTCGCCGGACGATCCCTGCAGCGTCACGTCTTCGTAGCCGAAATCGGAGAGCTGGTAGGCGCCGTCGGCGCGCTCCTCCGGCGTCACGGAGGACGTCGATGCAAAGGACGATATGACCGCCGAGGTTCCCTCGAGCTCGGCCATGGCGTCGGGATCGGATGCTGCGTCCGCTGCAAGCGAGAGGCCTTGGTCGTCTTGCGCATACACCAGCAGGCGCGGGATCGACGTGTACGAGACCGAGCCCGCGGTCGCGACGATGCCCTCCCCGTCGCCGGCGCGTGCCACATCGAGGTTGCCGAACAGGCTCTTCCAGTCGGAAATGCCTCCGACCAGCACGTTTGCCTCCTCGGCGCTGCCCGCCGCGCTCAGGTCGATGGCCGACTGGTAGGGGACCTGCGCTCCGAATGCCGATGCGATGCACAAGGCGGCGTTGCGCGATGATGTCTGGCCGTCGGTGATGAAGGAGAGCGAGGTCTTGGGGTCGCTCAGCACGCTGTCGAACTGCAGGGGGTACCACGTCGCGTTCGTGCAGGCGGGCAGGCTCTTCACGCGCATCTGCATGGTGGACGACGCGTCGAATTCGACCCAGTTGCTCGTATCGCTCGAGGTGAAGCGTGCCTCGTAATCCTGCACGTCGGAGGCGTCGGAGGAGACGTCGGCGAGGACGAGCGCAAGCGTGACCGAGTTGGTCGCGCCCACCTTGAAGACCTGGGAGGGGATGTTGCAGACGAGCCAACCGGTCCCGTCCGATCCGATCTTCTGCACGGGGATCGACTGCACGACCGTTCCGTTCAGGCTGATGGTCAGCGCGAGGTCGTCATCGAGGTGCTCGCTGGCGGAGACGAGCAGATTCATGGTGCAGGTCCCATCGAGCTCCACGCCCGCAGGGATGGTGAAGAAAAACGTCTGCAGGTTATCCGCGGAATCCAGGGTCTGGCGTCCGGAGAACATCTGGATGTCGACATGGTCGGCGTACACGTCGAACGCATGGCCGTCGGCGGCAAGCGTGCTCGCGGTGCTGTCGACGATCGTCTCGTCTACGGCACCCGTCGCGTCCTGCTCTGCCGCGGCGAGCGATGGCGTGAGGGCGACTGCCGTCGCGGTCAGCGAAAGCGCGACGGCGAGCCGGGCCGTCGCGTGCATGCGCGCAAGGTGGAGGTGGCTTCCGCGAAGCGCCGTTGTGCGAGTGGAGCTAGCGGACCTGCTCATGGATGGGGCTCCGCGAAAAGAAACGACAAGGGGCGGGCGAGGGCGCCACGGGGCGATGCTTCGCCGCCGCGTTCCCGCACACCGCACGGCGGGCTGTTCCGATGCTTGAGATAGCGTGCACGCAATCGCCCCCTTGTCCGGTCCGTTTATGCTGCAGTGAGAAGAAGGCATGCTCCATATAGAGAAAACTATAGCCTAGAGCAGGGAGAATGCCTAGAAATGGAGCCTGGGCGGGCGGATGGGGCATCGAACGTGGGGTCTATGCGGTACCAATGCTCGGCGCGCCGCGCAATCTTCGCGCGGGCGCGGCATGACTTTTGTTCGAAACATCGCCCGCCATCTGTGTCCGCACCGGCCGCCTTGCAGTATCCTTGCTAACGACGCAACGTCTCAAGCAAAAGGAGCAAAGCATGGCAGAGCATCTTGGAACGACCTGCGTGCAGGGCGGCTATCGTCCCGGCGACGGCGAGCCCCGTCAGGTCCCCATCTACCAGTCGACGACGTGGAAGTACGATACGTCCGAGCACATGGGTCGTCTGTTCGACCTCGAGGAGGCGGGGTATTTCTACACCCGTCTGCAGAACCCCACCAACGACGCCGTTGCGGCCAAGATCGCCGAGCTCGAGGGCGGTGCCGCCGGCATGCTGACGAGCTCCGGCCAGGCGGCGAACTTCTTCGCGCTGTTCAACATCCTGGGCGAGGGCGACCACGTGGTGGCGAGCTCCGCCATCTACGGCGGCACGTACAACCTCATCGCACACACCATGAAGCGCATGGGCGTCCAGAGCACGTTCGTGGCCCCCGACTGCACCGATGAGGAGCTCGAGGCGGCGTTCCAGCCCAACACCAAGGCGGTCTTCGGCGAGACGATCGCCAACCCCGCGCTCGACGTGCTCGACATCGAGCGTTTCGCCAACGCCGCGCATGCGCACGGCGTGCCCCTGATCGTAGACAACACGTTCCCCACGCCGATCATGTGCCGTCCCATCGAGTGGGGCGCCGACATCGTGACGCATTCGACCACCAAGTACATGGACGGCCACGGCGCCGCCGTGGGCGGAGCCATCGTGGATTCCGGCAACTTCAACTGGGATGCCCATGCGGACAAGTATCCCGGCCTCACGACGCCCGACGAGACCTACCACGGTGTGGTCTACACCGAGAAGTTCGGCCAGGCCGGCGCCTACATCACCAAGGCGACCTCGCAGCTCATGCGCGACTTCGGCTGCATCCAGTCGCCGCAAAACGCGTTCTACCTGAACCTCGGCCTCGAGAGCCTGCACGTGCGCATGCCACAGCATTGCAAGAACGGCCAGGCGATGGCGGAGTTCCTAGCCCAGCATCCCAAGGTCCGCTTCGTGAAGTATCCCGGCCTGCCCACCGACCCGTGGTACGAGCTCGCCCAGAAGTACCTGCCCAACGGCTCGTGCGGCGTGGTGAGCTTCGGATTCGTCGGTGGCCGCGCTGCCGCCGAGGAGTTCATGAAGAACCTCAAGGTCGCTCAGATCGCCACCCATGTCGCCGACGCCCGCACCTGCGTGCTGCACCCCGCCAACGCCACGCACCGTCAGATGAATGACGAGGAGCTGGCTGCCGCCGGCATCGCGCCCGACATGGTGCGCCTGTCCTGCGGCATCGAGGACACCGAAGACCTCATTGCCGACGTCGAGCAGGCCCTCGCCGCCGTGTAGCGGTCGAGCAGTCGTTGCCGATAGGGTGCCGGCGGGATTGGATCTCGCCGGCACCTTTTTCTTGGCCCGCGGCCGTCTGCCGGGTCGTGCGGCCGATCCGGGGCGCCGCCTGCCGGATACCGATGAGGACCTCGCAAAGGCGGGGCGACCCGTTAGGATGGTAGGGAAACGACCGCGTGTTGCGAGGTGTCCGCCCATGAAGACCACAGCCCTGTCCTATCCCAGCGCCGACGGCGTCTCCACCGTGCGCGCCTGGCTGTGGGAGCCCGACGGGAATGCCGAGGCTCCTGCGGCAAGGCGCGGCCTTGTCCAGATCATCCACGGCATGTCCGAGCACGCGGGCCGCTACCTGCCGTTCATCGAGTACCTGTGCGACCACGGCTTCGCGGTGTGCGCCAACGACCATGTGGGCCACGGCCGCACCGCCGCCTCCGAGGAGGAACTCGGCCATATGCCGTTGAAGGACGGCGAGGATGTCCTGATCGGCGATGTCCATGCGCTGCGCATGCAGGCGATCGCCCGACTCGGCATCTCCACCCCCTATATCCTGTTCGGCCACTCGATGGGCAGCTTCATCGCACGCATCTACCTCACGCGCTACGCCTTCGGCGTTCGCGCCGCGATCATCTGCGGCACCGGCCAGCAGCCGCTTCTGCTCACGGGCGTCGGCCGCGTGTTCACGGGTATCGTGTCGGCGGTTCGCGGCGAGCGCCATCGGAGCCGCATCGCGCATGCGCTCGGGGCGGGCGGATTCGGCCGCGCCATCAAGGACGCGCGGACCGATGTCGATTGGATCTCCACGGACCCCGCGGTCGTCGACGACTATCTCTCCGATCCGCTCTCCGGCCAGGTGTTCACCGTCGGCGGGTACGGCACGCTTTCAAGGCTCGCTGCCGACGCGCAATCGCCCAAGCTGGTCGCGCGCATCCCGCACGGGCTTCCCATGTTGTTCATCGCGGGCGGCGAGGACCCGGTGGGGGAGTGCGGGCGCGGCGTCCACCGCGCCGTCGAGCAGTGCCGTGCGGCGGGTATCGAAGACGTCGACGAGATCATCTATCCCGGGGCTCGCCACGAGATCCTCAACGAGCCCATCCGTGCCCAGGTCGAGGCCGACGTGCTCGCATGGCTCGAGCGCCACAGGCTCTAGGGAAGCGTAGACCAATCCGTCCCCTCGTGTAGGACGCGGAGACACGGTCGCGCGGGGCGCTGCGCGCAAAGATGGATGGCCTATACGTGAGCTGCGGTCTTCCGGGGCGCCTTTCGCGCTCCGTCACCGCGCGACGGGCGGATTCCGGGGTCCTGTATGCGCGCGGTGGGGAAACCGCACCGCAAATCCGCAGGATTGAGGGGGTCAAAGTTTTCTGAAAATGAATTTGGAATCAAATCGGGAAGTATACATGGAAAACGGCCATATCTGACAAGCTTCTGACCTGCGGTTTCTCTGGCCGGCCGATCTTAGTGGGCCCGGGAGGGGCTTCCGATTCGCTCTCAAGAGGCCCTTCTTGTCCAAGATTTGATACCAAATTCAACGCGGACCGTCCCCGCACCTTGATAAAACCTTTTATCAAGGTGCAGTTTTGCACACGGGCGGATACAGCGGCCCTCTCGCACCCCGGGAGCCCGGTCGGCGGGGAGGGGAACGCGCGGGTCGCCCCTGCCAGCCCAGAGATCCAGGTGCCCTCCACGGGCTGTAACCCCGCCGCTAGCGGCGTTTCCAGCCGAGCAGCAGCGCCGAGTTGGAGATGACGAGCACCGAGCCCGCGTTGTGGACCAGCGCGCCGACGACCGGGTTCAACACGCCTGTGATGGCGAGCGCGATGGCGATGAAATTGAGCGCCATCGAGAAGGTCATGTTGATCTTGATGGTCGAGATCATGCGACGGCTGAGCGCCAGCAGGTGGGGCAGCTCGGCGACGTCGTCCGAGACGAGCGCGATATCGGCGGCATCGACGGCGATGTCGGAACCGATGCCGCCCATGGCGATGCCCACGCGGGCGCGCTTCAGGGCCGGCGCGTCGTTGACGCCGTCGCCGACCATGCAGACGGCCCGGCCCGCACGCTCGCTCTCGTCTATCCAGGCGAGTTTATCTTCGGGCGTGCAGCCCGAGCGGAAGCTTCGGATATCGAGCTGGGATGCCATGGCGGCGGCTGCCGCCTCGTTGTCTCCGGTGAGGAGCACGGGCTCTGCGCCGGTTGCGTGGATGCGGGCCACGGTGTCGCGGGCGTTCTCGCGCGCGACATCGGAGAGGGCGATGAGGCACGAGGCGATCTCGACGGGAGACACGGATGCCGGCGCGCCGTCCACCTCGACGGTGAGCGCGTCCGCGCTGCGGGGATAGAGGCAGGCTGCGTAGGTGACGGTGCATCCCGTATCCAGATGGCGCTGCGCGCGCTCGAGCAGCGACGCGGGAAGATCGATGTCGCGCTCCGCCATGAGCTCGAGATTGCCCGCGATCACCGTGACGGGACCCGATTCGCCCATGCAGACCGCCTCGACGCCGCGGCCGGGGATCATGGAGAACGACGCGGGTGCGCGCAGCGTCTCGCTGGCGCCCGATGCGCCCGAGCGCGCGCGGTATCCGGCCACGATGGCGCGTCCCAGTGGATGCTCGCTTTTGGTTTCCGCTGATGCGACAAGGGCGAACAGCTCCTCGGCCGCGCGCCCGTCCGCATCGTCTGCGCTCTCGACGGCCACGACGCGCGGCGTTCCGTAGGTGAGCGTGCCGGTCTTGTCGAGCGCCACGGCCCGCACGGACGCCAGGCGCTCGAGCGCATCGCCCTCGCGCACCATGAAACCGTGCTTGGTGGCGTTGCCGATGGCAGCCATGATGGCCGTGGGAGTTGCCAGCACGAGCGCGCACGGGCAGAAGACCACGAGGATCGTGACGGCTCGGATGATCTCGCCCGTCACGACCCACGTTACGGCGGCTGCGCTCAGCGCGATGATGACGATCCAGACCGCCCAGCGATCGGCGAGGCGCACGACGTTGGCCTTGCTCGCGTCGGCCGACTGCACGAGGCGGATCATGCGCTGAATCGAGCTGTCCTCGCCCACGCGCGTGGCCACCATGTCGAAGCTGCCGAATTGGTTAAGCGTGCCCGAGGAGACCTCGTCGCCGGCTGCCTTGTCGACGGGGATGGATTCGCCGGTCATGACTGATTGGTCGATGGAGGTCTGGCCCGCCACGATCACGCCGTCGACGGGGACGGTCTCGCCGGGGTTCACCCGCAGAAGGTCGCCCACCTGCACGCTCTCCGCCGCGATCTGCTCTCCGGATGCATGGTCGAGCCTCGGAAGGACGGCGGCGCATGCCGGCTCGGCCGGGGTCCCGTCGATGCGGGCGGATGACAGCGCGTTCTGCACACGCTCGGCAAGCTCGGCGCCGGGGCGGGCGATGAGGCGCGCCGTGCGCGGCGTCAGGTGGACGAGCTTCTCGATGCCGGCGCGCGCCCGCTCGACCGTGAGCTCTTCGAGCAAGCCGCCGAGCTGCATGATGAAGGCGACCTCACCTGCGGCAAACGTCTCGCCGATGGCGACGCTTGCGATGAGCGCTATGGCCACCAGCACGTCTGCTGTGATGTCGAATTCGGTGACGAGGCCGATGACCGCCTCGCACAGGATGGGGATGCCGCACAGCACGATCGCTATCCACGCCGGGTCGAAGGGGAGCGCCTCGCGCATGCCATACGGCTCGAACAGGCTGATGAGCAGCGCGATGCCGCCGATGGCCAACAGGGCGATGTCCTTCTTGACGCCGCCCCAGCCGAGCGCCTCCTCAAGGCGCCCCATGATGCGGTCGATGCGCTGCTTCATGGCCGAACTCCTCCGTTGTACGTCGATTACCAATACCCCTATGGGTATCAAATCGAGTTATATACCCCTAGGGGTATAAAGTCAAGGTTTGGAAAAGGCGTACGGAGTGCGAGACGAGGTGGCCTGGCGGCTTGGCTGCGGATGTCAGCCCATGTTCGCGAAGCGCTCGACCGCTTTGGTGAAATCGGCGATGGTCTTGTCGGCGTCTCCGTGCTCGATGCCGTCGCGCACGCAATGCTGGATGTGGCCCTCGAGCACGACCTGCCCGCAGCGGTGCAGCGCGCTCTTGGCGGCGTTGATCTGCGAAAGCACGTCTTCGCAGGGGACGTCTTCGTCCACCATCCGGTCGATCGCCTGAACCTGTCCGATGATCTTTCTCAGGCGGCGGTGCAGGTTGTCGGCGTCCATGCATTGTCTCATTGCGGCTCCTCTTTTGGCGTTGTGCCCATAGTACCCAAAAGAGGGCCCGCAATCCTTAAGGAACCGCTGAACAATTCGTTACGTGTTCGCCGCCGCGCCGAGCTCATGGACGGGGCGGCGTGCGGCGGCCTCGATCCCTCCCGATCCGCAGTGCCTGAACGGGGCCGATGTCCCAGTTTTTTTATGCAGGTTCGGGCCGAGAATATACGGAACGTGCCATGGACCGCCGCAGGGGAGCGGCAATCGGCGTTCCCTCAGCGCGCTTCGATGGCGTTTTCGTACCCTGCGAGCTTTGAGGTGCAGTGCGGGCAGCGCGTCGCGTCGTCGGCGATCTCCTGCTTGCAATACGGGCAGATGCGCGGCGCGGGAGCCTGCTCCTTCTCGATCATGCTCGCGAGGCCCGCCTTCTTGATCGCCATCTCCTTGAGGTCGTTCATCGTGTTCACGGTCTTGACGATGGCGAACACGGCGACTGCGGTGATCAGGAAGCTGATGACGGCGGAGATGAAGGCGCCGAAGTCGATGGTCTGGCCGTTCAGCACGACCGCCAGGCCCTTGACGTCGGGGCTTCCGCCGATCGCCGCGATAAGCGGCTGGATAATCGTGGAAACGAGCGCGTTCACAACGGAGGTGAACGCGCCGCCGATGATGACGCCGACGGCCAGGTCCATTACGTTTCCGCGGCTGATGAACTCGACGAATTCCTGGATGATGCCCCTGTTGGCTCGAGCCATATCCACTCCTTCAGATGGACGCGTACGAAAAAGCGGCTGGAAGCCGTGTGGCCTCCAGCCGCTCTCAGGTGATCGGGTGGGCGACGGACATGCACGCACCGCGCTCAGCAGCGGATGCAAAGCGGCTGCGCGGCGCCGCCTGAAGCCGAAAGCTACTCATCGCCGAAGCTGATGCCGAGCGCCTTGGCCTCGCGCACGAGGTCGCAGGTGGGGTCGACGTACTTGAGCTTGCCGGCGACATCCTTGAGCGGCACGCGGGTCATCTTGCCGTCGACCTGCGCGATCATGTAGCCGAACTCGCCCGCGATGCAGCCGAGAGCGGCCTCGGCGCCGCACTGCGTGGCGAACACGCGGTCCTGAGCGTCGGGCTCGCCGCCGCGCTGGGTATGGCCGGGGATGGCGACGCGGGTCTCGCGGCCCGTGCGCTCCTCGATCTCGCGCGCGATGTCGTACACGATGGACGGCGAGGTGCGGGAGGCGACCTTCTTCTTGTACTCCTTCTTGGAGAGCTTCGCGTCCTCCTTGGTGATGGCGCCCTCGGCGACTGCCACGATGGTGAAGCGGCTGCCGCGCTCCATGCGGCGCTCGATGGTGTTGATGACGTTCTTCATGTCGAACGGGATCTCGGGGATGAGGATGACGTCGGCGCCGCCCGCGACGCCCGCGTACAGCGGGATCCAGCCGACCTTGTGGCCCATGATCTCGATGACGAACACGCGGCCGTGCGAGCTCGCGGTGGTGTGGATGTTGTCGATGCACTCGGTGGCGACCTCGACGGCGGAGGAGAAGCCGAAGGTGCGCTCGGTGCCCCACGTGTCGTTGTCGATGGTCTTGGGCAGGGCGATGACGTTCAGGCCCTCTTCGGACAGGCGGTTGGCCGTCTTGGTGGAGCCGTTGCCGCCGAGCATGAACAGGCAGTCGAGCTGCAGCTTGTGGTAGGTGTGGATCATGGCCGGGACTTTCTCGACGCCGTCTGCCTCGGGCGTGTCGAGAAGCTTGAACGGCGTGCGGCTCGTGCCCAGGATGGTGCCGCCGCGGGTAAGGATGCCGCTGAAGTCGTGCGGCGTCATGATGCGGAAGCGGCTGTAGATGAGGCCCTGGTAGCCGTCCTCAAAACCGTAGATCTCGAGATTGTCGGCGCCGACGTTGTTCTCCAGCGTCTTGACGATGCCGCGCATGGTGGCGTTGAGCGCCTGGCAGTCGCCGCCGCTCGTGAGAAGACCGATCCTCAGCATGATTCCCCCTCATACAAGGTGATGTAGAACTTGAAAAGTGTAGCGCAACAGATGCGGGGTGCGGCCGGCAAGACCGGGTATCGCCAAACCTTTTCTGGACCATTACGCACCCACCATGCAGCATCCATAAAGAAGCGGACAAAACAGTCGAGATGCCTGCGCAAAATTGCCTCGGGTCGGGCTCTTTCGCGCTGCCTTATACGCGAACGTGATATTCTGCTAGGAAAGCGCTGACCAATTCCTTACACGACGGCGGCTCCGTGCCGGGCGCCGCGAAAGCGATCGATCTGCGCTTCTCTAGACAACGCAATGGGGGCACAGGGGATGCGCGTCACGGGCGCGCGCATGCATAAGAGAGGGGCTGCAATGAAGGAGCTTGAGGATCGCATCCGCCAGGACGGCATCGTGAAAGCGGGGGACGTACTCAAGGTGGACGCGTTTCTCAACCATCAGTGCGACGTCGAGCTGTTCGACCACATGGGCGCCGAGTGGGCCCGCCTGTTCGAGGGTGTTCCCATCAACAAGATCCTGACGATCGAGGCGAGCGGCATCGGCATCGCCTGCATCGCCGCGCAGCATTTCGGCAACGTGCCGGTGGTGTTCGCTAAGAAGGCCCAGTCTATCAACCTGGACGGCGAGCAGTACTCCACGACCATCTACTCGTTCACCAAGAAGCGCGAGTTCCCGGTCATCGTGGGTCGGCGCTTTCTGTCCCCGGGCGATCACGTGCTCATCATCGACGATTTCCTGGCCAACGGCTGCGCGCTCGAGGGCCTGATCGCCATCGTCGAGAGCGCGGGGGCCACGGTCGAGGGCATCGGCATCGCTATCGAGAAGGGATTCCAGGGCGGTGGCGACAAGCTTCGCGAGCGCGGGTACCGCGTGGAGAGCCTGGCCAAGCTGGTCGGGATGGACTGCGAGACGGGCGAGCTCACCTTCGCCTAGGCTGTCCCCAGGCACGCCGCTTTGGCGTTCAATCGTCGGTCGACGTTCTGAGGCGTGCTCCCTCCTCTTTCGCAGTACATCGACGCATCTGGGAACCGCCTAGTGTCTGTCATGGCGAAACACTTGCGTGCCTAGGCACGCGTCGCTCCTCTTTCGGGGCAACCTGCCGCACGTGAGACTTGCCTTAGATTTGCGGCGGGCATTTGATTGATCTGCGGGCTCTCGGCTTGGTCGGGGGCCTTCTTTACGTATATATAGGAGGTGGCGAGATGGACGAGGGGCAGAAGCTGACGTATAAGGACTTCGCGGCGTTTGCGGCCATGTCGGCCGATGAGATCGCGCGGGACTGCGAGGTGCAGGTGTTTCATGCTCATGGGCCGGGCGGGCAGGGCGTGAACACGTCGGATTCAGCTGTGCGTATGCGCCACGTTCCCACGGGTATCACCGTCACGTCGCGCGAGAGCAGAAGCCAGTTCCAGAACCGGGCGAAGTGCATTGCCAAGCTGCGTGAGCAGTTCGAGCAGCGGGCCCGTCCGCCCAAGCGCCGCAAGAAGACGAAGGTGCCCGCCGCGGCCAAGCGCCGTCGTCTGGCCGATAAGCGCCAACGCGCGCAGACGAAGATGCTGCGCCGCCGCGTGTCAGGGGAGGAGTAGGGGCGGCAGCATCAGCCGCCTGCATGAAAGGCTGCCGGTATCGGCACGGCCCCAAACACTTCCCAACAGATTTCCTGCAATATCTTACTCATATCTAACAACTAAAAGACAGCACAAAATATAATACATTTTGCTATACTGAAGCTTGCATCAGCAAAGTCCGCTGCGGGCGGTGCTCCGATCTCTTTGAAAGGGGCGACGCCTATGAACGACGTTCTTGAAGTTCTCTCGGCTCTCGCAAACATCGCGAGCATCGCGAGGTGCCTTCTCGATCTCAGGAGGTTCCTCAAGTCCAAAGAGGAGGATAAGCAGCATGTGGATGACGTAGCGTAGACACGAAAGGAGCCTGATTGCAGTCAGGCTCCTCAGTCAAAACACCGCGCCGCCCGCGCTCCCGTTGACAAAGGACGGGCTTTGCTTATGCATTGCTAGTGTACCACGTCCAAGGGGAGTTTATTCATCTCGATGTCGGGCGATAGGGTACACACGATCAGTTCGGTCTGCGATGAGCCGATCTGCCAGGAAGCAAAGGTGCAAGCTTGGACCCGGTGAGGCTCGGCCGTGTTACGCCGGGCATGGGATGCTGTCGGTGCGGGTGCCAGTAAAACACGAGACGCGCAGCCATTCGTGTTGCCTTAGACCCCATTTGTGCGCAGTCTGCGAAGTGTTGGTAAGGGATCGTAACGAGCCTTCGGGGCGAGCGGGCACGCTGCCTTAAGCCATACTCCGCAGGTCAGCAAGGGTATGACCTTCGTCAAAATGTATACCTTTTGAAACACTTACGTTCGACCCAATTATACACATCGTTGAGGGGCGGCGTGTAAAGAAACCGCAGTTTCACATAGCGGCGCTGACCTTAGCGTTTGTTAATTCGACCCTCCTCAAAAGGTGTACCTTTTTGCGCTTTGCGCGCAGGCGGACACGGACAAGGGAGGGTCGGAATGGTCGTCGCACAGACGCAGGTCAAGCGCGCGTCGCGCATGGCCATGGGCCTCCCGTGCGGGCGCCGCGTACCGCGCGGCAGTGAGCGCTGGTACCTCCTCAGGGTCCGTGAGGGCGCGGAGGACGCCACGTGCGAGAAGCTGCTGCGCCTTACGCCGCGCGACATCCTGACCGACTGCTTCTGTATTAAGAAAGAGCGCTGGTTCAAGCGCGGGGGAGCATGGTCGCTGCAGACGATCCCCGCGTACCGGGGCTACGCCTTTGCGGTGACCGCGGACCCGGCGGCGCTGTACAAGCAGCTTGCAGGCACCAACACCCACGCCGAGCTCTGCGGAGCGGACGGCCGCGCCTGGATGCCGCTGTCGCCCGCGGCCCAGACGTGGTTCGCGCACAGCATGGACGAGCGCCACGTGCTGCGGGGCTCCACCGCGGTGATCGAGGACGGCATCCTGCACGTGACCGAAGGCCCGCTTATGGGCCAGGAGGCGCACGTGCGCGACGTGGACCGTCACCGCAGGCGCTGCATGGTGGACGTGGGCGATAGCGCCCTCGGGGGCTTCTCGGAGTTGATGGCCATAGATGTGCCCATCAAGACCTAGCGGCTCCGAGCTTGCAGCTTCTTTCGCGCGCCCCACGGGGACATAGCCCGCGGGGCGCGCGCAGGGAGCTGCCCTGCATAAGAACAATCCTTCCGGCCGGCAATCGTCGCGTATCGCGTTGGCGGATCCAGCGAGGGCATGAATATCTTCCCATGTGCCGTGCAGTCGGTGCGGGGCGGCCCGGCCATACGAACCCAGGGGGTCCTATGGCGCAAGCGAAGCTCTACGTGGTCCAGGTGCGCTCCGGCACCGAGGACCGGATGTGCCGACTGCTCGAGCGCGCGCTCGGCGACGCCGCCGAGGACGTCTTCACGCCGTCCTACGAGGCGCTGCGGGCGCAGCGTGGCGAGTGGCGGACCGTGAGCCTCAGACTTCTGCCGGGCTACGTGTTCGTGCAGACGCGCTGCCCGGAGACGGTGCTCGAGCGGCTGCGCGCGGCACCGGTGTTCGCCCGCCTGCTGGGTGCGGAAGGGGAGAAGTTCATGCCGCTTTCTGCCGACGAGGTCGCGTGGCTCACGCGCTACGCGGACCTCGACGAGCACGTGGTGAGGATGAGCTCGGGCGTCATCGAGGGCGACCGGGTCATCGTGTTGCGCGGGCCCCTGAAGGGCCACGAGTTCGAGATCAAGAAGATCGACCGCCACAAGCGCGAGGCAGATCTGGAAGTGCCGATGCTCGGCCGGGTGAAGAGGATTCGGGTCGGGTTGGAGATCGTGAGCAAGCGCTGACGGTCGTGTATCCACGTTGGGTCGAGTGTGTCGGATCTAACTGATGAGAATCGAATAGGGGAGGCGCGAGGCGAGGGCAGCCTTGTGGTTCCAGCTGAGGTGCGGGTGCCGGTTTCCGGTACGCGCGAGCGCGCGAGGAAGGACGCCCGCAAGGGCAAGCGCTACTCGCTCATGAGGAGCGCCGAGGCCTGGGACCGCTCCAGGCTCGGGTACCGGGTTGTGAAGCGCGCGTTCGACATCGTCTTCAGCCTGGCCGTGATCCTGGTCGCTCTGGTCCCTTCGATAATCCTCTGCGTCGCCATCCGCCTGGATTCGCCGGGCTGGCCGCTGTACGGCCAGAAGCGCGTGGGGCGCATCGGGCCGAACGGGAAGCCGAGGGAGTTCACCATGTGGAAGTTCAGGAGCATGGTGAAGGACGCCGACAGGCAGCTGGAGTCCCTGCTCGACAAGAACGAGGTCGAGGGCCCCATGTTCAAGATGGCAGACGACCCCAGGGTCACGAGGATCGGCCACTTCATAAGGAGGCACTCCATCGACGAGTTCCCGCAGTTCGCCAACGTCCTGCTGGGCCAGATGTCGGTGGTGGGCCCGAGGCCGCCGCTGCCCCGCGAGGTGGAGCAGTACGACGAGTGGGCCATGCAGCGCCTCGCCGTGAAGCCCGGCCTCACCGGCCCCTGGCAGGTGGGAGGGCGCTCCAACCTCGATTTCGACGACATGGTGAGGCTCGACCTCGGCTACATCGCGAGACGCGGAGTCAAGACTGACCTCGTCCTCATCCTCCAGACGATAGCAGTGGTGTGCACTGGGAAGGGGGCGCATTGATCGATGGGTCGAATTCCTGCATGTAAGCAGCCCCGACGCGTGGACGTCATCGGCGTTCCCATCACGGCGACCAATATGAACGACTGCCTTTCTTTCATTGATCGGAACCTGCCCGCCATCAAGGGCTCCTACGTCTGCGTCTCGAACGCCCACACCTGCGTCATGGCGCACGACGACCCCGTCTACTGGGAGGTCCAGGCAGGCTCGGTCATGTCGCTGCCCGACGGGAAGCCCCTGTCTGTGGTGGGGCGCAGGGAGGTCCCGTCCATGGACAGGGTCACCGGCCCGGACCTCATGCGCGAGATCTTCGCCATGTCGCCGTCGCGCGGATGGGGCCACTACTTCTACGGGGACCGGCAGCAGACGCTGGACGCGCTGCGCTTCTCGCTGGAGGGCGCCTATCCGGGTCTTGCGATTGTAGGCATGGAGCCGTCGGTCTTCCGGCCGCTCGCCGAAGGGGAGAAGGACGCCCTGTGCGGGCGGGTCGCGGAGTCCGGGGCCGACTTCCTATGGGTCGCCCTGGGCGCTCCGCGCCAGGAGGTGCTCTGCCATGAGCTCAGAGGACGGGTGCCCGCCCTCATGGTCGGGGTGGGCGGCGCTTTCAACGTGCTCGCGGGTCGCGTCCCGGAGGCGCCGCGCTGGATGCAGGACATTGGGTTCGAATGGCTCTACCGCCTCGTCCAGGAGCCGAGAAGGCTCTTCAAGCGATATGCAGTGACCAACACGAAGTTCATCGCGTACCAGCTCACGGGCGCGAAGCGAAGGAAGGGAAGCAGATGAGCGCCTTCGAGGGCAGGACACTCATGATTACCGGCGGCACGGGCAGCTTCGGCAACACCGTGCTCAAGCACTTCCTGGAGAGCGACGTCGGCGAGATCCGCGTCTTCAGCCGCGACGAGAAGAAGCAGGACGACATGCGGCACAGGTTGCAGGAGCGCTCGCCCGAGCACGCCGGCAAGGTGCGCTTCTTCATCGGTGACGTGCGCGACCCCAGGAGCGTGGCGGACGCCATGCGCGGGGTGGACTACGTGTTCCACGCGGCTGCCCTGAAGCAGGTACCCTCCTGCGAGTTCTTCCCGATGGAAGCGGTGAGGACCAACGTCATCGGCACGGACAACGTCCTGCACGCCGCCATCGACGCGGGCGTGGAGCGCGTGGTGTGCCTGTCCACCGACAAGGCCGCCTACCCTATCAACGCTATGGGCAAGTCCAAAGCCATGATGGAGTCCATCATCTACGCCAACGCCCGCAACGGCGCCGGCCGTACCACCATCTGCTGTACGAGGTACGGCAACGTCATGTGCTCCCGTGGCTCGGTCATACCCCTCTTCATCAAGCAGATCAAGGCCGACGAGCCCGTCACGGTGACCGACCCCGCCATGACCCGCTTCCTCATGAACCTCGACGAGGCGGTCGACCTCGTGCGGTTCGCCTTCGAGCACGCGAACCCCGGCGACCTGTTCATCCAGAAGGCGCCCGCCGCCACCGTCGGCGACCTCGCCGAGGCGGTGCAGGAGCTCTTCGGGCGCACGGGCACCCGCGTCATCGGGACGCGCCACGGCGAGAAGCTCTTCGAGACCCTCATGACGCGCGAGGAGATGCTGCGCGCCGAGGACATGGGGGAGTACTTCCGCGTGTCGGCGGACACGCGCGACCTCAACTACGACAGGTTCACTGTGGGCTCCGTGCGGACGCAGGCCGACGACTCCTATACGAGCCACAACACCCGAAGGCTCGATGTGGCGGGGACCGTCGAGAAGATCAGGACCGCCGAGTACGTCCAGCTGGCCCTCGAGGGCCGCGAGGGCGAGGCGGTGCAGTGATGAAGGTCCTCGTCACCGGCGCCAAGGGCTTCGTCGGGCGCAACCTCTGCGAGTCCCTGAAGACCATCCGCGACGGGAAGGACCGCCGCGAGCGCTACCGGGGCCTCCTGCCGCTCACCGTGTGCGAGTACGACGTCGACGGGACGCGCGAGGAGCTCTCTCTGTACTGCTCCGAGGCGGACTTCGTGTACAACCTCGCCGGCGTGAACCGGCCGGAGGACCCCGCCGACTTCATGAGCGGCAACCGCGGGTTCGCCTCGGAGCTGCTGGGCCTGCTCGAGCACCACGGAAACCGCTGCCCGGTCATGCTCTCGAGCTCCGTGCAGGCCTCCCTCGAGGGGCGCTACGCCGGGTCGGCCTACGGCGAGTCCAAGCTCGCGGGGGAGAGGCTGCTCCGGGACTACTCCGAGCGCACCGGCGCCCCCGTGTACATCTACCGGTTCCCCAACCTCTACGGCAAGTGGTGCCGCCCCAGGTACAACTCGGCGGTCGCCACGTTCTGCGACGCCATCGCCAACGGCCGGGAGTTCCATGTCTCCGACCCCTCGGTCGAGCTCGAGCTGCTGCACATCGACGACCTCGTAGCGTGCATGCTGGAGCTGCTGCTGGGCAACGTGCGGCCCGGGCCCGACGGCCTCTGCCAGGCGGGCCCCACGGACCGGGCGACGCTCGGGGAGATCGTCTCGATGCTGGAGGGCTTCCGCGACTCCCGCTCGGACCTCTCCGTGCCGGACCAGGCGGAGGGGTCGTTCAGCAAGAGGCTCCACGCGACGTTCCTGAGCTACTACGGGGAGGGCTCCCTCGCGTACCCTCTCCGCGCCAACCGCGACGAGCGCGGCTCGTTCACCGAGTTCCTGCGCACGCCGGAGCGCGGCCAGGTCTCCGTGAACGTCTCGGGGCCGGGCGTCACAAAGGGCAACCACTGGCACCACCGGAAGTGGGAGAAGTTCCTCGTCGTCTCCGGCGACGCGCTCATCCGGCTTCGCCGGGTGGGTCTCGGACCCGACGGGCGCCCGTTCCCCGTCGACGAGTACCGCGTCTCGGGCTCCGAGCCCGTCGTCGTGGAGATGGCGCCGGGGATGACCCACTCGATAACCAATCTCTCGGAGACCGACGACCTCGTCACCGTCATGTGGGCGAGCGAGCCGTTCGACCCGGAGAGGCCCGACACGTTCTACGAGGAGGTGTAGCCGTGGGGCGCAGGATCGGCTGGAAGCTCCGCGACAAGGCCGCGTACCTCGGTTTCGCCCAATCGAATATAGCCAGGATGGCGAACTGCTCCTGCGCCGCCAAGGCGGCGTTCTGCGCCCTCGCCGCCGCGGTGCTCGCCCTCTTCCACCAGGAGGGCCCGGACCTCCCTTGGGCGTGCCCAGCCGTCGTCGCCGCGATGGCGGCCGCGTTCTCGGCGTTCGACAGCGGCTACCTCCAGCTGGAGCGGCGCTACCGGGTCCTCTACAGGATCATCGACGAGGACCGTGCGGGCAATTACCCGACGGACATGCTGCCGCCCGCGCCCAGCGTCGTCGACGGCACGAGGCGCAGGGACGCGTACCTGAGCTGGTCGGTCGCGGGGTTCTATTCCGTCACGGCGGCGATCTGCGTCGCCGCCTCGCTGCTTCTGGGGATGTGATAAGACCGTGGGCAGGAAGATCTTCGTGTCGTACAAGTACGCCGACGACGACGTCGAGTTCATGGTCAGGAGCTATCCGAGGAGGACCACCGTACGCGATTACGTAAACGAGATCGAGGACAGGCTGGGCACGACCTCCCACATCTTCAAGGGCGAGCACGACGGGGAGGACCTCTCCGCGCTGAGCGACGGGGCCATATGGGAGAGTCTTAAGGACAAGATCTACGACAGCTCCCTCGCCATCGTCATGATCTCACCCGGCATGAGGGACGGCTCGAAGCCCGACCGGGACCAGTGGATCCCGTGGGAGATCTCGTATTCGCTGAAGGAGACGTCGCGCCGCGACTCGGAGGGAAACCCTGTGACGAGCAGGACCAACGCCATGCTCGCCGTCGTCCTCCCCGATTCGTCGGGGAGCTACGACTACTACCTCCATAGCCTTCCGTGCTGCCCGAAGGCGTGCACCGAGCACCGGACGGGGACGCTGTTCGGCATCCTGCGGAGGAACAAGTTCAACAGGGTCGACGCCGAGACTGTCCCGTGCTCGAACGACGGGTACTGGGTGGGGGATGTGTCCTATATCAAGGCGGTGAGATGGTCGGACTTCATCGCGGATATGGACCGCCACATAGGGGACGCGTATAAGAGGCGCGATGACATCGGGTCCTTCATGATCTCCAAGTCCGTGGAAATCTAGCATGACGAATCGAAGTGAGGCGATGATGGATAGCTGTCCGAAGGCTGCGTTCAGGGAAGATGGCCGTCTGAAGCTGCTGGTCATCGTGGGCACGCGGCCCGAGGTGATCCGCCTGTCTGAGGTGATCAAGAAATGCCGCAGGCACTTCGACACCCTGCTGGCGCACACGGGGCAGAACTACGACTGGACCCTGAACGGCATCTTCTTCGAGGAGCTGGGGCTGGGGTCCCCGGACGTCTACATGGACGCCGTCGGCGACGACCTGGGCTCCACCATCGGGAACATCATTGACGCCTCCTACAAGCTCATGGTCCAGGTGAGACCCGACGCCCTGCTGGTGCTCGGCGACACCAACTCCTGCCTGTCGGCGATACCGGCCAAGCGCCTGCATATCCCCATCTTCCACATGGAGGCGGGCAACTGCTGCCGGGACGAGAGGCTCCCCGAGGAGACCAACCGCAGGATAGTGGACGTCATCTCCGATGTGAACATGGCCTACTCAGAGCACGCGAGGCGATGGCTCGCCGCCACGGGTTGCGCGCCGGAGCGCACCTTCGTCACGGGCAGCCCCATGGCCGAGGTCCTCTCCGCGAACCTCGGGAAGATCGACGCCTCCGGCGTGCTCGGGCGCGAGGGGTTGGAGCCGGGCGGCTACTTCCTGCTCTCCGCCCACCGCGAGGAGAACATCGACGACGACGTGAGCTTCCTCTCCCTGTTCTCCGCAGTGAACGCCCTCGCCGAGGAGTACGGCAAACCGGTCCTCTACAGCTGTCACCCGCGCTCCAGGAAGCGCTTGGAGGCCACCGGGTTCGCCCTGCATCCGCTTGTGCGCACGCACGAGCCCATGGGCTTCCACGACTACAACAAGCTGCAATCGAGTGCCTTCTGCGTGGTGTCCGACTCCGGCACGCTCCCGGAGGAGTCGAGCTTCTTCGCCTCCATCGGTCGGGCGTTCCCGGCGGTGTGCATACGCACGTCCACCGAGCGTCCCGAGGCGATGGATCGCGGCTGCTTCGTGCTCGCAGGAATCGACGAGAGGGGCCTTCTCAACGCCGTGCGCACCGCCGTGGCGCTCGAGGCGGAAGGCTCCCACCCCGAGGCGCCCGTGCCCGACTACGACACGAGGAAGGTGTCGACCAAGGTCGTGAAGATCGTCCAGTCCTATACGGGCATCGTGGACAGGATGGTGTGGAGGAAGGGCCTGTGAGCATGACCGACGGTACCCCGACCACCGACGCGCTCGTGGACGAGGCGTTGGGGCTAGCGCAGGGGCTCGGCCGCCCGCTGCGCTACGTGCAGCTCAACAGCTTCTACAACGGGTCGACCGGGGCGATTATGAGGAGGCTCCACGGGCAGCTCTCCGAACGTGGGGTGGATTCCTACATCTTCTGGGGCAGGCGCCACGAGTCGATAAGCGACCGTGAGCGGTGCTGCGCCACCAAACTCGGTTACCTCTCCCACGGAGCCATGGTCCGTCTTGACGACCGAATGGGCTTCCACTCGAGGCGCGATACTGCGAAGTTGCTGAGGAAGCTGAACAAGATCGATCCCGACGTGGTGCACCTGCACAACATACACGGCTACTACGTGAACATAGAGATGCTCTTCGGGTGGCTTTCGTCCCATCGCTGCCAGGTCCGCTGGACTCTGCACGATTGCTGGGCGTTTACGGGCCATTGCGCGTACTTCACATATGTGAAGTGTGCGCAATGGCAGTCTCATTGCGCGTACTCGGGATGCTGTCCGCAGCTAGATACCTATCCCAGAACGATCTCCAGGCGCTCCTGCTCGAGGAACTTCGAGGACAAAAGGCGCATCTTCATGAGCGTCCCTCCCGAGAGGATGACGCTGATCACCCCCTCGCACTGGCTCGAGGGGCTGGTCAAGCAGAGCTTCCTGAAGGGTTATCCCGTCGAGGTCTGCTATAACACGATCGACAAGTCGGTCTTCAGGCCGACCCCGAGCGACTTCCGAGAGCGCTATGGAATAGGGGACCGCTTCATGATTCTCGGCGTGGCCTCTCCTTGGACCGAGCGCAAGGGGCTGGGTGACTTCGTGCGCCTTGCCTCTGAGCTTGACACGGAGCGCTTCGCCATCGTCCTTGTCGGTCTGACCAGAAAACAGGCCAAATCGCTACCGACAAGCGTCGTCGCCCTCGAGCGTACATCGTCCGCACAGCAGCTCGCCTCCATATACGCCACTGCCGATGTCTTCTTCAACCCTACTCGCGAGGACAACTATCCGACCGTGAACCTCGAGGCGGAGGCCTGCGGGACCCCTGTCATCACCTATAGCACCGGCGGCTGCCCGGAGACCATAGCGCTTCCCTCGTCGAAGGTCGTCCAGAACTATGAAGAATTTCTACTCGCTGCAGAGGAGATGAGCAGATGAGCCCTCAAACAACCGCTCCCCAGTTTCAGCGCCAGGGAGCGAAGCACTATCTTAAGTTCCCCGCCAAGGCTGCACTCATTGCGCTGAACAAGTTGAGCAACAGGAGTTATAAGAAGTTCTATCCGCGCTATTTGCGGTGGCTCGGCGTGAACATCTCTCCCAGTTCCGCCTCCTATGGCGACCCGTGGATAAGTCCCGCATGCGTTTTCGACGCGGCTGGCTATAACCTCATAACCATCGGGGATGGTACGACGATCTCCTTCGATACCGTCCTCCTTGTTTACGAATTAAGCATCGACAAATCTCTCTACGAGCGCGATAAAAGCCATGGCAAGCTCATCTCCCCCGTCGCGGTGGGCAGGAACTGGTTTATCGGTGCCCGTACGCTCGTCCTGTCGGACGCGACCATCGGCGACAATTGCGTCGTGGGGGCATCGTCGTCAAAAGAACCCATGCAGACGGCTCCATCGTCTGCTGCAACCCATCGAGGGTCGTGGGCGGCGTAGATGAATGCTTCAAGAAACATGAGTACAAAGAGGATATCGTGCATAGTCTCTACTAAGCGCCGCATCATGCTCATATCTCGCGCTGACGGCACGCGTGGCCCCCTCGGTGTGGCTCGTGCGGTGAATGCGTGGCTCGCTGACCGTCCGGATTGCCGTATGGTCGAAGTTGGCGGCGGAGCGGGCATGCTCCGCCTGCTAGCGAGTATCGCACTGCGTTTGCGCGGCTGGTCGATCTGCATCCATGCGAACGGCTACCGCGTGCCCTTGCTCATGCACCTCGTCTCATGCATCAACCGCTCTAACCGCTATTTCTGTGTGATGCATGGAGTGGTCAACGTCGAGAGCGCCTACCGCCCCGTCGAACGGAGGGACACGAGGCTCGAGCCCTACATCTTTAAGAACTTCCAGAACGTCATCTGCGTGTCGGACTTTGAGCGTAGAGAACTCTTCGCCATGTACGGTGAGAGGAATCGCGTTTGTGTAGTGCACAACGGGGTGGATATACCTCGAGGGATGGAGCAGCCGCAGCGCAAAGCCGCTCGCCTTGCACTGCTTGAACCCGTTACGTGTATCACGACGGGAGGATTCGAGCAGTGCAAGGCAGTTGACCTTGCACTGGAAGTGCTGGGCCATCTCTCCAAGCTTGGGCGTAGCGCGAAGCTCATTGTCTGCGGGCGGGACTCCGTCGAGACGGGATCCAACCGTGCACTCTGCGAGCAACTGGCGACTGACGCCGGCGTCGAGCTTGTTTATGAAGGCGAGATTGAGGACAAGGCACGTCTGCGGGAACTCTACGCCCAGGCGCACTTCTATGTGGGTTTGAGCCGTTTCGACACCTTCAACGTCTCCGTTCTCGAGGGTGCGGCAGTTGGCTGTGTACCCGTCATCTCCACGTTCTGTGGAGCCGCTGAGCTTTTCGATTCTGGTAGTGCCATTATTGTGGATATTAACAATCCCGCCGCCCTTGATACCGCCGCAGAACGTATGGCTGCGCTTGCGTCGGATGACATCGCGTACGAACAGCAGTCTTGTGCCGCTCGGCGGGTGGCTCAAGCCAATACTTGGGATTACGTTGCACAACGATATTGGGAGATTCTTAGCAATGGATGACATGTCATCAAAGCGGAGAGATCTAGTTGTCCCTAAAAAAAGCGAAATACTTTTCTGGATAGGCTTTTGGCTATTACAAATAAAGTTTATATGGCAAATGACAACATTACTGCCGAAGGAAGATATTGTTTTTAATTGTCTTCTTTTATTCGGAATATTGTTTCTAGGTTTTCGAGTTGCGATGCTGCTTCCATATTACAAATGTCCTTCTTTGGTGCTGTCAGGTATAGCCCTATCGTTATCTGCTTATTTCCTGTCAGGAGAGACAGTGCTGGTCACCACTCTGTTGACTGTCTCTGCTGCATCTGGAATGAATACACAAAAAGTATTCCGATTTTGGGCACGTGCGATGACTATAATTCTAGGATCAATGATTATAATCTATATTATCTTCACTATTATTGGTTATAAAACAGGGAATATGTATTATAATATCGGAGGATTCAGGGAATCTAGGAATGCGCTTTTTTTCTCTCATCCTAATGGTTGCGCTGCTTTCACTTTTGCATTTGCTGTGTGTCAATGCGTACGAAAAGATTTATCAGCATTGAGTAAAGTCATCTATTTTATTATATGTAGTTTAATTATCTTTTTTATAGCAGGCTCGAGAACATCCATGGTTGCACTGCTTGTTTTTCCTATATCGTATCTTGTTGTTCATACCATAATAAAGCGACATTTAATAATAAAAGCATCCATAATAGGTTATACTGTTATCGCGATACCTATCATATTAATGCTGTTTACATATTGGTTGAGTTCATACTGGTTTACAAGTCCGTTGTATTCTCAGGAAATAAATTATTTATTAACCGGCCGCCCACTTCTCTGGTGGGCACAGTACAGCTACCGGGGTTTGACGGTGTTTGGCCAGCATGCATTTCAAGGCTCTGTTCTCATTAGAGGCACTTACAATGAAATTAGTACCGTTGATGGCATGTATGCATCATTACTATTTAATATTGGACTAGCTGGATTTCTTTTTATCGTAATATTAATTTCCAAATTATATAAGCATATGGATCAAAAGCAATTAGATATAATAGACATCGCTGCTTATTCAGGAGCGTTCATTTCTGTATTCGCATTCGGTTTTTGTGAATGGCATGCTCTTAATGTGTTTGTCTGTATTCCGCTGTTGCTGATGAGTGAAGGCCTTGTCCTAAAGATTTGAGCCTGCAGAGCTGTAGTCATTCAGAAGTACCGTTGTAGAACCGTTGGTATATAGATATAACCAATTGGAAGAGGCCGAGGCTGTGTTGCTTGTTGCCATAAGATCCCTTTTTGCGAGATATAAGAACTTAAGTGTCCAAGTGAAGGCTTCTATATGGTTCATGTTTTGCTCGTTTATCCAAAAAGGAATTGCTTTTTTAACGACTCCACTTTTTACAAGACTGATGACTTCTGAGCAATATGGAATATATACTTTATATTTAGGCTGGGATAGTATTGTCAGTGTTTTTGCGACTCTCAATCTAGCGAATCAAGTTCTCAACAATGGTTTCTTGCGATACAAGGACAACGAGCATGCTCTTTCTAGCTCTGTTCTTGGACTGTCGAACACCGCAACTACCGTCTTGCTCATTGCTTATTGCGTGTTCCGGGAACAGGTGAATAGTTTTACCGGGCTTTCGACGCCGTATATGCTGGCCATGTTCTCTCAATACTACTTCAATATGGCTTTCTCGATTTGGGCGGTTAGGGAACGGTATCATTTTCGATATCAGGCTGTAGTTTTTGTGACGTTGACGCAGGCCCTCGCATCATCCTTGTTTGGTCTAGTTCTCGTAGGCCTTTCTAGGGAGAAAGCTTTAGCGAGAGTGATGTCCATTGCGGTTGTAAATATCGCCTTTGGGCTGGTATTGCATTTACGTCTGGTGAAGCTAGGGAAGACGTTCTTCTCTTTGGAAAAATGGCGCTATATGCTGAAGCTCGATCTGCCCCTCATCCCGCATTATCTTTCTATGTCGCTGCTTTCTGCTGCGGGACGGATTATGGTCGGAAACATATGTGGGGCAGCATCTGCCGCATTTTACAGTGTTCCATATAGCGCTGCAGCTACAATGAACTTGCTAGTTGGCAGCATCAATTCCTCTTTGATTCCCTGGTTTTATCAGCGAATGGAGGAGGGGGATTATGGACTGATTAGAAGGAAGACCTCTGCGATTCTCGTTGTTGTTGCGGCAACCTGTCTTACTCCCGTTCTATTTGGTCCGGAGCTAGTTATGCTTCTCGGTTCTTCGGAATACCTTGAGGGAGTTTGGGTGATGCCTCCAGCCGCAGCCGGGATATATTTCATATTCCTCTATACGCTTTTTTCTAATATTGAGCTTTACTATGAGAAGAGTTTTTCAATCATGGTTGCTTCGCTTGTGGCATCTGTTTTAAATATAGTTCTTAACGCAGTTTTCATCCCAGATTATGGATTTGTCGCCGCAGGGTTCGTCTCGCTTGCATCTTACGCCCTGCTTGCCGTAATGCATTTTCTGTTTGCAAAAAGAGTCTGCGCTGCAAAGGGACTAAAGCGGATGCCTGTTGATGGAAGGGCGGCATTTGTGATTTCCTTCGGAGTGGTTATTGTCTCCCTCGCTGCTGAGCTGCTCTATCTAAATGATGCTGTTCGCTATGTTTTGATCACAATTGTAGCGATCACTCTTGTGCATAAAAGGAAAACGGTTTTGACTGCAATGTCAATTGAAAAGGCTGGTGGGAAGATTGAATAAATCGGTTGTTTTCGCGCCATTAGATAGAGGGCTAAGATTCTGTAGTCATGCGTGTCTCGTGGTAAATGGATGCCTCTCCCGTACTGAATCATACTTGGAGAGAAGCAAGAACAGATATTTCGGCGAGAGATGCTTCATCATAGGCAACGGTCCTAGTTTGAACGGAGCCGATCTCGACCGTATATCGGGTATACCAAGTTTTGCTTCGAATAGGATTTACAACATATTTCCAGAGACTTCATGGCGACCCACCTACTATGCCGTATTCGATGAGGGCGTCGCTCGTCGCGAAGGCGTAGTTGATGGTATCAACTCGTTTGGGTGCGAGATGAAGTTCGTGAGAGAGCAAGGTTACCTCAAGGCGTATCGGAGGTTAACGGGAGACATTTGCTATTTACACGCGCATGATTCCAGAAAGTATCTGGAGGATCCTAAGTTTTCTACCGATCTTCGTCGAGGTGTTTACACCATAGCAACGGTTACCTATACGCTGATGCAGATTGCTTATCATATGGGTTTCCGTAATATGTATTTGCTCGGGGTCGATCATAAATATGCAAAAACTGTAGGCAGGGATGGAATAATAACTGAGAATGATGGCGTTCGGAGCTATTTCGGCGCAGATGGTAGCTGCGGGAAGAACATGGCGGGTGCGTCCTGGGAGATGGATATCGCCTATGACTATGCTGAGCGAATTTCCCATCAGCTCGGGTTCAGGATTTATAACGCAACAAGAGGCGGCTGCCTTGAAACATTTGAGCGCGTTGATTTCGATGATGTCGTAGGGTGAGTCCTGTCCTACGCGGAAGTTACTTCTTATGGTCGTCTCGGTAATTCATCTTTAGGAATTCTAATTGTAAAAGGCGATGTGTGGAGTTTTTCGGAAAGAATTGTTTGACATCCCGCCGTGGAAAAGCGTCAGGCTCTTCCGTGGCGGAAGGGACGCTTTCTCGATAAATGGACTGGAGCATATTGGATGCCTTGATGTAAAAGACGCTTTTTTGGGGTTGGTAAACGGCGGGCCGAGAAGCCTGCAAGATGGAGATAAGGCTATCGGCGAATTGGAAGGAGGAGGAAACGGATGGCAGTAGAGTCTGTCGCGCCGATTAAGATGAGAAGCGGGCACGTATCGGAGAGACCTTCGATGTTTGTCTGGCGGCATTCTGCTTAGGGTTCTCCTTCAGAATCTTTGCTCATCTGCTTGTTGATTAGGTCGAGCTAAGTAGATTGCAGCGACGTATTATGCTTACGCTGGAGATAATTGTGGATGGGCTTGCCAATAGTGCTCTTCCGATGCACGGGTGGTGCGAGTCCTCCTGGGCGGGGTCCCTCTGAGCCCGTCCAACTATAACCCCGAATTTACCACAGGGGCTCAAGACTCATAATTCGCTTTTGTTGAGATGAAGGAGCTCCATGCTATCTATCTGTGGCGTTACCGGGGAAGAGCGGGTGCATATGAGACCGCCTCGCGCTGTGTTGGAGCTCGACCAGATTGAGGCGCTTGGCATTAACTGCCCCTAGGACTTACTCCTGTTCGATTGACAGGGAAGCCTAGATTAACGATTGATACCGCAACGTTTGACGGCATGGGGAAGGGGGCGGGTGTTCTAGGCACATCGCGTTGAGGCATTGGGCTGCGGGGATGTGCAGCCTCTGGGTTTTGAGAAGGATGGAGTTGCGTCTTTCGCAACGGGGATAGTCGAGTTCAGAAAGGTGGTGTAGCGGCATGAGCTACACGAGCGATGTGAAGGTTTTAGCGGTCATTCCAGCAAGATACAAATCCAGCAGGTTCCCGGGCAAGCCGCTGGTCGACATCTGCGGCAAGCCGATGATCTGGTGGGTGTACCAGCGCTGCCTGGCTGCGGAGACGCTCGACGAGGTCCTCGTCGCGACCGATGACAGCAGGATCTCGGAGGCGTGCGAGGAGCTCGGTGTGAAGTGCGTGATGACGTCTGAGGGGAACCTGACGGGGACCGACAGGGTCGCGGAGGTCGCGGAGGCGATTCAGGCGGACCTGTACGTGAACATACAGGGCGACGAGCCCCTGCTCGAGCCGTCCACGATCGACGCTGCGATCCGGCCGTTCTTCGAGGACGACGGCATCGAGGTCACGAACCTGATGACCAGGATCACCGACCCGGTGGACGTCGTGAACTTCACGATTCCGAAGGTGATCACAAACAGGGAGCTCGTGGGGGTCTACCTCACGCGCGCCACGGCCCCGTACCCGAAGGGCGCCATCGGGTACCCGTACTACAAGCAGGTCTGCGTGTACGGGTACAAGCCAGAGGCGCTCAGGTTTTTCCGGGACTACGGGAGAAGGTTCGGGAAGGCCAAGATCGAGGAAATCGAGGACATCGAGATCCTCAGGTTGATCGAGAACGGTTTCAAGGTCCAGTACGTCGAGGTCGACTCCGACACCGTCGCAGTCGACACCCCGAAGGACCTCGCGAAGGTCAGGTCCATCATGGAGGGCCGTCTCTCCCGGTAGCGGCGCGTTTTTCGGAGCTTTGAGAACGGAATAGAGAGGAATGCAGGGTCTGGTATGGGCAATGTGAGGATACTCGACTGCACGCTGCGCGACGGCGGCTACTGCAACGGCTGGGAGTTCGGCGTCGCCGGCTCCCGCGCGATCGCCCGGAGCCTCGTCGAGGCGGGCGTCGACATCATCGAGTGCGGCTTCCTGACGGATAGGGTGCGGCACCACGAGGGGTCGACCAGGTTCAACACCGTGGAGGGGGTCGGGTCGATCATCCCGGCCGACAGGGGCTCCCGCCTCTTCGTCGCCATGGCGAACTACGGGGAGCTCGATGCGGATGCGCTGCCCGAGTGCGACGGGTCGTCAATCGGGGGCATCCGCGTCGCGTTCTCGAAGCGCGACCGCTTCGAGGCGCTCGAGATGTGCCGCGAGATTAAGGAGAAGGGCTACCTCGTGTTCATCCAGGCGATGGTGTCCCTCTCCTATACCGACGAGGAGTTCCTCGACCTCATCCGGCGCGTCAACGAGATCGGGCCCTACGCCTTCTACATTGTTGACAGCTTCGGCGTCATGAAACGCAGGGACATGCTCAGGCTCTTCTACCTGACGGACCACAACCTCGCGGAGGGCATACCGATAGGCTTCCACTCCCATAACAACATGCAGCTTGCCTACTCGAACGCCCAGACGCTCGTCGATATGCGGCCGGTCCGCGACCTGATTATCGACTCCTCGATCTACGGGATGGGCAGGGGCGCCGGTAACCTGTGCACAGAGCTCTTCGTGGACTATCTCAACGATGGGTACGGCGGCGCCTATGATTTGAGGCCGCTGCTCAAGGTGATTGATGATGTGGTCGGCCAGTTCTACTACAGGCGGCCGTGGGGCTACTCCCTGCCCAACTTCCTCTCCGCGTCGCACAGCGCCCACCCGAACTACGCTGGGTGGCTTGCCGACAAGGATACGCTTACCATCGGGAGCGTGAACGACATCTTCGACATGATGGACGAGGAGCATCGGCTGAGGTTCGACAAGGCCTACATCGAGGACCTCTACGATGAGTACATGTCCGCCCGCGGTGGGGAGTCAGGAGGCGTCGAGGGTATTCGTGAGCTCCTCAAGGGAAAGCGGGCGCTCGTGATCTGTCCGGGCAAGAGTTCGGACGAGGAGTCGGATCTCATCGCCGACACTGTTGCGCAGGCCGATACCGCTGCCTTCTCCGTGAACTTTTTCTATCCGCACGCAACGGTGGATGTTGTCTTTGCGAGCAATATGAGGCGCTGCGAGCGCCTGCCGGGCGACCTGCGGGGGAGCAAGCTCGTCGTCACGTCGAACATCGACGCTCCCGGGGCGTATGCGGTCGTCGACTACTCCTCTCTCCTGAACGGAGAGGAGCCGGTGCGTGACAACGCCGCGCTCATGCTCGTGCGCCTGCTGATCTCCCTTGGCGTCGATGAGATCCTGTTGGCGGGTATGGATGGGTACTCCCCCCTGCCCGAGGAGAACTACTCGGGCGACCGGGTCTCTAAGGTCGTCGACAGAAAACAGTACGAGGAAATCAACCGCGGGATGAGCCGTGTGCTGGGGGAACTCGTGCGAGAAGCTGATATTAGGTTCCTCACCACTCCGCGCTACGTGACGGTCGGGGAGGATGATTGACGTGCGCTATCGCTTCATTGTGTTCGACTTCGATGGGACCCTCGCCGACACGTCTGTCGGAATCAACAACGCCTTCGACGCTGCCGCGAGAAGGATGGGGCTCCCTGTCCTTCCGTCCGAGCGCAGGGAGGGGCTGATAGGACCACCGATCAAGGAATCGTTCGCAAGGCTTTACGGTCTGGGTGAGGATGCCGCACGGGAGGGTGCTGAGCTGTTCCGGGAGGAGTACGCTCAACCAGAGAGGCTTGCTGAGACTGTGCTTTATCCAGGCACTTCTGACATGCTGGATAAGCTTGTTTCCAATGGTGTCAATCTTGCTATCGCAACGAATAAGAGGACCGATTGTACTAAAGATATTCTGAGAATGTTTGGGTTGGACGAGCTGTTCTCCGCAGTATGCGGTTCTGAACCGGGCACGTTCGAGTCAAAACCCCAAATTGTGGCGAGATGTCTTCAGCAAATTGGAGCCGAGCTATCCACTACCCTGCTTGTAGGTGATACAGAAACAGATTGCAATGCGGCAATGGCAAACAGTATCGATTTCCTAGCTGTTGGATATGGATTTGGGTATCAGAAATACGAAATGCCCTCATACTCTGTTGGATTGGCGAATTGCTCCGGTGAGTTGCTTGAGCGCATTGAACGGATAAATAGATGCGCAATTTGCGAGTAGCCTTCTTGAGTTTATACTGGTCGATCTGCTGCCCCTCGTGGCGTTCTCTATGATTATTAAGGTTCTGCTACCCATCGCAATGCTGGCGGGATACTGCCAGATAGCTGGGATAATTGATATCGGGCCATTCTTTTCCGAATATTGTTGAGCAAGCGTCGAATTGGGCATAGGATTTGGCCTTGACACATATGGAGCGGGGATTAATTTGAGTAATCGTCTTTCTCGGTACCTGGTGTAGCGCGAATCGATACCGCCCGGCGCCCCCGCCGATATTCCCGCTCGATACCGCCGATATTCCGCATCGATACCGCCCGCGGGGGCTGCGGCGCCGGCCCCGGGCGACCGCGCTACGCTCGCGGCGCCATGTCGCAACGCGAGACAAGGAGGTATCGAGCATGGCGAGAAGGATACCCGTGAGGGGCATATTGAGGCTCAGGGCCTCGGGGCTGTCGGGGAATGCGATCGCAAGGACGCAGTCGGTCTCCAAGACGAGCGTGATGGACACGTTCCACGCCGCCGACGAGAAGGGGGTCTCCCGGGATGACGTCGAGCCGATGTCGGACTCCGAGGCCTACGCGCTGCCGTTCCCGGAGAGGGTGCACGACGGGCCGGTCTACGCGGACCCCGACTGGGAGCATGTCCACCGCGAGCTCGCCCGCGTGGGCGTCACGCTGAAGCGGCTGCACGCCGAGTACCGCGACGAGCAGATGTCGAAGGGCGGGCCCTTCATGCCCTGCGACCGGTTCTGCAAGCGCTACCGGGAGTTCACGGTGAGGAAGCAGGTCGTGAGCCGCGTCGGGCACAGGGCCGGCAGGATTCTTGAGGTCGACTGGGCGGGGCCGACGATGGCGCTCGTCGGCCCCGCCATGGGCGAGGTGTCGAAGGTCTACCCGTTCGTGGCCCGCCTGCCCTTCAGCCGCTGCCCTGCGTCGAGCCTACGCCGGGCATGAGAGAGGATACATGGCTGCGCTGCCACGTGCACGCGTTCGCCTACATGGGCGGCTCGACGCCCTGCATAGTGCCCGACAACCTCAGGACCGGCGTGAGGGCCCACCCGCGCGAGGGCGAGGTCGTGCTCAACGGCGCCTACCGGGAGATGGCCGCCCGCTACGGCTCGGCGGTGATGCCCGCGCGCGTCGCGACGCCGCGCGACAAGCCGAGCGCCGAGAACGAGGTGCGGCAGGCCGCCCTGGAGGCCATCGCGGCGCTCAGGGACGAGGTCTTCACCGACTTCAACCAGCTCAAGAGGGCTGTGGCGGAGAAGCTCGAGGAGCACAACTCGAGGCCCTTCTCCAAGCGCGAGGGCACGCGCCGGGAGGTCTCCGGGGAGCAGGAGGGGCCGCTGCTGAGGCCGCTGCCGGCGGCGCCCTACGAGGTCTGCGAGTGGGTCTACGGCCGCAAGGTGCAGCGCGACTGCCACGTCGCCTACAAGCGCAACTGCTACTCGGTGAGCCGCCTCGCCGTGGGCAGGACGGTGGACCTGAGGGTCACCGACGCCACCGCGTGTTATTGCTAATCTGGGTTTCACCGTTTAGACCAACGGGTCGCGCCGAGTCCGCCAACGCATCCCCGCCGATCGCGCCAACGTATTTTCACCGTTTCCGCCAACGGGCGTACGCTCGACCGTGCAGAGACACGGGAGGGCGATATGGAGAGAAACCTGATCGGGGAGATGAACATGATGAAGGAGAGCGGCGCCAAGCCGAACTTCACCGACATCGCGAGGAGGTACGGCGTCGACCGCCATACCGTCGCGAGGTACTGGAACGGGGGCGGCCCGCAGCCGCTCGACGGCCGGGAGGGCCGGGGCAGCGGGTTCGACCGCTACCGCGCCGAGATCGAGGGGAAGGCCGCCCTGCCGGGGATGACGAAGAGGGGGCTGCACGAGTTCCTGCTCGACCGGCACGCCGGCGACGAGCCGCCCGTCCCGGGCTACAACGCCTTCACCCACTACCTGCGCACGCGCGGCATCGCCGTGGGCGCCGGCTCCCCCGAGGCGCACCCCCGCTTCGAGACCGGGCCCGGCGAGCAGCTCCAGTTCGACTGGAAGGAGGACGTCGTGATGCGCGGCCGCTCGGGCGCCGAGTACCGCTTCAACGTGTTCTCCGCGACGCTCGGGTACTCGAGGCGCCACCTGTACCGCAGGTCGCCGACCAGGACCCGGGACGACCTGCTGGCCTGCATGTACGACGTCGCGGTGAGGCTCGGGGGCGTCCCCGCCGAGTGGCTCACCGACAACATGTCCGCGATCGCCGCGGTCGGCGGGGACGGCAGGCGGGCGCGCGACCCGCGCGTCGAGCGCTTCTCCCGCGAGGCCGGCTTCCGCATCGTGCTCTGCGCGCCGAGGACGCCCCAGACCAAGGGCAAGGTGGAGAGCGCGAACCGCTTCCTCTCGAGGCTCCTCGCCTACGAGGGGGACTTCGACGGCTGGGAGGGCCTCGACGAGGCGATAGCGCGCATCGAGCGCCGCAGCAACGAGGAGCCCAACGGCACCACCGGCGTGCCCCCGGAGCTGCTGTTCATGCGGGAGAAGGACGCGCTCGGGCCGCTGGGCAACCGCCGGCTGCTCGAGTCGATGCTCGGCGACGTCTCCTACCAGGAGGTGCCGGCCACGATGCTCGTCCGCTGCGCCGGCCGCGAGTTCTCGGTGCCCAGGCGAATGATCGGGCGCCGCGCCAGGCTCGTGCTGTCGGCCGACGGGGTCCTCAGGGTCTACGACGGCGGCGACCTCGCCGCCGTGCACGACACGCGCGCCCCGGGCGGCCCGATCGTCTACGACCCCGCCCACTACACCGAGGCGCTCGAGGGCAAGCGGTGGCGCGCCGACGGCGACATCGAGGAGGCCGCGCGCCGCAACCTCGAGCTGCTCGACGCGCTCGGAGGGGGCGGTGCCGCATGAGCGCCCCGCTGGTCGAGGCCAGCGCGCCGGAGCGGGCGCGCAACAACCTCGAGGAGCTCGGTCTCGACGCGATGGCGGCCTCGGCCGCCGAGTACTCCGCCCTGGTCGCCTCGGGCTCCAAGACCTTCGCGCAGGCCCTGATGGAGATGACGGACGCCCAGGTCGCGGCGGTGAGGGCCCGCGACCTGGACCGCAGGGTCGAGAAGGCGAACTTCCCCTACGTGAAGACGCTCGCCGACTTCGACTTCTCGTTCCAGCCCTCGCTCAGCCGCCCGGTGGTCGAGGAGCTCGCGTCGCTCGGGTTCCTGGAGCGCCGAGAGAACGTCGTGCTCGTCGGCAGCCCGGGCGTCGGCAAGACCCACATGGCCGTGGCCATCGGCGTCGAGGCGGTGAGGGCGCGCAAGCTCACCTACTTCGTCGACTGCCAGCGCCTCGTCGGCGACCTCAAGCGCGCGGCGGAGAAGGGCGCGCTCGAGCGCAGGATGCGCTTCTACGCCCACCTCTCCCTGCTGATCGTGGACGAGGTGGGCTACCTGGACGTGGACAAGGAGGGGGCGGACCTGCTGTTCCAGCTGGTCTCCAGGAGGTACGAGAGGAGGTCGACCATTGTGACGACGAACGTCGGGATAGGCGCGTGGGCGAAGGTGTTCGGCGACCCCGTGGTGGCGAGCGCCATCGCGGACCGCCTCTGCCACCACTGCACGGTGCTGAAGATCACCGGGAGGTCCTACCGCACCAAGGACCTGGCGCCGGACCGGGACGCCGGAAGCGGCGCGTGACGCTGGCGGGATCGGCGCATGTGCGTTGGCGCGAACGGGTGAGGTTCGTTGGTGAAATCGGCGAAAGATAGATTGACACTAACACCGCGGGGGTCTTCCTCGCCGGCGAGCGGCTGGCGACGCGCCCGCTCTTCCCGTCGTTCGCGAGGAACCGCTACTCGACTCATGCCGGCGACCTTCCCGAGGGGAGGTCGCACTCCGACTGGGACGCGGGCCGCATCCGGCGCCGGGCCGACCGCGCCGGGCCGTCCTGCAGGGAGGTGGTGGACCGCATCTTCCGGCGCGTCGACTGCGAGGAGCGGGGCTTCGACGCGGCCCTCGCCGTGCTCAGGCCCGGGCACCGCTACACGAGGCCGAGGCTGGAGGGGGCGTGCGCGATGGTGAATCTGAATCTACCCCGATTCCGTTTACACCCTTACGCCGCCATCTTGACGGCGCCCTCCATATTCCTCGCCTCGAACTCCGCGGGGCTGAGATTGCCCAGAGCCGAGTGGATCCCGACCCTGTTGTAGAAGCACTCTATGTACTCGAAGATCTCGAGCGCCGCCTGCTCGCGCGTCTCGAAGGTCCTCGCGTGCACGCGCTCCGCCTTGATGAGGCCCATGAGCGACTCCATCGCGGCGTTGTCCCACGGCGAGGATATCGACCCCATCGAGGGCTCGATGCCGGCCTCGCGCATCGTCTTGCCCAGCAGCAGCGAGACGTGCTGCGAGCCGTGATCCGAGTGGTGGATGCAACCCTCCTTCGGGTGCCGGCGGGCTATCGCCATCCCGAGGGCGCCGTCGGCGAGCCCGGCCGTCATCCGGTCCGACATCGACCAGCCGACGATCATCCTGGACCATATGTCCATCACCACGGCCAGGTAGAGCCAGCCCCGGTGCGTGCGGACGTAGGTGATGTCCGCGAACCGGGCCCTGTTCGGGCCGTCGGCCGAGAACTCGCGGCGCACCAGGTCGGGGGCGGAGTCGGCCTGCGGCGCGGCCGCCTTCGCCTCGCCCTTCGGCCGCTTGGCGCAGCCGCGCGCCGTCCCGACCCAGCCGTTCTCGCGCATGATGCGCGCCACGCGCTTGCGCGACGCGGGCTCGCCGGCCTTCTTGAGCTCGGCGAGGACCTTCGGCGCCCCGTAGATGCCGCGGCTGGCGGCGTATATCTCCGAGATCTTCCCGGCGAGCTCGGCGTCCCTCTCGTCGTGCGCGCTCGGCCGCCTCTTCCTCCACGCGCAGCAGCCCTGGCGGGTGACATGGAGCGCGCGGCACATCTCGGACACGCTCCAGGCTCCTCCGTTGAGCGATATGAAAGCGAACTTCGCCCTCTCCGCCTGGGCGCCTACAGCTGCCTGCTGGCGAAGAAGGCGCTCGCTTTTAAAAGCACCTCGTTCTCGCGCCTGAGCCGCTCGACCTCCCTGCGCAGGCGCCGGTTCTCCTCGGCCACCTTGAAGGGGTCGTCCTCGGGCGACGCCTGGGCGGTGTCGGCCTTCTTGACCCAGTCCGACAGGCTCCCCGGGTCGACGCCGAGCTCGCGGGCGGTCTCCGCGTAGGTGCCGCCTCGCTCCCTGTACAGCCTCACCGCCTGCTGCTTGAACTCGGCCGAATAATTGGGCGACGGATGTCCCATCCTATGCCCCCTTTCCCCGTTTACGGCATCATGCCGAAACGGAACTCCGTGTGTCAACGGGAATGGGGCAGATTCAAGTACGCGGCCTTCCAGGCGCTCGCGCTCGACGAGTGGCTGCTCGACAGGCCGGACGAGCTGTTCCGCGGCTTCCTGCTCGAGCTCATGGAGGCGCGTTACGGCACGGCCCCCACGGTCTTCTGCACCCAGTTCCGCCAGAAGGACTGGCACGCCAGGCTCGGCGGCGGCGTCCACGCCGACGCCATCATGGACCGCATCGTCCACGGCGCCGCATGGGTCGGCATGGGCGAGATGAACATGAGGAGGAAGCTGGGCGGAGACTCGGGCTAGAGATCTTGTGCGGGCGCCGGCCGCGGTGCCGACCCATGCCGCGGCCGGCGCCGATTCGCAATGCTGCCGGTGCTGAATCGCGATAATCTGTGGTGCTTAGCGGGGCAAATACTCAGTCAAGCCCTCCTCCATGAATCCGTCGACGCGGATTGCCGACATATTCGGCGAGTTCGGTCCGTACCTCGAGAGAGGAAGTGGTTGAGGAAGGCGACGCTTGCCTGCCCTGCCCGCTTTCTGTTTCTAGTCTAAACCAGATTTCTGGTTTAGACCAGAAATCTGGTTTAGACTAGAAACAGAAAGCGGGCCAAGCGGGTGATGTCTATGTTGTATAGCAGCACATTTAACAACTTCACTTCATTTCGCGATGACGCGATATTTGACCTTGCTGCTCCAAAAAACCGTGTTAGAAGACGTTATCCCGGCAACTTCGTTCAACTTGAATCCGGTGAGCTCCTGCTGAAATACGCGGTGTTGGCAGGAGAGAATGCGGGTGGCAAATCCAACTTCATCAAGGCTTTCAAGTTCTTGCGCTCTCTATTCGTCCGGAATGATGTCGTGCCTCGTAGCTCTAGGAACCTGATCTTCTGCGAGGGCGCATGGGATGCCAGCGACGGTTCTTCAACGACCTTGCAGCCTTTTGAGATCGAGATCGCCATCAAAGACTACTTTCTGCGCTACACGCTCCATGTTGATGAGGCTGGCATTGTGCTGGAGCAGCTTGAGCGGTCGGAAAAGTCCCCGCATTCCTATCATCCGGTTTTTCGGCTACTGCGATGCGAGCGATCTATTGTTGAGCGCGTCGACCGGGCGACGTCCGAAGGGTGTGAAGGCGGGGACCGGGATTCAGACCGCTATTCGTACCGTGCAGAAGTCGGCAACCTCGTCGGCGTTTCCGGGGACCTGCTGGCATCCTTTTTGGAGCCTGAACTCGATTCCGCGCGGCTGATGGTCATAACGCTTTCGATGCTCGGGGAGAGAAGCTGCAAAGACATCGTTTCATGGTTCACATCCGATCTGGTGATTGCCTCGCGCGGTGAAGGAGCATTTGTTTTCGAGGGCGTCTCCGACGATAGTCTTGACAGCATCCTGCATGACAAGCGCTATTTCGAGATCCTTCGTTTGGCGGATGCGAGCATCACCGACGTGAAGATCGATCGCGATAACCCGTTTGGCGACAGTGTCCTCGTTCGAACATTGCCATCAGGTAAGACATATGAGCGGAGGCTCGGCGACGATTCTGCGGGTATCATCGATTTTGCGCAATGGGCCGTCATTGTCTACCTGGTTGTTTACGGCGACAAAACGGTATTCGCCGACGAGGTCGATGGCTCCATCGACCCGCTTCTCGCCGAGCGCGCGCTGGCGTTCATCAATGGGATGGAGCATAGGGGGCAGCTGGTCTTCACGACTCACAACGTCTTGATCCTTACCCCCCGAACGCTCTTGAAGGAGCAGATCTACTTTGTGGCCAAGGACCCGGATACGCTCGCATCGACCTTGTACGCCCTTTCGGACTTCAGCGATGTGCGCTACGACGTGAAGGGGGAGGTTTACGACCTCTATATGCGCGGCATGCTGGGAGGGGCTCTCCAAAGCTGAGGGCTCCAAGTGCGCTGCGATGGGGTTTGCCGCGTTGCAGAGGAGGAGCACGGACGTGCTGCCGGTCGGACGGGTAGCTCGCTTGACCGGTGACGGGTTATTTCGCGGTCGCATTTGGGTCGGAAATGGTTGATGCGCCCGATATTCTTCTGGCATCCAAGGCCGTCCAGCCCGATGTTGCGCAACAACATACCTTTTTCCTGTGGTAAAGATGAAGATGAAGGATGCTCGGGGGTCGGTCCCGTTTGCAGCGGTGTCGATCCGCGGCGCGCGTAGGTACGGGAAGGAGTGAGCGAGATGCGAAAGCTCAAATTCCTGGCAGTCGGTTTTGCGGCGGCTCTGTTGGCGGCACTGCCCGTCGCGGGTTTCGCAGACGAGCCGCAGGGAATCGTCGCGGGGGAGGATGCTGCGGGCGTTGAGGTCCAGATAGGGGAGCCGGCGGTTCTGGAGGATACCGGAATCTCCCTGCAGTGGTCGTCTGCCGCAAGCGATGACTGCTGCTATATCAAGGGTACTTTCGACTATAAGGAAGCGAATTATCAAAAGTATCTGATAAATCAGCACCGTGTGAACAATGGCGCATCTGCGCTCGTGATGGATGCCGATCTGCAGTCAGCTGCCATGCAGCGCGCCGCCGAGATTGCGCTCTACAATTCGCACACAAGGCCAAATGGTTCAAGTTGGTCCACTATTACCAATGGAGCTTACGGAGAGAACATCGCTATTGGAGGATTTGGGTCCTCTGATGCTGCAGAGAATGTGACCGATGCGTGGATGAATAGCGACGGGCATCGTGCGAACATTTTGGATCCAAGCTATGCGATCATCGGTGTGGGCTGCTTCAGAATCGGAAGTGTTTCCTGCTGGGTAGAGCTGTTCGGTACCGCCCATAGATCAGAGACCTATGCCGATGCTGGTGTGTTTACTGCCATCACGAAAGTGGACTACAGCCACAGTCTCGTCCCTTATGATGGTTCGGGTTTCAATTTGAACATGAGACAGGAAGATCCAGAGCCCCTTGAGCCGGGTGAAACCTATGAGCTGGTCGTAGGTATTCGAAATCCGGAATTCTCCTACATTTATACGTCTACCGAGGCTCACGGTTATACGTGGAAATCCTCCAATCCTGCTGCCTTCACCGTGGATAACGGCATCGTCAGCGTCAGCTCCGGGGCGCAGGTGGGGGCCACCTCGACCATTACCGCTACGAGTCCCGGCGGCCGTTCCTGGTCGAAGGAGTTTATCGTCAAGTCCAATGTGGTGTCGGTTACGGGCGTGCGGCTAAACAGGACGTCGCTTTCGCTGGATACGGGCGACACGGCTGTGCTGACCGCGACGGTGTCTCCGAGTAACGCTACCGATAAGGGTGTGAGCTGGTCGAGCTCCAATACTGGGGTCGCCACGGTGGATAGCTCCGGTAACGTGCGCGCCGTCGGCGCCGGCACCGCGGTGATCACCGTAAGGACCGATGATGGGAGCTATACCGCGAAATGCACGGTGGCCGTCAAGTCCGATGTCAAGGTTGAAAGGATTTCGCTTTCTCCTTCAACCCTCACGCTCGGTAAGAATTCTACGTACAAGCTGACGTACACGATTAGTCCCTCGAATGCGGAAAACAAGGGCGTTACCTGGAAGAGCTCCGACAGCAGTGTCGCGAGGGTCGATTCCACCGGTAGGGTCACGGCGGTCTCGGTCGGCAAGGCGACGATTACAGTCACGACCGCCGACGGCGGCAAGACGGCGAGCTGTACCGTCACGGTCAAGGGGCCGGCGGTTACGGGCGTATCCCTCGACAGGACTGCCCTGACGCTTAACAAGGGCGATATTCGTACCCTCAAGGCGACTGTCTACCCGACAGACGCGGAGAACAGGGAAGTCGGCTGGACGAGTAACAACTCCGCTATTGCAAGGGTCGACTCTAGCGGCAAGGTGATAGCGGTCTCTGCCGGTAAGGCGACGATCACCGCAACCACAAGGGACGGCGGCAAGACGGCGACCTGCGTCATCACGGTCAAGGGATCTGCTGTCACGGGCGTATCCCTTGACAGGACGTCGCTTGTTCTTGGCAAGGGCGAGAGCTATACGCTCAAGGCGACGGTCGCTCCGACTGATGCCGAGAATAAGGAAGTCACCTGGAAGAGCACCGACAGCAGCATCGCGAGAGTCGATTCCAACGGTAACGTCACGGCGGTCGCCTCTGGAAAGGTGACCATTACAGCGACGACTGACGACGGCGGCAAGACGGCGAGCTGTACCGTCACGGTCAAGGGGCCGGCGGTTACGGGTGTGTCTCTTGATAAGACTACCCTGTCGCTGGGAAAGGGCGAGAGCTATACGCTCAAGGCGACGGTTGTCCCGGCTGATGCCGAGAACAAGAAGGTCACCTGGAAGAGCTCCGACAACAAGGTCGCGACGGTGGATGCCAACGGAAGGGTGACGGCAATCGCCTCCGGTTCCGCGACCATCACGGCGACCACCGATGACGGCGGCAAGACCGCGACGTGCACGGTCAGCGTGGCCGGTGCGGTGAGCGGGGTCACGCTCGACAAGACCTCGCTTTCGCTCGACAAGGGCGAAAGCTACACGCTCAAGGCGACGGTAACTCCGGCTGATGCCGAGAACAAGAAGGTCACCTGGCGCTCGTCCGACACCAAGGTCGCGACGGTCGACGCCAACGGCAAGGTGACGGCGGTGGCTCCGGGGTCAGCGACCATCACCGTGACCACTGAGGACGGCAACAAGACGGCGACATGTGCCGTCAGCGTCGCCGGTGCGGTGAGCGGCGTCACGCTCAACAAGACCGAGCTTGCCCTCAAGGTGGACGAGAGCACCGTGTTGAAGGCGACGGTCCTTCCCGAAAACGCGCTCAACAAGAAGGTCACCTGGACGAGCTCCGACACCAAGGTCGCGACGGTCGACGCTAACGGCAAGGTGCGGGCGGTGGCACCCGGAACCGCGACCATCACGGTCACGACCGTGGACGGCAACAAGACAGCGACGTGCACGGTGAAGGTCGGCGACCAGTTCGTCGTCACGTTCGTGACGAACGGCGGTACGGCCGTCAAGAGTCAGCTGGTCAACGAGGGTGAGAAGGCTGTGCGCCCGGCGGATCCGACGCGTACGTACTACCGCTTCACCGGCTGGTTCGCCGACGCCTCGCTCCGGACGGCCTACGATTTCTCGACGCCCGTCACAACGGATCTGACCCTGTATGCCGGCTGGGCCGGCTACAGCCCGTACCGCGGGTTCACCGATGTCGTGTCGGATGACTGGTATGTGATATGCGACCTGTTCGACTACACCATCGACCACCGCTTCATGAGCGGTTATTCGGGCACGACGCTGTTCGGCCCGTACGACACCATCACGCGCGCGCAGGTCATCTGCGTCCTGTGGAACATGGCCGGCCAGCCCGCCCCCGGTTCGGTCGAGAACTTCTCCGATAACCGCGACACGACCGCGTATTACTACGACGCGGTCCGCTGGGCGCGTGGTGCAGGCGTGGCGAACGGCTATGCGGGCAGCAACCTCTTCAACCCCAACGGCAACGTCAGCCGCCAGGAGCTCGCGACCTTCCTGTACAACTACGCGAACAAGGTGGCCAAGCTCGACACCTCGTCCGACATGGGCGCCGCCTCGCAGATCTCCGGTTGGAGCACGGTTGACGCCTACGCCAAGCCGGCAATCGCCTGGGCGGTCGACCAGGGCCTGATGAGCGGTGTCGACACGTCGTCCGGCCCGCAGCTGCGCCCACACGACACGGCGTGGCGCGCCTCGATGGCGACGATGTCCGCCACGTTCCATCGCGACGTGATCGGCGGGTAACGCAACATTTCATAGCGATACGCCAACGAAGGGGCCCGATAGCGGGCCCCTTCTCGTAAGGAGGTTTCGGTGCGCTTCGCCGACGGACGAAACGCGAGCGGCTGCAGCGGGCGATTTCGCGTTCCGATGGGCGCATGCATAGTCTGACTTCTCGTATAGCTCGCCCCGTCCCGGTTCGTAGGGGCCGCCGGATGGGTTGAAACGAACCCGTCCCCAAACAACCCATAAAGACGATATGAGAAAGCCATTGAGGGGAAAGCCTCCCCGCGGCATGCCGGGTCGCGGGCTGGGCGGGAACAATGGTGTTGTATCTGTCACCCTGCGGTGCCGCCGTACCGCACGCATGGGAGGAGGCTCCCCATGACCCATGTTACCTCCATCGGGCTCGACGTACACGCGCGCTCCGTGTCGGCATGCGCCTTCGACCCGTTCACCGGCGAGGTGGTGCAGAGGTCCTTCGGGACCGACGCCGGCGAGATCGCCGCCTGGATCAAGGGGTTCGAGGAGCCGAAGGCGGTGTACGAGAGCGGGCCGACCGGCTTCGCCCTCTGCCGCCAGCTCAGGGCGCTGGGCGTCGACTGCGCCGTCGGCGCGGTGTCGAGGATGCAGAAGCCCGCCGCGGAGAAGAGGCGCAAGAACGACAGGCGCGACGCGGCGTTCCTGGCCCGCCTGCTCGCCACGCGCAACGTCGTCGAGGTGTGGGTGCCGCCCGCCGAGGCCGAGGCCGCCCGAGACCTGTCGCGGGCGCTCGACGACGCGCGCGAGGACCTGCAGCGCGCACGGCAGCGGCTCTCCAAGTTCCTGCTGCGGCGCGGCCACGTCTTCGACGAGACCGACGCGCTCGGCCGCAGGCGGGGAGCCTGGACGCGCGAGTTCAGGCGCTGGGCCGAGGAGTGGCTCAGGCACGACGAGCTCGCCGCGGCGTCCGCCTTCGACCACTACGCCACCTGCGTGCGCTGCGCCGAGTCCGACAAGCGCGCCCTCGAGAAGCTGGTGCTCGCCGAGGCCCGCTCCGAGCGGTGGGCCGGCGTCGTCGGCGCGCTGTCGTGCATCAAGGGCGTCGACGCCGTCACGGCGTTCTGCCTCGCGACCGAGGCCGGGTGCTTCTCCCGGTTCGCCACGGCGGGCGCCTACGCGTCCTGGCTCGGCCTCACGCCGTCCGAGCACTCGAGCGGCGAGAAGGAGGCGACCGGCGGCATCACCAAGACCGGCAACTCGGCCTCCAGGCGGGCGCTCGTCGAGGCGGCATGGCACTACGCCTCGTGCTCGCCGAAGCCCAAGGCCGCCCCCGCCGGCTACGACGTTCCCCCGCGCATCAGGGGCAGGGCGGCCGACGCCACGAGGAGGCTGCGCGCCCGCCACGAGGCGCTGCGCGCGGCCGGCAAGCGGCCGTGCGTCGCCAACGTCGCGGTCGCCCGTGAGCTCGCCTGCTGGGTCTGGGAGATCGGCAGGAGCGCCGAGGGGACGCTCGGGTAGCGCCCGGGACCACACGCCTTCCCGCCGGGAGGGCCCGCGCTTCGACGCATCGCCGGGGCCGGCTCACGACTTTTCCGATGGGCAGCCGGACGGCCGCGCCCGAGAAGAAAGACTCCAAGGGTTTTTCGACCGACGGCCCCGGACGGAGAATCGAAATGCGGTGGTGCGCGGCGACATACCGAACCCGCATGCCGCGCCAAGAGCCCGCGGATATTAGCTTGCCAGGCGAGCGACGACTAACGAGCATCCGCGCGGGCCCTCCCGGCTGGAATAAGCGCAGGTCCGGAATGGAATTTCCGGACCTGCCGCATCATGCCTCTTGACAATGGCTTTCTCATATTACGCGAAAGGAGCCCGACTGCAATCAGGCTCCTTCGAACAAAACACCGCGCCGCCCGCGACCAAGTTAACAAAAGACGGGCTTTGCTGATGCATCTGTAGTTTACCACAATACAGCAGAGGTTATTCACCTGCTGTGAGCGGCCCTCGGCTACCTCTTCCGCCCGTCGGTCGGCACGAGCACGCGCAGCACGCCGGGCAGGATGCCCACCGATACGCGTGTGGCGCGGATGAGCTCTCCGTCGGCCTGGATGGGATAGCCCCCGTCCTCAAAGGTGAACGTCGCGGAGCGGATGCGGCGCGTGTGGACCGCCTTGTCCGACCGATGGTGCCCGCCTTTTGCCGCGAACAGCAGCGCAAGCGCGTGGGCGCGCGGCATGGGTCCCGCGAAATAGCAGATGTCGAGCATGCCGTCGGCGGGGTCGGCATCCGGGCAGATGCGAAAGCCGGAGCCGTACGTCGGGCCTATCTGCACGGCGAAGGCTATGGTGCGCATGCGCTCGGCCGGCGCCCCGTCGATCGATGCCATGACCGGGTAGTCGCGGTAGCGCCTCCCCGCGGCAGAGAACCCGCTTGCGAGATAGAGCGGCGTTCCGGTAAGTCCGGTCGATGCGCGCAGTCTGTACGTGCCGAGCGCGATCGCCGCGTCCATGCCGAACGAGAGCGTCTGCACGAAATACTCGGTGCGTGCGCCTCTGGTTCGGCCGACGGGTCCCTGCGTGACCTCGTCTGTATCCGCAGGCGTGTATTCGATGCGCCCCACGTCGAGTGGCTTGGCCTTGCACGACAGGATCGCCGCCAGATCGCGGTCGCGCGAGATCTCCCGCATGCCGAGCGTGCGCGCGTAGTCGTTGCCCGACCCGACGGGAATCACGCCGAGTGCGGGGCGCGCCTGAGCCTCGATGCGCATGAGGCCGTTTGCCGTCTCGTGCACGATGCCGTCGCCTCCCACCGCGAGCACGGTGTCGTAGCCCATCGCGCGCGATGCCAGCTGCGTGGCGTGGTGCGGCCGCTCGGTGCACACGAGGTTGAACGCGCTCCCGTCGTGCAGATACATCTCGAGAAACCGCTTGAGCTGCTCTCCGACTTCGGCCGCGGCGCCCGACTGCGCGGCGGGGTTGCAGATGATGAGGGTTCTTCCCAGGTTCGTCTCGTCGCTCATGCTTTTACATCCTCACTCGTTGCCGCGTCCTCGCGATGGCGCTCCAGCGCCGCTTCGACCGTGTCGCCCTGATCGACTTCGAGCGAGCGGCGCTTGGGCGTGACGATGCGCTGAGCGGGGTACACGCCGCGGTGCCCGGCGACAAGATAGCTGATGAACGCCACGATGACGAAGTAGGCCGCCGCCTGCCCCCCGAACATGTCGACCGAAAGCATGATGGTGGTGATGGGCACGTTCAGCGCGGCCCCGAACACGCTGACCATGCCGAGCGCCGCCATGAAGCTCGGCTCCACGCCCGAGATCTGGCCGATCCAGCCTCCGAGCGCGGCGCCGATGCCGAACAGCGGCGTCACCTCGCCGCCTTGGTAGCCGGCGCCGAGCGTGAGCGCCGTGCACGCCAGCTTGGCGATTACGTCGGCCGGGCCCGTCGAGCCCTCGAAGCCCGCCGTGACGAGCCATTCCGACAGGCCTCCGTAGCGGTACAGACCGCATGCCGCATAGACGCCCAGCAGCACGAGCGACCCCGCCAGGGCGGCGACCAGATAGTTTTTGATGCGCGAGGCGTAGATGCGCTTGACGGTGCGGATGGAAAGCGAGAACAGTCGCGCCATGAGGCCGAAGGCGACGGCGGCCGCCACCACGAGCGCGACGGTGGCGGGCTCCATGGCGGGGACGGAGGCGATCGTGTTGAACGCATGGGTCGTCCCGAGCGTGCGCGCGGTGAGGTCGCCCGCAAACGAGGCGATCAGGCAGTACAGGCCCGCGCTGTAGTTGAGCTTGCCGATGGTGCACATCTCCATGCCGAAGAACGCCCCGGCCAGCGGCGTGCCGAACACGCCTCCGAACGCCGCCGAGATGCCGGCGAGCATGAGGTCCTGGCGCTCGCGCCCGTCGAGGTGGAACAGCGTCGCCACGTTGCTCGCGATGGTGCCGCCGATCTGCACGGCGGTGCCCTCGCGTCCGGCCGATCCTCCCGCCGCGTGCGTCGCCACCGAGCACACGAACGTGAGCGCTGCCATGCGCGCGTGGATGGGGGTGCCGGTGATGGAGCTGTCGATGACGAGGTTGTTGCCCCGCGCGGCGCGCAGGCCGTGGTTGCGGTAGACCCAGGCGGTCGCGAGGTTCACGACCGGCAGCAGGGCGAACATCCACAGATGGTTCTCGCGCGCGCCGGTCACGAGGTCGAGCGCTGCCAGAAACGCCCAGGCGGCAGCCCCCATCAGGGCCGAGACGAGGACGGTCAGGCAGACGGTGCGCAGGCTTGCGCGCATGTTGCCCAGGTCGCGCACGGCATCGCTTGCGAGCATGCGCTCGGTATGCGCCAGCTCGAGCCCCAGCGTGTTGACGAAGCCGGTGCCGTGGCGTCTCAGTTTTCGCTGTATATCTTCAGGTCGTCCCGACATGGGCGCGTCCTTGCTCTTGAGGGGTGGATAAGGGTACGGATGCATTATACGCACCGGCGGCGTCGGGGGACGGGCGGCGCATGCGGGAAGCGGAATGTAATGTGCCCGAAAGAAACTCAGCACATATGCGGGCTCCTGATTATACTTAATTCAGAATACAACCATCGAAAGGCGGAGTGTGATGGCCGACGAGAACATGATCGCGCTCGAGCAGGCGCAGGCTATCGTTTTGGATCACGTGGAGCCGACCGACCCGATACGCGTCCCATGCTGGCGGGCCGTGGGCTTTCCGCTTGCGGCCGACGTGGCGACCGATATCGACCTGTCTCCGTTCGCGAACAGCGCGATGGACGGCTACGCGGTGCGCGCTACGGACCTTGCGGGCGCATCGCCCGAGGCACCCGTGGTGCTCGACGTCATCGGGCACGAGGCGGCGGGCCATGTCTTCGAGGGCACGATCGGGGCGGGCCAGACGGTGCGCATCATGACCGGGGCGCCCATGGCCGACGGTGCCGACGCCGTGGTGAAATACGAGGTCGTCGAGGTGCTTGACGGCGACGGGAACGAAGGGTCGCGCGTGCGCTTCACCGCGCCGATCGCCGAGGGCGAGAACGTGCGCGCCGCGGGCCTCGAGGCGCATGCCCAGGAGGTCGTCATGCGCGCGGGGGAGACCGTCACCGCGGCGGGGGCGGGCCTGCTTGCGTCTGCCGGCGCCGCCGAGGTCGAGGTCCACCGCCGGCCCGTGCTCGGCATCATCTCCATCGGCAGCGAGCTCGTCGCCCCCGACCGCGTGCCGGCGCGCGGGCAGATCCGCGACGCCAACTCCTCGGCGCTCATGGCGTCCGCCCTGCAGGCGGGTGCAGACGCGAGGTTCTACGGCATCGCGACCGATGACGAGGACGAGATCTCCGCCAAGATCCATCAGGCCATGGCCGAGTGCGACTTCGTGATCACGAGCGGCGGCGCGTCCGCGGGCGACTACGACTACGTGACCGCGCTCGTCAGGCGCGAGGGCGAGGTCCTGTTCGACCGCATCTCGCTGCGCCCCGGCAAGGCGATCACGTTCGGCCTGATCGGCGGCGTGCCCTACCTGGGCCTTTCGGGCAACCCCGCCGCCGCGGCGGTCGGGTTCGAAATGCTCGCCCGCCCCGCGATCCGCAAGATGCTCGGCTTTCGCGACCTGGTGCGCCCCGTGCAGTCCGCGCGCGTGACGCATGATGTCAAGAAGGGGCAACAGCGCCGCTTCTACGACCGCGCGCGCGTGGAGCGCGACGATGCGACCGGGGAGCTGCTGGTCAGCGAGGCGTCGTCGCAGAACTCCGCCTTGCTCGGGACCCTGCATCATGCGAACTGCCTGCTCATGGTCCCCGAGGGCCTCAAAGGCTATCAGGCGGGGAACGAGGTTCGCTGCGTGCGCATCGATATCGAAGAGGGCGCGGTTCTGTAGACGGCCGGGGGCCGAACGTTTTGAGGAGAGGTAGCTGCATGGATATCCGTATCGCCATCGTCACCTGCTCGGACACGCGCGACATGGCGGCCGACGAGGCCGGTGCCGCGCTCGAGGAGCTGATCTGCGCGCAGGGCTGGACGGTCGCGTCCCACGAGGTCGTGCACGATGAGGTGGACGAGATCTCGGCAGCCATCGTGCGCGCGGCCGACGACAACCGCTCGAACATCGTGATCACCTGCGGGGGCACGGGGCTGTCACTGCGCGACGTGACGCCCGAGGCCACGCGCGCCGTGTGCGACCGCGATGTGCCCGGCATCGCGGAGGCCATGCGCGCCTACTCCATGACCAAGACGAGGCGAGCGATGCTCTCGCGCGCCGTCTGCATGCAGCGCGGGGGCACGCTCGTCGTCAACTTCCCCGGATCTACGAAGGCGGCGCGCGAATGCTGGGAGGGGATCGCCGACCAGTTCGAGCATGCGGTCAGCATGACGGCAGGAGCCGGCCACTGAGCGGTTTGGCATGTTGACGGCGCCGTATCCCCCTTCCGGCAGTGCGGCGCCTCTCGAGGAAAAGGTCGATTAACTCGTCCCCGCTTTCCTTCTCGAAAGACGCGACATGGCCTTCGCGACTCCTCGGGAATACAAAATTATCCTCAGACAAGGACATTCTCGAACAGAACTATTCTGAACTCAGTATAATAATGGCAACGAATTGCGAGCGTTCGCCGCACCGTGTTGGGAGCGGGGCGGCGAGCGTTAGCGCAAAACATCTCGGGAAGGATGAACCATGCTCAAAAACCATCTGACTCGTCGCGCGTTCGCCGCGATGGGCTGCACGCTCATGCTGGGCGCCGCGCTTGCCGGCTGCAGCTCCGACACCACGGCCGCCCAGGGTTCCACCCCGGCGGATTCCAGGTCGGCAGAGCCCGCCGCCGAGTCCGTCGAGCTGCAGATCTTCGCCGCCAACTCCCTTGAGAAGGCCATGCCCGAGGTCGAGGCGCTCTATACCGAGCAGACCGGCGTGACCTTCGCCGACACCCAGTACAAGGGCTCCGGCGACCTCGTCGAGCAGATGCGCGGCGGCGCCCCGGTCGACATCCTGATCACGGCCTCCGCCGGTACCATGGACGACGCCGTCGAGGGCGAGCTCGTCGATGAGTCCACGCGTCAGGACATGTTCGTGAACGACCTCGTGATCGTGCGCGGCAAGGGCTCTGACGTCCAGATCAACTCCCTCGAGGACGTCGCCAACGTCGACGGCAACATCGCGATCGGCGAGCCGGGCGCTGTGCCCGCGGGCAAGTACGCCAACCAGTCGCTCGCCAGCGTGTGCCTCTACACGAACGCCGAGGGCGAGGGCGGCGAGTACGCTCCCGAGATCGCCGACAAGGTGAGCCTCGCCGACAAGGTCGGCACCGCGGCTCAGTACGTCTCGACCGGCGACTGCACGATCGGCTTCGTCTACACCTCCGACGTCTACCGCTACGACGGCATCGAGGTCGCCTACACCTGCCCCGATGACTCCCACAAGCCCATCGTGTACCCCGGCGCCGTGTCCTCTACGTCCGAGAACGCCGAGGCCGCCGCTGACTTCCTCGAGTTCTGCATGACCGACGAGGACGCGCTCGCCATTTGGGCCGAGTACGGCTTCGAGCTGGCGTAAGCCGCGCGGCTGATATACTCGAAAGCCGGGCTGCGCCTGCAGTTTGGCACATGAAGAGGCGGTCTCGTTCACTCGGGGCCGCCTTTTTTCCACAGGGCGATGTGATGGGGATGAGGGCATGACGGGAAGAGCCGCAAGATACTTCCGGGGCCGCAGGAGCCTGCTGGTCGCGCTGCTCGCGGCGCTGCTGCTGTCGGTGCTGTGCGCGCTTCCGGCGCGCGCGCGGGCGGACGGCGGCGAGCAGGCCCAGGAGGATTCGGCGATCGACGAGACGGCGGGCTTCGGCCTGAATGGGTTCGTGCGCTACAACCGCGGCGCCCAGCGTCTGGTCGATGATACCGACCTGGGCTACCGCTTCCCGGTCGCTGAGGGCAGCACGGTCGTGGTCATCAACATGCCCCAAAGCATCTGGGTGCATGTCGATCCGGATGCGGCCCAGGCCGCCGGGTTCGAGGCCGATGACGAGGACGACGTGAACGCGCTCATCGCCTTGATAAAGCAGCTGGACGAAACCCATTCGCGCGGCGGCGTGCTGCTGGCGGATGAGGACAAGGTCTGGGTCGTCTCCACGCAAGACGAAGTGGTCGATGGCGCCTACCGCTACATCTTCCGGGCCCAGGTCGGTGACGGATATTACACCTCGGTGCAGCCCGCCGAGGTCGCGCAGGGCTCGACGCCGTCGGAGACCGCTGCGGTGAGCGGGCTCGATTTGGGCGAAGGCGCCCTATGGGTCGATAACGCGCAGCTGGTCGCCGCCGCGGATGTGGCGATGGAGGCCGCCCCCACCTGGCAAGACGAGCTCGTCTCGTTCTTCACCGGCTTGGACATGCGGCCGTTTTGGGTGTCCCTCAAGACGAGCGCCGTCGCGCTCGTGGTGACGTTTGTGCTCGGTCTTGTCGCCGCATGGAAGACCATGGGCACCTCGAGCCGGCTGAAGGGCCTGCTCGATTCGGTGTTCACCATCCCGATGGTCCTGCCGCCCACGGTCTGCGGTTTTCTGCTCCTGCTGCTGTTCGGGCAGTCGATGCCGGTCGGTCGCTGGCTGATCGAGCACGGGGTCGCGCTCGTGTTCACCTGGCCGGCCGCCGTGATCAGCGCCATCGTCGTCTCGTTCCCGCTCATGTACCGCACCGCGCTCGGCGCCTTCGAGGGCCTGGACGCGCAGATGCTCGACGCAGCCCGCACGCTCGGGTGGTCGGAGGCGCGCATCTTCCGCCGCCTCATGCTGCCGCTCGCCTGGCCGTCGATCGCCGCCGGCACCGTGCTCGCTTTCGCGCGCGCCATGGGCGAGTTCGGCTGCACGCTGTTTTTCGCCGGCAACTACGCGGGCGAGACGCAGACCATCCCCATCGCGATCTACTTCCAGTGGATGAGCGGCAACACCGACGTCGCGCTGTTCTGGGTCATCGTCGTCATCCTGTTCAGCTTCCTCGTGATCCTGTTCATCAACATCTACACGGTGCGCTCGCAGCGCTACCGTGCCCGCGGCATCTCGCGCGCCGAGCGGCGCCAGATGGCCGCCTCCGGCAAGGCGGATGCACTCGAGGAGCATGGCGGCGACGCGCTGCGCATCGATCGCGAGGCGCTTTCCGAGCTTCTGCTGGGCGGCTCCTCGACGGACGCGGCATCGACGGAAGGGAGGCGGTAGCCCATGTCGCTGTCCTTGGCGATCAAGAAGCGCTACCCCGGGTTCACGCTCGACATCGAGCTCGAGGCGGGCGAGGAGCGCATCGGTCTTCTGGGCGCGTCGGGTTGCGGCAAGAGCTGCACGCTGCGCTGCATCGCGGGCGTCGAGACCCCCGATGAGGGTAGGATCGTGGTGAACGGCGTCACGTTCTTCGACTCGAGCGCGGGAATCAACCTCACGCCGCAGCAGCGGAAGTGCGCCCTGTTGTTCCAGAACTACCAGCTGTTCCCGAACCTGACGGTCGCGGACAACGTCCGCGCCGGCATGGACCATGCGGCCGATTCCCGCAGGCAGCAGGAGGATGCCCTGCGCTACCTGCAGATCTTCGGTATGGCCGAGTACGCCGACCGCTACCCCTCGCGTCTTTCGGGCGGGCAGCAGCAGCGCGTGGCGCTCGCCCGCATGCTCGCCGCGCGACCCGGGATCCTCATGTTCGACGAGCCGTTCTCAGCGCTCGACTCCTATCTCAAAAGCGCCCTCGAGCAGAACCTGCTCGACGTGTTCTCCGTCGTCAATCGCACCGTTCTGTACGTGAGCCATGATATCGACGAGGCCTGCCGTCTGTGCCAGCGCATCGCCGTGATGCACAACGGGCGCATCGAGGAGATCGGGACCGTGTCCGACCTCATGGAGCGCCCCGCCACGCTGGCGGCGCTGCGCCTGACGGGGTGCAAGAACACGAGCCCGGCGCGAAAGGTGGGTCCGACCACGGTGGAGGCGCTCGACTGGGGCATGGTGTTCGACGTGGGGCGCGAGGTTCCCGAAAACGTTGCCTACCTCGGCATCCGCGCGAGCTATTTCCATATCGACCGCGAGCGCCCGGCGGGGGAGCGCGGGCGCAACAGCTACGAGCTCAAGGTCGCCCGGGTGAGCGATGCCCGCTTCGAGCGGCTGGTGCTGCTCGACGTGCCGCTCGCCGACGCGCCGAGCCGCCTGCAGTGGCGCGTGAACAAGGTGGGCGTGCCCGAGGAGGGGCTCCCGCACGAGGGCGACGTGCTGCGCATGCATTTCGATGCTCGGCGCATCCACCTGGTTTCCCGGTAATGATGGGTTCGTTCCTTAAGACATCTTCGGCGCTTCTTGCCGTTCGCTTAATGCTGCGGTGATTCTGAATAGGGGACTCGCGATCGAGCATAATGGCCCCAGCGGCAGACGCCGCGTGCACTCACGAGGCGGTGAGCCATCTGGAACAGGGCCGATGTTCTCGAGCGCGCCGAGAAAGCCGGCCCCGCTGCAGGTGGCCTCCGCCGGACGAAAAGGTCCGCCGGAATAGCTGTCTTCCGACGGACCTTGCTGTTTCGCCTTGTTCTGCCGTATCGCTCGCAGGTTACTCGATCGTGACGCGCGTCCCGTTCGGGAGGTTGTCGTAGAGCCACTTGGCATCCGATACCGTCAGGCGCACGCAGCCGTGCGATGCGGGCTGGCCGAGCTTTTCGCCCTCGGCGGGCATGTAGTTTCCGGCTGCGTCGGTCGGCACGCTGTGGAACAGGTAGTCGCCGTAGAACTGCACGTAATAGCGACCGCCCATGGCCTCGCGGCGGTTGTAGAACGAATAGCCGCGGCCCGTGACCGAGTAGGCCCCGCGCGGGGTGCAGTCGTTGATGCCCGATGAGCAGACCATCGCGTACAGCACCTCGGTGCCGTCGCGCACGAGCACGACCTGGTTGGCGATATCGACGTGCACGTTGAGGTCTGCGCGGCCGGAAAGCGAGGGATACGCGTCTCCCGAGGCCCCCTGCCAGTCGCCCATGGGCATCCCTTCGTACCAACGGCCGCTCACCTTGTCGAAATAACGCCACGTATCCCATGTCGGCACGTACGTCATGCCGTAGCTTACCGCTCCCGTGACGGGATCGAGGTAGTACCACGCATCGTCGATGAGCTGGAGCCCATAGGCCATGATGCCCGTCGTCTGGTCGTAATACACCCATTTGCCGGACGGGTCACCGTCGAGATAAGCGAACCCGTGGACCATGGCTCCCGTGTGCTGATCGAACAGGTACCAGCCCGTGTGCTCGGCATCGTAGTTCACAAACGCCTCGCCGTGTGCCATCTTGCCGGTCGTCCAATCGTAATAGACCCATTTGGGCCCTGCGGAGTCCTCGATGAGCGTGATGCCCTTGGCCATCTCGCCGGTTATTGGGTCGAAGTAATACCAGGCGTCATATCGATAGTCCTCGCCTTTGACCATGGCTCGGTTCTCGTCGAAACGGACCCATTTTCCGCCCTTGTCGCGGTCCGATTCGTCGACGGGGATGAACACGTCCTTGTCGCAGGCGATGGAGCCGTCGGCGTCCGCCCAGTACCAGGCATCGCTGTCGGGGTCAAAGAACGCGTGGTCGCGCGCCATCTCGCCGTCTTCGTACCAGTGCTCCTTGGTTGCGTCCCAGCCGTCGCGAGGTGCGGAATCCTGGCCGCTTTCGGTGGTGCCAGGCTGGACGGGCTCCTGATCGGCGAATGCCGGCGGGGGCGCGACGATCAGCGCGAGCGCGAAAGCCAGAGCGCAAGGGAAGGCGAACGTACGGTTTCGTGACAACATTTCCGCTCCTCTCAGCCGCATGGTCGGCATGTTCCATAAGTGTAGCGCTCTGAAGTGGCGCGCTGGACGATTGCGCGAACGCGACCCGGACGGCGCCTTTTGGCGGGGGCGGTGCGTTTTGGGATGGGGCCGTTCATCTCGCGGAGAGCGCCGTTTGCCGAACGGAAGCTTGTTCGACGGAATTCAGGCCCCGTATATTATCCTCGCGATGTGATAAAGCTGTCCGCCGGCAACACATCTCGCATGCGATTGAAGCGAACGAGGGAAAAGCGCGCATATGCCCTTCGATTCGGTGCCGTCGTCGTGCTGGCCAGGTTTCGCGCCCTCGGTATGAAGGGAGACGGGTGCGAGACGCTGCGGGGGAGGACGGACTGCCGAGCTTTTGCCAGAGCCCTGCCGGGCGGCATGGCGCTGTGGCGACAACACGGAAACCATTCAGAACGTGCACCTTGTGCCTGATAGTCGGCGCATCGATCGACCTGCTTGGCTGATCCTCGGCCCAGCTGGCCCTGCGTGCGCCGTGAAAAGAGAGAAGAGGGGTAACCATGAGCGACAACACCAACGAGACGACCGCGGCCGCCGAGTACGATTTCCATCCCATGTGGGAATCGCTCGGCATGGACGTGCCCGCCCACGACATGCTGCTGGGGGCGGTGGGGCAGATGTTCGGCGACGTGTTCCTCGCCCAGGAGAACCGCCCGGCATCCACGGATTACCTCAACCAGGTCGTGGCGGGCATCCACTCCGGCCGCATCAAAGAGATGCTCGACAAGAAGGCGTCCGGCGAGGCCAAGAAGATCGTCGGGTCGTTTTGCCTGTATGTGCCCGAGGAGATCGTGATCGCCGCCGGGGGCATCCCCGTCGGCCTGTGCTCCGGTGCCGATTGGGCGACCGACAAGGTCGAGGAGCACCTGCCGCGCGCGACCTGCCCGCTCATCAAGAGCTTCGCGGGCTTCAAGTTGGGCAGCGTCTGCCCGTACATCGAGTCGAGCGACCTGGTGATCGGCGAGAACACCTGCGACGGGAAGAAGAAGGCCTACGAGTTCATGGCCACGCAGGTGAACATGTACACGGTCGACATCCCCAACGTCCACAACGCCCAGACGCTTGAGCTGTGGAAGGGCGAGGTGCGCAAGCTCGCCGAGCGCGTCGAGCAGGAGACCGGTCAGAAGATCACCGCCGAGAGCCTCAAGGCCGCCATCAAGCTCGCGAACGACAAGCGCCGCGCCCTGCAGCGCCTGTCCGCCACGCGCGCCGCGGATCCGGCGCCCATCTCGGGCCTCGACAGCCTGCTGACCGTCCAGGCCGCCTTCATGGACGACGCCGAGCGTCTGACCGGGGCCATCAACGCCATGGCCGACGAGTGCGAGCAGCGCGCGGCCGACGGGGTTGGCGTGGCGCCCAAGGGTGCCAAGCGCATCCTGTACACCGGCACGCCGATGGCGGTGCCTAACTGGAAGCTCTTCAACATCATCGAGAAGGCCGGTGGCGTCGTCGTGGGCGAGGAGGCGTGCACGGGCTCTCGCTACTACAAGGACCTGGTGGACGAGTCGGGCGAGACGGTCGACGAGATGCTCGATGCCATCGCCGAGCGCTATTTCGGCATCAACTGCGCGATTTTCACGCCCAACGACGGGCGCATCGAGGATATCGTGCGCATGGCCCGCGAGCTCAACGCCGACGGCATCATCGACTGCTCTCTGCAGTTCTGCACGCTGTACGAGATGGAGTCCTTCACGGTCGAGAAGGCCGCCGAGCAGGCGGGCATCCCGTTCATGCACATCACGACCGACTACGCCAACGAGGACGCGGGCCAGCTGACCACGCGCATCGAGGCCTTCCTCGAGATGCTGTAGTCCCGCATACCGGGGATGCGCCGGCGGCGCGGGCCTGTCATCGACTGCATGCAGGGGTCCGCGCCGCCGGTCGCAGGAGATCTCGCGGGTGTCTGCGTGCCCGCTGGGCTTGTTGAGGGAGAGGGGATGCCGGCCATGGCAGGCGGATATGGAATCGGCGTCGATATCGGTTCGACGGCAACGAAGGTCGCGGTGCTCGATGCGGGCGGCGCGATCGTGCACACCGAGCTCATGCCGACGGGCTTTTCAAGCGTGGATGCCGCCGGTCGCGTGGAGGGCGCGCTGCGGGCCGCCGGCTTTCCCGTCGACGACCCGGATGCCCGCGTCGTCGCCACCGGGTACGGCCGCATAGCGGTGCCGTACGCGGACAAGGTGGTAACCGAGATCACCTGCCACGGCATCGGCGCCGCCCGTCTGTTCGGCCCGACGGGCACGGTCGTCGACGTCGGGGGACAGGACACCAAGGTCATCCAGCTCAAGGGCGGCCGTGTGGCCAAGTTCGCCATGAACGACAAGTGCGCTGCCGGCACGGGGCGCTTCCTCGAGATCATGGCGGACCGTCTGGGCGTGTCGCAGGCCGAGCTGTCGGCGCTTGCCCGCGAGGGGTCCGAGACCAAGATCTCGAGCATGTGCACGGTGTTCGCGGAATCCGAGGTCATCAGCCTCATCGGTCGCGGCGTGCCGCGCAGCGACATCGCGCGCGGCGTCATCGACTCGGTCGTTGCGCGCGTCGCGGCGCTTGCGGGCCAGTCGTCCGGAGGCCCGTTCTTCCTGACCGGCGGCCTGTGCGAGAACGGCTTCGTCATCGAACGACTCAGGGCGATGCTGGGCTCTCCGGTGACGACCTGTCCTGAGGCGCGTTATGCCGGCGCCTTGGGCGCCGCCGACCGCGCCCGCGCGCTGGCGTGTTGACGCAGGCCGGTCCGGTGTGCTCCGCGGCGTCGTTCCGTCGACGGTACGCATAGGGCACGCGCTGCCGTCGAGGGTACGGTATAGGCACGTTTTTCGCTCGGAAGCGTGCCTATACCGTACCCTCGATAGGGTGACGTGCCTATAGCGTACCGTCGGTCGTCCTTAGGCATCCGCCCCGCCCTCAAGCGACTCGAAGGGCGGGGCGGCTTTTTGCGCAGGCGGCAAGATGCGCGGATGCGGCCCGTCTATACCGCGTTGCCGTCCTGTACCCTGTCGGCGCTGCAGGTATGCTACGATGGCGTGCTGTTGTCCATACAAGGCGATCGCCTGGAGAAGACGCCATGCCTGCCGGATTGCTGCCCATCATCTACCTTGCGTTCGTGGCGCTTGGTCTGCCCGATTCCGCCATCGGCTCGGCATGGCCGGCCATGGCCCCGTCGCTCGGGGCGAGCCTTTCGTGGGTCGGCGCCGTCACGATGATCATCTCTGCGGGCACGATCGTGTCGAGCCTGATGTCGGTGCGCGTGGTCGAGCGGTTCGGGACCGGACGCGTGACGGCGGCAAGCGTGCTTCTGACCGCGCTCGCGCTCATCGGCTTCTCGCTGTCCCATGAGTTCTGGCAGCTCTGCCTGCTGGCCGTGCCCTACGGCCTGGGGGCCGGCGCCGTCGATGCGGCGCTGAACGCCTATGTCGCCGTTCATTACGAGAGCCAGCATATGAGCTGGTTGCACTGCATGTGGGGCGTCGGGGCGAGCGGCGGTCCGATGATCATGGGCGCCTGCTTGGGGATGGGCGTGTGGAACGACGGGTTCCGCGCGCTTGGCGCCATCCAGCTTGCGATCGTGGCGGTGCTCACGCTGTCGTTGCCGCTGTGGCGCGACCGCAAGCTGCCCAAGGCGAAGGGTCGCGAAGGGGGTTCCCCAGTTCGTCGCACGCGGCGCGAGCTGCTTCGCATCGACGGCGTCGTCGCGGTGCTCCTGTGTTTCTTCTGCTACTGCGCGGTCGAGGGCACCTGCGGCAACTGGGCCGCGTCGTACAGCTCGCTCGCGGCGGGCGTGCCGACGCAGACGGCGGCGAGCTGGGCGTCGATGTTCTACATCGGCATCACGGTCGGCAGGGCCCTCAGCGGCTTTCTGTCGCTCAAGTGCTCCGATAGCCAGATGATCCGCTTGGGGCAGGTGCTCATCGCGGCCGGCGTGCTCACCATGATCTCGCCGTGGGGCCACGACGTGTTGGCGCCCGCGCTCGTGCTGATCGGTCTTGGCTGCGCACCCATCTACCCGTCGATCATCCACGCCACGCCGGCGCGCTTCGGCGACGACGTGGCGCTCGAGCTCACCGGTATGCAGATGGCGATCGCCTACGTCGGCTTCCTGGTATGCTCGCCTCTGTTCGGCGTCCTCGCGCAGTACATCTCGATCGACCTGTACCCCTACTACCTTGGCGTGTTCCTCGTGGTCATGGTCATCGCCGCGGAGAAGGTGAACCGCGTCCAGAAGATCCGTGCGGCGCATAGGGCGTAGCGACAGGTTCCCGCCCGGATGCGTATGGGGATGCCCCTCGTAAGCGCGGTGGGGAAAGGCCTCTGGTCTATACCATAATGCGACGCGCAGGTCGAGGCGGCTTTTCGGCGAACGGATGCTGTAGGGGCTTGTCTGCGCATCCCTTACACGATGCTGACATAAGCGTTACCGCATCCTCATGCTGCAGGTAGCAAATAATGAACCCCTCCATGGTAGGCTAATCGTGGGCATACGCCCGCAGGCGCAATCGACTAGGAGGAGACAAGATCATGCGCATCAACGACAAGGCGTGCCGCGCTATCGTGGTCGGCCTCGCCAGTGTGACCGTTGCCGCCGCCTTTGCACCCGCAACGGCCTACGCAGCCTACAAGAACTACTATGATGTTCCCGCCGACCATTGGGCGGCGACGAGCGGGATCATCGACTGGGCGGACCGCAACGGCGTCGTCAACGGCTTCCCCGATGGATCTTGGGGAGCGGATCAGCCCGTCAACCGCGCCCAGGCCGCGGCCATTCTCTACAACCTCGCCGGGCAGCCTGCCGTGTCCGGAGAGCCGCGCTTCGACGACGCCTCAGAGCTCGGTTGGGCAAAGACCGCCGCGACATGGGCCCAGCAGCAGGGGATCTTCTCCGGCACGGTGCATGCGGACGGCCGGCTCACTTTCGATCCCTGGGATTCGCTGACCCGAGAGCAGGCGGCAAAGATCCTGTGCGTTCTCGCGGGAAACAGGGCCGGCAACACGTCTGTTCTGAACCGCTACCAGGATGCCGGATCTGTCTCGGAATGGGCCCGCGAAGTCGTCGCTTGGGCCGTTCAGGCCGGCGTCATGGGCAACGGCGGCGCGCTCAACGGCAACCAGCCCTGCACCCGCAGCGAGTTCGTCTCGATGACCAAGACGACCGACAGCCGCTTCCTCCACTATGGAGACGAGTGGGATGACGACTGGGATCTCGACGACGACGGTTGGGACGACGACCGGGACGACTGGGATGATGACGACGACTGGGGCGATGACCGCTGGGACGACGATGATGACCAGTGGGACGACGACCACGATGACGATTGGGACGACAACTGGGACGACGACCGGTTCGACGATGACTGGGATGACGGCGACGACGATCGCGACGACTGGGACGACAATGACGACGATGATGACCGCCACGATGACGACTGGGACGACAACGACGACGATGTCGACGACGATCGTTGGGACGACTGACGCCGAAACGACACTTAAGCAACTCTAGAACCAAAGGAGCCTCGCAAGAATCGGGGCTCCTTTTTCAGCCATTGGGGACAGGTGCGTTTGGCATCACTCGTCCTGCCGCAGCCGTCTCTGCCTCATGCTTTTTCATGAATTAGAGTGGGCCGATCCGACGTTCCCGCAGGAAAGGGAATGACGACCCCATGCTTTTTCATGAATAACCTCCGCCGGGTCACCGATGGGTTGGAACGAACCCGTCCCCAAATGACCCTTCGCGGCACGCTTTCCCCACCGTGCGCATATGGGCTCTGCGTTTCCGAGGGATCCTCCTGTCCCCACCCGTGCTTTTCCATAGATGAGCCCTGCCGGGTCAGTATGTCCGCAGTGGTCTAAATGAGGTTTCTAGAAAAAGTGCGCGGCAGACGAGACTGCTTCATGGGAAGGTGAAGCTATACCGATCTTGCCGCTCGGTGAGGTCTGAGTGTCTGGTCAACGTATGCGATTGCACGGTTAGCGTCTATAGCATTAACACATAAGTAAGTAAAAACATAATAGATTTATATTTCTACTTGCAGAGATATGTTTGGTGTTTGAAAGGCGGGTTAGCTGGATAGGGGGCAGGTGATTTCTCCCATAAAGGGCAGGATGTTTCGCGTGATTTCTCCCATTCGGAGTCAGGCATTGTATGCGCCTTTGTCGCGCGGCCTGTGGTGACAATTTGAGTTGTTGCGAGCATGCGAAACGTGCCCTATACTAAATAGGCCTTGGGACAAGCAGGGTCAAAGACCCCAGCTGCTCAACACCTTCGGGACGTGGCGCAGTTTGGTAGCGCGCCTGCTTTGGGAGCAGGATGTCGCAGGTTCGAATCCTGTCGTCCCGACCATATCTTGCGGGCGTAGTTCAATGGTAGAACCCCAGCCTTCCAAGCTGATGACGCGGGTTCGATTCCCGTCGCCCGCTCCAGAAAAACAGCAGGTCAGACACGGCAAACGGTCTGACCTGTTTTCTTTTTGCTATCAAGTCATGAAATCAGTCATGAAATAGTCATGAGATGGGTTGCTTGGGGACGGATTCGTTTCAACCCATTCCTTTCACCTCCGTTCATTTGCAGTTGCTACCTTTCCTGCGGTAAGTGCAAATCAGGGACACCCCTTTGGCGTGCACATCGGGCTTTCTGGGCAAGCCGGTACACGAACCGCAGAGTCCGGGTATGCGCACGGTGGGCGTCCGGCACCGCAAAACCTCAGGAAAGAGAGGGTTAATATATTATAAAAATGAATTTGGTATCAACCTTCAAGGTACTCAAGGGAAACGGACAAATAAGACAAGCTTCTGACCTGCGGTTTCTCCGAGGAGACTGCCGCGAAGGTTATCGCAGGACGTCTAGAACGCTCCGAAAACGCCCTTTTTACTGCTAAGGTTGATACCAAATTCAAATACGCGTCTCCCCACAGCTTGATAAAACCTTTCGCCAAGGTGCGGTTTCGCCGCCGGGCGGATACGGCGCATTGGCGCGATCTGGAACGCGGTCGTTTTGCCCGCCTCTGATAGACAGCTGTGAGCACGGTGGCATGGCGGAGGTTATTCATAATGAACAACTACGAGGCCGTTCTTCTTTTCCTGCAGTAACGTCGAGACGGCCTTCTACGTTCATGAACTAGGCCACCCGCTAAAAGGGCCCCGTAACTGTACCCCGAACTGCGGGAGAGGGCCCCTCGAGGGCTCCTCTCCCGCAGTTCGGGGCACAGTTACGGGGCCCTTTTAGCGGGTAATCCCGCGGTTTTGCCGATGGCCCGAAGGGGTTGTTTGGGGACGGGTTCGTTTCAACCCATTTCCTCTGCTTCTGTTGGGCACCCCGTTCCGCCCGAACCCACTTCGTTTCAAATCGTCACATCGAAACCCTCTGGCGTCCCCGCCCTTCCGGCAGGGGCGTAAGATAGTTGCGCGGTGAAACGATGGGAAAGGGGTACCGCATGTCTCAACAGCAAGCTCATGATCTTCCGACGCCCGAATGCTTGGCGCCCGCTGCCATCGAGGCCAAGGCGGAGGCCGCTGCCGTCACCAAAGCGCAGCTTCCGTTCGGCAAGGCGTTCGTGCTCGCCATGTTCGCCGGCGCGTTCATCGCGTTCGGCGGGTTGTTCTTCACGGTCTTCCTCGCCGACACCGATCTTACCTGGGGGCTGCAGCGCGTCATCGGCGGCCTGTGCTTCTGCCTCGGCCTTGTTCTCGTGCTGCTGTGCGGGGCGGAGCTGTTCACGGGCAACTCGCTCATGGTCTGCGCCCTCAAGTCGGGAAAGATCTCCGCGGGCGACCTCGTGCGTAACTGGGTGACGGTCTGGCTCGGCAACTTCGCCGGCGCGCTCGTCGTGGTGGCCCTCGTGTTTTTCGCCGGCATCTACAAGCTCAACGGCGAGACGGTCGCCGCGTCCATGGTGTCTGTCGCGGCCGGCAAGGTGACGCCTGACTGGGCCACGCTGTTCTTCCGGGGAATCCTGTGCAATATCTTCGTGTGCCTTGCCGTATGGATCGGCTTTGCGGGCAAGACTGTGGTCGACAAGGTCGTGGGCATCCTGCTTCCCATCTCCGCGTTCGTGGCCTGCGGTTTTGAGCACTGCGTGGCGAACATGTACTTTTTGCCGATGGGCGCCATGATGGTCACGAACGGCTACGGGTCGGAGATCGCCGGGACGGCCTCGCTGAATACCGGAGGCATCCTGTTCAACCTGTCAGCGGCGACGCTCGGAAACATCGTCGGCGGCGCGCTCATCGTGGCGCTCGGCTATTGGTTCGTCTATCACAAGCAGGAGTAGCCTCGGGAACGTTCTGCAAACGAGCGGTTTTGCCTAGGGCGGGTGCGTCGCGGCGTGCCCGCCTTTGCTTTGCGTCGACGGGGCCTGCCGTTCGCATCGCATGTGCATCCGCATAGCGAAAGATCGCGTCTGACGAATTGTCTGGCAATCAGATAATTTATTATTATCCTTACCGTGAGGATAATGATTGCCCGCCAGCCTGCCGCGCGGACGGGTCGAGTTGAAAGGACGACGCCCATGATCGAAATTAACTGCTTCGGCGAGACCTGCCCCAAGCCCGTGATTCGTGCCATGAAGGCGCTGCAGGACTCCGCGTCGAGCGGCTCAGTCCGCGTGCTCGTGGATAACACGGTGGCGGTCGAGAACCTCAAGCGCCTGGCGTCGAGCAAGCAGGGCGAGGTGGCGGTCGACGAGATCGAGGGCGGATGGGCCGTCGCAATCTCGGGCGTGTCCGCCCAGGCCGCCGAGAACCCCGCGGGGGATGAGGCGGCGCTCGCCGAGGCGGGCATCGCGTGCCCGGTGCCGGAGGCAGCCCCCTCAAAGCAGCAGCCGGTCACGGTCTTTGTCGGCTCTCGTGCACTCGGCCAGGGCGCGCCCGAGCTCGGGAACATCCTGATCAAGGGCCTCGTGTACGCCATGTCGCAGGCGGAGGAGCCCCCGCACCGCATCGTGTTCTTCAACGACGGCGCCGCCCTCACCTGCGAGGGCTCCGAGCTCGTCGAGGACGTGCGCGAGCTTGAGCGTCGCGGCTGCGAGGTGCTGACCTGCGGCACCTGCCTCGACTTCCACGGCCTGCGCGACAAGCTCGCCGTCGGTGGCGTCACGAATCTGTACGCCATCTCGGAGTTCGTGCTCGGTCCCGACAAGGTCGTGACGCTGTAGGTCGCGCGATCTGGGGGAACCTCGGCATGATCTACCTGAACAACGCTGCGACGACGATCCAGAAACCGCCCGCGGTGACCGAGGCGGTCGTGGCCGCCCTCGCTCGCGCGGCGCGTCGACAAGCGATCTGGTCGCGGCCCGGTCGGTCGCGAGCGCCCGCGTCCGGCTCGCTCGCCTCATCGGATTCGCGCATCCCGAGCGCGTCGTTTTCACGCAGAACGCCACGATGGCTCTGAATACTGCCCTGTTCGGCATGCTGCACGAGGGCGACCACGTGATCACGACCGATTTCGAGCACAACTCCGTGCTGAGGCCCCTGCACGAGCTCGAGCGCCGCGGTGTCATCGAGCTTGACTACGTGCGCGCAGACGCCAGCGGGCGGCTTCGCATGGAAGAGCTCGAGGGGCTGTTCAGGCCCACCACGCGCGCGGTTGTCGCCACGCACGCCTCGAACCTCACGGGCGCGGTAACCGATGTGCCGGAGCTCGTCCGCGCGGCGCACGGGCACGGCGCCCGGTTCGTGCTCGACGCGTCCCAGACGCTCGGCGCGCTGCCGGTCGGCATGGACGAGCTCGGCATCGACGTCCTCTGCTTCACCGGTCACAAGGCGCTCATGGGCCCGCAGGGCACCGGCGGCCTTGCGGTCGTGCCGGACCTGGAGCTCGCTCCGCTCGTTCACGGGGGCACCGGCGTCAAGAGCGCCGATCCCTTCCAGCCGCCGAGCTACCCGGAGCATCTCGAGGCGGGGACCATGAACGCCCATGGGCTCGCGGGCCTCGATGCCGCCCTCGAGTTCCTGCTCGAGCTGGGCGTCGAGCGCGTGGCGGAGCACGATTGGAAGCTGAGGGAGCGCTTCATCCAAGGCGTCTCGTCCATCCCCGGCCTCGTCGTGTACGGCGATCGCGACGGCCGCGGGCACACCGGCGTGGTGGCCCTCAACCTCGAGGGCATCGACTCGTCGAGCCTGGCCGACCGGCTCGCCTGCGAGTACGATATCGCCACGAGGGCCGGCCTGCACTGCGCGCCGCGCATGCACGCCGCGCTCGGCACGCTCGAGCGCGGGGCGGTACGGTTCTCGTTCGGATGGTATACGACCGAAGACGATATCGATGCAGCGATTTCTGCGCTGCAGGACATCGCATGCGATCTAGGCGATGCCAGGTGATCTTCGAGCTGTGTGAAAGGGGGTCCGATGGGTCGTGTAAGGACCGAGCGCTACGTCGCCTCGTTCTCCAGCACGTTCGATGCGATGGAAGCCGAGCGCCTGTGCCGTGAGGCCGGGGTCGAGGGGCGCATCATCCCGCTGCCCGTCGAGATCGATTCCGAATGCGGCATGGCGTGGTCCATGCCGCATGACGAGGCGGTGCTCGCGGCGTTCGAGGCCTCGGTCGCCGGGCATCTCGTTCCCGAGGGCATCTACGCCCTCGTGCTGTAATCCACCCACAGCGCGGCCCCGTGCGAGCGGGCCCTTGAGGGCCTGCACGGGAGCCGGCCGCGCGCCGCGCGGGGCGCGGCGAGGAAGGAAGGTCCTATGGAAACCAAGGTCAAACTGACGAAGCTCGCCGACTGCGCCGGGTGCGGGGCCAAGGTGGGCGCAGGCGAGCTCGCGAGCCTGTTCGAGGGCTTTCCCGATATGCGCGACCCCAACCTGCTCGTGGGCTTCGACCATGCGGACGATGCGGCGGTCTACCGGCTGCGCGACGACCTCGCCATCGTGCAGACGCTCGACTTCTTCCCGCCCATCGCCGACGATCCGTTCACGTTCGGGCAGATCGCGGCGGCAAACGCCCTGTCCGACATCTACGCGATGGGCGGCCGCCCCATCACGGCGCTGAACATCATGGCGGTGCCCGAGAGCATGCCCAAAGACGCGGTGCGCGAGATACTGCGCGGCGGCGCCACCAAGGTCGCCGAGGCGGGCGCCATCGTCGCGGGCGGGCACAGCATTTACGACGATGAGCCGAAATACGGCCTGTCCGTCACCGGCGTCATCGATCCGGCAAAGCTTCTGCGCAACGACACCGCGCAGGTCGGCGACGTGCTCATCTACACCAAGCCGGTCGGTATCGGCGTGCTGACCACGGCGCTCAAAGGTGGGATCGCGGGGGAGGACGAGCGCGAGCTCGTCGAGCGGGTCATGAGCACGCTCAACCGCGCGGCGGCCGAGGCGGCGCGCCCGTATCGCGTGCACGCCTGCACCGACATCACGGGCTTCGCCGTGCTCGGGCACACACTCGAGCTGGCGCAGGGCTCCGACACCCAGGTCACGCTGGATTCGACGGCGTTCGAATTCCTGCCGGGCGTGCTCGATTACGCCGCCATGGGCATCCTCCCCGCGGGCGTGTACCGCAACCGCCGCTATGCCGAGGCCGAGGTGAGCATCGCCGATTCGGTCCCGCTGGCCGTAGCCGACGTGCTGTTCGACCCGCAGACCTCCGGCGGCCTGCTGTTCTCCGTGCATCCCGATGACGCGGACGCGCTCGAGGCCGCGCTCAAGGCGGCGTCTCCTGCCGTCCCCGCCGTCCAGCGCATCGGAGCGGTCGGGGCGTACGAGGGCGGCTCGCGCGTCATCGTGAGATAGCCTTCCAGGCATGGGTCATCTGGGGACGGGTTCGTTTCAACCCGTCCCCAGATGACCCAAAGATGTTTCGGGCGCGTAATAATGCGAAACAACCGTGAAACGTTTTTGCAACATCCGAAACCATTACGACATTTGTGAGCAGGCAAAACGCGTCTCAACAAAAATGTTCCATATACTTTGTTACGGTAAAGAAGGCTTCGCGCGTGTAGCATGGGTGCCGCATTCGAGAGGAACGAATGGAGAGGTAACCCATATGTCGTATTCTGAGAAAGTCATCGCTGAGCTTCGCGATCGCTATGCCGATCAGCCCGAATTCCTTCAGGCCGCCATCGAGGTCCTCGAGACCATCGAGCCCGCTCTCGAGGCGCATCCTGAATTCGAGGAGGCCGCCTTGCTCGAGCGCCTCGTCGAGCCCGAGCGCGTCGTGATGTTCCGCGTGCCGTGGGTCGACGACGAGGGCAAGATCCAGGTCAACCGCGGTTTCCGCGTTGAGTACAACTCCGCGCTCGGCCCCTACAAGGGCGGCCTGCGCTTCAACCCGACCGTCACGCTCGGCATGCTGAAGTTCCTCGGCTTCGAGCAGACCTTCAAGAACAGCCTGACCACGCTGCCCATGGGCGGCGGCAAGGGCGGCTCGGACTTCGATCCCAAGGGCAAGTCCAACCGCGAGGTCATGGCGTTCTGCCAGAGCTTCATGACCGAGCTCGCTCGTCACATCGGCCCCAACACCGACGTGCCCGCTGGCGACCTCGGCGTCGGCGGCCGCGAGATCGGCTACCTGTTCGGCCAGTACAAGCGCCTGAAGAACGAGTGGAGCGGCGTGCTCACCGGCAAGGGCCTCACCTTCGGCGGCTCGCTCGCCCGTACCGAGGCCACCGGCTACGGCCTCGTGTACTTCGTCGACGAGTACCTCAAGAGCTCGGGCGATTCGTTCGAGGGCAAGACCGTCGTGGTCCACGGCTCCGGCAACGTCGCCATCTACGCCATCCAGAAGGTCACCCAGCTCGGCGGCAAGGTCATCGCCGCGTCCGACACCAAGGGCTGGATCGAGGATCCCGACGGCGTCGACTACAAGGTGCTCGAGGGCATCTACAACAAGAAGCGCTCCGGCCATGATGCCGGCGTGAGCCTCGCGATGTACGTCGACGAGCGCCCGGGCGCCACGTGGCACGCCGGCGACGGCCGCGGTGTGTGGCAGCTGCCCTGCGACATCGCGCTGCCCTGCGCCCGCGAGAACACCCTGCACCTCGACGACGCGAAGGCGCTCGTGGCGAACGGCTGCAAGGTCGTCGGCGAGGGCGCGAACATGCCCACCACCCCCGATGCCACCATCTACCTGCAGAAGAACGGTGTCGCGTTCATGCCCGGCAAGGCGGCGAACGCGGGCGGCGTGCTCGTGTCCGGCCTCGAGATGAGCCAGAACGCCGAGCACCTGTCCTGGTCGTTCGAGGAGGTCGACGGCAAGCTCGAGAGCCTCATGCGCGGCATGTTCCACAACGTGGACGACACCGCGCGCGCCTATGGCCACGAGGGCGATTTCGTCACCGGCGCCAACATCGCCGGCTTCCTGAAGGTCGCCGACGCCATGATGGCCCAGGGCGTCTGCTAACGGCCCGAGGCATATCGCAGCGATTCTGCCGATCGCAACACGTCTGAGATGATGGGCGCCCCGCACCTGGTTGGTGCGGGGCGCCCATTCGTTCCGAATGCGAGGCTTTCATTCCGGCGCTGCCCGCTGCGGGCCTCTCGGTTTGTATCATGAGGACGGTCGAGAGGGCTGCGGCAGCGCGGCTCGCAACGATCGATACGTGCGAGATGGAGGGGCATATGGCTGACGAGAGGGATCGCGTGCAGGGCGAGGAGCTGTCCGACGACGAGCTGAACGAGGCTTCCGGCGGGTTCTTTGGGGCGAGGTTTCCCGTGACCTTCGTGTGCCCCGCATGCGGCAGGACGGTCGAGTACATGTTTGGCTCGACCCCGGAGTGCCGGGTGTGCCATAAGCCCATGAAGCGCATGCTCATCAACTAGGGAAGCGCCGACCGGGCTCCCGGAGTGCGTGAAGAGGCGGCTGTATCCGCCCGTATGCGAAAACGCACCTTGGTTAAAGGTTTTATCAAGGTGCGCGGGCGCTTCGTTTTGAATTTGGTATCAAATATAGGGCAATAAGGGCCGCCTGGGGGCGGTTCTGAGACTCCGGAAGAGGCCTCCGGGATCGGTCGGTCAAAGAACTCGCAGGTCACAGACTTGTCAGATATGACCGCTTGCTATTCATACTTCCCGATTTGATGCCAAATTCATTTTCAAGAAACAATGACCCCCTCTAACCTGGGGTTTTGCAGTGCGGTTTGCCCATCGCGCGCATACGGGCAGATTTCGTGTCTTACGAGAAGGGCGAAGAGGTGCCGATGACACAAAGCGGACCGTTTGGCACGCTAAAGGGGGTCTGTAAAAGGAGTTAGCGTGCCAAACGGTCCGCTTTGTGTCACAGGGCCCGCTCCGCGGAGGTAATTCATGAAAGTCCCTGTTATGCCACCGTGGATACAGGGACTCGTGCAAGCGCACCGAAGGGGTGTCCCCGGCGTGCAAAAGTGCATGCGGAAGGTACGTCCCCGATTTGCATTCCGGGCGCTCGGGGCGTTGCGGCGTCTTCCCGCAGAAAACGTCGCGACGGATTCTGCGGGAACGGCAGGGACAATCTGCATAACGGCCAATACGACATGGCCGCTCACCTCGTGGTTCTGCATAATGCTCGAATCGACATGCATATTTCGTCTGAGCTTCCCGCAGAAACCGTCGCGACGTCGAGCATGGGTTGGAAAGAACCCGTCCCCAACCAACTCAGCGAAGGAACGCTGCGATTCGTCCCGCATCCGGCATCTACCGTGCCGGGCGCCGAGTGCGGGATGAATCGCGGCGTCCCCATGGCGGGCGCGGACCCTCGCGCCCCGCGCCGGGAATCCCGATGCGAGGCGCGGGCGGCCCGTGCAACTACAGCGCGGAGGCGCCCCGTTCGCCCGTCCGGATGCGGACGACTTCCTCGACGGGTGCCACGAAGATCTTGCCGTCGCCCACCTCGCCGGTGCGCGCGGCGCTGCAGATGACCTCGATCACCTCATCTACCTGCGACTCCTGTACCACGAGGTCGAACTGCACCTTGGGGATGGTGTTAAGAAGGACTTCGGTGCCGCGCACGTACTCCTTCCACCCGTGCTGGTTGCCGCAGCCCATCACCTGGACGATGGTCATGCCGCGGACGTCTGCGGCGAACAGCGCGTCCTTCAGTGCCTCGAGCTTCTCGGCGCGAACGATCGCGGTGATTCTTTTCATTTCGCTTCCTTCCTTCTCGTTTCGTCGTTGTGTCGGCACCCGCCCCTGTGCGCGGCTTCCCCGTGCGCGGCGGCGCGTCCGAACGCGAGCGAGCGGACGCGACGGATGAGCAGGGCCGCGGGAATCGGGGATCGCATCATGGAGCGGCTCACGATCAGTCCAATCCGCTGAACGCCGGGTACGCGCTCTCGCCGTGCTCGGCGACGTCGAGGCCCAGCGCCTCGACGGCTTCGTCCACCCTGACCTTACCGCCCATCAGCGCGCGCACGACGAAGGCGATGACGAGGTCGAGCGCAACCACGATGACCAGGGTCACCGCGATGCCGAGGATCTGGTCGATGAGCAGCGCGGGGTCGCCGGTGTAGATGAGGCCGCCGTGCTCGGTCCACGAGAGCTCGGGCACGCAGAACAGGCCCGTGAGTACGCCGCCCAGGATGCCGCCCACCCCGTGGCAGCCGAACGCATCGAGCGCGTCGTCATAGCCGAAGCGGGCCTTGAGGTGCGAGATGGCCAGGTAGCACACGGGGGACACGATGGCGCCCATGACGAGAGCCGCCCAGGGCTCGACGAAGCCGGCGCCCGGCGTGACCACCACGAGGCCCGCCACCAAACCGGTGCTCGCGCCCACGAGGGTGGGTTTGCCGGTGCAGACGCGCTCGACCACCATCCACGAGGCCAGGCCCGCGGCGCTCGCGGTCACCGTGTTGAGCACCGCCAGCGCGGCGATGCCGTCGGCCGCGAAGGCGGAACCGCCGTTGAAGCCGAACCAGCCGAACCACAGCAGCCCAGCGCCGAGGGCGACGAACGGCACGTTGTGCGGACGGTAGCTCATGACGCCGAATCCGCGGCGCCCGCCCACCATGAGGCAGAGGATGAGGCCGGTCACGCCCGAGGAGATGTGCACGACGTCGCCGCCCGCGAAATCGAGGGCTCCGATGACGTCACCGATGAGCGATCCGTCGCCGCCCCAGACCATATGGGCGAGCGGCGCGTAGACCACGAGCACCCAGATGCCCATGAACAGGGCGATGAACCCGAAGCGCGCGCGTCCGGCGAGCGAGCCGGTCACGATCGCCGAGGTGATCATGGCGAAGGCCATCTGGAAGGCGATATCGACGACGCCGGGGTAGGTCGCGTCGGCGGGCGGGTTGCTCGTCTCGGCGAGCAGGTCGGATACGGTCGGCAACGCGAGCATCTGGTCAAAGCCCCCGAAGAACGAGAGCGAGCCGTCGCCGCCGTAGGCGAACGACCAGCCCGCGACAACCCATAGGATGCCGACGAGCCCGATGATGCCGAAGCACATGAGCATCGTGTTCACGACGTTCTTCCGGCGCGCCAGGCCGCCGTAGAAGAACGCCAGGCCCGGTGTCATGAGGAACACGAGCATGGTGCAGACGAGCATGAAGGCAGTGGAGCCGCTGTCGAACATGGTCACTCCTTTGTTCGGATGTGCAGGACGCGGCCATGATGGCATGGGGTCTTAGCGAATCCGGGAGCTGGATTTCGAAAACCCGAATCGTAACCGGTGCGAATCCTTCTCGCATCCGGCCGGAAACCGAACCGCAACGTTGGAAACGAGGATTTATCGCAGCAGGTACTTTTTTGGGCCATCGGTCGGGGCCGTCGGGGATGGGGTCGTTTTTTGCCAACTTCGGCACCCGGCGCACCGAGAGGCGCACGGTCGGGCGCGTATTTTGTGCTTGCACCGACGCATGGGCGCATATGTTGTGTCGCTCCGCTACACTTATCGGGTTCTGTCAAGGAATCGACCTATCTTGAGGGATGGGGGAGGAATGCTCAGATTCGGAAGATACGTCCGGGCGGCGAACGTCGAGGACGCCCTCGAGGTGCTCCGCTTCCGCAAGGGGGCGCAGGTCATGGGAGGCGGTATGTGGATGCGCCTGTCCGACCGCACCGTGCCCTGCGTGATCGATCTGTCGGACTGCGGTCTCGACAAGATCGAGGAGACCGAGGACGAGTACCGTATCGGTGCCTACGTGACGCTGCGCGACCTCGAGTGCGCGGCGGATTTCAACTACCGTACGGGAAACGTGCTCAACGCAGCGGTCCACGACATCGTGGGCGTGCAGTTCCGCCAGCTCGCGACCGTCGGCGGCAGCGTGTTCGGGCGCTTCGGCTTCTCGGATGTGATCTGCGCGCTGCTCGCGCTCGACTCTGAGGTCGAGCTCGTCGGAGCCGGCCGCGTTCCCCTCGCCACCTTCATCGATATGCCCTACGAGCTCGACGTCCTGACCCACGTCATCGTGAAGAAGCACGACTACCTGGCGTCCTATCAGTGCCTGCGCAAGGCGGCGACCGATTTTTCGACCATCAACGTGTGCGCGGCGCGCTGGGACGGCACCTGGCACGTCGCCGTCGGATCTCGTCCGGCGAAGGCGCGCCTGCTTGCCGGCGAGGCGCTCGGCGTGAGCTCTGCCGAGCCGACCGCCGATGAGATCGCGCGCGCCGTCGAGGCGGTCCGCGGCCTTGCCTACAGTTCCAACATGTGGGGTTCCGAGCGCTACCGCCGTCACCTTGCCGGCGCGCTCACGGCCCGTTCCATCGTACAGGCGGCACACTACGCCTCGACCGAGGCTTACCAGGCGGCGCTTGCCGCGTGCACCCGCGAGGAGGCGATTCGATGAGCGGAAAGCTGATGGATGTCACGATCAACCTGAACGGCAAGAAGGTCGCCGCCGAGGTGGCGCCCGACATGTCGCTGCTCGCCTTCGTGCGCGACCACGGCTGCAAATCCGTGAAGTGTGCCTGCGAGACGACGAACTGCGGCCTGTGCACGGTGTGGCTCGACGGCCGCGCGGTGCTGTCGTGCGCCGTGCCTATGGCGCGCGCGAACGGCCACGCCGTCACCACGCTCGAGGGCCTGCAGGAGCAGTCCGCCGATTTTGCCCGCTGCATGGCCGAGGAGGGCGCCGAGCAGTGCGGATTCTGCTCCCCGGGCCTCATCATGAACGTGCTCGCCATGGAGCGCGAGATCCGCGAGCGCGCCGAGGCGGCGGGCGAGCAGGCGTATATGCCCACCGATGCCGACATGGACTCCTATCTCGCCGGCAACCTGTGCCGCTGCACGGGATACACGAGCCAGCGCCGCGCCATCCGCCGCTATATGGCGAGCCGCTTCGAGTCGGCGCCGGCGCCCGAGGGCGCGTGGGCGGGAACCATCGTCTCCGGAGAGGGGGAGTAGCCCATGAGCATGATCGTCACGCGGGAAAGCGAGCGCGAAAACCTCACCCACGTCGGCTCCCGCGCCGTGAAGCGCGACGCCGCGGCGCTTCTGTCCGGCAAGCCCCTGTTCACGAACGACCTCGCCCCGGCGGACGTGCTGAGCGTCAAGATTCTGCACAGCCCGCACGCCTTCGCCCGCATCCGCGACATCGACACGTCGCGCGCGGAGAAGGTGCCCGGCGTGGTCGCCGTCTACACCTATAGGGACGTCCCCGACCGCCGCTTCACGCTCGCCGGCCAGTCCTATCCCGAGGCGAGCCCCTACGACCGCCTGATCCTCGACCGGACCGTGCGCTACGTGGGCGACGAGGTCGCCATCGTCGCCGCCGAGAACGATGACGCCGCCGCCCGCGCGCTCAAGCTCATCAAGGTCGACTACGAGGTCATGGAGCCCGTGCTCGACTTCACGAAGGCGAAGAACAACCCCATCGTCATCCACACCGAGGACAACTACCACGTCAACGGCGCATGGATCAACAACGACCGCATGCACAACGTCGTGGCCTCCGGCCTCTCGGAGCACGGGGACCTCGACACCGCCTTCGCGCAGGCCGACATCGTGGTGGACGAGACCTACCACACGCTTGCGGACAACCAGGGCATGATGGAGACGTTCCGCTCCTTCGCCGAGCTCGACGCCTACGGCCGCATCACGGTGACCTCCTCCACGCAGGTGCCCTTCCACGTGCGCCGCATGGTGGCCAACGCCCTCGACATCCCGCAGTCGCGCGTGCGCGTGATTAAGCCGCGCATCGGCGGCGGCTTCGGCGCCAAGCAGAGCGGCTGCAACGAGATCTTCTGCGCGTTCGTCACCTACAAGACCGGGCGCCCCTCCAAGATCGTCTACACGCGCGAGGAGACGTTCAGCTCGTCCAACTCGCGCCACGAGATGCGGATGCACGTGCGCCTCGGCGCCAAAAACGACGGCACGATCGTGGCGATCGACCTGTATACGCTCTCCAACCAGGGCGCATACGGCGAGCACGGCCCCACGACGGTCGGCCTGTCCGGCCACAAGAGCCTGCCGCTGTACAACCGCGCGCTGGCGAGCCGGTTCGCCTTCGACGTCGTGTACTCCAACACCATGCCCGCCGGGGCCTACCGCGGCTACGGCGCCACGCAGGGCCTGTTCGCCGTCGAGTCGGCCGTCAACGAGCTGGCGGACCGCCTGGGCATGGACCCCTGCGAGCTGCGCCTCAAGAACCTCGTCCAGGAGGGCGAGCGCCTGGCCCAGTACGACGACAACGTGCTGTACTCGTGCGGCGTGTCGGCGTGCCTCGAGCGCGCGATGGAGATGATCGGCTGGAAGGACAAGCCGCTCCGTCGCGACCTGGGCGACCGCGTGCGCGCGCTCGGCTGCGCGCTGTCCATGCAGGGTTCCGCCATCGCGCGCATCGACATCGGCTCGGTCGACCTGCGCCTGGAGGAGACCGGCTTCTATACGCTCTCCATCGGCGCGACCGATATGGGAACCGGCTGTGACACCATCTTGGCCCAGTTCGCCGCCGAGGCGCTGCGCTGCGACACCGACCGCATCGTCGTGCACGGCGTCGACACGGACGTGTCGCCGTTCGACACCGGCTCGTATGCGAGCGCTTCGACCTACCTGACCGGCATGGCCGTGGTGAAGGCCGCAGAAAAGCTCATCGCCGAGCTGCGCCGCCGTGCCGCGGGCTTCATGGGCGTGGACGCCGCCGACGTGCTGTTCGATGGCGACGAGCTGCTGGCGTTCGAGCCCGGCGTGCTCGATATCGACGGCGTGGAGGCCGATCGCCCCGAGTTCACGGACATCGACGACGACATCGACGCGATCGCGCGCTCCTACCGCGTGGCCCAGGAGGCGCCCGATGCCGAGCCGGTGGCGCGCATGGCGCTCGCCGAGCTCGCCAACAAGCTCGTGGCGGGCGGCGACGGCGACTGCCTGACGGCGCATGCTGCCGCGAGCTCGCCCACGAGCCCGCCGCCCTTCATGAGCGGCATCGCCGAGGTCGATGTCGACAAGGCGACCGGCAAGGTCACGGTCGTCGATTACGTGAGCGTTGTCGACTGCGGCACGGTCGTGAACGAGAACCTCGCCCGCGTGCAGGCCGAAGGCGGCATCGGCCAGGGCATCGGCATGGCGCTCACCGAGGACGTGCAGTACAGCGACCGCGGCCGCATGCGCACCCGCTCGTTCATGAGCTACAAGGTGCCCACGCGCCTCGATGTGCCGAACATCCGCGTGGAGTTCGCGCCGAGCTACGAGCCGACCGGCCCGTTCGGCGCCAAGTCCATCGGAGAGGTCGTCATCAACACGCCGAGCCCGGCCATCGCGAGCGCCGTGGCGCACGCCACCGGCAACTATGTGCGCACGCTGCCGATCACGCCCGAGAAGGCGCTGTTCGGAGAGTAGGGGTCCCGGGGCCGCAGAGCAGATGGGTTTTGCCGTTCTGCGGCCCCAATGGGTTGAAACGAACCCGTCCCCACATATGTTCATCGGACTGTCAATAGGCAATATTCCGCCGGCCCCCGGGTAGCTGGCCCGGGGGCCGGCTTCCCCCACCCCCGCCGGCGGGCCGCGGGCGTGTCCTCGAACCGGGGCCCGGCGGCCCCGGGGAACCTCGGACGCCCAACGCGTTCCACTCACAGAATCGCGGATGCCGGGGAGGGCCCCGGCCCGCAGTACGGCTCTCTTCGGTGCGGGCAGTGTCGCAGCCCCCGCCTCGCGGCGGGGAGTCAACGGACGCGCATGGCCCGGCGGCGGGCTGCCGCGGGGCCGCGCATGGGGACGGACGCGAGTTGCCCCGCGCGCCGCGGGCCCGGCCGGCGGAGGGGACGGCCCTATCTCGCGCCGCGCGCTAGGCGGCGGCGAGCTCGCGCTGCACCTGCAGGCCTATCGCCCAGATCCAGCGCGCCATCTCGCTCACGACCGCCACCCTGGCGACGTTGGCGTGCTTGCCGGCGCCCCTGAGGCGCTCGTAGCGCCGCCGGAGCCGCTCGTTGGCGGCTGCGGCCATCTCCTCGACCGCGGGGGACACCTCGTGGCCCGGGCGCACGCGCTTCGGGCGCCCGTTCCGGCGCGGCATCGAGGCCGCGCCCTCGACGAGCGCGCGGCGCAGGCGCGAGCTGCCCTCCTTGGTGATCGGGCCCCGGCGGTCGGCCTCGCCGCTGGAGCTCTCCGAGGCGGTGCACCCGATCCAGCGGGAGACGGCCCTGCCGCTGCGGAACCGCGAGAAGTCCCCGAACTCGGCGCACGCGAGGAAGGCGGTCTGCACGTCGACGCCCTTGAGGCGGACGAGCGCGTCCACGTAGGGCCGCCACCTGCGCCCCGCCTCGCCCCAGCCCCGCCCGGAGCCCGGCGGCCTCGCGCTCGAGGCGCTCGACCGCGCCGAACTCCATCTCGAGCGCCCTGTTCGACAGGGCGTCGCCCAGGTCGCGCGACAGCGCCCACCTGCGCCACTCCCGCGTCCACGTCTTCCTCAGGTTGCCGGAGGGCGTCCTCTCGCACCAGGCGAACCCGTGCTTGAGCAGCAGCATGCTCACGCGCTGCCTGGCGGAGCGGACGTCCCGGGCGGCCGCGTCGGCGGCCCGGGCGAGGTCGCGGGCGCCCTCGGTCTGCGGGTCGGGGACCCACACGTAGGAGACGTCGCTGGCGGGGTTGCACATCTCGCGCAGCACGACGGCGGCGTCGCGCCTGTCGTTCTTGTGGCGCCTGTCCCTCGGGGAGCGCGGCATAGTGGAGACGGCGACCACGCCGCAGGCGACGCCGGCCCCCTCCAGGAACCGGCTCAGCCAGAAGCCCGTGCAGCCGGACTCGTACGCGCACCTCACCGGCTGGGGGAGCCCCCTCAGCCACTCGAGCAGGGCGCGCTCGAAGCCCTCCCCGCGGAACGTGCCCGACCAGCACTCGCCTGTGTCGGGCCTCAGCGCCCTGCAGGACACGCTGCGCGCGTGCACGTCCATGCCGACCTGGGTGGTATACTCGCTCATCGGGAAGCCCCCTTCTCTCTGTGGCCCTGGCGGCCGCCTTGCTGACACGAGACGATGCTAACCCACGCTCCGAGCGACGGGGCTTCCCCCTCGGCCAGGGGCGGCTGCGACCTGGTCACCCGATGAACATATCGTCAACCAACCCCTTCATGTGCGCGGAACGTGAGCGTAGGCAACCCGAAAAGCTTCATCGCCCGCGTGCAGGCGCTATCTGCTATCATTCATAAACTGTGCGCAAATAGGCGGGCGTGGCGGAATTGGTAGACGCGCTGGATTTAGGTTCCAGTGGGCTTCCCGTGAAGGTTCGAGTCCTTTCGCCCGCACCATTTTCGCCGTATCAACCGGTTACAAGGGCTATCGGCACCCTGACCATGCCGACAGTATGTAAGAGGAGGAACGTTGAACATCACTTCTGACGTGAAGGACGCAAAGCTCACCGCGACGGTCACCATTCCGGCCGCCGACGTCGACGCTGCCATCAAGAAGGCCTACCGTGAGGCTGCCAAGAAATACCGCTTCCCGGGCTTCCGCGCTGGTCATGCTCCTCGTCCCGTCATCGACAACATGCTCGGTGCCCAGGCCGTGCTGGCTCAGGCCACCAACGACCTGATCGGCGCCAACGAGGCCGACGTCCTGAACGAGCTCGACATCGTCCCGGTCAAGGCCGGCAACTACGACAACGTCGACAACATCGTCGCGGACCACGAGGACTACGTCTACACCATCGAGTTCCAGCTGCGCCCCAGCTGCGAGCTCACCTCCTACGATCCCGTCGAGATCGAGATGCCTCCCGCGGAGGTCACCGAGGGCGAGATCGACGCCCAGATCGAGATGCTCATGGGCTATCACGCCACCTTCAACGACGCTGAGCGCGCCGTCCAGAACGGCGATTACGTCACCGTCGACATCGAGAACGTCAAGAACGCCGAGGCGCTCGCCGGCGAGGGCCGCATGATCGTGGTCGGCTCCGGCAACCTGCCCGCCGCCTTCGACGAGGGCCTGGTCGGCATGAACGTCGACGAGACCAAGGAGATCTCTTGGACCCCCGAGGTCGAGGGCGCCGAGGAGGCCTCCGTCAAGGTGACCGTCAAGAGCGTGAAGGAGCGCGTCCTGCCCGAGCTCACCGACGAGTTCGCCAAGGAGTCCTTCGGCTTCGACGACATCGCCGCCATGCGCGACGCCGTCAAGACCGAGCTCGATGCCGACAAGTCCTCCAAGCTCCCGGGCATCAAGGAGAACCGCGCCGTCGCCAAGCTGGCCGAGCGTCTTGAGCTCGAGAAGGTCGACGAGGACTACGAGCAGTCCGTGTTCTCCGAGCTGGGCCAGAACTTCCTGCAGAGCCTGTCCGGCCGCGGCATGACGCTCGACTCCTGGCTGAAGATGTCCAACATGTCCACCGAGGCCTTCCTCGCCGACCTGCATCACCAGGCCGACGACGTCGCCCGCGAGTCCCTCGCCCTCGACGCGCTGGCCCGCCAGCTCAACATCGAGGTCACCGACGAGGACGTCGACGCCGAGTTCGAGCGCGCCGGCATCCAGGATGTCGCCGCCTCCAAGGCCGCGTTCCTCTCCGAGGGCCGCATGCCCGCCGTCCGCGACTCCATCCGCCGCTCCAAGGCCGTTGACTGGCTGGTCGACACCGCGGTCGTCACCGAGGTCGACGAGTTCGCCAAGAAGGACGACGCCGAGGCTGACGCCGAGTAACATCTGCCCCCAGGTGGGTATCATACCGGGGTAACCGGGATCGCGAGTACGGTGCATGATCGGGCGCGTGGCGCCAGACGTGCACCGTACCTACGTAAATGAGAAAGATTGCGAAAGGGGAAGCACCATGTACCGGATCGATTCCGCGCTCGTGCCCTACGTCATCGAGCAGACGCCGCGCGGCGAGCGCAGCTACGACATCTATTCTCGACTCCTCAACGATCGCATCATCTTCCTGGGCGAGGAGATCAACTCCACGACGGCCAACCTCGTCATCGCCCAGCTGCTGCACCTTGAGAGCCAGGATGCCGAGAAGGACATCTCGCTGTACATCAACTCTCCGGGCGGCGAGGTGTATTCGGGTCTTGCCATCCTCGACACCATGAACTTCATCAAGCCCGACGTGTCCACCATCTGCGTGGGCATGGCGGCGAGCATGGCCGCCGTCCTGCTGGCGAGCGGTGCGAAGGGCAAGCGCTTCTGCCTGCCCAACTCCATGATCATGATCCATCAGCCGAGCGGTGGCGCCCAGGGCCAGCAGACCGAGATCGAGATCGCGGCGCGCGAGATCAAGGAGACGCGCCGCAACCTCAACCAGATCCTGTCCGACGCGACGGGCCAGCCCTTCGAGAAGGTCGAGGCCGACACCGAGCGCGATCACTACATGCGTGCGAACGCCGCCCTCGAGTACGGCCTTGTCGACCGCATCGTCACGTCCCGCGCCGCCACGCAGGGGAGTGCTGAGTAATGGCCAACGACATGACGCCCGGCGAGGTGGGGTTCGGCCCCATCCACTGCTCGTTTTGCGGCAAGACCCAAGATCAGGTGCGTAAGCTCGTCAAGGGTCCCTCCAACATCTTCATCTGCGACGAGTGCGTAGCCGCGTGCTCCGAGATCCTCGAGGAATCGCTCGCCCAGGATTTCCTGGCGGCGCAGCAGCAGATGCCGTTCCCGCCCGAGGGGATGGGATTTGCGGCCTCCGAACCTGAGCCCGAGCCGGAGCCCGACACCAAGCACGTGGCCTCGCAGCTCATCAAGCGCGTGCCGACGCCCCATGAGATCTACGATCAGCTCTCCGCCTACGTCATGGGCCAGGAGGAAGCCAAGCGCGCCATGTCCGTGGCGGTGTACAACCACTACAAGCGCGTGCTCGAGCGCGGGGCGGACGCCGAGGCCTCCGAGAAGGGCAAGACGCTCGGCAAGCACGCTGTCGGCGGCGACCTTGACGATGTCGAGCTCGCCAAGAGCAACATCTTGCTGCTCGGCCCCACGGGTACGGGCAAGACGCTGCTCGCCCAGACGCTCGCGCGCATCCTCGAGGTTCCGTTCGCCATCGCCGACGCGACGGCGCTCACCGAGGCCGGCTATGTGGGCGAGGACGTCGAGAACATCCTGCTCAAGCTCATCAACGCGGCCGACGGCGATATCGCCCGCGCGCAGATCGGCATCATCTATGTCGACGAGATCGACAAGATCGCGCGCAAGGCGGAGAACCTGTCGATCACGCGCGACGTCTCCGGCGAGGGCGTGCAGCAGGCGCTGCTCAAGATCCTCGAAGGCACGGTCGCGAGCGTGCCGCCCACCGGCGGACGCAAGCATCCGCAGCAGGAGCTGCTTCAGATTGACACGACGAACATCCTGTTCATCTGCGGCGGCGCCTTCGTGGGGCTCGACAAGATCGTGTCCGACCGCGTGGGCAACAAGGGCGTGGGCTTCAACTCCGAGATCGCCGGCCCCACGTCGGCCGACGAGAACGACCTGCTCAAGCAGGTGCTCCCGCAGGATCTGAACGCATTCGGCATGATTCCCGAGTTCATCGGCCGCACGCCGGTGATCACGCAGACCAACGCGCTGTCCGAAGACGACCTTGTGTCGATTCTGACCGAGCCCAAAAACGCCATCGTGCGCCAGTACCGCAAGATGTTCGAGCTCGAGGACTGCGAGCTGGAGTTCGAGGACGAGGCCCTGCACGAGATCGCCAAGCTCGCGCTCGCCCGCAAGACCGGCGCGCGCGGCCTGCGCAGCATCTGCGAGGACCTGCTCCAAAAGACGATGTTCGACCTGCCGAGCGAGCAGGACGTCGCCAAGGTAGTCGTGACCGGCGCCTGCGTGCGCGGCGAGGAGGAGCCCCGTCGCGTGTACGAGGTCGACCTGGACTAAGTTCCGGCTCACTTCCGCGCAAGGGCGCGTCCGGGTTCGTCCCGGACGCGCCCTTGTTCTGTTTGGCGGCTGTGAACCGGCTTGCAGCTGCCGCGCCGGGCCGGGATGGGCGTGCGGAGCGGGGTTGTTGCGGTATAAATTCCGAATCGTGGTCAATTTGCCCATCGAACCGGGTTTTTCCCGAGCTGCGAGGGGTTCTGGCGGCCTGAAAGCCGGGCGTTTTCCGGGATATCGCATCGGTGGAGGCTTCGATGCCGCCATCGGATCAAGAACATTAACATCAAATATTGTGTGTTTCACTTGTGCAGTAGGCCCGCGGACGGGGTGCGGCGCGCCTGGCTCCCGGTTCGATGGGCAAATTGACCACGATCCGGAAATCATAGGTTGCTCGACGACGGCGGGGGGACAGGCGCGGCGCTCCGCCTTCTCCCGACAATGGGGTCAAGTGACGATTTCCCGTAGGTATGGCGCAACCGCGGGGACATTCGTGGTAACCTCAAGACTTGTGTATCGCAACAGAAAGGGAATTTCGCATGGAAGAGATGCCCAAGACATACGATCCGTCTGAAAACGAGCCCAAGATCCTTCAGAAGTGGCTCGACGGCGGCTACTACCAGCGTCGTCCCGGCGTGGGCGACTGCACCGTGACCATCCCGCCTCCCAACGTGACCGGCGTGCTGCATATGGGCCATGCGCTCGATGACTCCATCCAGGACGCCATCGTCCGCGAGGCGCGCATGCGCGGCCGCTCCACCCAGTGGATCCTGGGCACCGACCACGCGGGCATCGCCACGCAGACCAAGGTCGACAAGAAGCTGAAAGAGGAGGGTAAAAACCGCCTCGAGATGGGCCGCGAGGCCTTCATCGACGCCTGCTGGGACTGGACGCATGAGTACGGCGGCACCATCAAGGAGCAGATCAAGCGCATGGGCTGCTCGGTCGACTTCGAGCACGAGCGCTTCACGATGGACGATGACTACGCCGAGGCCGTGCGCAAGGTGTTCTGCGACTGGTACCACGACGGGCTCATCTACCGCGGAAAGCGCATCGTTAACTGGTGCCCCTCCTGCACCACGGCCATCTCGGACGACGAGGCGGAGTACAAAGACGAGTCCGGCCACCTGTGGCACCTGCGCTACCCGCTGACCGAGCCGGTGAACGGGCAGGACTACATCGTCGTCGCCACGACGCGTCCCGAGACCATGCTCGGCGACACCGGCGTCGCCGTCAGCCCCAAGGATCCCGAGAAGGCCGCCTTCGTGGGCAAGACCGTGATGCTGCCCATCGTCAACCGCGAGATCCCCATCTTCGAGGACTGGCACGTCGATGCCGGCTTCGGCTCCGGCTTCGTCAAGGTCACGCCTGCGCACGACCCCAACGACTACGCCATGGGCGCCGCGCACGACCTTCCGCAGATCAACATCTTCGACGAGCACGCGGTCGTCGTGGACGGCTACGGCGAGTTCTCCGGCATGACGCGCGACGAGTGCCGCGAGGCCGTCGTGGCGTGGTTCGAGGAGCACGGCCTGCTCGACCACATCGAGGACCATGACCACTCGGTCATGCACTGCTACCGCTGCGACACCACGCTCGAGCCCTGGCTGTCCGAGCAGTGGTTCGTTGCCGTCGACAAGCTCAAGGGGCCTGCGATCGAGGCCGTGGAGTCTGGTCGCGTCCGCTTCAACGCGGAGCGCTGGAAGCAGTCCTACCTCACCTGGATGGAGAACCTCAAGGACTGGTGCATCAGCCGTCAGCTGTGGTGGGGCCATCGCATCCCCGTGTTCTACTGCGAGGACTGCGGCTGGGAGGACGCCCTCATGGAGGACACCGACGTGTGCCCCAAGTGCGGCGGCCACCACGTGCATCAGGACGAGAACGTGCTCGACACCTGGTTCAGCTCGCAGCTGTGGACCTTCGCCACGCAGGGCTGGCCGCAGAAGCCCGAGGCGCTCGAGGGCCATCATCCCACGACGGCGCTCGTCACCGCGCGCGACATCATCGCGCTGTGGGTCGCCCGTATGATCATGAGCTCCGAGTACTTCCTGGGCGAGGAGCCGTTCCACGACGTCGTCATCTACCCGACGATCCTCGCCAAGGACGGCAGCCGCATGTCCAAGTCCAAGGGCAACGGCGTGGACCCCATGGTCCTGATGGACAAGTACGGCGCCGACGCCATGCGCTTCAACCTGCTCTCCCTGTTCACCAACAACCAGGACGTCAAGTTCGATGCGGACATCGATAAGAAGACGCATGAGTTCAAGGGCAGCCCGCGCACCGAGCAGGCCAAGTCGTTCGTGACCAAGATCTGGAACGCGAGTCGCTTCCTCCTCATGAACATGGAAGGCTATACGCCGGGCGAGCCGGTGGCCGAGACGCCGGCCGACGCCTGGATGTTCAGCCGCCTTGCCAAGACGGTCGCCTCGGTAACCGAGGGCATCGAGGGCTACACGTTTGGCGACGTCGCGCGCAGCATCCAGAGCTTCTTCTGGAACGAGGTCTGCGACTGGTACGTCGAGGTGACCAAGAGCCGTCTGAAGGACGAGGGCGCCCGCCTGCAGGCGCAGCGCAACCTCATCTTCGTGCTCGATACGAGCCTGCGCCTCATGCACCCGCTCATGCCGTTCGTGACCGAGGCGATCTGGGACGTCATGCCCGCGAGCTGCCTCGATATGGACGGCGAGCGCGCCGAGGCTCTCATGGTCGCCGCGTGGCCCGAGCCCGCTGACTTCGAGCGCTGGGTGAACGAGCCGGCCGAGCGCGCCTTCGAGCTCACCCGCGCCGTGGTGACCGACGTGCGCTCCACGCGTGCCCGCTACCGCATCAGCCCCAAGGAGCAGCTGGATGTGCACGTGTGCGCTCACAGCGCCGAGGTCGCCGAGGCGATCGAGGGCATGGCCGAGTTCATCCGCGGCTTTGCGAGCGTGAAGACGCTGAACGTCGTGGACGAGGAGGGCTTTGCCAAGCCCGAGGGCTCCATCGCCCTGGCCGGCCCGGACTTCAACGCCTACGTGGTCGTGGGCGACCTGGTGGACTTCGATGCCGAGCGCGCCCGCATCGAGAAGACCATCGCCAAGGACGAGAAGGAGCTGGCGAGCGCCAACAAGACCCTCGCCAACGAGGGCTTCGTGGCCAAGGCCGCGCCCGAGGTCGTGGCAAAGAAGCGCGAGCGCGCCGCTGAGCTCGAGGCCGAGATTGCCGCGCTCAAGGCCCAGCTGGCCGATTTCGCGTAGCCAAGCCGGAGGGGCTGCTGCTTTTGAGGATCCGTCCCAAAAGCTGCGGCCCCCTCGCTAAGAGAAACGGGGCCCGTTGCCGTATGCGGCAACGGGCCCCGTTTCTGTTACAGGGAGTCTCAGCGCATCGGCTACGCGATGCCCATGTACTCCTTCATGCCCTCGATGGCCACCTTGGCGCCGGCGACCGCGTGCACGACGGTGCGGGGGCCGGTCGCCACGTCGCCGGCGGCGAAGACGCCGGGCACGGTGCACATGTTCTTCTCGTCCACCTCGAGCAGGCCTCGGTCGTTGGTGGCAAGGCCGTCGGTCGTGAGCACGAGCTTGTCCTTCGGCAGCTGCGACACGGCGATCACGACGGTGTCGCAGGTCACGTGGTCGAGCTCGTCCTCGTACCCTGTCACCTTGCCGTCCTCATCGAAGATCGCCGTGCGGAAGACGGGGCCCTCCTTCTCGATGGCGATGACGTCCTTGCCGCGCACGATCTCGCAGCCCTCGAGCTCGGCGTACTCGACCTCCTCCGAGCTCGCCGTGACGTTGTTGGTGTTGGAGTACAGCGTCACGCGGTGCGCGCCGTGGCGCAGCGCGGTGCGCGCCACGTCCATGGCGACGTTGCCCACGCCGATGATCGCCACGTCGCGGCCCAAGTCGACGGAATCGGGATCCACAAGGTAGTCGATGCCGAAGAAGACGTTGCCGCGCCCCTGTCCGCGGATGTCGAGCTTGCGGGCGCGCCAGGTGCCCGTGCCCACGAAGACGCTGTCGTAGCCGTCGCGGAACAGGTCGTCGATGTTCAGCGCGCCGCCGATGGTGGTGGAGGGGCGCAGGCGCACGCCGAGCGAGACCATGATGTCGCGATAGCGGCCCACGAGCTCCTTGGACAGGCGGAACTCCGGGATGCCGTAGCGCAGCACGCCGCCGATCTCCGCCTTCTGCTCGAACACGGTGACGTCGCAGCCCGCCTCCGCCATCTTGATGGCGACGGTGATGCCCGCGGGACCCGAACCGATCACGGCGACGGACTTGCCGTTGGGTTCTGCGCGCTTGGGCGTGTAGCGGTCGAGGTAGGTGCGGGAGATGTAGCTCTCGATGCTGGAGAAATGCACGGGGTTGCCCTTGCGCCCCTGGATGCAGTTGCCCTCGCACTGGTTGGAATGGTTGCAGATAAGCGAGCAGACGGCGCTCATGGGGTTGTTCTCGAACAGCAGCGTGCCCGCCTCGTCCATCTTGCGCTCTTTGAATAGGTTGATCACCTCGGGGATGGGCGTGTGGACGGGGCATCCCTTGATCTGGCACATCGCCCGCTTGCACCCGAGGCACCTGTTTGCCTCCTCGACAACATGAATCGCCATGCTCTTCTCCCATCGTTCGCGTCGTGGTCCCAGCTGAGTTCGTTTCAGCGTGCGGTTGTGCTCTAGCATATCGCCTGGTGCGGCCCGTTTATATGAAATGGCCTGCACTTTGCGTGGTTTTGTTCTAGGTGCCAGCTGCGGGTAGGCAGGCGAGCCAACAATGAGGTACCGGTACCCGCAATCTTGACGCTCCCTCCACATGCGGTGCTCGCGGCGGCGCCAAGCGCCTTCATCCGCCGTGCCCGCATCCGCCCGCGCGGGGGCGGATGCGTGGTAGTATCTAGAGCGCCGCGCCCGCAGGTGGCGCGGCGCTCTGGATCACATGAAACGTAGGAGCTGACCCATATGCCTAAACGAACCGATGCGTACGCGGTGCGCTTCGAGGTGCCCGAGCTTTCCTTTGACGAGGCGGTGTCGCTTGCCGCCGACACGGGCCGCATCTCGGGCGACGCCGGCCCGCTGCTCGAGACGGTCGTCGACATGCTCGACGAGCTCGGGCGTCCCGACGAGCACTACGACTGCCTGCAGATCGCGGGCACGAACGGCAAGACCTCGACGACCCGTTTTGCCGCCGCGATCCTTGTCGGCGAGGGCCTTCGTACCGCGCTCTACACGTCCTGTCTCTTATACACATCTAGATGTGTATAAGAGACAGCCGCATGACCGTGATGCTGCCCATCGTCAACCGCGAGATCCCCATCTTCGAGGACTGGCACGTCGATGCCGGCTTCGGCTCCGGCTTCGTCAAGGCGGCGCGCACGGCGGCGGGGCAGCGCGCTTACACGATCACGCCGTTCGACCTGCTGACCGTTGCCGCGTTCGTCGTCTTCGCCGAGGCGAGGGTCGATGTCGCGGTGCTCGAGGTGGGTATGGGCGGCCGCTGGGACGCCACGAGCGCGGCCGATCCGGTGGCGGTCGCCATCACGGGCATCGGGCTCGACCACATGCGCATCCTGGGCGATACCTTGGGCGAGATTGCGGCCGAGAAGGCTGCTGTCATCAAGCCGGGGCGCATCGTCGTGCTCGGCGAGGGGACGCACGAGCCGGAGGTGCAGCGCGTGATGGACGAGCGCTGCGAAGCTTGCGGGGTGACGCCGCTCGTCGTGACCCATGAGGTGCGCGAGCTTCCGCGCCATGTGGGAGACATGCTCGCCTTCGCCACGGCAACTGAGCGGACAACTTACGAGGTACGCTTTCCCAAGCCGAGCTACCAGCCTCAAAACGCCGCCTGCGCCATCCATCTGGTCGAGGCGTATCTCGGCCGCCAGCTGAGCCCCGCCTCGCTCCAGCTCAGCTTGGAGACCTGCCCCACGCCCGGGCGGTTCGATATCGTGCGGCGTCGGCCCCTTGTCCTCATCGATGCCTGCCACAACCCTCAGAGCTGCGAGAACTTCGTCAGCGCGCTCGATGAGGTCGACGAGGACGTCTCGAAGCGGCCGCTGCTGCTCATCGCGGCGCTTTCCGATAAGGACGTGTCCGGCATCGTGCGCACGCTCGTCCCGGCGTTCCCGCGCTTCGCGGTGACGGCGACGGCATCCGACCGCGCGCTTGCTCCCGGTGAGCTTGCGCAGCTTGTCGCCGAGGAGCTCGAGCGAGAGGGGAGGGCGCCTGACGGCCTGCTTTCCGTCTACGACACGGTCGCCGACGCGCTGGACGCGCTCACCGAGGCGGGAGAGCCCGTTGTTGCTGCCGGGACCATCACGCTTGCCGGTGAGGTTGCCGGGTTGTTGCGGAGTTGATAGGCTGAGACGTCTCGAGGTGACCTGCGGCCGTGTTGTGCGGGGGCGGGTCGCCTTGGGGCGCTCTGATGGTGCTGGGTTTGATGGGGCGTCTCGATTAACCCAAAGCAGGTTCATTTCCCGCATGATTTTTCTTACAGCTTGATCAGCAACATTGTTAATCGGAGTGCTGTGCCGACGATTTCGCTTGGGGGTAGGACATGGCGTCGGCAGTTGCAGGTCGAGTGCAGGAAGACAACAGTTCCGCTTATCCGGTCGCGGGGAAGCCGTCCGAAACGAAAACGGGGCAGAACCGCTTTCGCAGTCCCGCCCCGATAAGCCCGAAGGCTTTGCTAGATGAGGTCATTGTAGCAGGCCTACCGCCTTCGTCAAGCGCTCGATGAACAGCAGGGCGGCGACTGCCGGGTTTTCCACGGGTACGTCACTTGAGCGGACGGCGGCGAACAGCGAGGTGAGATGCCGCTCCCTTTCCGCTCGGGCCTCTCCTGCAGGAACGATCTGCGCGTACAGGTGCAGCATCGCGCACATCTGCACCATTCTCGTGCCGCGCAGCCATTTGGCACGCAGGCGCTTGGGGACTTCCGTCGACGTAAGCGCGTTCACGAGGGATGCCGGTGGGCGCATGCGCGGGTCGGCATCGGTGAGCCCGTTGACTCCACATGCGCCGTGTGCAGTCGCGTTACGGACGGAGCGCGTGTACTTGAGCAAGTAGTGAACGTCCTGGAGGTCCTCATCTTCCCATCTGTCGGCACAGAACTTGACGAGGCCGGAGAACATCCCGAAGGGAACGACCTCGCAGAACGCCCATACCGGCATGTCGTACCGGTACTTGCGTACGACGGCGCCGACGTAGGGGTCCTTCATCCGACGGTCGAGCTCCGACTCAATGTAGGACCGCTGCTCCTCCGAGCGGCTTTCGTAGTAGTCGAGCATGAGGGCGTAGCCGTCCTCGCCATGGTCCTCGGCGGCGGCGAGCAGGCGCACCTTGGCGAAATGCTCGACGTCGAGGGTCATGGGGAGCAGGACGTCGCGCAGCATGCGGTCGAGGTTGGAGAGGGTCTTGAGGTGCCCGAAGTCCAAGTTGACGTACTGGCCATCGCGCGGGCCGCCGACGTGCTTGGGGAAGAGCTTGCGGTAGGCGTATACGCGGAAGAACTGGCATTTGGTGCGTAGGTGGGAGGCGGCCTCCTCCTCGGAGCAGAGCTCGAAGGCGATACCCTTTGCCTTCATGTGGGCGATCTGCTGCCCGATGGTGAGCAGAGGCTTGGAGTGACGCTTTGCTTGGAACGATTCGGTCTGGTCTTGAGTGGGGCGCTCTGGCGCCGGCTGGGACTGGGTGATGTTTTGGGTCTGTTCAGTCATGGGCGGCTCCTTGTTGGCTCGGGTGTCCATTCTACCAGCGCGGCGGCGCGCGGCGTCGAACGCGCGGCGAACCGAGTCCATCGCCTCGGCGTGCCGGCACGGGTGGACTCGCGCGAGCGGAGCTCATGGGACCTGTAGAGTGTCGCCGCTATGTGGGTGACTCGGAGGTTGCGCATCTTGGCGCGGCGCGACTTCGTGTTCTTGAGCCCCAAGGCGTTCATGGAGCGCAGCATGTTGTCGGGGGCCTGGAAGACCGCACGGTCGGAAGAGGGCTAGAGGCGCGTCACAGGCCGCCGCTTCTTTCGTGGCATCGCGACATGACGCGATGTCGCGATTGCTATCAGTCTGCTTGCTTCCCATTGCTCTTGCTCCAGCTCGTGCCCCGCCCCTCGCCGTTTCGCACGACAAGCCCCTCGGCCTCAAGCGGTCTCAGGTTACGCTGAGCCTGGCGACGGGTCTGCCGGACGCGCTACCATGCCCGGTTTTTAGCATGTATATTGCGCTGATAAACCAGCAGGTAGCGAGAATCTGCTTGCATAAAAATCAGTCCAAATTAAAACCCACAAAGGACATAGGTTGAGTTTGGTGCGATTTTTGAGTGCCTTCCGTCCATATGCGCCGAGCCCCTCGACAAAAGCCCAGTTGAATCCTGCGGCTTTGTCGAAGGGTGCGGCGCATAGGGTGAAAGGGCACTCAAAAATCGCACCAAACTCGTATACATGGTTTTTTTGACTGTCCCAGAGAGGGATCGGCACATTGGGACCGTTGCTTTGTACCGGCCGCCACCATGAGCGGGCTGCCTGTTTGCGATTTTGTGTAATGACGAGGGGATATCCTCTATCTGGCACCGCGCTGTCTGAGTGGTTCGAAGATGATACGTGCCGGAACTTTGCCGGAACATTCTCGGCCCTCTTCGCTGCCGTCCGCACCTGCAAAGGGGTCGGGGCGATGGAAGGTGAGCTTGGTTCCGAACGGGACCTCCTCGTAGCTCACTCGGACGCCAGCCCTGTCGCACAGGTCGCGGATCTTCCTGATACCCATGCCAGACGACTCGATGTCGCCGGAGCGGCACAGCGTCGTCGCGAGGAGCTCGTTGCGGGTGGTCGAGTCGCTGCTCACGCCCGCCAAGTGATCGTCGGGGTCTTGCCCGTCGATGAACCAGCCGGGGCTGATGATGTCCACGGCGTCGCTGTAGACGTCCACCTGCACGTAGCCGGGACGGTACCAGATCCGGTGGGCGTAGGCGTTCATGAGCGCCTCGCGGATCGCCTCGAAGGGTATCTCGGGGATTTCGTCTCGCGTGCGCTTGCCGGCAACCACGAAGCGCCTGCGGATGTTGTTGGCGATGAAGAACTCCGCCTCGTCCACCAAGCGGAACAGCGTTTTCGACTTCAGTCGCACGTCGAGCGCCTCGGTCCGCTCGCGCGTCTTGAACACGCCCATCTTGAGCTGCACGCCCACCGACGGGCAGAACAGCACGGCGGCGGCGTTGGTGAGCCTCCCGCCTGCGAGGAGGTGCAGGCTTGAGAGCGTCCCCTCCACGGAGCGGCGCTCGAAGGAGATGGGCCCCCTTTCTCGCCCGCGCTCGACGAACCTGCGCGCACATCAGATGGGTTCAGGCTATGGAAGCGTCACAAGCCGCCGCTTTTGCGACATCGCGACACGGCGCACCGTCGCGATGACCCGCGCGCAGGGCGGGCGCGGAACGGCGCCTCATACCGCGCCCGCCTCGCACGCATCTGCGCGTTCCGTCAGGCGCAATCGCCTGCCGTGTTAATTAGGCTGTCAATCAGCTCGAAACAAGCGCTTTTACCTGCATGCCCCTTTTAACAGCCTTATTAACAGCACTGTTAATAAGAACCCTGGGCAGGTTTGTAGACCCGCCCCCTGCGGCCCCCGGTCTTCTCAAGGAAGCCGTTATCCGCCATGGCGTTGAGGATCCTCCGGGCGGTGTAGTCCTTGACGTCGAGCAGCTCGGCTGCTTCTGCGGTCGTGATGCCGCCGCGTTCGCGCGCGCGGCGCAGCACGGCCGTCTTCCTGCTCTCGGTGGCGTCGGACGCGCCATCCCTAAGCGGGCCCCCGGTCGCGGGGTCGCCCCCCGCGACGGCCTCCGCGCGCGTGAACCGCACGTGCACACTGCCCACACACTCGAATACTTCCACGGGCACGCCCTGCGCGTCGCATGCGGCCTTGATGCGCCTCAGTCCCGTGCCGTAGGTCTCGATGTCGTCGGAGCGGTAGAGGGTGCGAGCGATCAGCTGGTTGCGCGGCTTGGAGGCCGTTACCGCGCCGGACAGGTAGTCCTCCGGCGCGTACCCTGCGGGGAAGGAACCGGGGCTGTAGATGTCCACGGCGTCCCAGAATATGTCGATCTGTATCGCCGCGTCGTCCTCGTAGCGCCGGTGGCAGAACGCGTTGAACAGCGCCTCGCGGATCGCGCTGAGCGGGATTTCGGGCACCTTCTCCCGGTGCAGGGACGAGCCGTCAATGACGAAGGCACGCCGGATGTTGTTCAGGATGTAAAGCTCGGCGGCCTCTACCAGCTGAAAGAGCGTGCCCGTCTCCTGACGGTTGTCAAGGATGTGCACCCGCTCGCTGTCGGCAAGCACCCCCATGCGCAGCATGACGTTCTTGGACGGGCAGAAGCACGCTGCGGCCGCGTTGGTGAGGCAACCATCGTCGCAGAGCAGCCCCAAGCGGGCCAGCACGTCGCGCGCGTCCGTGTAGCCGAAGGGGATACGGCGGCGCTCCACGCCGCGCTCCACGTAGGCTCGCAACGTCTCCTCGTCGACCTCGGACAGCGACCGCCCCGACGACCTCCCGTCCCACGGGTCCCGCTTCGCCGCGCGCTCCAGCATCATCCCCTCGAGCGCCGCTACGCTCATCGGCAGGTCCTCGTCCGCGCTCCTGATCCGGTAGCGCCCGTCGCAGGCGTAGGGGCGCTCGTCTCCCGAGAAGGCCGCCCATATGCAGGATTACCCGTCCTCGGTCACCAGGTGCTCGACGGTGGGGTACACCCTCGGCTCGATCCGGTTGGTGAACGCCTGCGACACGTCGCGCAGCGTCTTCTCGGAGACGTCCTGGCCCACGACCTCGCCGTCGGAGGGCCTCACGCCGAAGTACAGCGTGCCCCGTCCGTGCTTGTTCAGGATCGAGGCCGCCGACTCCATGCCCTCGCGCAGCTCCGACGTCGACCGCTTGTGCTCGACGGTCTCGCTCTCCTTGCCGAGGTTCATGGCCGGCTCCCTTCGATCTCGCTTCCTGCCTGTACATTCTGCCAGCGTCTCGATCTGCGACGGCTTTTTACCTCCCTTCTTGTCGGGGCGGAGGCGCGGGATTGCCGCCGGTGGCGGCGGTTGCGCGCCGCGGACAAGGAGGAGGTTTTCATAGCATGGAGGACGTACGGGTACGCGCGGGTGTCAACGCGGGAGCAGAACCTGGGCAAGCAGCTGGACGCGCTCGTCGCGTTCGGCGTGGACGAGGTGTTCGCGGACAAGGCGAGCGGGAGGGACTTCGAGCGGCCGGAGTGGATTCGCCTGACGGCAGCGCTGCGGGCGGGCGACGTGCTCGTGGTGAAGTCGATAGACCGGCTGGGCCGCGGCTGTGAGGAGATTATCGAGCAGTGGAGCGCCATCACCAAGGAGGTCCGCGTCGACGTCGTGGTGCTGGACATGCCGCTTCTGGACACCCGAGAGGACAGGGGCGGCGTGACGGGTGCGCTCATATCCGACATCGTGCTGCAGCTGCTCTCCTACGTGGCCCAGGTGGAGCGCGAGAGCATCCACCAGCGCCAGGCGGAAGGCATCGCCGCCGCCAGGGCGCGCGGCGTGAGGTTCGGCAGGCTCAAGAAGAGACGGCCCGGCCTCTGCAAAAACACCAGGAAAGATCGCCTTGCGGAGTATATCGCGAGGTCGGTGACGGAACGGTGCATCAAGGTATCCGTTTCCCACATCGGGAAGGCTGCCGCATGGGGACCAGGTGGAGAATGCGACGGCACGTGAAGAGGAAGGGCACGAATGCGCAGGTAGAAGGCGGCGCAGACGACGTCAAAAAGTACACCTTTTTAGAATCATATTTCGGACCCTATTATACACATCGAAGGGCTGCGGCGTGTAAAGAAACCGCAGCTCTCCACATGCGTCCCACTCTTGACTTTTGATAATCAGGCACCCCTTCAAAACGTGTACCTTTTCGCGCCCTCTGGGGCGCGGCGGGGCCGGGGAGGAGGGGCCGGGATGCCCGTTGCAGCAGCGCCATCAGCGAGGTCGGGAGCCCGCGGCGGCAGCCTGGCCGCGGGGCTCCCCATGGGGCGGCGCACCCCGCGCGGCCGCGAGCGCTGGTACCTCCTGCGGATGCCGGAGGGGCGCGAGGCGAGCCTCTGCGCGGAGCTGAAACGTCTGCTCCCCGAATCGGTCCTCTCAGACGCCTTCGTCCTGCGCAAGGAGCGCTGGATGAAGCGCGGCGGGACCTGGTTCCTGGAGCCGGTGAACATGTACCGGGGGTACGCGTTCGCGATCTCCTCGGACGCGGCGGGGCTCGCCAAATCGCTCGCCCGCCTGACTCTTCCCGTGGAGCTCGTGGGGACAGAGGCCCGCTCCTGGGCCCCGCTCGCCGACGAGGCGGCGGCGTGGTACGCCTCCGCCATGGACGCGTCGCACGTCATCCGCAGCTCCACCGCCGTCATCGTGGACGGGGCGCTGCACGTGCAGTCCGGGCCCCTGGTGGGCCAGGAGTCGCGCATCTCCAAGGTCGACCGGCACCGCAGGCGCTGCCAGGTGCTCGTGGGGGAGGACGATACCGCCTTCACCGAGCAGGCTCCCATAGACGTGCCGTTCAAGAGCTGACGCGAACGGTTGATTACCAAGCACTACCGCAACTGCAGGAACACGGGACCGGGGTCGGGATCTTTTGTCAATGGGACTGATGGAACAAGGCGTGCCCCCAGCAATCGAGGGGCGGGCACTCGATGCCACGCATGGGCATGCGGGGGCTGTCGCGGTGACCCCTGAGGAGGCGGTGCCGGAGATCTCCGAGCCCAAAGCGATAACCGAAGAAAAGGCCGGCTGGATCCAGGCGAGCGTAACCGACGCCGAGGCGGCGCACATGCTGCTCGGCGCGGACTCGGGCGTCCGCCCGCTGCTGAGCCGCCACGGCTACCGCACGGCCAAACGCGCCTTCGACATTGTGGCGTCAGGCCTCGCCATCGCCGTGCTGCTGATGCCCGGCCTCGTCCTCTCTGCCGCCATCTGTGCCAAGTCCCCGGGCGCGGGCCCGCTCTACAGCCAGCTGCGCGTGGGGCGCGTGCGCAGAGACGGCACCTACCGCCTCTTCCGTATGTGGAAGTTCCGGAGCATGGTGCCCCACGCCGACGAGATGCTGAAAGAACTCCAGGACTCCAACGAGGCCGACGGCCCGCTCTTCAAGATCAAAGACGACCCGCGGGTCATCCCCGGCATCGGCACGTTCATCCGCAGGCACTCCATCGACGAGCTGCCCCAGCTGCTCAACGTGTTCGTCGGGCAGATGAGCCTCATCGGCCCGCGCCCCGCGCTCCCCAGGGAGATCGTCCAGTACGGCGAGCGCGCCATGCAGCGCCTGCGCGTCAAACCGGGCTGCGGGGGAGCGTGGCAGGCAGGCGAGCGCAGCGACTCGACGTTCGACGGCATGGTTGACGCCGACCTGGAGTACATCGAGAAGAGCTCGCTCTCCCACGACCTCGGCTTGGTCTTCGACACCGTGCGCTCCATGCTCGACGGGAAGGGGGCGTACTGATGGACCTTTCGAAAGCGAAGGTGTGCATCCCCACCTCCTCGGGCGGGCACCTCACGCACATGCGCATGCTCATGCCGGTGATCTGCCAGGCGGCAGACCGGTTCTGGGTGACCTTCGACAAGGAGGACGCCAACACCGCACTCGCGGGCGAGCGCGTCTACCACTGCTTCTTCCCGACGAACCGCAACCTCTGGAACACGGTGAGGAACACGCTGCTCGCGATCAGGGTTCTCCGGAAGGAGAGGCCCGACCTCATCGTGTCGTCCGGAGCTGCGGTGGCGGTGCCGTTCTTCCTGGTCGGCAAGCTCCTGGGCGCCAGGACCGTCTACGTGGAGGTCTTCGACCGCGTCGACGCGCCCACGCTCACCGGCAGGCTCGTGCGACGCATGACCGACCTGTTCGTCGTCCAGTGGCCCGAGATGGAGGCGGTCTACCCCGGCTCCGTGAACCTCGGGCCGGTCTTCTAGGGGGCGGTGCGGATGGTGTTCGTTACTGTCGGAACCCACGAGCAGCCCTTCGACAGGCTGGTCAAGGCGATAGACGGGCTCGTCGCGGACGGGACGCTCGAGGAGGAGGCCTTCGTCCAGACGGGCTACTGCACGTACGAGCCCGAGCACTGCGGATGGGCGAGGTTCGTGCCCGCCCCCGAGATGCGCTCGCGCATGGAGGAGGCCGACGTCGTGGTCACCCACGGCGGGCCGTCCTCCTTCATCGAGGCGATGGCGGCTGGAAAGGTGCCGGTCGTCGTGCCCCGCTATGAGCGGTTCGGCGAGCACGTGAACGACCACCAGGAGGCGTTCGTGCGCCTAGTGGCGGAGCGGCAGGGCGGGATCGTGCCAGTCTACGACGTCGCCGACCTGGCCGCCGCCATCGAGGGGGCGCGCCGGCTGTCGAGGTCGGGCGCCGGGTTCAGGAGCCACAACGCGGAGTTCTGCCGTGAGCTTCGCGAGCGGATAGAGAGGCTGTAGCTTTATGGATGAGCCGCGCGTCGGCATCATGTCAATGCAGAGGATACGCAACTATGGGTCGTTCCTGCAGGCCTACGGTCTGAGGAGGATGCTGGAGTCGCTGGGGTGCGAGGTTCGCTTCGTCGACTACCATCCGGGTCCCTGCCTGGTGGAGCCGGAACGCCCGAGCCGCCTGCCGCGCCCCGCGGCCAAGCTCGCCGAGGTCCTGGAGGGGCCGGGGCCGCTCGCGGCCAAGCTCGCCTACGCCAACTACAAGCGGCGATACGACGAGCGCACCTGGCCGCTGCTGGGGCTGCCCGCCGAGCCGGATTGCCGCACAGACGACCTCGACATGCTCGTCATCGGGTCGGACGAGGTGTTCAACTGCGTGCAGGCCAACGCCAACGTGGGATTCAGCCCCGACCTGTTCGGCGCGGGCTCCGAAGCGGATCGCACTATCACCTACGCCGCATCCTGCGGGAACACGACCGTCGCGAAGCTGCGCGAGCACGGCGTTGCCGGCGAGGTGGCCGGCTGGCTCCGGAGCCTCGACGCCGTGTCGGTGCGCGACGAGAACACCGCCTCTGTGGTGCGGGAGCTCGCCGGGACGGACCCGGCACGCAATCTCGACCCCGTGCTCGCCTGGGACTTCTTCGGCGAGGAGGACGTCCCGGCGAGCCCCGTCGAGGGGCGCTACATGATCGCCTACGCCTACTCTGGCAGGCTCACAAGTGAGGAGTGCGCCGCGCTGCGCTCCTACGCCGACGAGAGCGGCCTCAGGGTCGTCAACGTCGGCGGCGTCCAGGGGTGCTGCGACGGGTTCCTCGACCTCGGCCCCCTCGAGGTGCTGGCAGCCTTCCGGGGCGCCGAGTGCGTGCTCACCGACACCTTCCACGGCACCATCCTGTCCGTCATCGCCGAGCGGCCGTTCGCCACCATCGTGCGCAGGCGGGGCTACGGCAACGCCGAGAAGCTCGCCGACCTGCTCGCGCGCTTGGGCCTCGAGTCCCGCGCCGCATCCTCGCCAACCGACTTTCCCCGACTGCTCGACGCCGCCCCCGACTGGACTCCTGTGCGCGCCCGGATCGGCGAGGGACGCGCCGCCGCCCGCGCTTACCTTACCGAGCAAATCTCGCTCTGTACGGGAGATGGTTTGCGTTGAAACTCAAATTGCTTTTCGTCAGAGCGCTCAGGGCGCTTCAGGCCACGCACGTCGCGGCTCCTTTCCGCGTGCGCCTGCTCAGGTTATCCGGTCTCGACGTGGACTGTACGGCTCTCGTTCGCAGCGGGGTGCTCTTCCAGGTGTCCGATCTCCATGTCGGTCGCGAGGCTTTCATCGGCAACGGTTGTCGCTTCTACTCCAGCGTGCGCTACCCCTGCACGGTTGTGATCGGTAACGAGGCGAAGGTCGCTCCCGAGGTAATGTTCTGCTGCATCACCCACGAGACGGGCGATGCACGGCGCCGTGCGGGCGAGGTCTACAACGACGGGATCGAGATCGGCGACGGCTGCTGGATCGGCACGCGGGCGACAATACTCCCCGGCGTGCGAATCGGCGCGGGCAGCGTGATCGCCGCCGGCGCCGTTGTGACGAAGGACTTCCCGGAGAACTGCTTGGGGGGGGTGTCCCTTGCCGCGTCATCCGGCGCCTGGACGAGGGGGTCTGGTCCACGTGAAGTGCAGGAGTTTCAGATATGCCTAAAGTTAGCGTGATAGTTCCCGTCTACAACGTGGCGGCGTTTCTCCCGAAGTGCGCTGAGTCCATTCTCGGCCAGACGCATCGGGATCTTGAGTTGTTACTTGTTGATGACGGCTCCACGGACGGCTCTTCGGAGATCTGCGATGCCATCGCCGCAGGCGATTTCCGCGTGCGTGTTCTACACAGAGATAACGCCGGTGTGAGCGCAGCCCGAAACGCGGGAATCGATGCCGCCGGCGGCGAATGGGTCTGTTTCGCGGACGGCGACGACTGGGTTCACCCGGAATACGTAGAGTACCTGCTGGGGCTCGCCCAGTGGGCAGGCGCTCCCATCGCCACCATGAGAAGCTTCGAGACAGACTTCGGGGGCGGCCGGCCTCGGAAGGAGACCCGAGAGGTCTGGACGGGCGAGCAGGCGTTGCTCGCCACACTGCGTTACCGCCTGCCCATAGGCTGCAACGCTCGAATATTCGAGCGTTGCAGCCTCGAAAAAAACGGGATTCGCTTCTTCGAGGAACTTGCTGTCGGCGAGGGGTTCAACTTCAACTGTTTGGCCTTTCAGGCGGTGGACAGGGTCGCGGTTGGCAACCGGAGACTCTACCATTATCGCAAGGACAACGCGAACAGCGTCACCACAAGGTTCGACGTGCGCAAATGGGAGAACGGTATCCATGCTATCGAGCTGATAAGGCAACATTCGAGGATTGATTCGGATGAGTTCGAATCCTCCTGGCAATACGCCTGGTGGAGGACGAACTCTGACGCGTACGACCTCGTCGTGCTGTCTCGCTCCGAGGGCGAGTGCCGGGACTTCTACCGGAAGGTTCTCGACGTCACGCGCAGCCAGTGGAAGATTGCCCTCAAAGTTCCGATTTCGACGAAGGATCGCCTTCGCGCGATCGTCATGGGCGTATGCCCGAGGGCCATTCCCTGGGCCATGCTGCAGCGCCGCAAGTTACATAAGGTCGAAGTGGAGACGCAGGGGCAAGCATGATTAGCAACCGGGGTAACAGAAGAATTCTTGTGGCGAGCACAGGGGGTATCAAGAACGACGGGATCACCTCTTGGATCAAGGCGATTATCGGAGCGATGAATCTTGACGGAATCGAGATTGACGTTGTGGCCTGGTCGGGAACCGACCAGGCTGTCATCGAAGCCGTCCGTAAGCACGTCACGAACGTTCATATCCTGCCATCGCGTCAAAATGACCCATTCGGATACGCTCGAGCTTTGCGCAGGCTGACGGAGGCTCGGCAATATGACGTTTTCCATATCTGCGGCAGCAGTGGTCTTGTTGCATTGGAGCTTGCGGTGGCTGCAGTCAGCGGAGTTCCGATAAGGATTGCTCACTCCCACAACACGACGTGTCAGCATATTGTGCTTGATAAGGTTGCAAGGCCACTGATGAGAAAACTTGCTAACGTCCGGCTCGCCTGCGGAAGGGATGCGGGCAAATGGCTGTTTGGAGACAACAACTTCGCTATCATACCGAACGGAAAGAACGTCTGCGATTTCACTTTTGACGCGAATGCTAGAAAAATGGCGAGGGAGAGGCTTGCCATACCTCAGAACGCAGTAGCAATCGGACACGTCGGAAGATTCAACGAGCAGAAGAACCACGCGAAGCTGCTGGAGGTCTTCCGAGAACTCCGCAATCGTTCGACGAAATACAAGCTTGTCCTGATCGGCGACGGCGGCTTGCTTCCTGAGACTCGGGAACTGGCTAGCAAGTTGGGTATCGGCTCGTCTGTGCTGTTCCTGGGCAGAAGGTCCGACGTCCCATTCTTGTTGAACGCCTTGGACTGCATGATTCTTCCCTCGCTGTACGAAGGGTTTCCAAACGTCGTCCTCGAGTGGCAGATAAACGGATTGCCGTGTATCGTTTCGGACTCCGTGACGCGCGAATGCGCCGTCACTCCGCTCGTACGTTTCGTCTCGCTTTCAGAGCCGGCTTCCGCATGGGCGGCGTACGTCGAGGAGGCCTTTTCCCAGTCAAATCGCAGACTCGACAGCAGACGAGCAACCCGCGATGTGTCTGAAGCGGGCTACGACATCAAGAAGAACGCGGCGATGCTCCGCGAATTCTACGTCAAGGGGGTGTCATGATGAATCTCTCCAAGATTATCAAGTGGTCGGCGAGCGCCGTCCGTCTCGCTGCCCTGAAGGCCGGGCTGGGCCTCAGGGTCTCCTGGCCGCGCGGCGGCAAGCCCGTCTACATAGGGCGCGGGGCCAGGATCCGCGTCGCCGGGGGCGGCCGGCTCGATGTCGGCGCAGGCCTCTACCTCAGCGAGAACTGCCTCGTCCAGGTGAACCCCGGCGCTCGCGTCATCCTCGGCGATGGCGTCTTCATGAACGCAAACGCCCGCGTTGTGGCCGCGGAGTCGGTGCGCGTGGGCGACCGCGCCATGCTCGGCCCCAACGCGTGCGTGTACGACCACGACCATGCTTTCGGGGAAGGCGGGGTTTCGGGCGACCTCGTCGCGTCCCCCGTCGAGGTTGGCGAGCGCTGCTGGATCGGTGCAAACTCCCTCGTCACGCGCGGCGTGAGAATCGCCGACCGGATTTGCGTCGGGGGGGGGGCGGTCGTCACGCGCTCCCTGGAGGAGCCTGGCGTCTACGCCGGCGCTCCCGCGAAGCTCGTCAGGCGCCTTGCTGCGCCGGGCGGGGGCGTGAGCGATGGGCCTGATGGAAAAGCTGTCGCGCCTCACCTGGGAGACCGTGAGGCTCAAGTGGCGCTCCAAGGTGGCCGTCCCGCTGCTCCGGGACAGGCTGAGGGGTGAGCTCCTGGTGACCGACTTCACGATCATATCCAACAACTGCTGGGGCGGCATGGTCTACGAGAGCTACGGTCTCAGGAAGATGAGTCCGACTATAGGCATGTTCATCATGCCGGCAGACTTCGTGCGTCTCTGCGCCGATCTTCCTGGGTATCTGGCTAAACCCCTTGAGTTTATTACTCCGGAGGAGTCAAAGTGGGCTTCGGTGCTCCGCACTAATGACAACTGGGGTACCTATCTCATCGGGCGCGTGGGCGACGTGGAGCTGCATATGCTGCACTACCACGATGAGAAGGCTGCTCGGCGGAAGTGGGAGTCTCGCGTCGGCCGCGTCAACTACGATCGCCTCTTGTATAAGCTCAACGATCAGAACGGTGCTACAGAGGAAGATCTCTTGGCCTTTGATGCATTGCCATTGGAGCACAAGGTGGTTTTCAGCGCACGGGATCATTCCAAAGTGTCCTCCTGTGTCAAGATGCGCTGCCCAAAGGACCACGAGTATATCCGTGCATCCTACGAACCGTTCGGCCATAACCGAGCCTTCAATGTGACGGCATACATAAACAGCCTTTCAACTGAAGGAAATAGTCCGAATGCCAACCAAGATTGAGGCCTCTGATTCATGATTCCAAAAGTTATTCACTACTGCTGGTTCGGCGGCAAGCCGCTGCCAAGAGATGCGCGAAAATGCATAGACAGTTGGAAAAGACATTGTCCAGATTACAAGATAGTGAGATGGGATGAGAGCAACTTTGATGTGGGTTGCCATCCATTCTGCAAGGCTGCTTACGAAGCCAAAGCATGGGCGTTTGTATCTGACTACGCACGACTTAAGATCATCTATGACAATGGGGGAAATTACTTCGATACGGATGTCGAAGTGTTGCGGAATCTTGATGATTTATTGAACTGCAACTGCTACTTCGGAATTGAGCAGGTTGTTCTTTTATGCAATACGGGGTTGGGTTTTGGAGCGAAGAAGGGAAACAGGGTCGTAGGTGACATGCTAGACCTTTACGACACTATTGCGTTTGACCAAAACCGCACTAAGGAAATCGCTTGTCCATATCTCAACAACGAAGTGCTCGTCCAACATGGCTATCAGCATATAGACTCTGTTGTGGATATCAACGGGATAAGGGTTTACCCACCAAGATATTTTGATCCCATTGCACCTAGCAGAAGCTCGGAAAACCTCCTGTGTGATGAGACGTTTTCAATCCATCGCTACAGTAATTCTTGGGGTACGTCGAGACAGAAAATGCGTAGAAAAATAATAGGGCTGTTAGGTCTCGAACGCATTGCAAGAATTAAGGAGATGCTCCATGGATAAAATACTAAATCATCTGACCAGCAGGAGCGTTTCTCAAGATGACTTTCGACTTATATCAAATCGGAGAGCAACGCATACAACTAAAATATCCCAGGTCACAGTGTTTCATATTTCAATATATCTGATATTAATTCCCTTCTTGTATCCAAAAGGGCTGGATCAGCTTGTTCCTCTGTCGAAGCAGTTCTTTACAGCTTGGCTTTATCTTGCAATGCTGATTATGCTTTGTTTTTTGGCAAAACATTTAATGAATATTACTATTCAGATTACAGTACGAAGTATCTTCGTGGTTCTTTTCTTTATGTCCTCTATTCTTATTACTTTATATGATCAGCAAGGTTTTGCTGAGGGACTCCAGGCTCTATTTGCATGGCCTCTGCTATGCTTATGGTTGACTTTTGCTTTTGCGAAAGACCATAAAAGCATCCTCAATGCAATAATAAATATAATGATTATTCTATTTTTATTTCAGAATATTTTTACGTATCTTGATGTGTATCGTGGCCAGCAGACAGCATGTTTCTTTGGACATATTCAAGTGGTTGCCCAAGAGGCGATAATTGCATTTCTCGCTGTTAGTTTATATTCTAGCCATCTTCCTAAAAAGAGTTGTAAAAGAATAATATTGCTTGTCGCTCTTGTCGTGCTGGCGCTCTGGAGCGTCGATACAGATTCATCTAAAGTTGTTCTTATATTGTTTTTTATAGCACTCATCTTGAATAAAAACAAGAAAGTGAAGTTGATGATTGGCAATAGCGCTCCAATGCTTGCCGCTGTTCTCATTATTGCATCTCTTCTTGTTGTAGATCTGTCGGTTAGAAATAGCACGTTATTTGGCTTTGATTGGGGATTTAACGGCAGAGACTATGTTTGGCGAGAAGCTATAGGGCTGATTCAAGAAGAGCCGGTTTTGGGGTATGGGGTTCAAGGGGTTCAAATGACCCTCTTTTGGGGTGGAATAATGAATTATGCGCATAACCAGTTGATGCAGACACTATTAGATGGGGGAATAGTGCTACTCATTCTGTTTATTACAATGATAATTACATATGCTGTACAAATAAGAATAATTACTGATCTTCATGCACGCTACTGGATTACATGCGCACTGACTGTTTATCTAATACTGATGATATTTGATAGTGCTACATATTATTGCTACCTATATCTTCTCTTGCCATTGTCTGATTACTACGCCATCAATCAGCAAAAGACAACGGCTGGCTGAATGGGAATTCTAATCACTAAAACAAATAACAAACTATACTATTTAGTAGTTACAGAATATTATATATAATGGACGCATTGCGTATACGGCAGATTATTCTTCTAAAGGATGATGAGCACATGAATTCAAATAAAATCAGTGTGGGTAAAAGAGATGTAATCTGGAATTACATCGGTACGATTATGTCGATGGTCAGCAATTTCCTCCTTATGCCGCTGCTGCTCATCTTTCTATCGACCGAGCAGATAGGTCTCTGGTACGTTTTCATCGCCGTCTCCGGCTTCTCCAGTCTTTTAGAGTTTGGGTTTACGGCGACGCTTTCGAGGAACATCCTTTACGTCCTAAGCGGAGCCCGACGATTGACGAAGGAAGGCTGCGATTGCTCTTCTGTGGAGGATGGAGTTGACTGGCACCTCATGAGGGCGGTGCTGCGAACGTCTAAGACCATCTACGCGGTCATGGGCGTCGTCGCACTGGCGCTGTCCGTTACGGTTGGGACGGCTTACGTGTCGGGCGTTACTAGAGGCTTTTCAATCAACGGCTCGCTGCCCTCGTGGTGCATATTCGTCGTTGCGATCTTCACGAACCTCTACTTCCTCTACTGTCTGACATTCCTCAGGGGCGTGGGTGACGTCGCTGGGGAGAACAAGGCGAAAACGCTTGCGCGCCTGATCCAGCTACTCCTTACGGCATTGTTGCTTTTTATGGGGTTTGGGCTTTTGGCTGCAGCCCTCGGGGTTCTTTTCTACAGCATTCTTCTAAGAGCAATTGCTAACTCCGAGTTTCATAAGCATCGTGACGTCCAGGAGGGGTTGCGCTCTGACGTAGGAGCGGTTACGGGAGCGGAGATGCGCTCCGTGCTCGGTACCGTGTCGTTCGTCGCGTGGCGCGATGGCGTCGTCTCCCTCGCTTGGTACGGGGCGACCCAGGCCACCTCGCTTCTGAGCTCGATGTTCTTGGGCCTTGAACAGACGGCTACCTATTCCGTGATGATTCAGTTTGCTTCGGCGATCTACAATCTCTCGAGTACGTACATGCGTTCCTGTTTCCCCACCTTCCAAGCTGCATACGTGAGTGGAGATCGCAGCTCGCAGCGAAAGCTGCTCGACCGAGGAATGTCTTGCTACGTGGTGATGTACTTAATCGGGGTGCTTCTCGCCGCCTTCGCTGCCCTACCGATTCTTACGTTCTTCAAGAGGGGTTTTGTCTGTGACAGGATGTTGTTCTTCGGGATTGCAGTCTACTACTTTCTGCTCAACCAGCACTCACTGTTCTGCAACATCATTGTCAGCATGAACAAAATCCCCTATTTCAAAGCGTACCTCATTTCAACGGCAGCGGGTATCGCCCTGAGCTGCGTGCTGTGTGGGTCATTCGGGCTTGGCGCATGGGGTCTCGTGCTGGGGCAGGCGATCCCGCAGCTGCTGTACAACAACTGGCGTTGGCCGAAGTATGTGCTCGACTTTGTCAAAACGACATATCTGGGAATGCTCATTGCTGGCTTCCAATGGTGGGCTACAAAGGTGCTTCGAACAATCGAGTGCGTTTGGAACGATGCGGTGTGATTCAGCTGTCGCTGTGACATGAGACGCATCTGTCTTGATGGGCGTTCAGGTTGAGTCTGAGGACCGTTGCGACGGAGGCGGTTGGGCTGAGCGGCGCGTACAGGTGATCTTCGAGAGGGCGCTCGGGAAGTCGGCGGAGCACTGCTCAGCGTGCCCGCTTGAGGATTACGGTAGAGCTTTCTGACACATTATTACTTTTTAGCGGGACTCGAAAAAAACCGCCCGAGGCTCTTCGGAAACCAGGATAATCGCGAGCAACCGTTCCGCTTGTGCTAAGGTTCGCTACGTACAGTTCCGGCTGCAACCCATCACTCCGCCGTCTCGATGAGTCTGTGCCCGTTGTTGAAGCGCCCGAATTTGCCAGACGCCAGAAACTGATCTGTCTCAACATATCGGACAGGGAGCGGTCGGTTCTAGGCGGCCAGCGGCACCTCCCCTCCGGTCTCCCCGTCGCCCGCTAGGGCGGCCTCGATGCGCCCCATGAAGGCGTCCATGCGCTCGGCCGGGATCTGGTAGCCGATCGTCGAGTGGGGGCGCTGCCCGTTGTAGCAGCCCTCGATGTACTCGAGGACGGCGCGCCTCGCCTCGTCGCGGGTCGCCTAGCTCCTGAGCGAGTACATCTCGTTCTTGAGCGTGGCGAAGAACGACTCGGCGACGGCGTTGTCGTGGCGGCTGCCCGTGCGGCCCGCGCCAGCGATCCTCTGTCGCGCCGGATGGGCCGAGCGGTATGCGCCCAGCTAGTGCGCGACTGTCTCTTATCCGCAGCCGTGCGCCGCCCCCGACCTGGTGAAGCGCGACTTCAGCGCGGACGGGCCGGACAGGCTGTGGTTCGCGGACATCACCTACGTGAGGACTCACCAGGGATGGCTCTACCTGGCCGTCGTGATGGACGTGTGGTCGAGGATGATCGTCGGCTGGTCGATGTCGGCGAGCATGGCGGCCGAGCTCGCCGACGACGCGCTCAAGATGGCCATAGCGCGCAGGAGGCCCGGCAAGGGCTGCGCGCGCCACAGCGATCACGGGTCGCAGTACGCCTCGCTGCTGCTCGGGAAGACCATGCGCGAGGCCGGGACCGAGCCGTCGACGGGCTCGATATCGTCGCCCTGGGACAACGCGGCGATGGAGTCGCTCATGGGCGTCATCAAGGCCGAGTGCGTGTACGCGCGCACCTTCGAGAGCCGAGAGCGGGCGGCGCTCGAGATCTTCGAGTACATCGAGTGCTTCTACAACAGGGTAAGGACCCACTCGGCGCTGGGATACCTCAGCCCCGAGGAGTTCGAGCGGGCCAACCGGCCCGAGGACGATCGCCGCCTGAAGGCGGCGTAGGGGTGTAAACGAAATCGGGGTAGATTCAGAAGCCCGAGTAGCCGTAGAGCCTCTTGCTGCCCGGGCTGCAATCGGTGTAGCGCGCCCACTGCAGCGCGAGCGTCATCTTCGGCACCCTTGCGAGCTGGTCGCAGACGCGCGCGTAGTCGGGCTCGAGGTACTCTTCGCCGCGCTTCCCACGGCCATCGGCAAAGAGGCCCGAGACCTCCGCGTCGGTCATCGCCTCGAGCCTGGCGGGGTCGATCCCCTCCCCCTCAATCTTCGCGGTGCACTTCGCGACAGTCGCCTTGCTGCACCGGAGGGACCGGGCGGTGTCGTTCCAGCCCACCCCCTTCAGCAGCTGGAGCATTATTTCTTTCTTAGTGGCCATGCCGGCCTCCTTCCAACGGGCCGGGCCGCCCGGTTGGCGGCCCTCCTGTTGAAAGGCTATTGGATCCTGGGCCGGTACCGTCTGCGCGGAACGCCGGTACCGCTTTTGTAGAACGCTGGTACTAATTAAGTGCAGTACTCACTGCCCGTAGGGGCTCATGTCCACCCGCGTGTTGTCGATCGCAGGCTTCACGATGGCGAACGTCGGCCACTCGCTGCCCGTCTCGTACTCCGGGCACACGCCAACAGGCTCAACCTCGTTCCCTTGCTCATCGAAGCGCACCGTCTCGATGCGGTATTCCGACTCGCCCCGCAGGTGCATCTGTAATTGATCCACGGCCTTGCCCCGGCAGAACGCCCGCGTCCGCCCAGGCGCCCACGCCTCTGTGCCCATGCCGAACGCGCACACCACCGTCGCCTGTGCCGCCGGCATGAGCCCCGTCTCCGCCAGGTACGTCGCCAGCCAATCCGTACATTCTTGCGCGTCGCACACCACCTGCGTCTTGTCGTTCAGCAGCAGCGACCCCCACTCACGACAGACCCTCATTGCCCGGTGTATCGACCTGCAGCGCACCTCGTACAGCCGCCCCATGCCGTCCGTGTCCTGGTAGTCGCAGAACGATCCCGAGGCCTGCATCCACTCGTGCCAGCTCCTGATGTACGGCTCCATCGCCTCCAGAGGCAGCGCGAACCCCCAGCGCCCGAAGGTGCTCCCTCAAGTTCTCCGACACTCAGTACTTGTTGTCCATGACGTCCGCCATCGCATGCTTTCCGTCCCAGCAGCAGATCACTTCTGAGCATCATCCTGGCCCGTCACATGACCGACCGCGTCGCAAGCAGGACACACCGGCGAACACCCGCTGCGCGCAGAGATGACCACAGTCGATTCCGAATCGGAACCGTCAAAGAGAGCGGCGACCGTCCCATGCCGCCATGCAGGCAGCTGTACACAGCAGGGGCAACCGCCGCGCGCATCGTCGTCGCAGAGAAGAAGGTTCCTGCCGCCCACCCCGCCCGCGGCAGGTTCCAGATCGGGTAGTTCTCGGTTACCCACTACGGCAACCGCTTGACGGCCGACGCGGAGATGGCGACGGGGCCGCATACAAGGAGCTTGCCGGTACGGGGTTCCTATTCGGGGGCGCGCGATGAGGTGCCTGGCGCAGATACCGAGTAGACTGCTTCCCAACAACAGGTTGGTGTGGGCCGACACCCCCGACGCCGAGCGCAGCGAGTCGAAAAAGGTTCGGTACGTGCAGTTCGAGCGAGCGCGGCGAGAGTGCTGAGACGCGCACCGGAGTACCGACGCGGGCTGCTGGACGGCGCTCATCGACGCGGTGAACTCAGCCGGCGCGATCGAGGCACCGGTCAGCGCGTAGGTGCTGATAAGGGTCAGGTTCCCTTGCACGTGGGGGAGTTCAGACGCTACCGCATGTTCCGCGCTGTCGCGTACCATTGGTGGCTGACGGAACGATGAGGGGTCGGGCCCATACGTGATCTCGCGCATGCTTTCCTCGTTGCCCTAGTCCTGCTCGATCCCCCGCCCACCCTCAACCCCAAACCCCAACAAGGCACACCCCATGAAGAGGGGAGTGCCATCCCACCTCTGTCCTCCGTGGTCCCACGCCCTAAGACCCCCAACCCCACCCCCACGTAACACCCCATGCCACTCATGTGAAAATTCTTCAACTTCAACTTCAAGGTTAAGGCTTGCCCTATACTGATGCTTGAACCAAGAGTAAGGAGCAGCTTTTTCGTATGAGTCCCATGTCCTCAGTATCTTCGCGCCCGTCTCGTCCCTGGTCGCGCATCGCGTGCACGGCCGGGCTTGCGGCGGTGCTCGGGCTTACCGGTGCGTTTGGCCCCTTCGTGTCGGCCGCCCATGCGGCTACGGCGGAGACGACCGCTGAGCTCGACCGCCTGACCGAGCAGGTCGCGCAGGCGCAGGCGACACATAGCGACGCCATCGCGCGGGCGACAGAGCTGAACGACCAGATCGCCCAGCAGGCCGACGAGATCCTGCATCTCGAACAGGACGTCATGCCCGTCTACCGCGAGCGCGCCGCCGAGGCGGCCTCGCGTCTCTACAAGATGCACGAGACGTCGGGCAACATCATCTCGCTGCTCTTCTCGGCTTCCTCGTTCTCCGACTTCATCACGCAGATGAAGTACCTCAACGCCATCCAGGATGACAACGCGAGCGTGCTCGCGGACCTCGAGGAGGCCTCGGCTGAGCTCAACGCCAAGATGGCCGAGCTGACCCAGGCGAAAGACGACGCGCTGTCGGAAGGGCAGAAAGCCGCCGATGCGCTGGGCCAGGTCTCCGCCGCGCAGGCTGCCCTCGAGGATCGCGCCGCGAGCGAAGACGCCGCAGAGGCGGAGGCGGCGCGAAAGGCGGCGGACGAGGCCGCTGCCATCCAGGCTCAGATGCAGCAGCAAAACGAGCAGACGTCCGCTGCGACCGAGTCGGCCGACGACGCGATCTCCCAGCAGCCTGAGCAGAATCCCGCGCAGGATGCATCCGAATCCGAGACGCCGCAGGAATCCGAGCCCGCCCCCGAAACCCCGCAGGACTCGTCCTCGGACTCCGAGAGCGGCTGGATGACCGGCGTCGCCTCCCATTACGGCACCGGCGACGGCCTCATGGGCAGCCTCACGGCAAGCGGCGAACCGGTGACGGAGACGTCGATGTGCATCGCCATGCTCGATGTGCCGCTGGGCACGAAGGTCGAGATCCGCTATGGCGGAAAGACCGTGGTCGCCTGCGTGAACGATCGGGGCCCGTATGCGCACGGGCGCGTGATCGACATGCAGCCCGCCGTCGCCCGCGCCCTCGATTTCATCTCCGTGGGCGTCGGCACCGTGGAATACCGCATCCTGTAACGCTATGGGGGATTCGTCCCCCTTTTTCATTGGGAGGTGGCGCCTATGGCGCATGTGGACGAGGCGCGCGTCGGGCGCGTGCTGGAGCGGCTCGAGCAGGGGCATCCCTCCTCGCAGCTGCTCGTGACCGATCCCTGGTCGATCTTCTATCTCACGGGCTTCTATGCCGAGATGTTCGAGCGCTTCTCCGGCGTGCTGCTCGCACCGGGCAAGCGCCCGGTGATCTTCGACAACGCGCTGTATCCCATCGATTCGTACGACAACGCGGACGTGGTGGTGTTCAACGACACCGACGACATCGCGAGCGTGCTCATGGAGCATATCGATCCCGAGCTCCCTTTGGGCGTCGATGCCCAGATGCGCTCGGGGTTTCTGCTCCCGCTGCAGGAGCGCCGCGCCGCCGCGTCGTTTTTCCTCGGTTCGTACGCGGTCGCGCAGACCCGTGCGCGCAAGGACGAGCGCGAGCGCGAGCTCATGCGCGCGTCGAGCGCCATCAACGACGCGGTCATGGCCGAGCTGCCCTCGCTCGTGCACGAGGGGGTTACCGAGCACGAGATCGCCGCGCAGATGCTCGCGCTGTATCGGGCCAGCGGCGCGCAGGGCTTCTCGTTCCCGCCAATTGTGAGCTTCGGCGCGAATGCGGCGAACCCCCATCATGAGCCGGACGACACTGTGCTGCGCGCGGGAGAGGTCGTGCTGTTCGACATCGGCGGCCAGCACGAGGGCTATTGCTCCGACATGACGCGGACGTTCTTCTTCGGCGAGCCCGATGAGGAGTCGGTGCGCATCTACGATATCGTGCGCCGCGCGAACGAGGCGGCGGAGGCCCTGGTTCGTCCGGGCGTTCGCTTCTGCGATCTCGACCGTGCCGCGCGCCGCGTGATCGAGGACGCCGGGTACGGCCCGTACTTCACCCATCGCCTGGGCCATTCGATCGGCCTCCAGGATCACGAGCCGGGCGACGTCTCCGCCGTCAACGAGGATGTCGTCGAGCCGGGCATGACGTTTTCCATCGAGCCCGGCATCTATCTGCCGGGGCGTACCGGCGTGCGCATCGAGGACCTGGTGCTCGTGACGGAGGACGGGGCCGAGATCCTGAACTCCTACACCAAGGAGCCGACGCGGATCTGAGCGCGCAGCGGTTCGGGCCCGCTCGGCTGCCGTCGTCGATAGGTTGGAACGAACCCGTCCCCATTGAACCCCGCAGTGCCTTTCCGCAGAAATCGTCGCGACGGATTCTGCGGAAATGGCAGGGCTGCTTTGCATAACGGCCAAATCGGCATACCCATATACCTCGGCAGTTCGTCTTCTGCTCGATGAGATATGCATATCACTTGCGCGCTTCCCGCAGAATCCGTCGCTTTGCCAACAGCGGTGTTGAGCACCGGTCGAGGGCAGGCGGCCGGCGCCCACGGGGGCCGTGGGTATGTCGAAAGCGTGACGTGTCGCATAATGCGCATAGCGCGGTATAGAATGTCGGCATGTTTGTGTGAACCGCGTTCGGGACAGAAAGGTTGTCCGGTCATGTCTGAGTATATCCAGGAGCTCATGTCGCCCCAGCTGATGGGCGCCATCTACCTGTTCGTTGGCTTCATCGCCGCGCTTTGGGTGCTCTCCATCGTCTACGTGTTCATCGATGCCAAGCGCCGCGGCGTGAAGGCGTTCTGGGCATGGGGCATCGTCTCGATCATCCCCTTCGTCGGTCTCATCGCGTATCTCGTGCTGCGTCCGAACTCCTACCTCGCCGACCGCGAGGAGCAGGAGCTCGACATGGCCCTGCGCGAGCGCCAGCTCGCCCAGTACGGGACCTGCCCGCAGTGCGGCGCGCCCATCGAGAAGGACTTCGTGGTGTGCCCCGTCTGCAACACGCAGGTGCGCAACGTCTGCCCCAGCTGCCATCGTCCGCTCGATGCGCATTGGAAGGTCTGCCCGTACTGCCGCACCCACATCCAGTAGAGCGTGAAGCCCTCTGCCCGCAGGGGGCTTTTTCATGCGCGGCGCGCCGGACTGCCGTCCCGCAGAAGCGCCGGGGGCGGGGGACTTTTTCTTATTTTATGTAACGCTTCGGGTTCTGGCGTCCGCTCCGGTAGACCCGAGGGCCTTCAAGTGGTACAACTGTCTCACCCAAGATACGGAGAGGTTTGAAACCATGCAGCGAATCTTCGCTCACATAGCCCGAACTCAGACTATCTAGGCGTCTGTCTCATCGCATGGCCGGCAGGCCACGGACAGGCGCCGCATAACGCTCGTCGTCACCGTCTGACGCACGGGCTTTTTTCTTGGCTCCAACCAACCGAAAAGGGGATTCCCATGAAAGCACTGTATAACGACGGGTCTGTAGCCGAGCTGCCTGCAGACGAGGTCACGCACGTCGTCCGCCACTCCGCCGCCCACATCATGGCGCAGGCCATCAAGCGCCTGTACCCCGAGGCCGATTTCGCCTACGGCCCCGCGACCGACAACGGGTTCTACTACGACGTCGACCTGGGCGACAAGACGCTGTCCGAGGACGATCTGCCCGCCATCGAGGACGAGATGCGCAAGATCGTGAAGGAGAACCTCAAGTTCACGACCTTCGAGCTGCCCCGCGAAGAGGCCATCAAGCTCATGGAGGAGCGCGGCGAGAAGTACAAGGTCGAGCACATCGGCGACCTGGACGCCGACGCCCGCATCACGTTCTTCCAGCAGGGCGAGTACATCGACATGTGCGTCGGCCCGCACATCACCTACACGAAGGCCCTCAAGGCGTTCAAGCTCACCGGCGTGTCCGGCGCCTACTGGAAGGCCGACAAGAACAACAAGATGCTCACCCGCGTGAACGGCACCGCGTTCGCCACCAAGGAGGAGCTCGACGAGCACCTGCGCATGCTCGAGGAGGCCAAGAAGCGCGACCATCGCAAGATCGGCCGCGAGATGGACCTCTTCATGATGCGCGACGAGGCCCCCGGCTTCCCGTTCTTCCTGCCCAACGGCATGATCTTGAAAAACCAGCTGCTCGACTACTGGCGCGAGATCCACCACAAGGCCGGCTACGTCGAGATCTCCACGCCGCTCATCATGAACAAGCAGCTGTGGAAGACCTCCGGCCACTGGGACCACTACAAGGACAACATGTACTCCACCATCATCGATGACGAGGAGTACTGCATCAAGCCGATGAACTGCCCCGGCGGCGTGCTCGTGTACAAGTCGCATCCGCACAGCTATCGCGAGCTGCCCATCCGCGCCGGCGAGATCGGCCTGGTTCACCGCCATGAGCTCAAGGGCGCGCTGCACGGCCTGTTCCGCGTGCGCTGCTTCAACCAGGACGATGCGCATCTGTTCGTGCGCCCCGACCAGCTGACCGACGAGATCGTGGGCGTGGTGAACCTCATCGACTCCGTGTACCAGAAGTTCGGCTTCACCTACCACCTCGAGCTCTCCACGCGCCCCGAGGACTCCATGGGCTCCGACGAGGATTGGGAGCGCGCCGAGGCCGGCCTGCGCGAGGCGTTAGAGCGTCTGGGCAAAGACTACGTGATCAACGAGGGCGATGGCGCGTTCTACGGCCCCAAGATCGACTTCCATCTGGAGGATTCGCTCGGCCGCACCTGGCAGTGCGGCACCGTGCAGCTCGACTTCCAGATGCCCATCAACTTCGACCTGGAGTACACCGACGCCGACGGCGCCAAGAAGCGCCCGATCATGCTGCATCGCGTGGCCTTCGGTTCCATCGAGCGCTTCATCGGCATCCTGATCGAGCACTATGCGGGCAAGTTCCCGACGTGGCTCGCGCCCGTCCAGGTCAAGGTCCTGCCGGTGTCCGAGAAGAGCCGTGCGTACGCGCGCACGGTCGCTGAGAAGCTCGATGCCGCCGGCATCCGCGTGGTCGTGGATGATCGCGACGAGAAGATCGGCTACAAGATCCGCGAGGCCCGCGGTGTCGACCGCGTGCCCTACATGCTGATCCTGGGCGAGAAGGAGGCCGAGGCGGGCAACATCTCCGTGCGCGACCGCACGAACGAGACGCACGCCTCCACGGTCGAGGACTTCATCGCGCAGGTGAGCGCCGAGATCGCCGAGCGCCGCAGCTAAGTGCGCAAAGACAGCCGTCGCGGGGAAGCCTCGCGGCGGCTTTATCTTTTCCGCGGGCAGGTCGGCGGACTTGGCGCCCCTCCTTCGTGCTAAGAAAAATGCTTGTAGCGGAAGATTAATCTGCCGTTTTGAACCGGGTGGCCGCATCGCCACAGGTATACTTGACACACGTCGTAAGGAGGGGGTTGGTCGAACGTGTCCGAGGCATTCAAGGGGCTCGCCGAGGCCTATGCATCGCTGCAGGGGGCGCGCTCCGCTTGGTTCGTTCGCGCTCGCCATGTCCCCGAGACTATCGCGAAGCTCGGGTTGATCGGCCCGTCCGACCGGCTCGTGGTCCGTGCGAACGATTTCACGGATGCGTACCTTCACCATTTCGGAAACGGCGTCCTGACGTTTGCGATGGACCAGACGCCCGAGGCGTTCCTCGACGCGACCCGCTCGTCCGCCCATCCCGCTGCCGGAGGCCCCAAGGAGGGGCACGCGTCCTACGCCGACGGCGCGGGCGCCCGCTATGACCGGTTGTTCTGGCTCGTGAACTCCATCGGCTGCCGCGGCCTTCGCGTCCCCGACATCCGCGTGCTCGCCGAGGCAGCGCGCGAGGCTGGCGCCATCCTCATCGTCGACAACACCGTGGCCTCCGCATGGGGTTGCCAGCCGCTTTCCCTCGGCGCCCACATCGTGCTCGAGGCGCTCGACCGCGTCGCCGGCGGCGCCCTGCATGCCAAGGCGGTCGCCATCGCCGTCGCGCGCTCCGTTTCCGGCAAGGGGAGGAAGCGCCGCACGGACGAGCTCGCCCATCGCGCGTACTGCCTGCTCGCGCAGCGCCTGGGAGGGGAGTTCTCCCAGCTCGTGTTCAATGTGGACGATGCCGACCTCGCCATCATCAGCGAGGGCCTGCAGACGCTCGGCGAGCGCATGCAGCGTCACACGGACCATGCGCGCGTCATCGCCGAGTACCTCGCGGCCCATCCCTTGGTGCCGCAGACATGCTATCCGGGGCTCAAGTCCCATCCCGACCACGACGTCGCGGCGCGTACGCTCATGCACGGATTCGGCCCGGCGGTCGATTTCGAGCTGGCCGAGCGGATGTGCGCCGGCACGTTCATCAAGCGGTGCGCGGCGTCCCATCGCGACCATCCCGCAGGCGGCAGCGCCACGCGCCTGTCCCCGCTGTGCGGAGACGAATCGCACTATATCCGCCTGTTCGCTGGCCTTGACGATCCTATCGATATCGTCGACAGCCTCGAGCGGGCCATGCGCTTGTACTGCAATCCTCCCCACGCCTGATGCGCGCGCGGTCGAGCCGCTCCACAACTCCATAGCTGAACCAACAAGACCACAACATCGGGGGAGGATGTCATGGTCGATTCCTTTTCTGCCGCCAATCTGGTCGAGGCGCTCGTTTTGGGCGTCGCGCTTGCCATGGACGCCATGGCCGTCACGTTGTCAAACTCTCTGTGCGAGCCGGACATGCCGCGCTCGAAGAAATTCGCTATGCCCGTCGCGTTCGCGCTGTTTCAGATGGGCATGCCCATCGCGGGCTTTTTCGGCGGCACGCTCGTCGCCCCGCTCATCGAAGCCTATGCGGGCATCGTCTCGCTGGTGATTCTGGGCTTCGTCGGCGGCAAGATGGTCTGGGAGGCCGTGCACGAGATGCGCGAGCCCGAGAGCTGCAGCTCTTCGCGCTTGACGTGGCCCACCATCGGCATGGAGGCCATCGCGACCTCCATCGACGCCTTCATCGTCGGCGTCTCGTTCGCCGCGAGAGGCAAGGATATCGTGCTGTACGGCGGTGCCATCGGGCTGACGACGTTCGCGTGCTGCCTCGCCGTGCTGTTCATCGGGCGCAAGCTGGGTGAGCATTTTGGCGCGCGTGCCCAGGTTGCGGGCGGCGTCGTGCTCATCCTGATCGGCATCAAGGCGTTCTTGGGATAGGGGAGAGCCGTCCCGCGCGACAGCTACACGACGCAAACGTCACCCCCGGCAAGGCGTGCCTCGCCGGGGGTGACGTTTGCGTCGTGTAGCTGTCGCGCTATCCGAGCTCGAGCTCGTGTACGCGACGCTCGAGGATCTCGGTCACTTCCTGCTTGATGCTCCAGTAGACCTCGAGCGCGCGCTTGCCCTCAGGCGTCAGGGTCGATCCGCGCGCGCCGTCGCGGGCGAGCAGTTCGTAGCCGAGCTGGCCTTCAGCCTCCTTGATGATGCGCCACGCCTTGGAATACGCCATGCCCATGCGCTTGGCGGCGCGGTTGAGTGAGTGCTCCTCCTCGACGCCGTCCATCAGAAGGGCGATGCCCTGTCCGAACGCGCCCGGTAGATTGTCGTCGCTTACGAACGTGAGACGCGCCCGTGCCTTGATCGCCATATCGCTCGCTCCCCTCGGGTAAAGCCCCTGCTGCGATTTTGCTCTTCGCGGAGCACAATCCGCGTGAAGATGCTACAAATTGCATTGTAGCAGCGTAGATTGCTCTACAATAGCCGCGAACCGGCCGCCATCCGGTTCATCGGCGAAACCGTGCGGCATGGGCTTTCGCGCCGCTGTGCGCGAGGCTCGATCGCACCCTACTCGAAAGAAGGAGTATCTATGGCAATGTTCTTCCCCGGTGAGTCCCATACATTTTCCGAGTATCTGTTGGTCCCGGGTTACTCGTCTTCCGAGTGCATCCCTGCAAACGTTTCGCTCAAGACCCCGCTCGTGCGCTTCAAGCGCGGCGAGGAGTCTGCGATCAATCTGAACATCCCGATGGTCTCCGCCATCATGCAGTCCGTTTCCGGCCCCGACATGGCCGTCGCCCTGGCGACCGAGGGCGGTCTGAGCTTCATCTACGGTTCTCAGACCCCCGAGCAGGAGGCCGCGATGGTCAAGGCGGTCAAGGACCACAAGGCCGGCTTCGTCGAGTCCGACTCCACCCTCACGCCCGACATGACCATGGAGCAGGTCATGGCGCTGAAGGAGCGCACCGGTCACTCCACCATGCCCGTGACCGATGACGGCAGCTCCCGCGGCCGCCTGCTCGGCATCGTCACGAGCCGCGACTACCGTCCCAGCCGCGACGACCACTCCAAGAAGGTCTCCGAGTTCATGACCCCGCGCGAGAAGCTCATCGTGGGCGACAAGGACATCACCCTCAAGAAGGCAAACGACGTGATCTGGGACAACAAGCTGAACGCCCTGCCCGTCGTCGACGACAACGACCACCTGGTCGGCATCGTGTTCCGCAAGGACTACGACAGCCACAAGTCCAACCCCAACGAGATGCTCGACGCCAACAAGCGCTACATGGTCGGCGCGGGCATCAACACGCGCGACTACGCCACCCGCGTGCCGCTGCTGGTCGAGGCCGGTGCCGACGTGCTGTGCATCGACTCCTCCGAGGGCTTCTCCGAGTGGCAGAAGCGCACCATCGAGTGGATCCGCGCCAACTACGGTGAGTCCGTGCGCGTGGGTGCCGGCAACGTCGTCGACGCCGACGGCTTCCGTTTCCTGGCCGACTGCGGCGCAGACTTCGTGAAGGTCGGTATCGGCGGCGGCTCCATCTGCATCACCCGCGAGACCAAGGGCATCGGCCGCGGCCAGGCCACCGCGCTCATCGACGTGTGCCGCGCGCGCGACGAGTACTTCGAGGAGACGGGCATCTACGTCCCGGTGTGCTCCGACGGCGGCATCGTCTACGACTACCACATGACGCTCGCGCTCGCCATGGGTGCCGACTTCATGATGCTCGGCCGCTACTTTGCCCGCTTCGATGAGAGCCCGACCGAGCGCGTCAACGTCAACGGCCAGTACATGAAGGAGTACTGGGGCGAGGGCTCCGCGCGTGCCCGCAACTGGCAGCGCTACGATCTGGGCGGCGCGCAGAAGCTTGCGTTCGTCGAGGGCGTCGACTCCTACGTGCCCTACGCCGGCTCCCTCAAGGACGGAGTGAACGCCACGCTGTACAAGATCAAGTCCACCATGTGCAACTGCGGTGCGCTCACCATCAAGGAGCTCCAGGACAAGGCGCGCCTCACACTCGTCTCCTCCACCTCCATCGTCGAGGGCGGCGCGCACGACGTCGTCGTGAAGGACTCCCAGCAGACGGTGAGCTACAACTAAGCCTCGGTGGGCCTTTCCTTCGGGGTTCGTTTTCACGGATAGGTCGTTTCTTACGACGCGCCCTTGTGCGGAAAGTCGCGCAAGGGCGCGTCGTTGTCTTCAGGGGTAGCTGCGGACAAGAGGATCACTGAAAAAACGAGGGTATGAGTGCCTATAGATTCAAGGGACCCGAAAGCACATCGACCACCGGGGGCGACATGCAGTCTACCTGCAAAAAGGTCATGTCCGTTTGTGCCGTTTTGATCCACTTGAATGCGCGGGCACTCAAATCCCCGTTTTTTCAGTGACTCTCATGGCTGCAAGCACCTTTCTTCCGAATGAGTTCCTGCCGTAGCTAATATTCTGAGATATATATTGTATGTACTGTGCCAATATGATATGCTCGCAGCATGAAATGCGTACTTGGACATACTGCGGCTACAATATGGTACATGCGCCATAAGAATCCGAGAGAAATCGGCTCTCGATCGCTGCGCGCATCCCTGGCCTATGCCAGCATTCCGAGCGATGAGGTCATTCGCAAACTGCAATGGTTCCTCGATCTTGAGGATATCCCTTTGGATTTCTTGACCGATGATCCGCTGCTGCGCAGGAGGGGCAAGAGGGTATGCGCCCATCTATGTCGCGATTCGTTACCTCAGGGTTCGCTCATCGGGATACCTAGTGGCATAGACGACCTTTCCCTCTATATCACAAACCCTGAGCTTACGTTCGTGCACATGGCTGCCACATCAGACAAGCTTGGTGCTATCTATGCGGGCATGGCATTGTGCTCCGATTATCGAATCGAGCCGTTGGGAGCCGGCGGCATCGTTGCCAGATCTTGTCCTGACGTACCACTGACATCGGTTTCCCGCATCGAACGATTTCTCGAGCGCGCGGGTTCGTTATACGGGGCGCGAAAAGCACGAATCGCATTGCCCTACGTGCTTGAGCATTCCCGATCGCCCAAGGAATCAGGGCTTGCCATGTTCTACGGGCTTCCCCCAGCCCTCGGTGGGTTGAAGCTGGGAACTGTTAGACTAAATCCCTGTATCAAAGTATTTACGGGACGCGATCTATTCGGTAAACCTCAGAGCGAAGAGCGCTATCCCGATATCCTGCTGACCTCGGTGAGTAAGTCCGGTGCTCGGCGGGACGTTGCATTTGATTACGATAGCGTCTCGGTTCACGAAGGGGACGCCAAGCTGCTTGATGACCGTCGTCGAGCGAATGCGATTGCCACGGTCGATTCGATCGTCCATTATTCGATTACCACATCGGATCTCGAAGATTTCGATTATCTGGTACTCATGGGGGAGCGGGCTCGTCGTGTGCTGAAGCTCGCTGCACGTCCAACCTTGCGCGTATCTCGCGAGAGCGAGGAGGGAAGGATGCAGCTCGCTCGATTTCGCTCTCGTCAGGATGACTTATGGAAGCGGTTTGTGTTCAAGGGTCCAGGTTACTGAGCGAGGCCTTCCAAAATACGGGCACCAATCATCTCGGCTTGCTGTATGGGCCGACTCGATTGCTTCGGCGGCAGCGCATTCCTTTCTGGCAATCGCAGGGGTGTATCAACCGGGGTGCGCTTGCGTCCGGTAGTTTGAATCGAAAGAGTCGCTGAAAAAACGAGGTTTTGAGTGGCTACAGTTTCAAAGGCCCTGAAAGCGCATCGACCATCCGAAGCGGCATGCAGTCTACCTGCAAAAATGCCATGTCCGTTTGTGCCGTTTTAGTCAACTTGAGTGTGCGGTCGCTCAAAACTTCGGTTTTTCAGAGATAGGAAGCCGTCTGTGTACCCCTTTCGTCTTCCGAACTTGATAAAACCCAGTCCCGCTGAACCATGTGACGTGCGCAAGATGCTGCAGGGGAGCGGCCTCCAAGGCATCGCGCGAGATGCTGCGGGTGCGCCACGTGGCGTTGTGAATCAGTGGCCTCGATGATCACGCTCCATCATGCGGCCGATTTGCTAGAATTGTCGAGTTAGCCATATGGGCGGCCGGCATCGTGCCGACCCCTCTATTTTTTAGAAGATTCGCCAAGCCGTAAAGGAGCCCGTATATGTGCGACTGCACCGACCATAAGGAGATCCCCGCGTACGACGCCGCGGCGATCGAGACCAAATGGATCGAGGCGTGGGACCGCGACAACGTCTTCGCGGTGGACACCGACCCCGACAAGCCGAAAAAGTACGTGCTGGAGATGTTTCCGTATCCGTCGGGCGACCTGCACATGGGACACGCGCGCAACTACACCATCGGCGACGCCATGGCGCGCCAGGCCCGCATGCGCGGCTTCGACGTGCTGCATCCCATCGGCTTCGACGCGTTCGGCCTGCCCGCCGAGAACGCCGCCATCAAGCACAACACGCAGGCCGGCGCATGGACCTACAAGAACATGGACCAGGCGCTCGCCACGATGAAGCGCATGGGCTTCTCCTACGATATGGATCGTCTGGTTAAGACGTGCAGTCCCGATTACTACCGCTGGGGTCAGTGGATCTTCGAGAAGATGTGGGAGCGCGGCCTCGTCTACCGCAAGAAGAGCCCGGTCAACTGGTGCCCCACCTGCAAGACGGTTCTCGCCAACGAGCAGGTGACCGAGGGCAAGTGCTGGCGCTGCGGCTCCGAGCCCGAGAAGCGCGACCTCGAGCAGTGGTACTTCAAGATCACCGACTACGCGCAGGAGCTGCTCGACGACCTCGAGAAGCTGCCCGGCTGGCCCGAGCGCGTCAAGCAGATGCAGGCCAACTGGATCGGTCGCTCCGAGGGCGCCGAGGTCGATTTCACCCTGTGCGACGCCGACGGCGAGCCCATCTGCGGCGACGAGGGCAAGATCACCGTCTTCACGACGCGTGCCGACACGCTGTTCGGCTGCACGTTCTTCCTGCTCGCTCCCGAGTACGAGGGCCTGCACGACCTGGTCGCGGGCACCGAGTACGAGCACGACGTCATGGCGATCGTCGAGGGCGCGAAGAAGATCTCCGCGGTCGAGCGCGCCCAGGGTACCCTCGAGAAGCACGGCGCCTTCACGGGCCGCTACGTGGTGAACCCCGTGTCGGGCGCCAAGGTCCCCGTGTGGGTGGCCGACTACGTGGTTGCCGACTACGGCACCGGCGCCGTCATGGCGGTGCCCTGCGGCGACCAGCGCGACTTCGAGTTCGCCCGCAAATACGACCTGCCCATCGTGCCGATTATCCTCATGGACGACGAGCTCGCTGCGCTCGAGGAGTCCGGCGAGTCCATCGACACCTATCATGCCGAGACCGTCGACTGGGACTGCGCGCACGCCGCCGAGGGCACGCTCGTCCAGTCCGGAAAGTACACCGGCATGCGTGGCGGCAAGCACTCCGAGGGCGAGGCCGCGATCGTGGCCGACCTCGAGGCCGCCGGCACCGGCCGCCGCAAGGTCGAGTTCCGCCTGCGCGACTGGCTGATCTCCCGCCAGCGCTACTGGGGCAACCCCATCCCGGCCATCCACTGCGAGCACTGCGGCATCGTTCCGGTTCCCGAGGACCAACTGCCCGTCATGCTGCCGGACAACCTCGACCTCGGTGCGGGCGAGACCCTTGCCGAGTGCGCCGAGTTCTACGAGACCACCTGCCCGGTTTGCGGACGCCCCGCGCGCCGCGAGACCGACACCATGGACACCTTCACGTGCTCCAGCTGGTATTACCTGCGCTATTGCGACCCGCATAACGAGGAGCTGCCGTTCTCCAAGGATGCGGCGGACCGCTGGATGCCGGTCGACAACTACATCGGCGGCATCGAGCATGCGATCCTGCACCTGCTCTACTCGCGCTTCTTCACCAAGGCGCTGCGCGATATGGGCATGCTCGACGTGGACGAGCCGTTCACCAACCTGCTGTGCCAGGGCATGGTGAAAGACGAGAACGGCGAGACCATGTCCAAGTCCAAGGGCAACGTGGTGCCTCCCTCGAGCGTCATCGAGCCCTACGGCGCCGACACCATGCGCCTCGCCATCCTGTTCATCGCCCCGCCCGAGAAGGATTTCGACTGGGATCCCGATGCCGTCGCCGGCGCGAACCGCTTCCTCAAGCGCGCGTGGCGCATCGTGTGGACCCTCGCCAACGCCGCGGACGCCTCGGCGAAGTTGGACAAGGGCGCGCTCAGCCCCGTTGCTATGAAGCTCTACCGTGAGCGCCACCGCACGATCGCCAAGTGCACGGAGGACTTCGACCGCCAGCAGTTCAACACCGCCATCTCCGCGATCATGGAGCTCGTGAACGCCGCCAGCGCCTACATCAACGCGGGCGAGGAGCTCGACGGGGCGTTGAGCCAGCTGGTCGCGACCGACATCGTGTCGGTCATGGCGCCGATCTGCCCGTTCTGGGCAGACGAGCTGTGGCACGCGGCGCTCGGCCACGACAGCTACGCGTACACGGCGAGCTGGCCGGAGTTCGACCTCGCCGAGTCGGTCGAGGACGAGGTCGAAATCGCGGTCCAGGTGCTCGGCAAGATGCGCGCCCACGCCATGGTCCCGACGAACGCCACGACCGAGCAGATGCAGGAGGCCGCCGTCGCCGTCGCCGGCAAGTGGCTCGAAGGCAAACAGATCGTCAAGGCGATCTGCGTGCCCGGCAAGCTCGTGAACCTCGTGGTGAAATAGCACCTCCAGCTGAGCGCCCTGCCATCGGCGGGGCGCTTTTTTATGCCGGCTCGGCCCGCCCCATGCAAATTGGGGACGTACCTTCCGCATGCACTTGTGCACGCCGAAGGTACGTCCCCAATTTGCAAAAGTGCATGCGGAAGGTACGTCCCCCAATTTGCAAAAGTGCACGCGGAAGGTACGTCCCCAGTTTGCATGGGGCGGGCCGGTTTTGTCTCATACGACCAAAACGGAAATTCCGTTAGCCTTCCAGACTGTTCGCCTGCCATTTCCTACCGTTCGCATAAGTTAACGGTTAAATTCTCGGTCCAGCTCAAGGGCTGCAAAGCGTGCGTGATATTCTTTTCTCATCTGGACCAATAAACTTTTATTGCTCCAGAAGTTGTCCGATTTGGAAAAGGGGAGAGAAGGGACAAACATGCACCTGCAAACACAAGCACTGGTAATTGTGGTGGTGTACCTGGTTGTCATGTTGGGCATCGGCTTCATCGTCGGCAAGCTCAACATCAAGAACAGCGAGGACTACATGGTCGCAGGCCGTCGAATGGGCCTGTTCTTCGTCGCGTTCTCGCTGTCCGCGAACAACATCGGCGGTGGCTCGACGACCGGTCTCGCGCAGCGCGCGTACGGTGAGTGGGGCATCAGCGCCGTCTGGTACGTGCTCGCTGCGTCGATCGCGATGATCCCGCTCGCGTACTTCGCGCCGAAGATCCGCAAGACCATGGCCGTCACCATCCCCGAGGTCGTCGGTCGTCGCTTCGGCAACGTGTCGAGCTCCATCACCGCCGTGCTGTCCGTGCTCTCGCTGTTCTGCCTGACCTCCTCGCAGATCGCCGCCGCCGGCAGCGTCGTGTCCACGCTGCTCGGCATCCCCACGAACGTGGCGCTTGTCGCCGCCGGTTTCGTCGTGATCTTCTACACCACGTTCGGCGGCATGGTCGCCGACCAGGTGGCGGACCTCATCCAGTTCTGCGTCATCCTCGTCGGCCTCGCCATCGCGACGCCGTTCGTCATCGAGGGCTGCGGCGGCTGGGAGGCCGTCTCCTCAGCGCTGCCTCCGGCACAGCTCGACTTCACGACCATCGGCGTCGTGACGATCATCGGATACATATTCAACTACTTCTGCACGTTCCTCGCCGGTCCCGAGATGGTCTCCCGCTTCGAGTCCGCCAAGGACGAGAAGACCGCCACGCACGCCGCTTGGCTGTCCGCCGTCCTGATGGCCGCCATGGCCTTCTTCCCGACGCTGCTCGGCCTGTGCGCCGCGGCCACCATGCCCGGTCTTCCGAACGATGGCGCCAACGCCATGCTCGAGGTCACGACCTCGCATGCGCCCGAGTTCGTGGCGGGCATCGTCTGTGCCGCCATCATCTGCGCCACGATGTCGTCTGCTGACTCCAACCTGCTGTGCATGTCGACCATCATCATGAACGACCTGTACCTCAAGTTCGGCGGCCGCGAGCTCACCGATAAGCAGAAGGTGTTCTACACCCGCGCGTGCAATGTCGTGTTCGCCCTCATCGCTATCGGCATCTCGATGTTCGGCGTCCCGATCGTGACGATGAACACGTTCGCCTTCGGCATCCGCTGCGCCGGCCCGTTTGCGGCCTACGGCCTGGGCCTCGTGGTCAAGAACGCCACGAAGAACTCCGGCATCATCTCGCTGGTCGGCGGCACCATCGGCTTCCTGTTCTGGCAGTTCCTGTCCGGCGGCGACTTCCTGTTCGGCATCCTGCCCGTCGTGTTCGGCTGCTTCGTCTCCGTCGTGGTGTTCTTCGTCGTGAACGCCATCGAGTGGAAGCGCGGCGTGCCCGCGGCCCCGTCCGCCTACCTGGAGGAGTAGAAGACCGTCATCGTGCAGATGACTCCCCTCGAGCCCCGCTCATCAGAGCGGGGCTTTTTTCGTCACCTGCACGCTGGAAAACCGCCGTTCGCCGAGTCGTTATGTGTGCAATTTGCGGAGGAAATCGCCGCAAAAACTGCCGCTCAGCGGGCATTTGCGCACATTTGGCCAGCTTATGATATGCTTGGGCGGCAATTGAAGCTGTAATGAAAAGGAGTGCGGGTTCGCCCGCGCTTCTTTTTTCTGTATGGGGAGGTGTTGCATGGTCAAGAGCAAGCTGGAGCAGGACATCATCGACGCGCTCGAGGCGGTCGCGCCCGAGCACGGCATCGACATCGTCGACGTCGAGATCGTCGGGGCCACCAAGGCGCCGTGCGTGCGCGTTCGCATCGACCGCCTGGACGGCGAGGGCATTTCGCTCGATGAGGTCACTGCGCAGAACGCATGGGTGAGCGATGCCGTGGAGAAGCTCGATCCCATCTCGGGTTCCTACACCCTGGAGGTCTCGAGCCCCGGTATGGCGCGCCCGCTGCGTCGACCGTCCGATTTCGAGCGCTACATCGGAAGCGCGGTCGAGCTCGTGACCACGGCCACGGAGGGCCGCCGCAAGTTCAAGGGGACCATCGCGGCGACCGACGAGCAGGCGGTGACGCTCGAGCTCGAGGATGGCGAACAGGTTTCGATTCCCCATGGAGACGTGAAGAAGTGTGCCTTGAAGCCGGTGTATGACTTCAAGGGCGGAAAGGGTGATAAGTAATGGCATCGGAGATGATGGAAGCGCTCATGGCGCTGTGCCAGGAGAAGCATATCGATCAGCTCTACCTCATCGACCGCTTGGAGCAGTCGCTGGCCAAGAGCTACGCCGAGATCCTCCACCTCGACTGGGGCGCCAAGGTCACCATCGACCGCTCCACGGGCAAGATCTACGTCTACAAGCTCATCCCCATCGACGACTCCATGGACGAAGAGGGCAACTACACCGAGTTCGAGGAGATCGACGTCACGCCCAAGGACACCTCGCGCATTGCGGCGCAGCACGCCAAGGCCGAGATCAACGCCATCGTGCGCAACTCCGCCCGCGAGCAGATCTACGAGGAGTTCTCGTCGCGCATCGGCGATATCATCACCGGCACCGTGCTGCAGTCCACCCCCGACTTCACCATCGTGAAGATCCGCGAGGGCGTCGAGGCCGAGCTGCCGCACTTCGACCAGCGCCGCTACGAGAACGAGCGCAACGAGCGTCCCATGGGCGAGCGCTACATGCACAACCAGCGCATCAAGGCCGTCATCATCGACGTGCGCGACCCGAACTCGACCGTGCAGCCCGTGCGTGGCGAGCACTCCCGTCCGCCGATCGTCATCTCCCGCACGCACCCGGCGCTCATCCGTCGCCTGTTCGAGCTCGAGGTCCCCGAGATCTACGAGGGCACCGTCGAGGTCATGTCCATCGCGCGTGAGCCGGGCCAGCGCTCCAAGGTCGCGGTCCGCTCGCTCGACGACCGCCTGGACCCGGTGGGCGCCTGCGTCGGCCCCAAGGGCAGCCGCGTGCGCACCGTCGTGTCCGAGCTGCGCGGCGAGCGCGTCGACGTCATCCTGTGGGACGAGGATCCCGCCGTCTACGTCGGCAACGCCCTGTCGCCCGCGAAGGTGACGCGCGTGCTCATCGACGAGGAGAAGAACTACGCCGGCGTCATCGTGCCCGACGACCAGCTCTCGCTCGCGATCGGCAAGGAGGGCCAAAACGCCCGTCTCGCCGCCCGCCTCACGGGCTGGCACATCGACATCAAGAGCGAGTCGCTCGCCGCCGACATCCTGCGCAACGTCCCGGTCGCTCCCGAGCCGGCGGAGGACCTGCTCTCCGACGAGGAGCCCGAGCGCTGCGCGTACGTGAGCTCCGACGGCGTGCGCTGCCGCAACCAGGCGCGTCCCGGTTCTCGCTTCTGCGGCGTCCATGATCCGGAAGGATTCGGAGAGGACGCCATCGAGGATGCCGAGGACCTCATCTAACGGGTAGCGCGTCCCGCCCGCGTCGCGGGGCGCACCCGAGATCGACCCGTTGGATTGCTGTGAGGGCGCCAGGCGCCCGAGAGGTAGGTGATTTGGCATATGGCAAAAGTTCGCGTATCTAGCCTTGCCAAGGAATTTGGAATGACGTCCAAGGAGCTGCTCGACCATCTCGCGGAGATGAAGATTCCCGCGAAGTCCGCGTCGAGCGCCCTTGAGGACGCGTATGTCTCCATGGTGAAAAAGAAGCTCGCGCCGGTGCTTGAGGCCCGCGCCGCCGAGATCGAGGCGCAGAAGCAGGCCGAGAAGGAGGCCGCTGAGCGCGAGGAGGCCGAGAAGGCCGCCGCAGCCGAGGGCGGACGCCTCGAGGCCGGGCGCCTGGCCCGGGTCCACAAACCGCGGTGTATAAGGGCAAGAGGATGTAGAGTGCGGCGACGGGGCAGCGAGAAGTTCCAGGACATCAAGGGGGGGGAGAGCCTGGAGGGGTACAAGGGCAGCGAGGTCGCCCGTACGAGGTAAGGGGTGTCTCTTATACACCTCTCGCGAGCGCCCCGCGCAACCGCCGCTCGAACAGCGCGCCCGTCGTGCCCGCCGGTATGGACGTCCCCGCTCCCGAGAAGGCCGGTCGCGGCGGCAAGAAGCGCCGCGGCGGCCAGCAGGCCGATCAGCATAACGACCATTACTCCCGCATGGCTCGCGAGGCCGAGGAGTACAGCCGCGAGCGCGTCCTCGAGGAGGCCCGCGCCGCCGTCGAGGAGGCCAGCCGCGAGTCGACCGGCCGCCGCAAGAAGCGCAAGGAGAAGCGCGAGCGTGAGGCCGCCCAGATGCGCGAGGAGAAAAAGATCGAGGAGGCGCTCGCCCAGGGCGTGAACCCCGAGGACCTCGACGCCGTGCGCGTCTCCCAGGGCGTCACCGTCCAGGAGCTCGCCGAGGCCCTGGACGTCTCCCCGAACGACATCATCAAGCGCCTGTTCCTGCTGGGCACGCCGCTCACCATGACGCAGTCCATGTCCGACGACCTCGTCGAGCTCGTCGCCGACGACCTGGGCCGCCAGATCAAGATCGTCACGCCGGAGGAGGAGAACTCCTTCAGCTTCTACGATGACCCGAAGGACCTGAAGCCCCGCCCGCCGGTGGTCACCGTCATGGGCCACGTCGACCACGGCAAGACGAGCCTGCTCGACGCCATCCGCCACACCGGCGTCGCGACCCACGAGGCTGGCGGCATCACACAGCACATCGGCGCGTCCCAGGTCATGATCAACGGTCGCCAGATCACGTTCGTCGACACCCCGGGCCACGAGGCGTTCACCGCCATGCGCGCCCGCGGCGCCAAGATCACCGACGTCGTCGTGCTGGTCGTCGCCGCGGACGACGGCGTTATGCCGCAGACCGTCGAGGCCATCAACCACTCCAAGGCCGCCGGCGTCCCCATCGTCGTCGCCGTCAACAAGTGCGATAAGCCCGATGCGAACCCCGACCGCGTGCGCCAGGAGCTCGTCGAGTACGGCGTCATCCCCGAGGAGTGGGGCGGCCAGAACATGTTCGTGAACGTGTCGGCGCGCCAGAAGACCGGCATCGACGACCTGCTCGAGACCATCCTGCTCCAGGCGGACGTCCTCGAGCTCAAGGCCAACCCCGACACCTTCGCCTCCGGCTACATCATCGAGGCCAAACTCGACCGCGGCCGCGGCCCCGTCGCGACGGTGCTCGTCAACCGCGGTACCCTGCACGTGGGCGACACCCTCGTCGCGGGCATGAGCTACGGCCGCGTGCGCGCCATGCTCGACCAGCACGGCAACAACGTCAAGGAGGCCAAGCCCTCCGACGCCGTCGAGATCCTGGGCCTGAACTCCGTGCCCGCCGCCGGCGACGAGTTCCGCGTCTTCGAGGACGAGCGCGACGCGCGCGACCTCGCCGAGCAGCGCTCGCTCAAGGCGCGCATCGAGGAGCAGAACAAGGTCAAGCACGTCACGCTCGAGACCCTGTTCTCCGAGATGAGCGAGAACGAGCTCGCCGAGCTCAACCTCGTCGTCAAGGCCGACGTTCAGGGCTCCATCGAGGCGCTCGCCGACGCACTGGGCAAGATGGACCAGTCCGAGGTCCGCATCAACATCATCCACTCCGCCGTCGGCGCCATCTCCGAGACCGACGTCGTGCTCGCGGCCGCCTCGAACGCCATTATCATCGGCTTCGGCGTCCGCCCGCAGGGCAAGGCGCGCGACCTGGCCGAGAAGGAGAACGTGCAGATCAAGACCTACTCGATCATCTACAAGGCGATCGAGGACATCGACGCCGCCCGCGTCGGCCTGCTCAAGCCCACCGAGGAAGAGGTCCGCACCGGCGAGGCTGAGGTCCGCGAGACCTTCCGCGTGCCCAAGGTCGGCCTCATCGCCGGCTGCATGGTCACCGAGGGCGAGATCGAGCGCACCGACTCCGTGCGCGTCGTCCGCGACGGCGTCGTGGTGTTCGACGGCTCGTTTGCCTCCATGCGCCGCTTCAAGGATGACGTCAAGAGCGTCAAGGCCGGCTACGAGTGCGGTCTGGGCATCGAGAAGTTCCAGGACATCAAGGTGGGCGACATCCTCGAGGCGTACAAGGTCGTCGAGGTCGCCCGTACGGAGTAAGGGAGGCGCACGTTGAAGCAGACAGCCGCTACCCGACGCACCGGAGAGCAGCTTCGCGAGAAGCTCGGCTACATCCTGCTGTTCGAGATCTCCGATCCGCGCCTGGACCTCGTGACCCTCACGGGCGCCGAGGTCAGCGTGGACCGCACCTACGCGCGCGTCTACGTGTCGTGCGACCGGGAACGCTACGGCGAGGTCATGGAGGCGCTGGAGAGCGCACGCGGCCGCATCCGCAGTCTGCTCGCCCGCTCGCTGGACTGGCGCACGGTGCCCGAGCTCGATTTCCGCATCGACCAGTCCACCGACGAGGCGGAGGCCATCGCCCGCGCGCTCGAGAACGTCCCGGCCACCATGGCGGTCGAGAAGGACGAGGAGGGCTATCCCATCCAGCCCGCGAGCGATGAGGAGGCCTGAGTCTCGATGGGCATGTGCAAGGAGGCGCTTTCGCCTGATCTTGTGAACGACTACCAGCGCATCCTCAAGTTCATCGAGGACGCGTCGTGCATCGCCATCTCGGGCCACACCTCGCCCGATGGCGATGCCCTGGGGTCGGTGCTCGGCTTAGGCATGGCCCTGGTCGAGCGCTATCCCAAAAAGGACGTCGTCTTCCTGCTGGCCGATCGCGGCTGCGTGCCGCGCATCTACCAGTTCATGGCAGGATCGGAACGGTTCGTGTGCGCCGCCGACACGGCGTGCGCGCCTGACCTGTTCATCTCCGTCGACAGCCCCACGCTCGAGCGCCTGGCCGATTCCGTCCAGGTGGTGGAGCGGTCCCGCAACGTCGTGTGCTTTGACCACCATCCGGCGCGCGAGGAGTTCGCCGACGTCTGCGTGCGCCGTCCGGCTGCCGCGGCGACGGCCGTGCTCATCGAGGAGTTCCTCGCGTGGGCGGGCATCCCCTGCAACAAGTCCACCGCGACCAGCCTGCTGTGCGGCCTCATGACCGACACGGGCCGGTTCCAGTACCAGAACGCCGACCCCGCCGCATTCGCCTGCGCGGCGCGCCTGGTCGACGCGGGCGCCGACCCCTCGCTGATCGCGCTCGAGGTCTACCAGAGCCAGCGGCTTGAGTACCTCAAGCTCGAATCGCTCGTCATGAGCCGCATCCACACCGTCGCGCACGGACGCGTCGCCTACAGCTACGCCTACGCCTCCGACCTGACCTCCTACGGGGTCACGGCCGACGAGTGCGACGGCCTGGTTGACGTGGTCCGCTCGGTGCGCGGCGTGGAGGTCTGCCTGTTCGTGAAGGAGACCGAGTGCTGCCACAAGGTGCGCGGCAACCTGCGCTCCAAATGCGATCTGGACGTCTCGGGCATCGCCGCCCGCTTCGGCGGCGGCGGTCACGTGGCGGCGGCGGGCTTCACCTACGAGGGCAGTATCGTCGAGACCCTGAACGATGCGCTCCCCATGCTCTGCGAGCTGGTGGGGGAGAGCGCCGCGGGTCTTCACGTCGAGCTGTGACAGGACGTTTATGGCAAAACGCACAATTTCCGATTTGAACCTGCTGCTTGCCGTCGACAAGCCTCAGGGCTGCACCTCGCACGACGTCGTTGCGCGTGCGAGGCGCGCCGTTTCTGAGCGCCGTATCGGGCATGCCGGCACCCTCGACCCGCTCGCCTCGGGCGTGATGGTGCTGGGGCTCGGTCAGGGCACGCGCCTGCTCGGCCGCATCACGCAGGACACCAAAAGCTATATCGCCGACGTGACGTTCGGCTTCGAGACCAATACCGACGACGCCGAGGGGGAGCCGACGCGGACCGTCGAGCCCGCCGCGGAGCTGTTCGATGCCGCCGCGGCCGCACGCGCGCTCGCCTCCACCGTCGGTCCGCAGATGCAGGTGCCCCCCGCCTTCTCCGCCATCTCGGTGGGAGGGGTGCGCTCCTACAAGCGGGCGCGCGCGGGCGACGCCGTCGAGCTCCCGGCGCGGCCCATCGAGGTGCGCGCCGCCACCTTGATCTCGGTGAGCGAGGTCGACGGCGCGCCCGTGTGGACCGTCGCCTACACCGTCAGCAAGGGGACCTACATCCGCGCCCTGGCGCGCGACCTGGGCCGCATGCTCGGTGCCGCCGCCCACGTCTCGTCGCTGCGCCGCACGGCGTCGGGTTCAGTCACGCTCGCCTCGTGCGTGTCGCTCGACGACCTGTCGCCCGAGACGGCGCGCGCGAAGATGCTCGACCCCGTGGAGGTTCTCGGCGTGCCCACCATCGCGGTGGAGGGGCGCCATCTCGACGACATCGCCTGCGGCAGGAAGCTGCCCGGCGCCCTGATGGCGACGGCCGACAGGGCGGTGGGCGAGGGCGATACGGTCGCGCTCGTGAACGGGGGCGCCCTGCGGGCGCTCGGCCGCGTCGAGGCGGGGCGCATCGCGATGTCCGACGTCTTTCCGCAGCCCATCTGCGGGGTGCGCCCATGATGCCGGAGGTGCGCGAGCTGCGCCGTGACTTCCTGCGCGAGGACGGGCCTGCGGCCCTCATCAGGCTCGATGACGGCGCCGCGGAGCCGCTCGGCGAGGCCGTCATCGCCATCGGGGCGTTCGACGGGTTCCACATCGGGCATCAGAAGCTCATCGCCCGCACGGTCGCCGACGCCCGCGCGCGCGGGATGCGCGCCTGCGCGGTCACCTTCGACCCCGATCCCGATTGCGTCGTGGGGCCGGGCCCGGCCCCGAAGCTCATGCTCCGAGACGACCGGCTCTCTGCACTTCGCGCCAGCGGGGTCGATGCCGTCGTCGTGGTGCCGTTCACGCGCGAGCTCGCGGCGCTCGACCACGCCGCTTTCTTCTCCGACGTGCTGTCGCCCGTCATGGACGTGCGTGCTGTGCACGTGGGCTGCGACTTTCGCCTGGGGCGCGGGGGCGCCTCGACGGTGGAGGTCATGCGGGCGTGGGGCGCCGCGCGCGGCATCGAGGTCACCGGCCACAGCCTGGTGCTCGCCGACGGCTCCGCGGTCACGGCGACGCGCATCCGCGCGCTGCTGGCCGAGGGGCTCGTCGAGGACGCGCGCGCCGAGCTGGGGCGCCGCTTCATGATGCGCGGCACGGTCGGCTCGGGGCGCGGCCAGGGCACCGGCATGGGGTTCCCGACGGCAAACATCGCCGTTCCCGCTGGGCTCGTGTGGCCCAAGGACGGCGTGTACGCCTGTTTGGCCGAGCTCGACGGCGTCGTGTGGCCCGCCGCGGTGAACGTCGGCATCCCGCCGACCTTCGCCGGGCTCCCTGGCGCCTCGAAGTTGGAGGCGAACCTGATCGGCTTCTCGGGCGACGTGCGCGGCTCGGCCGTCTCGCTCGCCTTCTGCCGTCGCCTGCGCGACTCGCGGGTTTTTGGCTCCGAGCGCGAGCTGATCGACACCGTGATGGGTAACATCCAAGATATCCGGGACGAATACGGTGAAAGCGGGGTGCGAATCGCATGATCTCCGATGAGGACCGCGAGCGCGTGCGCGCGGCGACCGATCTGGTGCAGCTGGTCCAGGAGACCGTCGAGCTCCGCCCGCGCGGCCAGGAGTTCTGGGGCTGCTGCCCCTTTCATGGCGAGAAGACCCCGTCGTTCCACATTATCCCCGCGACGCAGGTGTGGCACTGCTTCGGGTGCGGCGAGGGCGGCGACGTCTTCAGCTACGTCATGAAGCGCGAGAACCTCACGTTTCCCGATGCCATCCGCTACCTTGCCGATCGAGCCGGCATCGAGATCGCCGACGACGCGCCCACGGCGCGCCGCGGCACCAAGCGCACCCGCATCGTCGACGTGTGCGAGGAGACGTGCGCGTTCTACCACACCATGCTCATGCGCGGCAAAGACGGGCGCGGCCGCACCTACTTCGCCTCGCGCGGCCTGGGCTCCGATATCTGCCAGCGCTACCGGCTGGGCTTCGCCCCGGGGCGCGGGGCGCTCGTCGCCCACCTCTCGTCCAAGGGCTTCACCCCGCGCGAAATGGTCGACGCGAACGTGGCGATCAAGCGCGACCGGGGCAATCTCGCGGACCGCTTCTACGAGCGCGTGATGTTCCCCATCTTCGACGAGCAGGGGCGCTGCATCGCGTTCGGCGGCCGCATCATGGGCAAAGGCGAGCCGAAATACCTCAACACCGCGGAGACCCCGGTCTTCCATAAGAAGCGCAACCTCTACGGCTTCAACTGGGCCAAGGAGCATATCGTCGCGGCCAACGAGGCGATCGTGGTTGAGGGCTACACCGATGCGATCGCGTGCTGGGAGGCGGGGATCAAAAACGTCGTCGCGACGCTCGGCACGGCGCTCACCGAGCACCACGTCAAGACGCTGACCCGCTTTGCCAAACGCATCGTCTACCTGTTCGACGGCGACGCGGCCGGCCAGAAAGCGGCCGAGCGCGCCATCCAGTTCGTCGAGACCGGTTCGGTGGACCTGCGCTGCGTCATCTTGCCCGACGACCTGGATCCGGCTGACTTCCTGCGCGACCGGGGAGGGGAGGAACTGCGCGCGCTTCTCGACGCCGCCGAGCCGCTCATGGACTTCGTGTTCCGCAAGCTCGAGGACCGCAGCGACGTGTCGACGCCCGGCGGGCGGGCACGTGCGCTCGAGGACGCGTGCCGGCTCATCTACCCGCTGCGCGACAGCTACATGATCGACACGTACTACATGCAGATCGCAGACCGCCTGGGGGCGGACGTGGACATGGTGCGCCAGTCGGCGACCAAGGTGTTCCGCCAGGTCGCCCAGGAGGAGCAGACCGCCAAGACGCGCGAGCGCAACCGCGAGCGCGCCCAGCGGGCGGTATCGGACCGTCGCGGGGGAGACGCGCGTCCGGTCGCGCCGGCGCCTGAGGCCATGGACGCATGGGAGGGCGCTCCCGTGGAGGAGGAGCCCTACGACTACGTGCCCGTCGAGGCCCAGGCGGCGCCCGCGTCCTTCGCGCCCGCGGCGCCGTCAACAGATACGTCCCCAATGTGCGCTCCCAACAGGGGCAGCTGGGGATAAGAGACAGGCCCTGACCGAGCTCGAGCGCCGCTCGCTTGCGGGCGAGCGCGAACTCGTCTGCCTGCTCGCGAGCTACCCCGACAGCTTTCGCGCGTTTGCCGACCGCATCACCGAGATTTCGTGGATCGACCCGCGCAACGAGACGATCGCGTGGGCGGTGCTCGCGACCCCCGAGGGGACGCCGGTTCCCGAGGTGATGAACTCGGTGCGCAGCGTCTGTCCCGAGGCGTCAAAGCTGGTGAGCGCGGGCACGATCGACGCGACGAGCGCTCACCCCACCGAGACGAACATCGAGTTTCTGCTCGACACACTCGAGCTCTACACGATTCGCCGCCGCATGCGCGCCGCCCAGGCCCGCCTGCGAACCGACCGCGCCTTGAGCGCGGAGGAGCGTCGCGACATGACCATCAAGGCCACGCAGGACGCGGCGCGCGTGCGCGAGCTCGAACGCGCCGTCGAGGGCGTTGCCGACCCGTTCCGGACCCTCGGGTCGTGATCGCATGAACCCGTCCGCCTTCAGCCTGCGTGCCGTATGCCGTATATCCGTAAAATACTTGACGGATGCACGATATTCGGCTAGGCGGGTATAGAACGTTGTGCTAAAGTTGAGAGTCCTGTGTCATGAAGGGAGAATCTGTGCCAAAGAAGACCGAAAGCACGAGTGCCGATCTCAATTCGTACCTCGATAAGCTTCTGGACCAAGGCTCAAGGTCCGGCTCAGTCACCGAAGACGATATCCAGATCGCGCTCAAAGATGTCGATGTGTCCGATGCACAGCTGAACTCCGTCTACCGTAGCCTGCGCGACCATGGCATCGAAGTCATTTCCGCCAGCGGGGACGATGACGATACGTCCCTCGATATCGGCGACTCCGATGTGTTGGATGACGACGAGCTGGGCGACGAGAGCATTGAGGACCATGAGATCAAGGTAGCCAAGAACGCCGACGCCGAGATGGCCTCGGCGCGGACCAAGCGCAAGTCGCGCGTCCGCACCTCGCGTTCCCGCTCCCGCGCGCGCGGCATCGACGCGTCCACCGTCATGCTCACCGGCGACCCGGTCCGCATGTACCTGAAGGAGATCGGCAAGGTCGACCTGCTGACCGCCGCAGACGAGGTCGACCTGGCCATGAAGATCGAGGCCGGCCTGGACGCCACCAACAAGCTCGAGGCCGCCGAGGCGGGCGAGATCGAGCTGACGCGCGCCGAGATGCGCCGCCTGACCCGCGTCGAGCAGGTGGGCCTGGAGGCAAAGCAGGCGCTGATCTCGGCGAACCTGCGCCTGGTCGTCTCCATCGCCAAGCGCTACGTGGGCCGCGGCATGCTCTTCCTCGACCTCATCCAGGAGGGCAACCTCGGTCTGATCCGCGCGGTAGAGAAGTTCGACTACGAGAAGGGCTTCAAGTTCTCTACCTACGCGACGTGGTGGATCCGTCAGGCGATCACGCGTGCCATCGCGGACCAGGCCCGCACGATCCGCATCCCGGTCCATATGGTCGAGACCATCAACAAGCTCGTCCGCGTGCAGCGCCAGCTGCTGCAGGATCTGGGCCGCGACCCGACGCCGGAGGAGATCGGCGCCGAGATGGACATGAGCGCCGATCGCGTGCGCGAGATCCAGAAGATCTCCCAGGAGCCCGTCTCGCTCGAGACGCCTATCGGTGAGGAAGAGGATTCCCAGCTGGGCGACTTCATCGAGGACTCCAACGCCGAGGTTCCGCCCGATGCTGCGAGCTTCTCCATGCTTCAGGAGCAGCTCACCCAGGTGCTCGACTCGCTTGCCGATCGCGAGCGCAAGGTCATCGAGCTGCGCTTTGGTCTCGTCGACGGCCATCCGCGCACGCTCGAGGAGGTCGGTCGCGAGTTCGGCGTCACGCGCGAGCGCATTCGCCAGATCGAGTCCAAGACGCTGGCCAAGCTTCGCCACCCGAGCCGTTCGAGCAAGCTCAAGGACTACATCGAAAGCTAACTGAAAAAGCCCCCGCAACCCGGGGGCTTCTTTAGTGCAAACAGGGGGACGTACCTTCCGCTTGCACTTTTGCAAATTGGGGACGTACCTGTTGCATGCACAAATGCATGCAACAGGTACGTCCCCAATTTGCACTCCCAACAGGTACGTCCCCAATTTGCACTCCCAACAGGTACGTCCCCAATTTGCACTCCCAACAGGTACGTCCCCAATTTGCACTCCCAACAGGTACGTCCTGCCAGCTGGGCTGACGGGGCGTTGGATTCTGGCTCCTCGAGTAGGACTCGAACCTACAACAACGCGGTTAACAGCCGCGGGCTCTACCATTGAGCTATCGAGGAATATGTGCTCGCTCGCAAGCAACGGATTTAAGTATAGGCAAATCCCTCGCGCGCGCAAGACCTTTCTTTCAGTTTTTTGCGGCAGCCGGTCGCTGCGAGCGGAAAAACACAGGTATAGCAGCGGCTATCATACCGAAAAGCAGGCAAATCCGACCATACATCGGCACATGGGACTCAAATAATCGGAAAGCTGGTATCAATATGGACATACCGGAAAAGGGATACGTCCGGATGTTCAGAAGTGAGGTCATCATGAAACGCTGGGAACAGTTACTTGAGGACGGCAAGCGGACCTTGGAGGATCTGAAGGACCGCCTGAACCTTACCGAAGAGGAGGCCGCCGCCTTTCAGCTCGTCGAGGAGCATTATCCGATCGTGATCCCCGAGGGCTATCTGCGGCTCATAAGCCCATGGGATGCGGCCGACCCCATCAAGCGCATGTGCATCCCGCTGGCCACCAAGCCCTCCGACGATGTGAAGCACATCACCGATACGGTCATCGACGGCGGCCAGCACAAGTACGATCAGTCGGTCCTCATCATGACCAACTTCGACTGCCTGACCTACGCGCGTCGCTGCTACCGCAAGGACTTCGTGGCGCTCTCGCCCGATGAAGTCACCACGCGCATCCCCAAGCTCGCCGAGTACATCGGCGATCATCCCGAGATCGACAACATATCCATCTCGGGCGGCGACGCGTTCCTGAACTCGAACCAGCGCATCGGCGAGTACCTCAAGGCGTTCTCGTTCCTGCCCAATATCGACTATATCCGCTTCACCACGAGTACGCCCGCCACGCTGCCCGAGCGCATAACGGAAGACGACGGTGAGCTGCTCGGCCTGCTTTCCCGCTATGCCAAGGCCAAGGCGATCGTCATCGTCACCCAGTTCGACCATCCGCGCGAGCTCACGGACAAGGCGGTCATCGCCCTGCGCATGCTGCGCGAGGCGGGCTGCACGATCCGCAACGAGGCCGTCTTGATGAAGGGCGTCAACGACGACCCCGACACGATCCTCGAGCTGATGAACGGCCTGGTGGCGGCGGGCGTCGACCCGTATTACCTGTACCAGTGCCGCCGCCCGTTCTACGTGCAGGACAACCTGCAGGTCCCGATCGCCGACGGCATCCGAATCGTCGAGAGCGCCAAGGAGCGCATGAGCGGCATGTCCAAGAGCTTCCGCTTCATCTTGGCGCACCGCTGGGGCAAGGTCGAGATGCTCGGCTTCCTCGAGGACGGACGCGCCGTGTTCAAGTACCACGAGGCGCGCAAGGACGAGGACCAGGGGCGCATCTTCGCCACGGAGCTTGCCGAGGGGCAGACCTGGCTCGACTGACCGGCCGCATGACGGAGGCGTCTGCGCGACCCTCGCCTCGCCACGAAGGACGGGGCCCGCACTGCGCGGGTCCCGTCCCGCCGTGTTCGGCGGAGGCCAACCCACACGGGTTGATTCCCAACCCCAATGCAACACCCTCCTCACGGTCCGCATATCCCGAGGTCATCGCAACGCCCCCGACCCCCGCGGGTCGGCATCCCCCCAGCTCGGAGCGCCCGGACGGGGCCCGCGCGGG
>NZ_FCOU01000009.1 GCF_900046475.1 Collinsella ihumii | reverse complement strand
TGTGTTTGGTCAAGTCCGTCTTTCTGAAATGATCACGGAAAACTTTCGGGTTTGGGCACGCAACTTTTTCGGGTTCGGTCACGGGCGCGCCGCTAGCGTGCCAAATTGCCCAGCATGAGTGACTCCTCGAGACGGTGGCTTGGGCCGCCGAACTCGACGAGCCTGCCGTGGTGGACGACGCGGTCCACGATCGCGGCGGCGAGCTTGTCGTCCGCGAAGACCGTGCCCCACCGGCTGAACTCGACGTTCGTGGTGAACACTATGCTCCTCCTTTCGTAAGAGTCGGATATGACCTGGTAGAGCAGGCGCGCGCCGTCGACGTCGAAGGGGACGTAGCCGAACTCGTCGAGGATCACGAGCTCGGCCCTGCCGACGTCCGCCAGCAGCCTGTCGAGCGTCCCCTCGCGCTTCGCCTTGCCGAGCTGCAGCACCAGCGCCGCCGTCTGGAAGAAGCGCACGGGCACCCCGCGCCGGGTCGCCTCGATGCCGAGGGCCGTCGCCACGTGCGTCTTGCCGCGGCCGGTCGGGCCGTGGAAGACGAGGTCCTCGGCGCGCTCCACGAAGTCGAGCGAGAGCATCTCGTCTCGGCCCCAGCCCTCGGGAAAGCGCACGTTGGACCAGTCGAACCCCTCCACGGCCTTGGGCACGGGGAAGCGGGCCTGGCGCAGCAGCCTGGCCGCTCCGCCGCTCCGGCTCAAGAGCTCGCACACCGCGAGCATCCCCGAGCACGCGGCGAGCTGGCCCGGGGTCGCCGTCTCGAGGAACCACGCTATCGTCGCCTTCGATAAGAGACAGCGACCAGGCAGCGCAGGCGCTCCGTCGCGCGCTCGGCTCCGGGATCCTAGGCACTGGCGGCGCCCCCCTCCAGCAGCTCGAAGGCCCGGTCGTACCCCGCGAGGTCGACCGGCTCGTCGTACTCGACGAGCGCGTCGCCGGCGGCCGCCCTAGCGGCGGCGAGCTCCAGGGTGGCGGCGTCGACGCCGCCCGTGGCCCCGAGCGACCTCAGCGCGCCCTCCACGGTCGCCGCCCAGCCCCGCCTGGCGCTCACGTCGCGCAGCGCCCTGAGGTCGGCTCCGAGGTCGGCGGGCGACTCCGAGTCGAGGAACGCCACGAGCTGCTCGGGCAGGGACCCCCGCACGACGCTGTCGCGCCAGCCGCCGGGGCGCACGCAGAGCAGCCTCAGCTGCAGCATTGGGTCGGCGGAGTCCGTCGGCGCGTCGCCCCACTCGCGCGGGTACTCGGCGACGACCTCGCCTCCGGCGCCGACGACCGTGACGTCGAAGGCGCCCATCGCGACGGCGACCTCGCGGGAGGCGTTGACGGGCCCCGCCGAGTAGCGGTGCTCGCCGCCCGCCCTGAACGAGCCCTGCTTGTCGCACCTCCTGGTGAGCCACGTCACGCACGCGAACGGAGCCGCGGGCAGCGGCGAGAGCGCGGCGCGGTCGTCCCCGAAGAGCTCGGACTCGCTCGCGCCCTTGCGGTAGTGCGGCTTGCCGTCCGAGAGCGCCAGGCACGTCCCGAGCAGCCGCTCGTTGTAGGCCTTCACGTCCCAGACCTGCGGGACCGGGACGAAGAGGTTGCGCCTGAGCGTCCCGACCTTGTTCTCCACGGAGCCCTTCTCGTTCCCCGAGTAGGGGTTGGTGAAGCTGTAGTCGAGCCCGTAGTGCGCGGCGAACCGGCGGAAGAGCGCCGAGGTCCTCATCTCGGCGCCGACCCTGCGGCCGACCTCGGTGGCGTTGTCGAACACGGCCCGCAGCGGCACGCCCCCGAGGAACTCGAAGACGTCGCGGAGCCCCTGGCAGACGCACTCCGCGGTCTCGCCCCAGAAGACCTGCGCGAGCCCGACGTTTGAGTGCGGGAACGTGACCACGAGGAAGTGGCCGCGGGTGACGACGCCTCGCACGCGGAAGTCGGCCTGCCCGAAGTCGACCTGGCACTCGCCCGGGAGCCAGTCGAGCAGCAGGAACCCCTGCGCCTCGCGGGCGTCGAGCTCGGCGGCGAGCTCCTCGCGCCTCCTCCTCACGTACCTCCTGACGGTCGAGTACGAGCCCTCGAAGCCCTTCTCCGCGACGAGCCGGTCGAAGACCCTCTTCGCGGTGTGGCGCTGCTTGTACCAGCAGCGCCTGTCCTCGAGCAGCCACGAATCGACCAGCGCCGCGAAGGGCTCGAGCAGGGGCGACTCGGGCGCCCTGCCGACCGCCGGCGGCCTCTCGGAGAGGTCGGTCTCCCTCAGGTACTTCCTCACCGTGGGCTCGGAGACCCCGGTTTCCCGGGCGATCGAGGCGACGCTCGCCCCGCCCCTCCCGAGCCTTCTGATATCGTCGATCTTGTCCACGCCGATCATTTCCTTCCCGGCCTCCCATCGTCGCAACCGTAGCAGCGACAACGTTAGGCCCCGTTGGGGATGGTCGGCGTGCCCATGCCCAAACCCGAAAGTTTTTCGTGACCATTCCCGAAAGCTCCGGGTGATCAAATCCGCAAGTCAGACGTTATCAAACACAAGCGGCCCGTCACCCCTCTCGGCGCGGGCGCGCTCGATGCACCCCGGCGTCAGGTCGAGCTCCGAGGGGTCCAGCACCTCGACGCCGAGCCCGTCGAGGAGCGCCCGGGCGTCGTCCCCGTAGGCCGCCAGCAGCATCGCCGAGGGGCACATGAAGGCGAGCGAGCCCCTCGGCTCGGAGTTCACGTGGCTCATCAGCAGGGCGCAGTCGGCCGGCGCCAGCCGGTCGAAGGATATCCCGCGGCCCTTCGGCAGCAGCTTCCTGATCTCGACGTGGTTGCGCTCGCAGGAGCCCTTCTGGTCCGAGCGCATCGGGTCGCAGTAGAACAGCCTCGTCTCGCCCGGCCGCTCGCAGAGCGCGGCGGCGATGCCGGCCTCGTCGGCGAACTCGGAGCCGTTGTCGGTGAGCACGACGGCGAAGACCCGGCGCACGCCGTCCTCCCCGAGCAGGGCGCGCAGGGCGCCCAGCGCGCGAACGGTCTCGGCCGAGGTCTGGGCGGCCATCGGCAGCGCCAGCTGGAACCTCGTCGCCCTGTTCAGCAGCGTCAGCACGACGGCGGAGTCGCCGGAGCGCCCCTCGACCGTGTCCATCTCCCAGCGTCCGTCCCGCGCGTCCCGCGGCAGCGCGAGGAACGCGGCGTGCGACCTGCGGTCGGAGTGGGGCGTCGGCCTGCGCGGGACCTTCCTCCTCCTCGGCTTGTAGCCGACCTTGCGCCGCAGCTCCATGTTGCTCATGCCCCCGTAGCCCTCGTCGGCCCAGCGGTATATCGTCGACTTCGAGACGCCGAGCGACGGCCTCGTGGCCGCGATCTGCTCCGGCGACAGGCCGCGGGCGAGGTCGGAGCGGATGACCTCGAGCTTCATGGCCATGCCCTCCTCGGTCTCGTCCACGCCCCTGCGCGCCCCCCGGAGCTCCTCGTCGGCGAGCGCGTGCGCCCTCGCCGCGCGGTAGACGGCCTTCGGGGTCCTCGAGCAGCCGCACGCCCTCTTCCTGCACCCGTTGCACACGCCCGGCGACCTCGCGAGCAGGCCGCACAGCCCGTCCGGCCCCTCCGCGGGGAACCGCTCGCCCTCCATGCCCCTGGGCCTCAGGTACACCCTGTTCCTCTTGACCTCGCGCGTCACCGTGGACGGCGGCCTGCCGAGCCTGCGACGTGATGTCGCGCCGGGTCGCGCCTACGTCCAGGCCGCGCTCGATGCCCCGCCTGTCGTCGAGCGTGAGCCTCGGGTAGGCGCGCCGCGCGGCGAGCGGGGCGGCCTTCGCCCTCTTCGAGCCCTTCATATTCCGGCCTCCTTGCCGGGGCCGCCGACCGGCCCCACGCCCCAAGGATTCCAGAACCCAGCGCAACGCGTTGCGCTGGGTTCTGGAATCCTTGGGGCGTGTTGCACTGAGGTTGAAACTCTACGCGAGCCGAAAAACTCAGGCGAGTTTGTCCCGAAGGGACCGTCCGTTGCCTTACGGGAGCGCGTCAACGGTATACTTTGGTCGAGAGGGACCATGGGGAGAGGCAGACATCATGGAAAACGGCGTGCGACCGCAGCTGAACGGCACCGTGCTTTCGTATGCGGGCGAGCGTGCCCTGCGCGTTCTTGAGGCGGCGGGGCTTGAGGCTTGGGTTGTGGGCGGCTGGGTGCGCGATGCGCTCATGGGCGGCGCCGGCCACGATGTCGACCTGTGCTGCGCGGGAACATGGCAGCAAAACGAGGCGGCACTGCGCGCCGCGGGCATCATGGTCGTGGAGTCGGGCATCAAGTTCGGCGGCATCACGGCGGTTATCGACGGCGAGCGCATCGAGGTGACGACCTACCGGCTCGACGGGTTCTATACCGACGGACGGCATCCGGAAGAGGTGACGCGCGCCACCTGCGTCGAGGACGATCTCGCGCGGCGCGACTTCACCGTCAACGCCATGGCGTGGCATCCCGAGCGCGGCCTTCTCGACCTGTATGACGGCCAGGGCGATCTTGCGCGCAAGGTCATCCGTGCGGTGGGAGACCCGCGCCGTCGATTCGAAGAGGACGCCTTGCGCATGCTGCGCGCCGTCCGGTTCGCATGCCGATTGGATTTCTGGATCGAGGAGCGTACGGCCGAGGCGCTCGCCGCGTGCGCACCCCTGCTCGATGCGGTGGCGCGGGAGCGCGTGGGCATCGAGCTCGACGGCATCCTGCGCACCGCCCATGGCGGCGATGCGATGCTTCGCTACCCCGAGCTCATGTGCGCCGCCGTGCCCGAGCTCACCGCGTGCCGCGGTTTCGACCAGCAGAGCCCCTACCACGCCTTTGACGTGTACGAGCACATCGCGCGCGTGCTGACGGTCGCCGGCGAGCTTTCCCGCTTCCGCATCGACGGCGGAGATCCCGACCAACCGCCCTCGCCGTCGCTCATGTGGGCGGCGCTGCTGCACGATATCGGCAAGCCCCAAACCTTTACGGTCGATGAGAGGGGACGCGGCCACTTTTACGGTCATCCCGAGGTCGGCGCCGATATGGCGCGGGACCTTATGCGCCGTCTCGCCCTGCCCGGCGACGTGATCCGCGATGCCTGCATGCTCATCCGCTATCACGATCTGCCCATGATGGCCGAGCGGGAGGACCTGCTGCGCGTCATGCACATCTTTTCGGGCGAGGGGATGGACACCCCGCGGCTCATGGGCGAGCTATTCGACATCAAGCGCGCCGATGCGCTGGGCAAGGCCCCGTCGTGCTTCTATTACGTTGAGGAGATCGAGCGCATGCGCGAGATGGTGCGAGAGCTCATCGCGAACGACGAGGCGTACAGCATGGCGACGCTGCATCTTGCGGGGCGCGACCTGATTGCCGCGGGCGTCAAGCCCGGACCGCGTATCGGGGAGCTGCTGCGCCGGGCCCTGAAGGCGACGATGCAGGGGAGGGTGCCCAACCGCACCGACGACCTGCTGGCATTCCTCGATCTGTAGGATGGCTCCGGCCATCCCGCCTGCATACGATGCCGCGCCCGTCACGGATGGCGGACGCGGCATCGCCGTATAACGGGCCTGTCTAGAACTCGAATTCAATATGGGCGCTGACGCCGCTGCCGGTACTCGTCACTTCGTTTTCGGTCATCGTGCAACCGGCGCAAAGGCAGGCGGAGATGGCGAGGGCGATCATAAACGGGATGATGTTTTTCATGACGGTCTGCTCCTTACTCGGGTCGCGCCCATCTTACCGCGTGTCGGGTGCCTGCACGACGATTCGGGAGCGAATGCGTGCAATAGGGAACGAACGTCGCATCGGCGTGGTTCGTGTACCCTTGTTCTGACAAAGTGTCAGTAGTAGGATATGCCCGTAACACGAATGGACCTACTCGTAACACTTATCAAGGAGATACGCCATGCGCTCAACCGACACGATCTTGTCGCGCCGCGGCTTTCTGGGCGCCTCGATCGCCGCGACGGTCGCGGTGACGGGCGCTGTGTCCGGGTGCTCGGATCAGGGCGGTTCCGGTTCGGCGGCAGGATCTTCTGCTGCCCAAGCGACATCGCAGGTCATCGTTGCCATGAACGCGGGCAGCGAGCCGGCTGCGGGATTCGACCCGCTTGTTGCCTGGGGGTGCGGCGAGCATGTGCACGAGCCGCTCATCCAGTCGACACTCATCACCACCGACCGGGACCTGAACTTCGTCAACGACTTGGCCACCGAGTACCTGTGCTCGGATGACGGCCTGGTATGGACGTTCACCATTCGAGACAACGTGGTCTTCACCGATGGGGAGCCGCTGACGGCGCACGACGTTGCCTTCACCGTGAACGCCGTCGCGAAGGGAACCACGTCCGAGGCGGACCTTTCCATGGTTGACCAGGCGACGGCGGTCTCCGATACGGTCGTCGAGATCCACCTGAACAAGCCCTACAACGCGCTGCTCTACACGCTTGCCGTGCTGGGCATCGTCCCGGAGCATGCCTACGGCGACGGCTACGGCGCGAACCCTATCGGGTCTGGCCGGTATATGCTCGAGCAATGGGACCGGGGCCAGCAGGCGATATTCCGGGCGAATCCCGATTATTACGGCGAGGCCCCCCTGATCGAGCGCGTCGTCGTGGTCTTCATGGACGAGGATGCGGCCCTTGCCGCCGTCCGCGCCGGCCAGGTCGATATCGCCTACACTTACGCAACCCATTCCGAGCAGGCATTCGACGGCTACGAGCTCGTGGCCTACGACACGGTCGACTCGCGTGGCATGTCGCTGCCGACGGTGCCCGCGGGCGGCACCAAGATGGACGGCGACGCGGAGTATCCCATGGGCAACGACGTGACCTGCGATGCCAGCGTGCGCCGCGCCATCAACATGGGCATCGACCGCCAGGCGGTCATCGATCACGTGATCAACGGCTACGGCGGGCTCGCGTACAGCGTGGGCGACGGCATGTCGTGGTCGAGCGATGACATGCGCGTCGATTTCGATGCGGATGCCGCGAGGGCCCTGCTCGACGAGGCGGGCTGGACGCTCGGGGACGACGGCGTGCGCAGCAAGGACGGTGTCCGGGCCGCCTTCGACCTGTGGTACTCGTCTGACGACTCGGTCCGCCAGGCCATTGCGAACGAGATGGCCAACCAGCTCGCCGACCTGGGATTCGAGGTCACGCCGCGCGGCGGGAGCTGGGATGAGATCTACCCGCATGAGTTCGAGCAGCCCGTCCTGTGGGGATGGGGCTCCAATTCGCCCGTCGAGGTCTACGAGCTCAACTACTCCTCCGGCTGGGGCAACTACGCGTGCTATGAGAGCGAGACGGTCGACGCCTATCTCGACCAGGCGCTCGTCCAGACCGATATCGAGGTCTCGTACGAATACTGGAAGCGCGCCCAGTGGGACGGTACCGAGGGGATCGCGCCGCAGGGGGCGGCGACGTGGTGCTGGATCGCGAACGTCGACCACCTCTATTTCAAGCGCACGGGCCTTGACGTGGCCGACCAGAAGCCGCATCCGCACGGACACGGCTGGTCGCTCGTCAACAACGTCGACCGCTGGAGCTGGAGCGAGGCATGATCGGCACGCTGAGGTACACCGCGGTCCAGGTAGCGCGTTTCGCCCTGCTGATGGTCGCGGTCAGCATCGTCACGTTCGCGCTGGTCAGTGCGTCGCCCATCGATCCCGTCCAGGCAAATACCGGACAGGCCGCGCTGCTGTCGATGAGCGCCGAGAAGCGCGAGCAGCTCGATGAGCGCTGGGGCGTGGGCGAGCCGCTGTGGGAGCGCTACGGGCAGTGGGCCTCGGATGCGATTCGGGGGGATTTCGGTGACAGCCTGCGCTTCAACGCGCCCGTGACCGAGGTGGTCGCCGATCGCCTCGCCGGGTCGGCGCTGCTGCTTGTCTCCGCGTGGCTCATTTCGGGTGCGCTCGGGCTCGTACTCGGCATCGCGGCGGGGGTTCGGCAGGGGGGCCTGCTCGACCGGGCCGTGTGCCTGTACTGCTACGTGCTGTCGGCGACGCCGACGTTTTGGTTGGCGATCGTGCTGCTGATGGTGTTCGCCGTCCAGCTCGGGTGGTTTCCTGTCGGCTTCTCCGTCCCCATCGGCGCGTCGGCGGCGACCGTCTCGCTGGCCGAGCGCCTGCATCACCTGATACTGCCGGCGCTCACGCTGTCGGTGACCGGGGTGGCCAACATCGCGCTGCACACGCGCGAAAAGGCCATCGACGTCATGGCGAGCGAGTACGTGCGCCTCGCGCGGACGCGCGGCGAGGGAGGGATGTCGCTGGTTGTGCGTCATGTGCTGCGAAATCTGCTGCTGCCCGCCGTGACGCTGCAATTCACGTCGATCAGCGAGATCGTGGGAGGGTCGGTCCTCGTGGAACAGGTGTTTTCGTACCCCGGGCTCGGCCAGGCGACGGTGACGGCGTGCTTGGGCGGAGACGCCCCGCTGCTCGTGGGGCTGGCGCTCGCCACGGCGGCCGTCGTGTTCGCGGGCAACCTCGCGGCGAATCTGCTCTACGGGGTCATCGATCCCAGGATGCGTCGGGAGGTGCGCCATGTTCGGTAGCAAACCGGGGCCGCGTGGGGCCCAGGCGGACGGCCTGACGCTCTTCCACGATATCGAGCGGCCGTATGCGCGCGGTGGTCGTCGCGCGTGGCTTGCCGGGTGCGTGCTCGCCGCCGTCGCGCTGGTGTGCGTGGCGGTCGCGGGGACGCTGCTCGCGCCCGCTGCCGGTGCGACCGACTTCGCCCAGAAGAACCTGGCTCCTTGCGCCGCCCACCTGTTCGGAACCGATTGGATGGGTCGGGACATGCTCGCCCGCACGCTTGCGGGCATCGCCACCTCGCTTGCCGTCGGCACGCTGTCCGCCGCGGTGTCCTCGGTCATCGCGCTCGCGCTCGCCACGGTCGCCGCCTTGGGCGGACCTCGCGCGGACGCCGTCGTGAGCTGGCTCATCGACCTGGTCATGGGCATTCCGCATCTGATCCTGATCATCCTGGTGAGCTATGCGCTCGGCCGTGGGGCGGTGGGTGTTACGGTGGGCGTGGCGTTGACGCATTGGCCGAGCCTCACGCGCGTGCTGCGCGCCGAGATCATGCAGCTGCGCGCCCAGCCGTTCATGGCGTGCTCCCGTGCGCTCGGCATATCGGGGATGCGTATGGCCCTCACCCATGCCGTTCCCTACGTGCTTCCGCAGTACCTCGTGGGGCTTGTGCTGCTGTTCCCCCATGCGATCCTCCATGAGGCGTCCATCACGTTTTTGGGGTTCGGCCTGTCGCCGGAGCAGCCGGCGATCGGCGTGATCCTATCTGAGGCCATGGGCTACCTTACGGCCGGTTCCTGGTGGCTCGCGGTGTTTCCCGGCCTCGCGCTCCTGCTCGTCGTGCTCATGTTCGACCGTATGGGTTCGGGCCTTCGGCGCCTGGTATCGCCCCAGGGGGTGCAGTCATGATTGAGCGAGCGGAACTCCCCGCGATGCCGCACGGCCCCCATGCGGACGCAGAGCGGCATCATCACCATACGCATGCCGCTCGCTCGCGGCATCCCGGCAGCCATCATCTGCTGACGGTCGAGGACCTGACCGTCTCGTTTTCGATGTACGACGAGAGCCGGCCGTACTTTCGCGCCGAGCGGGTGATGCGCGAGCAGCTGCATCATCTGTCGCTGTCGGTTCACGAGGGCGAGGTGGTGGCCGTCGTGGGGGCGAGCGGATCGGGCAAGACTCTGCTCGCCGATGCGATCTTGGGGCTCTACGAGCCGAACGCGAGGGTTTCGGGGCGCATCTGGTTCGACGGTGAGGCTATGGACGCCTCCTCGCTCGCGCGCCTGCGCGGTCACGGGATCTCGTTGGTTCCGCAGAGCGTGAAGCATCTCGATCCCCTCATGCGCATCGGGCGCCAGGTGGTCGGGGCGTGCGCCAAATCGGAGCGGGCGCGCCGCGAGCAGCGCATGCGCGAGCTGTTCTCCGCCTACGGTCTCGCCCCCGAGGTCGAGCGGATGTATCCGCATGAGCTCTCCGGCGGCATGGCGCGCCGCGTGCTGCTGATGTGCGCGCTCATGGACGAGCCCCGTCTGATCGTGGCCGATGAGCCCACGCCGGGCCTCGATCTCGAGCTTGCCGTCCATGCGCTCGGTGATCTGCGCTCGTTTGCCGACCGCGGGGGAGGCGTCGTGCTCATCACGCACGATATCGACCTGGCGCTGTCGGTCGCCGACCGCGTGGCGGTCTTCCGTGACGGAACGATCGTGGAGGAGACGGCGTCGTCGAGCTTTGATGACCCGGATCTTCTCGGGCATCCTTTCTCTCGTGCGCTGTGGCGCGCGATGCCGCAGCACGGTTTTGCGGTGCCGCGCGACCGGGGGAGCGCGAAAGACTTCGATTCAGGACGGGAGGGGACAAGATGAGCCTTGAGGCGAGGAACATCTCGTTCAGCTATCCGTGTGGCAGGAGCCTGTATTGCGATTGGTCGCTTTCCGTCGAACCCGCCGAGCGCGTGGCGCTGTGCGCTCCCTCGGGTGCGGGCAAAACGACGCTTTGCCGCATCCTCGCGGGGTATCTGGCCCCGCAAGCAGGGGAGGTCCTGGTCGATGGCGAGCCCGTCGCATCCAGGCGCATACGGGGGCCGCGTCCGGTTCAGCTGATCTGGCAGCATCCCGAGCAGGCGTTCGATCCGCGCATGCGCATGGGCCGCTCTCTCGCCGAGGGCGCGTGCGCGCGAAGCGTCGACGATGCCGTGCAGGCTGCGCGCGACGAGGGGCTCATGGATGCGTTCGGGATTCGGGATGAGTGGTTGAGCCGTCTGCCCCATGAGCTGTCGGGCGGCGAGCTCATGCGCTTCTGCATCGCGCGTGCCCTTCTCGCTCATCCGCGTTACCTGATTTGCGACGAGATGAGCGCCATGCTGGATGCGGTGACGCAGGCGGAGGTGTGGCGCGCCCTGCTTGCTCTTGCGGAGGAGCGGGAGATGGGGATCGTCATGGTCTCGCACGTCCCAGCCCTTCTCGATCGCATCGCAACGCGGCGCGTATCGGTGGGGTTGGACGTCGACGCCCCTGATGTGCGCTCGAGCCATGCCGTCTGACCTGCGCACTTCGCAAGAGCTTCACAACTTTTAGATTCTTGAAATTTGTTCTTGCCTCGGCGACGGTCATCCCGTAATATTCTCTTTGCGCAAAGGCGCTACACCACATGGCCCGTTCGTCTAGCGGTTTAGGACGCCGCCCTCTCAAGGCGGAGATCACCAGTTCGAATCTGGTACGGGCTACCAAGAACTTCAAAGGCTCTTCGGAGCCTTTTTTCATATCTCGATACCAATCCAATCCCACCTCGCCCTAAGTGCAAATCGGGGACGTACCTTTTGTATGCACTTTTGCATACTGGGGACACCCCTTGGCGTGACAGGCTGCTCTGTGGGTTGAAATGAACCCGTCCCCAACCAACCCATCTGACCTGCCGTCTGCATGATTTCCCCACGACCGCAAACTTTTTCAAAAAAGTACTTGCGCCTCCGGTCATCGTCCCCTAATATACTTTCTTGCGCGAAGGCGGCAACGCACGAGCGCAACGGATGCATCAATGGGATGTCGTCTAATGGCAGGACAGCGGATTCTGGTTCCGTCAATGGGGGTTCGACTCCCTCCATCCCAGCCATTCGTCCGTTACATATGGCCCGTTCGTCTAGCGGTTTAGGACGCCGCCCTCTCAAGGCGGAGATCACCAGTTCGAATCTGGTACGGGCTACCAAGAACTTCAAAGGCTCTTCGGAGCCTTTTTTCATACCTCGCCCCGCCCCCAACTATCTTGTCGACAGCTATGACGACTGTCGGGGGCCTTTTGGATTTCTTCAGGGGCAGGAAAAAGAACCGTACAATAGAAGGGTTAGAGTTCTCGTCCGCGATGCGCGCGGATGCTTATCTGAGGAGACGCATGTCGGATTCTTCTAACAAGCTGGCTTCCAAGCCCAGGGTAGCCGCCGAGGCTTCCGGGGGAGACGACCACAAGGGTGCGCGTCGCGGTGCCATCTTCATCGGCATCGTCTTGATCGCCTACGTTGTCTACCTTGTTGTGACCGGTCAGGTCGCCCAGTTCCTGGACGCTATGGGCAGCGTTCAGACCGGGTGGCTTGTGGTCGCATGCATCAGCATGCTGCTCTATCTCATCTTCGGAATCGCCGCCTACGCGATCGCCGTGTGGCTCGACCCGGCCTCTCCGGTCGGTATCCGAGACCTCATCTCCGTCGAGGCGAGCGGCATCTTCTTTGGTAACCTGACGCCCATGATGATGGGTTCCACGCCGGCCCAGATCTATCGCCTGACCAAGGCGGGCCAGAACGTGGGCGAGGCGGGCGCCATCCAGTTCACGCGCTTCATCGTCTATCAGTTCGGCCTCGTTGCCTGGGGCGCCATCCTGCTGATCGCCCGTATGCCGTTCTTCACGGAGCAATACGGCAACATCACGCTCATCAGCGTCTTCAGCTTCGGCGGGCATATCTGCATCCTGCTCGCGATCTTCGCCATCGCCTTGTTGCCCCGCACGGTGATGCGGGCCGCGCATTGGCTCATCTCGCTGCTCGCGCGCGTGGGCGTGGCCAAGGACAAGACCGCAGGCTGGCACGAGTTCGTCGACAGCGAGGTCATGTCGTTCTCCGACAAGTTCAAGCTTGCCGCAGGCCACCTGAGCTCCATGGCGCTCACCGTCGTGATCACCATGCTGCAGCTCGCGTTCTTCTATCTGGTGCCGTACTTCCTGATGCTTTCGTTCGGGCATCACGACGTCGACTTCTTCTCGGTCATGGCGGCGAGCGCCTTCGTGCAGCTGCTCTCTTCCGCCGTGCCCCTGCCCGGCGGAACGGGCGGCGCCGAGGGCGGGTTCGCGCTGTTTCTGGGCCATTTCTACGGCAGCGCGGCCACGGCGGGCTATCTGCTGTGGCGCCTGATCACGTTCATCGCGCCGACGATCCTGGCCGCTCCGCTGCTCGGGCTCAAGAGCTCGCACAACGCGAGCATCCATGACCGCTGGGATCGCGCGATCGCCCGGTTCGGTCGCGACAAGCACGTCAAGTCCGCTCCCTCCGCAGTCGCCGCCGCAGCATCCGCCGCGGAGACTGCGGCTATCGAGCAGGTCGAGGCCGCTGCCGTGAAGGGTGCCGATACGATCGGGCGTCCCGGTGGTGCCGCACCCGCTGCACGGCAGCCGAAACGCGCGCCTCGCAAGCGAGGGACGCAGGTGCGCCGCGCGGTCGACGGCATCACGGTGTCGCCTTCCAGGCTTGCGAAGCAGCGTCCTCACGATCCGCAACCGTAGACGAACGATCTGCGCGCTCCGCTCGGGGCGCGCTTCCTTATTGAAGGGATGGTTATGATTCAAGCTCTTGGGGTGATCACAGCGTGTGCGGCCGCAGCAGGCGGCGCCGGGCTCGCCGTCGCCGGCAACGCGCTGTTCGACTTTGCGCTCAACCCCCGTGCCAAGCATTCCATCATGGCGCGCATCAACGATGGCGAGGTGACCGGGGTCGATGCCGCCGCCATGGGCTCCGACCCCGCGCCGGCCGATGCGCGCCGGTGGTTCGAGCAGTCCAAGCGCGATATTTCCATTCGCCCTCACGACGGGGGCGAGCTGCACGGGTGGCGTATCTGGGGATCCGGCGTCATACCCGGCGATGACGGTCGGCGCGATAGCGCGAGCCCCGATACCGCGCACCGCTACCTGGTCCTTTGCCATGGATACTGCGGGCAGCCGAGCGATCTTGCGCGCGAGGCCCGTGTGGCACACGGCATGGGGTGTTCGGTCCTTCTTCCCGCGGCGCGCGGCTTCGAGCGCAACCGCGACCGGTATGTCGGCATGGGATGGCTCGACGCGCGCGACCTCCTGGGATGGATCGATGCGCTCGTCGCCTTCGACCCCCAAGCGCGCATCGGTCTCTTCGGCGTCTCGATGGGCGCCGCCGAGGTCATGATGGCCTCGGGCGCCGAGCTTTCCGACAACGTGCGCTGCATCGTTGCCGACTGCGGATACACGAGCGTTTGGGACGAGTTCGTCGTCCAGATGAACGACTTGATGCACCTGCCGATCCACCCGCTCCTCGATGCCGCCGAAGCGGTGTGCCGTGTGCGCGCCGGTTACGGGTTCAAGGAGGCGAGCGCCGTCAAGCGCCTGGCGCGTGCCCGCGTTCCCATGCTGTTCATCCACGGCACCGACGATGTGTTCGTGCCCTTCCGCATGCTCGACGAGGTCTACAGCGCCTGCGCGAGCCCGATCAAGGAGAAGGCGGTGTTCGAGGGCGCGGGCCATGGGGCGTGCAGCTATGCAGACCCCGTCCGCTACAGGAATCTCGTGCTCGATTTCCTCACACGCTACCTGTGAGGTGGGGCAAGCGGGCGCCTTCGGCACAGAGGTGAACTCAGTCCCATAGGTTCCGCGCTCGCTGTGGGTATCGGCTGCATCTCATTCATGAATGAACAGAGGTGTCAAACAAACGAATCCTGCGGAAACGCATAACAGGCCCTCGCTCATTCATGAATGAACAAGGGCCTGGGCCGTGCGAGCGTCGCCGTATCCGCTCGTGCGCATCTGCCGTGCGGAGGTCCGTCTCAAAAGCGATGCGCCGGGATTCCTACAGCGCGTCTTCCGGGGCGCCGTGTGCCGAGCGCGTGAGGCGGGCGATGCGCGCGATGAGGGGCACGTGCAGGTTGAAGAGGTTGCACAGGCGCCCGACGAGCAGGGCGGACACGATCGTTCCCACGCCGAGTCCGTTCAGCCGCCCGAACAGCGCAAAGGATAAGATGACGGCGATCGTGACGAGCGTGACGTCAAAGGCAACCTTGCACGTTCCGAAGGGCTTGCGCGTGACCGCCGAGATCGTGCGGACGATGCCCTCGCCCGGCACGACGATGACGTTCGGCGCGACCTCCATCGCGATGCCGAAGCCGAGGATCGCGCATCCTCCGAGCAGGGATGCGACCTGAAGGGGAAGGGTGGTCGGATCAAGCCAGAACAGCAGCGACATGCTGACATCGATCAGCGCGCTGAAGACGAGGTTCACGACGAGCTGAAGGAGCTGTACGGGCTTGAAGTCGCGACGGAGCAGGACGATCTGAAGCACGACATAGACCGTGTTGAGGATGAAGGTGAATTCACCGAAGGTGGGCGCGAAGGCAAGGTCGAGGACATAGGGGATGCTCGAGATCGGCGATGTGCCGAGGGCGGCCTTGGTGATGAAGGCGACGCCGAACGAGTTGATGGCGACGCCGAGGATGAACCAGAGGTAGCGGCGGGCCAGGCGGTCGCCGCCAAGAGAGGTGCGCAGCCCGGAAGCCGCGCCTGCGGTCGATGCAGTTGAATCGTTCATGCTAGAGGGACTCCTCATCATGTGACAGGTTGTCGATGACGCGTGCGAGCAGGTCGGAGAGCGATGAGCGCTCCTCGTCGGTGAAACCGTTCCAGGCGAGCGAATCCACCTCGTCGCAGATGGCGAGAACGCGTCGTGCGGCCTCGCGTCCGGCGTCGGTGAGATAGACGCTCGAGCTGCGCCGATCGACTTCGTCCGATCTGCGCGCGATGAGGCCTTCCGCCTCCATGCGCGCGAGGATGCTGGTCGTGGTCGAGCGGTCCATCACGCAGGCGTCCGCGATGGCGCGCTGCGTGCACCCCTCGTGATCGACGACGTATTCAAGGACCTTCGGCTGGCCCGGCTTGAGGCCGAGGGCGCGCGTCCTGGAGAGCATGGCGCGATTCGAATGGGAAAAGGCGCGCAGCAGCTCATGGTGTATGGGTCGGATATCCCCCGGAAGGCTTTCGGATCGACGGTGCTCCACGAATGCTCCAAACAGTTTGTATACAAACAGTGTGCATGCAAACTAATAGCACGACCGGCGCGGGAAGTCAAACCGGGCGGGGCTCGATGGCCGCGTGGGAGCAGAACGCAAAGCGGGGCCGAACGGCATCCCGGGCGAACTTCTGGGGACAGTCCCTTTTTGTTCACGACGGCGCATGTGCGCCGTCGTGAACAAAAAGGGACTGTCCCCAGAAGTTCGCCCCGCAATCACGGCAAGCCGACTGCTAGGCGGCAACGCAATCTACTGATACCGCAGGCATTCGACCGGGTCGAGCCGTGCCGCCCGGCGAGCCGGATAGAATCCGAAGACGAGTCCGATGGCGATGCTCAGCCCCACTGCCGCGGCGATTGCCTCGGGGGAGATCATGGGGGAGATGGAGGCCCCCTCCATGCCGCCCATGGCGCTGACCAGCCCCAGCGATGACGCACCGATGGAAAGTCCCCAGGAGATGAGGTATCCCAGCACCGTGCCGATGATGCCTCCGGTCACGCATACCACCGACGATTCCACGAGAAACTGCGACGTGATGTCGCGTCGGGTCGCGCCTAGGGCTCGGCGAACGCCGATCTCGCGGATGCGCTCGGTCACGTTCGTGAGCATCATGTTCATGATGCCGATACCGCCTACGAGCAGCGAGATGCCAGCGACGGCGCCCATGATGAGCGAGAAGGAGTTCATGAAGCCGTTCATGGAGTCGATCTGGGACTTCATCGAGTAGACGTAGACGCCCTCGTCGATCTGATCGTCCGGGATGCCCATGACGGCGGCGACCTGCGTCTTGGTGGTCTCCATGAGCGCATCGATGTCCACGCCCTCGTAGGCGATGCCCACCACCTGCGAAAGGTACTCGTATCCGCCGCTGAAGTCGGTGAGCACGGTGGCGAGCGGCATGTACACGGTGATGTAGGTGCTGCCGCTCCCGCTGCCCGTCATGGGCATGCTCTCGTCGATGCCGACGACGGTGTAGTCCTTGTTGTCGAGCCGCACCGTCTTGCCCACGACGCTGGCGTCAGCGCTGCCGAACAGCGCCTGCACGCCGGCGCGGTCAAGGATCACGACGCGCGCGCCGCTCGTCTCCTCCTGCGTGGTGAACAGGCGTCCCTCGGCCAGGCGGACCTGACCGGTCATGGAGAGGTACGATGCGTTGGCGCCGGTGATGCCCACGTCGACGGTCCCGCTATCGGACGAGACCTGGGCGTAGCCGTACGCGGACCCCTCGATCAGCTCGTACTCGGGCATGAGGCGCCTGAGGTCGTCCACGTCGTCTTGGGTCATCTGGTACATGGGGGAGATGTAGACGGCGCGCGCGGCGTTGAGTCCCAGCCCCTCGACGAGCATGTTGCGGACCCCGCCGATGAGCGAGGTCATGGCGATGACCGCCGCGATGCCGATGACGATGCCGAGGATGGTGAGCAGGCTGCGCCCTCGGTTCGCCTCGAGCGAGCGGAGCGCCTCGCGGATCAGGTCGCGCAGGCTCATGAGAGAGCACCTCCTCCCAAGACGGCGGCCGTCTTCCGGTGCGGGTGTCCCATAGGGGACGGGACGGCGAAAAGCGGGCGTCTCGCGGAAGGATCTGCTTCCGGCCTGCCCGCTCCGGGGTCTGGCGCATCGGCGATCGGACGGCGGCCCAGCACCTGCGTGATCTCGGCGGGCGAGGTCACGCCGCGGCGCCTCGTTTTCGTCCCATGCCGCTCATCTTCATGGTAGAGCCGCCCGTCGCGGATGGTGACGGTACGGTCCGCCTGGGCGGCCACGCCGGGGTCGTGGGTGATCAGCACGATGGTCTTTCCGGCGCGCCGCAGGGCGTGCAGCGTCTCGAGCACCATGGCGCCGGTGTGGGAGTCGAGGTTTCCGGTTGGCTCGTCGGCCAAGATGATGGCCGGGTCGTTCACGAGCGCGCGGGCGATGGCCACGCGCTGCATCTGGCCTCCGGACAGCTCGTTCACGCGGTGGTCGTAATGGTCCACGGCGAGCGCGACGGAGTACAGGGCGCGCACGGCACGGCGCTCGCGTTCGGCACGCGGGCAATCGGTGTAGGCGAGCGGCAGCATGACGTTCTCGAGCACGGTCATGCGCGGCAGCAGGTTGAAGCTTTGGAACACGAAACCGATCTGGGTCGCGCGGACCTCGGCGAGCTCGTCGTCGGTGAGCTCGGCCACATCGAGGCCCGTGAGCAGATAGGTGCCCGAGGTGGGGGTGTCCAGGCAGCCGAGGATGTTCATGAGGGTCGACTTGCCCGATCCGGACGGGCCGGTGATGGCGACGAACTCGCCGGGGTCGACGGTGAAGTCGATATCGTGGAGCACATGCGCGAATCCGGCTTCGGTCTCGAAGATGCGGTGGATGCCGCGCATGTCGATGACGGGTCTCATGGCAACGCCCTACAGCGCGTCCGCAGAGGCGGCGCCTGAGCCGACAGCTCCGTCGCCCATGCTCATGGAGCCGCCCGAGATGACGATGATCTCGCCGTCGGCGACAGGCGACGGGGGTATCTCCGGCTCGTCTTCGGGTGCCTGCAGCCCCGCGCCCTCCACGCGCCCGACGACCGCGTAGCTGTCGTTCTGCGTGACGACGGTCACGTCGCGGCGTTCCGCCTCATGCGTCTCGGGGTCGGTCTCGACCATGACGTAGTAGTTCATGCCGTCATCGGTCGACAGCGCCATGGATGGCACCATGACGACGTTGTCGAGCTGCTCGGTGATGAGGGTGACCTGGGCGGTCATGCCGGGCTTGAGGCGCGGGTCGGGCTGGTCGATCAGGATGTCGACGGCGAAGGAGACCGAGGAGTCACCCATGTACATCATGTCCCCCGAACCCGAGGCGATCGACGCGATGTTCTGCACGGTGCCCTGGAGCATGATGTCGTCGAAGGCGGGGAAGCTCACCTGTGCGGTCTGGCCCACGGCCACGCGCGCGATGTCCTCCTCGCTCACCTGGATGGTGACCTTCATCTGGGACAGGTCGGCGATCTGCACGAGGGGCCCGGAGGCGCCCGTCGAGTTCGCGGCCGGTTCGCTGGGGTCGGCTCCCACCTGCGCGTTCATGGCGACGATGCTGCCGGAGCTCGGCGCGGTGACGGTGCGCTGGCCCGCGGTGGCGACGGCCTGGTCGTAGCTCGCCTGCGCGCTCGCCACGGCCCGCTCGGCTGCCGCGACGGAATCCTCGGCTGCGGCGGGGTCGGCGCCGGCGTAGGGGATGACGTTGCCCTCCTCGTCGGTGACCTCGTCGTAAGCGTACCACTCGTTGTAGGCGTCGGTGCGGGCGCGCTTGGCTGCGGCAAGGTCGGCTTCGGCGGCCTGCAGCGACCGCAGCGCCTCGTTGACCGCGAGGTCGAGCTCGGGGTTGTCGATGATCATGAGGACGTCGCCCGCCTGAACCTGCTGGCCGGCGGCGACGCGCACCTCTGCGATGGTGCCCGAGACGGCGGGCGTCACGACGGTGGAGGACAGCGGTTCGAGCGAGCCGCGCGCATCCACCGAATCGGTGTAGGTGCCTGCGATGGCGATATCGGTTATGGGCTCGAAGACGGCCTCGGGCTCCTGGGTGAGCAGGTTGACCGCCACGACCCCCACGAGGGCGACCGCGGCTATCGCTCCCGCGATGATGCCGCGCCTGATGAGCTTCTTGCGTCGCCGCTCGGCGCGACGCGCCTTGAGCTTGGCGTACGCCTCGGCATCCGAGGCGTCGAGGCCCTCGTAGGCATCCTGTGCCTCGGTGCCGGGAAGGACGGGGATCGGGGACTGGGTCGTCTGCTCGCCCGTGTCCTCAGCCGGCATCCGATCGGTGTCCGGCTGCTCGATAGGGGGCGTCGGGTCCGCGACGTTCCGGATATCGTCGGTCATGGTTTCCTCGTTTCGTCATCCCAACAGTGTCTTCAACGCTGGCTACACGATACTCTATGCGCGTCGTGTGCCCGGCAGCGGTTTTGTAAACTTTGGCAAGCGGTCGAGCGGGCCAGCGGTGGGGAATGGGTGTGCCTGGCGGGCGCGCCCCTCCCCGTCGCGGCGAGGAGGGGCGCGCGGCCGCCTCGAACGATCGATGGCTCATCGGCCATATCTTCTAGATCGCGTCGTCGCGCAGGGCTTCCACCACGTTGGCGGCATGGCTGCGCCGCAGCGCGTAGGCCGCGCTCACCACGATGACCGCGAGCACGATGCCGGCGGCGGCAGCGGCCTCGGCGATCGGGGGCTCCAGGGTGAAGGTGGTGAACGAGTACGTCATCGCCTGGGTCAAAAAGGCCGCCGCGATGGCTGCGAGCGCAAGGCCGATCGCAAAGCCGCGCAGCGCGTAGCTCGCGCACTCGTAGGCGATCATGCGCCGGAAGGCCGACTCGCCCATCCCGATGCTCTTGAGCACCGCGAACTCGCGACGGCGCAGGATGAGCGAGTTCGTGAGCGTGTTGAAGACGTTCGCCACGGCGATCAGGCCGCAGATGACGGTGAAGCAGTAGATGAACGTCTGGACCGTATCGGACATCATGCGGTTCTGCATCTTGGTGTCGGCATAGTTCGTGTAGGTGCAATCGAGCTCGGGGAAGTCGGTGGCGACGAGCTCGAGGGCGTCCTGCGCGTTCGCCGCGGTCTCGGCCGACCCGCCCGCATCGAAGTTCATCTGGGCGTCGGCGAAGCCCAGCGTCTCGTTCGCGGCCATGGCGCTGACGGGCAACAGGATGTGCAGGGTGCCCGAACGCGTGGAGATGCCCGTGGGCGCGGTGTCGGCGAGCGCTCCGACGATGATCTCCTTGCGCGCGGTGATGCCCTCGTCGAGCGGGACGAAGCGCTCGGACCCGTCGGGCGCGTTGTACCAGACGCTCGGCTGGCCGTTCGTATCGGATACCACGCCCCCGACGTACATGCCCTCAAGGGGCGCGAACGACACGGTCTCCACGGTGCCGGTGCCCGACAGCGGGCTGTAGTACCCGTACGTGCCGCCCTCGTTCAAGGTGTACTCGTTCAGGGCGATCGCCTGCGGGCGCGCGGGGTCGCAGAACTCCTCACAGGACAGCCCGAGACCGTCGACGTAGGATTCCCAGCTCGCGGTGTCGATGAAGTCGACGTAGATGGGTCCGGACCACGAGCCGTCGGCAAGCAGGGTGCCGAAGAAGTGATCGGAGCCGTCGGACACCATGGAGGCGGGGACGATGGTGTCGGCGACGTAGCTCGCATGGTAGCCCGCGCGCACGGTGCCCTCGAGGCCGTCAGCGGCGTCGTAGAGGCGTGCGAGCGCGTCTGCCAGCGCCTCGTTGTCCACCTTCCCGTCCTCGCGCACGATGGTGCCCGTGCTGCCCTCGGCCGTCGTGGCGTCGATGCGCACCTGCAGGTCCGTGCCGTCCGCCGCGTCGATCGCGGTGCCGCTCGCGTAGTCCATGACGCTGCCGATGACGCCCGAGATGATGAGCAGGGCGACTGATACGGCGAGTGCGGCGACCGTGACCCTGCCCTTGCTCGTGGCGCGCGTCAGGTTGCGGTGGGCGATGAACCCGGGGATGCCGAAGAGGCGCGCGGAAAGGCCGCGGAGGCGGACGGTGCCGCCGTCTGCCGTGCTCTTTCCCGCACGGGCGAGCGCGCGCCGCGCGCGGCGGGTGAGGTGGATGTCGCGGGTCTGGCGGATGGCGTCCACCGCCGAGACGCGGGAGGCGCGCAGGGCAGGGATCCATGCGCTCACGAGCACGGTCGCGAGCGCCACGCCGGCGGAGATGCCAAGCACGGCGGGGCTCACGGTCACGCTCACCTGGATGCCGTAGGCGTCCACGTCGAACATGGCGGCAAGGCCGCTTCCAGTGAGCTGGAACACGGCGAGGCAGCCGATAAGGCCGAGCACGAGCCCGATGGGGATGCCGACCGCGGAGAGCAGCAGCGCCTCGGTGAGCACGGTGCGGCGGAGCTGGCGCTTGCTGGCTCCCAGGGAGGCCAGCAGCCCGAACTGGCGCGTGCGCTCGGCAACCGAGATGGCGAAGGAGTTGTACACGAGCGAGACCCCGGCCACGGCGATGACGACGGCGAGCACGCCGGCGATCATGTAGAGCGTGTTCCACACCTCTGAGCTCCCGGTGACGCCCTGCCAGCGCAGCAGGCTCGTGTGGGTGGCGACCCCGCCAGCCTGGGGGTCGATGTCGGCGGAGAGCTCGTCGGCGATCGTCAAGGCATCCTGCGGGTCGTTCGTGGTCAAGATCGAGTAGACGCAAGTGGCGTCTGATGCGTCGGCGAGAGCGTCCTCGACCTCGTCTCCCGAGGGGTAGGCGTAGACGCTGTTGCCCTGCAGGGCGCGGGTGGACGAGAAGCCGTAGCTGCGGTAGAAGCCCACCACGGTGCCGCTGACCTGGCCGAGATCCGCGTCGAAGGTCTCTTCGACCGTGTCATCCTGGAAGTAGGTGCCCCGAAGCGAGGTGCCGGCTGCCGTCAGGCCGCTGTCGTCCTCCAGATAGCGCAGCGTGCGTTCGCCGAGCTGGGCCGTGACGGTGCTACCAAGCTCGATGGCGGACGCGCCGTCGGCGCCCTGCACGGAAAGCCCGCAGGGCGCGAGCTCCACGCCCTCCAGGTAGTGGGGCAGGGCGATCTCCCCGGGGGCCTCGGGCGCGCGGCCGGCGGTGATCTCGGGGCCGGTGACCAGGCGTTCGCCTTCGGGGTTCACGGGCCAGGTCTTGGCGAACAGGTAGCTGCCGTAGTCGGCTGCGTTGTCGTCGCCCATCTGGATCGCGCCGAGCTCGGCGACGTCCAGCCGCGCGGCGACGCGCCCGTCGCCCTCGAGCGGGCGTCGGCGGGGACGTTCGCGGCCTCGACCTGCCAGGAGCCCTCGTCGGCCGCCGTGCGCTCGTAGAGCATGTTCGACATGCTCACGACGCTCGTGAGCACGGCGCAGACGAGCGCGCAGGACAGCGCGATGCCGATGATCGAGACGATGGTGCGGGTGCGGTTGCCAAAAAGCGACCGCAGGGAGAAGTGGGTGAAGATGTTCATGGTGGTCCTCCTGCGACGCGCGGGCTAACCGCGGCGCTCGTCGCGCACGAGCCGGCCGTCCTCGATGGCGATCACGCGATCTGCCATGAGGGCGATGTCCTCGTCGTGCGTGATGACGATGAGCGTCTGCTTGAGCTGGCGGTTCGAGTCGCGCAGGAGCTTCATGATCTCCGCGGAGTTCTTGGAATCCAGGTTGCCGGTGGGCTCGTCGGCGAGCAGGACCGCCGGCGAGTTCATGAGGGCGCGCCCGATGGCCACGCGCTGCTGCTGGCCGCCGGAGAGCTGGTTGGGCAGGTAGTGCTCGCGCCCGGTGAGCTTGAGGGCGCGCAGGAGCATCTGCAGGCGCTGCTCGTTCACCGTGCGGCCGTCCATGAGGACGGGCAGCGTCATGTTCTCCACGACGTCGAGCACGGGGATGAGGTTGTAGAACTGGTAGACGAGGCCAACCTCGCGGCGACGGAAGATCGCGAGCTGCTCGTCGGTTCGCGCGAAGATGTCCTGCCCCTGGAGCTTCACGGTGCCCGACGTCGGCCGGTCGACGCCGCCGATCAGATGGAGGAGGGTCGATTTGCCCGATCCCGAGCTGCCGATGATGGCGATGAACTCGCCCGCATCGACGGTGAAGCTGACGTCGTCGAGCGCGCGGACCGCCGTGTCGCCGCTTCCGTACACCTTGGTGAGATGTTCGATTGAAAGGATGTTCATGATGTTCCTTTCGTCGCCGTTACGTTCACCTTGATTCTGGATGCGCGACCTTTCCCCCACATGACCGCGAGGTGACACATCTGTCACATGCAAATCGGGGGACGTACCTTCCGCGTGCATAATTGCACGCGGAAGGTACGTCCCCCGATTTGCACAGGGAGGGGGCGCCCCCGCGGGCATTCGTCAGACGGTGGCCTTGAAGAACGCGATCTCGAACTGCGCTCCGGTGACGATGCCGTCGGCGTCGCGCACGTTGCGCGCCCGGATCCTGCCGTCTTGCGCGACGACGAGGCTTCGCGCGAGGGCGAGGCCGATGCCGACGCCGGCGGGATTGACCTCGGCGCTCTCCGCGTGCTTCGCGCTCCCGCGATAGAAGCGCTCAAAGATGTGGGGCAGGTCCTCCTCGTCGATTCCCGGGCCCGTGTCGGTGACGATGAGGCGGCAGGCGAGGGGATCCTCGACGACGTCGATGGTCACCGTGCCGCCAGCGGGCGTGTGCTCCAGGCTGTTCTTGAGCACGTTCTGGAGCGCCTCGATGCTCCACGAGAGGTCGCCCGTAAAGCTCGCCTTATCGTCGATGCGGGTGATGAGGGCGACGTCGGCCAGGTCGAAGGGGATGGCGAGCGGGGCTATGGCCCCCTTCACCACATCGCCCGCGCGAACGGTCGCATGCGCCAGCGCGATGGTCCCCGCATCCATCCGGGCAAGTTTGAGCAGGGCGGACACGAGCCACGACACGCGCTCCTGGAGCCCCTCGATCGCGCGCAGCTTCTCGGCGAGTTCGGCCACGTCCTTCTCGGTGAGATGCGTGCCGTCCTCCACGATCCGGGCGTGCACGAGGTCCGTCATGATGGAGAGCGACGTCAGCGGCGTCTTGAGCTGATGGGAGATGTCCGCAAGCGAATCGGACAGCAGCGTGCGCTCCGCTTCGAGCTGCTCGGTCGTGATCGCGAGCCTTTGGAACACCTTGTCGATCTCGTTCGAGAGTATCGCGAGCTCCCCCTCGCGCGCCTGCGCCAGATTGAGGCGACGGGTGCCGTTGAGGCACTGGTCGAGCTCATGGGAGAGCCTGCCGATCGCGCGGTAGCGCGCCCGCGTGGACACGCCGACCACGACTCCGAGGACCACGGCGCATGCGAGCACGCAGATCGCCGCCTGAGAGCCCGCCGCAAGGCCCGCCGCCGCGATGCAGATGCACGAGGCGAGAACGAAGGCGGCGAGAAGGAGGGCGAGCTCGCGGTTTCGTGACAGCATGGGACCTCGCTATCCTTGCGCCTTGTAGCCGAGCCCGCGAACGGTCTGGATGAGCCTCGGCGACGTCGGGTCGGACTCGATCTTGTTGCGCAGGCGGTTGATATACACCGTGAGCGTGTTCTCCTCGATATAGGTCCCTGCGTCGTTCCAGAGCGCATCGCGTATCGCCTCGCGTGTGATGAGCTTGTCCGGATTCGTCGCGAAGAGCAGGAGCAGCCGGTACTCCATCGCGGAGAGGACCACTTCCGTGCCGTCGCGCTCCACGCGCGCCCGGTCGGTGTCGATGGCGATCGGTCCCAGGTGAACGATGTGGCGCGCGGGTTGCGTCCGGCGCAGCGCCGCGGCGATGCGCGCGAGGAGCTCGCGCGGGCGAAACGGTTTGGCGATGTAGTCGTCGGCGCCCATGGTCAGCCCCGTCACCGTGGTGAACTCGTCGTCCGAAGCGGTCAGGAAGATGACGGGAAGCTCGGGCCTTGCCTGCTTGATGGCGCCGCAGACGGCCAACCCGTTGCCCTGCGCCAGCGTGATGTCGAGCAGCACGAGCTGCACGGCAGCCTGCGGGCTCGCGGGTTCGATGGCAGCGCGAATCGCCCGGTTCTGCGAATCGACGGCGTCCACGGCGTACCCTTCGCGCGCGAGCAACTCCGACAGCGATTCCACGATGAGCGGGTCATCTTCCACAAGCAGGATATGAGCTGGCATGGCGTGCCTTTCTCGATGCGTGAAACGAGGGGGCGATGATCGGTCGCCTTCGGTCATAGTACCTGAATGCCGGATGCGGGCCAATCGGACCATCCGGCAAGGGTCTTCGCCGGGCCATGAAGAAGGCCGCCCTGGGGGAGCGGCCTTGAAGAAGATCGGTTCTGGGACCCGCTACATGTGGACGATCACGCAGTCGTTGAGCTGCACGATGTTGAAGAGCTCGGCAGCCTTGTCCGGAGGCAGGTTCACGCATCCGTGGCTTCCGGTCCACGTGTAGGCGGTGGGGTCGTTGAAGCTCGACGACGCCTGCCAGTCGGCATCGTGCAGTCCCACGGCGCCGCCGATGAAGCTCATCCAGTAATCGACGTAGCTGATGTACTCCGGCTCGCCCGTCTCGGGGTCTTTCGCGCCGGTGAGTTGGACGTTTTGCTCCTTGTTGTTGATGAAGTAGATGCCGGTCGGGGTGTCATGGCCGGTGTTCGGATTGCCGGTGATGCAGCCCGACTCCCATACCAGCTGGTCGTTGGCATCGTAGTAGCGCACGCGCTGCTCCGAGATGTCGATATCGACGTAGGCGCCCCAGTCGCGACCGCCCATGCCGTTGTACTGCGCCGCCGTCTGCTTCGTCGGGATCTGGATCTCCCCGGTCTGCTTGTTGGCCACGGCATCCTGGATGAGCTGCGCGAGGGTCGCCTCGTCGCTCACCCAGCCGTAGGTTCCGCCCGAGATCGCGACCTGCTTGCCGTCCGGGCGCGTGTAGGTGCGTTCGGTGCCGACGGTGTCGAGCTGCGTCGAGGCGAGGTTGCGGATCAACTGCCCCAAGGCGCCCGAGCGCTCGCCGCCCAGACGTGCAAATATGGAACGAGACTCATCCGCCGACACGGACACTGCCCACTGCCGACGCGCCTCACGCTCGATGGAATGCGCCTCATCGACAACCCAATGCCTGATCGGGGGCAATATCTTGCCGTCCGCCGCAACGTTGCGGAACAGCAGCGAGTGATTGGTCACGACGACATCCACGCGCGCCGCACGCCGGCGAGCGCCGTGTACAAGGCACTTGTCAGGGAAAAACGGGCAGAGCCTGCGGGCGCACTCGCGTGAAGGGGTCGTCAGGTCCGCNGTGCGCGCGCCCGCGCTCGCGGCCGCGGCCTGAGCAGCATCAAAGTAGACGGTGCTGTCGGGATCCTGGGGGTTGGAGGGCACCGCGGAGCGCCCCGCCGCATGCCGATGAGATGTCTGCCGGGACGCGCGTCCGGGCATCTGCGAGGGGTCCACGGGGGTCAGACGATCCATGCCATCTTCATTGAAAGCCATGCTTCGTTCAAATCCTTTACCTATGATAAGCTGCGGCTTGTGCCGCGCGTAACGTTCGGCTGGATTATACCTGCCCGCGGGGACATATGGTTGCGCCCCGTGGGTGTTTCATCTCGAATTGAAACCATTCTCATCAAGAGCACGCATTCATACCGCACTTTTGATATACACGAGCACGCCTCAAGGGTGATTATGCGGGGTCTTGCTCGGCGGCGGAGCCCCGCAACGCTGTGGAAACAGGCCTGGGCGCTGACGGCGACACAAAATGGGCAGTTTGGCACGCTAAGTGCCCTTATAAACCCCTTATAGCGTGCCATTTCGCCCATTTTGTGTCATTGACCCCCTGTCTCCGTCATGTTCGAGGGGGTTTAGGGCGAGACGGCTGAGCGCGAGCGGCCGGTCTTCAGGGATCCTATCCGCAGATGCCGCACCTGCGGCAGGCCTCGAGCGCGCTCGGGGCGACGGCGATGCCGCCCTTGGCGGTCTCGCGCAGGCTTGCGGGAAGCGCGTGGCCCACGGCGAGCATGACCTTCGTCATCTCGTCGAAGGGTACGAAGCTCCTGATGCCGGACAGCGCGAGCTGGGCAGCCGAGAACGCGGCGGCGACGCCGATGGCGTTGCGGTTCTGGCAGGGGACCTCGACGAGGCCTCCGACCGGGTCGCACACCAGGCCGAGCAGGTTGGACAAGGCGATGGATGCCGCATCAAGCGCGCAGGTGGGGGAGCCGCCGAGCATCTGGACGAGGGCCGCGGCCGCCATGGCCGCAGCGCTTCCGACCTCCGCCTGGCATCCGCCCTCCGCACCGGCCACGCACGCGGCGGTCGAAAGATTGAGCCCGATGGCGGCGGCGCAGAACAGCGCATCCATGATCTGGTTGTCGTCGAGGCCGAGGTGCTCCGCGGCGGCCAGCACGCAACCGGGGACGACGCCCGCCGAGCCCGCGGTCGGGGCGGCGACGATGACGCCCATGGACGCGCTGCGCTCGAGCACGGCCATCGCGCGGGCCACCGCCATGGTCTGCACCTCGCCCATGAGCGCGGAAGACAGGCGGCCGACGCCGTTCAGGGCTACGTTGTGCGCCTCGCCGCCGATGAAGCCGCCCAAGGAGCGCTGGGGCCGGCGGATCGGCGCGGTCGTCTCCTCGCGCATGATGGCGAGCACGCGGCGCATCGAGGCGACCGCGCGGTCCTCGCCGATCAGGTTCGCCTCGCGCACGGCCATGACCGCGCCGATGTTCATGCTCATCTCCTTGCACGCCGCGAGCAACTGCTCGCCGTCGTCGAACAGCTCGGGTGTGGAGACGCCGGGGGCGAGCGCGGAGGCGGATCCGGGAAGCTCGATGAAGGTCGCGTAGTTGACGGCGTCGAGTTCGCGCACGCGCGGCAGGACACCTTCTCCCGGCGCGCCATCGGTCTCGAAGACCGAGTAGGCCTTCCCGCCCGCCTCGGTGCGGTAGGTGCGGCAGAACGCGATGTTGACCTGCGCGTCGGCAAGCAGGCTCGTCAGGGCTGCAAGGGCTCCGGGGACGTCGCGATGGGCGACGAACAGCGTGCTGTACGCGCCCGAGATGTCGACGCCCACGCCGTTGATGCGGGTGATGCGCATGCGGCCGCCACCGAGGCTCTCGCCGCGCACGGTGACATGGGTGCCGCGGTCGTCCCACATATCGATGTCGACGGTGTTGGGATGCAGGCTCGAATCGTCCCCGCCGACCACGAACTCGTAGGCGAGGTTGCGCTCGTCGGCGAGCTGAAACGCGTTGCGGATGCGCTCGTCGTCGCAGGAGAGGCCGAGGATGCCGGCCACGAGGGCGCGATCGGTTCCGTGGCCGCGGTAGGTGTGGGCAAAGCTGTTCCACAGCGTGAACCGGACGCGCCGGATCGTGCCCTCAAGAAGAGACGAGGCGACGTTTCCGCAGCGCAGCGCACCTGCGGTATGCGAGGAGGACGGCCCCACCATGATGGGGCCGAGAATCTCGAACGCCGATGTGGTTGCCAGGGTCTGAGGTTTGGATGCCATGATCGCTCCCACGGTTAACGGTTATCGTTCGTAATCACCGCCCTATTGTCCCGCCTCGGCTGCCGTAAGTGAATAGAAGTTTTCATGGAGCGGAGATAATGCGCGAAGTTTTTTCAAAGCCCTAATAATTCCCTTATCGAACGCTTTGAAAACGGGCGTCCCGTTCCCATACTGTCAGAAGGAGAGGTGATGGAAGATGAAGATCTTGGTGACGGCGTTCGAGCCGTTCGGCGGCCAGACGATGAATCCCGCACAGGAGGCGGTCGGTCGCCTTCCGTCGCGCGTGGAGGGCGCCGACATCTCACGCGTGACGCTGCCCGTCGCGTTCGGTCGGGACGGGGAGGTCCTGGTCCAAGAGATCGAGCGGCACGATCCCGACGTGTGCCTGTGTGTGGGCCAGGCGGGCGGTCGCGCACAGGTGACGCCCGAGTTCGTGGGCATCAACTACATGCTGGCGAGGATCCCGGACAACGAGGGCTCGCGCCCCGCGGGGATCCCGGTCGTCGAGGGCGGGCCGGCTGCATATTTCACGACCCTGCCGGTGCACGCCATGGTCGCACGCATGCGCGAGAGGGGCGTGCCCGCGTCCGTGTCGTACTCCGCGGGGACCTTTTGCTGCAACGAGGTGCTCTACACGGCGCTTCACGCCGCGGCCACGGCGTATCCGCGGATGCGCGCCGGGTTCATCCACGTCCCTTTTGCCCCCGAGCAGGTGGAGCGGAGCGGAGGCGATTATCCGAGCATGCCCGTCGACATGATGGTGGAGGCGCTGACGATCGCCATCGAGACGTGCGTCGCGATACGGCAAGGCGACGTCGTGTCGACCTCGTCGGGTACCGAGTCGTAGCGCCGGCCCGGAGTTTTAGGGACAGTCCCTTTTGGTTCATGAGGGCGCAAGCGCACCCTCATGAACCAAAAGGGACTGTCCCTAAAACTCCGGGCCGGCGGCTCGGCGGCGGCGCAACTTATAGCGCCATGCCCTTTGCGCGGTCGATGCGCGCCATGCAGTCGTCGCGGCCGATGAGCTGCATGGTCTCGCCGAGCGGCGGGCTCACCATGTTGCCGCACTCGGCGACGCGGACGGCCTGGAACACGATGCGCTTCTTGAGGTCGAGCGCCTCGGGCAGCGGCTCGAGCGCGGCATCGATGTTCTCCGCGGTCCAGTCGTCGGCGGCAAGCGTGCCGAGGGCGACGCGCGCCGCGTCGAGGATGCGGCCCATGCCCTCCTTGGCGAGGCCCTTGTTGACCGACTTCTCGTCGTAGACGAGGGTCTTGGCGGTCGCGAAGACCGGCGCGGACACCTCGACGGAGTCCGCGGGCATCTTGGTGCGCGGGCGAACGATGCCGGCCAGCAGGTTCCACCAGGCATCGGGGTGCGCGGCGCGCAAGGCGGGCTTGCCGGCGGCCTCAAGCTGGGGCAGCAGGATCTGGTCGATGAACGAGGCGTCGTCCATGGCGTTGATGTACTCGGCGTTCATCCAGTCGAGCTTCTTGGGGTCGAACGTCGCGGGGTTCTTGGAGATGCGCTCGAGCGAGAACTCGCGGGCGAGCACGTCGCGCGGGATGACGGTGGTCTCGCCATCGAGCGACCAGCCGAGCAGGGCGAGATAGTTGACGAACGCGTCGGACAGGTAACCGGCGTCGCGGTACTCCTCGACCGACGTCGCGCCGTGGCGCTTGGAGAGCTTCTTGCCGTCGGCGCCGAGAATCATGGAGATGTGGGCGAACGTGGGTACGGGGGCGCCGAGCGCCTCGTAGACCATCACCTGGCGCGGGGTGTTGGAGAGGTGGTCGTCGCCGCGGATGACATGGGTGATGCCCATGAGCGCGTCGTCGACGACGGTGGCGAAGTTGTAGGTCGGCGTTCCGTCGGAGCGGAAGATCACGAAGTCATCCAGCTCCTTGGCGTCGAAGATGACCTTTCCGTGGACGGCGTCGTCGATGACGACGTCTCCGCGGTCCTCGGGCACCTTGATGCGCAGCGTGTAGGGCTCGCCCGCCTCCATGCGCGCGCGGGCCTCGTCGGCGGGGATGTTGCGGCAGCGGCGCTGGTAGCCCTGGAAGGGGTCTTTGCGCTCCTGGGCGGCCTTGCGATCGGCTTCGAGCTGTTCGGACGTGCAGAAGCAGGGGTACGCCTTGCCCTCGGCGAGCAGGCGCTCGGCGGCCTCGCGGTACAGGTCGAGGCGCTCGGTCTGGGCGTACGGCCCGAAGTCGCCGCCGACCTCGGGACCCTCGTCCCAATCGAGGCCGAGCCAGCGCATGGCGCGCAGGATGACCTGCGTGTTCTCCGCGGTGGAGCGGGTGGGATCGGTGTCGTCGATGCGGAGGATGAACGTGCCCCCGTTGGCGCGCGCGAACGCCCAGTTGTAGATTGCCGTGCGGGCGCCGCCGATATGCAGCTTGCCGGTGGGCGAGGGCGCAAAGCGCACGCGGACGTTTGAGCTCATGGATGTGCTCCTTGTGGTAGGGATTCTCGGTAACGTGCTGCATTATATGGCAAGCGGGAGCAAGGTTTACGGTTGCCGCGTTCGTTTGCGGGTATAGAAGTGAAAATAAACATCGTTGCGTCCCGGCGGACGCTTGCAGAACAGATTCATGGGAGGACGCGTGCTTCCAGCTTCGCCATTGAGCACTTCTCAGGATTCCGGGCTCGTCGCGACGGGCGCGCCCGCTGAGCCCGCTGCCGAGCCCGGCGGTCCCATGATCGTCGCGCGCGACGCGACCTACGGCGCGCGCGGCTACCGCTCGTTCGAATTCGCCTCGTTTGTCGGCAGGGAAGGGGAGGTCGTCGCCCTCCTGTCAAGCGACAGGGCACCGGCGCGCGATCTCGCCCTGGCCTGCGCCGGCTTCGTGAGGCCCACGGCCGGGTCCCTGTCGGTCGGCGGCATCGAGCTCGCCCGTCCTTCGGGCGCGCGGCATCGCATCTCCCGCGGGCCGCGCCTGCCGCGCGGGTATGCGGGCGTCGGCGTGTTCAGCGGCCTGTTCGACATCGATCGGGAGCTGACGGTCGAGGAGGCCGTGGTGCGCGAGCTGAGGCTGCGCGCCGAGCGGGCGCGCGGCATCGCGGACCCCTCTTTGGAGTATCTCGCCATGCACCATCTCGCCACGCACGCCGACCAGCGGGTGTCCCAGCTGTCCCCGCTGTATCGGGCGCGCCTGTCTGCCGCCCTTGCGTGCGCCGGCGGCGTGAAGGTGGCCGTGATGGACCTGGGCGACGCGTTCGTGGAGGGGCTCTCGGCCGACGACGCCTGCGCGGTCGTCGACGGCGCTCGGTCGGTTGCGGGCGATCGCGGCGTGTGCGTCGTGGTCGCCACGCAGGAGCTCTGCGCCGCGCTGTCCGCCGATTCCCGCTGCGCGCTCGACATCGCCTCGAAAGAGGGGCTGGAGCGCGCCGCCTCGTTGCTTGAAGGGGCTCAGGCCGAGAAAGAGGGAGATGCCAGGTGAGCCATCTGATAGATTCGTTTGTCTCCGCCGCCCGGGCGCAGCTGCGCTCGCATCGTGCCGCTGCGCTGGTCGTGGCGCTTATCGCGCCGGCGCTTGCGGCCGCGGTGCTCGTCTGTGCCCTGGCGCCTTCACTCGGCGACTCCGAGCGCGTGCCGGTGGCGGTCGTGAATCTCGACGAAGGGGCCCGAAACGAGGACGGGGCCATGGTGCGCGCCGGCGAGGATCTGGTCGACCAGCTCGAGGACACCTCGACGCTCGCCTGGAGCGTCGTCGACGAGCAGGCCGCCGATGACGGCCTTGCCGACGGAACCTATGCGCTCGCGCTCAAGATCCCCGAAGATTACTCCGAGTGCGTGGCGAGCCTTTCGGGCTCGAGCCCGACCAAGGCGACCGTCGAGATCGTGTCGACGGGAAGCGAGAACGTCTTGGCGACGCGCGCGGGCTCTGCGGCGCTCCAGCAGGTCCAGGCCCGCCTGCGCTCCGATCTGGGGGAGGACTACCTGCTCTCGGTCCTCAACGACGTCCAGAGCCAGGCATCCCGCCTGACGCTCACCTCGGACGGATCCGTCATGCTCGACGCGGGCTACGACGCGCTTGAGCAGGGGGCCGACGCCATCGCGTCGGGGCTTGAGCAGACGGCATCCGGTGCAGACCAGCTCGGCAGCGGTCTGGGGCAGATCGCCGACGGCGTCGCAGCCGCGGGGTCGGGCGCCGCGGCCTTGGGCCAGGGCCTTGCCGCGATCAGCGACCAGGCGGCAGCCCCGCTGGCTCAGGGCGCCGAGGTGCTCGTGTCGGGTCTCGACACGATCTCCGAGACGACCCAGACCATGGGCGCGGGCGTGGAGCAGGTCGGTTCCGCGCTCTCCTCCCTCTCCGATACGCTGGGCTCGGGCATGGACTCGGTATCCGAGCTCGGCCTGGCCGGAAAGCAGATCGCCACCGAGGGCCTGGCGCTGACCAAGGCGCTCTCCGGTGCGACGACGTCGCTCGATGGCGCGGCAGACGCGGTCGCGAGTGCCGCCTCCGCCGCGACGTCCGCCGTCGAGGAGGTCGGTTCGCTTGCGCAGGGCGCGCATGCGCTGTCCGGCACGCTGTCCTCCGAGGACGCCACCGCGCCCGGCATCGCTCAGCAGCTCTCCGCGCTCGACGCGCGCTCCGATGAGGTCACCCAGCAGCTTTACGCCCTTGCGGCCGACGGCGAGCTTTCCGCCGAGGAGCGGGCCGCCCAGCTCGCCGTCCTCGACGACGAGCTCCAGCAGCTCTCGTCCGCCCGCGCGGAGCTGAGGGAGCGGCTGGATGCCGCTGCGAGCTCCGCCGGTGAGCTCGCACAATCGGGCGACCGCGCATCTGAGGGGCTGGACGCCGTCGCACAGGCGCAGCCCGCGCTCGATGAGGCGTCGCAGGCCCTCGAGCAGACGGCGGGCGCGGTTGCGGAGCCTGTCCAGGGCTTGGGCGAGGCGACGGGCCAGGCAGCCTCCGCGGCATCGGATATCGCCATGAGCATGGGCGCCGCGCAGGCGGCGCTCGCCGGCACCGACGTTCCCGGTTCGGGCGAGCATGTCCCCGGCCTTGCGGAGACGACGACGTCGCTCGGCCAGGGAATCTCGGCGATAGCGGGCCAGCTGTCATCCGACGGTGCCTTGGGAGCTGGCGTGACCGGCATCGCGACCGGGGCGCAGGCGCTCGGGGAGGCCATGGCGCCGCTTGCCGAGGCGACGGGGCAGCTCGCCGCCGGCAACACGGCGTTCGCGAGCGCGCTCGAGGGAGTCGCCGCGGGGACCGACGGTCTCGGCCAGGGTATATCCGCCATGGCGACGGCGACGAGCCAGCTCGGAGACGGCGCCGTCCAGCTGAAGGATGCATCAGGGCAGATCACGGACAGCATGGCGGCGGCGGGGGAGTCGCTTGGGAGCATCGCCGCGGAGCGGGCGGATCGCGCCGAGGTGGCGTCGAGCCCCGTTTCGTTCACGTCGAGCCGCGTCGCCCCCGTTACGTCCGAGGCGGCGGTTGCCCCCGCGCTCGCCGCAGCGGCACTGTGGATCGGTTCGATCATCATCGGCTGCCTGCTGCCGGCGTGCGACGTGCGCGCGGCCGCCTCGGGCAGGTCGGTCCTCGGCGCGCTTGCGTGCGGTGCGGGCTACGCGGGGGCCTCCCTTCTCCAGGCGCTGCTCGTCTTCGGCGCCCTGGCCGTCACCGGCGTCGAGGCGTCGAATCCTGCCGGGCTCGTCGGCCTGCTGGCGCTGGGCGCCTTGGCCTTCGCCGGGCTCGCGCAGGCGCTGCGGCTGGTGTGCGGCCGCTGGTTCGTTCCGGCATCCGCCGCGTTGCTCGTCGTGCAGGCGGTCTGTGCGGGAGGGATCCTTCCGGCATCGCTGTCTGAGGGCGTCTTTTCCGTTCTGGGAGACATCTTGCCGCTGCCGCTGCTGTCGCAGGCGCTGCGCAGCGTTCTTGCCGGGTCGGTGCGGGGCGTCGGGCAGGCGGCCCTCTACTTGGTCGTGCTGCTGGCCCTCGCCGTACTTGTCAGCTGCGCATCCCTGGCGCTTCGCCGGCAGGTGCGTCCCGAGCGCGTCTTCGCCTCGTAGCATCCGCGCGGATCGGCGCTGGCGGGCGATCGACGGTACGCTCTGGTCACGCCGGCTCGTCGACGGTACGGTATGGTCACGCTTCCGGGTGAAAAACGTGCCTATGCCGTACTCTCGGCGAGGTGGCGTGCCCTATGCGTACCGTCGATTCGGACGGCGCCTCGGAGCGCGCGCGAAAAGCGCTCCCGGGGGCAGCTCGGCATCGGCCGTCACGTCAGCGCCTTCCCGTCGCTCCTATCGAAACGCTTACCTCAACATGTCCGGACAAGATGCCGCATGCGCTATACTTGAGATACCTGCGAGCGCGCGGCTCGCGGTCGGATAAGGGGGCAGGCTTATGGCAAACTGGCTCGACACCAGCGTGTTCTACGAGATCTATCCGCAGAGCTTCAACGATACGAACGCCGACGGCATCGGCGACATCCCGGGTATCATCACAAAGCTCGACTACATCAAGCGGCTCGGGTGCAACGCCTTGTGGCTGAACCCGTGCTTTGACTCCCCGTTCGGGGACGCCGGCTACGACGTGGCCGACTACTTTACGGTGGCTCCGCGCTACGGCACGAACGAGGACCTCGTGCGCCTGTTCGACGAGGCCCATGCGCGCGGCATGCACGTCCTGCTGGATCTCGTGCCGGGGCACACGTCCATCGAGCACCCGTGGTTCAAGGCGTCCCAGCGCGCCGATCACAACGAGTTCACCGGTCGATACGTGTGGACCGACGACGTGTGGACGCCCGTGTCGAACGTGCCGGGCGTGAACGGCGTCCTGCGCGGCATCGCCGAGCGCAACGGCGCGGTCGCCGTGAACTTCTTCGCGTTCCAGCCGGCGCTGAACTACGGGTTCGCCCAGGTCACTGAGGCCTGGCAGAGCGCCGTCGACTCTCCCGAGGCGCTGGCGACCCGCCAGGCCATGAAGGACGTCATGGCGTTTTGGCTCGATCGCGGCTGCGACGGGTTCCGCGTCGACATGGCCGGATCGCTGGTCAAAAACGATCCGGGCCAGGAGGAGACCATCAAGCTGTGGCAGGATATGCGGGCCTTTCTGGACGCGCGCTATCCCGACGCGGTCCTGGTCTCCGAATGGGGCGAGCCCGACAAGACGCTGCGCGCGGGCTTCCACATGGACTTCCTGCTCCAGTTCGGCACGTCGCACTACATGGATCTCATGCGCTGCGAGCATCCGTTCTTCTCGCGCGAGGGGAAAGGCGACGCCTTCCGGTTCGTGGCTACCTATCGCGACAACATGGAGCGCACCTCCGGGCGGGGCCTCATGTGCATTCCGTCGGGCAACCATGACATGCAGCGGCTCCGCCGCTATCTCGACCCCGAGGAGATGAAGATCTACTTCGCCTTCATGCTGTCGATGCCGGGCGCGCCGTTTGTGTACTACGGCGACGAGATCGGGATGCGCCAGCTCGACGTGACCTCGGTCGAGGGCGGCTACGAGCGCACCGGCGCCCGTTCGCCCATGCAGTGGGACACCGGCGCGAACTTCGGGTTCTCGTCGGCTCCGGCGGACAGGCTGTACGTCCGCCAGGATCGGGAGGCCGATGCGCCCACGGCGGCGGCCCAGATGGCCGACGACACGTCGCTTTGGAGCGAAGTCCATCGCCTGATCGAGCTTCGCCTGGCGACGCCGGCTTTGGGCGCCTGCTCGCCCATCGAGTTCGTCTATTGCGAGCCGGACGCATATCCGCTCGTGTACGTGCGAGGGGAGGGGGAGCAGCGCGTGCTCGTCGCCTTGAACCCCGCGATGCGTCCCGTGAGCTGCCCGTGCCCATACGAGTTCCAGCGTCTTCTCTACGCCCACGGCGACCCTGCTCGCCTTGAGGACGCCACGCTGACCATGGCGCCGGAAAGCGTCGCCTTCATCGAGATCGCCTAGGAAACAGCTGATTCATCCATCGCTGCACGCGCCGCCGCGTTCGCGCGGGCGCGCCGCCGCGTCGTTCGAGAAGCGCAGAGGCTCCGAGATGACACATAACGGGCCGTTTTGTGTTATCGGCTCCCGCCGATGTTGCCCTCTCGGGGAAAGTGGCTAGAAATTTCTGTTTTGCTGTTACCGGATCGGAGCGGATGGGTTGGAAGCCCGCCGCCGGCACCGATTTCTCCCTGAAGGCGTCCGTTTCGAGGGCTTGAGGGTTCGGAAACCGACTTCATGACCGGCCAATACCGTCAAGACGGCTCATCCGGACATCTCCGCCGCGGACAGCTTACAGCAAAACAGAAATTTCTAGCCACTTTCGTTTGGGAGTACGGCATCCGGGGTCCTCTGGTGCAACGGAAGGGAGGACGGCGTCGTTGGCCAACATTTCCCCTCAGGAAACGCTGTCCAATTGCTTTCCTGATACAGCATGGGACGGGGTCGATTTCCCCGTGCCGGCGTAGCCAGCCGGAACGGGGAAATCGGCCCCGGTCCAAAACGTTCCAACCGCGTATGCATTTTATGGTGGCGGGTCGAGTCTGGCGGCGGGGTATACAATGGCGTGACGTTTGAATCCGGCGGAATGGTAACGGTCGCCGGATGGGCCGATGAAAGGGGCGCCATGCCAGATCAGATTCGTTCCAACCAGGAACCGCGCAGCTTCGTGTTTACCTCCGAGTCCGTCACGGAGGGACATCCCGATAAGATCGCCGACCAGATCTCCGACGCGGTCCTCGACGCCATCCTCGCCAAGGAGGCCAAGCTCGAAAGCCAGGGATACGTGGACCACAAGGGGGTTCCGGCCAAGCTCGAGCACGTGCGCTGCGCATGCGAGACCCTGGTGACGACCGGAACGGTCGTCGTGAGCGGCGAGATCCGCTGCCAGGCGTACGTCGATGTCCAGAAGATCGCCCGCCGCGTCATCGAGCGCATCGGCTACACGCGCGCCAAGTTCGGATTCGACTCCGAGACCTGCGGCGTCATCAACATGATCCACGAGCAGAGCCCCGATATCGCCCAGGGCGTCGACCAGTCGTTCAACGCCCAGCACGGCGCTGCGGACCCGCTCGACCTGATCGGCGCGGGAGACCAGGGCATGATGTTCGGCTACGCATCGAGGGAGACCTCGACGCTCATGCCCATGCCGCACTATCTCGCGAGCCGCCTGGCCGAGCGCCTTGCTGCCGTCCGCCACGACGGCACGCTGCCGTATCTGCGCCCCGACGGCAAGACCCAGGTGACCGTCCGCTATGAGGACGGCAAGCCGGTCGCCGTCGAGACCATCGTCATCTCGACGCAGCACGCGCCTGAGGTCGAGTCGATGGAGTCCATCAAGGCCGACCTCATCGAGCACGTCATCGCCCCGGTCATGGACGGGGAGGGCATCGCCTGGAACGATGCGACCATCTACGTGAATCCCACCGGCCGCTTCGTGGTGGGCGGCCCTATGGGCGATACCGGCCTCACCGGTCGCAAGATCATCGTCGACACCTACGGCGGCATGGGTCGCCACGGCGGCGGCGCCTTCTCGGGCAAGGACTGCACCAAGGTCGACCGCTCGGCCGCCTATGCCGCGCGCTGGGTCGCTAAGAACGTGGTCGCCGCGGGCCTCGCCGACCGCTGCGAGGTCGAGCTCGCCTACGCGATCGGCGTCGCCCACCCGCTGTCCCTCATGATCGACACCTTCGGCACCGAGCATGTCGCGGTCGAGAGCATCGAGCGGGCCGTTCGCACGACCTTCGACCTGCGTCCCGGAGCGATCATCCGCGATCTCGACCTGCGCCGTCCCATCTTCGAGAAGACCGCCGCCTACGGCCATTTCGGTCGCGAAGACCCCGATTTCACCTGGGAGCGCTGCGACCGCGTGGACGAGCTGCGCGCCGCCTGCGGACTGTAGCCTCGGGCCTTCGCCATGGCGGAGCAGCTCTCGCTGTTGTCTGAACCGAATACGCCCGGCCCCGAACCGTCTCTCGACGCGGGGCCGGGCGCTGCGTCGCGCGGGGACGCGGCGGGGTCTGGCCGCATGAACGCCGCGGCATATGTGCTGGTGGCTCTCGACATCCCCTCGCGCGCCCTGTCGGATCCCTTCACCTATGCGGTGCCGTCAGACCTCGTCGACGACGCGGTGCCCGGGTGCACGGTGCTCGTCGATTTCAACCATCGACCGGCTCTCGGCTACGTGCTCGCCCTCGCCGGCACGCCGGACGCGCTTTCTCGTCGCGCGTCCGAGGACCCTTCGCGCACAGGCCGTGCTCGGCGCGGGCTCGATCCGCGCAAGATCAAGCCGATCTCCGCCGTGCTCGCGGGCCCCACCTGCTCCGACCTGTTTGCGGAGATCTCGTTTTGGATGAGCCGCGAATACGTGGCGCCGCTGTCCGAATGCCTTAGGCTGTTCCTCCCGCCCGGGGGAACGCCGCGCCTGCGCAGGCGGGATGACGGATCGTATGCCCTCGAGCGCCCCGCGGTGCCCGAGGCGCACGAGCGCGTCGTGTCGTTGACGCCCGAAGGGCAAGATTACGTTCCGCCGAAGACCGCCACGCGCCAGCGCCAGCTCATAGAGGCCCTCGCGTGCGGACCGGTCACCACGCGCGAGCTCAACCTGCTCTACACCGACCTGTCCGCCGCCATCCGGTCGCTTGCCAAGAAGGGCGTGGTCCGTGTCGACGAGCGGCGGGCGTGGCGCGGCATCGACGACGCGACGACCCTTTCCTCCGCCAAGGGCACGGCGCCCCGGCAGCTCACGAAGGGCCAGCAGGCCGCGCTTTCCGCAATCGACGCGGCCGCGCAGGACGGCTGCGGCGACGTGGTGCTGATCGACGGCGTCACGGGTTCGGGCAAGACCGAGGTCTACCTGTCTGCGATCGAGCGCGTGCTTTCCCGGGGCCGCACCGCGTGCGTGCTCGTGCCCGAGATTTCGCTGACCGCGCAGACCGTCGGCCGCTTCCGCTCGCGTTTCGGACAGGCGGTCGCCGTCTTCCATTCCCGCCTGTCCGCAGGCGAGCGCCTCGACCAGTGGGATATGGTGCGATCCGGGGTCGCGCGCGTGGTCGTCGGCGCCCGCTCCGCGCTGTTCTGCCCGCTTCGCGATCTCGGCCTCATCGTGATCGACGAGGAGCACGAGCAGTCCTACAAGCAGGGCTCGAGCCCGCGGTACCATGCGCGCGAGGTCGCCGCCCAGATGGCGCGCCTCGGGGGGTTTCCGCTTGTGCTCGGCTCGGCGACGCCTTCCGCCGAGGCTCTCGCCCGCTGCCGGCAGGGCTCCCATCTCGGTCAGCGCTGGACGCGCGTCGAGATGCCCGAAAGGCCCGGCAGCGCCAAGCTGCCCGATATCATCGTCGCCGACCTGCGCCGCGAGTTTTCGGGCGGCGGGCGCTCCGTGTTCTCGCGCCCTCTGCGCGAGGCCCTGCTCGACGTCGCCGAACGCCGCGAGAAGGCCGTGCTGCTGCACAACCGGCGCGGCTTCGCCCCGTTTCTGATGTGCCGCGACTGCGGGTGCGTGCCCACGTGCAAGCACTGCTCGACCGCGCTCACCTACCATGAGCGGACCCATACGCTGGAATGCCATACCTGCGGCTCGGTCTACCATGTGCGTCCGTATCCCGCCGCCGGGAGCGCGTGCCCCAAGTGCGGCAGCCGCTATCTCGCCAAGATGGGCATGGGGACCCAGCAGGTCGAGGACGCCCTGGTGGCGCTGTTGCCCGACGACGTCAAGGTCATCCGCATGGATGCGGACTCCACGCGGGGCAAAGACGCGCACAAGCAGCTGCTCGAGGAGTTCGACGCTGCGGAGTGCGCGGTGCTGCTCGGTACGCAGATGATCGCCAAGGGTCTGGACTTTCCGGAGGTCACGCTCGTGGGGGTGGTGATCGCCGACTACGCGCTCAAGATGCCGGACTTCCGGGCCCAGGAACGCGCCTACGATCTGCTCGAGCAGGTCGCGGGGCGCGCCGGGCGCGGCGACAACCCCGGGCGCGTGATCATCCAGACCTATCTGCCGAACGACCCCGTCATCCAGGCGGTGGCGAAGCACGACCGCGCGCTGTTCGTGGAGCACGACTCCCGGCAGCGGCGCGAGGCGCTCTACCCGCCCTACGTCAGGCTGACGAACGTGCTGGTCTGGGGTCGCAACGAGGCGGCAGCACGCTCCTATGCGTCCGAGCTTGCGCGCATCACGGCGCGCAATCTCGAGATGCTGCCCCAGATGCCGTCATCTGGGATGTCACCGCTTCTCATGGGCCCCACGAGCTGCGTGATCGAGCGCGCGAAGGACAACTTCCGCTTCCATTTCATCATCAAGTCGCCGGTGGGCCTCGACGCCTCGTCGGCGATCTCCTCCGCGCTATCCGAGGTGGGCGCCAAGCCGGGCATCAACGTCAGCGTCGATGTCGACGCGTACGACATGATGTAGCCGCCCGCCATGCGTTCGCGCCCGGCGGCGCGCGCATGTGCCGAGCGGCCCATGCGCGCCTCCGTTCAGGCGGATAAGATGTGCGCTTTCATGAGAATGGGCGCCGTCAACGGGTAAGATAGAGCACGGTTTAAGAGAACATCATGGCAACGAGAAGGGTTTTTGAACCATGGATATCAACGGCATCGTCGTGTCTCCCGATCCGCGTCTTCGTCAGGAATGCGCTGAGATCGAGGAAATCGATGCGAACATCGAGCGCCTCGCCGAGCAGATGAAGCGGCAGATGTTCGACAACGGCGGATGCGGCCTGGCCGCGCCGCAGGTGGGCGAGCTCATCCAGCTCGTCGTCATCGACACGGAGTACACCTCCGAAAGGGATTACGACCCGTATGTTCTGATCAACCCGCGCATCGTCGAGCAGTCCGACACGCTGGTGCCGTCCAAGGAGGGCTGCCTGTCCATCCCCGGCATCAACGTCGAGATCAAGCGTCCCGACCGCATCGTGGTCGAGGCCTACGACCTGAACGGCGACCTGCTGCGCTACGAGGCGTCGGGTGACCTGATGTGCGTCTGCCTGCAGCACGAGATCGACCACCTGCACGGCGTGACGATGTTCGAGCGCCTTGCCCCCTCCGAGCGCATGAGCGCGATGCACGACTATCAGGAGGCGCTTGCCCGCGGGGCCAAGCCCGGTCAGACGGAGTAGGCTGGCACCGCGTCCGGTCGAGGTTTGAGTGATGACGAAGGGAGAGCGCATGCGCGTCGTCTTTATGGGAACACCGTCGTTTGCGGTGCCGGCTTTGAAAAAACTCGCTGCAGCCCATGAGGTGGTGCTGGTGCTGACGCGCCCCGACGCGGTGCGCAGCCGTGGCAAGCGGCTCGAGCCGTCACCGGTCAAGTCCTGCGCGCTCCAGCTCGGTTTGCCGTTTCTCGAGGCGAAGCGCATGACCGATGAAGTGCTCGATGCCCTGCGCGGGGCGAACGCTGACGTGTTCTGCGTCGCCGCCTACGGCTGCATCCTGCCCGACGAGGTCCTGACGATGGCGCCGCTGGGCTGCGTGAACGTGCACGCGTCGCTGCTGCCCCGCTGGCGCGGAGCCGCGCCCATCCAGCGCTGCATCCTCGCGGGCGACGATGAGACCGGCGTCTCCATCATGCGCATCGGCCACGGCGTCGACACGGGTGCCTTCTGCGCGCAGGCGTCGTGCACGGTGGCCGGCAAGACGGCCGACGAGCTGACCGCCGAGCTTGCCGAGCTCGGGGGAGATCTTCTGGTGGACACGCTGCCCGCCCTGGCCGACGGCACCGCCGTGTGGACCGAGCAGGACGAATCCCTGGTCACGCATGCCGCGAAGATCGAGAAGAGCGAGATGCGCCTGGATGCCGCCGACTCGGTGACGGATAATCTGCGGCGCGTGCTCGCCTCATCCGATGCGGCGCCCGCGCGGTGCGTCGTCGCCGGCAAGCCCGTCCGCGTGCTGATGGCCGCCGACGGGCGTCCCGATGCGCCCCGCGTCGAGGCGGGGTCCTTCGCCGTCGCGTCGAAGCGCGTCTTTGTCGGCTGCTCCGACGGAGCCCTGGAGATCCTGTCGGTCAAGCCCGACGGCAAGCGCGCGATGGACGCCCAGGCGTGGGCCGCGGGACTGCAGGGCAAGCAGGGCGCGTGGGAGACGCTCTCGTGAGCAGGCTCGCTCCCGCCCGATCGGTCGCGCTCGCCGCGCTTGTCGAATCCGAGCGCGCCGGCGCCTATGTGCGCGAGGTGCTCGACGGCATGCCCCGTGCGCGCAAGCTCGATGCACGCGATCGCGGATTCGCCATGCGGCTCGCGCTCGGCGTCACCGCGACGACCGGGGCGCTCGATGAGCTTCTGGACGCATACCTCGCACGGCCCCAGAAGGTTTCCGCGCGCGTCCGCACGGCGCTGCGCATAGCGGCGTTCGAGCTCGTCTATCTCGGAACCGCTGCCGAGGTCGCGGTAAGCCAGGGTGTCGAGCTCGTGCGCTCGCAGGCGAAAAGTGCCGCGGGCTTGGCGAACGCGGTACTTCGGCGCGTGGCCGACGCTGCGGCCGGATATCTGGCGGCTGACGGGGTGGATGCGGATCGCCGTCCGCTGGTTTCGATGGCTCGCCGCGCGGGGCTGCCGTTGTGGCTGGGCGAGGCCCTTGTCCGGTCGCTCGGCACCGAGGACGCCTCGCAGCTCGCGCATGCGCAGCTTATGGCCGCGCCCCTTGCCGTGCAGATGAATCCGCGCGTGCGCATGACGCCCGCGATCGGCGGCGACCCGTGCGGTCTTCCCGGCGCGCTTGCCGGTGTCGACGGCCCCCGCCTTGTGGCATCCGGCATCCTGGATGCCGCCGATGCGGTCGTGTCGGACCTGAACGCGCAGCTGGTGGCGACGGCGGCCACGAGGCCCGGAACCTGTCTTGAGATCGGCGCCGGGCGAGGGACCAAGACCTTCATGATGGCCGCACAGGCCGCGCGCGCCGGATATGCGCGCGACCACGTCGCGCTCGACTTGCACGAGCGCAAGTGCACGCTGAATCGCGAGCGGCTTGAACTCGCCGCCATGGAGCGGATAGAGACGGTCGCGGGAGACGCCCGCGACCTCGATGGGACCCTTGCGGCAATCGACGGCAGGGCATCCGAGCGCGTCCTGTTCGACACGGTATTCGTGGATGCGCCCTGCTCGGGCACGGGGACCATGCGCCGCCATCCCGAGATTCCCTGGAGGCTGAGCGCACGGGAGGCCCTGCAGGATCTTCCCGAGCTGCAGCTCGAACTCCTTCGCCAGGCTTCCTGCCGCGTACAGCCCGACGGTGAGCTCATCTACGCCACCTGTTCGGTGCTTGAGGCGGAAAACGACGCGGTAATCGATGCGTTTCTCGCGGGCCCCGAGGGAAGCCGGTTTTGCGTGAGGCCCGTATCCGATGCGGCGATCTTCCATGAAGAAGGTTTTCAGGGCGCGGCGGCCCTCATCAGGCGATGGGAATCCGAGCGCGGTTTCTTCCAGAGCGTGCCGGCGCCCCAGGCCTACGATGGGCACTTCTGCGCGCGCCTCGTCCGCACCTAGCGTTTTTTAGGGACAGTCCCCTGAATTTCACTGCAGTGAAATTCAGGGGACTGTCCCTAAAATACCGGTGTTACGCGGATGCTTTTGGCTCTTATTTCTCCTTGTGCGGGCAGTTGTCGCAGCCGCAGCTCTCGGTGGACGCGCTGCTGCCGGACGTCGCCGGCGTGCTCGATGAGCCTCCGCGCTGATCGGTGTTGTAGAAACCCGAGCCCTTGAACTCGATGCCGCTTGCGCTGAAGACCTTCTCGGCCGGCTTGCCGCAGTCCGGGCAGGTGATAGCGGGATGCTCGGTCATGCCGTGCTCGACTTCGAATACGGAGCCGCAGCCCGTGCAGCGGTAATCGTAACGTGCCATAACTTCCCCTCGTCGTTTCATGAAAGCCCCGCCACCCAAAGGACGGCGGGGAGTGCTGTGAACCTTGTTTACTCTACCCAAATGCGGGCGGATTGCAACGTTTCGCGCTCGCGAATCAGGCACCTTCCACCGAATTAGAACGGCCCGTCTCGTCGGCGAGCGCGCGAATGCGCTCGATGGCCTCGACGATGCCGTCTTCATCGGCCTGCCAGCTCCAGTTGTTCTCGGTCGTTCCGGGAACGTTCATGCGCGCATCGTCGCCAAGCAGTAAGACGTCCTGCAGCGGCATCATCACGAGATCGGATTCGCTCTCGAACGCGCTGCGCATGATGCTGCATGCGAGCTCCTGCTGCTCCTCCTCGTCCGCCTCGGCGGCCCAGCGGGCGCTGGTCCAGCCGACGAGCGTCGAGGTGTCGTGGGTCGAGGTGTAGACGATCTTCTCGCGCGCGGGCTTCACGCCCTCGCGGACATCGTAGTCCTCGAACTCAAGGACGTCCATGCCCGGGAACCCGCAGGAGGCGGTGAGCGCACGGACGGCGGGGGTGAGGTAGCCCAGGTCCTCGGCGATCAGGGGCAGCGGTCCGAACTCCTGCTCGGCGCGGCGGAACAGATCGATGCCGGGGCCGGCAAGCCAGCGGCCGGCGCTGCCGTCTTTGCCTGCGGGGATGCTGAAGTAGGCCTGGAAGCCCAGGAAGTGGTCGAGGCGGACGCGGTCGTAGAGCGCAAACGAGCGGCGAAGGCGCTCGATCCACCAGGTATAGCCGTCTTCGCGCATGGTCTTCCAGCGGTAGGTGGGATTGCCCCACACCTGGCCGGTCTCAGAGAACCGATCGGGCGGGGTGCCCGCGATCTCCGTCGGCTTGCCGTTGTATCCGAGCGTGAACATGTCCGGCTCGCTCCATGCGTCGGCGGAGTCGTCCGAGACGTACATGGGGATGTCGCCGATGATCTCGATGCCGTGCGCGTTGGCGTAGGCGCGCAGCTCGTTCCACTCGGTCTCGAAGCGGAACTGGACGAACGCATGGAAGGCGCCGCGATCGATGAAGCGCGCGTCGTCGAGGATGCGGACGTCGTAGCTGCGGTAGGCGCGCGGCCAGCGATGGCGGCTGGCACCGCGCGAGGCGTCCTTGATGGCCATGAAGGCGCAGTACGGATCGAGCCATACCTCGTTGCGGGAGAGGAACTGCTTGTATTCCGGTGTCTGGTCGCCGCCTGCGGCCTGGAACTCCTCGAAGGCGTCCTCGAGCTGCTCGGGCGTCTCCTCAAGCAGGTCCATGTTGCCGGCGAAGGCCGACGGGCCCGCATACGGGGAGCCGTAGGCATCGGTGGGGTTCACGGGAAGCACTTGCCAGTAGCGGGCGCCCATGGCCACCAGGTGGTCGACGAAGCGCTTTGCGGGGGCGCCGAGGGTGCCGCGCCCGCCCGGCTTCATGCCGGGGACCGAGGTGATGTGGCAGACCACGCCCCAGCCGCGGTCGAGCGGTTTTTGGAGCCTCTGCTCGTCGTGGAAGTACACGACGGCGCTGCCGAGCGGCCACAGGCTGAGCTCGGCTTCGCCCTGCTCGTTTTTCGTCAGGTCGGCACCGCTGATGACGTCGATGGCGCGCTCGCCCTCATAGGGGATGGTAACCGTGTGCATGGAGCCGAGGCTGCGGTTCACGATGACGGTGGCGCACTCGCCGCTCTCGGAACGGCGCGTGTAGGAGAGCACGTCGTCGTTGAGCGCCTTGGCCTCGATGGACCCGGTGACGAAGAGCGGCAGGGTGCGGCGCAGCGCGGAGGCGTTCTGGACCATGGTGAAGAAATCGCGGTCCTCGTGGCCCCACGGATAGGTGGCGCGGTTGCCCGGATCGGTGAGGCCCTGCACGCCCGCCTCGTCGCCGTAGTACAGGGAGGGGACGCCCAGAAACGTCATCTGGATGAGCGTCGCCAGCCAATAGCGCCCCTTGGCCAGGCCAAGCTTGTCGTCGGACAGCCTCCAGCTGCCGCGCTCGCGCTCGGGCACCTCGTCGATGTTCGGCAGGCCGCCGAGCACCGAGATGAGACGGGGCCGGTCATGGCTTCCCAGCAGGTTGAGGCAGCAGGCGAGCGCCTCGGGCGGGTAGTTCTCCCGCAGCGCCTCGATGGCCTCCGCGGCATCGCGCGCGGTGTAGCCGCCGTCTTCGCCGGTCAGCAGGCCGAGCACCAGGTCGCGGAAGGGGTAGTTCATGGCGGAGTCGAGCTCGTCGCCCAGAAGGTAGCGGCGGAGCTTGCTGTAGGCGATCTTGTTCGAGGCGTCCTCCCAGACCTCGCCGAGCACGAGCGCGTCGGGCTTCTCGCGCAGGGCGGCAGCCTTGATGTCGGCCAAGAACTCGTCGGAAAGCTCGTCGGCGACGTCCAGGCGCCAGCCGTGGGCGCCGGCGCGCAGCCAGTAGCGGATGACGCCGTTGGGCCCCAGGATGAGGCGACGGATCGCTTCGGACTGCTGGTTCACCGCGGGCATGTTGCCCACGCCCCACCAGCAGTCATACGAGCCGTCGTCGTTGATGCGGAAGGCGTCGGCCCACTCGGACTCGGGGTCGCGCGACCAGGCGCCAGGCTCGGGGTAGTTGCCGAAGGCGTTGAAATAGACCGAGTCGCTGCCCGTGTGGTTGAACACGCCGTCGAGGATGATGCTGATGCCGAGCTGGCGCGCGGTGACGCACAGGCGGCGGAAATCCTCTTCGGTGCCCAGAAGCGGGTCGATCTTCATGTAGTCGGCGGTGTCGTAGCGGTGGTTACTCGCCGCCTCGAAGATGGGGTTGAGGTAGATTGAGGTGACGCCCATCTCCGCCAGGTGCGGAAGGTGCTCCTCGATGCCGCGCAGGGAGCCTCCGTAGAAATCCCAGCTCGTGATGAAGCCGGCGTCGTCGCGGTCGTAGGCGGGCGGCGTGTCCCAGTCCTCGACGATGTGCTGTCCGCTACCGCGCCGCGGATGGGCGAGGCGCTCCAGGGCGCGCCGCCTCCAGTGCTCGTCGCGCGCGTAGCGGTCCGGGAAGATCTGGTAGACGATGCCGCGCTCGTACCAGGAAGGACGCGTCGCGCGGTGCTTGTAGACGGTGATCTGGAACGACGGGACGTCGAAGCGGTCGAAATAGGTGACGCCTTCGCCTCCGACGTGCCCCTCCGGTGCGCCAACGCGCTGCTCGAAGCCATCGTGGGTGCGGACGATGAAGCTGTACCAGACGATGTTCGGCTCATCCCAGGTCACGGACACGGAGTACATGCCGCCCTCATCGGATGTCATGGGGTAGAGCTGCTCGCCCACGCCGTCGATCCACGTGCGAAGGGTGCACTCGATGCCGGCGGCGTCTTCCTTGTAGACTTCGAGCGCCAGCGTAACCTCGGTGCCGGCGGTCACCGCTCCGAAGGGGGAGCGGAATTGCGGAAGTCTACTGTTATGCCGAAGTCTCATATGGTACATCCTTGGAAACAACCCGCGCGGAGATGCCCACGGGGGTGATGAATAAGCGTCAGGCGAAAACGCCAAGCAATAAGTTTATCGTATGGATGACAAGCTCATGTCAGGAAACGGCTCTCTTTACGAATTTGGTCGAGGGGGCCAATACCAACCCGCGACGAATGCAAATCGGGGGACGTACCTGTTTCTTGCATATATGCAAGAAACAGGTACGTCCCCCGATTTGCATCCAAAAAAGAGGGGAGACCCGGTGCGGATCTCCCCGAAGAAAGCGGTCGATGGGGCAAAGCCTAGCGCTTCGTGCGCGAGGTCTTGCGGGCGGCAGAGACCGTCTTGGCCTTTGGTGCGGGCTTCTCGGCCGCCGGCTCGGCGGAGGCGGGCTGATCGGCCTTGGCAGCATCGGCCTTGGCGGTCTTGGCGGCCGTCGTCTTGGCCGCGGCCTTCGTCGCCGTGGTCTTCGCGGCGGTCGAGGCGGTCTTCGTCGTCTTGGCAGCGGTCGTCTTCTTCGCCGTCGTCGTGGTCTTCGCCTCGGTCGCAGGCGCCTCGTCGGTCTTCGTGGAGACGGCAGTCTTGGCAGACGTGGTCTTCTTGGCGGCCGTCGTCTTGGTCGCCGTCGTCTTGCTAGCCGTGGTCTTGGCGGCAGCGGTCTTCTTCGCCGTCGTGGTCTTGGTCTCGGCAGCAGGCGCCTCGTCGGCCGTCTTGGCGGCGGCAGCCTTGGTCGTCTTGGAAGCCGCGGTCTTGGAAACCGTCGTCTTCGCGGTCGTCGTCTTGGTCGTGGTCTTCCTGGCGGTCGTCGTCTTCTTGGCCGCCGGCTTCTTGGCGGCGGGCTTCACCTCTTCTGCGGCCTTGGGCGCGGCGTCTTCTGCGGGCTCAGCGGGCTCGGCGGCCTTCGGCTCGGGCTCGGCTGCGGGGGCGGCTGCGGGAGCCTCTGCAGCCGTCTCGGTCTCAGCGACCGGAGCGGCAGGGGCGGTCTCCGTTGCGGGCTCGGGGGCAGCAGGGGCCTCCTCGGGCTTGTCCTCGACGGGCTCGGTCGCAGGGGCGCTCTCCTGCGGCTCGGGCTCAGCCACAAAAGGGACGTAGCGCTCGATCTCGGGGTGCAGGCCGTAGTAGAGGTCCATGTACTGCTCGGCGGAGCGCTTCCAGCTGAAGTCGGCGGACATGGCGTTGTCGACCAGGTGGTTCCAGGCGTCCTTGTCGTCCCAGAACGTGCGGGCCGCGCGGAAGACGGCATCGCCCATCTCGTCGCCGTTGAAGTGCGTGAACGTGAAGCCCGTGCCCTCGCCGGTGAACATGTTGTAGGGGATGACCGTGTCCTTGAGGCCGCCGGTCTCGCGCACGATCGGCAGGGTGCCGTAGCGCATGGCGATCATCTGGGACAGGCCGCAGGGCTCGAACAGCGACGGCATGAGGAACATGTCGGCGCCGGAGTACATGCGCTGGGACAGGAACGGATCGAACTCGATGCGCGCGGCCATCGTGCCCGGATACGTGCGCTCGAAGTAGCGCAGCGCCTCCTCGTACTCGGCATCTCCGGTGCCGAGCACGGCGACCTGCACGCCGCCGGACAGGATGCGGTCGAGCGAGTAGGTGACGAGGTCCATGCCCTTCTGGCGGGTCAGGCGCGTGACCATGACCATGAGCGGGCGGTCGTCGCGAACCTCGAGGCCGAGCTCCTCCTGCAGCGCGGCCTTGCAGGCCGCCTTGCCGGAACGGTCCTCGCGGGTGTAGTTGGCGTGGATGCGGTTGTCGGTCGCAGGGTCGTTGCGGTTGACGTCCAGGCCGTTCAGGATGCCGGACAGGACGTTCTCGCGACGGCGCAGGATGCCGTCGAGGGCCTCGCCGAACTCAGGGGTGCGAATCTCCCACGAATAGGTGGGGGAGACGGTCGTGATGGCGTCGGAGTAGTTCAGCGCGCCCTGCATGTAGTTGATCGAGCGCGCGTCGCAGCGCAGCTGGCGGACGGCGGGCTCGATGTGCGACAGGCCGAGGATATCGCCGAGCAGCATGTCGGTGAACTGGCCCTGGAACGCGATGTTGTGGATGGAGAAGACCGTCTTGACGTTACGGTACAGCGGGCTCGCCATATAGAACTCGCGCAGGAACACGGGCGCCAGGGCGGTGTGCCAGTCGTTGCAGTGCAGCACGTCGGTCTGGAAGTCGGGGAGGTACTGCAGGCTCTCGCAGACGGCCTTGGAGAAAAACGCGAAGCGCTCGCCGTCGTCGAAGAACCCGTAGGGGTAGCTGCGGCTGAAGTAGTGCTCGTTGTCGAGGAACATGTAGGTGACACCGTCGTACACCAGGCGCTCGAGGCCGCAGTACTCGTTGCGCCAGCCGAGGGGCACGTAGAACTGCGTCACGTGCTCCATTTGGTTTTTGTACTCGTCAGCGATGGTGGCGTATTTGGGCACCATGACGATGACCTCGGCGCCGGCAGCGGCGAGGGCTGCGGGCAGCGAGCCCGCGACATCACCGAGTCCGCCGGTCTTCACGAACGGCGCAGCCTCGGCAGACGCGAACACGATATGAAGCTTTTGGTTAGCCATGGGAATCTCCTGTAAGCATATAGTCCGTTGGCAAATCGCCGCCCGACCAAGCGGCCAGACGGCGAATTCAATGATACCGCTTTGCCCCGTCACGTTGGGGCGTAGGGGTCAATTTGTGGCCGTGGCAACGGGTTCGTTACACGACGGGGGCCTTGCCGACGGACAGAATCGCATCAGGGGTGCCGCGCAGCTCGGTGTTCGCCGGCACGACATTGTTCTTGTCGATGATGGCGTTCTCCACGCGTGCGCCGCTCTTGATGATGACGCCCTGCATGATGATGCTGTTGACGACGTTCGCGCCGGACTCGACGACGACGCCGCGCGACAGGATGGAGTTGCGGACCGTACCCATGATCTCGCAGCCCGCGGAGATGCGGGAGTTGCATGCGATGGAGCCGGCGGCGTACTTGGCCGGGGCGGCGTCATGGGCCTTGGTGAGGATCGGGCGATCCTTGCGGAACAGCTGCTTGTTGATGACGGGGTCGAGCATCTCCATGCTGCGCTGGTAGTAGGTGACCTCGTCGAACATGCCCACTGCAAGGCCCTTGAACTCGTAGCTGCACACGTCGATGCGCGCGAAGTCGGCGGCGATGGCCTCGAAGATGTCGAGGTAGTCGGCGCTGGCGTAGCGATCGATGATCTGCAGCAGGAGGTCGCGGTTGATGATGAAGCAGTCGACGAACTTGTTGTCACCGTACTTGCAGCCCTCGCGGACCTCGATGACGCGGCCGGCGTCGCCGATAACGAGGGAGCAGGCGTCCTCGTGGTCGCGCTCGGCCTTGACGTAGACCATGGTGATGCCCACGCCGCTCGCCTCATGGGCATCGATGATGGCGTTGAGGTCCATGTTGAAGATGATGTTCGAGCCCATCAGCACGACATAGGGCTCCTTGGCGCGCTGGAACAGCGTCTTGTTGGAGATGATGTCGCGCAGCAGGAAGCGCATGCCGGCCTTGGTGGTGCCGTAGGGGTTGCCGGGCAGCGGGAAGAGGCCGCCGCGCTTGCGATCGAGACCCCAGTCCTTGCCGTGGCCGACATGGTCGATGATGGAGCGGTAGTTGCCCGGCATGACCAGGCCGACGGTCTTGATGCCCGCGTTCGCCATGTTGGACAGCGGGAAGTCGATCAGGCGGTAGCGGCCCATGACCGGGACCGAGGCGATGGGACGGCTCTGCAGGAGCGTCTCCTGCTTGAGCGCGGTGTAGTTGGCAGTGATGTAACCGATGGCCTTGTTGTTGATCATCGGCTCATTCCCCCTTCCCGATAACGACGTCGTTTCCGACGACAGCGGTGTCCTTCTGGGTGTCGACGCTTCCGAGCTTCACGCCCTCCTCGACGACGGCGTTCTCGCCCAGGATGGCGCGGACCACGTGGGCGCCGCTCTTGACGATGGCGCCGGGCAGCAGGACGGAGTCCTCGACGATGGCGCGCTCCTCGACCACGCAGTCGGTGGAGAGGATGGAGTGCTTGGCGGTGCCGAAGACCTCGCAGCCGTTGGAGACCAGACAGTCGTCAACGCGGCCGTTCGGGCCGATGTAGTGCGGGGGACGGGTGGTGTCGTTGCTCATGATGGGCGCGGACTTCTCGTAGATGTCGAACTCGGGGTTCGGCCCGAGCAGGCCCATGCTCGTCTCGTGGTAGCTGGCGATGGTGCCGACGTCCTTCCAGTACCCATGGAACTTGTGGACGTACAGGTTCTTGCCGTCGGCGAGGGCCTTCGGGATGATGTCGCCGCCGAAGTCGTGGCTGGAGCGCTGGTCGAGCGCGTCGTCCTCGAGCGCCTTGATCAGGAAGTCGGCCGTGAAGATGTAGATGCCCATGGACGCGAGGTTCGAGTCGGGCTTCTCGGGCTTCTCGGTGAACTTGGTGATGCGGTCGTCATCGTCGGTGGTGAGGATGCCGAAGCGGCTCGCATCCTCCCAGGGCACGGGCATGACGGCGATGGTGAGGTCGGCGTTGTGCTTGATGTGGTTGTCGAGCATCTCGCGGTAGTCCATGCGGTACAGCGCGTCGCCGGACAGGATCAGCACGTACTCGGGGTCATGGGCCTTGATGTAATCGAGGTTCTGGGTGACCGCGTCAGCCGTGCCGTTGTACCAGGCGCCGCCGTCCTGCGTGGCGTACGGCGGGAGGATGGACACGCCGCCGCCGCGCTCGTCCAGGTCCCAAGCGGAGCCGGAGCCCAGATAGGCGTGAAGGCGATACGGGCGGTACTGCGTCAGAACGCCCACCGTGTCGATGCCGGAGTTGGCGCAGTTCGACAGCGTAAAGTCGATGATCCTGTACTTGCCTCCGAATGAGACTGCCGGTTTGGCGATCTTAGATGTGAGCGCCCCCAATCTGCTGCCCTGTCCTCCTGCGAGGAGCATAGCGATGCATTCTTTTCTACTCATCGAATTCTCCTTCATTGCTGTGCCGTGCAATACCTTTGCCTTGGGTGTAACAATGCGGCGCGCCGTCCATCGGGCATACGGGCAGCGCGCCGTAAAGGCCAAAAAACCGTGCGCCTTACGCCTTCCAGATCTCGTCGCGGTACTCGCGGATGGTGCGGTCGGACGAGAAGTGGCCGGAGTTGGCGATATTCATGAGCGCCATGCGCTGCCACGTGCGCTGGTCGTCATAGACCTCGGTGAGCTCCTCCCACGCCTGGACATAGGAGGCGAAGTCGGCGAGCACGAAGTCGTAGTCGTTGTTGTTCATGAGCTCGGCCTGGATGGACTCGAAGTTGCCCGACAGGCGGGCGAACGTGCCGTCGACCAGCTCGTCGACGCAGCGGCCCACGCCGTCGCGGTCCGCGTTGTAGACGTCCCACGCGAAGTAGTTGCCGTGGCGCAGCGCCTCGACCTCGCTTTCCTTCAGGCCGAAGATCTTCTCGTTCTCAAGGCCGGCCAGCTCGGCGATCTCGATGTTGGCGCCGTCGAGGGTGCCGAGGGTGATCGCGCCGTTCATCATGAGCTTCATGTTCGAGGTGCCCGACGCCTCCTTGCCGGCCGTGGAGATCTGCTCGGAGATCTCGGTGGCGGGGTAGATGAGCTGGGCGTTGGAGACCGCGAAGTTGGGGATGAACGCGACCTTGATGTACTCGTTCACGCGCTCGTCGTTGTTGATGACGTCGGCGACCGAGTTGATGAGGCGGATGACCTCCTTGGCGAACGTGTAGGCGCTCGCCGCCTTGCCGGAGAAGATGAACGAGGTCTTGTGCGGCTTGTAGGAGGGGTCGGCCAGCATGCGGTTGTAGATGTGCATGACCTTGAAGATGTTCAGCAGCTGGCGCTTGTAGGCGTGGAAGCGCTTGACCTGGACGTCGAAGATCGAGTCGACGTCGAGCTCGACGCCGCAGGTCTTCTTGACGTACTCGGCCAGGCGGACCTTGTTCTCGCGCTTGCTCGCGGTGAGGGCATCCAAAAACTCGTTGTCGTCGATGTAGGACTCGAGGCGCTTGAGCTCGGAGGCGTCCTTCAGCCAGCCGTCACCGATCTTGCTCGTGATGAGGCGGGACAGCGAGGGGTTGGCGTTGCCCAGGAAGCGACGGGGCGAGATGCCGTTGGTCTTGTTGTTGAACTTCTCGGGGGTGAGCTCGTAGAAGTCGTGGAGCGTGTCGCGCTTCAGGATCTCGGTGTGCAGCTGGGCCACGCCGTTGACGGAGTGGGAGCAGATGACCGAGAGGTTCGCCATGCGCACCTGGCCGTCCCACAGGATGGCGGTGTTGCGCAGCTTGTCCTGCCAGTTGTCGACATCGCGCGGGAAGCTCTCCATGAAGCGGCGGTTGATCTCGTCGATGATCATGTAGACGCGCGGCAGCAGGCGGCGGAACGTGTCGATGGGCCACTTCTCGAGCGCCTCGGGCAGGACCGTGTGGTTGGTGTAGGAGACGGACCTCGTCACGATGTCCCACGCGGTATCCCAGTCGAGGCCCTCCTCGTCCATGAGCAGGCGCATGAGCTCGGCGCCGCACATGGCGGGATGCGTGTCGTTGGTGTGGATGGCGACCAGGTCGGGGAAGCGGTCCCAGGAGGAGGTGCCGTAGTCGTTCTTGAAGGTGCGCAGGATGGAGGCGATGCCCGCGGCGACGAACAGGTACTCCTGCTTGAGGCGCAGGATACGGCCGTGCTCGCCAGCGTCGTTGGGGTACAGGATCTCGGAGATGGCCTCGGCGTCCGTGCGGAACTTGTTGGCCTTGGCGTAGTCGCCGGCGTTGAACGCGTCCAGGTCGAAGTCGGCGCTCGCGGGCTCGGCGCTCCACAGGCGCAGGCGGTTCACGGTCTTGCCGTCGTAGCCGATGATGGGCACGTCGTAGGGGATGGCCTCGATGAGGTCGCCGCCCTCGACGCTGAAGCTGAAGGTGCCGTCTTCGTTGCCGTGGCGCACGACGTCGCCGCCGAAGCGGACGTGCACGCGGCTCTCGGGGTGGCGCGTCTCCCAGGGATAGCCCTTGGCGAGCCAGTTGTCGGTCACCTCGACCTGGCGTCCGTCGCGGATCTCCTGCTTGAACAGGCCGTAGCGGTAGCGCATGCCGTTGCCGAAGCCGAGGATGCCCTCTGCGGCCATGGAGTCGAGGAAGCACGCGGCGAGGCGGCCCAGGCCGCCGTTGCCCAGACCGGGGTCGCCCTCCTCGGCGAGCAGATCGTCGAGCTTGATGCCCATCTCGGCCAGGCCCTGCTCGACGATGTCGCGAACACCGTAGTTGAGCAGGTAGTTGTCGAGCAGCGGGCCCATGAGGAACTCAAGGGAGAAGTAGTAGACCTTCTTCTTGTCGCTCCTGCCGTTCTCGGAATCGGATTCTGCGAACTGACGGTTCGCGCGCGAGGCGATCAGCTTGGCGAGCGCGCGATAGCGCTCCGCGTTCTTGGCGTCGTCGATGTCCTTGCCGACCTCTGCCATAAGCATCGTGCGGTAATCGCGCTTGAACTCATCGGCAGTTGCAAAAATCTTTGGCATGCGGATAACTCCCTCTTAGTCGTTTTCCTTCGCCGAGGCAGGGGAGCTCTTCGGCGAAGCCTTTCTCGTGCGTGCCGCAGTGGATGCGACACCGGATGCCTTCTTCGGCGTCTTCACGGTTTTGGCCGTGGAGGTGGATGTGGTCGATGCGGCCTTCGTCTTCTTGGTTCCCGTGGACTTGCTCGTCGCGGTCGCCTTCTTGGCGGAAGCCGTCTTGGTGGTCTTCGATGCGCTAGACGCCGCGCCGTCCTCGGTCTTTTTGGCGGAGGTGCGCTTGGTCGCGGTCTTCTTGGCCGTCGTCGCGGTCGCCTTCTTGGCGGTCGTCTTGCGCGCGGTGGCCTTCTTGATCTTTGGCGGCTTGTAGGAGCTGGGCCCCTGGCGCTTCAGGACGATGCCCGCAAGCGGCGGGACGAGGAGCTCGATGGAGTTCTCGAAGCCGTGCTTGGGCTCGGGGTGGCTGGAGAGCTTCTTCTCGTTGTGCTTGCCGGATCCGCCGAAACGGACGTCGTCGGAGTTGAAGATCTCGAGGTAGTCGCCCTCGCGCGGGACGCCCATCTGGAACGTCTCGTAGAACGCGGGGTCGAAGTTGATGAGGACGACCAGGTCGTCATCGGGGTTCTCGCCGTGGCGGACGAACGAGATGATGGACTGCTCGTTGTCGTTGGGGTCGATCCACTCGAAGCCGTCCTGGGAGTAGGCGAGCTCGTAGAGCGCCGGCTCGGCGGTGTAGAGATGGTTCAGCGCCTTGATGAACTGCTGGTGCTTGGCGTGGGTCTCGTACTCCTCGGTGAGGAACCACTGGATCGACTCGTAATAGCGCCACTCGATGAACTGGGCGATCTCGTTGCCCATGAAGTTGAGCTTGGCGCCCGGATGGGTCATCTGGTAGAAGGCGAGCGTGCGCAGGCCCGCGAACTGGCGCCACCAGTCACCAGGCATGCGTCCGATCAGCGAGCACTTGCCGTGAACGACCTCGTCGTGCGACAGCGGCAAGATGAAGTTCTCGGAGAACGCGTACATGATCGAGAACGTGAGCAGGGTGTGGTTGCCCGGGCGCCACGGGAAGTCGGTCTGCATGTAGTGCAGCGTGTCGTTCATCCAGCCCATGTCCCACTTGTAGTGGAACGCCAGGCCGCCGTCCTCGGCGGGATAGGTCACCAGCGGCCATGCGGTCGACTCCTCGGCCATCATCATGACGTCGGGGAAGGTCTGGCCCACGGTGTTGTTGACTTTGCGGATGAAGTCGATGGCATCGAGGTCGCCCTCATCGCCGTACTTGTTGAACTTCTTCTGGGCGGGGTCGTCCACGCCGAAGTTCAGGTACAGCATGCTCGAGACGCCGTCCATGCGGATGCCGTCGGCGTGGAACTGCTCGATCCAGAACAGCACGTTGGAGATCAGGAAGCTGCGGACCTCTCCGCGGCCGAAGTCGAACTTGTGCGTGCCCCAGTTGGGATGGATCTCGCGCTCGTAGAGCATGTGGCCGTTGAAGGTCGCGAGCCCCTGGGCGTCGGCGCAGAAGCCGCCGGGGACCCAGTCGAGGATCACGCCGATGCCCGCCTGGTGGCACGCGTCGATGAAGTGCATGAACTGCTTGGGCTCGCCGTAGCGGGCGGTCACCGCGTAGTAGCCCGTTCCCTGGTATCCCCACGAGCCGTCGAAGGGGTGCTCCATGACGGGCAGCACCTCGATGTGGGTGTAGCCCATCTCGCGCACGTAGTCGACGAGCTCGACCGACAGGTCGTCATAGGTGTAGTACTCGCCGCGCTGCGCGGGGAACGGATCCATGGGGCCGGGGTAGTTGCCGTTCTCGTCCGGCTCACCCTGCGGCTCGTCGCCGTGGCGGCGCCAGCTGCCCAGATGGACCTCGTAGATGTTCAGGGGTTTCTTCATGTGGTCGGAGGCGTGGCGGGCGTCCATCCAGGCCTTGTCGCCCCACTCGTAGCCCTCGATGTCCATCAGGCGCGATGCGGTGCCTGGGATCTTCTCGCTCCAGAACCCGTACGGGTCTGCCTTGTAGAGGAGCTTGCCGTCGTCCGTCTCGATGACGTACTTATAGAGGTCGCCCTGGGAGAGCCCGGGCACGAACCCCTGCCACAGACCGCCCGTGGGAAGCTCGTCGAGCTTGTTCGCCTCGACGTCCCAGTCGTTGAAGTCGCCGACGACGGAGACGCCTGCGACCTCGGGCGCCCAGACGCAGAAGCGCCACCCGTCCACGCCGTTTTGCGTGTCGGGATGCGCGCCCATCTTTTCCCAGCTGCGGTTCCACGAACCCTGAGCGAACAGATGGATGTCGTCATCGGTGATGATCAGGCAGGGGGCCTGCGCGCCATCCGTGGATGCCGCCTGCGAAGTATCGAGTTCAGCATGTGTGCGGTCCAACTTATCCGTCCAATCGACAGGGGAGACGATAACGTCGCCCAAAACTGGTATACGGTCACGGCGATATCCATGCGCCTGCGAGCAACCGCCGGTGGGTTGGAACACCGCGACGTACATAATTTAACACTTACGCGTCATAACATCGAGGTGAAGCCGAAGGACGGTCGATTTTGTCCGTTGGGCGAAATGGATAAAACCCCGCTGTGCTGAGCTTTTGGCTGCTTTTCGGGGTGTCCAAGATGTCCAATCGTTCGGTCCATCGTAGAAGTGCGGGGCCGCCTTGGGCAGGGTGCCAATCGTTTGCGTTGCGGGCGCGAAGCCAGGGCCCTTGTTCACCGATTTCCCCTTGACAGCTTATCGCGCTTTTGGCAAGGGCGTGTAAAGGCGCCGTGAGCTGCTCGTTCGGGGTTCATGCGGAAATGTTGGCACGCTGCATGGGCGCGACCGATTTGCTAGGATGTCAGGGCGGTGCGGAGTCCCGTATCGTTTGGTGGTCATTCTCGCGAGTTGGAGGACACGCTATGTCCGAGCAGCGTCCCGCGCGTCCGCGCGCGTTCATCTTCGATTGCGACGGCACCCTGCTTTCGTCCATGGGCATGTGGCTCAAGGTGCAGGTCGAGCTGTTGGCGACCTACGGCATCGAGACGACGCCCGACGACTTCGCCCAGTTCGAGTCCCTGCCGGTGATGGGCGAATGCGAGGCCTATCACGAGACGTGGGGCGTGGGCGAATCCGGCCAGGACGTCTACGATCGCCTGATGGACATGCTGATGGAGCACTACCGCCGCGACGTGCCGCCCCGACGCGGCGTCCGGGACTTTTTGGAAAGTGCGCGCAAGGCGGGGATCCCGATGATCATCGCGACCTCGACGCCCGTCGTCGCCGTCGAGGCTGGCCTTGAGGCCAACGGGCTGCGTCCCTTCTTCTGCGATATCGTGACGACCGGGGAGGCGGGCGCCTCCAAGGATCACCCGGACGTGTACAACCTGGCCCTCCAGCGCCTGAGCGATGCCTGCGGATTCGACGAGGTGCCGGCGCATCGCGACGTCTGGGTGTTCGAGGACGCGACGTTCGGCTTGCTGAGCTCGGGCTCCGCGGGCTATCGCCGTGTCGGCATCTACGATCCCGAGGGCCGTGCGCTTCGGGACGACGTGCAGGCCAACAGCGAGATCTTCATCGATGAGTTCGACGAGCTCTCGCTCGAGCGGATCTACGCGTTCGGGGAGCGGGCATGATGCGCGCAGGGGAGCCTGCGTCCGTCGCCGTCGTCGGCGGGTCTCCCGAGCCCTCGTCGGCTTCGACGGTCCGGCGGGCCGCTGCGCGCGCCGATGCCGTGGTGGCCATCGACCGGGGCCTCGACGCGGTTCGCGAAGCCGATATCGGCGTCGACGTGTTCTGCGGCGATGCGGACTCCGTCAGCGCCGAGGGCGCGGCGCTCGTTCGAGCCGTCGAGGCTGCCGGAGACAGCGCGCCCTTCGAGATCGAGCGCTACAACCCGCATAAGGACGACACCGACCTCTCGCTCGCCCTTCGCGCGATTCGTCAGCACTGGGGAGCGCCGAGGCTCGTGTGCACGTGCCTGTCAGGCGGCCATCCCGACCACCTGCTCGGCGTGCTCGGCCGTCTCGCCTCCTGGGAGGGGCCGGTCGAGCTTGTCGAGGATGCGTTCGAGGGCCGTATCCTGCATGCGGGGCAAAGCTGGACCATCGAGGGCGCTGAGTCGCGTCGGTTCTCCTTCATCCCGCTGTCCGCCGCGTGCGAGGTGTCCGAGTCCGGCATGCGGTGGGATCTCGACCACCATCCGGTCGACCTGCTTTCCGATCTGGGTATCTCGAACGTCATCGAGGGCCCCGAGGCGACCATCACCTGCCACGCCGGCACCATCGTCTGCTGGACCTTCCACTAACAAAAAGCGCCGCCCAATAGGCGGCGCACACATCCAAAAACCCAAGCAAGACTACCTGCAGTAGGGATGATGCAGGGTGCGGCCCGAGAATTCCTAAGCGAACATTCCGCAGGCCGAGGACGTTCGCGTGGAATCTCGGGCCGCACCCGATGGGAATCAGTCCTTACTGATAGTCGAACACGTCGATCCAGCTCATCAGGAACTCGTCGTTCTTGCCGCCGCGCTTGCGGGCGAGCTCGGAGGCGGCGACGATCGGCAGATAGCCGCGGACGACCTGGACGGCCTCGTCGGCGTGCTCGCAGTACAGCTCGAGGTAGGCGTCGGCCTGCTGCTTGTCCTGCAGGGCGAACAGCAGGTAGGTCATGGCGGCGTCAGCTGCGGGAGCGCCCTGGGTGGCGTGCGCCCAGTCGCATACGTAGAGCTGCTCGTCATCGCCCACGATCACGTTGGAGGGGTTGAAGTCGCCGTGGCAGACGCGACGGCGCATCTTCATGCCGTCAAGACGCTGCAGCAGGTCGTAGCGCGTGGAGGCGTTGATCTGGTCCAGCGAGTTGATCATGCGGGAGTACTTGTCGGTCTGGCGCGGGAGCAGCGGGCAGCGATAGGAGTGGACCTCGATCTGCAGGTTCACGAACTGCTCGAGGTACTCGTAGAAGCGGCCGGGCTCGGCGGCCATCTTCTCGGCGAGGGTGACGCCGGGGACCTTGGTGGTGACGAGCGCCCAGCCGGCGTCCTCGACCTTGGCGACCTCGATGGCCTTCGGGGAGCGGATGCCGCACTCGTTGATGCGCGCGAGGTTCAGGGCCTCGTTGAACACGTCGGAGACCGGCTTGTCCTCGGAGAAGACCTTGGCGATCTTGTCGCCCAGATCGTAGACGACCTTGTTGGAATGACGAACGATCTCGACCTTGGAATCGGGAAGGATCATGGCGCTACCGTCCTTTCTTGTGGTTTGCACCATCGTATGCCAGATCGGGGCGCGCGTGAAGCGCGGCGCTCCGAGCGCGCCCCGGTTGCGGGTGATCGGGCGTGAGCCGGATCGTTAGGCCTCGTAGCTCTGGGGCTCGCGGCCGTAGTAGGCGTCGAGGTAGAGCTCCTTGATCTCGCTGATCAGCGGGTAGCGCGGGTTGGCGCCGGTGCACTGGTCGTTGAAGGCCTGCTCGCTCATCTCGTCGAGCGTCTCCAGGAAGTACTTCTCGTCGACGCCGTACTCGGCGATGGTCTTCTTGATGCCGATGGTGTCCATGAGCTCCTCGAGCTTGGCGATGAAGTTCTCGAACACCTCGCGGTCGTCAGCGCCGGTGCAGCCGCAGTAGCGGCCGAGGTCGGCGTAGTCCTTGAGCGCGTGCGGATACTGGTACTGGGAGAAGGTGCCCATCTTGACGGGCTTCTCGGCAGCGTTGTAGCGCATGACGCGGGTGAGGATGACGGCGTTGGCCAGGCCGTGGGGCAGGTGATGGAACGCGCCGAGCTTGTGGGCCATGGAGTGGTTGACGCCCAGGAAGGCGTTCGCGAACGCCATGCCGGCGAGGCAGGAGGCGTTGTGCATCTCCTCGCGGGCGTGCGGGTCGTTGGCGCCCTTCTCGTAGGCCGCGGGCAGGTTCTCGAACACGAGCTTGGCGGCGCGCATGGAGAGGCCCTTGGTGTAGTCGGAGGACATGATCGAGACATAGGACTCGATGGCGTGCGTCATGACGTCGATACCGGAGGCGCAGGTGAGGCCCTTGGGCGCGGTCATGGCGTTGTCGACGTCGACGATGGCCATGTTCGGCAGCAGCGCGTAGTCGGTGATCGGCCACTTGATGCCGGTCTCGGCGTCGGTGATGATGGCGAACGGCGTCACCTCGGAGCCCGTGCCCGAAGAGGTCGGGACGGCGACGAAGTAGGCCTTCTCACCCAGCTTGGGGAAGTTGAAGACGCGCTTGCGGATGTCCATGAAGTCCATGGCGGCATCCTCGAAGCTGACCTCGGGATGCTCGTACATGAGCCACATGATCTTGCCGGCGTCCATGGCGGAGCCGCCGCCGACGGCGATGATGACGTCGGGCTCGAACAGGCGCATGCGCTCGGCACCGCGCTCGGCGTCCTGCAGGCGCGGGTCGGGGCAGATGTCGTAGAACGCGTCGTGGGCGACGCCCATCTCGTCGAGCTTAGCCTCGATGGCGCGGCAGTTTCCGTTCTTGTACAGGAAGGAGTCGGTGACGATGAAGGCGCGCTTCTTGCCCATGACGCGGCCGATCTCGTCGAGGGCGACCGGCGTGCAGCCCTTCTTGAAGTAGATCTTCTCGGGAGCCCTGAACCAGAGCATGTTCTCGCGGCGCTCGGCCACGGTCTTGATGTTGAGCAAGTGCTTCACCCCAACGTTCTCGGAGACGGAGTTGCCACCCCAGGAGCCGCAGCCCAGCGTCAGGGACGGCTTCATGCCGAAGTTGTACAGGTCGCCGATGCCGCCCTGGGAGGACGGAGTGTTGATCACGATGCGGCACGCCTTCATGGTGTCCTCGAACAGCGCGATCTTGTCCTTCTCGGCGGGATGCACGTACAGGGACGCGGTGTGGCCCGGGCCGCCTGCGAGCACGAGGTGCTCGGCCTTGTCCACGGCCTCCTGGAAGTCCTTGGCATGGTACATGGCGAGGACGGGGGAGAGCTTCTCGTGGGAGAACTCCTCCTTGACCGGGTCGGTGGAGGAGACCTCGGCGATCAGAATCTTGGTCTTGGCCGGGACGTCGATGCCGGCGAGCTCGGCGATCTTGGCGGCGGGCATGCCCGGGATGCGGTGATCAAGGGCGCCGTTCTTGAACATGGTCTCGCGCAGGGCCTCGAGCTCCTTGCCCTTCTTGACGAAGTAGCAGCCACGGCGCTCGAACTCGGCCTTGACCTGGTCGTAGATGGAGTCGAGGGCGGTGACGGACTGCTCGGACGCGCAGATCATGCCGTTGTCGAACGTCTTGGAGTGGATGATCGAGTTGACGGCGTTCAGGATGTTCGCGGTCTCGTCGATGACGACGGGGGTGTTGCCGGCGCCGACGCCGAGGGCGGGCTTGCCGGAGGAGTACGCGGACTTGACCATGCCGGGGCCGCCGGTGGCCAGGATGATGTCGACGTTGCTCATGAGGGAGCTGGTGAGCTCAAGGGTCGGCTGGTCGATCCAGCTGATGATGCCCTCGGGGGCGCCGGCCTTGACGGCGGCGTCGAGCACGACCTTGGCGGCGGCGATGGTGCACTTGGCCGCCGCGGGGTGCGGGGAGATGATGATGGCGTTGCGGGTCTTCAGGCAGATGAGGCACTTGAAGATGGCAGTGGAGGTGGGGTTGGTGGTCGGGATGACCGCGCCCACGACGCCGATCGGCTCGGCGACCTTCGTGATGCCATAGGCCTCGTCGCGCTCGATCACACCGCAGGTCTTGGTGTTCTTGTACGCGTTGTAGATGTACTCGGCTGCATAGTGGTTCTTGATGACCTTGTCCTCGAGGACGCCGCGGCCCGTCTCCTCCACGGCCATCTTGGCCAGGGGGATGCGCATCTTATTGGCGGCCATGGCCGCCTCGTAGAAGATCTTGTCGACCTGCTCCTGGGTGAAGCTTGCGTAGGCCTTCTGGGCGTCACGGACGTACTCGAGACGCTCCTTGAAGGCGTCGACGGTGTCGACGACGGCGGGATTGGCATGAACCGTTGGCTTTTTTGCCATGCTGAGCTCCTTTTCATCGGTGCCTGCCTATGGCTCATATTCTATATAAGGAATGGCGTGTTTTCCGAAGCATTACAGAGATTTGCCGTAAACGGTATAAATGAAACGCTTCAACTGCAAATAATCGTCTGAAATCAGCCTAAACGGACACCGAATTGTGAAGACTCTCCACGTCTCGATACCCATCCCATGCTGCAAAAACCCTATCAAACTATCAAAATATGCCCCATCCCTCCCACCCAACAAATTGAAACGCTTCACCATATGCAAATCGGGGACGCACCTCCTGCGTGCACTTTTGCAAATTGGGGACGCACCTTACGCATGCACTTTTTGATGCGGGGAAACCCCTTGTCGGTCTGTGCCTGGAATCTTTAGAGAAGCAATCCGCATCATGTAAGGTGTCCATACAAAAACAAAGAATAATGAAACTAATGAAATCACCAATACATAATGGGCAATATGAACCCATATACATCAAGCGCATGCAAAGGGGGATCGCCATGCCGCGCGTAGCACGAGAACTATCTGAGTCGGGTCTCTATCACATCACGGCTCGCGGAGTCGGCAGCCAGCTCATTTTCTACTCCGACGATCATTACGTGAAGTTCCTCGACATGTTGGTGCAATCATGTGCGACCCATCGCATAGCGATCATCGCCTGGTGCCTCATGGCAAATCATGTTCATCTTCTTCTGGAAAACGAGGACGATGAGCGGCCGGATGGATTCAGCAAGGCGATGCATTCGCTTCTTTGCCGTTACGCCATGTACTTCAATCACACCACGGATAGAGTCGGGCATGTATTCCAAAATAGATTCGGCTGCTCGGCTATCAATTCCGACCGTTATGAACTTCAAGCGGCTACGTATATACAGAGAAACGCGCTGGATGCGGGATTCGAGGTCGACGAGTATCCCTGGAGCAGTTTCCAAGAGTACGCGGGGGTGTGCAGAGATGACATCGGCTGGCTGTGCAAAACCGACGTCCTCATCGGATTGGCCGGTAGCCGAGAGGGACTGATCGAGTACTTTATGAACGGACCTTGCGACGACTACCGCGCATCACGTAAGACGGGCAGGCTCAATGATGGCGAGGCGCTCGATCGCGCCCTGAGCGTTCTGCCCGAGGACGTCGCGCTTCACGAGGTGAAGGCGCTGGGCGTGAAGCGGCGCAACGGCATATTGGTCAGCATGCGCGAGGCGGGCCTTCTGGTTAAGCAGATCGGGCGTTTCACGGGGATCGGAATATCGACCATCTCGAGGGCGACATCCCGGGTGATGCCGTAGTCGTACGGCGGCAAGGCTCGCTACGGTTGCGCGGCATCCGCGGAGCCCGTCTGCTCTATGAGACGCTTCTATCAGAGGCCCCGATCAATCGGTTCCACGGCGTCGATTGGGCATGTGGCGTGGTGTGCTTGTTGGTACGTGATGCTTTTTGCGGCTGATGTCCTTTTCAGGGGCATTGCTCAGGGATTCTGGTATAGTTACTCTGCATTTGCTGGCATGTGCGCAGCGAGCGCGGTTCACTGCTCCAGATCGGTTTTTCTCTATATCGCCGGTGCGAAACCGATATTCGCGTGCTCAATGTGTAGATTCAGCAGATGCGCCAAACTGTGCTATAGTCCAATGCTGTTTGTTCAACGGCTGTTTTATGCCGTCCAAGGAGGTTAACGAAAATGTCTAAGGTTTGTGAGATCTGCGGTAAGCACCCCGTTGCTGGTCGCTCCATTAGCCACTCGCACCGCGTCGCCATCCGTAAGTTCCGTCCCAACATCCAGCGCGTGTATGTTGTGGTCGATGGCCATCGTCGCAAGATGAACGTCTGCACCAACTGCCTCAAGTCCGGCAAGGTCGCTCGTTCTTAAGACTTCGCGGCAAACATCGCGTTAACCGTTACCGACGGTATATTTTGAACTACTGGGCACCCATTGGGTGCCTTTTTTCATGGCGCGACAGGGCATGCTTGAATTTTCCGGAGGCATAGCCATCGCCAACATCAAAGGGGTATCCCTTGCTTGCAAACATGCACGCTTAAAGTACGTCCCCAATTTGCAAAGATGCACGCGCAAGGTACGTCCCCAATTTGCAAAAAAATTAGGTGCCTAAGTTGTTGGGTTCTTATGAATCCGAGGGTCGCGCGAATTTCCGAATGTCATTCGGAAAGAATGAGCCGTTGTGTATAGGTACGACAATATGAGGAGGGGATGGGACGCGTGAGGATTTTCAGCTTTCTGAAGAACCACAAGCTCAGTTTTCTGATCGCCTTGGTGCTGCTTTTCGCGCAGGCGAACTTCGAGCTCACGCTGCCCGGAGTCATGAGCGACATCGTGGATGTCGGCATCAGCCAGGGCGGTATCTCAAGCACGGTTCCTGATGAGATCACGTCGGAGGACCTGGCGAGCGTCGAGCTGTTCCTGAGCGATTCCGAGGTCGATCAGGTCGAGCCCCATTTCAGCGAGCCCGACGCCGACGGCGTCCGGACGTTTACGGGGTCCCGCTCGGATCGCGAGTCGCTGGAGGGCTTCATGGGCGAGGCGGAGATGCTCGCCTATCAGTTCATGGAGGGCGTCTCAATCGACGAGTTCGCCGCGGCCACGGAATCTTCCGCTGCGGACGCAGGCGCTGCCCAAGAGGCGTCGGCGGCATCGGCCGACCCGGTCGAGCTCATGCGGCAGATGTTCGGCGACACCATCGACATCGCGGACATCGAGAGGCTCGTCGATGCGGGCGTGGTGACCAAAGACCAGCTCGTCGAGTCCCGAGAGACCCTGACCCGCCAGCTTGGCGACAACGGCGATTCGATCATCCAGTCGCGCGCCATCGAGTTCGTCGAGAGCGCGTACCGCGATGCCGGTGTCGACTTGACGGCGGTGCAGAGCAACTACCTGTTCAGCCAGGGTCTGACCATGCTCGGGTATGCGCTCGCCTCGGCGGCATGCGCCATACTCGCGGCGCTCAACGCGAGCCGCACGTCTGCCGCCATCGGTCGCGACCTTCGCCATCAGCTCTACGAGCGCGTGCTCGATTACTCGCCGGCGGAGATGGGCAAGTTCTCCGCGGCCTCGCTCATCACGCGCGCGACCAACGATATCCAGCAGATCCAGATGATCACCGTGATGTGCCTGCGCATCGTGCTGTTCGCCCCCTGCATGGGCCTTGGCGCCGTGGTGCGCGTGCTGACCACCCCCACCGGGATGGAATGGATCCTCGTGGTCGCCATCGTCGCCATCGCCATCGCGATCGGCGTGCTCATGGGCGTCACCATGCCCAAGTTCCGGATCATGCAGTCGCTCGTCGACCGCAACAACCTCATCGCGCGCGAGATCCTCACCGGCATCATGCCCATTCGCGCCTTCGGCCGCCAAAAGCACGAGGAGGAGCGCTACGACGAGGCGAACCGCGAGCTCACGAGCACCTATATCTTCACGAACCGCTGCATGACGTTCCTCATGCCGGTGATGATGATCGTCATGAACGCCACGACCGTCGGCATCGTGTGGTTCGGAGCGCAGGGCGTGGACGCCGGCAACCTTCAGGTCGGCACGCTGATGGCCTATATCAACTACGTGATGCAGGTCATCATGAGCTTCATGATCCTCACGATGATCTCGGTCATGCTGCCGCGCGCCGGCGTCGCCGCCGACCGCGTGCAGGAGGTGCTCGACACGCAGACGTCCATCAAGAACCCCGAGCCCGAGGCGCGCGTCACGCGCGAGCGGTCCGAGGGCTGGAAGGGCGTCGTCTCGTACAACGACGTCACGTTCACGTATCCCGATGCCGACGTTCCGACGCTCGAGAACATCAGCTTCACGGCAGAGCCGGGCAAGACCGTCGCCATCATCGGTTCGACCGGTTGCGGCAAATCGACGCTCGTGCAGCTCATACCGCGCCTGTACGACGTGACGGAGGGCTCCATCACGCTCGATGGCGTCGACATCCGCAACATCGACTTGGCCGAGCTGCGTCGCACCATCGGCTATGTGCCGCAGAAGCGCATGCTGTTCAGCGGCACCATCGAGAGCAACATCAAGTACGGCGACGAATCCATGAGCGACGAGGACATGGTCCAGGCGGCGCAGATCGCGCAGGCGACCGAGTTCATCGAGGGCAAGCCGGACGGCTACTCAAGTCCGATCTCCCAGGGCGGCACGAACGTGTCGGGCGGTCAGAACCAGCGCCTCTCCATCGCACGCGCCCTCGCCATCCATCCGAAGGTCCTCGTGTTCGACGACTCGTTCTCGGCGCTCGACTACAAGACCGATGCGACGCTGCGCGCCGAGCTCGATCGGCGCTGCTCCGACTCCGCGGTCATCATCGTCGCCCAGCGCATCGCCACGATCATGCATGCCGACGAGATCCTGGTTCTCGACGACGGGCGCATCGTGGGGCGCGGCACGCATGCCGAGCTTCTGCGTTCCTGCCCCGAGTACCTCGAGATCGCCAAGAGCCAGCTGTCCGAGTCCGAGCTCGGGCTGGACGAGCCCGCGCGCCCGGCATCGGGGCAGTCCGGCGACGAGGGCGTGGAGCCCGCCGCCGCAGCAGAAGATTCGACCGAGAAGGGAGGTGAGCGCTGATGCCAGGTCCTGCACGCCGTGGGCCCGCGTCCGAGCGCGCCCGTGATTTCAAAGGCACGGTCAAGCACCTTGTCGTCTATCTCGCACATGAACGCATCGCGCTCATCGTGGCGCTGTTCTGCGCCGTCGCTTCCGTGGTGTTCAACGTCGTGGGCCCGCGCATCCTGGGTCAGGCTACCACCAAGCTCTTCGAGGGCCTGAGCGCTAAGATCATGGGCACGGGCTCCATCGACTTCGCCGGTATCGGGTACATCCTCGCCGGCCTGCTGTGCCTGTATATCACCTCCGCCGGATTCAACTTCCTGCAGGGGTGGCTTATGACGGGCGTGACGCAGCGCGTGTGCTACCGTATGCGCCGCGAGATCGTCGAGAAGATCGACCGCATGCCGCTGTCCTACTTCGAGAGCAACGCGGTCGGCGATGTGCTGTCGCGCATCACCAACGACGTCGACACGGTCGGCCAGTCGCTCAACCAGTGCGTCACCCAGCTCATCACCTCGATCACGCAGATCATCGGCGTCACCGTCATGATGATCTCGGTGTCGGTCGCGCTGGCCGGCCTGACGTTTCTGACCATCCCGGTGTCGCTTGTCCTCGTCGTCCTCGTCGTCCGTTCGTCTCAGCGCTACTTCCGCCAGCAGCAAACGCTGCTCGGCAAGGTCGACGGCGTCATCGAGGAGAGCTTCTCCGGCCAAAACGTCATCAAGGTGTTCAACCGCGAGCAGCGCGCCGTCGCCGACTTCGATGCCGACAACAACCTGCTCTACGAGGCGGGCTGGCGCTCGCAGTTCCTTTCGGGCCTGATGCAGCCGATCATGAACTTCGTCGCGAACCTCGCCTACGTCGCCGTGGTGTCGTTCGGCGCCTTCCTGGCGGTCGCGGGCGCCATCAGCGTCGGCGACATCCAGGCGTTCATGCAGTACGTGCGCAACTTCACGCAGCCGATCACCCAGCTCACGCAGGTGTCGAACATGATCCAGATGCTTTCCGCGGCAGCGGAGCGCGTGTTCGAGTTCTTGAACGAGCCCGAGGAGTCCGCCGACGCCGCCACGCCGGAGCTGCCGCAGCGCAGCAAGGGCGCCGTCCAGTTCGACCACGTGAAGTTCGGCTACGTGCCCAACAAGACGATCATCCATGACTTCTCGTGCGACATCCAGCCCGGCCAAACGGTCGCGATCGTGGGGCCCACGGGCGCGGGCAAGACGACGCTCATGAAGCTGCTCATGCGCTTCTACGACGTCAACGCGGGCGCGATTCGCGTGGACGGCGTCGATGTGCGCGAGTACGCGCGCGATGACCTGCGCGAGAACTTCGCCATGGTGCTACAGGACACCTGGCTGTTCAAGGGCCCCGTGCTCGAGAACATCCGCTACGGCCGCGCCGATGCGAGCGACGACGAGGTCCATGCGGCGGCCCGCGCCGCCCTGGCGGACCACTTCATCCGCACACTTCCCGGCGGCTATGCGTTCGAGCTGAACGAGGACGCCTCCAATGTGAGCCAGGGCCAAAAGCAGCTGCTGACGATCGCGCGCGCGTTCATCGCGGACCGTCCCATCCTGATCCTCGACGAGGCGACCTCGAACGTGGACACGCGCACCGAGGAGCGCATCCAGCGCGCCATGGACGCGCTCATGCAGGGCAGGACGAGCTTCGTGATCGCGCATCGCCTGTCGACGATTCGCAACGCGGACGTCATCTTGGTGCTGCGCGACGGCGATATCGTCGAGTCCGGCACGCACGAGGAGCTGCTCGCAAAGGACGGCTTCTACGCCGAGCTCTACAACTCGCAGTTCACGGACGGCGGGGAAGAGGAGTAACCCCGACGGCATCGTGACGATCCCTTGAGCGCACCCTCCAGATGACGGCTCGACCTTTTATACGGCCGAGGTCGTCGTCTGGAGGGTTTTGCATACGCAGGGGGCGCGAGGTTGTGCGCATCCCGTTAATGAGACCGAAACGTAGGCAATTCTGAGTAAATGGGTATGATTTCCGCATACAATGGTCAATACTGCAGGCTCCTGCGGTATCGTTCGTGCGCTTCGCACGCGACAGGAAGGAATTCTGTTATGTCTCGTATGACTTCTCGCGATCAGTACCTGATCGATCGCCGCCATGCGCTGCTCGGCATGGGCGCGCTGGCGGGCGTTGCCGCCTTTGGTCTTGCCGGCTGCTCGGATGAGGAGGCCCCTGCTCCCGCCGGTTCTTCCTCCTCCGCCTCGGATGGCTCGTCCGAGGAGTCCGAGGGCACCCAGATCGACGCGGCGGCCTACGACGAGCTCGTGGCCTCCGGTCCCGTTGCCGACGACGCCACCATCGCGGCGAGCACCTGGGCCACCAAGATCAAGGACGCCGGCACGATGCGCGTCGGCGGCGTCCAGACCTCGATGCTCTTCTGCCTCATGAACGAGAAGGACAACAAGGTCCGCGGCTTCGATGCCGGCCTGTTCCAGATGCTCGCCAACTACATCCTGGGCGATCCGGACGCCTACGAGTTGACGCAGGTGACGTCCAACACGCGCGAGTCCGTCCTGACCAACGACCAGGTCGATGCGGTGTTCGCCACCTACTCCATCACCGACGAGCGCAAGGAGATCATCTCCTTCGCGGGCCCGTACTACACGACGCAGCAGGGCATCCTCGTCATGGCCGACAACTCCGACATCAACGGCGTCGACGACCTCGCCGGCAAGAACGTCGCCGCGCAGTCCGGCTCCACGGGTCCGTCGGTGCTCGAGGAGTACGCCCCGGATGCGAACATCCAGGAGTTCGCGACCGACGAGGAGGCCCGCACCGCGCTTGAGCAGGGCCGTGTCGACGCCTACGTCATCGACGCCACGATGCAGCTCGGCGCCATGACCCGCAACCCGGGCAAGTACCGTCTTGCGGGCGAGGAGTTCGGCCCCGTCGACGCCTACGGAATCGGCCTTCCGCACGACTCCGATGGCGTGGCGTTCGTCAACGACTTCTTGACCACCATCGAGCAGGACGGCACCTGGTCCGAGCTGTGGCAGGTGTGCATCGGCGACCGCGCCGATATCGCCGAGGCCCCCGAGCCTCCCGCGATCGGGGCGTAAGGGTCCTGTGCGCGTCGGGTACGGCGCGCGTTTCGCAAGGGAAGCGCCGACCGGTCGCCTGCATGGCGGCAGGCCCCGTGGCGGCCCGGCGTAAGCCGAGCCGATCGGTGCCTTCTCGGTACATCAGCGATGGCGCAGGGCCGGCGTGTGTTCGCGTCGGCCCTGCTGTGGTAAGGAGGGTGCATGGGCCTATCTGAGCTGCTCTCGACCTACGGTCAGCTTTATCTGACGGGTCTTGTCACCACCTGGTGGATGACGGCGGTGTCGTTCGCGTTCGTGATGGTGCTCTCGGTCGCCATCACGGTCATGCGCATCTCGCCGCTCAAGCCGTTACGGTTGGTCGGCGACCTGTATGTCCAGATCTTTCGCAACATCCCCGGCGTGGCGCTGCTCGTCATCATCGTGTACGCGCTGCCGAACCTGCGGCTCGTGCTCGATTACCGCACCTGCGTGATCGTCACGACGATCCTGATGGGCTCGGCGTTCGGCTCTGAGAACTTCATGAGCGGCATCAACACGATCGGTGTCGGCCAGATCGAGGCCGCGCGCTCGCTCGGCCTCACGTTCAGGCAGATCATCCAGCAGATCGTGATCCCGCAGGCGCTTCGGTCGGCGGTCCTGCCCATGACGAACCTGCTTATCGCGGTCATGCTCACCACGGCCCTGGGTTCGCAGGTACCCATGAGCCCCCAGGAGCTCACCGGAGTCGTCTCGTACATCAACACGCGCTCGACCGGCGGCATCCTTGCCTTCCTGATCGCGGCGCTCGGCTATGTCGGTACGGCCGCCGTGATCGGTCTTGCGGGAAACCGCCTGGATAAGAAGGTGAGGATCCTGCGATGAGCACCCATGGCAAGCCTATGAGCATCCGCGACGCGCTCTACGAGGCGCCCGGTCCGCGCACGCGTCGCCGCATGATCATCGGTACCGTCCTCTCGCTGGCAGCGGTGGCGGTCGGCATCGCTCTGATCGTCCGCCAGTTCTACGTCACCGGGCAGCTTGCTCCGCGCTACTGGACGTTCTTGGGTCAGGCGACCACCTGGCGCTACCTGTTCCAGGGATTTCGCGGAACGCTGGCGGTCGCGCTGACCGCTGGCGTCCTGTCGTTGATCTTAGGGCTCGTGCTCATGCTGGGACGAACGAGCGGCATCAAGCCGCTGTCCGTTGCGTGCCGCGTCGTGACGGACTTTTTCCGCGGCGTTCCGAGCCTGCTTCTGATCTACTTCTTCTTCCTGGTCGTTCCCCAGTACGGCATCAAGCTCTCGTCGTTTTGGATGATCACGCTCCCGGTTATGCTCGCCGCATCCGGCGTGCTTGCCGAAGTGCTGCGCGCCGGCGTCAACGCCGTCCCGCGCGGTCAGGTGGAGGCGGCGATGTCGCTCGGCATGAGGCCGGCGCGCATCATGTTCAAGATCGTGCTGCCCCAGGCGATCCGCTTCGTCATCCCCTCGCTCATCTCCCAGCTGGTCGTGGTCGTCAAGGACACGACCGTGGCGTACGTGGTGAGCTATCCTGACCTCATGCAGAACGCGCGCGTCCTGATAACCAACTACGACGCGCTCGTATCGATGTACTTCACCGTGGCGGTGGTCTACATCCTGCTGAACTTTGCCATCAACAAGCTGTCTGCGGTCATCGCCGAGCGCCTCGGCGTCAAGATCATCCGCTAGACCTTTGCCTACCTGCTTCGAGAGATCGGATTAGCCAATGACGATGGATACAAGAGACGATGTGCCCGTTATCGAGCTGAGGCACGTCGAGAAGCATTTCGGGGACCTTCACGTGCTGCGCGACATCAACCTCAAGGTCTCGCGCGGCGAGGTGCTGGTGGTGATCGGTCCGTCCGGATCGGGCAAGTCGACCATGTGCCGCACCATCAACCGCCTCGAGACGATCGATTCGGGCGAGATCCTCATCGAGGGCAAGCCGCTTCCCGCCGAGGGCCGCGAGCTCGCCGCGATGCGTGCGGAGCTCGGCATGGTGTTCCAGAGCTTCAACCTGTTCGCCCACAAGACCATTCTCGAGAACGTGACGCTCGGGCCCATCGACGTGCTGGGCATGAAGCGCGAGGATGCCGAGAAGCGCGCGATGGAGCTGCTGGCTCGCGTGGGTGTCGCCGAGCAGGCGGCAAAGGTTCCCGCGCAGCTGTCCGGCGGCCAGCAGCAGCGCGTGGCCATCGCCCGCTCGCTGGCGATGAACCCCAAGGCCATGATGTTCGACGAGCCCACCAGCGCGCTCGACCCCGAGATGATCAACGAGGTGCTGGACGTCATGGTCGAGCTCGCGCGCGGCGGCATGACCATGGTCGTCGTGACGCACGAGATGAATTTCGCGCGTCGCGTGGCAGACCGCGTCGTCTTCATGGCGGACGGCCAGATCGTGGAGGAGGGCGCCCCCGACGAGTTCTTCGACCATCCCGCGACGCAGCGCGCCCGTGACTTCCTCGATTCGATCAAGGGTCACTGACGTCACTCGGGGATGTGCCGGATGCGGGCGCATCCCTTCCTTTTCTGAATCCGCTTGAGAAATGAGGCAGTATGGCCGATACCGACGACATCAACCGCGCCCGTGCGGGCCGCCCGCTCATCTTGGTTGCCCCTCGCTACGAGCTGTGCCAGCCCTGTCTCAAGATGCCCGAGCGCCTGGCTCCCGAGGAGACGGCGGCCACCGTGTTTTTGGACGCCATCCTTGCCGCCGGCGGCCTGCCGCTGGTCATGTCGCTCACCGACGACGATGACGTCATCGCCGAGATGGTCTCGATGGCCGACGGTATCGCGGTTCCCGGCGGCCATGATGTCTCGCCCGCGCTTTGGGGCGACAACAGCCCGTACGACAAGCAGCTCCTGTGCCCCGAGCGCGACGCGTTCGAGGTGAAGCTCATCAAGGCGGCGATCGGCTCCCACACGCCGCTGTTCTGCGCGTGCCGCGGCATGCAGGTCCTGAACGTCGCCCTGGGCGGAAGCCTGTGCATGGACGTGCCGAGCAGGAAGCCCGAGAGCGGCATGGCGCTTTGGCGGCACACGGCGATCCTGAACGATCCGGCGCACCCCGTGGAGATCAAGGCGGGGTCGCTCCTGGAACGCGCGGTGGGCGGTTTCAGCCTCGTGCAGGCGAATTCGAGCCATCATTGCTGCGTCGATCGGCTCGGGGAGGGGGTTGAGCTCGTGGCATGTGCGACCGACGGCATCCCCGAGGCCATCGAGGTGCCCGGCGAGCGTTTCTGTCTGGGCGTTCAATGGCATCCCGAGTACACATGGCGCAAGATGGAGACCGACTTCAGCCTGTGGAAGAGCTTCGTCTCCGCAGCCGCGGCATACCGGGAAAGCCGTTAGCTGAAGAGTCCTCTTCCATGGTTTTCGTGGGGCATGCAAATCGGGGACGTACCTCCCGCATGCATTCATGCATGCGGGAGGTACGTCCCCGATTTGCATGCCCCCGTTTGGCTCGGAACGAACGCCTCGGCGCTCTTCCTATTGATTGAGCGAATCGAGATACGCCTTCGCGGAGGGGAAAACGGGCTGGCCGAGCTCATGGGCATAGGCCACGAGCTCGCCGTTTCGCGCGTTCATGTGCCCGAAGCGCTCGAGGCAGCAGATCAGCGCGCCGCAATCCCTTATCTCCTGCTTCGCCCTCTCGATCGCCCCATCGGATATCGGCTCAAAGTCCCGCTCGCATATGACGGTCGCGGCAAGGCTCGCGGCGAGCAGGCCGTCGACATCGTTGCCGTGAAGCACGCCGGCAGAAAACGGGATGCCGGCTTGTTGGAGCTCCCTGAAGCATCCCGCAGCGCCGCTTCCCCCTCCGGCGACAACGAAGACGCGCGGCCTGCCTTCGGGGCGGGGGAGCTCGACGCTGCCGAACGCGTCGATAAAGCTTGAGCGGTCGAGGTCGTACAGGTCCGCTATCACCGGTCCCGTGAAGATCTCGGATGGCTCCCCTTGATGCAGCGCCTGGCCGTCCCGGATGCAGACGATGCGGTCGGCTGCCTTCTGCGCGAGTTCGATCTCATGGAGCGACGCCAGCACCGCGATGCCGCGCTCCCGGGCGTAGCGGCGCAGGAGCTGGAGCATGTCGATCTGAGCGCGGATGTCCAGGTACGAGGTGGGCTCGTCGAGCAGCAGCACGCGCGGCTGCTGGCAGAGCGCCCGCGCGATGAGGGCGCGTTGGCGCTGCCCGTCGCTCATGTGCGCGAAATCGCGGTCGCGCAGCTCCCAGGTCCCCGTCGCCTCCATGACCTCTCGGACCACCTGCTCGTCGTCATCGGACAGGGTTCCCAGACGGCCTGTGTAGGGGTATCTGCCCGCGTCGACGATATCCTTCGTCGTCAGCAGCTCGGTCCGGGGGCGACCGGTGAACAGCGCGCTCATGATGCGAGCGGTCTTTGAGACCTGCATCGCCTGGAGGTCTTCCCCGCACAGCTCGATGGATCCGGAAAGCGGTCTGAGCTGGCCTGCGATGGTTTTGAGCAGCGTCGTCTTTCCCGACCCGTTGGGGCCGATGAGGGCCGTGACCTGACCGGGAAAGACGGCGAGGTCGATGTGTTCGACCAGGGGCCGCTCGGTATGGCCGACCGACACGTCATGCAGCGCGAGCGCGGGGCGGCTTGCCGCGGCCGGGCGGATGGACTCCGTCATCGGAACGACCTCCTCTTCAGCATGAGGGCGATGACCACCGGCGCGCCGAACACCGCGGTGACGGCGCTCACGGACAGCTCGACGGGGGAGAAGAGCATGCGCGCCAGCAGGTCGCATCCGCAGCAGAACACGGCTCCGGCCAGAAAGCAGGTCGGGATGACGAACAGCGGGCGCGACGATCCGATGGCGAGCTTGGCAAGGTGGGGCGCCGCGATGCCCACGAACGACACCGGGCCGGCGAACGCCACGACGCATGCGGACAGAAGGCTCGAAATCAACACGATGAGCAGGCGCAGGCCGAGCACGTTGACGCCGACGCTTCGGGCATAGGGCTCTCCGAGCTGGTATGCGCCCAGCGGCTTCGAGAGCGCGAAGACGGCCGCGACCGTGACGGCGACCATGATGGCGATGAGCGCGGTGTCGTCCCAGCGCGCGCCGGAGAAGCTTCCCTGCGACCAGTTCTGGAGGTTGACGATGCTCTGGTCGTCGGCGAAGGCGATAAGAAAGTTCGTCGCCGCCGAGCAGATGTAGCCGACCATCACGCCGGCGACGATCAGCATGCTCTGGCTGCGCACACGCCGCGCTATCAGCAGCACGAATCCCATGGTGGCAAGAGAGCCGATCAGGGCGGCACCGACCGACATCCAGGAGTCCATCACCTGGTTGGCCCCGAGAACGACGATCATGGTGAGCGCCACGACAAGGCGAGCGCCCGAAGATATTCCCAGCACGAACGGGTCGGCGATAGGGTTGTTGAAAAACGTCTGAAGCAGGAAGCCAGATAGCGAGAGCGCCCCTCCAAGCAGGACGGCCTGGGCCACGCGGGGAAGACGGATCTCCCAGATGACCTGGCTCGCCGTCTGACCGGTCGACCCCTCCGACAGGATACGCAGCACGTCGAGCGGAGAGGTCTGCACGCTGCCGACGCACAGGTTGACGACGATGAGGGAGAGCAGTGCGACTGCAAGCGCCACGTTGACGCTGGCGACGCGTGCGCGGCGCCTACTCGCCGTGCTTCCTGCCAGTCTTACGCTTCTCGCCGCGCCCATGCGTCACCCCAGTTTCCAAATGTAGTCGGCGTTCCCGTCGGCGCCGGTGAGCGCGGAGCGCATATCGCCGATGATGTCGTCCATGCTCGTCATCGCCTGGTACATATCCTCGTCGCAGGCGAACACGTTGCCTTCTTGGACCGCCTTGAAGTCCGCCAGCAGCGGGTTTTTGCCGATCAGATCGTCGATGGAGGTCACCGAGGAGTCCACGGTCGTGTTGTAGATCACGACGTCGGCGTCTTTGGCGCGCGCGTAGAAGGTCTCGAGGTCTATGACGGCCTGGACCGAGCTCGATCCTTCCGCATCGTCTGCGGGGTCGAACGACAGGAACGCGCCGCCCGCGAGCTCGATCATCTGCGAGACGTAATCCGTCGAGCGGCGGGTCACCGCGGCCCCGTCGTCGTTGATGTAGAAGAAGGCGACGGTTTTCCCGGTGGGTTCCTGCGCGGCGGTGTCCTCGACCCGTTGCGTGATGCGCGCGAACGCCTCGTTCGCCTCGTCCTCGCGGCCGAACACCACGCCCATGAGCTTGATCCATTCGAGGCGGCCCAGGACCTCCGGTTCGTTCGAGGACTGCTCGGTGAGGACTGTGACGCCGAGGTCCTGCAGCTTCTGTTTGATGTCGGGCGCGTGGTTGATCTTGGTGTTCTCGATGGCGAGCGTGCAGCCCGTCTCTGCGATGAGCTCGAAATCGGGCGCGCTGTACTTTCCGCCGTACGAGACAGCTCCGTCTTCGATCGCCTGCGACAGGCGCTCGCTCGGGCTGTCTTCGGCGGTGACCGAGGAGACGGACACCTCATCGAGCGCATCGATCTCGTCGAGCAGGCAGATCATGCCCGTCGAGACGAGATACGTGCGTGCGGGCTGTCGGATGGTCGCGATGTCGGCGGCGAGGCCTTCCGGGACGGATGCGCCCTCGGGGATGATAAGGAACCGCTCGCCGTTCGAGATGCACACCAGGCGGTATCCGCCCTCGTATTCATCGACGGTGAAGTTTCGCGCATACGCGAGCTCGAGGGTGTCGGTGTGGCGCAGGTCGCAGCCGAGGTCGGTGTCGCGGAACGAGGAGGCGGCCGCGCGGGCGCATCGCCCTGAGGCCTGCGCGGACCCTTCGAGGGCCGAGGCGGTGGACCCGCTGTCGGCAACCGGAGAGCGCCCGCATCCGGAGAGCCCTGCCATCAGGGCTATGCCGAGGCAGCAGGCGGTTGCGCCATATCGGAATAAAGGGGAGATAGCCAAGGTCTTCCAATCTCATCATGAGAAGAGGTGATGTGGGTCATGTGACCGTTTCTATGATAGCGGTTCTCGAACCCCGGGCGCGTCCGTCATCCCTCCATCAGAAGTGCATAGGGGGGACGTACCTTATTCATGCATACTTGCATGAATAAGGTACGTCCCCCCTATGCACGTTCGAGAAAGGAGCTCACCCGATGTCCGCTGATTCCGCGCCATCGATGTTCGCCCATGTGGGCGCTCTGACCTCGCTGCCGCTGTCGCAGACGGTCGTCGACCTCGATGTCGACCGTCGAGGCGACGAGGGCCTGCTCGACCGGCTCGTCCGGGATGCAGCGACGCGCGTCGTGCTCGTCGACGGGGCATGCGTCGCCGTGCCCAAGCAGCATGCGTCATGCGGCACGGGCGAGCTGTCCTGCACCGAGGACCCGGCGGCTCCGCGCCCCGATGCCCAGGCGCCAACAGGCGAGCTCGAGCTCGCGCTCCTTTCCGCGCCAGATATCGGCGAGCTCGCCGGGGCGAACGGCTTGCTGATGGTCTACCTCGGGATCGATCGCACCGAGATGCCCGCTGTCTCCTATCTCGGCATCGACGTGACGCCGCGGACGACCATCCCGCGCGATGATGTTCCGGCGGCAGGGCATGAGCCCGCATGCGACGATCGCTTGCAGTCGCTGCGCGAGAGGTTCGATTGGATCGAGCTGAGGTCGTTTGCGCCCTGCGCCTCTGCACGGGACGTGGGCCTTGCCACCAGCGCGGTCGCCGTGTGCACCTGGCAGCGCTCGCAGCGGTTCTGCCCCGCCTGCGGCGCTCCGGTGCGGCCGATCCTGTCCGGATGGGCCCAGACGTGCACCAATCCCCACGATGAAAAGCGCCTGCTGTTCCCGCGTATCGAGCCGGCGGTCATCACCGCCATCGTCGACGATGAGGACCGGATCCTGCTCCAGCACAACCGTGCGTGGCGGCCACGGTTCCACTCGGTGTCCGCTGGGTTCGTCGAGGCGGGGGAGAGCCTGGAGCACGCGGTGCGGCGGGAGGCCATGGAAGAGGTCGGAATCGAGATCGGGGAGGTGCGCTACCTCGGCTCGCAGGCCTGGCCGTTTCCCGCCTCCATCATGCTTGGGTTCCGTGCCCATGCCCTGAGCGCAGAGGTACGCGTCGATCACGAGGAGGTCGGCGAGGCTCGCTGGTTCACGCGCGAGGAGCTCGAGCATGAGGTCGGGACCGGTGCCGTCGAGCCGCCCGGACGCGCATCCATCGCGCGCCACATGATCGAACAGTGGCTTGGGCACGAGCTGCAGGGCCGCTGACATCCGCAGGATCGCCCGTCCGTGACGGCAGGCCCCCTTACGCCTCAAGAAGCATGCGCTCAAGCGGCGCGGCGTCGCCGGTGAAGTGGAACGCCTGCATGCCGGCCGCCTCCGCTCCACGGCAGTTGTCCTCGTTGTCATCGATGAACAGGCACGAGGCCGGCGCCAAGCCGTATCGGGAGCACAACAGCAGGTAGATTGCGGGGTCGGGCTTCATCATCCGCTCGAAACCGGACACCACGCGCCCGTCCATAAGGGGGTAGGCGGGGCAGTGCGCGAGCTGCCGGTCGATCGACGTCGATGCATTGGAGAGCAGATAGAGCCCATAGCCCGCGTCCTTGAGCCTGGGCACGAGGTCGCAGACGCCGTCGATCGGACGGGACTGATGCGGCCATCCTTCCAGGCATGCATGCAGATTGGGGATCAGGCGCTCGGGAAGGTGGTTTTCGGCAACCCTGCGCATCGTGTCATGGCTGATCGCCCCCGCGTCGAGCAGGGCCCACTCGGTGCGTCCGAAAAGCGCTGCGTGCAGCAGCGCCGCGTCGTCCTCGGTGTCGGTGAAGCTGCGCGAGAACGACCTCCCGTCGAAGGTCATCAGGACGTTGCCCATGTCGAACACGACGTTCTCGATTGCAGAGGCCATCGGAGCCGCCCCCTATGCGAGCTCGACGACGGCGAAGGGCGCGCCCGCGCTGTCGTTCAGCGCGACGACGGCGCGATGCCCTATCTGGCCGATGCTCGGGCAGATGGTGTCGCCCAGCACGGCGGCGCGTCGGTAATCCACGCGGATGCTCGTCGGGGCCGTCTCGCGGGGGAGCAGCTCGAGCGCCATCTGCACGTACTGGCAGTTGTTGACGTGCTCGTTGGTGTCGATCAGCCCGCGGCGGACGATGATGGGCTCACGCTGCTCGAGGACGTCGGGCAGCTTGACGCGCCGGTCCTCGGCGGGCAACTCCAGCGGGTCATGGCTGCCGTAGGGGTCGATGTGCGCGGGCGTGGGACGGGTGGGCCGTCCGGTGGACAGGTCGATAAACGCCCAGCTGGACTGCGCTCGCGCGATGTACTTGCCCGCGTTGTCCTTGATGTAGAAGTTGCGTTTCGCGGTGAAGCCCTTGAAGGAGTTGGCGAAGGTTCCGACCGCAATCTCCTCGCAGAGGGACGGATAGCGGTCCACGACGATCTGCCAGTGGGTGAGCACCCAGGCGCGCTGCTCGTTTCTGAGCCAGGCCATGCCGACGCCGAGCGCCTCCGACTGGAACGTGCTGCAGTCCTGAAAGGCGTTGATGAGCGCCGGCGCGGTCATGAGCCCGCGGTGCCCGACCTCGCTGTACCGCACGTGGTAGGGGTATTCGAACACGGTCAGGTCGGAGTCAAGATCGATCGTTGGCATAAGGTGGGTCCTTCTCATAGTTAGCATGGGTCATCTGTGGACGGGTTCGTTCCAACCCATCGGCGCTTTGCGCCGCTGTCAATGGGTTGAAACGAACCCGTCCCCAAATGACCCATCCGCCTCGCCACGGAACCGACCGCCGCGAAAGCAAGTAATCAGTGTTTCCCTAGAACTCGAGCGTTCGGGGCTCTGCAGTAAACAAGCAGAACGTCGCGTGCACGTTGTGCAGGGCGAACACCTCGCAATTGCCGTCGTCGGCGGCGTACATGCCCTGAAGCTCGGGGTACTCGTCGAGGACCGCCTGGCGCGCCTCGAGCCGGTCGTCGAGCAGCGCGTCCGCCTCGAGGCGGAGCCAGCCTCCCGTGTCGTCGGTCGCGCAGATCGCGATACGGGGATGGGCGAGCATCTGATCGGAGACCGGCTTCACCTTGCCCGTCTGGATATAGAGCCTGCCCTCGAATTTCGCGATGGTGCCGAAGGGGCGAACCTGCGGATCGCCGTCTCCATCGACGGTGGCGAGAAAGTAGGTCGGGTTCTTCTTGAGGTAGTCCAGAATCTCATCCATGTGGGGCTCCTGTCTTCGCGTCGATCAGCGGCTTTCCTTGACGGGCGGGCCCTGCACGAACCAATCGAGCGCGCCGCTCGCGCCGTCTTCTTCCAGATCGATGGTCGCCATGCCGCCCGGCTTCAAGGAGAGCGTGATGCCGGTCAGGCGCTCGACCATGTTGTTCATGAAGGGGATGTGTCCGACGGCGATCAGGCAGTCGGCGTCCGTCTCGGCAAGCTGCTGCAGGAAGGCGTTTTCGTCTTGCTCCCACAGGGTGTCGACCGGAACGGTATCGATCTCGCCCCCGAGGGCGCGATTCACCTCCGCCGCCGTCTGCATGGCGCGCGCGGCCGGGCTCGACCACAGCGTCGCATGCGAGGCGCTGTGGGCATCAAGCAGGTAAAACGTCCGCATGAAGCCATCGACCGACGCGAGCGCCGCGCGTCCGGCGTCGGTGAGCTCGCGGTCGAAATCCGCTTGCCCGGGAGCCGTGGGCGTCGCCTTGCCGTGTCTGACGAGGATGAGTTTCTTGATCATGTGAGACCGCCGTTCCCTCGAGCTGTACATCCTCGTTCAATTCTACCCGTCCCGAGCGCCCGCATCGCCCTCATGCGCGATCTTGCCGTCTGCCCGCCGGGTATAACCGCACATATGGAGCATCGAGTTTGAGCGCCGCGAGCCCCCACGACGTTGTAGAATATTAGATTGATTGCTCCCATGGCCGATGCGGCTCGCGCATCCAGGAAGGAGATTACCGTGTCTGACATCATCCCCGGCAGCCTGAGCGTCTCCAACGACGTTATCGCCGATATCGCAGGCTACGCCGCCATGTCCTGTTACGGCGTGGTCGGCATGGCCGAACAGCAGCAGGGCGTCGAGTCCATGCGCCTGCTTCCCGGACAGCGCCTGCGCAAGGGCGTGCTCGTTTCCGCGACCGAAAACGGACTGCAGCTCGACCTTCATATCGTGCTCGAGAGCGGCGTGAACATGAAGTCCGTCTGCCAGAACCTCGCGAGCTCCGTTTCGTTCACGCTTTCCGAGATCGCGCAGATCAACCCCGCGAACCTCAAGATCGCCATCCACATCGACGCGCTGAAGTCGCGTGGTTAATCACCGTTTCGAGTCTTACGGAGTACACCAACATGATCGCGAAAACTATCCGCACGTGCTTCCCGATCGCGGCTAAGGCTGTGGCCGACAAGGCGGAGGATATCAACAAACTCAACGTGTTCCCGGTGCCCGACGGCGACACCGGAACCAACATGTCGCTGACGCTCGCGTCGGTGGTCAAGGAACTCACCGCCCTTCCCGCCGATGCCGACATGGAGGCCATCGCCGGCGCCATCACGCACGGATCGCTCATGGGCGCGCGCGGCAACTCCGGCGTCATCACCTCCCAGATCCTGCGCGGCGTCGCCGAGGGCCTCATCCCCGCCACCGATCCCGCCTCGAGCGCAGACGTGGCCGCCGCCCTCCGCCGTGCGGTGAAGGTCGCGTTCCAGGCCGTGCGCAAGCCGGTCGAGGGCACCATCCTCACCGTGCTTCGCGACATCTCCACCAAGGCTGACGAGTGCGAGAAAAAGAAGATGAGCGTCGAGGAGGCGCTCGACGCCATCGTCGTCGAGGCCTATCAGTCCGTCGCCCGCACGCCCGATTTGCTTCCCGTCCTCAAGGAGAACGGCGTGGTCGATTCCGGCGCGTTCGGTTTCGCCATCTTCCTGGAGAACTTCGTCGCCGCGGCGCAGGGGCGCACGGCGCAGATCGAGGACTTCTCGACCACCTTCGATGCGAGCTCCGCGCGCGAAAGCGCGCTCGGGCGCGTCGAGATCGAGGCCAACGACGACTGGGAGGGCTCTGAGTACCGCTACTGCAACGAGTTCCTCTTCAAGGCGGAGCGCCGCTTCGACGAGGAGGAGTGCCTGAAGTTCCTCGCGTCCATGGGCGACTGTGAGCTTCTGGTCGGCTCCTATCCCGACTACAAGATCCACGTCCACTCCAACACCCCGAACCTCGTGCTCGAGCACATGCTCCAGTTCGGCCAGATCTACGAGGTGTTCATCCACAACATGGACATGGAGTCCCACGAGCGCACGGCGAAGATCCACGCCGATCAGGACGCCGGCGACACGACTCCTTCCGCCGCGCCCGCCGCATCCTCCGAGCCCGCCAAGCCGCTCGGCTTCGTGGCGGTCGCCGCAGGTTCCGGTGAGGCTGAGATTCTCCAGTCGATGGGCGTTGACGTGACCGTTTCCGGCGGCCAGACCATGAACCCCTCCACCGCCGACCTGCTCGACGCGGTCAACCGCGTCAACGCCGAGGCCGTCATCATCCTTCCGAACAACGGCAACATCCGCATGGCGGCCGAGGCCGCCGCTTCCGCGTGCGAGGACAAGAAGGTCGCCGTCGTTCCCACCAAGACGGTCCCCCAGGCGTTCTCCGCGCTGTTCGCGGTCATGCCCGACACGCCGCTCGACGAGGTCGTCGAGGCGATGACCGACGCCATCTCCGAGGTCCGCGACGGCGAGGTCACCACGGCGGTACGCGACTCGCAGGCCGCCGACGGCACGCCCATCCATGCGGGCGACGTCATGGGCATCATCTGCGATTCCATCGATGTCGTCGGAAGCGACGTGAAGCAGGTCACCCTCGATTGCATCGCGCGCATGCAGGACGAGGAGGAGGGCGATACGCTCACGATCCTCGCCGGCGCCGATATGGACGACGACGATTTCGACGAGCTCGTCTCCGCCATCGAGGAGGCCCACCCCGATCTCGAGGTCGACCCCCATCGTGGCGAGCAGCCGCTCTACCCGGTGATCTTCTCCATCGAATAGGAGGCGCATGGCAAGCGGGATCACGGCGCCCGTGGAGTCGTCGCGCATGGCGCGCGTCGCCGCGCTCGAGCAGGACGTCTCCCGGCTGAAGTATGTTTCCGGTGCACGGGAGGAGGCCCTTCGTCGACTCGGGATCGAGTCGGTGGGGGACCTCCTCTCCCATATTCCGCGCCGATACCTCGATTTCTCGCATGCGTACACGATCGAGTCCGCGCCGCTCGGGCAGGTCTGCACGATCGTGGCGACGGTCGACCGCGTGGTCGAGAAGCGCCCGCGCCCGCGCATGACGGTCACCGAGGTCTACCTCGTCGACGCCACGTCGGTGCTCCAGGTCGCCTTCTTCAAGCAGCCGTGGTTGTCGCGCGACCTGAAGGCGGGCGACCGGCTCGCCGTGATGGGCAAGGTCGAGTTCGCCTACGGCTTCAAGCAGATGAGCTCTCCCCATTACGAAAAACTCGATGCGCAGTCGGCATCCGGCACGATCGTGCCCGTCCACGCGGTGGGCGAGGGCGTGTCGCAGGCTTGGATGCGGCGCATCGTCTCCACCGCGCTCGAGGCGGTGGCGGACATACCCGACCCGCTTCCCGCGCGATTGAGGACGCGCCGCGGCCTCATGAGCCTCTCGCGGGCGCTGCGCAGCATCCATTTCCCCTCCTCGATGGGGGAGCGCGACCTCGCGCGCAAAAGGCTCGCCTACGACGAGGTCCTGCTGCTGCAGCTCGCGCTTCGGCTGCGCAACGACGCCAACCTGCTCGATATCGAGCCGATCGCGCACCGCGTGGGCGAGCATGTCGCGCGCGTGCGCGCAGAGCTCCCCTTCGCGCTCACCGATGAGCAGGCGACGGCGGTCGACGAGATCCTCGCGGATATGGCCCGAGCGGACCGCGTGATGAACCGGCTGCTGCTCGGAGACGTCGGAACGGGCAAGACCGCGGTCGCCATGGTGGTGCTCGCGGCGGTCGCCGATACGGGGACGCAGGCGTGCGTCATGGCCCCGACCGGTGTCCTGGCGCAGCAGTACGCCGTCAAATGCGCGCCCGTCCTTGAGCGCGCGGGCGTCCGTTCCGCGCTCCTGACCGGCGCCACCCCGGCGGGCGAGCGCGCGAAGATCGTCGACGGGGTGCGCTGCGGCTCCATCGACGTGCTGTTCGGCACCCATGCGGTGCTTTCCGACGACGTCGCGTTCCGGCGCCTCTCGCTGGTGGTCATCGACGAGCAGCATCGCTTCGGCGTGGGGCAGCGCAACGCGCTGCGCGCTAAGGGTCCCGGCGCGGACCTTCTCGTCATGACGGCGACGCCCATTCCGCGCACGCTCGCGTTGTCGGTCTACGGCGACCTCGAGACGAGCATCATCCGCAAGCGGCCCGTGGCCGGCGCCGGCGTCGCCACGAAGGTGCTCGACGACGCCAACCGCGACATCGCTTACGGCGCCGTGCGCGAGGCGCTGGGTTCCGGGCAGCAGGCCTATGTCATCTGCCCGCTCGTCGCGGAGCGCGACGGCACGGATGATCTGGAGGACGTGCCGGGGCTCGAGATCGACGATGAGGGCAGGCCCCGGTCTCAGGCTCCCTTGCACGCCGTGGAGACCGAGGTGGAGCATCTGCGCCACGTCTTTTGCGACGCGACGGTCGACATGCTGCACGGCCGCATGGGCGCGCACGATAAAGATGACGTCATCGATCGATTCCGCTCCGGTCAGATCCAGGTGCTCGTCTCGACGACGGTCGTCGAGGTCGGCGTCGACGTGCCCAACGCTACCGTCATGATCATCGAGAACGGCGAGCGCTTCGGCTTGGCGACGCTTCACCAGCTTCGGGGCCGCGTGGGGCGCGGCGAGCTCGCCGGGCGCTGCTTCGTGATCGCGCAGGGCGCGGGACGCAAGCGGGGCGTCTCGCCGTCCATGCAGCGCCTCGAGGCGCTCGAGAAGACCGACGACGGCTTCTCGCTCGCCGAGATGGACCTGCGCCTTCGCCATGAGGGCGAGATCCTCGGACTTCGGCAGCACGGCGGCGTCACGCTGCGCTTCATAGACCTTGACGCCGATGCCGATCTCATCGAATGCGCTCATGATGATGGCGTGGAACTTTTGCGCTTCGCGCCGACGCTTTCCGCTCCGGCCACGCTTCCGCTACGCTTTAGCGTCGTCGACCGATACGGCGACGTGTTCAAGGAGGTTAGCGGCGGATGAGGATCGTATCAGGAGAATGGCGCGGGCGGAAGCTGTCAGAGCCCCAGGGGCGCGATGTGACGCGCCCGACTACCGATCGCGTGCGCGAGGCGTGCGTCTCCATGGCCGAGTCGGCGCTCGACGACGGCATCGAGGGGGCGCGCGTCCTCGATGCGTTCGCCGGTTCCGGCGCGCTCGGCATAGAGATGCTGTCGCGAGGCGCCGCGTTCGTGGCCTTCTTCGATATCGACCGGGGCGCCGCGGCGCTCGTCCGCAAGAATCTGGAGTCGCTGCGCTGCGGTCGCGAGCGCTACCGGGTGACCTGCGGCGACGTGCTCGCCCATGCCGGTCGGGGTCGCATCTCGGGCGGTCCGTTCGACCTGGTCGTGATCGACGCCCCGTACGCGCTGGGGGCGGACCCCGCCGTCCGGCTGCTCGACGCGCTCGCGGATGCGGGCATGCTCGCCCCGCGCGCGGTCGCGCTCTGCGAGCACGCGGCATCCGATGAGGGCCCGAGGCCCGGTCGCTTCGGGGTCGAGCGCGAGAAGCGTTACGGCATCACGGCCGTCGACCTGCTCCGATTCCAGGGATAGCCTGCCCACCTCGTCACCTGTGGGGTCAATCAAGCGCGGCTGTGCCCGTCAGGTTTTGGTAAGCTAGAAAAGCACCGATCGATCGCCTGGTGTGCCGCGGCGCTACGCCGGGCTCGAAGGCAGCCGACCGGCGCCCCTCACCATCTGCCCCTCGAAGAAAGCATTGAAGCTCATGATTAGCAACATCGAGCATGCGCTCGTCCCCGGAACCTTCGATCCCATCACGTACGGGCATATCGATGTCGTGCGCCGCGCACGCCGCCTGTTCCCCTACGTGACGGTCGCGGTGGCCGAGTCCATCGGCAAGAACGGGAGCGGACCCACGTTCACCCTGGAGGAGCGCGTCGCGCTCGCGCGCGAGGCGCTTGCCGACATCGACGGCGTCGAGGTCAGGCCGTTTTGCGGCCTGCTGGTCGACTTCGCCCGCGAGGTCGGCGCCCGCGCGCTCGTGAAGGGCCTGCGCGCCATGACGGACTTCGAGTACGAGCTGCAGCAGGCGGACCTCAACTATCGGTTGGATTCCGAGCTCGAGTCCATATTCGTCATGAGCGCCCCGCAGTACGGCTACATCTCCTCGTCAGTGGTGCGGCAGATCTCGTCGTTCGGAGGCGACGTGTCGAGCCTCGTTCCCCCCAACGTGGTGGAAGCGCTGCGCATCCACTATTCATAGGAGACGGCCGGCGAATTCACTGCGTGCCGAACGGCCGCGCGCGATAAGCGGGCGGCCGGGGTTTCCCAGATGCGTGTGCGATGCGTGGGTACAACTGCGTAAAGCATCGTGTGTGGTAGTATATTCGGTTGATAGCAACCGTAGGAAGGAGACTTGATGGCTGGCGACAACTTTCCCGGCGAGAGGATCGAGAGCCTTGTCGATGAGCTTGAAGGTATCATCGAGGAAGCCAAGCCTCCTTTTGGCAAGTCCGCCCAGTTCAAGGTCATCGAGACCGAGGTGTTCTTCAACATCCTTGATGAGATTCGCATGAGCTATCCCGAGGAGTGGCAGAAGTCCCGCCGCATCCTGAAGGAGCGCGACGAGCTCATGGCGAGCGCCACGGCGCAGGCCGACTCGATCATCGCCGACGCGCAGCAGCAGGCGCTGACCATCGCGGGCGAGCAGGAGATCGTCCGCCTTGCCCAGCAGCAGGCCGATGATATCCGCGAGCGCGCCCAGCAGTACGAGCGCGAGACCCGCTATGCCGCCGAGGACTATGCCGAGCAGGTGTTCACGCACCTCGAGGAGAACCTCAAGTCCCTGACGTCGACGGTCGCCCGCTGCCGCCAGCAGCTCAACGAGGGCGCGAACGGCCAGAACGGTGCCTGGTAGCATGGACGCGATGAAGCCGGTCGTCGTCGACCTCGCCGACCGCCTGGAGAATCCCGGCGAGTCGTTCTCCTTAAACGGCCATCTCGATATCCCCGGATACACGACGGGCGAGAAGGAGTTCTCCCTTCCCGGGGGCGTCTCGTACGACGTGGTGCTCACGAACGCCGGTGACGGCATCCTCGTGACCGGGCTCGTCCGCGCGGCCGTCGACGGGCAGTGCGATCGCTGCCTGGACCCCGCCCACTTCGACATCGCGGGCGAGATCGAGGAGTACTACCTGTTCCACGAGCCCGAGGACGCCGAGGCCTACGAAGACGGCTTCGAGCTCGTCGGTCCCGAGCGGACCGTCGACCTGTCGGGTGCCATCTGGGACGCCATGGTCATGGACACGCCGTTCGTGGTGCTGTGCCGCCCCGATTGCGCCGGCCTGTGCCCGACGTGCGGCGCGAATCTCAACGATGGCCCCTGCGGCTGCGAGGAGAAGGCCGAGCAGGCCTGGATCGATAGCGACGAGAACCCTTTCGCCGCGCTCAAGAACCTTAAGTTCGACGAGTAGGCCTCGCTCGATCGCATCTCTTCCGCCATGGGGGGACGGGCGAAGATGGCGGAAGCTCTTCGGGCGGCGGCGTGCCGCAAGTCTGATGTGGAGATTATAAAGGGCTGTACAATGCGGCCGTCTGTGCTAATATCGCTACTTGCGCATATTCGTGCCCAGGGATAAGTAATTAAGGAAGGTCATCATGCCAGTACCTAAGCAAAAAAAGGGCCGCGGAGCCACTCACTCTCGTCGTTCCGCCAACATGAAGATTGACGCCCCCTCCCGCTCCGTCTGCCCTCGTTGCGGCGCCGTCAAGCTTCCTCATCACGTTTGCCCCAACTGCGGCTATTATAAGGATCGTGAGGTCATCATCACCGAGTAACTCGGTGCGACGTCTCGGTCACGTGTCTTTGGGCAACGTGTGAGATATTGAATGTGCATGGCCGGCTCTTGGAGTCGGCCATTTCGCTACGTAGGGGGAGTTTCCATGAACAAGGTTCGCATCGCTGTCGACGTAATGGGTGGAGACGAGGAGCCGCAGGTCGTGCTCGACGGCATCGACGCCGCGCTTGCGGCCGACGCCGATCTCGAGGTGCTCGCGGTCGGTCCCGCCGATATCGTCGAGCCGTTTGCCGAGGAGCGCGAGCGCGTGAGCGCGCTGGTCGCCCCCGATGTCATCACCATGGAGGATGATCCCATCGAGGCGGTCATGCACAAGCGCAAGTCCTCCATCGTGCTGGCGTGCCGCGCGGTCAAGAAGGGGGAGGCCGCGGGCTTCTTCTCGGCGGGCGCCACGGGCGCCATGACGGCTGCCGCCACCGCGTACGTCACGCCGTTCAAGTACCTGACCGATACCGGCGAGAAGCGCCCCATCCGTCCCTGCATCGTGAGCACGATCCCCAATCGCGCCGGCGGCGAGACGGTGTTTTGCGATCTCGGCGCCAACCCGGATGTCGAGCCCGAGGACATGGTGCGCTTTGCGCAGATGGGTGCCACGTACGCCCGAATCGTCTGCGGCATCGCCAACCCCCGTATCGGCCTTCTGTCCAACGGCACGGAGGATACGAAGGGTTCTCACTTCACGAAGTCCTGCTTCCCCCTCATGAAGCAGAAGGTCAAGGGGTTCGCGGGAAACTGCGAGGGAAGCGACTTCACGTCCGGGAACTTCGACGTCGTCGTCTGCGACGGCTTCTCCGGCAACGTGGCGCTCAAGGCCATCGAGGGCACCGCCAAGCTGCTGCTGCATGAGCTGAAGGGCGTGCTTTTGGGCTCCATGGGGGGAAAGGTCGCCGCGCTCCTCATCAAGAAGAGCCTGAAGGGCCTTCAGGCCAAGCTCTCCGGCGACTCGCGCGGAGGCGCGGTCCTGCTCGGATTGCGCGGCGTGGTCTTGATCGGCCATGGCGCCACGAGCGTGGAGGCCGTCAAGAACGGCACGCTCGCCACCGCGCAGGCGGTGCGCAGCAATCTCGTGGAGATGCTCGCCGCCTCCATGGACAATATCGTCCGGTAATCGGCATCGCCGCGCGGCCGTGCGCGCAAAGCGGGTAGAATCAGCCGTGTGCGACGGTGCGTCGCGCACGCGTGTAGAAAGGAGCTGCCCCATGGAGCGTTCTGAGATTTTTGACAAGATCGTCGATATCGCCTCCGACGTCCTCGGCGTCGACGCGTCGAGCATCACCGAGAAGACGACGTTCGATGACTTGAACGCCGATTCCCTGGACCGTCTCCAGCTGGTGACGGCCATGGAGGATGAGTTCGAGCTCGAGATCGACGATGAGAAGCTTATGACCATCGCCTCGGTTTCCGATGCTATCGAGGCCATCGAGTCCGCTCAGGAGGACTAAGTCAGTGACCCTATCCGCAAGGCTGGCTCGGATCGAGGAGATCTGCGGCCACGAGTTTTCCGATCACAAGCTGCTGCGTTCCGCCATCACCCATCCCTCGGCGGTCGAGGGCGAGCCCGTCGACGCCTCCTACGAGCGCCTTGAGTTTCTCGGCGACTCGATCTTGGGGTCCGTCGTGGCGCTCGCGCTGTTCAAGACGTATCCCGATTTCGACGAGGGCAAGCTCACGCGCCTCAAGGTCTCCCTGGTGAGCGGCATGACCCTGTCCCAGGTCGGTCAGGAGCTCGGCATCGACGAGTGCATCATCTTCGGTGCCTCCGAGACGGGCACGGGCGCCCGCGGCATGCATTCGGCGCTCGAGAACGTCTACGAGGCCCTTGTCGGCGCGCTGTACCTCGATGGCGGCTGGGAGGCTGCCGAGGCGTTCATCATGCGCACGCTCAAGCCGCATCTCGCGACGGAGCGCGCCGAGCACCCGACGAACCCCAAGTCGTTTCTGCAGGAGTGCGTGCAGCGCGATCACTTCGAGCCGCCCGCATACAAGGTTATCGGCAACAGCGGTCCCGCCCATGAGCCGACGTTCACGGCCATCACGCTCGTGGACGGCGTCCGCCGCGGTCGGGGCACCGGCTCCTCCAAGAAGGAGGCGGAGGCCGCAGCCGCCCTCGACGCCCTCGAGCGCATGGGCTATACGCACAACGGGGTCATCTTGCAGCGCAAGCTCGGATAGCGGGGTGCGCGCGTGTATCTCAAGTCGCTGACCCTCAAAGGGTTCAAATCCTTTGCCGACCGGGCGCACATGACCTTTGAACCGGGGCTCACGGTGATCGTGGGTCCCAACGGTTCGGGCAAATCGAATATCTCCGACGCCATCCTCTGGGTCCTCGGCGAGCAGAGCGCCAAGCAGCTTCGCGGCCAGGCCATGGAGGATGTCATCTTTTCGGGGTCTTCCGCCCGTAAGGCGGTCGGCGTCGCCGAGGTCACGCTTGTGCTCGACAACTCCGACCACGTGCTGCCGGTCGACTTCAACGAGGTCGCCGTCACGCGCCGCATGTACCGGTCGGGCGAGAGCGAGTACCTCATCAACTCCAGCCCGTGCCGCCTGATGGACATCCAGGACATCCTGCATGATTCGGGCTTGGGCAAGGACACCCATTCGATCATCAGCCAGGGCAAGCTCGACGGCATCCTCCAGAGCCGTCCCGAGGAGCGCCGCAGCCTGATCGAGGAGGCCGCGGGCATCTCCAAGCACAAGCGCCGCAAGGAGCGCGCCGCGCGCAAGATCGCCTCGATGGACGAGCACCTCAAGCGCGCACGGGACATCAGCCGCGAGGTGAACCGCCAGCTCAAGCCCTTGGAGCGCCAGGTGGACCGCGCGCGCAAGCACCGCGACCTGACCGAGCGAGCCCATGAGCTCACGCAGATCCTCGCCGTCGACGAGCTGCGCGGCCTGCAGGCGAACTGGGCCGATCTCGAGTCGCAGGGCAAAGAGGCCGACGCGGAGCTCGAGCTTGCGCGCTACCGCCTGGGCGAGAAGCAGCGGGAGCTCGAGAAGCTGCAGGTCATGCTCGAGGAGAAGGGGCTGTTCGTCGGCGATCTGGGCGAGCAGCGCCGCCATATGCAGGATATCGTCGGCCGCATCGGGTCGGACATGCGCCTGCTCGAGGAAAAGGGCCGCAACATGGTGGCCCGGCTCTCGGAGATGCGCGGGACCCTGTCGGGGTCCGAGCATCAGCGGACGCGCGTCGTCGAGGATCTCGAGCAGGTGCGCTCGCAGCTCGACGAGGTTCGTGCCGCGGCTGAGGTGGCGCAGGCGGATGTGGCCGAGCTCGGCCCGGCCGCCGACAGGCTCCATGCCCGTCGCATGGAGCTCGATACGCTTCTGAACGCGCTGAACCGTCAGCGGCGCGAGGCGCAGCGCACGGCCGACGATGCTGCGCTTGAGTACGTGAAATCGAAGGAGACCGTCTCCAACGCCGAGCTCGAGGACTCCATGTACGCCTCGAGGTTGGAGCAGATCGATACGCAGGTGGAGGAGCTTCGCTCCTCGCTCGAGAGCCGCAGGTCGCGCGCCGAGGAGCTCGATGCCACGCTCGCAGACGCCCGCTCCAGGCGCGAAGAGGCGAAGGTCGCCGCAGACGAGGCGCGCGCGGCCGTCGACGACCGCCGCGCCAAGGAGGCCCAGGCGCGCACGCGCCACTCGGAGGTCGTCTCCGAGCTCTCCAGCCTCCGTAAGGTCGACGAGAAGATGTCCGACGCCTCGCCGCTGACCGCGAAGCTCGCCCATGCCCATGCGGGGACCGTGCGCGCGCACGTGGGCGATCTCATCGAGGCGCCCCAGGACCTCGAGGAGCTCGTCGAGCAGCTGCTCGCGTCCGACATCGACGCGCTCGTCGTCGACAACGCCGCGGCGCTGTCCTCGCTTGCCGCGTACGCCCTGGACCAGAACCGCTCGAGAGGCGAGGCCACCTTGCTGTCCCGCGAGGTCGCGGCAGGGGAGGGCGACGGTCGTGCCGCGGGCTTCAGGCTCGTCGAGCGCCTTCGCGTGCGCGAGGGGTACGGCAACGTCGTGGCGGCGCTGCTCGGCGGCGTCTACGTCGTCGATTCCGTCTCCGAGGCCCTGGCGGCGCCCGCGGAGCTGGGCGTCACGTACGTGACCCGTGAGGGGGTCCGCGTCAGCTCCGGCGGGCTGGTTCGCGTCGGCTCCGCCGGGGACGCCCAGGCGGGCACGCTCGAGCGCAAGCGCCGCATCCGCGAGCTCGAAGACCTCGAGCCCGAGCTCTCGGCCACGCTCGAGCACGCCACGTCGCAGGTCGCCGAGGCGTCGGCCGCGCTGGCGGAGGCCCGTGCCGCCGACGGCGACCTCGCCGGCGAGATCGCGCGCCTGGACGGCGAGCGGACCTCCCTGCTCTCCGAGATCGGTCGCCTGGAGCAGAGCCTCTCGGCATCGCTGTCCGAGCGCTCGCAGGTGGAGCGTCGCCGGGAGCAGGCCGCTGCCGCCGTTCGCGCGGTCCAGCCCAAGCTCGATGAGCTCGCGCAGTCCCGTGACGACGCGCGTGCGCTCGCGGAGGAGCTCACCGCGCAGATCGAGGACGCCAACGACGACCTCGAGCAGCTCCGCATCGAGGATTCCGAGGCTGCGGGCAAGCTCGCCGACGCCAAGGTCCGCGCGGCCCAGGCGGCGGAGCGCCTGCGCAGCCTTGAGGCGCGCGAGCCCGAGCTCGCCCGGCGCCTCGACAACATCGATCGGCGCATCCGTGCCACCAGGCAGGCGTCCCGCTCGCTCGAGGTGCTTCGGCTCCGCGTGGACCCCCTGCACGACCGTTACCAGGCGCTGTCGGAGCGCGCGCTCGATTGGGCCGCCCGCCTGCGCGACCAGGCGCGGCTGGAGGAGGCGGATTCCGCCTCGCTCAAGAAGACGATCGAGGACGCGCGCGGCGAGGTCGATGCCGCCCAGGCGGCAGTCGACGCGGCGACGTCCAAGATCTCCGAGTTCAAGGTCCAGCGCGGCAAGCTCGAGGTCCAGGTCGAAAACGCCATCGCCGCCATCACCGCGGACGGCAAGACCGTGCTCGAGGAGGCCCTGTCGCTGCCGGCGCCCGACGATCGCGCCGCATGCGAGCGCGAGCTCGCCGATCTGGTGCGGCAGATCAACAACCTGGGGCCGGTCAACCAGGTGGCGTTCGAGGAGTACGAGCGCCTGCGCGAGCGCGCCGACTACATCTCCGCGCAGCTCGCCGACCTCGAGAGCGCCCGGTCCGCGCTCACCAAGATCTCCGCCGCCATCGACCGCAAGATGCGTCGGCAGTTCCTCGTCACCTTCGAGAAGGTCGACGAGAACTTCCGCGAGGTGTTCTCGATGCTCTTCCCGGGTGGTTCGGCCCACCTTGAGATGACCGACCCTGACCACCCGGCGGAGACCGGCATCGAGGTCGTGGCGCAACCGCGCGGCAAGAAGATCACCAAGATGATGCTCATGAGCGGCGGCGAGAAGAGCCTGACGGCGCTCGCGCTGCTCTTCGCGGTATACCGTACGCGCACGGTGCCGTTCTACGTGCTCGACGAGGTCGAGGCCGCCCTCGACGACTCGAACCTGAGCAAGCTGATCGGCGCCATCGACTATCTGCGCAAGACCACGCAGCTGCTGGTCATTTCGCACCAGCGCCGCACGATGGAGGACGCCGATGTGCTGTATGGTGTATCCATGCAAGCCGACGGCGTCAGCCGCGTGGTGAGCCAGCGACTTGATCGCAAGACGGGAAAGGTTGTGAATGCATAAATGGGCCTGTTCGATTCTCTGAAGCGCGGTCTCGAGCGCAGCCGCGAGGCCATCAACGAGATCTTCTACTTCGGCGGCGACGTCGACGAGTCGTTCTGGGAGGACCTCGAGGACACGCTCGTCATGGGCGATATGGGCGCTGATATCGCCATGGACGTGACCGATGACCTGCGCGACCTCGCCGCGCGCAAGAACCTGACGAGCGCGCGCCAGCTGCGCGACGCGCTGGCCGACCGCCTTGAGGAGACCTTCACGACGCCGAAGGTCGACCCCTTCACCACGACGCCCTCGGTCGTCCTGTTCGTGGGCATCAACGGTGCCGGCAAGACGACGACGGTCGGCAAGATCGCGAGCGCTGCCGCCAAGTCGGGCATCAAGACGGTCATCGGCAGCGCCGACACGTTCCGCGCCGCCGCCATCGAGCAGCTCGACGTGTGGGGCCAGCGCGCCGGCGTGCCCGTCGTCAAGCGCGAGCGCGGAAGCGACCCCGCGAGCGTGTGCTACGACGTCCTCGATGTGGCCGAGCGCGAGGGCAGCCAGCTCGTCCTGATCGACACGGCGGGCCGTCTGCACACCTCCGCCGAGCTCATGCGGGAGCTCGCCAAGGTCGTAAACGTCACCCGCAAGCGCGCCGCCAAGTGCGCCGGCGGGCCCATGCCCGTCTACGTTGTGCTCGTCATCGATGCAGCGACGGGGCAAAACGGCCTTTCCCAGGCGCTTGAGTTCAACGAGTCGCTCGGCGTCGACGGCATCGTCATGACCAAGCTCGACGGTACCGCGAAGGGCGGTATCGCCATGGCGGTCGCTTCCAAGCTCAAGCTGCCGATCCTGCGCATCGGCGTGGGCGAGCAGGTCGAGGACCTGCAGCCGTTCGACGCGCACGCGTTCTGCCGCGCCCTCGTGGGCGCCGAGTAGCCCTGGCCGAATAACCACCATTTCGATCCATCCGGGAGAGATTCATGTTCGAAAGCCTTTCCGATCGCCTCAACAACACCTTTGACCGCCTGCGCGGCAAGGGCAAGCTGACCGAGGCCGATATCACGAGCGCCATGCGCGACATTCGCATGGCGCTGCTCGAGGCCGACGTCAACTTCAAGGTCGTGAAGGACTTCGTCGCCAAGACGAAGGAGCGCTGCATGACCGCCGACGTCATGGAGTCGCTGACCCCTGCGCAAAACGTCGTCAAGATCGTGCTCGACGAGCTGACCGAGCTGCTGGGCACGACCGAGAGCAAGCTCGTGTTCTCGAACCGCATCCCGAACGTGATCATGCTCGTGGGCCTGCAGGGCTCCGGTAAGACGACGGCCGCCGTCAAGCTCGCCTACCTGCTCAAGAAGCAGGGCCGCTCGCCGCTGCTCGCCGCCTGCGACGTCTACCGTCCCGCGGCAGCCGACCAGCTCGCCACGCTGGGCGGCGAGATCGGCGTGCCGGTGTTTCGCGGAGACGGCGCGCATCCCGTGCAGATCGCCCAGGACGCCGTCCGCGAGGCCATCGACAAGCTGCGCGACGTGGTCATCGTCGACACCGCCGGCCGCCTGCAGATCGACGAGCAGATGATGCAGGAGGCCGTCGACATCAAGCGCGCGGTCAAGCCCGATCAGGTGCTCATGGTCGTCGACGCCATGACCGGCCAGGATATCGTGAACGTGGTGTCCACCTTCGCCGAGCGCACCGACTTCGACGGCGTCATCATCTCCAAGCTCGACGGCGACGCCCGCGGCGGCGGCGCGCTGTCGGTCCGCGCCGTGACCGGCAAGCCCATCAAGTTCGTCTCCATGGGCGAGAAGCCCGATTCGCTCGAGCCGTTCTATCCCGACCGCATGGCCAAGCGCATCCTCGGCATGGGCGACGTCATCGGTATCATCGAGAAGGCTCAGGAGGCCGCCGACGCCGAGACCGTCGCGTCCGCCGAGCGCATGCTGCGCGAGGGCTTCACGATGAACGACATGCTCGAGCAGATGAAGGCCGTCAAGAAGATGGGCGGCATGAAGGGCATCCTCGGCATGCTCCCGGGCGGTCAGAAGCTGCTCAACCAGATGGGGGGCAACCTCGACGAGTCGGTCTTCGCGAAGAATGAGGCCATGATCATGTCCATGACCGCCGAGGAACGCAACCGCCCCTCCATCATCAACGGCCAGCGCCGCGCCCGCATCGCGCGCGGTTCCGGCACGACGCCCGCCGATGTGAACCAGCTCATGAAGCAATGGGGCGAGATGAACAAGATGATGAGCCGCATGCGCACCATGGCTCAGCAGGCCGGGGCCGGCAAGAAGGGGAAGAAGGGCAAGAAGGGCAAGAAGATGCGCATGCCCGGCATCCCCGGAATGGGCAATATGGGCGGCATGGGCGGCCTTGGCAACCTGGGCGGCATGGGCGGCCTGGGGTCGGGCGGCGGCTCCGAGATGGATATGCTGCGCGAGATGGAGCGCCAGATGCGCCGCAAGTAGGCGCCGCGCCGCATGGCGGTCAATCAGCGTGCTTCGCGTCGAGCGGGAGTTCCATCGTGGTGATGAACTCCCGCTCGTCTGCTGTATCGCGATTGTCGATCTCGTAGAGCTCGAACGGTTGTCCCGCCAGCGGAAGCGCGTGCTCGTGCGCAAAGTCGAGCAGTTTGATGAGCAAACGTCCGTTCTGCTCGTAGCCGCCCTGGTAGCGGGTGGTGAGATACTGCCCGGCGGGGAGTTCGAAGTTCGCGGGCGCCTTTTCATCCTCTACGATGAAGAAGATGCCGTCGTACACGTTGGTTGCTCCCTGCATGATCGCGTCCTGGGCGAGGAAGGCCCCTATGGGCACCGTCAGCAGATGCGGCATCGTCGATCCGGACCTTCGGTGCAGCTCCTGTATCAGCAGGTCCATCTCCTCGTCGCGCTCGAGGTGTCCGGCCATCTTCATGCAGCGGCGCCGCGGGCGGTCGACGATCTCGATGGCGCCGATGCGCGCCTCCTTGGTCTTGCGGATGGTGTCCACGCGTCGGGCGAGCGTCACCTGCCGCCGCTTCAGCTCGTCGAGCTTGCGCTCGATGATGGCCTGCTCGTCCTCCAGCATGGCGATGGTCTTGTCGACGTTTTGCCCCTCGAGGTACTCCGCGATCTGCTTCATGCTGAAACCGAGTCCGCGGAGCTCCTTGATGATCGTCAGCTTGTACATGTCCGAGAGGTCGTAGACGCGGTATCCGTTGGGTTCTCGGCGGGGGACGACGATCCCCAGTCGCTCGTAGTAGCGCAAGGAGTCCGCCCCGATGCCGAACAGCCCCGACGTCTCGCCGATCCGGTAGGTCTGTTTGAGGGGCGTGCCGTCCATGATTCCTCCATGCGCAGTTGACCTTGGTATGTTACCAAGGTTTAGTCTAGCGCTGCACCGTTTGCTTGAAGATGGAAAGGCTGATATCCGTGTTGCGCACCCGTTTGGCTTCGCTTGATTGGCACGACCTGCTGCGCCGTTTCGTCCTGATCGTGGTCGGTTCCGGAATCCTTACCTTCGGCATCCATAATATCCATCATGTGGTGGGGATAACCGAGGGCGGCGTGATCGGAGCCCTACTTTTGGCCAACCACTGGCTGGGCATCCCGTCCTCGATCGTGTCTCCCGTCCTCGACATCCTCTGCTATGCCGTGGCGCTTCGCCTGCTCGGTGCGGGCTTTTTGGGCTGGTCTGCGGTCTCGAGCGCGTTCATAGCGGGGTTCTACGCAATCTGGGAGCAGCTTCCGCACCTGTTGCCCGATCTTTCCGCCTGGCCGCTCGTGGCGGCCGTCGCCGGCGGCCTGTTTGTCGGAGTGGGAGCCGGGCTGGTGGTGCGAGGGGGCGCGTCTGCCGGTGGCGACGACGCCCTCGCCCTGTCCATCCAGAAGGTGAGCGGCTGGCGCCTGTCCCGCTGCTACCTGGTCACCGATCTGAGCGTCCTGCTGCTCTCGCTGAGCTACATCCCCGTGACGAATATCGTGTATTCGCTGATCACGGTGTTCATCTCCTCGCCGCTGATCGATGTCATCGTGGGCATGGGCTCTGATGAGCCGGCAAACGAGCCGCAGGTGGCTTAGGGAAACACCGACCAATTGCTTTCGCGCCGCTTGCCCCCGTATCGGGCGCCTGCGCGCTCAGGCTGCGTCGGCGCAGCGCTACTGCGCCTTTCTCGCCTTCGCCCGCATCCGCCTCGCCGCGGAGACGCCCTGCGCGAAAGCAATTGGTCGGTGTTTCCCTAGACGCGTCCCTCCCGTCCGTTCTTTGGGTCGCGACTCGCGCGAGCCCATGTTTCCCACGCTGGCTGCGGGGTACAATGGGTAGTCGATGCTGTCTACCCTCGAGGAGCGCCCATGAGCAAAGCCGATGAACTGTTCGTTTCCATGTGCTCGGATATTCTGGAGCGCGGCACCACGACGGAAGGCGAGAAGGTCAGGCCGCATTGGGAGGACGGAACGCCTGCGTACACCATCAAATCGTTCGGCGTCACGAACCGGTACGACCTGCGCGAGGAGTTTCCCGCGCTGACGCTGCGCCGCACGGCGCTCAAGTCCGCGATGGACGAGATCCTTTGGATCTACCAGCGCAAGTCGAACAACATCCATGATCTCAACTCCCATATCTGGGATGAATGGGCCGACGAGACCGGGTCCATCGGCAAGGCATACGGCTATCAGATCGCGCAGAAGTCCCATTATCCCGAAGGCGACTTCGACCAGATGGACCGCGTGCTTTACGACCTGAAGCACACGCCCTTCTCCCGTCGCATCATGACCAACATGTACACGTTCGCCGACCTGTCCGAGATGCACCTGTACCCGTGCGCCTACAGCGTGACGTATAACGTCACGCATGAGCCGGGCTACGACAAGCCCGTGCTCAACATGGTCCTCATGCAGCGCAGCCAGGACATCCTCGCCGCAAACAACTGGAACGTGTGCCAGTACGCGATCCTGCTCATGATGGTGGCGCAGGTTTCGGATATGGTCGCGGGCGAGCTGCTCCACGTGATCGTCGACGCGCATATCTACGACCGCCATGTCGACATCATCCGCGAGCTCATCGCGCGGCCGCAGCACCCCGCGCCCAAGGTGAGCCTCAACCCCGAGGTTCGCGATTTCTACGACTTCACGACCGATGACCTGATCGTCGAGGGCTATGAGCACGGCCCTCAGATCAAGAACATTCCCATCGCAATCTAAGGAGCATCCATGAGCTGCAAGCTTTCCGCTATCGTTGCCGTGAGTGACGACTGGGGCATCGGTTACGAGGGGGACATGATCGTTTCCAACAAGGCCGACATGCGCCGCTTCGTCGAGCTGACGACCGGCCATACGGTGATCATGGGCCGCAGGACCCTCGACAGCTTCCCGGGCGGCCGCCCGCTGAAGAACCGCCGCAACATCGTGCTGACGCGGGACGCATCGTTCGAGCGCGAAGGCGTGGAGGTCGTCCATAGCGTCGACGAGGCTCTGGATGCGATCGCAGACGAGGACGAGGCCTGGGTCATCGGCGGGGAAGAGGTCTACCGCCAGCTGCTTCCGTTCTGCACGGTCGCCGAGGTGACCCGCACCCATTGCCTGCGCCTGGCCGATACGCACTTCCCGAATCTCGATGAAGATGACGCCTGGGAAGTCGTATCGGAATCCGAACCCGCCCTCATCGGGGCCGACGAGGAGGACCATGGCATCGAATACCGGTTCGTGACCTATCGTCGTCCCGCCGCGACCGACGAGAAAGAGGACGCAGAGCCCGCATCCGATGGCCAGCAGGCGACCGAATCCCCTAAACGGCCCCAGATCAGGACGATGATCCTGTACCGCTCCAAGCACCACGGCAACACGAAGAAGGTCGTCGACGCGCTCGCGAAGGCGTTTCCCGGCGAGATCGATACGCTGGACGTCGCGACCGTCGACAAGAAGAATCCCAAGGTCGACCTGTCCCCGTATCATCTGATCGGCATCGCGAGCGGTATCTACATGGGTGAGATCGACAAAGACCTCGCGCGCGTCATGCAGGCCTCCGTCGGTACAGGCGACTTCGTGTTCAGCCTGCTCACCTACGGCGGTGCGAGCAAGTGGTACGGCAAGGATATCGACGGCATCTGCCGTGCGACGCACGCCAACTTCCTCGCGGGGCACGGGTGTCCCGGCTTCGACACGTGGGGTCCCTACAAGCTGATGGGCGGCATGAACAAGGGCCGCCCCAACGACGAGGACATCGCCGATATGATCGCGTGGTACGACAACCTGGTTCAGGGTTACGGCGACCCCTTGATCAACGAGTACGAGAAGCGCCGTCGCCGTGCCGCATGGGAGGCCGAGCATCCCGACCCGACCATGATGGATAAGCTCAAGAACACCGGGCGCCACCTGTTCGGCCGCAAGAAGAAGCAGTGAGCCCATGGGTATGGCACCGCAGATCATCCTTATCGACTCGCTTGACGACGAGCGCCTTTCGGCCTACACGCGCCTGACGGAGCGCGAGCTGAGGTCCGTGCTCGAGCCGGAGAAGGGCATCTTCATCGCCGAGAGCGCCAAGGTCATCGAGCGCGCGGTCGATGCGGGGCTCGAGCCGGTGAGTTTCCTTATGGGAGAGCGCTGGCTCGACCAGCTCATGCCTTTGCTTGAGCGCGTCGCGGAGGCGTGGACGGGGGATATCCCGGTATTCGTCGGCTCGATGGAGCTCATGGAGCAGCTGACCGGCTTCACCGTGACGCGTGGGGCCCTGGCGGCGTTTCGCCGCCCGCGCCTTGCCGCTGCCCCCGATTTCCTGCGCGGACTTGTCGAGCGCGCACAGGAACGTCCGGTGCGCGTCTGCGTGCTCGAGGGCATCGTCGACCATACGAACGTCGGTGCGATCTTCCGCAGCGCGGCGGCGCTGAACGTCGACGGCATCCTCGTGAGCCCCACGTGCTGCGATCCTCTGTACCGCCGTGCGGTGCGCGTGAGCATGGGCACCGTGTTCCAAGTGCCGTGGTGCCGCATCGGCACGGAGGCGCGCTTCTGGCCTCATGACGGCCTGCGCGAGCTGCGCGAGGCCGGATTCACCTGCGCCTCGATGGCGCTCGAGGACGATTCCGTCTCGCTCGACGATCCGGCGCTGCTTGGGATTCCCCGTCTTGCGCTGTTTATGGGGACGGAAGGGGCCGGCCTGCAGGCGAAGACGATCGACGGGTCGGACCTCACGATCCGCATCCCCATGGCGCACGGCGTTGATTCTTTGAACGTCGCCGCGGCGAGCGCGGTGGCCTTTTGGCAGCTCTGCCCCCATGCGGACAACGGCTATCATTACCGACCCGGGATGTTCGCCTAAAGAAACGTTGATATATTTCGATCGGGAGCTCCCGCATTGCCCCTGCCCGTGGCTCGGTCGGGGCCATGCGGGAGCCTGCTGGTTCCGCACCGCCCTCTCCTCCCCATACATTCGGCTTCTCCAAAAAAGCACCTCAATTTTGATACAATGGGTATCAGGATTGCGGTGCTTTCTTTTTGCCTGAATGGGCTTATTTCAAGGGCTTTCCGACTTTTGAGATGTCTGCTGCTCCCCGGTAGAACGATAGCCCACCGCCAATCCAGTCCGCAAAGGTACCGGATGGCAGTAGGTTATTGTTTGTTTTTATGACTACCGTTTAATTTGTGGGCTATCGTTTATTCTTAAACGCCAAGCCGATGACGGATATCGTTGAGCCATTCGCCCTTGTATTTGAAGTATTTTGATCCGGCAATGGAGTACTGCTTGCCGGTCAGAAGTTTTGCAAGGGCGGTCAGCGACATAATCTCCCCATTATATTCAACACTTCTATCACCAACAACTGTTGCGGTTACCCGCCGCTTTTTGCTCTCTTAGCCGCTTGAACAGGGCGTTTTGACACCGAAAATCGTTGCATATTCCACTTGTTTTCGCAATCGCTTGACTTTTGAACTGCGTTCAGTATAATGTTACTGAACAGTGTTCAATAGGAGGTATAGTGTGGATAATAAAGAAGCAATCATACAGGCAACGATTAAACTCATTGAGGAAAAAGGGGAACATTTAGAAGAAGTTACAGTCCGTGAGATATGCAAAAGAGCAGGCGTTGGATTAGGGCTTGTCAATTATCATTTTGGAAACAAGGATAACCTGATTGAACTATGCGTCGAGCGCATTATAAACGGAATTGTCGAGAACTTTCAGAGTATTCGAGAAAAGACAAAGGACTTACCACCTTTTGAAAAACTGGAATATCTCGGCAATATGACTCTTGACTTTTTATTTGAGCATTATGCCGTTTCAAAAATATCGGTGCTTACCGATATGAAAAATCCAAAACCAAATGATAACACACACAGAACTTATGCCGCATATCTTCCTCTTGTCGCTGCCTGCCGTCCTGATTGGGACGAAAGCACCGTAAAAAGAAAGACTTTTTGCTTGATTTCGGTTATGCAGCAGACATTTCTTCGGTATGAAACGACCTCGACAATACTTGATATTGATTTAAGTAAAAAGGAAAACCGCAAGGCGTGGCACACGCAAATTCTGCACGATATTTTGGAGGTATCAGAATGAAAATAACGGTTATAAACGCAACGGAAAAACGAGGTGTAACCTACCGCTTGAAAGAGATGTTTTTAGCGGAGTTTAAAAATAAGGCAAACATTACGGAATACTATCTCCCAAAGGATTGCCCCAATTTCTGTGTCGGCTGCACAAACTGCATCTTAAAGGGCGAAAAGGCTTGTAAAGACGCAGAATACATCGAAAGAATTGATAGATCGCTCTTGGAAGCAGACTTAATTGTAATGACCTCTCCTGCTTATGTGTTTCACGCAACCGGCGCAATTAAAAATCTCCTCGACCATTTTGCTTACCGCTGGCTGCCGCACCGCCCTGCTCCTGAAATGTTCGGGAAACGTGCGGTCATCATTACACAGTGTTTAGGTGCCGGTGCAAAATCTGCGGCAAAAGATATAAAGCACAGCTTATCTTGGTGGGGCATTTCTAAAATCGGTATTTTTACCGGAGCTTTAATGGGTAATATTATCTGGGATAAGCTTTCCCAAAAGAAGCAAACGGAACTGACAAAAAAGATAGAAAAGCTTTCACGGGAATTTTCACGCATCGACTATACCAAACCTGCACATACAAATTTGATTACAAAACTTAAGTTTTCTTTCTGTCGTAAAATGCAAAAGTCCTTACATAAAGCTGATCCCGAATACCTCGACGGCAAATATTGGGCAGAGCAAGGCTGGCTGGACAAAAAGCGACCGTACTAATGCAAGATTGAAAAAACTTCCTTGACTTTTATCCTGTGTCTATGTAAAATAGAGTTATATAATAAGTTTATATAACTCTATTTTTTATGGAGGGACGGCAATGCCAAAGCAAAGGATAACAAAAGAAATGGTAGTGGACGCCGCCTTTGAGATAGCCCGAAAGGACGGAATTGAAAAAGCGACTGTAAAAACCATTGCGGAGAAATTGGGCTGTTCCGTACAGCCGATTTACAGCTACTGCAAAAATATGGACGGACTGAAGAATGACGTTGCAGAAAAAGCAAGGACCTTTATTCTGGCGGAAGTCGGAAAAACCGTTGACAGAAACGACCTGTTCCGCAGCACCGGACACGCATATATTCAGATTGCAAAAAATGAACCTCATATTTTCAGAATGTATCTGTTTCAGGAACGAAAAAATGTTTCCTCTCTTGATGACATTTACTGTTCGGAAACCAATCCGAATGTTTCAAAAATAATTGCAGAAAATCTAAATATTTCCATTTCTGCGGCAAAGCGGCTGCACCTGAATATGCTGATTTATACCATTGGTACCGGAACAATTTACTCCGTCACCTCTTCCTCAATTTCCGAAGCTGAAATTTTCAACCAGCAGGAGCTGGCTTATGAAGCATTTTTGAAACAAGCATTGGAGGACAATAGAAATGAATAAGCAGATCTTAGTAGTTTATAAGAGCGTCACGGGCTTTACCAAGCAATATGCCGAATGGATTGCCGAAAAGCTGAACTGCTCCGCCGTGGAGTTGAAAAAAGTTTCCGCAGAGACAATGTCGGAATACAAAACCATTATTTTCGGCGGACGGTTTCATGCCGGATTTGTGGACGGACTGAAAAATGCAAAAGCTCTTTTCGAGAAAAGTACGGCGGAAAAGCTGATTGTTTTCGCTACCGGAGCTACGCCTAATTCGGCAACAGAGATGATAGAAGAAGCTTGGAAAAATAATCTTACAACAGAAGAGATGGATAAAGTTCCCCATTTTTATATGCAGGGCGGACTGCGCTATGAAAATATGCCTTTCGGTGACAAGCTGATGATGAAGGTGTTTGCCGCTATGGTAAAACGAAAAAAAGAGAAAAGCGAATACGAGAAAGAAATGCTGAAAGCTCTGAATACATCTTATGACCATACCTCAAAAGAATATATTGAGCCGCTTGCTGATTTTGTTCTCGGGGAGGAACGCCGATGAACGGTCATCTTGGATTTTCTTATGTAGGGTTACTCTTTCTGTCGGCGCTCTTGATCCCAAATATTATTTGGACGAAAAACCTGCCGCAAGGATATACTTCGGAGAATGAGAACAAAATTTTACTGGCATTTGAACGTCTCGGAGAGGTGCTGACCTGTTGCTGTGCGTTAATTTTTTCTGATTTTAATCTGCATAAATGGACGGTATGGTCGTGGTGGTTGATTGCCGCTGCACTTATGATAGTTTTGTATGAGCTATGGTGGATACGCTATTTGAGTAATCGCCCGCTTCAGAGCATGCGATATTGCGAATGGGAGCCGCTGGTGGCCAACGTCAGATATTGGCATAGAGAGCCATCGATATTTCGCAAGGGAGCCGCCTGCTGCTACCTTCGTCTTGCCATGTCGGAGTCAAGACGAAGGAGGTTTTCAGCATGGCGAATAGAATCAGGGCCAAGGACATCTTGAGGCTCGACGGGTCCGGGCTGTCGGGGCGCACCATCGCAGCGTCCCTCGGCGTGTCGCGCAACAGCGTGACCGCGGTGCTCGCCGCGGCCAAGCGGGAGGGCTTCGGGTGGGAGGACGCCCGCCCGCTCTCGGACCGCGAGGTCTACGACCGCCTTTTCCCCGAGAGGGCGCACGAGGCCACCGTCTACCCCGATCCCGACTGGGGGCGCATCCACAGGGAGCTCGCCCGCGACGGGGTGACGCTCAAGCGCCTGCACGCCGAGTACCGGGACGCGTGCTCCGCGAGGGGCGAGGCGTCGATGGGTTACGACCGCTTCTGCAAGCGCTACCGCGAGTTCACCGTGAGGAAAAGCGTCGTGAGCCGCGTCGGGCACAAGGCGGGAAGGATCATGGAGGTCGACTGGGCCGGGCCGACGATGGCGGCAGTCGACGCGGCGACGTCCAAGATCTCCGAGTTCTACCTGTTCGTGGCCTGCCTGCCCTTCAGCCGCATGTCGTGGGTCGAGCCGACGCTCGACATGAAGCAGGATACATGGCTTCGCTGCCACGTGCACGCATTCGGCTACTTCGGCGGCGCGGCTCCCTGCATCGTGCCGGACAACCTCAAGACGGGCGTCAAGCGCCATCCCCGCGAGGGCGAGGTCGTCATCAACGACGCATACCGGGAGATGGCAGCCCATTACGGGGCGGCGGTGATGCCCGCGCGCGTGAGGAGGCCGCGCGACAAGCCCAGCGTGGAGAACGAGGTGTGGCAGGCGGCCACCGAGGTGATAGCGGCGCTGCGCGAAACGGTCTTCACGGACTTCGGCGCGCTCAAGGAGGCCGTCAGGAAGAAGGTCGACGAGCACAACTCCCGCCCCTTCTCCAAACGGGAGGGCACGCGGAGGCAGGTCTTCGAGGAGCAGGAACGCCCGCTCCTGAGGCCGCTGCCGGCCGTCCCCTACGAGGTCTGCGAGTGGGTGTACGGGCGCAAGGTCCAGCGCAACTGCCACGTGTCGTACAAGCGCAACTTCTACTCGGTGACCCATCTCGCCGTCGGCAGGACGGTCGACCTGCGCGTCACTGAGTCCACCGTCGAGGTCTTCCTGGGCGGAGAGCGGCTCGCGACCCACCCGCTGTTCCCGGCATACGCGCGCAACAGGTACTCGACGCACGAGGCCGACCTGCCGGACGGGGGGTCGTACTCGGACTGGGACGCCGGGCGAATCCGGCGCTGGGCGGAGAGGGTCGGCCCGTCGTGCGCCGGCGTCGTCGAGCGGATATTCCAGTCCGTGGAGTTCGAGGAGCAGGGGTTCAACGCCGCGCTCGCGGTGCTGAGGCTCTCGCACAAGTACTCCGCCCCGCGGCTCGAGAGGGCGTGCGAGATGGCGCTGGCGACGGGGAGGCGCTCACCGCGCTACCGGGATGTGGAGCCGATACTCAGGAGCAACCAGGACACGTCGCTCACCTGCGCCCCGGGTACGGCCGACCGCGTGGACGAGCCGGATACGTCCGGGGCGCGGACTTCTACGGGGAGGTGTAGGGAGATGGACCTCTCCGTGGAGACCAGGCGCAAGCTGCGCGACATGGGCGCATCCGACCTGCTCGACGCCTTCGCGGCGCAGGACGAGGGCATGTGCATGGGCATGACCTGCGCCGACTGCGGCGAGCAGATCATGAACGACGACCCCCTCGTCCTTCTTGACGTCCAAGGTGCGCAACCTCACCAAGCGCGCGGGCCTGCGCTATCCCGAGGCGGACGTGCGCTCCATAGACTTCTCGGAGGAGCGCGGGCTCGACCGGCTGCTCGTCACCGAGCTTTCGACCTGCGGGTTCGCCGAGCGCGGCCAGAACGTCGTGCTCCAGGGGCCGACGGGCACGGGGAAGACCTACCTGGCCTGCGCGCTCGCGAAGGCCGCCTGCCAGCGACGGATGCGCGCCTGCTACATACGCTGCCCCGACCTCGAGGAGGCGTGGCGCGAGGCGCGCGAGCGAACGGGCGGCGAGCGCAAGCTCACCCGCAAGTACGCCGCCTTCCAGGTGCTCGTGCTGGACGAGTGGCTGCTCGACCGCCCCGGCGAGCTGTTCCGGGGCTTCCTGCTCGAGCTCATGGAGGCGGGCTACGGCTCGTGCTCGACGGTTCTCTGCACCCAGTTCAGGCAGAAGGACTGGCACGCGCGGCTCGGGGGCGGCGTGCACGCCGACGCGATCATGGACCGCATCGTGCACGGCACCGCGTGGGTCGAGATGGGCGAGCTCAACATGAGGAGGAAGCTCGGCAGCGGATCCGGCTGACGAGCTGATGCCGGGCGCGGCTCCCTGCGGCACCGCGCCCGGCTCTCACGCGCAATACCCCCGGCTCCAGTTGGCAATATTTAGTGGCTTCTCTGCGGACGAATACTCACTATTTTCGCAGTAACCGAAAACTCAGCGATTTTTACAGTGGATTTCTCGGTATACCTCTTGCAGGCGCAACACTGCCAGTCGCCGCTTTCATTCTGCTGGGTATTTACGGCAAGGTACTATGGCTGATTCTTTCGGCGGTTATTTTGGGAATTGGGCATATCGGAATACATATACAGCATAAGCGAAAAATCAATGAATGACGCCGGAAATAAATGCTCGGCAAGGGAAAGTGGCTAGAAATTTCTGTTTTGCTGTCAGACGCACGCACGGAAATGTCTGATATTACTGTCTTGACGTTATTGGCTGGTTACGAAGTCGGATTTTGAGGCCTCAAATCCTCGATTTTGGCGTTGCCGGGATACATCGATGCCACCTGGCGGGCTTCCTATCCCTTCGTTCCGACCCAGCGACAGCAAAACAGAAATTTCTAGCCACCTTTCCCGGAGGGCGCTTCCCTGGGGCCCTCTGACGCGACTGAGGGGAGGACGGCACCGTTGATCGGTGGTTCCCTGGGGCATATTGATCAATTGCTTTCGCGCCGGGCGGTACCGTGGTGAGGCGAATGCGCGTAAAGGCGAGGAAGGGGTAGGACCTGCCGCTCAGCTATGCGACCGCTTTCGCCTCGGCGTGGCGCAGCCAGTGGCCCCAGTGGTGGTAGGCAACAAACAGCACGGCCGTCAGGAACCAGGTCACCGGGTAGACCATGAGCATAGTCTCGATCGCATGATGGGCGGGCACCACGACAAGCAGCCAGATCACGCGGAACACGACGGTGCCCAGGATGGTCAACAGCATCGGGCGCAGGCTTTCGCCGGAACCGCGAATGGCGCCTGAGGTGTTGTCGACGATCGAGTAGAACGCGTAGAACGGCGCGATAAAGTGGATCATGATCGTCGTGTAGTTCGTGACCGCGGGATCGTCGATAAAGATGCGCGAGAGCGGTCCCACGAAGGCGACGAGCAGCGCCGACATGCTGCCGATCAGCGCGACGGTGATCACAAGGGACGTGTGGTAGCCGCGGCGCATGCGCTCGTAGTTGCGAGCGCCAAAGTTCTGCGCGGCAAAGGTGGTCATGGACACGCCGAGCGCCTCGGTCACCATCCACACGAAGGCGTCGAGTCGTCCCGACAGGCCCCAACCGGTGACTGCGTCGGTCCCGAACGTGTTGACGGTTGACTGCAGGATGATGTTCGAGATCGAGTAGAGCGACGACTGGATGCCAAGCGGCAGGCCGGTCGAGATCATGCGCTTGCAGATCTTTCCGTCGATGCCGAGCTTCTTCAGGTCGAGCCTCCAGGCGCCGTCGGCTTTCATGAGGCGGCGCGTCATGAAGGTCGCGTTGATCGTGAGGGTGATGGCAGTCGCCATGCCGCACCCCATCGCCTCGAGGCCGAGCACGGCGACGAACAGCACGTCGAGCACGGCGTTGATGAAGCATCCGCTCGCGATGATGAGCGCAGGCGTGCGCGTGTCGCCTACGGAACGAAGCAGCGCCGAGCCCATGTTGAGCACGAGCGAGCAGACCATGGCTGCGGCGTAGAAGCGCGAATAGGGAACCGCCTCGCCCATGAGGTCTTGGGGAGTGCCCATGAACTCGAGGATGTGCGGGATGAAGATGATGCCGGCAGCCGAGATCGTGAGTCCGAGCACCAGGGCGATTGTCATGGCGGTATGGATGGAGCGCGAGAGCCGCTCGTCGTCATGGCTCCCGAAGAACTGGCCGGAGATGACCGCGCATCCGGCACCGAGACCGACGGAGAACCCGACGGCAAGCTCGAAGAGCGATGCGGTGGCCTGCACGCCGCCGAGCGCGAGCTTCCCGCCGAACTGCCCGAGGATGAAGGTATTGATCAGGGCGTGCGCCTGCTGGAAAAACGAGCTGAAGAAGATCGGGACGCACAAAAGCAGTAGCTGCTTCCAGATGACGCCTTGCGTGACGTCCAGGGATGCCGCCCCGGCGTGACGAGCTGATCTTCTTCCGAATGCCATCGATTCCCCCTTACCCACTTCTTCAATCGCGGCCCACCTATGATAGGGGATTGCCGAGCGGCGGGTGCCATCATTCGTGGAATCATGCCGTGTCGGGCGAATCCGCCTTGGCGATTGTGTTTGCAGGTTACTCGCTGCGATTTTTTGTCTATCGCTTCCGCACTTGGGTATCCTTGTACCATTGCAACCTTACGAGACGGAGTTACCAATGGAGATGGATGATCACAAACGTAGACGAAATATGATCCTCTACGTGCTCATCGCCTTTGCTCTGTACCTGGTGCTCAATCAGGTGCTGTTCCCGCAGCTGACCACCAGGCAGCAGATCACGGGCGTGAGCTTCTCGACCATGCTCGACGACCTGGACGAGAACAAGGTCGAGGACATGGACTACACAGCAGGCACGGACACGCAGGCCTTGTACACGCTTAAGAACGACTCGGAAGACGTGGCGTATCGCGCGACCGTCATGCCGGGTTCCGAGAACTATCTTGCGCAGAAGATCGATGAATCCGACGCCAATGTCAACGTCATCATTCCGAGCAACGACTCGGGCACGTGGCTCTACCTGTTGATTACATTCGCGCCGATCATCATCTTCTTCCTGTTCGGCTGGTGGCTGAACCGCCGCATGAAGAAGGCGATGGGCGATGACAACCCCTCGATGGACTTCTCGGGCGGCTTTGGCGGCTTCGGCGGTGGCGGACTGGGCAAGTCCGGCGCCCGTATCGTTGCCTCTAAGGACGTGGGCGTGACCTTCAAGGACGTCGCCGGCCAGGAAGAGGCCAAGGAGTCGCTCAAGGAGGTCGTCGACTTTCTGGAGAAGCCCGAGCGCTACGAGGCCATCGGCGCCAAGCTACCGCGCGGCGTCCTGCTCGTGGGCCCTCCGGGCACCGGTAAGACGCTGATCGCCAAGGCCGTCGCCGGCGAGGCGGGCGTCCCGTTCTTCTCGATCTCGGGCTCCGAGTTCGTCGAGATGTTCGTCGGCCGCGGTGCCGCCAAGGTCCGCGACTTGTTCAAGCAGGCCAAGGAGAAGGCGCCCTGCATCGTCTTCATCGACGAGATCGACACCATCGGCAAGAAGCGCGACGGCGGCGGCTTCTCGGGCAACGACGAGCGCGAGCAGACGCTGAACCAGCTGCTGACCGAGATGGACGGCTTCGACAACGCGAAGGGCATCGTCGTCGTCGCGGCGACGAACCGTCCCGACAGCCTCGACCCCGCTCTGCTGCGCCCAGGCCGCTTCGATCGCCGCGTTCCCATGGAGCTTCCCGACCTGACCGGCCGCAAGGCGATCCTCGAGATCCATCTCAGGGACGTCAAGACCCAGCCGCCCATCGACCTGACGGCGATCGCGCGCGCGACGCCCGGCGCCTCGGGTGCTGACCTCGCGAACATCATCAACGAGGGCGCGCTGCGCGCCGTGCGCATGGGCCGCAAGCTCGCGACCCAGGAGGACTTCGAGGAGTCCGTCGAGGTTGTCATCGCAGGTCAGCAGCGTAAGTCCACGGTGCTATCCGATCATGAGAAGCAGGTCGTGTCCTATCACGAGATCGGTCACGCTATCGTGGCGGCGAGCCAGAAGGAGGGCGCGCCGGTCACCAAGATCACCATCGTCCCGCGTACGAGCGGTGCGCTCGGCTACACCATGCAGGTCGAGCAGGACGAGAAGTTCCTGACCACCAAGCAGGAGGTGCTCGACAAGCTCGCGGTCTACTGCGGTGGCCGCGCTGCCGAGGAGCTGATCTTCGGCGAGATGACGACGGGAGCCGCCAACGACATCGAGCAGGCGACCAAGCTTGCGCGCAACATGATCACCCGCTTCGGCATGTCCGAGGAGTTCGGCATGATGGCGCTCGGCACCGTGCAGAACGCTTACCTCAACCAGGACACGTCGCTCACCTGCGCCCCGGGTACGGCCGAGCGCGTGGACGAGGCGGTCCAGAAGGTCATCGCCGACGCCCACGCCCGTGCGCTGCAGATTCTGCGCGAGAACAAGTTCAAGCTGCACGAGCTGGCTCGCTATCTCTACAAGAAGGAGACCATCACGGGCGAGGAGTTCATGACGCTCATGCGCCGCGAGAACCCGTTTATGCCCGGCGCGAACAAGCCTCAGGCGTAGCGCGCACGCACGATATGCGCTTGGCGGCGGCCCTGTCGATAATGGCAGGGCCGCCGCTTTTTCTTGAGAACGGGGCGGTGTTGTCTCGGGACTCCTCGTGTCGCATGCTGGTTATTCATGAATTTGCACGCCTTGTTTTCGCGTTTCCGCAGGATAGCAACTCCCGACGAGGGAGTTTTTCATGAATTGCGGAAAGGACGGGGGAGCGTGTTCGCGTTCGAGAGCTGGAAAAGCTATCGAGTACGGAAAACCATGCGACAATACGACTGAACACGTACGAATGAAAAGGACAAAAGCATGAGCGATACGCTGGATTCGGATCTCCGGTTCGCGATTCTGATCGACGCGGACAACGTTGCGGAGAAGTACATCAAGATCATCCTCGAAGAGGTGGCGAACTCGGGAATCGCCACCTACAAGCGCATCTACGGCGACTGGACGAGCCCGCGCCTCGGCAGCTGGAAGAGCTGCCTGCTCGACAACTCGATCATCCCCATGCAGCAGTACAGCTACACCTATGGCAAGAACTCGACCGATTCCGCGATGATTATCGACGCGATGGACATCCTGTATTCGGGCACGGTCGACGGATTCGCCATCGTGAGCTCTGATTCGGATTTCACGCGTTTGGCGGCGCGCTTGCGCGAGAGCGGCATGGTCGTCATCGGCATGGGGGAGCAGAAGACGCCCCAGCCGTTCATCTCGGCATGCAACTCGTTCAAGTACCTCGACCTGCTGTATGCGGCCCATGTTGCCGAGGAGGAGGCGGAGGATGAGGAGGACGCCGAGCCACCCGCGGCGCGCGCAAAGGCGTCATCGCGCAGGAAGCAGCCGAGCAAGGGCTCTGGGCGCAAGGAGGAGGCGGAGCTGGCCGAGCTCGCTGATGCGCCGGATTCCGGTGAGGTTCCCTTCGGCGAGATGAGCAAGGCCGACCGGCGCCGCCACCTCAAGAAGATCCGCAAGACGGTGAACGCCATCTGCGACAAGTTTTCCGACGACGACGGATGGGTCTCGCTCGCCCAGATGGGCAACGAGCTCTCCAAGCGCCTGCCCGATTTCGACGTTCGCAATTACGGGTATCGCAAGCTCAGCCCGTTCATGAAGTCGCTCGGCGCGTATGAATTCGATGAGCCGACGAGTGCGAACGGACAGCGGCAGATCTACCTTCGCGTCAAGGAGCACTAGCGAGGTGCGGATCCGCCGCCCTTTGCGTTCGGTCGCTCCGTGACGGTCGCGCTGCATAGGGATTGCCGACGCGGCAGGCGGGGCGAGCGCTTACGGGAGGTGTCGAACACCCGGCAACGCTACCCAGTAACGCGGGTGAGGCCCCTGTTCGGGGCCCGCACTCTCAGTTCTGGGTACATGTTCGGGGTCTTGTTAGCGGGTGTCCTGGTAGAGGCTTCGCTCGGCATCTCGCTATAAGACGAAGGGGGCAGGCGGTAAGGCCTGCCCCCTTCGTGCAAACATGCATGGAAAAGGTACGTCCCCGATTTGCATTCGTCCCCGATTTGCACTAGGAGAGAGAGCGGCCGTAGGCGTCGGCTGCCTTGATGGCGGCGATGAACTGCTCGTCGTCGAAGGCGACCGGGTTGGCCTGCTTCCACTCGTTCGTGTTGTGCGCGAGCTCGGTCAGCCGATCCAGATGACTCTCGTCCAGGTCGATCTCGGCGAGCGTGACGGGAAGGCCCATCTGCTTGTTGAACCTCGCATAGCGCTCGAGCTGCTCCGTGTCGCCCGCATACGCGAGCATGACGAGGACGCCGAACGACACGACCTCGCCGTGCAGGTGCGTGCGGCCGGGACGGTGGATGCCAGTCGAGCCGTTGTAGAACGCATGCGCGAGCGTCGAGTTGTAGTAGAAGTCGGGCTGGTTGGTGAGATTGGACACGTAGCCCGTGTTCACGACGATATCGAGCGCGATCTGGCGGACGGCCTCGGTCGAACGGTCGGCGCGCACGTCCTCAAGTCCCTGCACACCCCAGGTCATGAGCGGCTCGGTGCAGGTATGGGCGAGCGCGAGGCCCAGGCTCGCGGTGTGGCCGAGCTCGCGCGTGCTCGTGGCCCATTCGACCTCCGGCTGCTTGGAGAGCGCGTCGCCCACGCCCGCCCAGAAATACTCCGCAGGCGCCTCGGCGATGATGCAAGGGTTGATGAAGATGTGCTTGGGGCAGGGAGGATAGGCATAGCCCTCAAGCGAGCCGTCGTCATGGTAGATGACGGCGATCGCCGTGGCGGCAGAGCAGTTGGAGCAGATGGTCGGCACCGAGAACACGGTCTTGTCCAGCTCCAGCGCCGCCGTCTTCACCGTGTCGATGGCCTTGCCGCCGCCGATCGCGAAGGCGACGTCGGCCGCCGCGAAGCCCTCGTTCGCAAGAAGCCTGTTCACGTTGGTGCGCGTGGCGTCCTTGCCGTAGACGATCGTGTCGAGTACCTCGATATCCGTCGATTCGAGCACGGCCTTGATACCCGGCGCCGCAGCCGCCAGGGCCCGCTCGCCGCCGACAAGAACGACGCTTGACGCTCCATAGGAGGCCAGCGTTTCCGGTATCGCCTCGAAGCAATCCTCGCCGACGGTGTAGTCGCTCATCTCTATCGTGCGCATGATGCCTTCTTTCTTCTGTGGCGTGAGGAACGTGCGGTCAGCGTCACATTGTAGCCCTGTGAAGCTTCAGGGTCGGCCGCAGACGTCGCGTTCATATCGCGGAAAGCCTACACCTGTTCAAAGGGGAACACGATGCCGAACTGGGCGCGGATCTCGTCGAGCTGGTGCATGATCTCCAGTGTTTCGGCGTGAGGCATCTCGGGGCACTCGACCTGACCGCTCTCGATGGCCCGCTTGCAGGCGAGTACCTCGTACTCGTAGCCCGAGATCTGGTCGGGCACCGAGATCTCCTCTTTGAGCTCGCAGCTCAGCCCGTCTGCCGCGTAGACGTAGAGCTTCTGGGGGTTGTTGATGTTCTCCACCATGATGAAGCCGTCGGTTCCGCAGATGAGGCCGCGGCGGTCGGTCATGCAGTGCATGGTCGTGAACATCGTGGCCATGCGGCCGTCGCGGTAGGTGAGCATGATGGAGTCCTGTCCGTCGACGCCCGTGGCGATGGGCACCATGTGCGCGTCGATGCCCTTGATGCCGTCGCCCATCACCATGCTCGCGAAGTTCAGCGGGTAGACGGTGAGGTCCAGCAGGGCCCCGCCGCACAGCTCGGGTTTGACCATGCGCTCGTTCATGTCGACCTTGTAGCCGAGGTTCGCGTCGACGTTGAGCACGCGGCCGATGGCGCCGCTCGCGATGATGTCGTCGATCATCGTCCGGGAGGGCATGTACCGCGTCCAGATCGCCTCGGCCAGCAGCAGGTTGCGGGAGCGGGCGCACTCGATCATCTCTTTCGCCTGCGCGGCATTCGCGGCGAAGGCCTTCTCGCACAGGACGTGATGGCCCGCCTCAAGCGCCGCTATGGTCCAACGATGATGGTGGGAATGGGGGAGCGCCACGTAGACCAGGTCGACCGCGGGGTCCGCCAGCAGCTCCTCGTACGATCCGTAGGCGCGCTCGAAGCCCCATGTGTCCGCGAACGCCCGCGCCCGGTCGGCGTCCCGCGCGGCGACCGCGTAGTTTTCCGCCTCGTCCATCCGCGCGACGGTCGCCGCCATCTGGCTTGAGATGTTTCCCGCACCGAGATATCCGATCCTCATTGCTGTTGCCTTCCTTCGCATGGTGGTTTTATTCGCCTCTCCAAAGTATCACGTAATCGTGGTACCATGCCTCCCAATGGCTGTGAAGGGGACGAGTAGCCGACCACCGTGCACCTCAAGAGAGCAGGCGGCAGCTGAAAAGCCTGCGTGCGCGACCGTGCGAATATCACCCCGGAGCTGCGACCCGAACGGTGGAGCCGGGTATGGGAAAGCGATCCCGTCCCAAAAGGTTCCGCTCAGTAGACGTCGCCGGGACGACCGTCGTCATGTGGTCGGCCGAGTACGGGCATCATGCCTAAGCTGGGTGGTATAGCGAGGAGCTTGATCGCGGCGGTATCGCCGCGTTCCGTGAGCGCTTCGTCCCAGCTTGCAGGGACGGGCGCTTTTTTCATGCACGCGAGCGCCCATTCGACGGGAAGGGAGTATTCGTGGCAAACGAGTACAAGAGCAGCATGAACCTGCCCAAGACCAAGTTCCCCATGCGGGCGGCCTTGGCGCAGCGCGAGCCTGAGCGCCTGAAGCGCTGGCAGGCAAACCATGTCTACGAGCAGATGCTCAAGAAGAACGAGGGCCATGGCAAGTTCATCCTCCATGACGGTCCTCCGTACGCGAACGGCCCCATCCATGTCGGCCACGCGATGAACAAGATCTCGAAGGACATCATCGAGCGCTATCAGGCCATGCAGGGCTACGAGACGCCGTATGTCCCCGGATGGGACTGCCACGGCCAGCCGATCGAGCACAAGGTCGAGGAGATGCTCGGCACCGAGAAGTTCAACGCGACCCCGACCGACAAGATCCGTGAGCTCTGCCGGAAGTTCGCGGTCGAGAACATCGATCTGCAGCGCGAGGGCTTCAAGCGCCTCGGCGTGCTGGGCGATTGGGACAATCCGTACCTGACGCTCTACCATCAGCACGACGCCGCCGATATCGAGGTCTTCAAGGCCATGTTCGACAAGGGCATGATCTATCGCGGCCACAAGCCCGTTCACTGGTGCAAGCACTGCCACACCGCGCTCGCGGAGGCCGAGATCGAGTACGGCGACGAGACCTCGCCGTCCATCTACGTGCGCTTCGAGCTTTTGAGCAAGCCGGCGGGTCTCGAGGGCTTCGACGGTCCGGTGGACTTCGTGATCTGGACCACGACCCCCTGGACCATCCCGTCCGACCAGGCGGTCTCTCTCAAGCCGGGCGCCATCTACACCGCCATCGAGCATGATGGCCGCGCCGAGATCATGCTGAAGGAGCTCGCAGCCAAGGTGTGCGACATCGCCGGCTGGGAGTGCACGCCGGTCATGGTCGACGGCAAGCCCTACGAGGTGCCGGCCGAGACGTTCGACCACCTGCACTATCGTCAGCCTATCTTCGACGACATCGAGGGCGTGGCCCTGCTTGCCGACTACGTGGGCACCGAGGACGGTACCGGTATCGTCCACAACTCTCCCGGTCACGGCGTCGACGACTACTACGTCTGCCTGAAGGAGGGCATGGACATCTGCATGCCCGTCGACGACGACGGCAAGTTCTATGTCGGCGACACGTTCGGCACGGGCGGCCCGTTCTCCGGCATGGACACCGACGAGGCCAACCCGCACATCATCCAGTACCTGCGCGACCACGGCACCCTTGTCGCCGAGGTGAAGATCACGCACAGCTACCCCCATTGCTGGCGCTGCAAGAACCCGGTGCTGTTCCGCGCCACGGACCAGTGGTTCGTCTCCATGGACAAGACCGGTCTGCGCGAAGAGGCGCTCGACGCCATCCAGAACCACGTGCGCTGGTATCCCGAGCATGCCGCCAACCGTATCGGCGCCATGGTGGAGCAGCGTCCCGACTGGTGCATCTCGCGCCAGCGCAACTGGGGCGTGCCCATCCCGAGCTACACCTGCGCCGACTGCGGCGAGAAGATCATGAACGACGACACCCTCGACGCCGTGATCAAGCTCTTCCACGAGAAGGGCTCCGACGCATGGTTCACCGACGCTCCCGAGAGCTATCTCGGCGACGCCTGCGTGTGCCCCAAGTGCGGCGGCCATCACCTCAAGGCCGACCGCGACATCCTCGACGTGTGGTGGGACTCCGGCGTGTCCTGGCGCGCCGTGTGCGAGGGCCGCGAGGAGCTCGAGTACCCGGCGGACGTGTACCTCGAGGGCTCCGACCAGCACCGTGGATGGTTCCAGAGCTCGCTGCTGACGAGCGTGGGCGCCAACGGCGTCGCGCCTTACAAGGCCGTCGTCTCCCAGGGCTTCACGCTGGACGGCCAGGGCCGCAAGATGTCCAAGTCGCTCGGCAACGTGATCGACCCCAACAAGGTCTGCGACGAGATGGGCGCCGACATCCTGCGCCTGTGGGTCGCATCGGTCGACACGTCGACCGATGTCGCCATCGACCATGAGATCCTCGCGCGCACCTCGGATGCCTACCGTCGCTTCCGCAACACCTTCCGCTTCCTGCTGTCCGAGCTCGAGGACCAGTTCGACCCCGAGACCGATGGCGTGGCGTTCGACGATCTGCTGCCGCTCGACAAGCTGATGCTCGCCCGCCTGACCCAGGTGCAGGCCGAGGTCGACGCCGCGTATGCCAACTACGAGTTCAACCGCGTGTACCGCACGCTCTACGACTTCGTGGTGACCGAGCTCTCCAACGTGTACCTCGACGCCCTGAAGGACCGCCTGTACTGCGAGAAGGTCGGTTCGCTGGCTCGTCGCAGCGCCCAGACGGTGACGGCGGAGCTGCTGTCCATGCTTCTGCGCGACCTGCAGCCCATCCTCGCATTCACCTGCGACGAGGTCATGGCGTTCGCGCCCGCCGGCTGCCGCGACCATCAGGAGTACGCGGCCTTGCTCGATTGGTACCAGGCGCCGATCTCGCTCGAGGTCGCCAACGAGTACAAGCCGGTGCTCGAGGCCGCGCTCGAGCTGCGCGGTGTGGTCACCAAGGCGCTCGAGGATGCCCGTGCCGCCGGCACGTTCACCAAGAGCCAGGCCACGCGCGTGGTCGCGACCGCCCCTGCGGAGGCATACGCCCTCCTGACCGGGGACAAGGCCTGCGACCTCGCCGAGTTCTTCATCGTCTCCGAGCTCGAGCTTTCCTCCGGCGAGGAGTTCTCCGCCCGCGTCGAGGCCGCTCACGGCGAGTGCTGCGATCGCTGCTGGAACTTCCGCGAGTCCACCGGCGTGCACGGCGAGCACGCTCACATCTGCGACCGCTGCGCCGAGGCGATCGGCGCGTAAGGTCGCACCTCACCTGAAGCGAGATGCCGCGCGAACCTGAAGTCGCGCGGCATCTTCATGAGGGGACGGACGCCCGTCTCCGCAGTCTTTTGAAAGGGGTCGCCCGTGGCAGACAACAAGATCAAGCCCTTTGTGCCTGAACGCGCATGGCGCGCGGCTGTCGCGGGCATCCTGTTCGTCGCGTTTTTAATCGTCGATCAGGTCACGAAGGTCATGATGCGCGATGCGGTGAGCGCCGGGTTCACGTCGGCCGACTTCATTCCCGGCATCCTTGAGCTTCGTTTTGCCATGAACACGGGGGCCGCGTTCAGCCTGGGCGAGGGTTTCGGCTTCGTGTTCGTGATCCTGGCGCTGGCGGTCGTCGTCTTCACCGTCGTGTATCTGTGGCGCGCCCCGATTGTGAGCAGGCTCGAGGTCATCGGTCTCGGCATGCTCGCCGGAGGGGCTGTGGGAAACGCTATCGACCGCATGCTGTTCGGTTTCGTCACGGATTTCTTCGCCACGACGTTCATCAGCTTTCCCGTGTTCAACGTTGCTGACATCGGCATCACCTGCGGTGCCGTCATCGCGTTTGTCGGCTTTTTGCTGAGCCCGGCAAACAGGGAAGGCGCGGATGAAAGGGCTGAGAAGGCCCCGCGAGGCGGTGATTCGCGATGAGCGACGTTCGGTTTCTCGTGACCTCGCTTGATGCGGGTGTGCGTCTCGACCAGTTCCTGGGCAACCAGGATGCGTGCCCGTCTCGCTCGGCATGCGCCAAGCTCATCGAATCGGGCGCTGTCGACGTGAACGGGGAGACGTGCTATTCCAAAAAGCAGGTGGTTGCAGAGGGCGATCGCATCGAAGTCGATCTTCCCGAGGTCCGCGATCCCGGTGCGCTCGAGCCGCAGGCCATCCCGCTCGATATCCGATATGAAGATGACTATCTGATCGTGCTCTCCAAGCAGCGCGGCCTGGTGTGCCATCCCGCGCATGGGCACGAGTCGGGCACGCTTGCCAACGCGTTGGTATATCACTGCGGCATCGACCACTTGGGCACGCTGCAGGGTGAGGACCGGCCCGGTATCGTGCATCGTCTTGACCGCGATACGTCAGGGCTCATGCTTGCGGCGAAGGATGACAACACGCAGCGCGCATTGCAGGACCTGATCCGCCTGCGCACGCTCGACCGCCGGTACGTCGCGCTGTGCCATGGCTACATCGCTATGGACTCCGGTACCATCAACACGGGTATCGCGCGCTCGACGCGCGACCGTGTGAAGATGGCGGTCTCCGACGATCCCTTTGCGCGCCAGGCCATCACGACGTTCAAGGTGCTGGAGCGGTTCGAGGCCGAGCGTGGCGATGAGGGCTACACCCTGGTCGAGTGCCATCTGTATACCGGGCGCACGCATCAGATCCGCGTTCATATGCGCCACATCAACCACGCGCTTGTGGGAGACCCGCTGTACGGCAAGGGGAGCGAGCGCGCGAACCTCGGGCTCACACGGCAGTTTCTCCACTCGTGGCGCGTGAAGTTCACCCACCCGGTGACGGGCCGCGATATCGAGCTGCACGATGAGCTGCCTTGGGATCTTGCCGCCGCCTACGACGAGATCGCGGAGCGTTCCATGGGTCGCACCGAGGCTGGCGACGAGATCATCCCGCTCATCCTGAACGAATAGGGAAATGCTGCCTTTGGGCTTGCGTGGCTGCGAATGGCATGCCACGGCGTACATCCCCGTGGCCCTCTCGCCGCGTGTCCCGTGTGGAACACGCTGACATTGACGTAAATACTGCGCAGTTCCGAGTCGACCCGCGATGCTGCGCTACACTTTTCGGATGTCGTTTATCCTGCATCCGAAGGTGTTCGCATGCTTCCAGATCTCTCGCATTTGACGCCCATCGTCATCTTCAACTTCGTGATCGGGGCGCTGTTCGTCCTGTGCTTCCTCTATCAGGTCGTCTTCTTCCTCGTCGGGATATTCTACGGCGAGGTGAAGATTCCCAAGGCCAAGCGCAACCATCGCTATGCCTTCTTTATCGCCGCCCATAACGAGGAAGCCGTTATCGCCAATCTCATCAAGTCCATCAAGGACCAGGACTACCCGTCTGAGCTCATCGATATCTTCGTTGTCGCCGACGCGTGCACAGACGATACGGCGCGCGTCGCACGTGAGGCGGGCGCCATCGTCTATGAGCGCAACGACCTTGCTCGCAAGGGCAAAAGCTGGGTCATGGACTACGGCTTCGACCGGATTCTCAACGAGTATCCCGGGAAGTACGAGGCGTTCTTCATCTTCGATGCCGACAACCTGCTCTCGCGGAGCTACGTGTCCATCATGAACGATGCCTTTGACCAGGGCTATCTTGCGCTGACCAGCTACCGCAACTCCAAGAACTTCGGAAGCTCGTGGATCTCCGCCGCATATGCGACCTGGTTTTTGCGCGAAGCGCGGTTTCTGAACAACGCGCGTATGATCTGCGGTACCTCGTGCGCGGTCTCGGGCTCGGGGTATCTGGTCTCCGCGAAGATCATCGAGGGCATGCACGGCTGGGATTTCCATACGCTCACCGAGGACATCCAGTTCTCAACGTTCTGCGCGATTCACGGGGTGCGCATCGGGTACGCGCCTGCCGAGTTCTACGATGAGCAGCCCGTCGACTTCCCGGCATCCTGGAAGCAGCGTATGCGCTGGACCAAGGGCTTTTACCAGGTATTCTTCACGTACGGGTCCCACCTGGTCAAGTCCATTGCATTTTTCAGGCGATTTGCCGCCTACGATCTGTTCATGACGATCGCGCCGGGCAACCTGCTGTCCCTCATCTCGGTGCTCGTGAACCTCACGTTCATCATCGTCGGCTCCTTAAGCCATGGGTTTTTGGCTACCGATCGCGAGCTCGCGATGTGCTTCGGTTCGCTCATGATGACCCTGGTGTCGATGTACATGACCTTCTTTGTCGCCGGGCTGTTCACCACGGTCTTTGAGCGCAAGCATATCCATTGCACCAGCAAGTTGCGGGTGTTCACCAACCTGTTCACGTTCCCGCTGTTCATGTTCACCTATATCCCTATCACCGCGGCGGCCCTGTTCCTGAAGGTCGACTGGGTCCCGACGCCGCACGGCGTGTCAGTGACGCTCGAGCAGGTTATGGACGGTGCGAAGTAGCGGCTTTTAGAGTAAACCCCCGACATTTCACCGTATTGACGGTGTAATGTCGGGGGTTTCATCATGAGTACGTGCCGGGCCGGGGCGACGGGATGGGTTGAAACGAACCCGTCCCCAACCAACCCATCCGCGGTGGTCTAGCGGAAGTTAGAGCATATGGGAGTCGGCCGACAGTCCGTACCAGCCGTAGTCATCGAGGGATTCATGAGAATCCGCACCGCTCTCATAGCCCCATGAGTACACATCTATGTTCTGCGCCTCGGTGGTGTAGGTCGTGAACGCGGCGAACAGCAGCAGGGAGATGGCGATGATAATCAGCGAGATGACGCCTAGAATGCCAAAGGTCAGGACGTATGCGAAGCGAGAGCTGTTCGTCTGGCACGCAGTGGATGCGCTCGCGCTTTCCACCGGTTGGGGCCCATCGGTGGGAGCGAGATTCGACGACGTGTAGGCGGTAGAGAAATCGGGCTCGTTCATAGGTGCCTCTCGTTGTGGTCAAGTCGGTTCATTATAGGCCGCATGCGCCCTCATGTGGTCGGTGACGGCTGGATGTAACAATATGCATGCCTGATCGTCACTGACAATGTCAACCGGTATACAGCATCAAAAAACTCAACATGCAGCTCGGTGCCAGAAAGGGGAGAAGGGGCATCGTTCGTGCTCGGCTCGCCATGGCCGCGAGCGCCATGCAGGCGAGGCCAAGCGCGCACCCCGCGAGCGCACCGACCGGAGAGATGATGGCTGCGGTGGCAATGAACTTGATGTCGCCTATCCCTAGACCTGGAGAGGCGCGAAGCCATCTCCAGATCAGCTCGAATATCAAAAAGCCCACGCCGATCACCAGGGCGATCAGCGCATGGTGCATGGCGGTTCCAGGGCCTTTGCCAGCGAGCGTTCCGATGAACGCAACCAAGATGAGTGCTGCGGCCAGCCCGTTCGGATAGGTGCGGGTCTTGGCGTCGATGAAGGCGGCGACGAGCATGAGTGCCCCGACAAGCACCAGGAAGCACGCATGTACGATACCGGGCAACGCATCCATTCCGCCTCCCTTCCATCGCGATCTCGATGCGCCTCCCATGCTATCGGCTGAGCAAGCCCACCTTGCGCGCGCATCGAGAAAACCCGCTGCGGCCTTACCGATTGCCGGACGTATTCTTACAGACGCCTCGGCATCTGCCGAGGTGTCCGCGCGATATGCGAAGATACGGGTAGAACATCCGAGAAAGGAGCGTGGTCGTGTCAGCGTTTAAGCATATTCAGCAGGATCGAGAAGTCGTGCGCGCCCGCATGGATGCAATCCCCAATACCTTAAGCGACGATCTTGTCCGTCGCATCCAGTCCGATCGTGATCGGGGGTGGGTCAACCCGTACCGGTGCGATAACGCGTCCGCGCTGCGCCGCGATCCCCGTCCCGCTGACGACGCCAACATCTGGCGCCCTGCGTTCGTCCGAGATGTCGAGAAGATCATCCACACGCCCGCCTACACCAGGTATGCCGGCAAGACCCAGGTCTTCAGCTTCCGCAGCAACGACGACCTCTCCCGTCGCGGGATCCATGTGCAGCTGGTAAGCCGTATCGCCCGGGATATCGGGTACGCCCTGGGTCTCAACTGCGATCTGATCGAGGCCATCGGGCTCGGCCATGATCTGGGGCATACGCCGTTCGGCCATGCGGGCGAGCGCGCGCTCAACGAGGTGTATCATGCGCGCACCGGCCGCTGGTTTTTCCACAACGTCCATTCGGTCCGCGTGCTCGACGTGCTGTACGGTCGAAATCTCACGCTTCAGACGCTCGACGGCGTGCTGTGCCATAACGGCGAGTACGAGCAGCGCGTGTTCGAGCTGTCGGGGCTTTCGGATTTCGAGGAGTTCGACCGTATCGTCGAATCATGCTACGAGACGGGCGATATCGCGATCGGCCATCTGCGTCCCATGACGCTCGAGGGCTGCGTCGTGCGCATCTCGGACATCATCGCGTATGTCGGCCGCGACCGTCAGGACGCGATCGAGGCCGGTCTGCTGTCGGAGGACGCGTTCGATGACGGGCTCGGAGGGGCGTACAACTCCTGGATCTTGAGCCATGCCTCGGCCGACATCATCCAACACAGCTACGGCAAGGACCGCATCGAGATGAGCGAGGAGCTGTTCGCGGAGATCCGGCGCGCAAAGGCGGAGAACTACGAGAAGATCTACCGTTCAAGCGGCATCGAGGGGGAGCGCGCCGAGGTGCTGTCACGTGCCTTCTCGCTCATGTACGAGCACTGTCTGGGCGATTTGCGCGCGCGTGACGAGTCGAGCTACATCTTCCGCCACCATATCGCGCGCATCCAGGCGGCGCTCGCGCATTACGGCCGCACCTACGAGTGGGAGAAGGATCTGGATCAGACGGTTGTAGACTATATCGCCAGCATGACCGACGGGTATTTTGCCGAGCTCGCCTCCAAGCTGTTCCCGGAGATCCAATTTCCCCAGCGCACGTACATCAACGAACGGTAGGGTTGTCCCGGCCGGTTCATGCCATGCTAGACTAGGACGCTATGGAAACCTTATTTTCGCAACAAGAGCGCACGCAGCAGATCAGGTATGCGCCGCTGGCGGTCCGTATGCGGCCGTCGTCGCTTGACGAGTACGTCGGCCAGCAGAAGGCGGTCGGTCCCGACTCGTGGCTGCGCCGCGCCATCGAGCACGACGTGCTGTCGAGCGTCATTCTCTATGGTCCCGCGGGCACGGGCAAAACGACCCTGGCGCACATCATCGCCGCGCACACGCGCAGCGAGTTCGTCGAGGTGTCCGCCGTCACCGGCACCGTGAAGGACTTGCGCCGAGAGATCGAGGAGGCGCAGCGCCGTCTCATGGCGTTCGGCCGTCGCACGATCCTGTTCATCGATGAGATCCACCGGTTCTCCCGCTCCCAGCAGGATGCCCTGCTGCACGCGGTGGAAAACCGAACGGTGATCATGATCGGCGCCACGACGGAGAACCCGTATTTCGAGGTCAACTCGGCCCTGCTCTCCCGCAGCCGCGTCGTGGAGCTCGAGCATCTTTCCGACGATGACGTCGCGGTGCTCGTCCGCCGCGCGTGCGAGGACGAACGCGGGCTTGCGGGCAGGTTCTCGCTCGACGACGAGGTCGTCTCGGCCATCTGCACGCTTGCCGCGGGGGATGCCCGCAGCGCGTTGACGACGCTCGAGCTCGCAAGCGAGATCGCCGTGACCAGGCCGGAATCCGACGCCGCCACATCGGACGGGGTCCCGGTGCCCATCACGCTCGATGACGTGCGCATGGCCAACCCTCGCCGTGGCCTTTCGTACGATAAGAGCGGGGACATGCATTACGACATCATCTCCGCGTTCATCAAGTCCATGCGCGGCAGCGACCCGGATGCCACGATCTACTGGCTCGCCCGTATGATCGACGCAGGCGAGGACCCGAAGTTCATCGCGCGCCGCATCATGATCCAGGCATCCGAGGATATCGGCAATGCGGACCCCCAGGCGTTCCTTATCGCGGAGGCGGCCTTCAAGGCGGCCGAGGTCATCGGGTATCCCGAGTGCCGCATCAACTTGGCCCAGGCCGCCCTCTACAACGCGCTCGCCCCGAAAAGCAATGCATGCGAGGCGGCGATCGACGCGGCCCTGGAGGACGTTCGCACGAGCGGGCAGCGGGAGGTCCCCAGCCACCTGCGCGATCGGCACCGTCCGGGATCCGACTCCTACGGCCCCTATCTGTATCCGCACGATTATCCCGCGGGCTGGGTCGAGCAGCGCTATCTTCCCGAGGGCCTTGAGCGCGGCGCGTTCTGGAAGCCGGCGGGACGCGGATGGGAGCAGTACCGCTTCGAGCAGTCCGCGCGCGACCGGAGCGGCAAGGGCCCCCTGGTCGACTGAGCCGGTCTGTTGTTGTGCCGGTCGCGCGACGGTTCCCCGACTTCTTGCGCATGGATTCGGCGTGGTCGGGTAGTATCAGGTAAGGTGCCTCGGCCGAGGCACCTTGTCGCTATGTACAGGAGGCATCATGGAACCTCTGCAGATCGTGTTGATCGTGCTCGCCCTGGTGGGAGTCTGGGCCGTCATCGAGCTTGCGCTGACGTTGAGGCGCGCACGCTCCACCGTGTCGGCCATCGATAAGACGCTTGGCGACGTGCAGCCCGTCATTCAGCATATCGATTCGACTGTTGAAAGCGCGGCGCCGCTCGTCAAGAAGCTCGAGGTGACGGTTGACGAGATCAAGCCCGTGCTCGATCGTGTCAACGAGACGCTCGATGGGGCCCAGCCCGCCATTTCCCAGATCGAGCCGCTGCTCAAGCAGGGCAGCATCGCGGTCGAGGCGCTGTCGGCGGACCTGATCGAGGTCAACGGCGTGCTGCGCGACATCTCCGATGTGACGGCGGGGATGTCGAGCGCGTCCAACGCGGTGTCGAGCGTGGCCACCGCCGCAACCGAGCGCGTCCACAAGTTCTTCGGCAAGAACGCCGAGCCGCCCGCAACGGGGGAGCGCACCTTGACCGAGCAGACGGGGGAGCCGGCAGCGGTCTCGAGCGCAGACGAGCAGCGTGATGCTGTCGACGATGAGTCGCCGAAGCGCGCCGTGCCCCAGTATTACACCTATTCGGACGGCTCCGCCCCGGCGTCCGCCCCATCCACTCAGGAGGACACCAATGAATAATGCGCCAGCGCCTATTCGTTTGACCGTCTCCGCCGATCCGCATCTCGCACGGCTCGTACGCATGACGGCGGCAAACGTCGCTATGCTCAGCTCCATGTCGGTCGACCGGGTCGAAGACATCCGCATGGCCGCCGAGGAGGCATTCATCTACGCGTGCGCGGCGAAGCCCATGGGGGAGCTCCCCATCTCGTTCGAGGTCGACGACGAGCACGTCGCCATGACCTTCGAGCTCGGTGACGTCGCCTTCGATGAGATCTCCGTCGACACCGAGACCTCCGTGTACGCGGATCTGATCCTGGGCGCGGTGTGCGATTCCTACGAGAAGCGCGAGAACCCCTCCGCGCTACACCTGATGTTGAAAGCAGATGTGTAATGGCCGATAAGACCCCTTCGGGCAAGGCCGCATGGGATAAGGAGAAGACGCACGAGCTCTTCCGCCGTTACAAAGAGAACGGCGACATGGACGCCCGTGAAAAGCTCGTGATGTCCCATCTCAACCTGGTGCGGTTCCTTGCGAACAAGTTCAAAAACCGCGGCGAGCCGCTCGACGACCTCATGCAGGTCGGGTACCTCGGCCTGCTCAAGGCCATCGACCGCTTCGATCCCGATCGCGGCCTCGAGTTCACGACGTATGCGACCCCGACCATCCTGGGTGAGATCAAGCGCCACTTCCGCGACAAGGGTTGGAGCGTCCGTGTCCCGCGCCGCCTGCAGGAGCTTTCCGCGAAAGTGAACCAGGCGACCGATACGCTCACCACCCAGCTGCAGCGCTCCCCGACGGTCGACGAGATCGCCGACTATCTCGGTGCGTCGGCAGACGAGGTGCTGGAGGCCATGGAGTCCTCTTCCGCCTACACCTCGGTGCCGCTCGAGGCTCCCGGCAGCTCCGATTCCGAAGACACGCCGTCCGTCCTCGACCGCTACGCCTCCGAGGATAGCGCGCTGACCTTTACCGACGACCGCCTGGTCATCGAGGAGGCGCTCAAGTCCTTCTCGCCGCGCGAGCGCGAGGTCATCGAGATGCGCTTCTTGAAGGGCATGACCCAGATCGAGATCGCCGAGAAGCTCGGCGTGTCCCAGGTCCAGGTGTCGCGCCTGCTTCGCCGCACGCTCAAGAAGATCCAGGACAAGATCGATCCCGAAGGAGTCATGGGTAAGCGATGAGTTCCCACGTCGACATGCCCGGGCAAGACGATCGCGTCCTGCGCGACACCCGTCTGGCCGCCCTGAGAATCTGGGCCGTGGTCGGTCTGCTCGTTATCGGAGCCATGCTGCTGAACGTCATCGGCGTGCTCGGGCCCGTCGTCGAGTTTCTGGCGATCGGCTCCCTGATCGCGTTCGTGGCATCGCCCATCGTGAACACCCTTGAGCACCGCGGGATCCCTCGCGGCTTCGGGGCGCTCATCGGCCTGCTCGTCGTCATAGCCGCGGTCATCTTGATGTTCACGCTGCTTCTGCCCATGCTCGTGGAGCAGCTCGTCGACGTGCTCAACCAGATGCCGCGGTATTTCTCCTCGCTGTCCGCATGGATTCAGGATCTGATCAGCAACTTCCGCTCGCTCACGTCCTCCGATATGTTCAGCGGGCTGAACGACCTGCTCTCCTCGCTGCAAAGCACCGCCACCAGCTTCGTGACGGACCTTGCGGCGGAGCTCGGTCGCGGCGTGATGCCCGCGATCGGCGGCTTCGCCAACACGCTGTTCACGGTGTTCCTCGGGCTGGTGCTCGCGTACTGGCTCGCGCGCGACTACCCCAAGATCCACGGCGAGATCGGTTTTGCGCTCGGCGACAGCAAGGAGGACGACTACCGGTTCATCGTGGCGATCCTGTCCCGCTCGGTCGGCGGCTACATGCGCTCGCAGGTCATCACCTCGATCATCAACGGCGTTATCGTGTTCGTGGGGCTGCTCGTGATCGGGCACCCGTACGCGGGGTTGATGGGCGTGCTGACGGCGCTGTTCCACCTGATACCCGTCGTCGGCCCCGTGTTCTCGGCGTTCATCGCCGTGCTGATCGCGTTTTTCTACGGTCCGGCGAAGGCCCTGTGGACGCTCGTGCTCGTCGTCATCGCGCAGAACGTCACCGATAACGTGCTCAGCCCGAAGATCATGCAGTCGACCGTCCAGGTGCATCCCGCCATGAGCTTGTCCGCCATCGTGATCGGCTCGGCCCTGATGGGGCCGCTCGGCATGGTCATCGCCATTCCTCTGTGCGCGGCGCTCAAGGGTCTGTTCATCTTCTACTTCGAGAAGAACACGAAGCGGCAGCTCGTTAATTACGATGGCGCCATCTTCCAGGGCACGCCGTATCGCGATGAGCAGGGGAATCCCGTCCCCGCCTTCGACGCCCTGGGCGACGACAGCTTCGTCGCCGATTCCGAGCTGCTTCCCGACGACGTCATCTCCGACGCGACGGCGCTGCCCAAGCCCGAGCTCGACAACCCGTGGGCCAAGCTCTCTGAGCTCGTGCCCTTCGGCATGCCGGACGACCTGGCGGACAAGAAAGACTCCGAACACAAGGAGGACCGGCCGCAGCATTAGGCTTCGACCCTCTTGGGTGCTTTCGGATGAATGCGGTATCAGCATGAGCCCTTGGTAGCTTGCATACCAAGGGCTCATTGCGTTCTGCGAAGTTGCCGGCGCTATCGATGCCTGGGGCTAAGCTTCTTGGATCCGCCCTGTTCCCATCGCCCGTCCGTCATGGTGCTTTTGTTCCCTGCGGCCCAAGCTTATCCGATGCGTGCAATGTCTGCTAAGCTATGTGCGTTTACGCCTATCTGACGCATATGAACCAAGGAGAATGCGACATGACCGCTGCTGTTCCCACCATGACTACCGCGGAGATTCGCTCTGCGTTCCTCAAGTTCTTCGAGGATCGCGGCTGCAAGCTGTTCCCCAGCTCTTCGCTGATCCCCGATGATCCCTCCCTGCTGCTCGTCAACGCGGGCATGAACCAGTTCAAGCAGTACTACCAGGGCAAGAAGACCATGCACGAGATCGGCGCCACGTCGTGCCAGAAGTGCGTGCGCACCAACGACATCGACATCATCGGGTGCGATGGCCGCCACGCGTCCTTCTTCGAGATGCTCGGCAACTTCTCCTTCGGTGGCGTCAGCAAGCAACAGGCCTGCGCGTGGGCCCTCGAGCTCTCCACGGAGGTGTTCCACCTTCCCATCGAGCGCCTGTACTTCACCGTCTTCACCGACGACGACGAGACCTATGACATCTGGCGCTCCTTGGGCGTCGAGGAGAGCCATATCTCCCGACTCGGCGAGGACGATAACTTCTGGGCGGCCGGTCCCACCGGCCCCTGCGGCCCGTGCTCCGAGATCTACTACGACATGGGCGAGGACGTGGGCTGCGGTCGTCCGGACTGCGCGCCCGGCTGCGACTGCGATCGCTTCCTCGAGTACTGGAACCTCGTGTTCACGCAGTTCGATCGCCAGGAGGACGGCTCCATGCCCGAGCTGCCCCACCGCAACCTCGACACCGGCATGGGCCTGGAGCGCATGAGCGCCATCATGCAGGGCAAGACCTCCTTCTTCGACGGCGACATCATGCAGGGTCTCATCAAGCTGGGCGAGGAGATCTCCGGCGCGACTTATGTGAGCGACGACTATGTCGGCGCGAGCCGCTCCCTGCGCATCATCGCCGACCATGCGCGCTCCGTCGACTTCATGATCTCCGACGGCATCCTGCCGGGCAACGAGGGCCGCGGCTACGTGCTGCGCCGCCTGCTCCGTCGCGCTGTCTTCCACGGCCGCCTGCTCGGCGTGACCGAGCCGTTCCTCGCGCGCTTCATCGACCGCGTGAACGAGCTCATGGGCGATGCCTATCCCGAGTTGCTGAAGAACGTCACGCTCGTCAAGGGCATCGTCAACGCCGAGGAGGAGCGTTTCTCCACGACGCTCGACAACGGCCGCGTCTACCTCGACGACGCTCTCGCCAAGCTGGGTGAGGGCGAGACGCTGGACGGCGCCTCCGCCTTCATGCTGCACGATACCTTCGGATTCCCCATCGACCTGACGGTGGAGATTGCTGAGGGCGCCGGCCATACGGTCGACATCGAGGGCTTCAATCGCGAGATGGAGGCCCAGCGCGAGCGTGCGCGCGCCAACGTCAAGGGCGACGCGTGGGGCACGTTCAACGACGTCTGGACCGAGCTCACCGATGAGATCGCCGAGACCGAGTTCGTCGGCTACGACGCGGACCGCATCGAGGACGCGCGCGTCGTCGCGATCGTTTCCGGCGGCGAGTCCGTGGCCCATGCGGACGCCGGCCAGGAGGTCGACGTCGTGCTCGACCGCACGCCGTTCTACGCCGAGATGGGCGGTCAGGTCGGCGATTCTGGCCACATCGCCTCCGACGCGTGCGCGCTCGCGGTTTCCGATACCCGTGCCCATCACGGCCTGTACGCCCACCACGGCGTCGTCGGCGAGGGCACCATCTCGGTGGGCGACGGCGTCCTTGCCGCCATCGACGTTGACCGCCGTGAGCTCATCCGCCGCAACCACACCGCGACTCACCTGCTTGATGCTGCGCTCAAGCAGGTGCTCGGCGATCACGTCAACCAGGCGGGATCCCAGCTCGACGACCACCGTCTGCGTTTCGACTTCACGCACTTCGAGGCCGTCTCCACCGACGAGCTCGCCCGCATCGAGGATATTGTCAACCGCGAGATCTTCGCCGCCAAGCCGGTCGTCACGCGCGTCATGAGCATCGACGAGGCGCGCGCCTCCGGTGCCGTCGCGCTGTTCGGCGAGAAGTACGGCGACGTCGTCCGCGTCGTGTCCGTGGGCGAGGAGGAGCGTCCCTTCTCCCGCGAGCTGTGCGGCGGCACGCATGCCCGCAACACCGCGGAAATCGGCCTGTTCCGCATCGTCTCCGAGTCCTCGACGGGAAGCAACGTCCGTCGCATCGAGGCGGTGACGAGCATGGGCGCCATGAAGTATCTCGAGGAGAAGGAGCGGATGCTCTCGCAGGCGGCCTCTGCGCTCAAGTGCCGTGACGACGAGGTCGTCGATCGCGTCGCCGCGCTGCAGCAGAGCCTGCACGACGCCAACCAGAAGCTCAAAGCCGCGCTGACCGGCGGCGCCTCCGATGCGATCGGCTCCGCGGTGGACAACGCGCAGGACATGGGCTCCTACAAGCTCGTGATCGCCCAGCTGAGCGGCCTTGAGGGCGCTGAGCTCCGCAACGTGTGGGACACCATCCGCCAGAAGGTCGCCGGCCCTGCCGCATGCGTGCTCGCGACGGTCACCGAGAAGGGCACGCCCGCGCTTCTCGCCGCCGCCACCGACGAGGCTGTCGCCGCCGGGTTCAAGGCGGGCGACGTCATCAAGGCGATCGCTCCGTGCGTCGACGGACGCGGCGGCGGTCGTCCGACCATGGCCCAGGCCGGCGGCAAGGACGCATCCGGCATCCAGGCCGCGCTCGATGCGGCTCGCGCCCAGCTCGGCCTGTAGACCATGGTCGCGCTCGCGCTCGACATAGGGCAGGTCCGTATCGGCATCGCCGTGTCCGACCGGAGCGGTCGCGTGGCGCTGCCCGTCAAGGTCCTTCCGGCCATCGAGGTCACCTCGATGGCCCGGAGCTTCAGGCAGATCGTCGAGGATCACGAACCCGATATCATCGTCTGCGGCCGTCCGCAGACGATGGCGGGGGAGGACGGACCCCAAGCCGAGCGCGTTATCTCGGTCGGTCGCCAGATCGCCGATGCCCTGGACCTGCCCCTCGTCTTTGCCGACGAGCGGTTGAGCTCGCGCGAGGCCAAGCGCATCTTGCGTGAAAACGGCCTTTCGGAGCGAAAGATGCGCGGCAAGGTTGACATGGTCGCCGCCTCGCTGATCCTGCAGGCGTGGCTCGATGCCCAGAACGGAAAGGACGACTGTGCCTAACGAGAATTCCGGCGATTCGCGTCGTCGCACGCATACTCAGCCGGGCTCCCCTCGAGCGGCCCGTCCCGCCTCGGGCGGTACGCGGTTCCGCTCTGCGGGCGCCCAGCCTGCCGCCGCCAATCGCCAGCAGGCGTCTGGAACTAGGTTCCGCACGTCCCCGACTCAGGCGCGGCCGAATCCGCGTCCCGTGCAGCCTGCGACGCGTTCCCGATACGCCGCTCAGTCGTCCTCTGCGCGCCGAGGCGGATCGCCGATCAAGGTCATCGTCGGCATCGTCGTCGCCCTGGCCGCGGTCGCCGCCCTCGTGTTCGTGGTCGTCCCCCGTGTTTCCGAGCTTCTCGGGGGCGGGCAGCCTGCCGTCGAGGCCGGGCAGGAGGTGCAGCTCACGATCCCTGAGGGCGCATCGGGAGACGACATCGCCGCCATCCTCGCCCAGAACCACATCATCGACAACCCGAAGGATTATTACGCCGCCGTGAACCGGCTCGATGCATCGATGTCGCTCAAACCGGGCGATTACATCCTGTATACCGGCCAGGATCCCGAAGAGGTCGTCCAGCAGCTTGTCGACGGACCCAACGTCGAGGGCAACAAGATCACTATCCAGGAGGGCCTGACCGTCGCGCAGACGGCGGCGCGCGTCGAGGAGACGTTCGGCATCCCCGCCGACGAGTTCATCGCTCAGGCTAAGGCGTCCAACTACGCGGCTGACTACCCGTTTTTGGAGGGCGCGTACGACGACTCGCTCGAAGGGTACCTGTATCCCAAGACCTATTCCTTCACGGATGTCCCGACCGCCGATGAGATCATCCGGGCGCAGCTCGATCAGTTCGTGACCGAGACCTCGTCGTTGGATCTGAACGCGGGCCCCTCGGGCCTGACTGCGCAGCAGATCGTCACGATGGCGTCTCTGATCGAGCGCGAGACCGCCGTGGAGTCCGAGCGCCCCACGGTCGCGAGCGTCATCTACAACCGTCTCGCCATCGATATGCCGCTTCAGATCGATGCGGCCATCGTCTATGCGCGCGGGGGCGGCAGCGATCCGGTCACCTACAGCGACCTTGAGATCGATTCCCCCTACAACGTCTATACGAATTACGGCCTGACCCCTGGTCCCATCTGCAGCCCGAGCATCTCCTCCATCTCGGCTGCGCTGAACCCCGATGACACCGACTACCTGTACTACGTGGCCTCGGCCGCAGGCGACGGGTCCCATAAGTTCAGCTCCGACTACGAGCAGTTCGAGGCCGACAGCGAGGAATACGCGGAGTCGCTGCAATGAGGATCTTTTCACCGAAACGCTACGTAGCCTCTGTCGACCGCATCGACCTGGATGAGCTCTGGGCTCAGGGCAAGCGGGCCATCATGCTCGATCGCGACAACACGCTGGTTCCCCGAGACCGCAAGACGGCTCCTGCGGAGATATGCGCATGGCTCGATCGTGCTCGCGACAAGGGGTTCGCGCTCTACATGGTTTCCAACAACTGGCATCGCGATCAGGTCATGCGGTCTGCGTCCGAGCTCGGCTTGGATGCCATCAGCCATGCCATGAAGCCCGCCCCCTTCGCGTTGCGTGCGGCGCTCAGGCGCATGGGCCGCACCGCCGAGGAGGCCGTGCTCATCGGCGATCAGCTGTATACCGATGTCTGGGCCGGCAACTTCGCCGGCGTGGACACGATTCTCGTGAAGCCGCAAACCGAGGTCGACCTGTGGTACACGCAGATCTTCCGCATCTTCGAGCGTCGCGCGCTGCGCGATCTTACGTGCGAGGAGTAGGCGGTCATGACGGGCACGATGAAACGGGGGTGTGACCACATCTTCTTCGTCGGATTCCTCGGCGCGGGAAAATCGACCCTCGCGCGGAATCTCGGCATGCTGTTCAATCGACGCTACGTCGATACCGATCGGCTTGTCGAGCGGCGGCGAGGACTGTCGGTCTCCCGAATCTTCGAGCTCGAGGGCGAGCAGGCGTTCCGCCAGCTGGAGACCGAGGCGCTGGGTTCTTTGGCATGCGACCGCAGCCTACTCGTCTCCTGTGGGGGCGGCATCGTCGAGACGCCGTGCAACATCGAGCTCATCAACCAGATGGGCTACTGCGTGTACCTCGATGGCGATATCGACGATTCCCTGCGACAGATCAGGCGCCGCGACACGAGGCCGGACTTTCGCTCGGATGAGCACGCCGCGCGCCTGCTCGAGCATCGTCGGCCCCTGTATCAGCAGGCCGCGGACTTCACGGTCGACATACGCGGCAAATCGTTCAAGGAAGTTACCTATCTCTGTGCAGAAATGCTTTTGGAGCGTGGATTGTTATGACCATTCGGCGTCAGCTGGTGAACTTTGGTAAGACGTGCACCGATTTCCGCATCGGGTCCGGTGCCCTTGAGGACCTCCCGCGGCTCATCAAGAGCATCGCGGGGGAGCCTAAACGCGCGCTGCTGGTGCATGATGCGCTTCCCTCCGAGGAGGACCTCGAGTGCGTCAGGCGCGCGCTGGTGGACACCGGGTACTCCGTCGAGTTCATGTCTTTGGCATGTGTGCCCTCCATCGCATCGATCGAGACCGCGCAGCGCGTCTTCGCCACGATGGAATCCTGTCACATCACCGCCGACGACCTGCTCGTCGCTGTCGGCGGGGTAGAGGTGTGCTCGGTCGTGTCCTTCTGCACGCGGACCTGGTGCTCGGGCACCTCGGCTCTCGCCATCCCCTTCACGCTCGACGCCATGTGCACGATCTCCACGTCCATGCGCGCCCTCGATGCCGGCTCCTCCCGCGAGATGATCTCTATCCAGCCCGGATGGGACATGATCGTCTGCGATATCGATCTTGTCGTCGGCAAGGCCATCGATCAGGTCGGCATGGGGTATGCACTGTTGCTTTCCTCCGCGTTCGCGCAATCCCGCCGCATCTGGGATCAGTTCGCCGAGAAGATCGACGGTATCGTCGACGGCGTCGAGATCCCCCTGATCGACGCGCTGTGCAATACCCAGACGGCCCGCGCCTCCGCGGTTCGCTCGGCAAACCCCTCGGCGCGCAACGCCGTGAATTACGGCGTGACGACGATGCATGCGCTGCGCGCGTGCCTGGGGGATGACGTGCCCGACTATCTCCTGTACGCCGAGGGCCTGCGATTCGAGGCGCGCCTTGCGCATGATGCGTGCGGTCTCGACGTCGATCTTGTTTTCGAGCAGGACGACCGCCTGGATGACCTGGGGATCGAGGAGCTGCCGTTCAAGCTCGACGTCGATCGGTTCATCGCGGCGCTCCACGATGCGCGGTTCGTCCGCTCGAATCGCTTCATGCTCTCCCTGCCGAAGAATCCCGGTTCCATCCGCCTCTCCAAGGTTGACGAGGACATCCTGCGTCGCCATGCCGAGGCGTATCTGGCGTCGCGTGCAGAGCTGCTTGAGGAAGAAGAGGATGCGGAGTAACCCCAAGGGCTCTCTTCCAATCTGGCGGGTGCAAGCGTTCAACAGAGGGTGTAGTATGTCGAGCGGTAACGGTACTCGTGAAAGGAGCGGTCTATGACCGACATTCAGAATGGCCCCGCGGGCCGTATCGCTCGTCTTCGCTCGCTGATGGAAGAGCGCGGCTATGATGCGGTCGTCGTGCGCGACGAGGCGAATCTCCGCTGGCTGACCGGCGCGATGGGCGTGTTCGACTACACCTTCGAGTTTCCCCACGCGGCCTTCATCACCCATGACGCCTGCTATCTGCACACCGATTCTCGCTACTACAACAGCTTTGCCGAGAATTTGCCCGAGGGCAGTCCCTGGCAGGTCGACATGGACGGCTTCGATATCCCCGGTTGGGTCGCCCAGCATGCGCTGGAGTCCCGCAGCCGTGTCATCGCCATCGAGGACGACATGCAGCTGTCGTTCTACCAGGGCATCCTGCGTGGTCTCGAAGATCGCTCCATCGCCGCGTCGCTGCCTCAGATGCACGGCGATATCCGCCGCATGCGCGCGATCAAGGATGCCGAGGAGATCGAGCTCATGCGCCATGCGCAGTCGATCACCGATCTTGCGTTCCAGCATATGCTCGACTACATCAAGCCCGGTCTGACCGAAAAGCAGATCCGCACCGAGCTCGAGAGCTTCATGTTCAACAACGGCGCCGATTCGCTGGCGTTCGGCTCGATCGTTGCGAGCGGTCCCAACACGGCCAACCCGCACGCGGTGCCCAGCGACCGCGTGGTCCGGAAGGGCGATTTCGTCCTGATGGACTATGGTGCGGGGTATCGCGACTACCGCAGCGACATGACGCGTACCGTCGTTTTGGGCGAGCCCACCGACGAGCAGCGCAAGATCTACGACCTTGTGCAGCGCACGCATGAGGAGTGCGTCAAGGCGATCCACGGCGGCGTGGACGGCAGCGACATCCATAACCTGTCGGTGAAGATCATCTCCGATGCAGGCTACGGCGACTACTACGGCCATGGTCTGGGCCACGGCGTGGGCATCGATATCCATGAGCTGCCGAATTTCGGCCGCAAGTCCAACATCGTGGAGGCCGGCGCCGTCATCACGGTCGAGCCCGGCGTGTACCTGCCCGGTGTGGGCGGCGTTCGCCTGGAGGACTTCGGCCTGGTCACCGAGGACGGTTTCGAGCCGTTCACCGCAAGCCCGCATGAGCTCCAGATCATCGACTGCTAAATCTTCTCTGTTCATATAGGTGACGGGAGCCCCTCATACGGTGTCTTTTGATGAGGGGCTCCCGTTACTTCGTTAAAACTTGAGGCTATTTATGGCCTCTTATCACGAAGTATCTTATACCGCATACCAAGAAGGCGCATTCCAGTATCCATCTTATCGCTGAAAGTATTGCACTGAGATCTAGAGCCATAATGTCATTTAGCATCGTATTACCATCACCCACTGAAGCTACCCTGCTCATCGTGTTAGAGATGGACGGTCTTACCCTAATCAGAGGATGAGACCGCCTTGATTCAAATCGCATTACTCTCGGTTATCCCAAGTCAGTTTCGTTAGCGAACATCGACTTTCTTAAATCCTAACATTAGCTGTATTTGTATCGCTATAGAACTCAACGTACGGAGTCAAATACTTGTAAACGGGATGATGGACTCCGTCGTTGAAAGTAAGGTATATGCTCATCGTCGCAGCAATGGTAGTCCTCATATCCAAGGATGTGTATTCTACGTTGTCTAATCTAACAGTAGTGCTGGTATTTGCGGGTGCAGCACCTATCGAATAAACCTGCGCGACGTATTTTCCATTTGCAGAGTAATCAGAATTATAAGAACAATAGAAAAGCACCCGCGCCTTCGCTAGTACGTATCCGACATCGATATCGACCGTTGTCTGCATTGTCTCACCGACTCGTGGCTGAATTCCACTTACATCATTACTAGCGATGGTAAGTATGGGGGAGCCTTCACGTTCTGCTTCACGTACCGCGTCCTCCCAACTGGATCTATGTTGAATACCCCGTCTTTCTGTTGCATATGCTAGGGATGGTTTGAGCACGCATGTTGCACCAAAGGTAACGAGGGCCAATGCTCCTCTCCTTGAGATTATATCGTTGGATATATAGTCTTTATTGGTCATTGTGTCAACCAATCTATGTTGTAATATATGAGCACTAGTAGTTATTCAAACAATTAATAGCATGGGTACGACGATTTAGCCCACTGAGAACTCTCCGATTACAGTTTCGCCGTCAACGTCATAAACTGGAATTGTTGCCTCAGTAACTTTCAGGGCCTCATTGAATTCTTTTTCAAGTTCGGGATTGACTGCTAGCGTATCGCTGAACCTTTGGACATCGTCTTCTTCTGGTGCTGCATAAGGGTTGGACAGCTCTTCTGCTTGTGCGATTACGCTATCCGCCCTTTCTTTAGAAATGATTCCATCCGCAATCAAGTAATCAAGACGGTCTCTCAGCGCTTGTACTTGATTCTGCTCTTTTTCAATTTGTTGTTCTACTGCCTCAGCTGGTGATGACGCTACGCCTTCTGCTGAATGCAGGTCTTCTTTCTTTACATACCCCTCTTTTCCGTTTGAGGCCTGGACAAGGATTAAGTCGGGTTCGCTCTCATAGTCAGCTGCCAAGGTAGCCGATCCAAATGTCTGCCCATCGTTGTTAATTCCATATGTTGAAGAGAAGCTTGCATCGGCGTGTTGCATGACTGATGTCATCAATACATATAGCGCAATGGCTGTCGATGCTCCTACGGCACAGATTGCCATCTTCTTCTGCTTAATCATCGTTACCCTCATTTCCATCATGATTCAATGGTTTGGTTAGGGGATCTATTGGAAGTGAAAGAGGTATAGCCATTTCCGTTCCATCCAGAAGACATTCCATAAGAGTAGTAACTCGTTCCTACTGCACCGTCATAAGCGGCTGTTGTTACAAACTCATCGGCCTTTGAAAGATAATTCGCGTTATATCCCCATCCAGTACTGTCCATAAGCGCTCCCGAGTTGTTGTAAAGTCTTGCAAGGCAACCGATATGACCTGCGTTAACCGCGGTTGTAGCACAGTATGCTGACTGGAACGCCCAAGCCCAATTGCTTGTTACTACCGACGAGCGGGCAACGATTGTCTTCCCGCTTATCGTTTTTGCAGTTACATTTCCGTTGGCTCTTCCAGCAAATGCAATTTGCGGAATGGTTAATGATGCTAGAAGTGTCACGATTATTCCTAATGGATACAAGTAGCGTTTCATCCATACACCTCCACTTCCTTATGTCGATTGGATATATTGCTGATGGGCCTATGGAATCGGTAGCTCCCTTCTTTTGATCTGATTGGCCTACCAGCTAAACATAGCTAGCTGATCTGCGGTGACAGTTATATGTGGATCGGATTGCTTTGTAAAAAGAAAATAATATCTTCCTGCAGGAACATTTAACCAAGAAACGTTTGTATAGCCTTGGTAACTAATGCTGCGCGCACCCATTTCGACACCGGTTGATGAAACTAGAGAAACCCTGAATACTCCGGCTATGGGTGCACTGCAAGTTAGTTCAATTCCAATGTTGCTGCCATCAAAGTATTTCGTTGCAGTTTGTTTCTTTCCATATGAAATCGAAAAACTTTCTCCATACCAGCTGTAGGGAGAGATTTGCGTCATATGAATCATGGGTTCAGTTACTTCTTGAATCTGAGTTATATCTGCTGCCGTAGCAACATTCGGCATACACCCAGCGGCAAGGATAAACCCTGCGGTAACGATTTTTGCTTGGATGGACTTCCACTCAGTGATCATTGTTCTTCACCCTTTGCATGAACAGTAGCGATCAAAGTATTTCGAATGATTACCGCTGAAAGGGGCGGTGGATACAACAGTGCTTATATAATTTAAGCAAATAAGGCTGTTGTATGCTTTTAACTGCGAAAACCTGAATGAAGACCTTGAAGAGAAATCGGCTTTTCCGCTTATGAGTGCCAAGCTTTATGATATGCTTCTCCGCATGACACATGTATAGTTCCAAGCTAGGATGATGGTTTTTCAGCGATACCGGGTCCTGAGTCTCCTTTTGCGATTAGTTCCGAATGGGGAAGGAACACAAATTGTTTCCTTGCCCGAAATGCTCCATAAGGAGTCAGCTTCCTTTTGGGGCGCATGATATAGTCGAGGCAATGGGGCAACATGGGGCGGATGGAGGGGCTATGCGACCAAAAGTAGCGGCAATCATCCTCTTCTGCGCATGTATACTGCTCGCAACACCGCACCATGCGATTCTCTTCTCGCGAGATGTCGTCATGTACGCTGATCTGGCACCCGGATTTCCCGTGCTCTGCTGTACTGCCGTGGCGCTTGGGTCCTTCATTTCGCACATCGACGCTTCTCAAGGATATAGATTCCTGCGAACTCATTTCAAAGCTCTGCTTATCGCGATGTTTGCGTTCACCTGCATGGCTGCCCTCCATGCGCTCGCAACATTGTGTAGTGTGCTTTTGGGGCGGGATGTCGATGCATTTTCCACCGTGTATATTCAGTCAGCGCTTTCATTCACCTCCTTTCTCCTCTTCTCTCTTGCATGCAGTCGGCTTCGAACGGGTTGTATACGACCTCACTCAGATACTTGTCGAGAAGCAAGGGAACAACGCAATGGGCGACAGATTCTCAGTATCTGTTTATCGTTTGCGGCGGGAATTGCCGGCATCGTTGGATGGTGTGCCCTGTGTATCGGATCTTCAATGATTCCGAGGTATCAATATGTGACGGCTTTAATAGCTCAGTGCGCACTTGCCCTGGTCATCATCCTTCTCGAGATTGTTCGTCAACGCTGTGCATCGTTGTCGGTGCTCCGATGGCAGTTTGCTTCTCGGTTTTCCGGTATTGTCGCAGGTTGGATCTACCTTGTAGCATATATGCCCCTGATCACGATGAGCGCGTCTGAAGGTTTGGCGTTGAGTATCCTGTCGATCGTGCTCACACTTATCGATGCACTAATAATTCGAACAACAAAAGCATCCTTTGAACATGAGCATATTTGCTGCAGGGACCTCACGCACGATGAAGCCCATCGATCGCGGATCCAGGAAGATGAGTTTTCGAGCAATGATCGCGGTGATCAACTACTGGACAGTCGGCTTGATAGCGCCCGCACGTGGCTGCAGAGCACCTTTCCGGACTCACCGTTATCGAAGGGCGAAATCACCTGCCTAGCCAATGCGCTCTGTGGACTCTCGTCATCCGAATCTGCCGCAATCCAGAATATCAAGGCTGCAACGGTTCGTTCGTATCTCAGCCATGCGTACAAGAAGCTAAGGGTTGAATCGCTGTCTGTCTTGAAGGAGGCCTATCTTGCCGCGATCGATGATATCGATAACGAGAAAACTTTGGCGGTGCAACAGGAGTCGAACCAGACGCGCCGGACTTCCTCACTGGTTCCTGCGTTTGTTAGAACAGCATCGCTCGGACTGTTAAGCGTACTTGTTTTCATCATTCCAGCACCGTGGATGGTCATGAGAGGCTGGTGCGTAAGCAATGCGATGGCGGCCGGAGCGCTTCTTGCCGTCGCAGCGCTTGGTGCCGGCCGCTTCTCCCTTTCTCAATGGCGAAACGGCCAAGTATGCCACCGGTTACACATGGTGTGCCTGGCGGTGCTGTTCATTTCTATTGCAGTCATCGTTTCATATACCGTGATGTTTTCCTTGCAACCACAATTTGCATGGAGCTTCCCGCTGATATCTAGCGTTGCCGTAGGGCTGTGCACTGCGGCGCTTTTGGGTCTCGTGGTGCAATCTCCCACATCAACGATTGAGGCCCCACGATACAACTGGAGCCCGGCAAAGTTTTTCGTTTTTGCGCTTGCAGCGCTCGTGCTCGGATCCCTCTCTTCGATCACCTGGGCACTCGTAGTATCGCTGCTCTGCATCATGGAGATATGGGATGGCGTGGTTCGCATAATGCATTCTCATGTGGATGTGCGAACTATTCAAAATGCACGACGTCAACAGCATAGCTCGCGTGCAGTAACGCCTCGTAGGGATGTCGCCTTGCAGGTGGCCGGCGGTCTTCTCGTAGGATTTCTCATCCAGGAATCGTGGCACTTCTTCAGCTCGTATTCTTCGAGATTGTTCGAATTTCCAGCAATCGTCATCTTCGGTGTCGGTTTGTTTCGTCGTGCCGATCGTGTCATTCACGTCTCTGAGCTTCCCGCATCGTTGCGCATCCTTGCCATCGCGCTGGCCTGTGCTCTGTGCGTCGTTCAAAGCGAGTTGTTAACGGGGTGTTTGGCGCTGGTTGTCCTGTTGGCCGACATCGTGTTATCGACATCCAACCGTGTTGAAGGGCACTGTTCATCTAGAATTCTTGGCATTTGGGCTTTAGTGTTCGGAATCCTCTTTGGAACGCTCTTAGAAAACGCAATGGGTGTGGTAGCTGTTTATAGTGCCGAACACGGTCAGACATTTCCGCTCGTGCTCGACACGGGTGCAAGGGCATTCCTTATCGGATTAAGCACGCTCGTTCTTTCATGTATCGTTACGCTCGACCTAGAAGCAAGACGGCATGAGGTTTCCGAATACGCACCTCAAAATGCCGATCGCGTGCGATCCTATCTGATTGGGCGTGGACTAAATATCACGCAAGCTGAAGTCACCGTTCTCATAGCGCGCGGCTATTCGGGACCGACGATAGCACGCAAGCTCACCTATTCGCTTGGAACGGTTAATGCTGCACGAAGAGAAGCATATTTGAAGCTCGGTGTGCATTCGAAAGGCGAACTCAAAATCCTTCTTGCCGAACATGTAGATTTTCGCTGCTAGAAGGCTGCAACACCCATTATCCAAAACAGCATACAAACTGTTGCAGCAGGCTGTGCAAAATTCGGAAATCATTCCTGTTGAGATGGTAACCGATCGTAAAGAATAGAGGTGCGTCATGCTTAAGACTAAGAAATCGGTTGCGGCCACTGCTATAACTACCGTAGGCGTTGCAGGCGCCCTTCTGGGCTCGATAGCCGCGCAAGCTGATGCGAATCCATCAACATCTTATGCCGTCAATAGCGACGGTAAGACATTCGGTTCAGCAAGCTTGGCGTCGTCATACGAGAACGAACCAGATATGATTCTCGTCCAAGCAACAAACGGAAAAGAAGGCTTTGTCAAAAAGGAAGATCTTCATGCTGCCGAGGGAATGGCATCCACGCCTTCTGAGGCGGTAGCCATGCAAGTGGATCGTGAACAGCGGATAGAACGGGCCTTGGACTCCGAGCTTGATGCGCTCATGTCCGAGGGGAGCATATCTGAGCAGACGGCAGATGGATTTACCGCCCAAGTTGATAGAGCGCTTTCTACTGACGGCTTAGCCGATGCAAGCGACATCGAGCAGCTCCTGGCCACATTGGTTGACAATCCCGATCTTGAGCGCGCTTATCACGATGCTCTGAGCTCTGTTGAGACTTGCATTCCGGTATACGACGCGGACGGGACTACGGTGATTGGCGAGTTTTCTGTAGGATGACGGGCTCGTAGCCACGAGTAGGAACGCGTCCCAAACTGGCATGATTCTAAATGGGATGCTTGATATGAGACATGCGAACATGTTCCAAAAGCGCTCGCCCAAGGGTGTCCTCAATTTGCAACAAGTGCATGCGGAGGGTACGTCCCCGATATGCACAGCTCTTATTGGGACTTTTTGCGCAGGGCTGTGACTGGGCGTATACTGTTACAGTTCGCTGTATCACATGAGAAAGGCTCATATCCATGGCTTCGATCACCACTGCCGATTTCAAGAACGGCCTCGGCCTTCGCATCAAGGACAAGGTCTGCACCATCGTTGAGTTCCAGCACGTCAAGCCGGGCAAGGGCGGCGCCTTCGTCCGCTACAAGACCAAGGACATCAAGACCGGTCGCGTCGTCGAGAACACCTGCAACGCCGGCTCCAAGTTCGAGAGCGTGACGCTGACCACCACCGAGATGCAGTATCTCTACAACGACGGCGATCACTACTACTTCATGAACATGGAGACCTACGACCAGGTCCCCGTGCCCGTAGACTTCATCGGCGACAACTCCAAGTGGCTCAAGGAGAACGACGTCTGCCAGCTGCTCTACGCCGATGACGAGCTCATGGGCGTGAATCCGCCGATGTTCATCGAGGTCGAGGTCACCGAGACCGACCCCGGCTTCAAGGGCGATACCGTCCAGGGCGGCACCAAGCCGGCCGTCATCGAGACCGGTGCCACCGTTCAGGTCCCGATGTACCTCAACGTCGGCGAGAAGATCAAGGTCGACACCCGCGACGGCAAGTTCGTCTCCCGCGTCTAGTCGATCGTCCGATCAGCCAGATTGCACGAGGGCGGGGTCGCGCACCCCGCCCTTTTTTCGTTGCGTGGCCGATGTCCGCGTCCCAACGGTGTCGATATGGGGTATCGTGTACACTGGTTCGTAACGTGGAACCTGCCCGCATTCCGTTGCATGAAATGGGTGAGAACATGTCTGAAGAGATCAAGATCGACGGTATCGCCATCGCGCCCGAGGTGCTGTCCATTATCGTCTCCCATGTTGTCGAGGAGGTCGAGGGCGTCGCCTCCGTTGGCGTGAGGGATCTGGCCACGAATCTCGTGTCGATGTTTTCCGCCAAGAGCGCCGCACCCGCGCTGCCGCCCATCGAGGCCGAGGTTGAGGACAACAAGCTGCACCTGACCGTGCGCGTCACGGTGTTCTTCGGCTATCCCTTCAAGAAGCTCGCCGAAGCCATCCGCGCCGCTACGGTCAAGGCCATCGATGCTCAGATCGGCGTCGAGGTCGCTGCGGTCGACGTCTGCATCGACGGTCTGGTGTTTCCCAAGGAGTAACATACGTGAGTCTTAAAGTTGAACGCGGGCGCACCCTTGCCCGCAGCCAGGCGCTGCAGATCCTGTTTCAGGCAGAGGCGCTTGATAAGCCTGTGGACCAGGTGCTCGACGGCGATTTCCTGCTGTCGAAGGGCCCGCTGAACGAGTACGCCGAGAAGCTCGCTCGCGGCTGCTACGCCAACCTCGACCGCATCGACAACGCGCTGCACGAGGTGTCCGATAACTGGAGCCTGTACCGCATGCCGAGCGCCGATCGAAACCTGCTGCGCATCGCGGTGTACGAGATGCGCCTGCAGACCGACGACCCCATCGATGACGCCGTTGTCATAAACGAGGCCGTCGAGGTCGCCAAGGCGTACGGCACCGATGAGTCGGCTCGCTTCGTGAACGGCGTGCTCGGCCGCATCGCCCGTGCAGACGAGCTGCCCGGCCACGATGTTGAGCCCGAGGACGATTCCGACGCCGATGTCGACGTTGATGTCGTCGTGACCGATGCCGTCGATCAAGACGACGAGTCCCATGAGTGATTCCACCCTTCACTCGTTTGACGACCTGACGGGCCGTCTCGATGAGATTATCGCCACCGTCAGGTCCAAGGACACCTCGCTGGAGCGCTGCCTCGACCTGTTCGACGAGGCGATCGGGCTCGGCTCCAAGGCCGTTGATATGGTCGATACGTTCGAGCTTTCGCCCCGTGAGGAAGAGCAGCTGGCCGAGAGCATGGATGAGGATGCCGCCCACGGCGGCACGTCTGGTGCAGAGGAGCAGCAGCACTGATGAAGCGAGTGCGCCTCGACGAAGAGATGGTTGCGCAGGGCCTGTGCGCGGATCGCGCGGAGGCCCTGCGCTTATGCATGGCCGGCCTGGTTTCTAGCGCGGGCGAGAGGCTGGAGTCGGCGGCGACGCGCGTCGTCCCCGGGGTCGAGATCCACGTCAAAGGCCACCTGCCCTATGTGGGACGCGGCGGGCTCAAGCTCGCAGGCGCCCTCGATGCGTTCCAGGTCGATCCGAGCGGCCTGTCCTGCCTGGATATCGGATGCTCGACGGGCGGATTCACCGACTGTCTGCTCCAACGCGGCGCCAACCATGTCGTGGCCGTCGACGTCGGTCGCGCCCAGTTCGCCTGGTCGCTACGAAACGATGAGCGCGTGACGCTGCTCGAGCGCACGAATATCGTCGATGTCCCCGATATGGGCCATGTGCGCTCGTTCGATCTCGCCGTGTGCGACGTGTCCTTCACGAGCATCCGCGTCATCCTTCCCGCCGTTCTCGAGCTCTTGCGCGACTCAGGGCGCTTCCTCACCCTCGTCAAACCGCAGTTCGAGGCGTCTGCCGACGAGGTGGGCGAGGGGGGCATCGTGCGCGACCCCCGCGTGCACGCCCGCGTGCTTCAACAGACCGTCGCGCTGTTCGCCGAAAGCGGCCTGTATCCCGTCGACATCTGCGCATCCCCCATCACGGGCACCAAGGGAAACCGTGAGTTCTTCCTGCTCGGAGACTGCAGCCTGTACCATGCCCGCAGCTCTGAGGAGCTGGCTTGCCAGTGTACGCACCTCAACGTTAAGGCGGTGAACCTATGAAGATCTTTCTCGTCCCCAACTATCAGAAGAGCGAGGCGGTTCAAAGCGGCCTCACGCTCGAGCTGTGGCTGAGCCGTCAGGGCTACGAGGTGGCGTGGGCGGCGGACCAGAAGTCGAAGATCGCCGCCGAACCCGACATCGATGGCAGTGATCTCGTCATTTCCCTCGGCGGCGACGGCACCCTTCTGCGCGCCGTGCGCATCGTGGGGTCCCGCGAGATTCCCATCCTCGGTCTTTCGTACGGGCATCTCGGCTTTTTGACCGCCGCCAGCCCAGAGGAGCGCGACATCCTGCCCGTCGTTGCCGATGCCCTTGCCGGAGAGATGCATGTGAGCCGTCGCGCCACGATCCATTGCGACGTGTATTCCGTCGACGAGCGCGGGGAGGAGCACACCATCAGCGCATTCGGCCTCAACGACATCGCCCTCACCCGTGGCCCGCTCTCAGATATGGTCGAGTTCGACATCTCGGTATCCGGGCACCATATCGACCGCCTGCGCGGCGACGGCGTCGTCGTGTCGACGGCGACCGGATCGACCGGTTACGCCCTGTCGGCCGGCGGCCCCATCGTGAGCCCTGAATACACCGGGCTCGTGTGCGTGCCCATCGCCCCGCACACCATCCAGGCGCGCGCATTTTTGACGTCGCCTTCCGACATCGTCGAGGTGACGATGTCCCATGACCGGCCCTCCGTGCCCGCTATCGCGGTCGACGGCAGGTTCTTGACGCCGACGGGCGTTGTGGAGCGCCTTGTTTCCCGTCGCGGTGAGGCCGATGTCCTGCTGCTCGACTACGGTCCCGAGAGCTTCTACAATTCCGTCTCCCGCGTCTTTTACGGAGTGCGTCGCAATGATTGATGAGCTGCGCGTTTCCAATCTCGCCCTGATCCGCGAGGCGACGCTGGATCCCTGCGAGGGCCTGACGGTACTCACCGGCGAGACGGGTGCGGGCAAGACCGCGCTCCTGTCCGCCTTGAAGCTCATCATGGGGGAGCGCGCCGACTCGTCCATGGTCCGTGAGGGAGAATCCTCCGCTACGGTCGAGGGTCGCCTCTTTCTGGGCGCGCGCGATACCGAGGGCACCGTGGTGCTGCGCCGGCTCGCTTCCGATGGGCGCAGCCGCGTCAAGATCGACGGCTCGCTTGCCAGCGTGCGCGAGCTCGCCGAGCGCGTCGGCTCGAATATCGACCTGTGCGGACAGCACGAGCACCAGCGCCTGCTGGATCCCTCTACTCATGTCGAGATGGTCGATGCGTGGGCGGGTCCCTCGGTTACGGGGCCTCTCGAGGCGTACCGCGCCGCGCTTTCGGCGGCACGTGCGGCGCAGCGGGAGCTCGACCGCGTGGAGGCCGCCTCGCGCACGCAGGGGTCGAGGCTCGAGGAGGCGCGTTTTGCCTACGAGCGCATCTGCGAGGTCGATCCTCGCGAAGGCGAGCTCGAAGAGCTCGAGGAGACGCTGCCGCGTGCGGAGCACGCTGAATCGCTGATCGCGTGCGCGCTCGATGCGGATCGGTACCTTTCGGGCGAGGACGGGTCGCTCGACGCCCTGAACGCGGCGATCGCCGAGCTTTCCCGCATGGGTTCGGTCGATGCCAAGCTCGCCGAGTTCGCCGATTCGTTGGCATCGGCCGCCATCACGCTCGAAGACGTCGCCTCGGAGCTTCGTCGCTATGCCCAGGATATCGATTTCGATCCCGAGCAGCTTGCCGCCGCGCAGGATCGCATGGCGGAGCTGCGCGGCCTCATGCGTCAGTGGGGTCCGCGCATGGAAGATGTGTTCGCCAGGCGCGAGGAGGCCTCTGAGCTGCTCTCCCTGGTCGACGATGCCGACGAGCGGGTCCGTCGTGCCAAGGAGGCCCGTGACAAGGCGGAAGGCGAGCTCGCCAAGGCGGCGCGCGCTCTTATGCGTGCGCGCAACGCCGCGGCTCCGCGCTTTTGCCGCGAGGTGGGCAAGCAGATGATGCGCCTCGAGATGGGGCGCGCCGAGCTCGTTTGGGAGAGCAGGGATCTTCCGCGCGCCTCGTGGACGGAGGCGGGTCCTGCCGCCTGCGAGCTGCTGTATCGCAGCGGCGCCGGCCTGACCCCTCGTCCGCTCAGGCGCATCGCCTCGGGCGGCGAGCTTTCCCGCGTGATGCTCGCCTCCAAGGTCGTGCTCGGCGAGGCGGACGGCGTCGACACCCTCGTGTTCGATGAGGTCGACGCCGGCGTCGGCGGCTCCACTGCACGCGCTTTGGCGCTCGTGCTCGCCGACCTGGCGCGGACGCACCAGGTTATCGTCGTGACGCATCTGGCCCAGGTCGCCGTCATGGGCGATCGCCACTACGTCGTCTCCAAAACGGGCGATGACGTTCCCGAGACGCAGCTCATCCCTGTCGAGGGGGAGGACCGCGTGCGGGAGATCGCGCGCATGCTTTCCGGCGATGCCACCCAGGCCTCGCTCGACCATGCACGGGAGATGCTCAACCGTTAGTCGCATGGTCTTTTGGGGACAGGTGATTTTTATTCATGCCGGCGCCTCCGCGCCGGCATGAATAAAAATCACCTGTCCCCAAAAGACCATGCGAGCTTATTTGAGTTTGATGCGATTGGCCATGTAGTGCTCGAGCGCGTAGCGCAGATCCTCGGAGTGGATTTGCGGGATGAGCTTGCCGGGCAGATAGCTGCGCGACATGGGCATCGTGCGGTCCTTGAGCGTCAGCGCGATATGGCGGATGAGGGCCAGGTCCTCGTCATCGAGCTCGCCCGCTTGGACAAGGTACTCGATCTGCTCGAGTTCAGAGAACATGTGCCAGCGCGTCACCAGGCGTGATTCCTCGTAATCGCGGACCTCTTCGTCATCGATGGCGCGGACGTACGCGATCGCCTCGTCGTAGACGAGATGATAGGCCGAGAGCATCTCGCCTGAGATGCGGAGCTCCACATGCTCGGTCACGCTGCGCTCGACGAACCCCCAGTACGCCTTGATGATGCCGTTCAGCTGGCGCTTGTTGCACTCGAAGATCTTCTCCCGCTTGGAAGGGAGCACGAGGTAGTTGATGACGAGCACGATACCGACGGCCATCAGCACATAGAAGAGGCGCAGCGCCATCGCCGTCGTCTCGTCGATCGTGAGCGATGTCATCATCAGCGCGAACGAGGTGGCGAAGATGGCCTGGACCCAGCTGCCCGGCGTGCAGGCGTACACCAGCAGGATCATGACCATGCAGAAGCAGTACACGGCGAGCGGGTCGTGGATGATATGGGACGCCGCGAACACCACGATACAGCCGATGGCGGTGCCGAGCGGACGCGTGCGCATGCGATGCGTGCTCTCCTCGTAGCTCGGCATGAGAAGCAGAAACGCGTTCAGGGGCACCCAGTAGACATGGTTCGCGCCCCACAGCATGCTCATGGAGCAGGTGATGACCAGAACGACCGAAAGGCGCGTGGCGAATCGGAACTCAAAGGAATCGCTGTCGAGGTGGTGGATGAAGTTGGCCGCGATGTCGCGCAGCGGGGCCACGCGCCAGGGGAGATGCCGGCGGCGCTCGGGGGCCTGGGAGGTGATGAGCATCAGCGTGTGCAGCACGCTGTGGAAGAAGATGCGCGTCCGTCCCTCGGGCAGGTCGACCATGCTGAGAATCATCTTCAGCATGCGGTGGACCGCCGCGCATTCGGCCGGCGTCGACGCGGCGCGCACCTGCCTGACCATCGCGGCGACGTGATGGAAGACGGACAGGTCGACATCGTGCTCGCGGCCGGAGCGCCAGGCGGGGTCCGAAAGCAGGTAGATGGCACGCTGGAAGAGCGTGGCGTACAGATAGTATTTCAGCGTCGTGCGGTTTGGCTCCTGGAACAGCTTGCGGCTGCTGAAGCAGAGCCGGTCGAACGTCTTCTCGAGTTTGAGGAATTCCTGGGACAGCAGGGCGGGCGACTCTCCGTCGGCGAGACGGTCGAGCAGCTCCGCCAGGTGCCCGAGGCTCTCATCGAGCTCGCGCTCCGGATCGCGCGAGCGGCCCTTGTACCACCGCGTGAAATACAGCACGACCACCAGCACGACGGTGGCGTAGACCGTGGACGCCAGCTGGATCAAGAACTCGTCGGGCGAGTGCGGGATCAGCTCGAGGAACACGAAGGCCATGACGTACCCGAAGTACGCCTTCTGGTCGAACTGGTTCGACTGGATCACGACGAGCAGGAACGGCACGATGATGTTCAGCGCGATGCAGCAGAGGATGTTGAGCGTCGCTAGGTAGGAGAGGATGTTCAAGAAGGGGAGCGTGATGAGGATGCGCCCCAGCAGGGACGTCGAGAAGGCGACGTTGCGCTTGGTGCGAAAGATCACGATGATGGGCGAGATGATCATCGTGTAGGTGCTGCCGAACAGGGCGATGATCGAGGCGAACAGCAGCGTATAGAGCGCGCCGGATGAAAGCGCATCTGAGAGGCGCTCTTTGGCCTGTTGTCCCGCATGCCGTATGTCGACCATCGCTGCCCGTTCGCCGCCGTCAGCCGTGCTGCAGGTGGTCGGCAAGCAGCCTCAGCGCATGGGCGTACCCCTGCAGGCCCTCGCCGGTGATGGTCTTGATGCAGGCTGCGCGCACATACGAGATCTGGCGGAACTCCTCGCGATCCTCGACCGCGGAGATGTGCACCTCGATGCACGGCAGGCTGACGGCCTTCACCGCATCGAGAATGCCGACGCTCGTGTGCGTGTAGGCGGCCGGGTTGATGACGATGCCGTCGTAGGTGCCGAGCGCATGCTGGATCTGGTCGATGAGGTCTCCCTCGTGGTTGGACTGGTATACCGCGACCTCATCGAATCCGGCGTCCGCCCCCGCCTTCTTGCAGAGGGCGACCAGGTCCTCATAGGTCTCGCGACCGTAGATATCCGGCTCGCGCACGCCGAGCATGTTCAGGTTCGGTCCGTTCAGGACAAGTGCTTTCACGGCGCTTCCTCCTTACGCGTTGCGTTCGATGGGGCTCAGTGCGCAAGCCCGAGTTCGTCAATGACGGCCTCGGCGGTGCGCTCGGCGCAATCGCGCGACTTGACGATGAGGTCCGCCCAGGCGCGGTACAGGCCCATGCGCTGGTCGGCAAGCTTCTGCACGCCGTCGCGTGCGGATATCGGCCTGCCTGCGGACGAGAGCTCGCCGAGTGGACGGTCGAGCATGATGATACGGCTGTTCTCATGCAGCAGCTCGTAGTTTTCGGGACGCGTGACCACGCCGCCGCCGCACGAGATGACAAGGCCCGACCGTGCGCCCAGCTCCCGCAGGCACGCGGTCTCCTCCTGCCTGAAGGCCTCTTCGCCCGACGTGGTGATGAACTCCGCGCAGCTGCGGCCGGTGCGCGCGGCGAATGCGGCGTCGGCGTCGACGTGCTCGCGACCGAGCATGCGCGCAAGGTTCTGCCCGACGCGGGTCTTCCCGCTGCCCGGCATGCCGATCAGGGCGATGTTCTGCGTCGAGGCCGAGAGCCGCTCGGTCACCTCGACGATGCGCGCGTCGTCGATTTGCGCGCCCGTGTAGCGCTCGACGGCCTGCGCCGCCTGCGCGACGAGCATCAGCAGGCCGCCCGCGGTGGCGATGCCGAGGCGCTCGGCCTGCATCATGATGCCGGTGCGCGCCGGGTTGTAGACGATGTCGATGACGGCGTCGAGGTTGTCGAAGCGCTCGAGATCGAGGGGCGAGGCGGGGCAGTTGGGGTACATGCCCACGGGCGTGCAGTTGACGATGAGCTCGACGTCGCGGTACGCGTCGAGATCGTCGTAGGTCACCTCAGCGCTGCGTCCGACCGTGATCGCGCGCACGCCCATATCGGACAGGACGGTGCGCGCCGTCGTCCCGGCTCCTCCGCTGCCCCCGAGCACGAGCGCGGTCGTTCCGGCCACATCGATGCCCAGCGACTCGACCAGGAACTTGAACCCGAAGTAATCGGTGTTGTCTCCACGCAGGCGCCCGTCAGCAAGGCGCACGATCGTGTTCACGTTCCCAAGGCGCTCGGCCGCTTCGGCGAGCTCATCGAGATAGGGCATCACGGCCCGCTTGTAGGGGATCGTGACGTTGACGCCCTCCCATTCGTCTCCGCGCAGGAACTCCTCGAGCTGCTCGGGCTCCCGCTCGAAGCGTACGTAGTCCATATCGGCGAGATCGCGGTAGATGGCGGGGGTGTAGCTGTGCTTGAGTGTGCGTCCGAGCACGCCGTAGGGGCGCGTCGCCATCTAGACCACCTCCGTGTACGATCCGATGTAGGTGTAGCGCTCGCACACGTCGTCGAGGGCGTCGAGCAGCGTGTTGAGCGCCGGCGTGCCGAAGGGGCAGTCGAGGTCGAAGTAGAACATGAACTCGAAGTCCCGGTTGCCGATGGGGCGGCTCTCGAGCTTGACGAGGTTGATGTCGAGCGCGTAGAGCCGTTCGAGCACCCGGTAGAGCGAGCCGGGGGCGTGCGGCAGGGTCAGCATCAGCGACGTGCGCGTGGCGCCGGGGTAGATGCGCGGGGTTGCGGACACGACGACGAAACGGGTGAAGTTGCTCCCCTCGTTTTGGATGTCCTCCCACAGGACATCGAGCCCGTACAGCGAGGCGCAGTCTCGAGAGGAGAGCGCGGCGATGTCGCGACGCTCGCTGGTGGCGACGCGCTCCGCCGCCTTCGCGGTGTTTTCGCACACGTGCACGCGCACGCCGAGCTCCTCGATCGCGTCGGAGCATTGCGCGAGGGCCTGCTCATGGGAATAGACCTCGTGGATGTCCTCGAGGCGCACGCCGGGCTTTGCGAGCAGCTGATGATCGATCTTGAGCCGCAGGGAGCGCACGATGGAGAACCGGTACTGCGCGAGCAGGTCGTAGACGGCGTTCACCGATCCGGCGGTGGAGTTCTCGATGGGAAGGACGCCGAACTCGACCAGGCCGTCGCGCACCGCGCGGAACACGCCCTCGAACGAGGTCATGAACGTGATCTTGGGCACTTTGAACAGCTTGCAGGCAGCGATCTGGCTGTAGGCTCCCTCGACGCCCTGGCAGGCGACGGTGGCCGTGGTGGGGAACGGCTGGTCGACCGGCATGAGCGATGCGAGGGCGCGCGACGTCACGCTTTCGGGGTCGCCCTCGTGCAGAATCTTGAGCTGAGCCGCCTTGTTCATGCTCATCAGCAGCGAGAACAGGCTCGAGACCTCGGGGGCGAGCTCCTCGGGCGCCGCATGGACCAGCGTGTGGAGCTTGTCGCGCTCCCGGGCGGGGTCGAACACCGCCTTGCCGGTGCGCTTCTTTGACGCGGCCACCTCGGCGGCAAGGCCCATGCGCTCGACGAACAGATCGAGGATGCCGGCATCGATCTCATCGAGACGGGCGCGAATGTCGGTTAGTTCCATGGTTGTTCCTCAACGGTACGGTAGATGGGGCGTATCTAGAAACGGGCTCGATCAGGCGGGAAAGCGGAAGCCGTCTTCCAGCATGGCGTCGAGCAGGGCGAGGGCGCACGCGGCCTCGGCGACGGGTATGGCGCGCGGCACGATGCACGGGTCGTGGCGCCCGCGGACGGTCAGGTCCGCGTCCGCGCCCGCGTCCATGTCGACGCTGCGCTGCGGGGTTCCGATCGATGGCGTCGGCTTGACGGCCATGCGCCAGATGACGGGCGCTCCCGTGGAGATGCCGCCCAGGATGCCCCCGGCGTTGTTGGTCTGGGGGCGCACCTCGGTGGCCTCCATGCGGTAGGGGTCGTTGTTCTCGCTGCCGTGCATCCGCGCGGCAGCGAATCCGGCGCCGAATTCGACGCCCTTGACGGCGGGGATGCCGAACGCGATGCGGGCGATGCGGTTCTCCAGGCCGTCGAACATGGGGTCGCCGACTCCCACGGGGACCCCGTAGGCCGCGCATTCAATCACGCCGCCGACGCTGTCCATCTGCTGCTTCGCCTCCAGGATGCACGAGCGCATCCGGCTTGCCGCCATGGAGCTGATACACGGCAGCGGATTGGCCGAAATCAGGGTCGTCTGGGCCTCGTTGAGCTTCATCGGGTCGAGCGGCATGTCCACGACGGGCTCGGGCCCCAGGCTCGCGATGTGGGCGACGATGCGGATGCCGTGCAGGGAGAGCGCCTGCAGGGCGATGCCGCCCGCGATGCACAGCGGGGCGGTCAGCCTTCCGGAGAAATGGCCGCCGCCGGAGACGTCGTGGTTGTTCGCGTACTTGATGCGCGCCGGATAGTCGGCATGGCCCGGGCGCGGGATGCGCCTGAGCTCGGCGTAGTCGACCGATCTCGTGTTGGTGTTGCGGATGATCGCCGCGATCGGGGCGCCGTTGGTGTGCCCGTCGGTGATGCCGGCGATGAATTCCGGCCGGTCGGCCTCCTTGCGCGCGGTCGATGTCGGCGCATGGCCGGGCGCGCGCCGATCGAGGAAGCGCTGCAGCTCGTCAGCGTCGACCGGGATCCCCGCGGGGATCCCGTCGAGGGAGCACCCGATGGCGGGGGAGTGCGACTGGCCGAATATGGAGAGCGTGACCGCGTTGCCGAATACCGATGCCATGCGCTACTCCTCGGTCAGCTCGACGCGTCCGCCGAGCATGCGGTAGTGGTCGAAGAACGCCGGGTACGACTTGCGGACCGCCTCGGCGCCATGGATGAGCACCTCGCCGTCGCAGCGGATGGCGGCGATGGCGGCCATCATGGCGATGCGGTGATCGTTGTGCGAATCGACCTCGCCGCCGGACAGGCGCTCCTGCCCGTAGATGACGAGGCTGTCATGATCGATGGTGACATGCGCGCCGAGCGCGGCGAGCTCGGATGCCGTCGTGGCCAGGCGATCGGATTCCTTGATGCGCAGACGGGCGCAGTCGCGAATGATAGTCGTGCCGTCGGCGCACGCCGCGACGGCGGAGATGACGGGCACCAGATCGGGGATGTCCTGCGCGCTCATCGAGAAGGCGTGCAGGTTGTCCGGTTGCACGATGGCGGCTTCTGATGCGCGCTTCGTGCGCGCGCCGAAACGAGAGAGGGCGGCGAGCACGTTGCGGTCCCCTTGGGCGGAGGTCAGGGAGATCCCGCGGACCTCGACGGGCTCGTTTCCGAGCGCTCCCGCGCACAGCCAGAAGGCGGCGTTCGACCAGTCGCCCTCGACCTTGACCTCGCCGGGCGTGCGGTAGACGTTGCCGCTCGAGCGGAAGCGCGTGATGTCGTCGATCCCGTTGGGAGCCGTCATGCGCTCGATGGCGATGTCGACACCGAACAGCTTGAGCGCCTGCACGGTCAGGTTGATATACGGCCTGCTCTCGATGCGGCCGTGCACCTCGATCTCCGAGTCGCCGGGCAGCAGGGGGAACGACAGCAGCAAACCCGAGATGAACTGCGAGCTCACCGTACCGGGGAGCACGAAACGCCCCGGGCGCAGCCGTCCCGACGTGACGAGCGGGAAGCCGCCGTCGGCGGACAGCGTACAGCCTGCCGCCATGAGCTCGTCGGTGAGGGGCGTGAGGGGGCGCTCGCCGAGGCGCTGGGCGCCGACGAAGGTCGCCTGCGCCCCGAGTGCGCAGGCGACGGGCAGCATGAAGCGCAGCGTGCTTCCTGACTCGCCGCAGTCGAGCTTGGCGCCCTGGAACGCCTTGAGGATGCCGAGCTCGATGCTCTTGGGAACGGGGTGGACCTCATATCCGTCGTCGACGACGTTGATGCGCGCCCCGAGCGAGGTGAGGCAGCGCACGGTCGCGTCAATGTCCGCGCACGTGGTGTTGCAGACGACATGCGTCGTCCCGCTCGACAGCGCTGCCGCGATGATGAGGCGGTGCGCCATGGATTTCGAGGCGATAGCCGGGACGGATCCGGCGAGCGGGGTCGGGGTAATGCGGGCTAGCATGCGATGTCACCCTCCTGCATCTCGAGTCCTTCGGAAATGATCGAGCGGAATTCCTCCAGATCGGTGGGCTCGATGGAGCACGCGCCGATGGCATGCGGGATGACCAGGTCGATCGAATCCCCGCGACGCTTCTTATCATGGAGCGCCGCGGCGTAGATCTCCTCGACGTTGCGGCTGCAGGTGTTCTGGAGCCCATGGGCGGCAGTCAGGGAGCGGATGCGCGAAGGCACCTCGGCGTCGCAGTACCCGCGGTGCGCGGACGCCGACGCGATGAGGTTCATGCCGATGGCAACGCACGTGCCGTGCCCGAGGCGGTAGCTCTCGGACGCCTCCACCGCATGGCCGATGCTGTGCCCGAAGTTGAGCAGCTTGCGTACGGACGATTCGCGCTCGTCGGCCACCACGATGGCCCTCTTGATGTCGATGTTGCGCGCAACGAGCAAAGCGACGCGCGAGACGTCCTCCATCAGGAGGTCGAGCGTGAGCGGCGTGCGCTCCAGCTCCTCGAACAGGTCGGCGTCGGCGATGGCCGCGTGCTTGATCACCTCGCCGCAGCCGTCGGCGAACTGCTCGCGCTCGAGCGTGGCGAGGCAGCCGATATCGGCGATGACGAGCTTGGGCTGCCAGAAGGCGCCCGCGAGGTTCTTTCCCGCCGCGAGGTCGATGGCGCACTTGCCGCCGACCGAGGAGTCGACCATGGCGAGCAGGCTGGTGGGAACCTGCACGAAGCTGCAGCCGCGCATATAGGTTGCCGCGGCAAAGCCGGCCATATCTCCGGTGACGCCGCCGCCCAGGGCGACGACCACATCGGAGCGGGTCATCTCATGGCGGGCCATGAACTCGAGGATCGAGACGTACGTGTCGGCGCGCTTGTGCTCCTCACCCGCCTCGAACGTGAACACGTCGACCGCGTAGCCGGCCTCTTCCAGGCTTTTGCGCACGGGCAGCGCATAGAGCGGGCCCACGTTCGTGTCGGTGACGATCACGGCACGCTCGCCGCCGCACGCCTCGCGCGTCAGCGTGCCGGCCTGCTCGAGCAGCATCGTGCCGATATAGACGCGATAGGGCTGCTTGGTATCGATGTCGAGGATATACATATTCGGCCTTTCGGTGGATTACGATGCGCGTTCGTTGGCGTCGTCGAGGCTCCGCTTGATGCGGTCGCCCTCGGCGAGCAGCATGCGGAGCCGGTCCCGGTCGCCCGCATCGAGCGCGTCGCGATACGCGGAGAGCGCATCGATGAGCCAGGTGATCTCCTGGCTCAGGTTCTTCGCGTCGTCGCACATGAGCTCTGCCCACATGGACGGGTTCAGGTGGGCGACGCGCGTGAGGTCGCGATAGCTCCCCGCCGAGAACCCATGATGGACCTGCGCGGTCGGGCTCTTGACGTACGCGTTGGACACGACGTGCGCGAGCTGGCTCGTGAACGCGATGACCGCGTCGTGGGCCTCGGGCGTCGTGACGCTGAACGTGCCGAAGCGAAGCGGCGCGAGCAGCGTGTTCACGCGGTCGAGAAGCGTCAGGCGTGAGATGTCGTCGACGGGCGGCGGCGTGAGCACCATGGGGGCCCCGCAGAAGAGGTCGGCGCGCGCGAAGGCGAAACCCGAGTTCTCGGTTCCTGCCATGGGGTGGGCTCCCACGAACGCGAACGAATGGTCGCGCGCGAGCTCGAAGGCGCGCTCGCAGACGGCGGTCTTGACGCCGGCGGTGTCGATGACCACCGGGCCCGTTCCGGCAGCCGGGTCGGAGCAGGATCCGAGCAGTTCGGCGTGCTCCTTAAGCCATGCGGTGCAGGCGCCGGGGTAGGCGGCGAGCACGATCAGGTCGCATTCGGGGATGGTCCGCTCGTCGAGCTCGCCGGCGATCGTCTCTATGCGCGCGGCGTCCATGGTGTCGGCGCTCGTGTCGTATGCAAAGACCGTCGCCCCGGCCGCGCGGTAGGCGCGGGCGAAGCTGCCCCCGATGAGACCCAGGCCGACGATGCCGATGCGCATGTCCTGCGCCCGGGTGGTCATGATTGATCATCGCCCGTCGAGATGACGGCTCGGATGGCCCGGATGCGGTCCATCGTGCGGTCGAACTGATCCGGGGTGAGCGCCTGGGAGCCGTCCGACCACGCTTTCTCCGGGCAGTCGTGCACCTCGATCTCAAGGCCGTCGGCACCGGCGGCGCAGGCGGCGAGCGCCATGGGTTCCACGTAGCGGGTGTAGCCGGTCGCGTGGCTCGGGTCGGCCACGACCGGCAGGTGGGACAGGTAGTGGAGGACGGGGACCGCGTTCAGGTCGAAGGTGTTGCGCGTGCGCGTCTCGAACGTGCGGATGCCGCGCTCGCACAGGATCACGTTCTCGTTGCCCTCGCTCATGATGTACTCGGCTGCCATGAGCAGCTCGTCGATCGTGCCCGACATGCCGCGCTTCAAAAGGACGGGGGTCGTGGTCTTTCCGACCTCTTTGAGCAGGGGGAAGTTTTGCGCATTGCGCGCGCCGATCTGCATGACGTCGATGCCGCGGTCCACGAACAGCTGGACATCGCGCGGGTCCATGACCTCGGTCACGATCGGCATGTCGAGCTCTCCTGCCGCCTCGATGAGCAAATCGAGACCCTCGGTCCCCATGCCCTGGTATGCGTAGGGCGAGGTGCGGGGCTTGAACGCGCCGCCGCGCAGCATGGTGGCGCCCGCCTTCTTCACGCGCCGGGCGATGGTCAGGAGGTTCTTGCCCTCTACGGAGCAGGGGCCCGCGATAACCTGGAAGTTGCCCCCGCCGATCTTCACGCCGTGCCCGCAGTCGACCACGGTGTCGGCGGGATGGAACTTCCTGTTCGCCTTCTTGAACGGTTCGGAGACGCGCTGAACGCGCTCCACGATGTCCATGGACTCCAGCAGAAACGGGTCTATCTTGGTCGTGTCGCCGACGAGTCCGATAACGATCTCGTTCTCGCCATAGGACACGTTGGTCTGAAGACCCTTCTTCTCGATCCAAGAGACAAGGTGGTTGACGGCGTCGTCAGATGCGCTTTTGCGCAGAATGGCGATCATGGCGCTCCTTTCCGGTCAGGGTAATAGGGCAGTGTATACCAAACGTTCGCTCTGCTGCACTGCAGTGTTCAACTTTAATCTGTTCGTAGCCTCCGGGGCGAACTTTTAGGGACAGTCCCCTTTGGTTCACGGCGGCGCACGTGCGCCGCCGTGAACCAAAGGGGACTGTCCCTAAAAGTTCGCCGCCGAAAGTTCACGCATGGGACTTGTGTGGATAGTGGCGCGCCCCGCGCTCGGTCGCTATAATCGATTGCGTTGCGCCCCATTAGCTCAGGGGATGAGAGCGTCTGCCTCCGGAGCAGAAGGCCGTTGGTTCGAATCCAACATGGGGCACCAAGCGAGTCTGTTGAGAACCGCGTCGGATGACGGCGCTGGTTCTCTTTTCATATTGGCCGACCGTGATGTTCAAGGAGCGCCATGGCAACCCACGATCCCGACTCATACGCCGCAGCGGCGGGAGAGCCGCTTTCCGGCCTTTCCCTCGACGAGGTCCAGCAGCGCATCGATGCCGGACAGGTGAATGTCAACATGGAGCTCAAGACCAAGTCGGTTCGCGAGCTCATCATCGAGAACACGCTCACCCTGTTCAACCTGATCAACGTGATCCTCGCGGTGCTCGTGATCATCACGGGGTCGTTCAAGAACCTCACCTTCCTGCTGATCGTGATTCTGAACACGGGCATCGGGATCTTCCAGTCGCTGCGCTCCAAGCGGATGGTCGACAAGCTCACCCTGCTTGTGAGCAAGCGGGCCCGCGTCATCCGCGGCGGGGAGGAGTCCGAGATCGATCTCGAGCAGATCGTCAAGGACGATATCGTCCGCCTCGGGCGCGGAGACCAGATTCCCGCGGACGCTGTCGTGGTCCAAGGCGAGGCCCAGGTCAACGAGAGCCTGCTGACCGGCGAGAGCGACCTGATCCGCAAGATCCCCGGCAGCCATCTCATGAGCGGCAGCTTCGTCGACTCGGGCGTCGTGTGCGCCCGTGTCGAGCACGTCGGCGCCGACAACTACGTCGCGCGCATCAACAACGAGGCGAAGTACGTCAAGAAGGTCAACTCCGAGATCATGAACGCGTTGAACGCCATCGTGCGGTTCGCGAGCGCCATCATGCTCCCGCTTGGCATCGCGCTCTTCCTGTCGAGCGCCTACGAGTCGTACGCGCGCTGGGCCGCGGCGGCGGGAGGGTCTGCTGCCTCCATCCTGACCTGGCTGTTCTCCGGCTCTGCGGCTTGGGGCGAGGTCAGCGCGGCGATCCTCTCCACGGTCGGCGCCCTTCTCGGGATGATTCCCCAGGGCCTCGTGCTGCTCACCTCCTCGGTTCTCGCCATCGCCACGTTCCGCCTCGCGAGGCGGAACGTGCTCGCGCAGCAGCTGTACTGCATCGAGACGCTTGCGCGCGTCGACGTGCTGTGCCTCGATAAGACCGGTACCATCACGTCGGGGCGCATGGAGGTCGAGGGCGTCTACGCCGTGGGCGACAACGGCCAGGCGGTCCCGCTCGCCGACATCGAGCCCGAGCGCGCCGCCGGCATCGACGCGGCGCTTGCCGGCATCGCGCGCGCGACATCTGCCGACGCGAACGAGACCTGCCGCGCCATCCTCGACTACTACGCCAAGCGCACGTCCGGCGAGCTCCAGGCCCTCGCCGTCGTTCCGTTCTCGTCGACGAAGAAGTGGAGCGGCGCCTCCTTTGCCGAGGGGGCCTATATCATGGGCGCCGCGCAGTTCTGCCTGCCCGAGCGCGCGTTCGGCGTCGTGCGCGACGCGGTGTTCGCCCTCGCGGAGACCTGCCGCGTTCTGGTGATCGCCAGGGTCGACGGCTTCACGGATGAGGGCGATATGATCGGGGAGGCCCAGCCGATCGGATTCGTCACCATCCGCGATGAGATCCGATCCTCCGCCGCGGACACGATCCGCTATTTCTGCCAGCAGGGCGTCACGCTCAACGTCATCTCCGGCGACGACCCGCGCACCGTGTCCTCTATCGCCAAGGTGGTCGGCGTGCCGGGGGCCGAGTCGTATGTGGACGCCACCTCGCTCGACACCCCCGCCAAGATCGAGGCGGCGATCGATCGCTACCACGTGTTCGGGCGCGTGACGCCCCAGCAGAAGCGCGAGCTCGTCGTCGCCCTCAAGGAGCGCGGCCACACGGTGGCGATGACCGGCGACGGCGTCAACGACGTCTTGGCCCTGAAGGAGGCGGACTGCTCGGTCGCGATGGCCGCCGGCTCCGACGCGGCGCGCAACGTCGCCGAGATCGTGCTCGTCGACAACGACTTCGCCTCGATGCCCGAGGTCGTGGCGGAAGGCCGCCGCTCCATCAACAACCTGCAGCGATCCGCCGCGCTGTTCCTCACCAAGACGCTCTTCTCGATGGGCCTCGCGGCGCTTTGCATCTTCTTCCCGCCCTATCCGTTCCAGCCCATCACGATGACGGTCATCAACTTCTTCTGCATCGGGTTCCCGAGCTTCGTGCTCGCCCTCGAGCCCAACCGTGCGCGCGTGCAGGGCAAGTTCCTCACGAACGTGCTCAAGCGCGCGTGTCCCGCCTCGCTCGCCGTGCTCGTCTCGTGCTGCCTGTGCATGCTCGTCGCCGGCAACTTCGGCCTTGGCGAGCAGGCGCTCTCGACGATGTGCCTCATTTCGACGGCGGCGGTGGGCTGCAGCCTGATCTGGCGCATCTCCTATCCCTTCACGCGGCTGCGCCTCGCGGTCTTCATCTTCGTCGTCGTGGGCCTCGCGTGCGCCATCGTGCTGTTCCCCGAGTTCTTCTCGATCGCGGCGCTCTCGGTGCCCATTATCGCCTCAACGCTTGTTTCAGCCCTCGTCGGCATCGTCCTGTTCTTCACCGTGGCGCGCGTCGTCGACCGGGCGGCCGCCAAGCGCAGCCGTTCCGCCACGGGGTTCGGGCGCGGCGTCAAGATGTCGCTGGGCCGCGGTTCCCACAGGGTGACATCGACCGGGTCGAGCGCGCGCAGGGGGATTCGCACCGTGACCAGCATGGTTTCGCGCCATCGCGAGCAGCGCGACCTGTCTCGTGCCCAGGTGTCCGCCTCGAAGGCGGTCAAATCGGAGTCTGACGCCGCGCGCCGCAAGCGCCAGCGCCGTGTGGTGCAATCCTCCTCGGGCATCAAGGTCTCGATGGGGAAGCGCTCGCGCCCGGCGTCGCGCGACGATACGTCGCAAGCCGGCCGGTAACATATCTTTCGTGCATGCTCCCGCCGGCTCAAGGTCTGCACAACGAGGTGGTATCCTAGTACACAGTCGCGCTGATGCGCGACGCCTGATCACCTGATGAACGTACGCGAAATGGGGATGCTGTGATCTGTCCGCACTGCCTGAAGACAATCGATGACGGGGAGACGTTCTGCCCGCACTGCCATGGGTATGTCGGCGGATCATCGAGCTCCGATTTCGTGTTCTGCGAAGGATGCGGCGCCCGCCTGTCCGTCCATGACCGCACGTGCCCCAAGTGCGGCCGTCCGGCCCCGGGCATCCTGTCCACCGAGTCCTCCTCATCCGACCTCGCCGCCGGCAAGACGGCGAGCTTTCCCCGCTTGACGAAAAACCTCATCCAGACCGAGGTTCCGGGGGCCGAGCCGGTCTCCGTCGCGCGCGCGCTCGACGATTCGGTCGACCCCTCCGAGACGAACGTGCTCAACAGGAGCGATCTTGAGGAGGCGCAGGGCAAACGGCGCGCCAAGAAGGCCCGTCCCGCAGATGAGGACCCCTATCATCCGCATAAGCGCTCGTATAAGGGCCTCATCATCACCCTCGTGGTGCTCGCCCTGATCGGCGGCGCGGCGGTTTTCATCATCAAGGACCCCCTGGGCGTCATGCCCGGGTTCTACCATGCGTTCCAACAGGCCGCAAGCGATACGTTCCCGAGCAGGCAGGTGGGCGAGAACGGCGAACTGCCGACCGATACGGTGGGAGACGCCGCGGGCGACGACGCTTCCGAGCAGCGCACGCTGACCGACGAAGAGGTGTATATCCAGCTGACGACGATCTACGAGCGCATCGTCTCCTACGATTCCGCAGAGGCGATCGGCGAGGTGATCGACGCGTTCAACGGGTGGTATCTCGACCCCGACCTGTCCGTTCGCCAGCAGCGCTCGAAATCCGCATACTCGCTGCGCGATTCCATCCAGGCCACGATCGATGAGCTCGACAACCTCAACGTGTCCGAGACGACCGTCTACACCGAGGAGATCGACCATCTGCGCCAGCTCGCCGAATGGATGTACGGCCGCGTCAACCAGATCTGCGAGTCCTGGGACGTATCGCTTGCGATACCCGAAGGGGAGTCGACGACCGCGCAGCAAGACGAGATCTTGGCGCCTATGCGCCGCGCCGGCAACGAGGACCTCGAGAACTTCGATGCCTACGTCAACGAATGGCGTCCCCTCCCGCCCGAGGAGGCCGCAAACGAGTGATTCGCAGCACCCCGGTTATTCGCCGGGGTGCATTTTTAGTATGAGTGGAGGCTCCGACGCACGCATCCTTGCCGCGCGATGGCCGCTTCGGTTCGCCTCCGCGCGACCCTGAACCTCACAATTTCCTTGCCATTGTTATGAATCCAGCGGTATTTGCTAGAATTGACGGGATACGTTGTCAATTTGAGCAGAAGGGGTCTCCGTATGTTCGGAAAGAAGCTGTATACCCCCGCTTACGAAGTTGCTGGTGACGAAGTAGCGGTGATCGAGACGTCCAAGGGCACTATCCGCGTTCGCCTTGATGGCGCCGGCGCCCCCATCCACGTCGCCAATTTCTGCGAGCTCGCGCAGGGTGGCTTCTACGATGGGTTGAAGTTCCACCGCTATGTCCCCGGTTTCGTCATCCAGGGCGGAGACCCCAACACGCGCGACATGACGCCCGAGCAGGTCGCCGCCGGCCAGGCCGGACCCTCCGGACGCCCGGGCACGGGTGGCCCCGGATACTGCATCAAAGGCGAGTTCACCACCAATCCCAACAACAGCCACGATGACGGTGCGCTTGCGATGGCCCGTTCCATGGATCCCGATTCCGCCGGGTCCCAGTTCTACTTCTGCCTTGGTCCCCAGCACGGGCTTGACTCGGGCTACACCGTGTTCGGCCAGACCCTCGAGGGCCTTGAGGTCATTTCCCAGCTGCGTGCAGGCGACGAGATCGTCCACGTCGACATCGTCCATAAGGAGCTCTAGTGAACGCACAGTATTTCGATCGTGCCCGTGCAGCACTGCGCTCGGGTGACTATTCCGCGGCAGCGAGCATGTTTTTGGCATGCAAGGAGCCCGGCGAGGTGGCCGGCGAGGTCGACCACCTTCGCGGCAACGCCCTGATGAAGCTCGGCCTGTACGCCGATGCCGAGGCCGCTTACACCGAGGCTCTCGAGGACGCCGCATACGGCAAAGCGGGCGCGCTGCTCACCAACCGCGGCAAGGCCCAGGCTGCCCGCGGTGACTACGAGGCGGCCGTCGAGTCCTTCACCGCCGCGACCAAGGACGCCTCCTACGCGACCCCGTACAAGGCCTACCTCGGTCTTGCGAACGCGCTGCTCAAGCTCGACCGCGTGACCGATGCCGGCGTCGCGTTCCGGTCGGCTGCCATCGACGGGGCGAATCCCGCCCCGGCTTCCGCCCTGGCGAGCCTGGGCGACTGCTTCGTCAAGCTGGGCCGTCCCGCCGATGCGGTCGAGTCCTACCTCACGGCGCTCGATTACGTGAGCCCGCATGACGACCCGCGTGCCATCGAGGCCGGCCTCGGTATCGCGTACGCCGCGGCCGGTCGCTCCAACGACGCCGTCGATGCGTTCAACCGCGCGACATCCGATGGCATCTATCAGCTCGATTCCGATCAGCAGGCCGCCTTCGAGCAGGCCAAGGAGGACGTCGCCAACCGCGCCGCCATCGTGGCGCAGAGGCAGGCTGCCGCCCCGGCTGCGGCCTTTGGCGCGCCGCAGCCCGTCGACCCGCTCGATCCCACGGGGAGCACCGGCGGCTTCATGCCCGACCCCTCCGACACCGGCTTTTTCACCATGACCGAGTCCGAGATGATCCAGCAGGACCGTCGCGAGACCAAGATCCGCCGCAAGAAGCGCCACACGGGCCTGAAGGTCTTCATCGTCCTGCTCCTGCTGATCATCATCGCGGCAGGCGGCCTTGGCTTCGCCTACACCCGCGGATTCGGCTTCCCCTCGCAGCAGGACGCCATCTCCGGCCTGCTGCAGGCGGTCAACAGCGGCGAGGATGCCAACCAGTACCTCTCGCCGAACCTGTCCGATGACGCCAAGTCCATGATCACCTCGTCCCTTGAGGGCCTGGGCGACGCGACGGCGACCGTCACGGGCCTCGATGCCGGCATGACCGAAAGCGACGCCACGGTCGACGTCACCATGCCCCAGGGCGGCACGGTGACCTATCAGGTCCACCTCGTCCGCAGCTCCAACCACATCGGATGGGCTGTCGAGTCGCTCACCATGGACTTCGGCACCGATGACCAGCAGGCGGTCGACACGACCGGCACTGCCACAGATGCGACCGGCTCGGATACGGGCTCTTTGTCCACCGACCTGGACTCCACCGACGTCGCGCCTGACGCCACCGGCACCGACGACTCCTCCTCGACCGATCAGTCCGCCGATGACACCGCAGGCGCGACCGACGGGGACGCCGCGGACGGCACCGCCGATACCATGTAATATTTGCTAGAGCGGCGTCTGTGCCCCCGAGCACGCGCCGCTCTGCACTACACTTCATACAACGTGTGCCACGGCACTGCACGTACCACAAGACCTACAGGAGCGGTTTTGTTTTCTTTGATGGACATGTTATTTGGTCAGTACGGGGGAGACCTCGCTATTGACCTGGGCACGGCCAACACGCTGGTATCCGTGCGCGGCAAGGGCATCGTCATCCGCGAGCCGTCCGTCGTCGCCATCGATAAAAACGACGAGCGCATCTTGGCCGTCGGCATCGACGCCAAGCGCATGCTCGGCCGCACGCCGGGCAATATCGTCGCCGTCAGACCCCTGAAGGACGGCGTCATCGCCGACTTCGACGTGACCGAGGCCATGCTGCGCTACTTCATCGACAAGGCGAGCGAGAAGCGCTATCCCTGGACGCCCCGTCCGCGCGTCGTCGTGTGCGTGCCGTCCGGCGTGACGAGCGTCGAGAAGCGCGCGGTCTTCGAGGCCACGATCTCGGCCGGCGCGCGCCAGGCATACCTCATCGAGGAGCCGATGGCAGCAGCCATCGGCGCCGACCTGCCCGTCGAAGAGCCCACCGGCTCCATGGTCGTGGACATCGGCGGCGGCACGACCGAGGTCGCCGTGATCGCCATGGGCGGCATCGTCGTGTCCCAGTCCATCCGCATCGCGGGCGACGAGTTCGACCAGGCGATCCTGTCCCACGTCCGCGACGCCTACAATCTCGCCATCGGCGAGCGCACGGCCGAGGATATCAAGATCAAGGTCGGTTCCGCCGTGCCGCTCAAAGACGAGCTCGACGTCGAGGTCAACGGTCGCGACGTCATCTCCGGTCTTCCCAAGACGGTGCGCATCGAGAGCGAGGAGATCCGCCGCGCCCTCAACAAGCCGCTCGACGAGATGACCAAGGCGGTCAAGGAGGCGCTCGACGCCACGCCGCCCGACCTGGCAAGCGACCTCATGTACTACGGCATCTTGCTGACCGGCGGCGGTGCGCTGCTGCGCGGTCTCGACGTTCGCCTGCGCGATGAGACCGGCGTCGCCGTCAACGTGAGCCCGACTGCCCTCGACAACGTCGTGAACGGTTGCGCGCGCGTGCTTGAGGCCAACGCGTTCGATGGCGGATTTGTTCAGAGCAACGCTTAACGTCGGAAGGTTGACTTCGTTTGCCCCGTACTCAGAAGTACCCATCATCCCATTTGAATACAAAGAAGCAATCAACGGGACTCGCCCCGTTGATTGTTTTTTGCGTGCTGTCGGTCCTGCTGCTCACGTTCTACATCCGTGAGGGAGAGGCGGGGCCCATCCACGCCGTCCGCTCCGGCGTCGTCACCGCCACGAGCCCCGTGCGCTACGTCGGCTCAGTCGTCGCCTCCCCGTTCAACGCCCTCGGCAACATCTTCTCCAACCTCACGGCGTCGCAGGAGACCCTAAGCGACCTCAAGCAGCAGAACGCCGAGCTGACCGGGCAGGTCGCCCAGCTTGCGGAGGCCAAGGAGACCGCCGAGCGGCTCGAGGGCCTGCTCGGCCTGCAGTCGACCTACAACCTGCAGTCTACCGCGGCGCGCATCATCGGCGGCTCTTCCGACGCGTGGTCGCAGACCGTCACCATCGACAAGGGCTCTCTCGACGGCTTTGAGATCGGCATGCCCGTCTGCAACGCCTACGGCGTCATCGGCCAGATCACCGAGGTCGCGCTGTCTTCCTCCACGGTCCTGCTCATCAACGACGAGACGTCCGGCGTGTCCGCCATGGTCCAGAGCTCTCGGGCTCAGGGTATGCTGCGCGGCCAGGCCGACGGCAGCCTGCGGCTCGAATACGTCTCGACCGACTACGACGTCCAGGTGGGCGACATCGTCATCACCTCCGGACTCGGCGGCGTCTTCCCCAAGGGCCTGCCTTTGGGCACCGTCTCCTCGGTCGAGCGGCGCGACAACGACGTGTACTACGACATCGTCGTGCGCACGAGCGCATCGACCGAGAACAACGAGGAGGTGCTCGTCATCACCGCGTTGTCCGACGACCAGCGCGCCACCGACGAGGATATCGCCGCCGCCAACGACATCGACAGCGTTCAGACGAGCACGGGCGATGGTGATTCTCAGGAGTCCGACCAGACAGGGGAAGATGGCTCCACAGACGGGCAAGATAGCTCAGATACCACGGACGAATCGACTGAAGAGTAGGGAGGCGCGACGATGCAACTGAGAGAATCTTCCTATTCGCCCTCGCGCTATCGCGCCCTCGCCGTCGTGGCCGTCCTTCTGCAGATCGCCCTCGCCCCGCAGATCAGCATTGCGGGCGGCACCGTCAACTTCATGCTGGCGCTCGCCATCGTGCTCTCGCTCACCTTCGAGCCGCACAGCGCCGTGTTCATCGGGTTCTTCTCCGGCCTGTTTTTCGACCTGACCTCGTCGGCTCCCGTGGGCCTCATGTCCTTGCTGCTGACGGTCACGAGCTTCGGCGTATCCTCCGCGGCGCATGGCGCCCTCGGCGGCTTCACGCGCGAATCGGTGCGCTTCGCCGTCATCGCGATCATGGCCGTCAACCTTCTCTACGGGCTCTGCCTGTTTCTCATGGGCGTGCAGACCGATTTGATCTGGGCGCTCTTCGGGCACGGGATCGCCTCGACCGTGCTCGACGCCCTCGTCGCCGTGCTCTTTCTCATGGCGAGCGGATCCGGGTCCTCCCAGCGCGGGTTCTCGGCCCGCACGCGTCCCGGCCGCAGCACGCGCTACAAGGTACTGAAGTAAGGAGACCTCGCGATGGATGCGCAGATCGTTGTCATCATCGCCGGAATCATCCTCTTCGTCGTGATCATCGCATCGCTGCTGTATCTGAGGAGCGCCGGCGGCAAATTCACCTATGACACCCAGCACGGCACGCGCCCGCGCGCCACGGAAGGGGAGGGCAACACCCAGGGAACGGCGTTCAAGGGCCGTTTCACCATGCTCGCCGCGGGAGCGGGCGCGATCTTCACCGCTATCATCGCCAAGCTGTGGAGCATGCAGATGGTCTCCTCGGATTACTACGAGGAGCTCGCCGTCCAGAACCAGACCCGAACCGTCACCACGCCCGCCCCGCGCGGGCGCATCCTCGACCGCAACGGGGAGCCGCTGGTCACGAACCGCGCGAGCCTGACGGTCGCCGCCTACCGCGACCTTGCCGACGATACCGTCTTGGTCCGTCACCTCGCCAACGTCCTCGGCATGCCCTACATCGCGGTGCGCCGCAACATCCAGGATTACAACCAGGGGGCGCAGAGCCTGCACACCATCGCCTCCGACGTGCGCCGCTCCACGGTCGCCTACATCCAGGAGCATCCAGCGGATTTCGCCGGCGTCGAGGTCGTCGAGCGTACCGAGCGCCTGTACCCCCACGGCGAGCTCGCCGCGCACGTGCTCGGCTACACGGGCACTATCACGCAAGAGCAGCTGTCCGCGCAGCAGGAGGCGCAGGAGGCCGGCGAGGAGTCCCCCGGGACCATCACCTACGAATCGGGCGATATCGTCGGCCAAGCGGGCGTCGAGATCCAGTACGAGAGTCTTCTGCAGGGCATCCGAGGCGAGCAGACCGTCCAGGTCGACGCCTCGGGCAACGTGACCGGCTCCACCGGCGCCGTGCCCCCCGAGCCCGGCAGCGACATCAAGCTCACCCTCGACCTCAAGATCCAGCAGGCGTGCGAGGACGGCCTCCAGCACGCCATGGAGATGGCCAAGCAGTTCGGGAACGAGAACGGTACCCGCGGCGCCTGCGTGTGCCTCGACTGCACGAACGGCGAGATCCTCGGCATGGCGAGCGCGCCCAAGTTCGACCCGTCCGTCTTCATCGGCGGCGTGTCCAATGACGACTGGAGCGCGCTCAACAGCGACGACGGCGGCCACCCCATGATCAATCGCGCCATCGCCGGCGAGTACATGTCCGCATCGACCATCAAGCCCTTCTCCTCGCTCGCCGCGCTGGAGTACGACATCTTCACCTCGACGCAGACGACCGACTGCGTGGGCTGGTGGACCGGCATGGGCGAGGGCAACGGCCGCTGGTGCTGGGACCACTCGGGCCACGGCACCATCAACCTGCGCAACGGCATCGTCATGTCGTGCGACACGGTGTTCTACGAGATCGGCAAGGGCTTCTACTACTCCGAGAACAACTCCGAGGGCTTGCAGGAGGTGTTTCGCCGCTGGGGCTTCGGAGAGTCGACGGGCGTCGACCTGCCCGGCGAGAGCTCCGGGCGCGTCCCCGATGCGCAGTGGAAGTACGACTACTTCTCCAACTGGGAGGATGCCGACCGCACCTGGAACCCCGGAGACATGTGCAACATCGTCATCGGCCAGGGCGACATCCTCGTGACGCCCCTGCAGATCGCCTGCGCCTACGCGGGCATCGCCAACGGAGGCAAGGAGTTCGTGCCGCATGTGTTCCTGTCCGCCGTCAGCCGCGACGGCTCGGGAGACGCGGTGACCTACGAGCCCAGGGAGCGCCTGACGGGCGAGTTCCGCCAGCAGTCCGATCTCGACCTCGTGCAAGACGGCCTTGTCGGCGTCATCTACGAGGAGTCCGCGTCCCAGGCCTCCCACTTCACGAACCTGAGCGTGACGGTCGCGGGAAAGTCGGGCACTGGCCAGAAGACCGGTGAGGACGACTACGGCTGGTTTGTCGCCTATGCGCCTGCCGGCAACCCGAAATACGTCGTCGCCTGCCTCGTCGAGCAGGGCGGCTTCGGCTCCAACTCCTCGCTGTACGGCGTCCGCGACGTGCTCGGCGCCATATACGACCAGCCCGATACGGCGGCCGCCACCGCCGGCGACGGCTCACGCTAACGAGTAAGGAGGGACTATGGCTCAGGCTGCCACCTCAACCGAATCCCTGAAGCGCGTGAACAAGTCGCTGACGGCGACCCGCGGCTCGTTTCAGCGCTCCATCAACATCCCCGTGCTACTTTCCGCGATCGCCCTGATCGCCTACGGAGCGGTCGTCATCTGGACCGCCTCGCTCACCATCGCCGACGCGTCCTTCTCGCGTCATCTGCTCGGCATCGGCTTGGGAGCCATCCTCGGCATCATATGCTGGAAGTTCGATTTCAGGGGGTTTGCGAACCTTTCGACCGCGCTGCTCGTCCTCGACATCGCGATCATCTTCTCTCCCTATATCCCCGGCCTGTCCTATAACGCCATGGGCATGACCGGATGGATTCAGATCCCGTTCATCGGGCTCACGTTCCAGCCCGTCGAGCTCGCGAAGATCCTCACGGTGTTCATCATCTCGGCGCTCGGTGCGCAGTACAACGGCCAGATCGACTCGGTGCGCGAGTACGTCAAGCTCTGCGGCATGCTCGCGGTGCCCTTCGGCTGCATCCTGCTTGCCGGCGACCTCGGCAGCGGACTCGTGGTGTTCTTCTCGGGTGCCGTCGTCATCATGATGAGCGGTCCCAAGAAGGAATGGGTCCTGTCGACCATAGCCATCCTCATCGGTCTGGTCGCGCTGCTCCTCGCCGCGGACTCTGTGGTCGACAGCATCTTCGGCCGCGACATGCTGCTGAAGCAGTACCAGATGAACCGCCTGCTCGTCTTCATCGACCCCACCGCCGACACTTCCGGCGCCGGCTACAACCTCATGCAGTCCCTCATCGCGGTCGGCTCCGGCGGCTTTTTCGGCAAGGGCATCGGCGCGGCCTCGCAGGCGGGCGAGGGCTTCTTGCCCGAAGCGCACACCGACTTCGTGTTCGCGCTGCTCTCCGAGGAGTTCGGCTTCGCGGGCGCGCTCATCCTGCTCGCCCTGTTCGCGGTCCTCATCTTCTCCACTATCCGCGTCGCCTATCGCACCGATTCGCTATTCTTGAAGCTGGCCGCCGTCGGCATCGTGGGTATCTGGCTGTTCCAGATCCTCGAGAACATCGGCATGTGCATCGGCCTGATGCCCATCACCGGCATCCCGCTGCCGTTCATCAGCTTTGGCTCGAGCTCCATGCTCATGCAGATGGCCAACGTCGGCATCGTCCAGTCCATTTGGCGTACCCGCTCAAAGGCCGCCTAGACCAATAAGGAGGTTTAAGCATGCACCTTCCCATCAATCGAATCGGAGAGGCGCTCAAGATGGGGGTGTCGACCCTGCGTGATTCCGATGAGCCGGTGCGCGTATCGGTTTTCGTCGACGACACGGCGACGCCGTTTCTGATCGATACGATCCGCGAGGCCTTCGTTCCCCAGACGACGTCCGCCATCGTGCGCGTCTCCAGGCTTTCCGCCGGCTCCACGTCCGTCAAGTCCGACACGGACATCTCCATCGTGCTGACGTGCGGTTCGGCCGATCTGCAGGCTGCGGTCCAGGCGATCGTGGTCGCGGGCGCGCCGACCGTCGTGGTGTGCGAGTCCAGCGTCGAGGCGCCTTTCATCCAGGCCGACACGCCCATGCTCGGCATGATCGCGTCCACGAACAAGACGCATCTGCTCGAGACGCTCGCGCGCTGGATCCTCGACCGCACCGAGAAGATGACGGCGTTCGCCTCCAATTTCGCGTTCATGCGCGTCGCCGCGTCCAACCGCATCATCACCTCCTGCGCCCTGACGAACCTCGCCACCGGCGCGCTCGTCTTCATTCCCGGTGCCGACTATCCGGTCATGACGCTCGCCCAGATCGGCATGCTGCTGGACCTCGCCTCCGTGTTCGGAAAGCCGCTGCGCATCGAGCGCGCCTACGAGGTCGCGGGCGTCCTCGGGTCCGGGCTCATCCTGCGCGCCGCCGCGCGCGCGGCGACCAAGCAGGTGCCGCGCATGGGCTTTGTCGTCAAGGGCCTTGTCGCCGCGGGAGGCACCGTCGCCATCGGCCGCGCGCTCATGGCGGTCTACGAGCACGATGTCGACTACACGCCCGTCAACGACCTCATGGGCAAGATCGTCAGCGGCGCGCGCAGCGTCGTTTCGGGGGTCGCTGGAACGGGTGCGGATGCATCCGACATCGATACCGACTGGAATCCGGAGGTCGCGTGAGAACACCGTACGAGAACCGCTTCCCTGAGCTCGAGCCCCTGCTCGCGCGCGTGGAGAAGCCGAGCCGCTATATCGATCACGAGTGGGGTACGCGCTCGTCTGCCGAGGCGGACTACCGCGTCTGCCTCGTGTATCCCGACGTCTACGAGGTCGGCCTGCCCAACCAGGGCATCGCGATCCTGTACGCCGTCCTGAACGAGCAGGAGGGCATCTCCTGCGAGCGCGGATACGTTCCCTGGATCGACATGGCGGACGCCATGCGCGAGGCCGGCGTGCCGCTGCTGTCCCTCGAGGGCGCGGCGCCGCTGTCGTCGTTCGATGTCGTGGGCCTGCACCTTCCCCATGAGATGGCCTGCACGAACATGCTCGAGACGCTCGATCTTGCGGGCATCCCGCTGCACGCCGCCGACCGCGGCGAGGACGACCCGCTGGTGATCTCCGGCGGCCCTTCCGTCTACAACCCCGAGCCGCTCGCCCCCTTCATCGATGCGTTCCTGATCGGGGAGGGCGAGGAGCACATCGTCGAGGTGTGCCGCGCCCACGAGCGCCTGCGCGACGCGGGCGCCACGCGCCTCGAGATCCTGCGCGAGCTCGCCAAGATTCCCGGCACGTACGTCCCCAGCCTCTACGAGGTGCGGCACGACGAGGCCTGCACGCCGCACGGCTATACCGTCCCGCGTGCAGGGGAGGATGTTCCCGAGGTCGTCCACAAGCGCGTCGTCGCCGATTTCGGCGCCACCGACCCGGTTCCCCAATCCGTGGTCCCCTTCGCCCAGCTCGTCCACGACCGCCTGTCCATCGAGGTCCTGCGCGGCTGCGCGCGCGGCTGCCGTTTCTGCCAGGCGGGGATGACCTACCGCCCGGTGCGCGAGCGCACGCCCGACCAGATCGTCTCCGCGGTGATGCGCGGCCTGGAGAAGACCGGATACGACGAGGTGTCGCTGACCTCGCTGTCCACCACCGACCATTCGTGCTGCCCCGAGGTCCTCTCCCGCCTGAACCGTCGGCTTGCCGACACGGGCATCCGCATCTCCATACCCTCCCAGCGCCTCGACTCCTTCGGCATCGATATGGCGCTGCAGGTGGCGGGGGAGAAGAAGGGCGGCCTGACGTTCGCGCCCGAGGCGGGAAGCCAGCGCCTGCGCGACGTCATCAACAAGAACGTCACCGAGGACGACCTCGAGCGCGCGACGCGCGCGGCCTTCGAGGCCGGCTGGCGCCGCGTGAAGCTCTACTTCATGATGGGGCTTCCCGGCGAGACCGATGAGGATATCGTGGCCATCGCGGACCTCGCGGACCGCACCTATGAGATCGCCCGCGAAGTCGTTCCGCCCGCTCAGCGCGGTGGCGTTTCGGTGTCCATCTCCTGCTCGGTCTTCATCCCCAAGGCCGCCACGCCGTTCCAGTGGTGCGCGCAGACCCCCGACGACGAGGTGAAGCGCCGCCAGCAGCTGCTTCTGCGCAGCGTGCGCAACCGCGCCGTGCGCGTGCATTACCATGACGCCGACACTTCGCTGCTCGAGGCGGTCCTCTCGCGCGGCGGTCGCGATATCGCGCCGGTGATCTTGGGCGCCTGGAGGCGCGGTGCGCGCTTCGACGCCTGGACCGAGCAGTTCGACCTCTCCCGCTGGGAGGAAGCTGCTGCGGAGGCGGGCATCGACCTGCGCGAGGTGGCGACCGAGCCGTTCGATCTGGACGCCCGGCTGCCGTGGGAGCATGTGAGCCCCGGCGTCTCGCGCGGGTACCTACTCCGCGAGTATCGCAAGGCCCTCGAGGGCACGACCACGGCAGACTGCTCGCGCACGTCCTGCACGGGCTGCGGCGTCTGCCCGACCCTGCACGCAGACAACATCCTGGCAGGTGAGCGCGCATGAGCGATCCCAACGCCGCGAGTCTGTTCAGGCTTCGCACCGAATATGTCAAACGCGGGCGCCTGGCCTATCTCGGCCATCTCGAGGTGCTCCACACCCTCGAGCGCATCGTCCGGCGCGCCCAGCTGCCCTATGCGGTCACGCAGGGCTTCTCACCCCATATGCGCCTGGGGGTCACCTCGGCGCTGCCGGTGGGCACCTCGTCCGAGGCGGAGTACTTCGACCTGTTCATGACGGAGTACGTGTCGGCCGGAGAAGCGCTCGCCCGTCTGACGGCGTCGGCCCCTGCGGACCTGGCCGCGCAGCGCGCATGCTACCTCGACGTTCGCGCCCCCGCGCTGACCGCGGAGATCACGCGCGCCATGTACCGCATCGAGCTGACGCGCGCCGACGGCTTCTCATTCGACGCCGACGAGGTCCGCGCGCTTCTCGACGGCATCGTCGGGCTCGGCGAGATCCCCTATGCCCGCGGCAAGAAGCGCAAGGTGCTCGATCTTGCCGGAACGCTCGTCGGATTCACCTGCGTCGACCTCGAGGGAGGGGGCATCGAGCTTCTCCTCGACACGCGTATCAGCAACGAGGGGTCCTTGAGGCCCGAGATCCTGCTCGCGGCGCTCGATAGAAGCCTTACACCTCAGGTTAAACGTGAAGGTCCTATCGTTTCGACGGGAATCCAGGATTTGGCGGCGATTTCGCGTTATGCTATCTGCCGGACTGCCCAGTACGTTGAAGATTCTGACGGATCCCTCTTGAGTCCGATACGTACCGACGAGACACCCGCTGCTCCTCTGACCGTCTCGTCTGTGCCGTCCTTGTGAATTAGCAGGGCATATCTTGACGTGCTCTGTTGACGCGCAATACACCACCTGTTAGGATATTCGGCTGTTGCACTAACTGATGCATGAAGGGCAAAACAATGTACGCAATCGTTTCAACCGGCGGCAAGCAGTATAAGGTCGCCACCGATGATGTTCTGAACGTCGAGAAGATCGAGGGCGAGGTCGGCACCAAGATCGAGCTCCCCGTGCTCTTCCTGAACGATGGCAAGAAGATCATCACGGATCCTGCCAAGCTTGCGAAGGCTAAGGTCACTGCTGAGATCGTCGAGCAGTTCAAGGGCGAGAAGGTGCTTGTCTTCAAGTTCCACAAGCGTAAGCGCTATCGTCGCACCCAGGGCCATCGCCAGCAGCTGACCCGTATCAAGATCACGAAGGTCCAGGCCACCTCGCGCGCCAAGAAGGCTGCCGAGACCGAGGCCACGGCTGAGTAGCGCAGTCGCGAACTGTAGAAAGAAGGTAGTTCAACATGGCACACAAAAAGGGCCTTGGTTCGTCCCGTAATGGTCGTGACTCCCGCGGCCAGCGTCTTGGCTGCAAGCGTTATGCCGGCCAGGTCGTGACGTCCGGCACCATCCTCGTCCGTCAGCGCGGCACCCACATCCACCCGGGCGCCAACGTCGGTCGCGGCAAGGATGACACCCTGTTCGCTCTCGTCGACGGCACCGTCGAGTACACGCGTGGCGTCAAGCACCGCGTCAGCGTCCGTCCGACCGAGGTCACCGCGTAACCGCTGCCCTTCATTATCACGCATCTCAGGGAGGCCCTTGGACTGAGTTCCAAGGGTCTTCTTTTATCATGGTGTCAGCTTCTGCCGCGCGGGCGCGCGGCGCACCTACGCATCGATAGATCGACCCGAAAGGGGGCCGCGATGTCCCAGTTCACAGATATCTGCCGCATCAACGTCAAAGGCGGCGACGGCGGCGCCGGCTGCATGTCGTTTCGCCGAGAGGCCTATGTGCCCAAAGGGGGTCCTGACGGCGGCGACGGCGGTCGCGGCGGCAACGTCGTCATCCAGGCGGACGCGCAGCTCTCCTCGCTGATCGACTACCGCTTCAAGCACCATTTCCGTGCCGAGCGCGGCACGCACGGCCAGGGTTCTAGGCGTGACGGCAAAAACGGTGAGGACCTGATCCTCAAGGTCCCCATGGGCACCGTCGTCCGCGAGCTCGATCCCGACACGCAGGAGGTCATGTTCGACATCGCGGACCTCACGCATGACGGCGAGCGCGTCATCGTCGCTCCCGGCGGTACCGGGGGACGAGGCAACACCCATTTCGTGACGCCGACCCGGCGCGCCCCCGCGTTCGCGGAGAAGGGCGAGCCCGCCGAGGAGCACTGGATTGAGCTCGAGATGAAGCTCATGGCCGACGCGGCGCTCGTCGGCATGCCGAGCGTCGGCAAGTCATCGCTCATCGCGCGCATGAGCGCCGCCCGCCCCAAGATCGCCGACTACCCGTTCACCACGCTCGTGCCCAATCTCGGCGTCGTCCGCGCCGGCGATTACTCGTATGTCGTCGCCGACGTCCCCGGCCTGATCGAGGGCGCCGCGGAGGGCCGCGGCCTGGGGCACCAGTTCCTGCGCCATATCGAGCGCACGGCGCTCATCATGCACGTCATCGACATCGCCGGCGGCTTTGAGGACCGCGACCCCGTCGAGGACTACCGCATCATCAACAGCGAGCTAGCCGCATACGCCTCCGCGCTCGCCGAGCGCCCGCAGATCGTCGTCGCCAACAAGTGCGACATGAGCGGCATGACCGAGCGCGTCGCGCGCCTCAAGGAGGCGGTGCTGGAGGACGGCCATGAGTTCTTCGCGGTGTCGGCGCTGACCGGAGCCGGTTTGCAGACCCTTATGCTCGCCGTCGGCGAACGCGTGGCCGAGCTGCGCCGCGAGCTCGCCGAGACCGACGAGCCCACCGAGGATTTCAGCGAGCTGTGGGAGCGCAGGCGCCATCAGCGCGACCGCCAGTTCCAGGTGGTCGGCGAGGGGCCTGGAATCTGGCGCGTCATGGGCACGGGCGTCGAGCGCCTCTGCGTGCAGACTGACTGGGAGAACGAGGAGGCCGTCATCTACCTTCAGCATCGCCTCTCGCGCATCGGTGTCGACAAGGCGCTCGAGGACGCGGGCTGCGAAGCCGGAGACGAGGTGCGCATCTCGGGGTACTCCTTTGCCTACGAGGGGGCGGACGAGAGCGTCTACGAGGAGTACGAGGACGACGAGCTGGCGGGGGAGTAGCGACATGGTTCAAAGCGCTTTGCCGCGGCTGCCGGAGATGGGGGCCGACCCCGAGCGGGAGTACCGTCTCGGCATCATGGGCGGCACCTTCGACCCCATCCATTACGGGCACCTGGTCACCGCCGAGCAGGCGCGCGAGGCGCTCGCGCTCGATCTCGTGCTCTTCATGCCCGCGGGCAAGCCGGCGTTCAAGCAGGACCTCGACGTGACCGACGCCGAGGACCGCTACGCCATGACCGTGCTGGCGACCGCGGCGAACACGGCGTTCGATGCGAGTCGCTTCGAGATCGACCGGGAGGGTGTCACCTACACGATCGATACGCTTCGTGCGCTGCGCGAGCACTACCCGGCCAACGTGAAGCTGTTCTTCATCACGGGCGCCGATGCCGTGGCCGATCTCGTCACCTGGCACGATGCATCCGAGATGGCCGAACTCGCGACGTTCATCGCGGCGACTCGTCCCGGATACGATATCGATACGGCGCGCTCCCGCATATCCGCCTCGGGCGTGCCGTTCGATGTCCGCTACATCGAGATCCCGGCACTCGCCATCAGCTCATCGAACATCCGCGAGCGCGTCAGCCGCGGAAAGAGCGTGCGATATCTGACGAGCGAGTCAGTCATCGGGTATATCCGGAAAAACGGCCTGTACAATAGGCATGTCGTCGAGCGCGTCGACGGCGTGGCGAAGATGTAAGGAAAAGAGGAGGGGCCTTGTCCTCATCAGAGTTCTACGAGATCGAAGACCGCCAGGCGTATCTTGCCCGCATGCGCGAGATGCTTGACGTTCGCATGGCCGACCACCGCAAGCGCCGGAACCATTCGCTCGGCGTCGCGCGCACGGCGGCGTCCCTTGCCGAGACCTACGGTGTGGATCCGTTTCTCGCCGAGGCGGCGGGCCTTGTGCACGATTGGGACAAGGTGCTCGACGAGGCCGAACTGCTCGCGCGCGCCGCTCAGTACGGCATCGAGGTCGCCGGCTCTCCCGCCAACAGCGTCGCCCTCCTGCACGGTCCCGTCGCCGCGATCGAGCTGCCCCAGCTGTTTGGGGAGCTGCCCTCCTGCGTGTTCCAGGCGATCGCTCGGCACACCGTCGGCGCCGAGGACATGACCGACCTCGACATGGTCGTGTTCGTGGCAGACGCCATCGAGCCCATGCGCAAGGGCGCGTACGCGGAGAGGCTTCGCGCCCAGGTCGGAAAACTCGATCTTGCGCATCTGTTCTTTGAGTGCTTTGCCGGCGGTCTCGTGTATGTTATTGATACGAGGAGATATCTGTATCCGACGGCTATCACCATCTACAACCACTATGCGCTTGAATTGGCGCGCTAGAAAGGCACGGTATGTCTGACACCGAGATCATCGATACGCCCGAGGCCGTCTCTGCGGCCGACGCCGACGCCATGCTCGAGGGCTTCGGCCTGTCCTCCGATCGCACGGCCGCTTCCGCCTCTTCCTCCGGTATCGAGGCGGCGGAGGTTGCCGCCGTCGCCGCCCAGGCGGCTTCCGATAAGAAGGGCGAGGACGTCTGCGTCCTCGACCTCACCGAGCTTTCCGATGTGTGCGACTACTTCGTGATCGCCACCGGCTCGAACAACCGTCTCGTGGACGCCATCGTCGATGAGGTTGAGGAGAAGGTTGCCAAGGCGTTCAGCGAGCACCCGTTCTCCATCGAGGGCCGTGAGGAGGGCACGTGGATCCTCATGGATTACGGCTCGGTTCTCGTGCACGTCTTCACGCCCGAGGCGCGCGAGTACTATCGCTTGGAAAAGCTTTGGGGCGATGCGCCCATCACCCGCTACGAGGACTGATTCATGGCCGGCCACGAGCCGGCCTTTTTTCTCGGTTGACGCAGCCCTTCATGGATGCGCATCGTCCGGAGGGTCCCTGTGCTACTTGTCCCGGCGCACGACAGCGTCGTGGAAGCGGGCGGCGCGACCGAAGCCGACGGCGTCCCTGCCGAACTTCTCCCGCACCTTCTCCATGGTCACGGACAGCTCGCGTCGATCGCTGGTCTGGACGCCGCGCTCGTCGACCGGGCAGAACAGGTCCGTCTGGACGCCTCCCGACATATCGAAGTCGCTGAGACCCAAGCCGGCCAGGCGGATATGCATGCCGGGCGTCCAGATGGAATCGAGCAGCTCTAAAGCGACGGGGACGAACACGTTCTCGTCATCGGTGGGATGGGGGAGCTTGCGCTGGATGGTCCTGCCCTTGCCGTAGGAGAACTTGATCTTGAGCGTCACGGTGCGCCCCGCGAGCCCACGCTTGCGAAGACGCCTTCCGACCGACTCCCCGAGTAGGGCGATCGCGGCGTTCACGTCGGCGCGATCGGTCAGGTCCTCGCCGAAGGTCCTCTCGTTGCTGACCGATTTCACCTCGTCGGGCGCATCGATCGGGGTAACGGAGCTGTGCTCTTTACCGGCTGCGCGAAGCTGCATCATCTCCGCGTTGACGCCGAATACCTGACGAAGGATGCGGACGTCGGCGCGCGCGAGCTGCCCGAGCGTATGGATGCCGATGCGCGCAAGCGACGCTTCCGCTGACTTGCCGATGCCGCTCATGGCCCGGACGGGCAAGGGGGCTAAAAATCCCTCTTCGGTGCCGGGGACGATGACGGTCAGGCCCCGCGGCTTGTCGCGCTCGCTTGCGATCTTCGCCACCGTCTTGTTGCAGCCGAGCCCGATCGAGCACGTCACGCCGAGCTCGCTGACGCGTCGCGAGATGCGCCGGCAGATCTCCACGGGGCTTTCAGCTGAGTATCTTCCCGGGGATATGTCGAAAAACGCCTCGTCGATGGATACTTGGTCCACAAACGGCGTCTCGTCGGACAGGATCGCCATGACCTTCGAGCTCATCTCACGGTAGCGATCGAAATGGCCCCTGGTCCAGATCGCATGGGGGCAGAGCCGCTTGGCCTGGGCGGAGGGCATGGCAGAGTGCACGCCATAGGGCCGCGCCTCATAGGAGGCCGTCGAGACCACGCCCCTCTCCTCGGGGCTGCCGCCCACGATGACCGGCTTTCCGCGCCATTCGGGATGATCGAGCTGCTCCACGCTTGCAAAGAACGCATCGAGGTCGAGCAACCCGATAGCCGGTCCCCTCCAAGCGCCGAGCAGCGCGGAGGCGAACGCTTCGGAATCGTATGTCTGTTCGCCTTTCATGGGTTCAGTATACCGTGCGAGTGAACTTTTGGGGACAGTCCCTTTTGATTCGCGATGGCGCATGTGCGCCATCGCGAATCAAAAGGGACTGTCCCCAAAAGTTCACTTCGAGCGGTATCATCTTGATTTTGCATGGAGGGCTTGCAATATCCGCTTGAGTGGTCAAAATATGAATTTGCCTGCGGCCATACCGAAGAAGTCGCTCTCACGGGCTTCACCTGCTCGGGCTGTTGGCGTATTATTCCATACTGTTTGTTTGTTGGTGCAGCACGTGCTGCATAAGATGGAGGAGTTTTCATTGGCTGTTAAGATCCGCCTCGCTCGTCACGGTTCTCACAAGCGTCCGTACTACCGTGTTGTCGTCGCCGACGCCCGTTCGCCCCGCGACGGCCGTTTCATCGAGGAGGTCGGCCGCTATAACCCGCTGACCAACCCCAAGACCATCAACCTCGACCTCGAGAAGATCGCTGACTGGCAGTCCAAGGGCGCTCAGCTCACCGACGCCGTCGCCGCTCTCGTTCGCGCCGCCGAGGCCGGTCCCAAGACCGAGACCGTGGTCAAGAAGTCCAAGAAGCAGCTTGCCAAGGAGGCCGAGGAGGCCAAGCGTGCTGCTGAGGCTGCTGCCGCCGAGGCTGAGGCCACCGAGGAGTAACATTGTCCGATCAGCTCACTGAGCGCATCGACGATGAGATGACGGATCTCGAGGGCGAGGAGATGATCTCCGACCGCATCGCAGATCTGGTCGAGTACCTAGTTGTCAACATCGTCGATGACGCCGATGCTGTCAGCCTTGAGGTTATTGACGGTGAGGCATCCTCGACCATCGAGGTCTCCGTAGCCACCGATGACGTCGCCAAGGTCATCGGCCGTCACGGTCGCACCATCAAGGCCATCCGCACGCTCGCCCGTGCTCTTGCAGCGCGACTGGGCACGTCGGTTGAGGTGGAGGTCCTGGGATAACCTTGACGACCGCATATAGGAACATCGCCCGTGTGGTATCTCCGCACGGCATCAAGGGGGAGGTTTCCGTAGAAGCTCTGCGGGGCCTTCCCTTCCTTTTACATGAACATATGACCGTCGCCCTTACCCCGCCCGCGCTCAAGCGCGACAGGTTCTGCACGATCGAGAAGGCCGACGAGGTATCCGGCCTCGCGAAGTTCTCGGGCATCGACGACCTGGACGCTGCAGAGGGGATTGCCGGCTGCTACGTGCTCGCCCGTGAGGCCGACTTGGACCTCGGGCTGCTCGACCGCGCGTTTGACGACCTTGTGGGACGCCCCGTTGTCGATGAGCGCTACGGAGAGCTCGGCACGCTGAGCGAGGTCATGGAGACGCCAGCGAACGACGTGTGGGTCGTTCAAGGCGGTCGCTATGGGGAAGTGCTCATCCCCGCTATCGAAGATGTCATCGTCGACCTTTCCGATACGGGTTCGATCTCCGTGCGCATCATGGACGGCCTGATCGACGCCATCGCACACTTGGCAAAGGATGACCCATGCGCATAGAGACCCTCTCGGTGTTCCCCGAGATGTTCGAGCCCGTCATGTCGACCTCCATCCTGGGCCGCGCCCGCCGGGCGGGCATTTTCGAGTTCGAGGCGTACAACCTGCGCGATTGGACGCACGACCACCATCGCACCGTCGATGACGAGCCCTATGGCGGGGGACAGGGCATGCTCATGAAGGTCGAGCCCCTCGCTGAGGCCATCGAGGACATCGCATCGACGGGGCCTCATCCCCATACGATTTTCTTCACGCCCTGCGGCGAGCCGTTCACGCAGCGCACCGCCGAGCGCCTGGCCGCACATGATCGCATCCTGCTCGTCTGCGGCCGCTACGAGGGCATGGACGAGCGGGCCTACGACTATGCCGACGAGCGGATTTCGATCGGCGACTACGTGCTGACCGGCGGCGAGCTCGCCGCCATGGTCGTCGCCGACGCCGTCGTGCGCCTGCTTCCCGGCGCGCTGGGTGACGAGATGTCCAACGTCGACGAATCGTTCTCGGGCGGTGTCGAGGGGGGTCTTTTGGAGTACGCCCAGTACACCAGGCCCGCCGACTTCCGCGGCAAGGGCGTTCCCGACGTGCTCCTCTCGGGAGACCACGCCAAGGTCGACGCATGGCGACGCGCGAACGCGATCGAGCGCACCTGTCGGTGGCGTCCCGACCTCATCGAAGGCGCCGGCCTCACTGACAAGGAACGCGCTTTCGCGCAGGAGTGCATCGAACGCTATCATAGTGCGGAAGCACCATCATCTACCGAGTAGGGAGCGCTCGTGACACCGCACGCCAACTCAACAGTCCGCGACATCATCGAATGGGTCGTCGTATTCGCGATCGCGCTCGCAGCGTGGATGCTCGTCCGCACGTTCGTCATCGAGCCCTATATGGTCCCCACGGGATCGATGGAGAATACGATCGAGATCGGCGACCAGGTCTTTGCGCAAAAGGTCACCACCGAGCTCGGCCAGATGCCGCAGCCCGGTGAGATCATCGTGTTCTCGAACCCCGATGCGAGCTCGGACCACGACATCCTCGTCAAGCGCGTCATCGCGACGGCGGGCCAGACCGTCGATCTGATCGAGGGGCGCGTGTACGTCGATGGGCAGCAGCTCGATGAGCCCTACACGCAGGGTTCGTCCTACCCGCTCGCAAGCCAGGCGGAAGGCGTCCAGCTGTCCTATCCCTATACGGTGCCCGACGGCTGCGTCTGGGTTATGGGGGACAACCGCGAGAACTCCGCCGATTCCCGGTATTTCGGGCCCGTTGAGCAAAGCGAGGTCATCGGTGTCGTCGTCTTCCGCTATTGGCCGCTCAACCGCATCGGCATCCTGTAGAACTGTTGATTAATGCTCCGATGTGCCCCGGCCATCGGTAAATCCACGGGATTACCCGGCAACGGTACCCAGTAACAGTACCCCGAACTGCGAGAGAGGGCCATTCAAGGGACCCTCTCTCGCAGTTCGGGGTACTGTTACTGGGCCCTGTTAGCGGGTGGCCTGGTAAAGGCGGTGATCGAGCTTTGCCACAGAGGCCTGGCCCCACGATGCTCAGCGATTGCTCGCCCCGCGTAGATCCCTCCTTCAGGCGAAAGTGGCTGGATATTTCTATTTTGCTGTTGCGATGCCGTGCGATCGGGCCTGAAACCCGTCGTCGGGACCATCCTACCCTTTGCCTATGCCACATATGAGTCATTCTGAGTCATGGCGCCCTCGCCATAAGCGGCCAATATGGGCATTACGGCCAGAACGAACGACTTCAGCTGAGTCTGCTTACAGCAAAACAGAAATTTTCAGCCACTTTCCTCGGGGACGCAGGCATCCGGTGGCTCTCTGGCCCCATAGAAGGAAGGACGGTACCGTTGATCGGCTCCGCCTTAGAACCCGAACGCGTGGGAATAAGGTGCCAGCTCCTATTTTTCCATCTACAGCCAGGCGTATAAGCTATCATCTTGACCGTATGAACAGTATCGTCGAGGGGAATGTAAGGATGGAAAATTCCGCCCTCTCCTTCCAGGAGATTATCCTCCGTCTCCAGCAGTACTGGGGAAGCCATGGCTGCGTCATCATGCAGCCCTACGATTCCGAGGTCGGTGCCGGCACGTTCCACACCGCAACGACGCTGCGCAGCCTCGGTCCCAAGCCGTGGCGCACCTGCTATGCGCAGCCCTGCCGCCGTCCCGCTGACGGCCGCTACGGCGAGAACCCCAACCGCATGCAGCACTACTATCAGTTCCAGGTCCTCATCAAGCCGAGTCCCGCCAACTCCCAGGAGCTCTATCTGGACTCCCTGAAGGCCATCGGCCTCGATCCCGCGGACCATGACGTCCGCTTCGTCGAGGACGACTGGGAGAGCCCGACGCTCGGCGCCTGGGGCCTCGGCTGGGAAGTCTGGCTGAACGGCATGGAGGTCACGCAGTTCACGTACTTCCAGCAGGTCGGCGGTATCGAAGTCGATCCCGTTCCCGTCGAGATCACCTACGGTCTCGAGCGCCTGGCGATGTACGTCCAAAACGTCACCTCGGTCTACGACCTGGTCTGGAGCTACCTGCCCGACGGCACGCCCATGACCTACGGCGACGTCTTCCTCGAGAACGAGCGCGAGTTCTCCGCATACAACTTCGAGGTCGCCAACGTCGAGATGATGCGCGAGAAGTTCGATGATTACGAGCGCGAGTGCCACAGCTGCCTTGAGGCCAAGCTCCCGCTTCCGGCCTATGACTGCGTCATGAAGTGCAGCCATGCGTTCAACATCCTCGATGCGCGCGGCGCGCTGTCCGCCGTCGAGCGCGCAAACTACATCCTGCGCGTTCGCACGGTCGCCAAGGCCTGCTGCGAGGCGTACCTCGCCGAGGTCGCCGGCGCCGACACTACGGAAGGGGAGGTCGCCTAACATGGCTGAAACCCGCAGTTTCCTGTTCGAGATTGGCACCGAGGAGATGCCCTCGGCGCCGCTTATGAACGCGGTCAAGCAGCTTCCCAAGCTGGCTGCCGCGGGGCTCGACGGAGCCGGCCTCGCTCATGGCGATATTCGCGTCATCTCCTCACCCCGCCGCCTCGCCATCCTCACTACCGTTGCGACCGAGACCGAGGCGATTCACGAGGTCAAGCGCGGCCCTGCCGCCAACATCGCCTTCGACGCGGACGGCAACCCCACGAAGGCCGCCGAGGGCTTCGCCCGCAAGTGCGGGCTGGCCGCCTCCGAGCTCGCGCGCCGCGTCGACACCGACGGCCGTGAGTACGTCTTCGCCGAGAAGGACATTCCCGCCGCGCCGGCCCTGCCGCTGCTCTCCGATCTCTGCCGCTCCATCATCTCCGACCTCGAGTGGCCGAACTACCGCAGCCAGCGTTGGGGCTCCACTCACGAGACGTTCGTGCGGCCCATCCGCTGGATCTGCGCCCTGCTGGGCGACGAGGTCGTCCCGGTGAGCTACGCCGACGTGGAGAGCGGCAACACGACGCGCGGCCATCGCGTGCTCGGCCCCGGCGACCACGTCGTCTTGAATCCCGAGTCCTACGAGCGGGTGCTCGAGGAGAACGGCGTGCTGTCCGAGGAGCGCCGCCGCGAGGTCATCCTCGAGGGCGTCCGGGCCATCGAGTCCGAGCGTGGTGGAGCGCGCGTCGACATGCCCAAGAAGGTGTTCGACGAGGTCGTGAACCTCTGCGAGTGGCCGACCGTGCTCGTCGGCACCTTCGACGAGGAGTTCCTGCACGTCCCGCACGAGATCATCTGCGAGTCCATGCTGTCCAACCAGCGCTATTTCCCCATCTACGACGCGCAGGGCCAGCTGACTCGCGAGTTCGTCGTCGTCGGCAACGGCCGGCCCGAGAACGCCGAGCGCATCGTCGACGGCAACGAGCGCGTGGTTCGCGCCCGCCTGTACGACGCGAAGTTCTTCTACGACGAGGACCTCAAGGTTCCAATGGAGGAGTTCCGCGCGCGCCTCGCAAACGTGGCCTTCCAGGAGAAGCTCGGCAGCGTCCTGCAGAAATCGGAGCGCATGGAGGATCTTGCGCTCGCCATCGCCAGCGCGGCCCACATCGGGGCCCATGCGGCATCCGACGCCCAGCGCGCCGCCCATCTCGCCAAGGCGGACCTCGTCAGCTCCGCAGTCGTCGAGTTCACCAGCCAGCAGGGCGTCATGGGAGGCTATTACGCCAAGGCCGCAGGGGAGAGCGATGAGGTCGCTTCCGCCATCCGCGACCACTACCGCCCCCGCTTCGCCGGCGACGACCTGCCCGAGGGCATCGCGGGCTGCATCGTAGCCGTGGCCGACAAGCTCGACACCATCGTAGGCATGTTCGCCATCGACGAGCCGCCGACCGGTTCCAAGGACCCCTTCGCCCTGCGCCGCAGTGCCATCGGTATCCTGAACATCCTCCGCGAGCGCCTGCATTGCGGCTACGAGGAGCTTGTGGGCCCCGCGCTCGACGCCTACGCCGAACAGGGCCTCGCCTTCGACAAGGACGCCGTCTGCGCCGCCGTGTGCGCCTTCATTAAGGGCCGTATGGAGCAGATGGCTCGTGACGAGAAGATCGCCCCCGATACGGTCGCTGCGGTTTCCGCCGGATCCGTGTCGGCGCCCGTCGACTACTTCGCCCTGGCCCATGAGCTTGAGAACGCGCGCGAAAGCGATCCCGATACGTTCGAGAACCTTGCCACCGCGTACGCGCGTGCAAGCCACCTTTCGGACTCGGACCTCGGCATCGATGTCGACGAGTCCATCATGGGCGATGCCGAGCGCACGCTCATGCATGCAACCGACGCTGCGCTCGAGTACGTGCGAATCGCCTTGGGCAACAAGGACTTCAAGGAGGTCATCTCCGGGCTCGCGGCCCTGCGTGAGCCCATTGACCGCTTCTTCGATGACGTCATGGTCATGGATGACGACCAGGCCCTCCGCGAGAACCGCCTGCGCCTGCTGAACCGCTTCGAGGCCGTCTTCACCGACATCGCCGACATGGGCGCGCTCGCCAAGAAGAAGTAAGCGTCTCGGCACGAATCCTCCCAGCGCGGCGGATACCCTTCACGGGTGTCCGCCGCGCTTTTCTTTCCGGCCGTGCGATACTGGTGGTCCACTGGTTTTCGGAAAGGTAGCGCCATGGGAACAGAGCCGACGAGATCCGCCACCGTCCACGTCATCTCCGACTCGCTCGGAGACACCGCCTGCGAGATGGTGCTTGCAGCCGCGGGCCAGTTTCCTGAAGGATCGATACGCATCGCCCGTCTACCCAAAGTTTCTGACATCGGCCAGGTTGAACGCTATATCGCGCCATGCATCGCTTCGGGTGAGCCCATAGCCGTCTTCTATACGATCGTCGACCCCGGCCTGCGAGACAACCTCGCCTTCACCCTCCAACATCTCGGAGTGCCATCGGTCGACTTGCTGGGATCGGCGCTCAACACCATCTCCGATCTGCTCGGCATGGATCCCGCTGGTACTCCCGGCACCATACATCGGACCGACGAGCGTTACTTCCATCGCATCGAGGCGATGGAGTATTTCGTCGAACATGATGATGGACGCGGAGCCGTGGACCTCTCCGATGCCGACATCGTGCTGCTCGGCGTTTCCAGGACCTCGAAGACGCCGCTGTCCATGTACCTCGCGTTCCAGGGCTACAAGGTCGCGAACATCCCCTTGGCGCACGGTATGGAACCGCCGTCTTCGATCTACGCCGTCGACCCCATGAGGCTGTTCGGGTTGCTGTCGACGACCGATGTCATCGCGAGCATCCGCGACAGCCGGCTCGGGGACGACATGACCCGGGCCGTCGCTTCGTCTTATGCGGACCCCGAGGCCATCGCGCATGAACTCGAGGAGGCGCGAGCGCTCATGAAGCGCCTCGGCTGCTTTGTCGTTAGAACGGACAACAAGGCGATCGAGGAATCAGCCTCCGAGATCATCGGGCGCCTGGAAGCGGTCCAGGAAGCCCGAGCGAAACGCCGCAACCGTTAACCGTCGTGCGTGCAAATCGGGGAGGTACCTGTTTCTTGCACATGCATGCAAGAAACAGGTACCTCCCCGATTTGCACGTCCCCGATTTGCATTGCCTGGGATGGTACGGAAACCATTGTGAAACAATCGCTGCATGGTATCACCATGGTACACATACTAAGACTCCATGCTTAAACCTTTTACCGTTATCGACTGGTACTAAACCAGTTACGCAGTTGGCTAAACGTGCGTCGTGCCGTATTGCGCAGTCCCTCGAACGGCTAGGATATCCGGTACCGGATGCGGATGGGCGTCCGGCAGATACCACGATAGTGCGTACGGGGGTACGCGAGAAAGGGGATTATCGTGAGCGCACAGCAGCGAATCTATCGCTTTGGCACGGACGAGCATGGACGCGATGTGACCGAGGGCTCCTCAAGCATGAATTACATCCTGGGCGGCAAGGGCGCCAACCTGGCCGAGATGGCTCGCATCGGGCTCCCCGTGCCTCCGGGATTCACCATCACGTGCCAGACCTGCGTGGAGTATTCAACTGCCGGCAACACGTGGCCGGAAGGCGCTCTCGATGAGATCGCCGAGGCGGAGGCGGATCTCGAGCGCCGCATGGGCAAGCGCCTGGGCGATCCGGCCGACCCCTTGCTAGTTTCCGTCCGTTCCGGCGCGCCGTTCTCCATGCCCGGCATGATGGACACGGTCCTCAACCTCGGGCTCAACGATGCATCCGTCCAGGGCCTCATCGCGCAGACCGAAAACCCGCGCTTCGCCTGGGACTCCTATCGCCGCTTCATCCAGATGTTCTCCGATGTCGTGCTCGGCGTCGATGCCGAGCTGTTCGAGAACGCCATCACGCAGAAGAAGCTCATCGCAGGGGTCCGAAGCGATGCCGAGCTTTCCGCCGAGGATCTCGAAGAGCTCGTCGCCGAGTTCAAGCAGATCTTCTCCGAGCATGTGGACGCGACCGACCATCCGGAGCTCCTCGTCGACGGCGAGATCGTCTTCCCGGCAGATCCCACTTTGCAGCTCCGCCTGGCGATCCAGGCCGTCTTCGGCAGCTGGATGAACGAGCGCGCCATCCTCTACCGCAAGCAAAACGGCATCCCCGACGACCTCGGCACGGCCGTCAACGTCCAGGTCATGGTGTTTGGCAACAAGGGCGCGACCTCTGCGACCGGTGTCGCTTTCACGCGCAATCCCGCCAACGGGGCACGTGAGTTCTACGGAGACTTCCTTGTCAACGCTCAAGGCGAGGATGTCGTGGCAGGCATCCGGAACACCGAGCCCATCTCCGACCTGAAGACGGTTGAAGGCCTCGAGAGGGCGGGTACGGAGCTCGAGCGCGTCTTCACGGTCTTGGAGAACCATTACCGCGACATGTGCGACATCGAGTTCACCATCGAGCAGGGGCGCCTGTGGATGCTCCAGACCCGTGTCGGCAAGCGCACGGCGACCGCTGCCCTCAAGATCGCCATCGACATGGTCGACGAGGGGCTCATCACGCGCGAGGAGGCTGTCGGGCGCGTCGATCCCGCGCAGCTCGATCAGCTGCTGCACCCGCAGTTCGATGCGAGCGCCGAGCTCGACATCCTGGCGCGCGGCCTGAACGCAAGCCCCGGTGCCGCCGTGGGCGAGATCGTCTTCTCTTCCGATGATGCCGTCGCCCGTGCTGCCGAGGAGCATCCCGTCGTGCTCGTGCGCTGGGAGACCAATCCCGACGACCTCAAGGGCATGGTGGCGGCCGAGGGCATCCTCACGAGCCATGGTGGGAAGACGAGCCACGCCGCCGTTATCGCGCGCGGCATGGGCACGCCGTGCGTCTGCGGTGTCGAGGCGTTCCAGATTGATGCCGCAAAGAAGGAGGTTCGCGTCTCCGGCACGGAAATCGTGCTGCATGAGGGCGATATCATCTCCATCGATGGTGCGACGGGTATCGTCGTTGCCGGAGCCGTTCCCTTGGTCTCCGCGGAGCTGACCGGAGACCTCGAGACAATTCTCGCGTGGTCGGACGAGATTCGCCTGTCCGAGGATGGCGGACGTCCCTGCCATGTTCGCGTCAACGCCGACAACCCCGCAGATGCCAAGCTCGCGCTCGATTTCGGTGCCGAGGCCATCGGCCTGTGCCGTACCGAGCACATGTTCCTCGGAGATCGGAAGAACATCATCCAGACCTACATCCTCTCCGATGATGATGCCGAGCGCGCCGAGGCGCTCCAGGAGCTGCTGCGCGTGCAGACGGAGGACTTCGTCCAGATGCTCAAGACGATGAGCGGGCGACCGATGGTCATCCGACTCATCGACCCGCCCCTGCATGAGTTCCTTGATGATCCGCGCGCGCTTGAGATCTCGATAGCCAAGAGCGAATCCGATGGAGCCGATGAGGCGGAGCTGGCCGCTCTTCGCGACCGTCTGCGTCGAATCGACGCCATGTCGGAGTCTAACCCCATGCTGGGCCTTCGCGGCGTTCGCCTGTCCGTCGTGTATCCCGATCTGCCGCTCATGCAGGTGCGCGCGATCACGACGGCCACGGCTCAGCTCATCAAGGATGGCTATGATCCGCGGCCCGAGATCATGGTCCCGCTGGTCGCCATCACCGAAGAGCACGTGCAGACGCGTGAGATCATCGAACAGGTGATCGCAGAGGTCGAGCGGGATTGCGGCGTCAAGCTCGACATCCCGGTCGGCACCATGCTGGAGCTTCCGCGCGCCTGCCTGGTTGCCGACGATATCGCCCGCCACGCCGACTTCTTCTGCTTCGGCACCAACGACCTCACGCAGACGGCGTTCGGGTTCTCCCGCGACGATGCCGAGGCGAAGTTCATCCCCATCTACCTGCACCGCAAGATCCTCAAGGCCAACCCCTTCGAGACGATCGACGACGCGGTTCTCGAGCTCGTCCGCATGGCGGTGGAGAAGGGCCGTGCGGCGAACCCCGATATGCACTTCGGCGTGTGCGGCGAGCACGGCGGTGACCCGGCGTCCATCGAGAAGTTCTTCAACGTGGCCGGCGTGGACTACGTGTCCTGCTCACCCTACCGCGTGCCCGTGGCGCGTCTCGCCGCCGCCCACGCGAAGCTGAAGCGCTAGCCTTCCCCCTTTTCGCCCAGGGCCCCACAGAGGGGCCCTGGGCTGATCATTCGGGGACGGAGTAAATCTGATCACAGCGCTGCTGTGATCAGATTTACTCCGTCCCCGAATGATCGCTAGTTGGAAAGCGACGTGGTCCAGGTGATGACGATGTTGTTCTTGCCGGCGTGCTTCGCCTCGTAGAGGGCGATATCCGCCATGGCGACCATGTTGTCGAGCTTCACGTCGATGTTCTCGGCGCACACGACGCCGACGCTGCAGGTGAGCTTTCTGCCCGCGAGCTCCCGGCTCTTCATGGCGAACCGGTCGAGCACCAAGCTGAAGCGGCGCCGGATGATCCGCTCATCGACGAGTCCATCCAACAGGATCAGGAACTCGTCGCCGCCGAACCGGCAGATGATGTCGTTCGGGCGGAACAGCTCGCTTAGGATATTGCCCATGCCGATCAAGATCTCGTCGCCCGCACGGTGGCCCAGCGTGTCGTTCACGGCCTTGAAGTCGTCGAGGTCGATAAACGCGATCGCGCAGGTGGAGGAGGGGTTCGTGCGCTCCAGGTACGCATGCGCCTTCTCGTAGAACGCGCGCTTGTTGTACAGGTTGGACAGCGTATCGCGCACACTCAGGCCCTCGTACTTCGCCCTCATGTCATAGGTGTCGAGCCTGTAGCTCATCACGAGCTGAGATACGCAGATGGAGAACAGCAGCCCCACGAACAGCTGGAAGACGTCGTACTGCGCGATAAAGGGGTTCTTGAAGTGCGTCATGATGAAGCAGGCGAGCTCAGCGCACCCCACAAGGCCGTATGAGATCCACGGCGGCAGGATGAAAACGGCGGGAAGCGCCACGCAGACCAGCTGCACGAAGATGCTCGGCGCATCGGGGGAGCCGATCGTGTCGATAGCGATGACGAATCCATACAGGACGACCTCGAACACCACGGTGAGCACCATGATGGCGCGTGACGAGAGGCCCCGCTTATTCTTCAGCAACCAAGTGACGATGCTGAACACGAGCATGGCCGGCAGAAACGCGATATGGTATACGCTCGGCGTCCAGTTTCGGATAAGGCGAGACGCCAGGAAGAGGTTCAGGATAAGCAGGACCAAGGTGGCCGTCGAGGCGAACCGAAGATAGCTCAGGTTCGCCTCGACGATCTCATCGCGCGCCTCACGGAAGTAGGTCTTCAGGCGTGCGAACGGGAAACTGAATATGTAGTCCGAAACTTTCATGAAAGCATCTCTTTTGGCAACGAAAGCCGGAATGGGCAGGGATACCAACATAGTATCCCTCAAGCGATGGGGTTTGAAACTTAAATTGTCCCCATATCTGGTGTGAGGGCGCTCAACCAATGCTATATTTTATAGGTACGAACGGTAAATGTGAGGAAGGATAGGTCGGGTTCCCTTCAGGAGTCTCAAGGTACGCTAGGTTGCGGGACGGCACCCCTGACCAAGCGCCCAACTCCGAATGCACGGACAATTAAGTCATTTGCGGGCATGCATCGGCTGCATGCTCCCTTTGTTGCACCTCCTGAACGGATCCCCGGATAGGGGAGTGACGTTGCGCCAGGTAACGCGACAGGAAAAGAAATTTCTCATCGATCCCGTCACCGCGGTCAAGCTGAGGCGGCGGCTCGGTGCCATCATGCAGGAAGACGAGCACAACGGCTCCTGCGGGTACCGCATCCGCTCGCTGTACTTCGACACGCTGCACGATCGGGATTTTGTCGAGAAGCTCTTCGGTACCGATCCGCGCCGTAAGGTGCGTCTGCGCCTGTACGATCCTGCAGGCGATTTCGCCCTGCTCGAATGCAAGCAGAAGCAGGGTGACGACCAGATGAAGCGTTCGCTTCCGCTCAATCGTGAAGAGGCTCAGGCCCTGGTCAAGGGAGATATGGGCTGGATGCTTCAGCGCCCCGAGACCTTCGCGTCAGAGATGTACTCACTTATCACCATCAATGGGTACAAGCCGAAGGCCATCGTCGAGTACAAGCGCCAGGCGTTTGTGGCGAAGGAGAACCGCATCCGCATTACCTTCGATACCGAGGTGCGGGCCACGGAGGCCAACGTCAACCCGTTCGATGAGAATCTCTGCTTGCATCCGGTGCTCGACCCGTTCAACGTGATTCTCGAGGTCAAGTACAACGGGTTCTTACTGAGCTACATCAAAGACGCCATCAATTCGGTCTCAAAGCGACCGCTTTCAGTGAGCAAGTACTGTCTGAGCCGTGACATCACCATGGGTTATCAATTCTAGGGAGGAAACAACGTGAGACAGGAACTTTATCAGCTGCTTGAGGGCTCCGCCTCAGTTATCGGTTTCGAGGACGCCGCGCTACGCGTGATCATCTCAGCATGCCTGGGCCTCGCCATCTTCTTCTCGTACTGGGTTTCCCATGCGGGAACGATCTACTCTCAGAAGTTCAACGTCAACCTGGTGACGCTGACCGTTCTGACCACCACCGTCATGATGGTCATCGGCTCGAGCATCGCTTTGTCCCTTGGTATGGTCGGTGCCCTGTCCATCGTGCGTTTCCGCACTGCCATCAAGGACGCCCGCGACACGACCTATATCTTCTGGGCGATCATCTGCGGCATCTGCTGCGGTGTCGCGCAGTTCCTGGCCGCTGCCGTCGGCAGCGCCGTCGTGTTCTTGCTTATGCTGCTGCTCGGTCGTATCCGCAATGACGTCCGCACGCTGATCATCGTGCGCGCCGCCCGGATCCGCGAGGTCGAGGTCCAGGGTCGTATCTACGAGTATCTCGGCAACAAGGCTTCGCTGCGCGTCAAGAATACGACTGAAGATTCCGTTGAGCTCATCTACGAGATCAGCAAGGGCGCACTCGATCGCGCCCAGAAGCCCGGCGGACCGTCGCTCACCGACCGTCTGTATGAGCTCGAGAACATCGATTACGTGAACATCGTCGCGCAGAACGACGAGATCGGCAGCTAAGATATCAGGGGTTATATGCGTACACGTATCATTGTCATTCTTTCCAGTTTCGCGCTGATCGCCGTAGCGGTTTTCGCCCATTTCGCGACCTGGGAGATTGCGGAACGAAATGAATACGAGAATCGCGTGCTGCAGCATAAGACGTCGCAGCAGCTTTCTGATCTTTCTGCCGAGGATCAGGCTGCTGCCTCGTCGCTGAATACCGACCCTGCCACCTTCGCTACGCATCTACCCATCATCTCGATTGACACCGGTGGCCAGAAGATTCCCGGCGGCCCGATGTACGATGCGGACGGCCGTGTCATTCGTGATGAAAACAAGATCGCGGTCCCTGAACCTGCTGCTGATGGATCTGATACGGTTGTTGCATCTTTACAACAATTTGATTCAGAAGGTTCAGCGAATAGGCTGTCCGATGAACCTAACTTGACTAGCAACTGTCTTATTCGCGTCAGAGGCAATTCCTCGCGATTGTTTGATAAGCATAATTTTGCAATTACTCTCATTAATGAAGACGGGACTGACAACAACTTACCCCTCTTGGGAATGCAGGAGAGTGAAACTTGGGCCTTGCATGGACCAGCGGTCGATAAGTCGTTAATGAGGAACTATATTGCATACAATATTGCAGGACAATACATGAGTGAATATGTTCCTGATGTACGATACTTTGAACTCTATCTTAATAATGAATATCAGGGCGTTTACCTTGCGGTTTCCACCATCAAGATGGAGGAAGGTCGTGTTGAGATAAATGAATCTGATCCGAATCAAGCTGAAACCAGCTATATCATTGCGCTTGACGAAACAGCCTCATCAAGCACCACAATTTCTGACTTTCTCCTGTATACGCGTAGGTCTATCAACTATCTGGATATTATTTATCCTAATGAAACCACATTGACAGAGGCGCAGCGAAGGTACATTGAACAAGATGTTAGCGATTGGGAGAAGGCTCTGTATTCATATGACTACGATACTGCCCAATACGGGTATTGGACAACTCTTGACGTTGAAAGCTTCGTTGACCTGTTCGTGCTCAATGAGTTTGTAATTAACGATGATTTCAGCGCGTATTCCACTTACTTATTTAAAGACATTCGTGGCCTTGTGACTCTTGGTCCAGTTTGGGATTACGACAATACTTTTAATAACTACCAAGACCCAACCCCTGTTAATGAGTTTTATCTCATTGAACGCAATTGGTATTATATGCTGTAAAATGATCTTTTGCACAGTGTGGATAGATTCGCCGTCCCGACTGCCTCGGTCGTATAATCCGAGATGACATAGCACGCCCGCGAGAGCGTCCCGCGGGGTGCCGCGCTCTCGCGACGTGGTGGTCCGGATCGCGCGGCATCCCGCGGGACGGGATCGGACCACCACCATGCGCGCAAGGAAGAAGATGCCCTCGGCGTCCGCGACGCCGTGGGACGGCGTCCCCGAATCGGACGTCACGCCCGCCCAGGCGCTCGTCGCCCGGGCCCACCGCGAGGCCTACGCCGCCAGGCACGCCCCGACCGCCGGGGACGCGGAGTTCCTCAACGGGTACGAGCGGGCATCCTGCCCGCGGTGCGCGTCGCCCGACATCGTGCGCGACGGTTTCGACTCGCGCGGCGTCAGGCGCTGGGCCTGCCGGTCCTGCGGCAGGACGTTCACGCCCGCCACGGGGACCATCTTCGAGGGGCGCAAGGTGCCGGTCTCGGATTGGTGCGAGTTCGTCATCCAGCTGCTCTCCTTCGACAGCGTCCGCGAGATAGCCCGCTCGAACCGCAGGTCGCCGACCACCCCGCCCTGGTGGCTCGCCAAGCTCTTCCTCGTGCTCGACGGGATCCAGGACGGCACCGTCCTCTCCGGGCGCGTCCAGATTGACGAGACGTACTACCCGGTCCCCGCGGCGGAGGCCGAGCGCAACGCCGACGGCTCCCTCAAGCGGGGCCTGTCGCGCAACAAGCTGTGCATCGCGGTCGCGACCGACGGCCGGGGCCGGTCCGCCTCGAGTCGTACTCGACGCTGGCGAGCCCGAGCTCGCGGACCAGGGCGCTCGCGGCCTACTCGGGCCACGTCGCGCGGGGCTCGACGCTCCTGCACGACAAGGAGAAGTCCCACCGCGCCCTGGTCCGCGAGCTCGGGCTCGCCAGCGTCGAGTACGACTCGAGGCGGCTGAAGAGCCTGCCCGACCGGGAGAACCCGCTGGCGGACGTGAACCGGCTGCACTTCCTGCTGAAGTCGTTCCTGGACGCCCACAAGGGCTTCGACCGCGCCGACCTGAAGGGATGGCTCGACCTGTTCAGCGTCATCGCCAACCCGCCGTCAGGCGCCATGGAGAAGGCCGCGATGGTGCTCGGTCGCGCCATGGAGTGCCCCGGTACGCTGAGGTACCGGGACTTCTATGGAGGAGGCCGCAGCTAGGCGGCATATATGGAGTCAAATCTATCCACACTGTGCAAAAGAGCATTGTATGCTGTTTAAAGATGAGCAGTTCTGCAAGCTTGTCATTGACAGATATAGAGACCTTCGTGAAGGTGTCATGTCTGATCAAAGTTGGCTCCAAATGATCGATGAAGTCGCTGACTATCTTGGACCCGCTGTTCAGCGAGATGCTAATCGATGGGCGATGGAGTCCCCTGAAGATACCGCCATCGATCCTGAATCTAGACGCCCAAAGAATTTTGAAGAAGCAGTCTCAGATCTTAAGACATTTATTACTTCACGTGGTGCTTGGCTTGATAGGTACATCGAGAACCTTCGTCAGTATTCGCACGAATCGGCTGTTAAGAAATTCAACCACTAAGGAGGTGCCGTGAAACGATTTATTATTTCGGTCGCCGTTATGACGGTCGTGGCGATGTTCCTCGCATTCCTGTATTTCGGCACCACTATCGTGATCGATCTCAATCCTAATGCCCCGTTGGAAACATGGTCTCGGACCGAGGATAAAACAATCCAGATAAACACCGGTGACGGCTGGGAAGACTTTGAGATTCGCGGCGTCGATATGGGCATCGGTATCCCGGGTCACTTCGCGACCGATTATGCTATCGATAAGGATACGTATCTCAGGTGGTTCAAGCTCATCAAGGAGATGGGCGCGAATACCGTTCGCGTCTACATTCTCCAGAGTCCATCATTCTATGAGGCCTTGCTGGAATATAACACTGACAACCCTGACCCGCTCTATCTGATTCATGGCGTCTGGATTGACGACTATAACCAGAATTCCCATATGGACGGATTCGATCCCGATTACAAGGACCGCTTCATCTCCGACTGCCGAACCGTCGTAGACGTCATTCATGGACGTCGCTGGGTTGAGCTCGGCCGACTTACGGCATCGGGTATGTTCGTATATGACGTCTCAGAGTGGGTTCTCGGCTATATCATCGGCGTCGAGTGGGAAGCACCGACTGTCGCCTATACCGACAACTCGAACGAGCTCATTGGCTCCTACCATGGCAAATACATCAGCACCACGTCTGATGCGAGCGCGTTCGAGATCATGCTTGCCGAAGTCGGCGACGACATGTTGAACTACGAGGCGGCGCGGTATAAAGAGCAGCGACTGCTTGCTTTCAGCAACTGGGCCACCACGGACCCCTTCGATTACCCTCGCGCCATCGAGGTGTTTTTCGAGAAGTACACGAAGGTCGATGTGGAGAACATCGTTGCTGAAGATGCTCTCGTTTCGGGAATGTTCGCTTCGTACCACATCTATCCCTACTATCCCGATTATCTACAGTATCTGCCGCAGTACGCCAATTATGTTGATAAGTACGGTGACAACAACACGTATCTCGCCTATCTTGAGACTCTTGCCGATTACCACACTATGCCAGTGGTAATCTCGGAGTTCGGAATTCCGAGCGCGCGCGGTTCGGCCCAGGTAGACGCAAACACAAACCGTAATCAGGGAAGCATGAGCGAGTCCGACCAGGGCTTGGCTCTGGTTCGCTGCTACGACGACATTATGACTGCAGGCTGCTCGGGTTGCTGCGTGTTCGCTTGGCAGGATGAATGGTTCAAGCGTACATGGAACACCATGGCGAATGTCGATCTGCTTGAAACGCCGTTCTGGAGCGACTACCAAACGAATGAGCAGTACTTCGGATTGATGTCCTTCGATCCGGGCAACGATCGCAGCAAAAGCTATGTCGATGAGGATAGGGAAGAGTGGACTGAAGACGACATCATCGGTACTTCCGACGGGCGAACCTTGTCGATGAAATACGATGAGAAGTTCATCTACTTCATGGTCGAAGGCTCAGATGTAAACGAGGGCACCAAGCTCTATCTGCCTATCGACACGACACAGAAGAGCGGGTCGAAAACTTCCATTAACCCCCATGTCACCTTTGATAGAGCGGCAGACTTCCTTATCGTTCTCGATGGGAAGAATAACAGCCGTGTCCTTGTCCAAGAGCGATACGAAGTTCTCCGAGCCATGCAGCTTCGTGCGATGACCGGTGAGGACCCATATATCGACATCCCGGCTTCCGATTCATCGAACTTTATGCATATCGATTTGCTGCTCCAGACGTTGACGGACACGTCAGTCATTAAGAACGCCGTTCCGGATGACAAGATTCCTGTCACGGATAAGTACTTCTACAAGTCGTATGAAACCGGAAAGTTGACGTACGGCAACGCTAATCCTGCTAACAAAGATTACAACTCTCTTGCTGATTTTTGTTTCGGAGGCGGTTTCGTCGAGATCAAGATCCCTTGGCAGCTGCTGAACTTCTCGAACCCGTCGGATATGCAGATTCATGATGACTACTACGAGCACTACGGTGTAGAGAACATGTCGCTCGACACCATGTATATCGGTATTGGTGATGGGGATGACACCATCTCGTTGTTCAGCAAGAAGATGGTCGGCTGGGGAGAAACCGTTACCTACCACGAGCGCCTTAAGGAAAGCTATTTCATCATGCAGCAGCTTTGGGCTAACGATGTGAGCCCAGAGGCCCTGCTCGCAGAAAACAGTCCGGAAGTCGCCGCCGCCGAGGAGGCGGCGCGCAAGGCCGCTGCTGAGGCTGTGTCAGGTGATGAATCATGAGTGTTCAGGTAATCATTGGCTTCTACGCTATCATCTGTCTGATGATGATCATCTTCAATCTGTCGTATCTTCAGATTGAAAGCATTCGTAGCTGGTATTTATCTCGGCAGACGATGTATCTCAGTAAAGAGTTGCAGGAGGAGATTGCTCGTAACCTCGATTTTCCAACCGATGAGCATCGCGCCATGCTTCGCAAGAAGCTCAGGCGACTTCCCGGTATGGAGTCGTTCGACTACACGATGGAGCAATTGTATAAAGATTCACCAAAGGCCTCCGAGCATTATCTCAACGGCATATCAACGGTATTCGAGGACCTTGTACCTTATTTCTCGAAAGGAGATCAGCTTCGTAGGGCATATTATGCAGCCATCACGAAGCGCTGGTATCGAGCGCGGCCTTGCAATCCTAAACTTATTGATGCGTTCACCGGTTTCATTACTTCCCATGCGCTGTACACGCGTCAGAATGCTCTTGAGGCGATTGTCGAAATCGGTTCGCCCAGGGACATCTCGCGTGCCGTCCACGTGCTCGACAGCATCGAGTCGGAGCATAGCTCTCGACTTGTCTCCGAGACGCTGCTCATGTACCCCGGCGATCGCGACGACCTCGCGGATGCGCTGCTCTCCGAATTCGATTCGTTCTCACTTCAGATGCGCGTCTGCTTCATCAACTTCCTACGCCTTTCCGACTCCGGGCGAATCGGCCAGGAAGGGGCCCCGGAGGATCGCTATCGCTTTATCAAGAACATCATGGATGACGAAGATGAGGAACTTGATCTTCGTTTGGCATGCGCTCGCTACTTCATGCACAACCCGTGGAACCCCGCACTTGCTACTCTCCTCAGGTTTGCGCGCTCCGATTCTGCTGCCCTTTGGGAGTACGCTGCGGTTGTGGCTCTTGTGCTTGCATCGTATCCATGCCCGAAGACAATCCGCGCTCTCAAGAATTGTCTGCGAAGCCCTGTCTACCATGTTCGATTCAATGCCGCCCAGAGCCTGTATAAGCTCGGTCTGAATCTCGAGACCGACCTGGCGGACGTGCTCAACGGCCCCGACCGATATGCTCGCGACATGCTGCTTTATCGTTGGGAGATGGAAAAGAGGCGCAAAGAATACAATGAGCGCCGCCGTTCCCAGCAGCAGGCTGAGGCGGAATCGTCTGAACCTACCGCGTCGGGAGACGCCGTTTCCATCGGAGGTGCCGCATGAGTCCCGCTGCAGCATTTGTACAAGGCTTTCTTTGGGCAGTCGGCGTATTCTTCGTCATCTATCTCATCGGCTACGCAACCTTCTTGTTCCTATCGGTAACAGTGGGTTCAACCCTGCTCAACCAGCGCAAGCATGAGGCCCGGTACCGCAGCCATATCGCAAAGGACTGCTTTGTCCCTATCAGCATCATCGTACCCGCGCACAACGAGGGCGTTACCGTCGCGAGTTCGGTAACGTCCCTGTTGAAGCTCGATTACTCGCTGTATGAGATCATCGTGGTCGACGATGGATCAACGGATGATACCGCCGAGAAGGTCATCGAGGAGTTCCTCCTCGAACGTATGGAGCGACCGGTCCAGCTCCGCATCAAGACGCAACCCATCAAGAGTATCTGGGTGGGGGAGGCCAACGGCATTCCCATCACGCTTGTCTCCAAGGAGAACGGCGGTAAATCCGATGCATTGAATACCGGTATCAATATCTCCAAGTATCCGTACTTCATCTGCATCGATGCCGATTCGGCGTTGCAGCGCGACTCGTTGCGCGAGATCGTCGCCCCTGTCATCGAGGACGACACCGTGGTCGCCGTTGGCGGCCTTATCCGTCCCGCAAACGGCATCACGCTGAAAGACGGTCGAATCCAGACCTACTCGCTGCCGCACAAGCTCATCCCTGCCATGCAGGTGCTCGAGTACGACCGCTCGTTCCTCTCTGCCCGCATCCTGCTCGATCAGTTCAACGGCAACCTCATCATCTCCGGCGCATTCGGCATGTTCAGGAAGGACATGGTCGTCGCTATCGGTGGCTACGACCCGACGACCGTCGGCGAGGACATGGAGCTCGTCACACGCTTGCATGTGTTCTGCCGCGGCAACGATATCCCGTATCGAATCCGTTATGCCCCCGATGCCATCTGCTGGAGCCAGGCTCCCGAGAACCTCAGCGGTCTTATCCGCCAGCGTAGGCGTTGGCATACCGGTCTATTTGAGGTCATGACGAAGCATGCGCGCCTGTTTGCCAACTTTAAGTTCGGCACCATCGCGACGCTTTCATATACGTACTTCCTTATCTATGAGCTTCTGTCACCGGTAATCGAGCTGTTCGGTATCCTGACGGTCATCATCGCGTTCCTGTTCAATTTCATCAACGTTCCGTTCATGATCGTGTTCTTCATGATCTACGCGGTCTTTGGAGCGGTTATGTCGCTGACGGCGTTCTTCTCACGCGTCCAGACGAGGGACTTGCGTCTGACGGTGCCCGACGTCATCCGCGCTGTCGTCCTGTCGATTTTCGAGGTCACCATCATGCGATTCATTCTTGCGGTCGTCCGCATGCTGGCACTTGTTGGCTATCGTAAACGCAAGAACGTATGGGAACGCGCCGACCGAACCGAGCTGCGCGCTTCGTAATCATTGATACGTAAATATAATATGGAAGGAGAAGAACTATGAAAGAAATCCCAGTTCGTCGCAGGGCGGTGCTTGCCGGAATTGGCTATGCCACTCTAGCTTCAGCACTTCCTAAGCCCGCAATTGCAGTGGACGCATTCTCCCAAAGCGTAAGTGCAACGTGGCAGGATCCCAATAATCTCGTGCTTATCTGGGAATCTCGTTCTGACCATTCTTATGAAATCTATAAAAGTCAATCCGCGAACGGGCCTTTCGATATTATAGGATCTTCCGAGTCGAACTCTTATAGAGACGACGATGCCGATTACCCTGATATCTATTATTACAAGGTTCGTGAGCTTGATTCTCGAGGTCAAAAAAGTAGGGAGACATCTGCTATTAAATCTGGTACGAACGCTCGCAAGGTTTTCCCTGTGGCTGTTCTCATGTACCATAACTTTATCTCCGAACAGGATATTGATAACGGCTGGACGTATGATAAGTACTCATGTCATCCTGAAGATTTCGAAGAGGACTTGAACTACTTTAGAGAACAAGGTTATACGACCATAACTTCTCGAGATTTAATTGACTTCATTTACAAATCTAAGCCGTTACCAGCTAAACCTTTGATTATTTCAATTGATGATGGATCATGGGGTGTGTATACACATTGCTGGCCCTTGCTTACGAAATATCGAATGAAGGCCGATTTTAATCTCATCGGCAAACGCGTTGATGATGGTTGGGATTTTGTCCAATCTGGTGGCGACCGTATCCATGACGATGATCCATATTGTGAGTGGAACGAAATCAAAGAGATGCAGGAAAGTGGCACAATCAATATGTGCTCCCATACCTACGGTCTTCATTACTTTATCGACGGTGGTAGGCACGGTGCAAACATGGTCGAAGGGGAGACTGAAGAGGAATACACTGAAGTAATTAAAGAAGATTATGAGCTTGTTTTGAGGTGTATGGAGGGCTGGACTCACGTTAGGCCCACTACCATGGCTTATCCTTATTCAAGAAGAAGCAGCACAACTGACCGAATTATTCTTGCAAATACAGACTATGAAATCTTGATGGCTGGTGCAGGCGCGAGAAAGACCGAATTGAATTATTTCGTTGACGGGACTTCTCCGGAGTTTCAGCTTCGATTGATGAGTAGGCCTTGTCGACTAGACGGTGTCCCCGCAAAAGAGTATCTTGATCAAGCAATTGTTGAGGATGTATCTAACGGAGTAAACCGGTTGGTAGATACCTTCGCATTAACTGATTCTGAATGCTCGGAAATCGCTCGTTACTACACATCATATGACGATGTCGATCCAGAGTCTTGGTATGCGGGTCCCGTTTACTATGCTTACGTCAACAACATTCTAAGCGGCACAACTCCTGCAACCTTCGAACCGTTCACTCAGGCTTCTAGAGCGATGGCAGCTACGGTTCTGTATCGTTTGGAGGGCAGCCCCGTCGAAAGCTCCGAGGCTTTCATGGTGGATGTTCCGAAGGATGCTTGGTATTACAATCCCTTGAATTGGGCAGCTCAAAATGGTGTTCTTGCCGGTATAGGGGAGGGAATCTTTGAGCCAGAACGTGCGATAACTCGCGAGGAAATGGTTGTAATTCTTTACAGGTATGCAGAGAAGCTTGGTGTTTCCATGGCCTGCTCTTCCAGCAAATTCACTTCGTATCCCGATTATAAAGATACATCCAATTGGGCGGTACAGTCCATGACATGGGCTACGCATGTTGAGCTTCTTACGGGAATGGACTCGGGAGATCTGGCTCCAAGGGCTACTCTCGATAGGGCTCAGCTTGCAACCATGATGATGCGATTCTGTCGGGATATAGCTGCATAGCTATCAGATAGTAGAACCAATCGGGCCCGTACTTCGGGCCCGATTGGTTAATTAGGGGTGCTACTTCGATATGGTCTCAATGACAATCGAATCCGTCTTCTTGTCGTAGATCGGTTTGCCGCCGCGCCTGATGATACGTGAGGTTCGTACATCCTTTTGTGCGGTCTGAACCGAACCGCCTTCGCGAAGAACGACATCAGGACGAGGGTCGACATACTGGTTGTTGGTCTTTGGCTCGTGCTGCGCCTGCTCGATGGCCTGCTTTCGTGCCGCGGCAGATCCGCTGCGGGGTGTGGTGCCCCTATTCGCTTCCCTCTGCGTATCATTGCGCTTCGGATGTTCGCCATTCTGCCCATTTGAATGAGAATCGATAGCGATCAGTTTGCCGTCAATAACGTTCAGACGCCAATCAACCTGTTTAAGTACGAGAAGCACCCAAATAAGAAGGACGCACAATACGATGCAGATAACCAAAAGCACGCCAACGAGCGCCAAAATCCAGGTCTGCAATTAATTCGCCTCCTCTTTACCGATTTCTAATATCAACATGACAGTATAACGGTACCAAAAGCAGAACGAATACATGTGTTCAAACAGGTAGTTAATCTTCGGTTTCGAAGATAATTGATTGATGTGGACATCGTAGAAGACCAATTCCCATGCTCACCGGGACATGAATTGGTTGAACCCCATCACTGCTGCAGCGATAAAGTATGCGAAGCAGGATCAAGAATGGAGCGACCACCCACCGGATATCGGCGAATTGCGGAGGGTTGTTGCTTTATCAACAGGTATAGTGGTAGTAACCGTAAATACGTCATTACGTGTACGAATGCCTGCTTCGACGGTACCGAACTCGCCCGCACACGTCATACAGTCAGAAAGGTCGGGCTCATGGCGCAAGATAAACGGAAACGCAAGGACCGTAACGCCGCCTCGTTCGTTGTGGGAGTCGGTGCATCTGCCGGTGGGGTAGAGGCGCTGCAGGAGCTGTTCCAAGCGCTTCCGCCCAACAGCGGGCTGGGCTTCGTGGTCATCCAGCACCTCTCGCCGGACCACCGCAGCCTTATGGCGGACATCCTGGGCAAGCAGACCGACATGCCGGTTCTGCAGGTCGAGCAGGACACGGAGATCGAGGCGGACACCGTCTACCTCATCCCGCCCAAGAAGAACCTCACCATCGCCGGCGGCCGCCTGCGCCTGTCGGACTATGACCATGCGGTGCTGAACCACCCCATCGACATCTTCTTCGCCTCCCTTGCCGAGGAGTACCGCGAGCGCTCCGTGGCGGTCGTGCTCTCCGGTACCGGCACCGACGGCACGAGCGGCATCCGCGCCGTCAAGGAGAGCGGCGGCCTCACCATCGTCCAGCAGCCCGAGAGCGCCAAGTTCGACGGCATGCCGCGCAGCGCCATCAGCACCGGGCTCGTCGACTGGGTCCTGCCTCCGCGCCAGATCGCCGACGAGATCGTGAACTTCGCCCGCTACCATATCGACCTCATGCCCGAGGACAACCTGGGCGCCTTCAGCGACGAGGAGAGCCTCTCGCGCATCTACCTTGCGCTCAAGCAGGAGGTCGGCATCGACTTCACCTACTACAAGCGCTCCACCATCCTGCGCCGCATCGAGCGCCGCCTCATGGTCACCCACACCTCCTCGCTCGCCGAGTACGCCGATGTGCTGGACGACGACCCGGAGGAGATCTCCACGCTTGCCAAGGAGATCCTGATCGGCGTCACGAGCTTCTTCCGCGACCCCGCCTACTTCGAGGTCCTGAAGAGCCGTGTCATCACGAGCATCGTGCGCAACGCCGGCGAGAACGAGCCCATCCGCGTCTGGAGCGCCGGCTGCTCCACCGGCGAGGAGGCCTACTCGGTGGCTATCCTGTTCCGCGAGGTCATGGACGAGCTCCAGATCAAGCGCGACGTCAAGATCTTCGCCACCGACATAGACGTCAAGGCGATCGAGAAAGCCGGCAAGGGCGTCTTCGGCGAGAGCATCATTGAGGACGTGACGCCCGAGCGCCTTGCGCGCTTCTTCGTGAAGCGCGAGGGGCGCTACCACATCATCAAAGACGTGCGCCAGATGGTCATCTTCGCGCCGCACAACATGCTGTCCGACCCGCCGTTCGGCAAGCTCGACCTCATCTGCTGCCGCAACGTCATGATCTACTTCCAGCCCGTGCTACAGCGCAGCCTGTTCGCCATCTTCCATACCGCGCTCAAGAACGGCGGCTACCTGTTCTTGGGCAAGAGCGAGACGGCCAACGAGTACCCCAACGTCTTCCAGCCCGCCTGCTCGGCCGAGAAGATCTACATCCACAACGGTGCCGGCAAGATCGACAGCCCCACGCCAACGGCCTTCAACATCCCCACGGTCCAGGCGGTGCCCACGCGCCATACCGTGCCCGAGGGCTCGCGCACGGTGGACTACGGGCTCGAGAACATCTACACCAACTACCTTGAGCGCTTCCTGCCCGCGTCGGTGATCATCAACGAGAACAACGACGTCATCCACTTCTTCGGCAACTACCTCGACTTCGTGAGCATCGCCCCGGGCAAGGCCACGTTCAACCTGTTCACGATCGTGAACCGCGACCTGAGCCTCGCGGCCTCCACGGCGCTGTCGCGCTGCCGCACGGAGCACGAGGCGGTCACCTACGAGGGCATCCGCGTGGACTGCCCCTTGGGACCGAAGGTCATCGACCTTATTGCGCAGCCCATTCCCATGCCGGGCAACCTCGACGCGGACCTCACGGCCATGCTGTTCGTCGAGCAGCGTGAGGACACCATGGGACAGACGGGTATCGTCGAGAAGTACGACATCGAGGCCACTGCGGCCCGCCGCATCGCCGATCTTGAGAGCGAGCTGCGCGAATCGCAAAGCGACCTGCAGTCCACCATCGGTGAGCTCGAGACGGTCAATGAGGAGCTTCAGGCGGCAAACGAGGAGCTGCTCACCGCAAACGAAGAGCTGCAGAGCTCGAATGAAGAGCTGCAGTCGGTCAACGAGGAGCTCTACACGGTCAATTCCGAGTACCAGCAAAAAGTCGACGAGCTCACCATGACGACGAACGACCTTTCGAACTTCCTGTCCTCGACGATGATCGGCATCCTGTTCATCGACGAGAACTTCAACATTCGAAAGTTCACCGAGTACGTTGGTCGTGAATTCCAGTTGATGGATCACGATGTGGGCAGGCCCATACAGATCTTCGCCCATAGCTTCCCCGATGAGGACATCGTGGGAGACGCGGAAACCGTTCTCAAGAACCTCACGCCGATCGACCGCGAGATCACAGCGATGAACGGCCGTCACTACACGTTGCGCATCGCGCCCTACCGCACGACGGACAACACCATCAAGGGACTGGTCATCACCATCATCGACAGCCTCGGTAGCGAAGCGCGAGCGCACGCATAGCAGCAAAGGCCCGGGAAGTATATGCATCCCGGGCCTATTCATTTAGCACAGTTGAGCATGGACGCATCCGATCCATGTCCCACGCTCTCTAGTGGAGGCTCCGGCCCCGAGAATTGCCGAAAAATCACCTTCCGAGCCTCCACTGCAAAGCAGGACTTCAATGACGGCGCCGCACGTACGGGACAGCGACCCTTACACTTCGAAATACTTCCGCTCAAATAGTTCGACAGGCATCGGGCGATCGTAGTAGAAGCCCTGGCAGATGTTGCAGCCCTCTTCGACCAACGCTCGCGCTTGGTCAATCGACTCGATGCCTTCCGCTATGCAGCACATGTTTTGGCTCTTGCAGATATCCGCGATGTTTCGAACGAGCAAGCGGCTCACCTCGTTGCCCGGCAGGTCGCCGATGAGGCTGCGATCGAGCTTGATCGTGTCGAAATGCACGTTTGCGAGCACCGATGCGTTTGAGTAATGCGACCCGAAATCGTCGAGAGCGACGCGCAGACCTAGAGAACGGTATCGCTCGACAACCTCAGAGAGCGTATGGTTGCCCAGGTCGATCGCGGCCTCGGTGATCTCCATTTCAACCTTGTCGACGGGTATCTCCGGATACCTGCTTAGAATCGCAAGCACCGACGCCAACGCCGTGGAGCCAAGCAGCGTGTTGCGCGAAAAGTTGCTCGAGATGGGCACAATGGTAATGCCCCGGCTTTTCCAAGAGTTCATGGTGGCAAGCATCGCATCAAACACGAAGCAATGCTCTTTTGCACAGTGTGGATAGATTTGACTCCATATATGCCGCCTAGCTGCGGCCTCCTCCATAGAAGTCCCGGTACCTCAGCGTACCGGGGCACTCCATGGCGCGACCGAGCACCATCGCGGCCTTCTCCATGGCGCCTGACGGCGGGTTGGCGATGACGCTGAACAGGTCGAGCCATCCCTTCAGGTCGGCGCGGTCGAAGCCCTTGTGGGCGTCCAGGAACGACTTCAGCAGGAAGTGCAGCCGGTTCACGTCCGCCAGCGGGTTCTCCCGGTCGGGCAGGCTCTTCAGCCGCCTCGAGTCGTACTCGACGCTGGCGAGCCCGAGCTCGCGGACCAGGGCGCGGTGGGACTTCTCCTTGTCGTGCAGGAGCGTCGAGCCCCGCGCGACGTGGCCCGAGTAGGCCGCGAGCGCCCTCCGCGCGCTCGGCTTGCCCCGTCCGCACGGCTCGAAGGCGGACCGGCCCCGGCCGTCGGTCGCGACCGCGATGCACAGCTTGTTGCGCGACAGGCCCCGCTTGAGGGAGCCGTCGGCGTTGCGCTCGGCCTCCGCCGCGGGGACCGGGTAGTACGTCTCGTCAATCTGGACGCGCCCGGAGAGGACGGTGCCGTCCTGGATCCCGTCGAGCACGAGGAAGAGCTTGGCGAGCCACCAGGGCGGGGTGGTCGGCGACCTGCGGTTCGAGCGGGCTATCTCGCGGACGCTGTCGAAGGAGAGCAGCTGGATGACGAACTCGCACCAATCCGAGACCGGCACCTTGCGCCCCTCGAAGATGGTCCCCGTGGCGGGCGTGAACGTCCTGCCGCAGGACCGGCAGGCCCAGCGCCTGACGCCGCGCGAGTCGAAACCGTCGCGCACGATGTCGGGCGACGCGCACCGCGGGCAGGATGCCCGCTCGTACCCGTTGAGGAACTCCGCGTCCCCGGCGGTCGGGGCGTGCCTGGCGGCGTAGGCCTCGCGGTGGGCCCGGGCGACGAGCGCCTGGGCGGGCGTGACGTCCGATTCGGGGACGCCGTCCCACGGCGTCGCGGACGCCGAGGGCATCTTCTTCCTTGCGCGCATGGTGGTGGTCCGATCCCGTCCCGCGGGATGCCGCGCGATCCGGACCACCACGTCGCGAGAGCGCGGCACCCCGCGGGACGCTCTCGCGGGCGTGCTATGTCATCTCGGATTATACGACCGAGGCAGTCGGGACGGCGAATCTATCCACACTGTGCAAAAGATCATTTTACACGAAGTAATCGAGCTCGCTTATCGTTCCGTCTTCCTCTAGTCGACGAATATCGCTCGCCGGGGCATTGACCACACCGTCGCTGCCGATAGACCTGGCAAGCGCCTCTGCGCCAACAAGGGCTCCGGTGCGCATATCAATTTTCGGCTGCAGATAGATGGTATATCCGCCTTGAAGTGGACGGGGCGAAGTGAAGGGCAAGGGGAATGACGTCTGCTCGGTATCGTTCGCCCCATGATCGTTTCGATGTCCTATCCTCACCTTGTGGGAGTTGTCCCGTTTTGCGACAGCGCGCGCTTCCGAGAGGATTCCGTAGACGTCGCGCGAGTTATCCGACCACGAGCTTCCCAGTGAGAACCAGTCCGGATGCAGGCTGTGCAAGGCGAGCCGCGCTTGGCCGCATCGTTGGATAAAGCTGTTATAAGGTTGGTTGGGGGAGAGCGCGACGAACTCGATATCGCTTGTATGGAAGACAAGCTCCTCTCCAAACAGTGAGGTGAGCAGCATGCGGACTTTGATATACAGATCGAATACGCCCTTGAATCCAATTTCGTTCGATACATCCTGTAAATCCGCGAGGGTAACGACAAGCATGCCTGCGGAGCCCCAAGGGTTGCGATTGGATCGAGCAAGCATCATCTCGAGATCGCGGTCATCGTGCAAGGAGAAATCAGACGCAAGAACCATCGGGTCTTTCGATCGAGACGCCCGCGTCAACCTGATCCATTCATGCAAAATGCGGCCGCCGAGACAGGAAGCGAGCGACCAGGAATTGAGATGGTCTGAAGGGCCATCGATGCACAGCGCCATCGCGCAGGCTGCGGCATGGGAGATGGGGATGATGGAGAACCTCCATGGATCTTGATTCTCGGAGCCATCAGGGTGAGAGGCCGAGTGCCTGTGCGATACGAATACGGGTCTGTCGGAACCCACATTCGCTAAAATGAACGGAAAGCGCGAGGCAGGCGTTTTAGAGAACAGGCTTTGGATGCTCATGATTGAAGGCGCCGTCCACTCGTAGAGCACCGTCATGGTCTCGTCATCCTTGGGCATCATGAGCACATAGGCTCTGCGGGCCCGGTAATACAACCCCGCGGCCCTCAGTGCAACGTAGACTGCCTGCGAGGGAGCCTCAGCATCCTGCATGGCGCGCAGCGTCTCCGCGTAGGCGACAAGCTCCTCGCGGCTCAGCGAGTCGATATCGGGAATATCGGACATGTCCGCTCGCACCGTTTGCTGCACCATGGTCAGGTCGCGCAGCGCTAACGGGTCATCGACGACATCCCCATCTTCACTAGCTGATTCAGCCGTGTGCTTCAACGCCATTTCGTATGCATTGAGTGTTGCGACGTTGAAATCGAAGGTGCGTAGGAAACCGAAAACCGTCGATGCGATCAGCCGTACTGACGCGAGCGCCTCTGAAGAGGTGGCATCTGCATCACGGAAGCTGTCCCGCACCGCCTTGAACACGCCTGTCAGTCGACGTTTGACCGCCGAAGAGGACGGAATCTTGGGAAAGAAGATACCGATCGTGGTCTCGTTGTACAAATACGCGATGCAATCGGTGTTCATAAAGACGCCGATTGCCGTTATGAGATCCGCCCGCAGGTTCTCTGAAATACCGCTGGCTCCATCCAGCACAATTGCGCAAATGGCACACACATCATTTTGCGACTCGTCGCCCATCAACGAATTGATGAGCAGCTTGGCATAGCCCTGCGAGTACAGCTGCGTTTCCCGATCTCGAACAGCGGAAATCTCGGATTTGGCCTCCCAGTTCGAACGCGAATCGCATGCGTTCACATAGATCGACGCGATAAGGTCATCGCCCTGTTCTGGCATGCTGACGCATACGGCAATGCGCGCGTTCATTATGGTGCTGCCGGCGCCTACCATGCGATAGCGTGCGACCGACCAGCGTCTTCCTGCCTGGTACCGCTCAACAAGACGGCAGGGATCCAACAACTCACGATACGATGTCTGATCATTCGAAGAGAAGAGCGTGGCGGCACCCATTTCAATCGCGTTGGCATAAGGAATCTCGCGAAGCAAGTGCACCCGACGCTCGTCGCGACGCAACAATAATCGCATTCTGCCACGCGAGATGTTCGCTTGACCAAAACGCATGAGGTAAGGGTACAGCGCTTCGGGAAATGTTCCCTTTACGGGAAAACGATCCTCAAATGCCGAACGGGGCGCCGAGCGCATGCCAACCGCATAGTCGACAGTGCCATCCTCAGATACATGAAGCTGATAGGAGAGGGAACACCACGCGAAATCCCCCGTCGACGGCTGCTTCAAGCGAACGGATACGATTTCACGCTCACGCCCTTGATCGATGGCCCGGAAAAGGGAGTTCACGTCCTCGATGGAATCAGGGTGGACATGGCCACCATCAATGCACGAAGCAGGGGCATCTTCAAAAACAGAATGGATGCTTTCTCCCTGCTCGTTGAACCCATACACGTCTAGATGCTTATCGGAAGGCGTGTAGACCCACAGCTCGCTATCGGTCCTCATCAAGGCCATCTCGAGCCATGAACGCAGGATTTCGGGATTCTCGAGATTGATGTGTTGGTTCATCCCTGCCAACAGTATGCACCTCCGAGATCAGAACCGGATTCATCCGGCGCATGTTGGCAGCTGGAACACGCTGGAAATATGCGCATATACCATTTTACTCGCTCTGCCTGTTCCCGAAATGGTGCATTTCGGATGGGTCGGTTCTTTCACGAACGCAAGACAGGGCGGAAGGTAAAGTGACCTCATCGTTTATTGCCACACCTCCTCGAGCGCATGCGCGAGCGCGGCAGCGTCAATCGGCTTCGTCACGTAACCGTCCATCCCCGCGCCGCGCGCCTCAGCGGCATCCTCCGCGAACGCGTTCGCGGTCACCGCGATGATGGGAATCGATTTCGCATCGGGACGTTCGAGTGCGCGGATCGCTCGCGTGGCGGCCACTCCATCCATCACGGGCATCTTCATGTCCATGAGGATCGCGTCGAATGCGCCGGCATCGGCTTCGCGGAACGCTTCGAGAGCGAGCTTGCCGTTGTCGACGCAGGTGACGTCGATCTCGAGTGCTCCGAGCAAGGCCTCGGCGATCATCTGGTTCGTCAGGTTGTCCTCAGCGACCAGCACGCGCCTGCCCGCAAACGACACGGCGTCCTCGTCTGCCGCCTTGCCGCGCTCCGTCGACTCATCGGGGGCCTTCTTCTCGGGAGACGATGCGATCTCGAGCGGAATCGTCACGGTAAACACGCTGCCCTCGCCGACTTTGCTTGAGACGGCGATGTCGCCGCCCATCTGCTGGACGAGGTTCTTGACGATCGGCATGCCCAATCCGGTGCCCACCACGCCGCGCGGCGCGAACATAGTCTCACGCGCAAACGGGTCGAAGATGCGTCCCAGGAACTCCTCGGTCATACCGATCCCGGTGTCCGCAACTTCAATCTGGAACAGCCGCGCCTTGCGCGAATCGTCCTCGCGCGCGTCGGGCTCGCTCAGGGTCACATCGACGCGAGCCCCTTCCAGGCTGTACTTCAAGGCATTCGATATGAGGTTGTTGAGTACCTGCCCCAGTCGCTTCGAATCGGCGCGCACCCAACGGGACTGCCAGGCAGAATGGAGCTCTATGACTTTATTGCCCTGCTCGGCTTGAGGTCGAGCGAGCTCGACCGACGTCCGCGCGCATTCCACCAAGTCGACCGTCGCCAGATCGAGCGTGCTCTGCTCGGCGTTTTGGATGTGGGAGATGTCGAGGATGTCGTTCACGAGCGTCACGAGCTGGTTGCCAGCCTCTTCGAGCAGTGCAAGGCAGCGCATCGTCTGCTCGCGATCATCCGGGTTTCTCCGAATCATCTGCGTGAGGTTCACGATGGCGTTGAGCGGGGTGCGCATGTCATGCGAGATGTTGCTGAAGAACCGTTGCTGCCTGCTCGTCGCCTGACGCGCCGTCTCCAACGCGCTTTCGAGGAGCTTCTGGCGCTGCATCTCTTCGCGCATGGCGTTGTCCACAGCACGGAAGCAGATGATGGCCTCGCCGTTGGAGATCTCCGCGTTCGTGATGCTCGCGACGCTCACCCAGCGATACTCGTCGCCGAATCGCCTGAGGTAGCGGCCCCCGAACTCGGTAACGCCCTCCTGCTCGCGACGCTGGATGTTCTCGCACGAGAAGCTCTCGGCGAACCGCTCGAAGGTCTCCTCCTGTACCACCTTGCGCATCTCATCCATGAAATGAGCATAGGTTCCGGACTTTCCCATGGCGGCCGCCGTATCAGGTGAGGCCTTGACGGTCGTATAGGTCTGATCGAGGTAGTTGATGCGGTAGATGCCGAAATACGTGTTGCCGAGGATGCGGATGATGTCCTCGGACTCGTGCATGGCTCGCGAGCTCTTGCGCTCGCGCAGCACCGTGTAGATCACGACCCCGAGCAGCAGCGCGCACAGCGCGATGAGGGCGAAGAACCCCGGCGTGATCCCGTTCATGAGAAGCGACATCGTGGGTATCGTGACCACGGAGAGCCAGCCCGGATCGAGCTCCGTGAAAAAGACGCTCAGGTTCGTGCCGTCCGGCCCGGCGATGGACGCGTCGCTTTGATCGAGGACTCCGGTGTCGATCTCCTCCCTCAGACGATCGAGAAACTCGGACGATTCGGAGGATTCCGTGCTCAGCAACCCGCTGCTCACGACAAGCTCTCCGTTTCGGTCGAACAGGGCGTAGCCCATGCCGCTGTCAGCCGCCTTTTGCGCGGCAACGGCTCCCAACTCGTCGAGCTGGATATCGAATGCCAGAACATTGCCCGAACCGCTCAGGGCGATAGAGAGCGTGATGATGCTTCCGCCCGTGATCGTATCCGTATAGGCATCCGTCGCATATACCGCGCCATGCGCGTTCAAGGCACCTTGATACCAAGAGGCCTGGCTGTAATCAAAGTCCTCGTCGCCTTCCCATGGATTCGCGGCGATGATGGTGCCGTCGATGACCGCGTAGGGGTCGGCCATCTCCGAATCCATCGTGGAAGCCATGCCGCTGTTGAACCCTTCAAGCCATCGCTGCATCCGAGCGCCGTCGGCGCCGTCACTGATCAACTCGTCCATTCGGCTCGCGCTGTAGCTCAAGAACTGCTCAAACGAGCTCAGGCGCGTCTGAGCCAGCTGCGCATAGCTGGTCGCCAGGCGCGTCGCAAGCTCTTTTGCGTTCTCGAGCATCTGGGTGCGGACAAGCACCGATCCCCACACGATCGCCGCAACCAGAGCGATCCCCAAGAGGACGACCGAACCGATGCGGATGCTGCGGACCCGCGTCTTCTGCTGTGCCATGGTTCCTCCAGTCGGAGCGCTCATCAAGTCATTCATGTACAGTATGGCCTACATTCGTGCGAGCGTAAGCGAGATGTCTGCGACTTTCCGCGGCAAACCGACGCGCCGGGGCGTCTCGTCACCATCGAAGCCCCACATAATTTGTGTTGCGTTCACCACATGCTTGCGTATAATAATTTCGTTTGTTCAACCCATGTGTCGTCACTCAGCGGCACCTCTGGTAAGAGTAAGGATCGAGAAGATGGATTACATCCGCGCAATTGAGCGTCAGGACATCCGCGAGGACATCCCGCAGGTCCGCGTTGGCGACAACGTCAAGGTTCACTATCGCATCAAGGAAGGCGACCGCGAGCGTATCCAGGTCTTCCAGGGCGACGTCATCCGCATGAGCGGTGGCTCCTCCCGTGAGACCTTCACCGTCCGCAAGATCTCCTTCGGCATCGGTGTCGAGCGTACCTTCCCCTTGCACAGCCCCAAGATCGCCAAGCTTGAGGTCGTCCGTCACGGTCGCGTCCGTCGTGCCAAGCTGTACTACCTCCGCGACAAGGTCGGCAAGGCTGCTCGCATCCCCGAGAAGCGCTAAGGATTTTTCAATCCGGCATCTCACAGGGCCATCCTTCGGGGTGGCCCTCTTTTTTAGCGACGTTTTGGCGGGGCTGGGACAGTACAATGGGGCTGCCGATCGAAGGGAACTGGCATGGCAAATATGACGAGCTCGCTTCCCGCGACCAAGATCGCGGCAGAGCTGACAAGCGCATCGATCGAAGAGATTCCCTCCTTGCTCGACCGCTATCGAGACGACCCGCGCTCCCAAGTTCAAAAGGCGTGCGAGCGCGCGGCGAGACGCCGGGAGAAAGTGCTCGCTGAGCGGCAGCGCGTCATCGACATGTACCGCACCATGCGCGACCTCGGTGGGGAGGGCGTCATCATGGGGGTCGACGAGGTCGGAAGGGGCTCAGTTGCAGGGCCGCTTACCGTGTGCGCCGTCTGCCTGCCGGCAGATCCGGTCATCTGGGGCCTCAACGACTCAAAGCAGCTGTCTCCGGCAAAGCGCGAGCTGCTTGCCGCCCGTATCGCAGAGGTCGCGACGGCCATCGGCATCTGTCATATCCCACCCGCGGAGATCGACGAGCTCGGGATGGCGCGCTGCCTGCGGCGCGCGGTGGCGGGGGCGGTTGAAGATACGGGAGTGACGCCCGACTGCGTCCTCATGGATGGAAACCCGCTCGGTGCCGTACCTAACGAGCGCGATGTCGTGCACGGGGACGCCACCGTCGCCTGCATCGCCGCCGCATCGATCGTGGCAAAGGTCACCCGTGACGAGATGATGGTCGAGCTCGACGGCGAATACCCCGGCTACCATCTTGCCCAGTCAAAAGGGTACGCCTCGCCTGAACATATCGCCGCCATCAAGGAACATGGGCTCAGCCCCATCCATCGCGTCAGCTTCTGCGGAAACTTTCTCGAGACCGCGCGGCTCTTCTAGAAGGCTGCGTGAAGCCCAGCAACTGAATATGAGACCTCAAGCGCGCTGCGACCTCGATCGTTGGCCGTCTGTACGATGCGGATAGGGTTTCGCCGGTTCGCTCGTCAACGTCAACAGGACGGCGGGCGCGCCCCCATCTCCATACTCCTTTCACCTCTTGATAGAAAGGAGCAGCCATGGGCAAACGAAAGCATCGGATCCAGAACAGATTCAAGACGCACGAGGAGTTCATCAACGCGTGCGCCGAAGATCCCGAGATGATCGACACGTTCACCGCGAAGGAGCTCGGCTATCTAGGAGAAGCCCTTGCCTGCTCCTATCTAGAGGCCCAGGGGTACGATGCGATGTGCCAGGGCTACCGTTGTCCGGAAGGCGAAGCGGACCTCGTCATGTTCGACCCGGATAGCGAGGAGGTGGTGCTCGTCGAGGTGAAAACCAGGAGAAACCACACCGACGACGACTGCCTGTACCCCGAGCTCGCGGTCGACGAGCGCAAACAGCGCCGCTACGAGCGCATCGCTGCACGCTACCAGATGGAAAATTTCCCCGTGTTCGCGCTGCGCTTCGACGTGATAGCGGTCACGCTTCGCCCCGGGTTCCTCGCGGAGATCGAGCATCTGGTCTCCGCATTTGAATGGGATTGCCAGCAATGAGCGGCTCGGGCGTCTACGCGGTGCATGCGGCCTGCATACGCGGCGTCGAGGCGTACCCGGTGACCGTCGAGGTCTCCATGGCCGAAGGGATGCCGGGCATCTCGCTCGTCGGCATGGCCGACTCGGGCGTTCTCGAGGCCCGCGGACGCATCCGGTGCGCGCTTCGTGCCGCGGGCTTCGAGATTCCCCGGAAGAGCATCACTGTGAATCTCGCGCCGGGAGATATGCGCAAGAGCGGGTCCGGTTTCGATCTTCCCATCGCCGTGGCGATTCTCGCGGCGTCCCACCAGATTCCCGAAGTCGGGCTGGACGACACGCTGCTCGTTGGAGAGCTCGCGCTTGACGGCTCGGTATGCTCGGTGCGCGGGGAGGTCGCCTATCAGCTGCTCGCCCGCGCGTCCGGCTTGGCGCTCGTGACCGCGATCAATGAGCAGCACGTTCCGCTCGATTCCGTCGACCATTTCACGCTTTCGCACATCGGGTCGCTACGTATCGGCGTTCGAGAAGCCGTCCAGAGACATCCGCACAGCATGCCGGGCATCGAGCATCCCGGAGCGCAGCCCGATTTTTCCGATGTCGTGGGACAGGAAGTCGCGAAACGCGGTATGGCGATAGCGGCCGCAGGCGAGCTCGGCCTGCTCATGGTCGGCAGCCCGGGAGCAGGAAAGACCATGCTCGCGCGACGGATGACAAGCATCCTGCCGCCCATCGAGGAGCAGGAGAAGCAGGAGGCGCTCTGCATCCACTCCGTCATGGGGGAGGCGGTCGATGGCCTCCTCAGGGGAGTCCGCCCGTTCAGGAGCCCTCATCACAGCATCTCTGCGGCGGGCCTCATCGGGGGCGGCAGGCCCGTGCACCCCGGGGAGATCAGCCTTGCCCACGGAGGCGTCCTGTTCCTGGACGAGCTCGCAGAGTTCTCGACGGGCGTCCTGCAGACCTTACGCCAGCCGATAGAGGCGGGTGTCGTGCGGCTGGTGCGCGCGGAGGGAGCATACTCCTTCCCATCGCGGTTCCAGCTGCTGGCGGCCAGCAACCCCTGCCCGTGCGGATACCTCGGTGACCGGGAGATCGACTGCGCCTGCACGCCACATGCCATCGAGCGATACCTCTCGAAGCTCTCGGGCCCCCTGGCGGACCGTATCGACCTATGCATCGACGTCATGCGTCCGGATCCGGAGCTGGTCGTGAAGGGGGCAGAGGGTATGTCGTCTGCCGACCTTCGCAAAATCGTCGAGCGCGGACGAGCGTTCAGGACCTGGCGTGAAGACCATGAGGGGAAACCGGAGGACCTCGGACGGAGCAAACGGCCGCTTGACGGCGCGGTCGCCGCCTACCGCCTGGACGGCGGAGGAGAGACGGCGCTCATCCAGATCGCGCGTGCCGCCCATCTCACGGGACGAGGCATCGTGCGCCTGAGCAAAATCGCCCGAACGATCGCTGACATCGAGGAGTCCGAGGACGTCAGGCAGACGCATGTCCTCGAGGCATCGATGTTCAGAGGAAGGACCGGTGACGAAGTTGCCTGACACGCGCTATGAGCTCCATCCATCGGATACGCGCTATCCGAAAAGCCTGCTCGACCTGTCGCAGCCTCCCGAGACGCTCTATGTCCGGGGAAACCTCGACGTCCTGGAGGACCCGGGCCTCGCGGTCATCGGGTCGCGCAAGCCGACGCCCTACGGCATCGCCGTCGCCGAGATGGCGGCAACCGTGGCGGCGCAATCCGGCATCACGGTCGTCTCGGGCGGCGCGCGGGGATGCGACCAGGCGGCGGGAAAGGCCGCCCTCGCTGAAAGAGGACGTCACGTCATCGTCCTCGGAACAGGGGCGGACGTCACCTATCCGCCATCGTCTGCCCGCCTGATCGAGCGGACCCTCGAGACCGGGGGCGCCGTCGTCTCGATCGAGCGATGGGGGACGCAGCCGCGCCCCTACGCGTTCCCCAAGCGGAACGCCATCATCGCCGCACTCGCGCGCGCCGTCTTCGTCGCCGAGGCCGGCATGCCGTCGGGCACCTTCTCGACAGCCGATGCGGCCAACAAGCTCGGCAGAGAGATCCTTTCCGTGCCCGGTTCGATCCTGTCGCCCGAATCGCGCGGATCCAACTACCTCATTTCCGTCGGGGCGACCATCATCGTCGATGAGGAGTCTCTCGAGGTCGCCGTCTCGCGGATCTTCGAAACCCTGAGGTTCTCGCGCATCGGCCCCGCGGAGGAGTCGGGGATGTCGGAGACGGAGCGTCGAATACTGGATGCCCTGGTGGCAAACCCCATGCGGATCGACGAGATCGCGGCGATGCTCGGCGTCGATGCCGTCAGCTGCCTGAACGTCTTGAGCGGGCTTCAGATGACAGGAAGGATCGAGCGCATCATCGATGGGAGATTCGCGCCCACAAAACGCGCACTTCACGCTCGAGGTGCCATCATGCACAATAGGTAGAACCCGCGCCCGCGCAAGCGGGCGCCATCATGAACGATCGATGGGAGCGCAATGGAGAACAAGATGGTCACGGTAGTGGGCGGCGGTCTCGCAGGCAGCGAGTGCGCCTGCCAGCTTGCCGATCGGGGCATAGCGGTGCGCCTGTACGAAATGCGCCCCCAGGTTTCCTCTCCCGCACACCATACGGGTCATCTCGCCGAGCTCGTGTGCTCCAACTCGTTCAAATCAACCCGATCCGACTCCGCTGCGGGCCTGCTCAAAGACGAGCTGCGCCGCATGGGCTCCGTTCTCCTCTCGTGCGCCGAGCGCGCGGCCGTTCCCGCAGGAGGCGCCCTCGCCGTCGACCGGACCGAGTTCTCCCGGCTGGTCGAGCAAGAAGTCGCCGCGCGCCCCCTGATCACCGTCGTGCGCGAGGAGGTCACGGATATTCCCGAGGGCGCGGTGGTCATCGCTGCCGGTCCGCTCTGCTCGCCGGCGCTCTCTTCCAAGGTGATCGACCTTGTGGGCGGGGACTCCCTCTCGTTTTTCGATGCGGCGGCGCCCATCGTGGACGCATCAACCCTCGACATGGACATCCTGTTCAGGCAGTCCCGCTACGATGACGCCCAGGTGGGCGACTACCTGAACGCGCCCATGAATAAAGAGGAATACGAGTCCTTCATCGACGCCCTCGTCAACGCCGAGCGCGTCGTGCTCAAGGATTTCGAGGGAGGGGACCTGTTCCAGGCGTGCCAGCCCGCCGAGGAGGTCGCTCGCACGGGCAAAGATGCCATCCGGTTCGGCGCCATGAAGCCCGTCGGCCTCACCGATCCGCGCACGGGAAGGCGTCCTTGGGCCGCCGTCCAGCTGCGTGCGGAGAACGCGCAGGGCACCGCCTACAACCTCGTGGGCTTTCAGACGAACCTCACGTTCGGCGAGCAGAAGCGCGTGTTCCGCATGATCCCCGGACTCGAGCGCGCGGAGTTCTTCCGCTACGGCGTCATGCACCGCAACACCTTCGTGGATGCGCCCCAGGTGCTCGACCGGACGTTCCGCATCCCCGGGACTTCCGTGCGTCTGGCGGGTCAGATCACGGGAACCGAAGGCTACACCGAGGCGATCGCATCGGGCCTGCTCGCCGCGCTCAACACCTATGCGGATCTCGAGGGGATCGACGGGGTCTCGCTTCCCGTCACCGGCGCGTTCGGTGCGCTCGTGGCCTATGCGACGGATCCGGCCACGTCGGGCTATCAGCCCATGCACGTCAACTTCGGCCTTGTGCCGCCGCTTGAGGACGGTCGCCGCAGGTCCAAGCGAGACCGCTACGCCGCCTATGCCGAGCGGGCCGCAAAAGACCTTTCCGCCTATTGCGCAAGCAGGCCCGACCTGTTCGGCCGAGGGCCCGTCCGCTAGATGGAGCGGATCCAGGACATCCGCGGCGCCGTCGAGGCCTTCTGCGCGCATATCGAGCGCGTGGAGGGCATGTCCCCGCAAACCGTGCGCGCGTACGCATCCCATCTCGACGCGTATGCGGCATGGGTCGAGCGGTCGCGCCTCGACGGCCTGCGCGTCTCCGTTCGCGACCTGAGACGCTACCTTGCGCAGCTGAGGGAGGCGCGCTACGCCCCCAAGACGATCGCCGCGCACCTGTCTTCCATCCGCTCCCTCTACGCATGGCTCGCGGCCGAGGACGTGATCGAATCCGACCCCGCAGCCGCCATCTCGTCCCCGAAGATCCCCAAGAACCTTCCGCATGCGCTGACCTCCGAGCAGATAGACGAGCTGCTCGCGATCCCCGACGGCTCCAAGCCCGAAGGCATCCGCGACAGGGCGATGCTCGAGGTGCTCTACGCCTCGGGCGCGCGCATCTCCGAGCTCGCGGGCCTCACGCTCGACAGCTTGAACAGAGGCGACGCCACGGTCAGGCTGTTCGGCAAGGGCTCGAAAGAGCGCATCGTCCCGCTGTACCGCCGCGCATGGGAGGCGCTTGACCGCTACCTTCTCGATGCGCGCCCCCGACTGCTCGAGCGCTCAAAGACGGGTGATCCGCAGACGGAGCGCGCACTGTTCGTCTCATCGCGCGGACGGGCCATGAGCGCGGACTCGCTGCGGTACCGCTTCGAGACGCTCGTGCGCCGCGCGGGCCTTCCCGCCGATATCACGCCGCACGCCATGCGCCACACCTATGCGACCGACCTCCTGGAAGGCGGCGCGGACCTGCGCAGCGTCCAAGAGCTGCTCGGACATGCGAGCCTGTCGACCACGCAGCTGTACACGCACCTCACCCCCGAGCGGCTCAAGGGCGCCCTCAAGCAGGCGCACCCCCGAAGTTGACTCAAAGGAGGGCGACTGCCGCAGGCCGCCCGCTCCGTCAAACGGTCCGTTGTGCATGTCGCGTGGGAAAATGAGGCAGGGGAGAATTTCCCCTCCACACCGCAGCCGTTCCCTGCTATTATTCTGCGGGTTGCTCAACTGGGCAACGTATCTATCACACACGCGCGGCTACTCGCTGAGCCGTGGTGCCTGGGGGCACGGTAGCATTTTCCCAGGTGGCCAGCGAGGTCGGATGCCTGCGCGGAGGCGAACCACAGGAGGTTATCCATGGCTACCAAGATCAATATCCGCACCCTTCTCGAGGCCGGCTGCCACTTCGGTCACCAGACCCGTCGCTGGAACCCCAAGATGCGCCCCTACATCTTCGGCGAGCGCAACGGCATCTACATCCTCGACCTCAAGCAGACCATCGTCGAGGCCGACCGCGCCTACACCTTCCTGAAGAACACCTGCGCCCACGGCGGCAAGGTCCTGTTCGTCGGCACCAAGAAGCAGGCCCAGGAGGCCGTGAAGTCCGCCGCCGAGCGCGCCGGCATGCCCTACATCAACCAGCGCTGGCTGGGCGGCATGCTCACCAACTTCGTGACCATCCGCTCCCGCATGAACCGCATGGAGGAGCTCGAGGCCATGGTCGCTGACGGTTCCATGGCCCTGCGCGTCAAGAAGGAGCAGGCCGTTCTCGGCAAGGAGCTCACCAAGCTCCAGACCAACCTGGGTGGCGCCCGTGACATGAAGTCCCTGCCCGCCGCTCTGTTCGTCATCGACACCAAGCGCGAGGAGAACGCCATCAAGGAGGCCAAGCGCCTGCACATCCCCGTCGTCGCCCTGATCGACACCAACTCCGATCCGGACGAGGTCGATTACGGCATCCCCTGCAACGATGACGCCATCTCCGCCGTCTCCCTCATGTGCGAGCTGTTCGCCGACGCCTGCCTCGCTGGCACCGGCAAGGAGCAGATCTCCGAGGCCGAGATGGCCGGCACCGCCGAGCCCGAGGCCGCCGCTGAGGCTGCCGAGCCCGCGACCGAGGCCGCTGCCGAGTAAGTAACCCTATAGCCTAACGTTCGTTCATCATTGAGTTCGAAAGGAACAGACATGGCTCAGATCACCGCCGCTATGGTCAAGCAGCTCCGCGAGATGACCGACTCCCCGATGATGGAGTGCAAGAAGGCTCTCGTTGAGGCCGATGGCGATATGGATGCCGCCGTCGACATCCTGCGCAAGAACGGCCTTGCCGCTGCCGCCAAGAAGGCCGGTCGCGACACCAACGAGGGCGCAGTCGCCGCATACATCTCCGACGACGCCACCGAGGGTGCGCTCGCCGAGGTCGCGTGCGAGACCGACTTCGTCGCCTCCAACCCCAAGTTCACCGGCTTCGTCGCCAATGTCGCGCAGGTCGCCTGCACCACCGAGCCTGCCGACGTCGACGCCCTGCTCGCGTGCGACATGAACGGTGAGTCCGTCCAGGACGCCCTCACCGAGATGATCCACATCATCGGCGAGAACATGAAGATCACCCGCTTCGCCATCCGCAAGCCGGCCAACGGCGCTGTCGCCAGCTACATCCACATGGGCGGCAAGATCGGCGCTCTCGTTGAGTTCGCCTTCGACAAGCCCGAGACCGCTTCCACCGAGGCCTTCAAGTCCTTCGCTCACGATGTGGCCATGCAGGTTGCCGCCACGGCCCCGATCAGCGCCGTTCGCGAGGACGTGCCCGCCGAGGTCGTCGAGCACGAGGTCTCCATCTACAAGGCTCAGGCTGCCGAGTCCGGCAAGCCCGAGGCCATTCAGGAGAAGATGGCCATGGGCCGTCTCGAGAAGTTCTTCAAGGGCTTCGTCCTGAACGAGCAGGAGTTCATCAAGGATTCCAGCATGTCCATCAAGCAGTACGCCGAGAAGGTCTCCAAGGAGGTCGGCGACAACGTCCGCGTCGTCGCGTTCGACCGTCTGGTTTCCGGCGAAGCCGCTAACTAGTTCATCGTTTCATGATGACCAAGCAGGCTATGGGTTTCGACCTGTGGCCTGCTTTTTTGTGGGCGCGGCACCCATTATTCGCTAGAATGGGTGCAGTCTGACGATTGAAGGAGGACATCTTGTCTGAGTACCTCTACAAACGCGTGCTGCTTAAGCTCTCCGGCGAAGCGCTGATGGGGGAGGGCCGCTACGGCATCGACCCCGAAGTCACCGAGCGTCTTGCCCGCCAGGTCAAGCAGCTCCACGACGACGGCGTTCAGGTCGGCATCGTGGTCGGCGGCGGCAACATCTTCCGCGGTCTCGCCGGTTCCGCCAACGGCATGGATCGCGCCCAGGCCGACTACATGGGCATGCTCGCGACCGTGATGAACGCCCTTGCGCTGCAGGATGCGTTCGAGCGCCTCGACGCGCCGTGCCGCGTCATGAGCGCGATCCAGATGAACGAGGTGTGCGAGCCCTACATCCGCCGCCGCGCCATCAATCATCTCCAGAAGGGCGACATCGTCATCTTCGCCGCCGGTTCGGGCAACCCATACTTCACGACCGACACCGCCGCCGCCCTGCGCGCATGCGAGATCGGCGCCGAGTGCCTGCTCAAGGCGACCAAGGTCGACGGCGTCTACGACAAGGACCCCGTCTCCAACCCCGACGCCGTCCGCTTCGATCAGATCACCTACCACGAGGTGCTCGTTCGCGGCCTGCAGGTCATGGACTCCACCGCAGCCGCCCTGTGCCAGGACAACCGCATGCCGCTCATCGTTCTCAACATCGAGGGCGAGGATAATATCAAAAACGCCCTCAAGGGCGAGCCTGTTGGAACCGTCGTCGTTCAGGAGGATTAATCATGGCCGATATCACCGACAACATGGACAAGACCCTCGAGAACCTGAAGCACAACTTCGCCAAGGTGCGCACGGGTCGCGCCAACGCCAACATCCTGTCCGACATCACGGTCGACTACTACGGTGTCGCCACGCCGATCACGCAGGTCGCCGCCGTCAAGACGCCCGAGGCCCACATGCTTGTCGTCGAGCCCTGGGACAAGGCGCTCGTCAACGCCATCGTCAAGGCTATCTCCGCCTCCGACCTGGGCATCACGCCCTCCTCTGACGGCATGATCGTCCGTCTGCCGTTCCCCGCTCCCACCGAGGAGCGCCGTCGCGAGCTGGTCAAGGAGTGCCGCGAGCTCGCTGAGCAGGCCAAGGTCGCCATCCGCAACATCCGTCGCGACGCCAACAACAAGCTTGAGCGCGACGAGGACCTCACCGAGGACGATGTGCGTCGCGAGCAGGCCAAGGTCCAGAAGCACACCGACGACTACGTCAAGAAGATCGACGAGATGCTGAAGGCCAAAGAAGCAGAGGTCATGGAGATCTAAGTGCACTACGATGAAGCCAAGTTCGCTGAGTACTTCAGCGACGCTCCGGCGGATCTCGATATAGCCCAGCTGGATATGGCGCGCATCCCGCGCCATATCTCCTGCATCATGGACGGAAACGGCCGCTGGGCGACCGCGCGCGGCCTCGCTCGCACCGAGGGGCACAAGGCGGGCATCGTCTCCCTGCGCGAAGTCATCACCGCCGCCGTGCGCCTGGGTGTCGACGTGCTGAGCGCCTACGCGTTCTCGACCGAGAACTGGAACCGCCCCCAGCACGAGGTGAATGTGCTCATGCACCTGTTCGCCAAGACCTTTATCGATGAGCTTCCGCTCCTCAAGCGCGAAAACGTCCGCGTTATGTTCCTGGGCGACATCTCCGCGCTGCCCGAGCGCACGCGGAAGGTCTTCGAGTACGGCCTTGAGGCATGCCGCGACCACACCGGCATGACGCTGGCGCTCGCGGTGAACTACGGTGGCCGGGCGGAGATCGCCCGCGCCGCGCGCTCCATCGCCCGGCTCGTCCAAAACGGAGATCTCGACGTCGACGCCATCGATGAGTCCTGCGTGGCGAACCAGCTCTACACCGCGGGCCTTCCCGACCCCGAGCTGGTGGTCCGGACGTCTGGCGAGATGCGCGTCTCCAACTACCTGCTTTGGCAGATCGCCTACTCGGAGTTCTACATCACCGATACGTATTGGCCCGATTTCGACCGCTGGGAGCTCGTTCGCGCGATCCTGGCGTACCAAGGACGCGATAGGCGTTTCGGAGGCCTCTCCAAGACGAACTGATGCGTCCTGACCCATGAGGAGTACCGTTGGATCAGATCCACGACAACACCGACCGCGAGCCGTCCGCAAAGGGCGGCTCCGTCTCTCAAACGACCAAGGGCGGCAGGCTGCACGGCCTTCTGGTCCGCACGGGCTTCGGCCTCATCTATGCCGCTCTGTTCATAGGTTGCCTGCTGCTCGGCACGATGCCGACGGCCATCTTCGTCGCCGCGATGAGCTGGCTGTGCTGCTTCGAGTTCTACCGCATGATGCGGCTCGACGGCAAGGTTCCCAACGAGCTTTTGGGCCTTGCCGCCGCGTTCCTGTTCCCGCTTTCCGCGCTCGTCGACCCGCTGTGGCTCACCGCCCTCATCTTCATCCTCGTGCTCTCGATGGGCCTTTGGTACGTCTACTCGCCCCGCACGCGCATCGCCGATGTGGCCGTGACGGCGTTCGGGCCCATCTATACCGGGTTCATGATGTCCGCCATCGTGCTCACCCGCGACGCGCTCCCGGGCTTCGAGGGCGCCTTGCTCTCGATCGGCGTCTGCGCTTCGCTGTGGGTGAGCGACTCATGCGCCTATCTCGTGGGCAGCCGTATCGGGAAGCACAAGATGGTTCCCAAGATCTCTCCCAACAAGAGCTGGGAGGGCTTTGTCGGCGGCCTGTTCGGGTCCGTCATCATCTGGCTCATCCTATGGGCGACCGGCTTGTACGACCTCGAGCTGTGGTTCGCCATCGTCACCGCCCTCATCGTTTCCGTCCTGGGCGTGTTCGGTGATCTCATCGAATCCCGTATCAAGCGGGGCGTCGGCGTCAAGGATTCCGGCAACCTCATTCCCGGACATGGCGGCATGCTCGACCGATCGGACTCGCTGATCTTCGGATGCATCACCGCGTACCTGCTGCTTCACATCGGAGGCGTCCTATGAGCTTTACAGCAACGTGCGGTGAAGACGGCCGCAAGCGCATCGCCATACTCGGCTGCACAGGATCCATAGGCACGCAGGCGCTCGATGTGTGCCGCCAGCATGCCGACAAGCTCCAGATCGTCGGCCTCACCGCCCATAGCCGGGTAGCCGAACTCGTCGCCGCAGCACGGGAATTCGACGTCAAGCGCGTCGCTGTGACCGATGAGCGCCGCGACGGCGACCCTGCGCTGCAAGATCTTCCCGACGGATGCGCATGCGCCTTCGGGGCGCAGGCCGCAGTCGACCTTGCCGTATCCGACGACGTCGACTGCGTGCTCGTCTCGATCGTCGGCGCCGCGGGCCTCGCGGCGAGCGCAGCCGTTCTCCAGGCCGGAAAGCAGCTTGCCCTGGCCAACAAGGAGTCGCTGGTCGTCGGCGGCGACCTGCTCATGCCGATGGCTCAACCCGGTCAGCTCCTACCCGTCGACTCCGAGCACTCCGCGATCTTCCAGTGCTACCTCGGCGAGCGCGCGAATCAGGCCCATGCCATCTGGTTGACGTGCTCCGGCGGCCCGTTTTACGGATACAGCCGAGATCAGCTCGAGAAGGTCACCGTCGCCGACGCGCTCGCTCATCCCACCTGGAACATGGGGGCCAAGATCACCATCGATTCGGCAACCCTCATGAACAAGGGCCTTGAGCGCATCGAGGCGTGCCATCTGTTCGGTGTCGATATGGATTTTGTCCGCGTGCTCATCCAGCGCCAGTCTAAGATCCACTCCATGGTGGAATACGAAGACGGATCGGTTATCGCCCACCTGGGCGCCTCGGACATGCGCATCCCCATCCAGTATGCGTTCTCCTATCCCGATCGGTGGTCGACGCCGGCGCCACGCGTCGATTTCCGCACGCTCGGCTCCCTTGATTTCGGAGAGCCCGATACGAGTGCGTTCCGGTGCCTGCATCTCGCAGAGATCGCGGGTCGTACGGGGGGCACCCTGCCGTGCGTGCTCAACGCGGCCAACGAGGTCGCCGTTGCGGCGTTTTTGGACGGGACGTGCTCGTTTACCGATATCGACCGCATCGTGGAGTCCTGCATGGACGACCACGATGTCCAGCCCGTCCAATCGCTCGAGCAGCTTGCCGACATCGATCGGTGGGCACGGCGCCGTGCGGCGGAGGCTTGTGCCGCGCGATCGTAAGGCATACGCGTCGATAGGCGTCTCATATGGATATGCTCATAAGTGTCGTATCAACGGTCTTCTGGGGCCTGGTCACCATCTCCATCCTCATCTTCATCCATGAGGGCGGTCATTTCCTTGCAGCGCGCACCTGCGGCATCCGTGTGACCGAATTCTTTCTCGGCATGCCCTGCCGGTTCAACCTCCATACCACGTTGAGGCGGTCGGGTACCAAGATCGGCGTCACTCCCATCCTGCTTGGCGGGTACGCCGCCATTTGCGGCATGGACGACCTCGATATCCCGAGCACACCCGACGTGCTCGCCTCCATCCACCGCCATGGAATCGTCACCGTGGAGGAGCTCGCCCTCGAGCTTGGAATCGACGCGGAGGACGTTCAGGAGGCCTGCATCCAGCTCATGGGGTGGGGGTCCATTGCCCCCGTCTTCGCCGACGACGACCGAAAGCGCGATAAGTACGAGGCGGGCACCTTCGCCGCCCTGCCGCGCGATGCCGCAGGGAACACCGTCTACGACGGCCGGGCATTCGATGCCGCCCATGCGACGGGGGAGGGCGAGGCGTGGGAGCCCCCGATGGGACAAGGCGCGTTCTTTGAGCACGAGCGGTCGCGGACCTATGCCGGCGTCGGGTTCCTCAAGCGCGCGTTCATGCTCGTCGCCGGTATCGCCGTTAATGTCGTGTTCGGGTTTCTCCTGCTCATGAGCGTGTACTCGATCATCGGCTTCGACGTTCCCGTCGATGTCAACCGGATCGGATCGGTCGTGGAGGGCTCTCCTGCCGATGCGGCCGGTCTCGAATCGGGCGACGTGGTGATCTCGGTCAACGGAGAGCAGACCGATTCGTGGACGGCGCTCGTGACCGCGCTTCAGGCCGCCGGAGATACCGATCCCGGCGCGACCATCTCCTTGGACGTCGAGCGGGACGGCTCCCAGCACACGGTCGAGATCGCCCCCGACGAAGAGGGCCTCATCGGCATCAACGTTCCCTACGAGAACTTCACGCTCAATCCCATCGACTCGTTCTTCGTCTCAGCGGACTACATCTACCAGACGGTTTCCGGCGTCATCTCCCTGCTCGTGCCTACGCAGACCATGGAGGTCCTCAGCAGCTCGACGTCAATCGTGGGCATCTCGGTCATGTCCGCCCAGGCTGCCGCAAGCGGCCCGGCGATATACCTGACGTTCGCCGCGCTGATCTCGCTTTCCGTCGGCCTCATGAACCTGCTGCCCATCCCCCCGCTCGATGGCGGTAAACTGGTAATCGAGGTCGTGCAGGCCATCACCCGTCGCAAGGTGCCGCTGCGCATCAGGTCGATCCTGTCCTATGTGGGCGTCGCCTTGTTCATGGCCCTGTTCGTCTACATGCTCCAACAGGACATCACCCGTTTCTTCTAGCAGGCTCTCGTGATGGGCGACAAGGGAGACGTACGTTCGCCCTCGCCTGCTCGCAGGGGATAAGGAGACCCATGGATACCAAGCTACCGCGCCAAAACACCCGTCAGGTCATGGTCGGGTCGGTCCCGATCGGCGGGGGCGCTCCCGTCGTCGTGCAGTCCATGACGTGCACCGACACCGCCGATGCCGCCGCAACGCTCGATCAGGTTCGCGCTCTTGCCGCCGCCGGCTGCGATATCGTTCGCGTGACCGTGCCGCGCGAAGATGCGCTCGAGAGCTTTCGCGAGGTCTGCGCCGAAAGCCCCGTGCCCATCGTGGCCGATATCCACTTCGACTACCGCCTGGCCATAGGCGCCGTCAAGGCCGGAGCCGCAAAGCTGCGCATCAACCCCGGCAACATCGGTTCGTGGGAAAAGGTCGACGCGGTGATCGACGCTGCGGGTCAAGCTGGAGCCGCCATCCGCATCGGCGTGAACGCCGGCTCGCTCGAGCGCGATATCGCCGAGCGCCAGGACCTCACCCAGCCGGAGAAGCTCGTCGCCTCCTCCATGAGGTTCGTCGAGCATTTCGAGCACCGCGGTTTTGAGAACATCGTGCTCTCCGCCAAGGCGCACAGCGTTCCGACGACCATCGAGACGTATCGGGCTCTCTCGCGCGAGCTGCCCCACGTGCCGCTGCATCTCGGCGTGACCGAGGCGGGGACGGTTCGCCAAGGGACCATCAAGAGCTCCGTAGGGCTCGGCATCCTGCTTGCCGAGGGCATCGGCGACACCCTTCGCGTATCCCTCACTGCCGATCCCGTCGAAGAGCCGCCGGTGGCATGGGGAATCCTCGAATGCCTCGGCATCCGTCGCCGTGGACCGGAGCTCGTGAGCTGCCCCACCTGCGGACGCACCCAGGTGAACCTGATTCCCATCGCCCAGGAGGTGGAGCGCAGGCTGCAGACCGTGACCAAGCCCATCTCCGTCGCCGTCATGGGCTGCGTCGTCAACGGACCGGGGGAGGCGGGAGACGCGGACGTCGGTGTCGCCTGCGGCAAGGGCAGCGCCTTGCTGTTCCGCCACGGCGAGGTGATCCGCAAGATCGACGAGGAGAGCATCGTCGACGAGCTCATGGCGGAGATCGACCGGTTGTAATGCCCGTAATATGCGCAAAAGGGGAGAGTGCCCGATTGCATAGCCGCATGCCCGCCACGTGCGGTAAGATGCATGCCGTGTGTATATAACGACCATCGTGAGGAGATAAAACGTGTCTGCCACCAAACGCGTCATGAAGATGTCAAATCTCTATGCGCCCACGCTCAAGGAGGATCCTGCCGAGGCCGAGCTCGCAAGCCATCGCCTGCTGCTGCGCGCCGGCATGATCCGCAAGCAGGCAGCCGGCCTCTATTCCTATCTGCCGCTCGCGTGGCGCTCGCTCAAGAAGATCGAGGCCATCGTGCGCGACGAGATGGATGCAGCCGGCGCACAGGAGCTCCTCATGCCGATCCTCACCGACGCCGAGCTCTGGCGCGAGTCCGGCCGTTGGAGCGCCTACGGCCCCGAGCTCATGCGCGTCACCGACCGTCATGACCGCGAGTTCGCCCTCGGCCCCACGCACGAGGAGACCGTGACCGACCTTATCACGAACGAGCTGCGCAGCTACAAGCAGCTTCCCGTGAACCTGTACCAGATCCAGGACAAGTTCCGCGATGAGATGAGGCCCCGCTTCGGCCTCATGCGCGGGCGCGAGTTCATCATGAAGGACGGCTACTCGTTCTCCGCCACCCAGGAATCCCTGCAGGAGATCTATGACGACATGAAGCAGGCCTACGCAAACATCTGCGAGCGCTGTGGCCTGCGCGCGCTGCCGGTGGTCGCCGACTCCGGGCAGATCGGCGGCGACACCTCCGTCGAGTTCATGGCGCTTGCCGATGCCGGCGAGGCAGCCCTCGTCTATTGCGACGACTGCGGCTTTGCTGCCGACGAGGAGGCCGCAACGACCTCCGTCGAGGTCACCGAGGGCCCCGGCGACGGTACGCTCCAGAAGGTCCACACGCCCGGCCTCGGCACGATCGAGGCCGTGGCCGCGTTCTTCGGCTTCCCTGAGAACGGCACCCGCAAGTCGCTTGCGCTCATCGCGGAGGACGGAACCCCGGTCGTGTGCATCGTCCCGGGCGATCACGAGCTCAACGAGTGCAAGGCCGAGCACCTCTTCGGCGCCTACCATATGATGTCCGACGAGGAGCTCGAGGCCAACGGCCTGCATAAGGGCTTCATCGGGCCGGTCAACCTGCCCGAGGGCATCCGCCTGGTGGTCGACGAGAACCTCCGCACGTCCAAGAAGTGGGCCTGCGGCGCCAACGAGGTCGACTACCACTTCACCGGCGCCTGCCCCGATCGCGACTTCACCGTCGACGAGTGGGCGGACCTCATCACCGTGCACGCCGGCGACCCCTGCCCCCATTGCGGCAAGCCGCTGGCCGGTGCGCGCGGCATCGAGGTCTCGCAGGTCTTCCAGCTCGGCACCAAGTACTCCGAGGCCATGGGGGCCACCTTCGCCGACGAGAACGGCGAGGAGAAGCCGTTCCTCATGGGCTGCTACGGCGTGGGCATCTCGCGCACACTCGCTGCCGTCGTCGAGCAGCACAACGACGAGAACGGCATCATCTGGCCGACCTCCATCGCCCCCTTCGAGGTCAGCGTCATCGCGCTCGACAAGAAGGGCGAGGCATTCGATGAGGCCGCGCGCCTTGCCGACGAGCTTGCCGCCGCAGGCGTAGAGGTCGTGTTCGACGACCGCGCCGAGCGGCCTGGCGTCAAGTTCGCCGACAACGACCTCATGGGCTTTCCGTATCAGCTCATCGTTGGCAAGCGCGGTATCAAGAACGGCACCGTTGAGCTGAAGTGCCGCGCTACCGGCGAGCGCGAGGATGTCGCCCTCGACGAGGTGGTTGCCAAGCTCGCCGAGACGGTTCGCTCCGAGCGTCGATAAGCGATGCGCCCATCGGTAGGATGGACCGGCGGGCATTGTAAACACTGTGTCAGGAGCGATGCGCACTCAGCGGCGCGCATCGCTCCGAGCCGTATCATAACGGGGCGGGGGCTCAGCAAATCAAGGAGAGGGGTCGAGGCTTCGCATGCGCGTGCTCGATTTCGACAACACCATCTACGATGGCGAGAGCCCACTCGATTTCTACCTGTTCTCGCTCAGGTTTGCGCCCCGCAACATTCGCTACATCCTTCCTGTGATCTATCACCTGATTCGCTACCAGCGGTCGAAGTCTTCCCGCGAGGACATCGAGAAGGCCATCAACAAGTACATCCATCAGTTCCTGACATCGTTTGACGACATCCCGACCGTCGTGAACGCGTTTTGGGACAGCCATATGCATAAGATCAAGCCCTGGTACACGCCCAGGCCCGACGATGTGATCATCACCGCCTCGTTCAACTACACGATGGATGAGTTCATGAGGCGCACCGGCATTTCCTGCTGCATATGTTCCACGATCGACTACGAGACGCTGGAGCTCATCCACCTCAACTTCGGCGACAACAAGGTCAAGGCGTTCAAAGAGGCCTTTGGCGACGATGTCATCCCGGACGAGTACTACACCGACAACCTGGTCGACCTGCCGATGATGCGCTATGCCAAGAAGGCGTTTCTGGTAAAGGGCAACAGCGTTACTCCGTACGAGGCGGGGTAGAGGGCTGTTAGGGAGAGAACCGCCCGCTAGGGCAGTTAAATCGCCCATCTGTCTTTGTTGCGCAACAACTTCAGCGAAAATTGGTTTCTCATGTATGCCGTGAGGAGTCCGAAAGTTCCAAACGGCCGGATAGCTCACTTCGTCCATTGCGGAAAGAAGGAGCAACAATGCAGAAACGAAACAACTGGGCAACATCAAGCAAGGTAATCAGAAGAGCAATACCTGCATTCATCGCAGCAGGACTCGGGCTGACGCTTGGTATGCAGCCCGCACTCCCTGTCACGGCATATGCAGAGGACGCCATCGCAGATGAGGCGGCTAAGACGGAGCATGCTGCCGAGATGCGAAACTACTGCGGTAAAGTAGTTGAGACCTATCAGCTGACTGTCCTGGAAGACGGCGAACACTTCCAAATCGAATCCTTCGAGGCACTGGAATTTGAAGGGCATGCCCCTGCGTACTACATTGTGTACCCGCAGGAAGATCCTGAATGTGATGTATTTGGAACGACTATTGTTACACCTGAGGAAATTGCCGAAGGCACCGCCTCGCTTCCTTTTGGCAACTACATCGGTTACACTCAGCGTAAAATAATCAACTCCATAGTACTCCAACCTGTGTACGTGTTGCCTCAGTACCATCTGACCGATGCGACCGATACCATGCAGGTATATATCGACAGCCAGAATGGGAAAGAAGGATACGAAGACAACCTCAATTTCGCGAATACGCAAGCATGGGACGACCCTGAGAATCAAATTGATACGACAACCACTTTGACTTGCAAAAACTTTGGAACCGTTGATTATGGAACTTTTACCCCTGAAGTCGTTGGGATCATGGTGGACTCCACATCGATTCCCATGCTAACGGACGATCAAAGCGTCTATATACAAGGCTATGATATTACCGGTTTCCATACCGAGCATTATTCGACTGATTATCTCGATGTGACTCCCTATGTTCAGGACGGCTTTGCGCTCGTTGGTATCCCCAAAAACGTTCCTTTGGTCTTCGGCATCGACACCGGTATGCAGCTTGCCATCATGAACGATGACGGATCGTTTGATTACCTCTATACCAATAACTGCACGATTAGCAATGAGCCGCTCCCCGAAGATGACCCGGGTGTTTCGATTCGTCACGTAACGGCAACATTTGAAGTACCTGAAGGAAAAAAGGTCTACGCGCTGACTGATGATATCGGAAATAATGATGAGTTTATCTTTAGCAGAAAATCGCGTTTCGACATCTCCAGCTCCATCACCCCTGGAACAACCCCAAGCGATTTAAATTGGATTGAAGCGACTCCGAATGAAGATGGTACGTACACCATCGATTTTGCAACATATCGTGCATGGGAAACACACCACAACGGCGTGTCAACAGGAGGTGCAGACCATAAGACACCTGAAGGTTATGCCTCGATATGCGCAAATATGTCCGGTACAGCTTTTGTTGAACCATGGCTGAGCGCAGTAATCAAGCTTGTTGACGAAACCGAAGAGCCCGCCCCCGATCCTGACCCGGAGCCAACCCCGGATCCCGACCCCGAGCCGACGCCTGAGCCTGACCCGGTTGAGGACGTCGAGGTGCCCGCAACCGACGGCGGATCGGTTTCCGTTGAGCCCGTCCCTGTTGGAGACACCGCCACGATCGTCACCGAGCCCGAGCCCGGCCAGGAGATCCGCGAGGTCATCGTGACTGACTCCGAAGGCAACCGCGTCGAGACCACGACCGATGAGGACGGCAACGTCACGTTCGAGATGCCTGAGGGCGGCGTCACGGTCGAGGTCGTCTTTGGCTGCGACGGTGGAGATCTTTGCACCACGCATCAATTCCCCGACATCGACCAGGACGAGTGGTACCACGACTCCGTCGACTGGGCCATCGATAACGGGGTTTTCCACGGGTACGACAATGGCGACTTCGGTCCTAACGACATCCTCACCCGTGAGCAGGCCGCTGCGGTCCTCTACAACTACCTTGGCGGCGAGCCCGGTGCTTCTGACTCCGGCCTTTCCGACGTGTCCCACGACTGGTACACCGACGCCGTAAACTGGGCGGTAGCCAACGGCATCATGACCGGCTACGAAGGAACCGGCTCGTTCGGCGTCGGCGACGCGCTGTCCCGCGAGCAGTTCTGCGCCGTGGTTGCCAAGGCCATGGCTGCCGACCTGTCCGATGCCGACCTCTCGGTCCTCGATGACTTTGCTGATGCCGAGTCCGTATCCGAATGGGCCCGCCCGGCCGTTGCGTGGGCGGTCCAGCAGGGCGTCGTCAACGGCGTGGAGAACCCGGACGGCACCCGCTCGCTTCAAGGAGTCCGAGAAATCACTCGTGCCGAGATGGCCGCAATGATGGAGAACGCTGTGAACGCGGGCGTGCTCGCACAGTAGGCTCAGCTCGCAGATAACAACCGGGCCGCGCTCCATTTCATATGGGGCGCGGCCCATTCCTCATTGTTCAAAGAAGCATCAATTAGGCCGGAATGCGAACGTTCGCACGCTTCGTGTCCGATGGGTTGAAACGAACCCGTCCCCAAACAACCCGTAAAGACGATATGAGAAAGCCATTGAGGGGAAAGCCTCCCCGCGGCATGCCGGGTCGCGGGCTGGGCGGGAACAATGGTGTTGTATCTGTCACCCTGCGGTGCCGCCGTACCGCACGCATGGGAGGAGGCTCCCCATGACCCATGTTACCTCCATCGGGCTCGACGTACACGCGCGCTCCGTGTCGGCATGCGCCTTCGACCCGTTCACCGGCGAGGTGGTGCAGAGGTCCTTCGGGACCGACGCCGGCGAGATCGCCGCCTGGATCAAGGGGTGCGAGGAGCCCAAGGCGGTCTACGAGAGCGGGCCGACCGGCTTCGCCCTCTGCCGCCAGCTCAGGGCGCTGGGCGTCGACTGCGCCGTCGGCGCGGTGTCGAGGATGCAGAAGCCCGCCGCGGAGAAGAGGCGCAAGAACGACAGGCGCGACGCGGCGTTCCTGGCCCGCCTGCTCGCCACGCGCAACGTCGTCGAGGTGTGGGTGCCGCCCGCCGAGGCCGAGGCCGCCCGAGACCTGTCGCGGGCGCTCGACGACGCGCGCGAGGACCTGCAGCGCGCACGGCAGCGGCTCTCCAAGTTCCTGCTGCGGCGCGGCCACGTCTTCGACGAGACCGACGCGCTCGGCCGCAGGCGGGGAGCCTGGACGCGCGCGTTCTGGCGCTGGGCCGAGGGGCTCAGGCCCGACGAGCCCGCCGCGGCGTCCGCCTTCGACCACTACGCCACCTGCGTGCGCTGCGCCGAGTCCGACAAGCGCGCCCTCGAGAAGCTGGTGCTCGCCGAGGCCCGCTCCGAGCGGTGGGCCGGCGTCGTCGGCGCGCTGTCGTGCATCAAGGGCGTCGACGCCGTCACGGCGTTCTGCCTCGCGACCGAGGCCGGGTGCTTCTCCCGGTTCGCCACGGCGGGCGCCTACGCGTCCTGGCTCGGCCTCACGCCGTCCGAGCACTCGAGCGGCGAGAAGGAGGCGACCGGCGGCATCACCAAGACCGGCAACTCGGCCTCCAGGCGGGCGCTCGTCGAGGCGGCATGGCACTACGCCTCGTGCTCGCCGAAGCCCAAGGCCGCCCCCGCCGGCTACGACGTTCCCCCGCGCATCAGGGGCAGGGCGGCCGACGCCACGAGGAGGCTGCGCGCCCGCCACGAGGCGCTGCGCGCGGCCGGCAAGCGGCCGTGCGTCGCCAACGTCGCGGTCGCCCGTGAGCTCGCCTGCTGGGTCTGGGAGATCGGCAGGAGCGCCGAGGGGACGCTCGGGTAGCGCCCGGGACCACACGCCTTCCCGCCGGGAGGGCCCGCGCTTCGACGCATCGCCGGGGCCGGCTCACGACTTTTCCGATGGGCAGCCGGACGGCCGCGCCCGAGAAGAAAGACTCCAAGGGTTTTTCGACCGACGGCCCCGGACGGAGAATCGAAATGCGGTGGTGCGCGGCGACATACCGAACCCGCATGCCGCGCCAGGAGCCCGCGGATATTAGCTTGCCAGGCGAGCGACGACTAACGAGCATCCGCGCGGGCCCTCCCGGCTGGAATAAGCGCAGGTCCGGAATGGAATTTCCGGACCTGCCGCATCATGCCTCTTGACAATGGCTTTCTCATATTACGAAAAGAGCCCCTACCGAAGTAGAGGCTCATAAAATTCCGAGGGTGGAGACGAGGGGGATCGAACCCCTGACCTCTTGACTGCCAGTCAAGCGCTCTCCCAGCTGAGCTACGCCCCCGTGGTGCGAGAGATATAATGGCCCAAAATCAGATTCGGCGCAAGACCCAATTTTGAAAATGTGAAGAGGCCTCCACGTTTTGTGGATGTGTCAACGCCTAGTCCAAATCCAACCTCCCAAGATACCGAATTCAACCGTTTCGTCGGATCCACCACCTCAACGCAATGAGACATTACGGTCGCACTCCGCACTCGAACACAAGAGAAACAACAAACAACCTGTTACGTTGCTTGCAGCCCCTTGTTCAGCTCAAATAAGATGCATATAGCTATCTCACGCATAGAACAGCATGAACAACAAAGACTGGAGCCAGAGGAGGTCGACATGACGCACGAAGTCGTATTGATTCCAGGAGATGGTATCGGACCAGAGATCACGCGCGCCGCCCAGCGCGTTGTTGCCGCCGCCGGTGTTGACATCAGCTGGCATGAAGTCCAAGCCGGTGCAGGTGTCATCGATCAATACGGGACCACTCTGCCCGACCACGTCATCGACGCGATCCGCACCTACGGCGTCGCCCTCAAAGGCCCGATCACCACGCCCGTGGGAAGCGGCTTCCGCAGCGTCAACGTCGCGCTTCGCCATGCTTTCAAACTATACGCCTGCGTGCGCCCCTGCGCCTCCATGCCCGGAGACGGATCGCGCTACGACAACGTGGACCTCGTCATCATCCGCGAGAACTCCGAGGATCTCTACGCGGGCATAGAGTTCGACGCCGACTCCGTGGGGGCGAGCGCCATCGCCGATACCGTGAAGAAGCAGACCGGCAAGGAGCTCGGACCCCAAACGGCGATTTCGATCAAGCCCATTTCCCGCGCAGCCTCGGAACGAATCGTGCGCTATGCGTTCGAATACGCTCGCGCGAACGGCCGCAAGAAGGTCACGGCAGTGCACAAGGCGAATATCATGAAGTGCACCGACGGACTGTATCTGCACGTCGCCCGCGACGTTGCCGCAGAGTACCCGGACATCGCTTTCGAAGATAAGATCGTGGATGCCGCATGCATGGGACTCGTCATGCATCCCGAAGACTTCGACGTGCTCGTCTTGCCCAATCTCTACGGCGACATCGTGAGCGACCTGTCCGCAGGGCTGATCGGCGGTCTCGGCATGGCCCCGGGAGCCAACATCGGCGACGGATGCGCGATCTTCGAGGCGACCCACGGCTCCGCACCCGATATCGCTGGACAGGACGTAGCGAACCCCACGGCGGAGATTCTGTCCGCATGCATGCTTCTCGATCACCTTGGCGAGGCCACCGCTGCCGCGCGCATCCGCGCTGCCGTGCGCGTGACGCTGAGCTCAGGAGCCTCGGTCACGCAGGACGTCCGCCGCGCCCTAACCGGCTCATACGATGGCGCCGTGGGCACAGCCCAATTCACCGATGAGGTCATCGACGCGCTCAGCCGCATGGTCGTCTAACCCGGTCGTCATTGTTGCCCATGACGTTCCGTTGCGTCAGCATGGGCAACAATGGCCCCATCACAAAACGTATCTTCGCGTGGATTTCTCGACACCCTCAAGCGACTTGCTGCGAAAGGTGCGTGTGCTTTGGTATGGTACGTAGTACCGACAAACGTATGTGTACACGTGAATGAAAGGTCCCGATGGAATCCCGCGAATCTGAGATCCAGCGCGACAAAGAAGCTGCGGCTCGCCTTACGAGCGCCATGCTGCATAAGCATTACGATGAGAACGATGTCGATGCCGTGACCGCCTCGTTCGCCGACCCGTTCAGCTGGGTCGGAGCAGGGGAGGAGGAGTACTGCACCGGCCTCGAGAACGTATTGAACGTCTTTCGTCAATTCGCCGGGAAGGTGCCTAAATGCAACCTGACCGACGAGCATTACGACGTCATCGAGGTCGCTGATGGCATCTACGTCTGCTCAGGGCGACTTTGGGTGACAACCGACCCATCGACCAATATCTACCTCCGCGTTCACCAGCGCATCACGACCGTGTTCCGCAAGATCGACGGCGAGCTCAAATGCAACCACCTGCACCTCTCGAACCCGTATGTCGAGATGGTCCCCGGCGACGTCGGCTTTCCGACCGCCATGGCGAAGCATTCCTACGACTACCTCCAAAAATGCCTCAAGGAGAAGCAGCGCGAGATCGACAGCCAGTCCATGGTCCTCAACAGCATCTATGACACGGTCCCATGTTCGATCATTCGATTCGCGCGCAAACACGACGGAGCATACGAGCTATTGTTCGCCAATCGCGGCACTGCCGACCTCATGGGGATTTCTGTTGACGATGTACAGCACATCGATTGGAGCGCGGGGTATTGCCCCTTCATGGTAGAAGCTGATGCAAAACGTCTCGCTGACCTTATGGAGGGACTCCGTGTCCCGGGTGACCAGGCGTCCGCGGTTTGCCAGGTGAGGCGCCAGGGAGGCGACTCCATATTCGTGAATTCCATCAACACGTTCATCTCGTCCGATGAGCGGGGCGACATCATCCAAAAGATCGTCTTCGATATCACCGAGCGCATCATGGTCGAGAAGTCTCTTGCGCGTATGAGCTACGAGGACGGGTTGACGCATCTCTACAACCGCACTAAGTTTAGCCAGGAGCTCGATGACGAGAACTATGCCGACGTCGAGCAACTCGGCATCGCGTACTTCGACATCAACGGCCTCAAAGCCATGAACGACCAGAAGGGCCATGCGGCGGGCGACGATCTTATCTGCCGAACCGCGCGCCATATCTCTGAGGCGTTCTCAGGGTCGACCTTCCGCATCGGCGGAGACGAGTTCGTGGTCATCGATTCCGAATCCGACGAAGACGAATTCAGGAGTCAGGTCGAGCAATCGCTGAAGCTCATGCACGACGATGACATCGAGATCGCCGTCGGTTGCTCCTGGAGAAGCAAACCGTGCAGTATCCTCGAGCAATTCGACGAGGCGGACAGGCTCATGTACCGCGATAAGAGCGCATTCTATAGCTCCAAGCTACATGACCGCAGGCGTCGGCAGTAGGTGAGGGACAAGCGGGATTGTCATCTGCTTCTCGACGTGTTCCGGCGGCGTTTCCCAGCGCACGAGAAAAAGTTGAAATTTCCGCTTGCATTCGCCGCGCGCGTCCCGTATAGTATCTCTCGCACCACGGGGGCGTAGCTCAGCTGGGAGAGCGCTTGACTGGCAGTCAAGAGGTCAGGGGTTCGATCCCCCTCGTCTCCACCCTCGGAATTTTAAGAGCCTCTGCTTCGGTAGGGGCTCTTTTCGTTACCGCCCTCGGGGGATCGAACCCCGTTCGGGGCGCGGAGCGTGTGAACGGCGGAGCCGGTCGCCGCGGAGCGCGCGAGGCCGCGAGAGCGGCCGAAGCGGGTGCGGTCGCGCAGGCGACCGCGGATCCCCCTCGTCTCCACCCTCGGATTTCTAAGAGCCTCTACCTCGGTAGGGACTCTTTTTCGTTACCGCCCTCGGTGGATCGAACCCCGTTCGGGGCGCGGGCGCGACCGAAAGCCCGGGCGCAAGCATCCCTCACGCGCACAAGTTCGCCCCAATAGACAACCCGCGCATTCCGTTAACGGCAAAGTGTTCGTTCGTGCGAACGGAGTTTGCTATGCTTCTCCCAGGCAAGAGAACGGTCGCGCATGCTCTTGGCGGCCATAAGGGGGGGAAGGCACCATGAAATACATGACGGTGGGCGAGGCCGCGCGCCGATGGGGTGTATCCGAGCGGCTCGTGCAGCGTTATTGCGCCCAGGGCCGCATCGATGGGGCTGAGCGCTTCTCCCGCACCTGGCGCATCCCCGAGGGCACGGTAAAGCCAGGAGACCCGCGCAGCGCCTCGATCGACCCGCAACCCGTGCCCAAACGTCGAACCCCGAGCACGTGCGCCAACCTCATGCCTCTGATGAACGCTCCGTTCAAACTCGGCCACGCGCGCTCATATGCAGACTCTCTCGAAGCGGGGGAGCGCCGGGACGTCGCGCTCGCCGAGCTCGCCTACTTTACCGGGGACGCCAGGCGCGCAGCCGAACTCGCCCGCAAGAACCTTTCATCTCCAGATCTCGAAATCAGGCTTTCGTGCTGCTTGATCTTCTCGTATGCAAGCCTTGCGCTGGGGGAGATCGATGAGGCGCGAACCGTCTTGGAGCACGCGATGAAATCTCTGGCCGCAAGCAAGGAGAAAGGCCTGGACGGATCTTTGAGCGCCACGGCCGCCTTCATCACGCGGACCGCCTGCGTCTTGCTGCACCTTCCCGACCCAGAGGGACTTCCCTCCGCCCGCGAAACGCTTCCGCTTCTCCCGTCCGGTCTGCGTATGTTCTCCTGCTATGTCGAAGCACACCGGCTCTACCTGGACGGCCAGTACGAGACAAGTCTCGGTCTTGCCCTCGGAGCATTTGCCATGATGGACGAGGTCTATCCCATTCCGGCTATCTACCTGCACCTTATCGCCGTCATGGACCTCATGGCCCTACGTCGCGTCGAGGATGCGAAGCGTCATCTGCTTGCCGCATGGAACCTTGCCCGACCCGACGACCTCATCGAACCGCTGGGCGAGCATCACGGCCTGCTGGGCGGTATGCTCGAAGCGGTCATCAAACCCTCTTGGCCGGATGACTTCCGGCGCATCATCGAGATCACCTACCGCTTCTCCGCCGGCTGGAGACGGATCCACAACCCGGATACCGGCGAAGAGGTGGCAGACAACCTCACGACCACGGAGTTCGCTGCGGCCATGCTCGCAGCGCGCGGCTGGACCAATCAGGAGATAGCAGAGCATCTGGGCGTTTCCCCCAACACGGTGAAGAGCTTCATCTCAATCGTATTGAGAAAGCTCGGCGTCAAAAGGCGTCAAGACCTCGCCGCCCACCTCCTCCGCTAGCAATGAATGCAAATCGGGGACGTACCTGTTGCGTGCATTTGTGCACGCAACAGGTACGTCCCCGATTTGCACTACCGACGGTACGCTATAGGCACGCCGCCCGGGAAGCTGCCTAGGCCGTTTGTCCGGCAGAATGCGCTGCAACCAACCCACCCATTTTTCTTCTCAAATGGGTGATGGAGGATTCTTCCAGATATGAAAATATTGTTGAGGAGCCCAGCGTTGCAGTCGGGCTGCGCAGGGCCTCCCGTCATATCGACACGGAAGGAGTAACCCATGAGAAAACGGTTCCTCGGATTGCTCAGCGTGCTGTGCGCCCTGGTTCTTGCAGTCGGCTTCATGCCGGCTCGCGCGCAAGCAGCAGAAGCGGAGAGCTATGTCGCGCTCGGCGACAGCATCTCCACCGGCTACGGCCTGGCCGACCCCGCCACTGAGGGCTTTGTGAGCCTCGTTGCCGATCAGCAGGGGTATGACACCACCAACCTCGCTGTCGACGGCGCCGCATCCTATGAGGTGTTGGCCCTTGTCACCGACGTTGAAAACACCTCGTACCCTGCGATTGCCGGAGCCGACGTCATCACCATCTCCGTTGGCGGCAACGATCTGCTGAACGCCCTGTATATGTATCTTGCCGACCAGTACGGCACCATGCTCGGCGTGCCTGTCACCCCTGAGCTGATCGCAACCGCCCTTGCCGCCGAGGACCCCGATCCCGAAATGGTCGAAGCGCTGCTCCCCCTTATCGAGCAGTTCGCAACCTCACAGCAGGCTGCCGACGCGCTTGCATCGTTCTCGCAGAACCTCACCGGTATCATCGGTGCGCTCAAGACGGCGAATCCCGATGCGACCATCCTGGTGCTCAATCAGTACAATCCCTTCAGCTTCATCGATAACCCCGACGTCGCACCCGTCAACACCGCTTTCGAGACCGCCGCGAATGCCCTGAACGGCATCATCTCCGCCGGAGCGGGCTCGAGCACGTACACCGTAGTCGACGTGTACGGAGTCCTGAGCGATTCCCAGAACAATCCGTTCAACGCGTCGTTCGCCTCCATGACCGACTTCAATCTGGACATCCACCCCAACGCTCACGGCCATCAGATCATCGCCGCCGCCGTGGACGCCGTCATCGATACCCTCACGCCTGGAGACCCCGATCCGGAGCCCACTCCCGACCCCGATCCGGAACCCGGTGTCGGCTTTGCCGATGTCCCCGAAGGCGAATGGTTCTATAACGCCGTCATGTGGGCAGCAACCACCGGAACCATGACCGGTTATGACGACGGCTCCAACACCTTCGGCCCCAACAACCCCATGACCCGTGCCGAGATGGCAACGGTGCTCCACCGCATCGCTGGTGAACCTGCCGTCGACACCTCCATCCTGCCCGACGACTGCGACCCTGAGGAATGGTACGCCGCACCCGTAGCCTGGGCGCTCACCGTCCACGTATTCAACGGCTATGACGACGGCACCTTCGGCCCCGACGCGTGGCTCACGCGCGAGCAGGCCGCATGCGTCCTGATGAACGCCGCGGCGATTCTCGGCGTCGACGTGACCCCGCGCACGGATCTCAGCGCCTTCCCTGACGCGGACGCCGTGTCCGACTGGGCGTCCGACTCCCTGTCCTGGGCTGTTGCCTCCCACATCATCAACGGCTATGAACTCGAGGATGGCACCCGTGAACTCCAGCCCGGCCGCGCCTGCACCCGTGCGGAGCTTGCAGGCCTCATGATGAACCTGCTCGCCGGCGAGTAACGTCTCTGCCAACGCCATATCGCGATTCCGCCGCCCTGATCGAGCTGTCCGGTCGGGGCGGCTTTTATATCGACGACATGAAGCTTAACCATACCCGTGCCAACAGGGGGGTCAATGACACATAGTGGGCGATTTAGCACGCTAGAGGGGGTCCGTAGAAGCTGTTAGCGTGCCATTTTGCCCACTTTGTATCATTGACCCCCTTTTCGCCTTTCACAGCATCACCCATAACAATTGATAAACGGGTGATGCGCAAATGCGTTGTGGGCGTGAAAATGTTACCGACAATCACCATGTTCGAGGGGGATGACGAAATGGGCATGTCGATACGCAGAATCATTCGTACGCTCGCCATTGTGCTGACGATGATCGTCTGTGTTCCGAACCTTGCGTTTGCCGCAGACGGCTCCGACAAAGGGTACACCGTCTCAACCGACTGGGTCTCGGGCACCACAACGTATTCGTTTACACGAACTGACGACGTCAATTCAGTCGTTGCAGATCTCGAAGGTGATTCGATCCTTGACTTCACAAAACTCAATGAGTTTTCCGAAGACACTCTGTATGTGACTGTCAGACCGCAGGCTGCGGATTCAACGGTTACGGTCGTAGGCAATCCGAACGTCACGAATAGGGTGTCCCTTACCGTTGAAGGTTGTAACACCCGCCTCATCTTGAAAGATTTCAACAACTCCGCCAATATTAACTTCAGAGACGCGACAGGCACACTCTCACTGGTATACGACGGCATGTGTGCGATTGACCGGCTGGTTGTTGACCCAGCCTATGACTCCCTGAATATCTCCGCCGCCAGCCAGATCGCGCATCTCGACCTCGGGTTCATTAATGACGAGATCGATTTGACCTTGTCAGGCAGCATTACGCTCGATGGCTCGATTACGTGCGACAAACTCACCGTCCACGATGCGGCGATCGAGTGCACAGAGACTGATGTAAGCAACGACTATCGGAACTTCATCGCCAACCAGATCCATATTGAAGATTCATCGATAGACGGCATTAGCTCGATTACCTCATTTGACTACTTGAGAAGCGATGATTCTCAGGACGAATTCTCCACGTCGTCCATCGCCATCAAGAACTCGACGATAGCGTTCAACGCGAACGTGTTCGAGGGAAACGCCGGAACCGCGGTCTTGGGCAACTCGCACACCATCAGCATCGAGGGCAGCACGGTATACGGAATCAACGCGAACCTCACCGGATGCCTCGGAGGTACCTTCCAGGAGATCATCATCAAAGACTCTGAGGTTCATGCAAAGAGCAAAAGATCCGCGGCAATAGGCCCGAGCGATTCGTTGTACGGCCGATATGAAGATATGGGCATCGAGAACCCGTCCATCAAAATCGAGAACAGCGTCGTCGAGGCGGCAAGCACGTATGGCTCAGCCATCGGCATGCCGTGGATCAATCCGAGCAGTTCGACACAGATAGATGACGCGTGCCATCTCAGCATTTACATCTCCGATTCGAGCAACGTCACTGCGACGAGTATCGCATCCGCTGCCATCGGATCGGGGGCGAAAGTTTATACGAACAAGGTGCCTGAAGACGGCGTCGAGATTGAGGTGGGCGCCGGAGATATCACATGGGGAGGGACTTCGAGCCTGAGCCTGCTCAGTTCGATGCTGGATCTCTTCGGCATCAACGGCGAGTCAGAAGCGGAGACCGCTATTGTTGAGGCTTCCGGTCTGCGCGATGAGTGCTCGGTCACCATTTCCGGCACACCGATCATCAACGCGAAGTCGGGTTCCATGGCCATCTATGCGGGCACGGTATCATCTCCCAAGACCAACGTGGTCCAGACGACGATGGTGCTCGCAGACGCCTCCGGAACGTACGCGCCGTACGCAATGGAGACTCCTGGGGCCGTGACGACCTCAAACGGAAGCAAGATCGGTGAGCTCGGCTACGGGTACGCGTCTGTGGCCACAACGGACATCGACGCTCAAAATGGAACCCTGAACTATGCTGGCGAACCGCTGACCAATGTCGACACCAACGACAAAGAATTTGCCATTACTGGATCGGGCGTCGAGAGCTTCTACGCTACTCCCACTGTTGGCATTACGGGCAGCATCGCGCTGACGGACGCCAGCGGCACAGCCCTTGAGGGCTCCGTCATACCCGGTACGACGCTTAAGGTCGACCTGAGCGGATTGAAACCGTCTCAAGCAGCGCAGACTGCGTATGACGGATCTTTTAATGGCCTGACGTTTACGTGGTATCGCAATGGGCAGCCCATCGACGGCGCGGTGATGAACACCTACTCGCTGACTAATAGCGACAGGGACGCCATCATCAACTGCGTTATTTCCGGCAAAGGTTTCTTCAAGGGAAGCGTCACGAGCGAGGCGGTGGTTGTATCGAGCGAAACAGCGGTTGCCGCCCCGAAGCTCGCAAGCCGCACCACGACCAGCATCACGCTTCAGGACGCTGGAGCAGGCTATGAGTACCAACTCGTAGGGGAGAACTCCGCTTGGCAGACGAACACCACGTTCAGTAACCTGAAGTCGGGGTCTTCGTACGTCTTTGTCCAGAAAGAATCGACAAGCAATGCACTCAGCACCCCGGTCACCTTCATGACGGTATCTGAGTCTCCAAACGAGTCTGACTTCACCATCGATTATGTGAACGAAACCCTGTCGTTCCCCGCCGGCGTCGACCTCTATTCAGATAAAGAGTGCATCCAGCCGCTAAACGAGAACTCTTCCAAGCTCAGCATCAGCATCACCGATCTGATCGGCGACACCCAAACGAGCGTCTATGCACGGTATGCGACGGCGGATCCTACCGATTTGCAGTCCGTGACCGAAGTCGACATTCCCGCGCGCCCGGCAGCTCCTGCGCTTGAAGGGCTGACACCCACGGTCACATCGACAAGCATCTCCTTCACCGGCGATTCAGACGTATCATATCGCCTGCTAGCGAATGGCGCAGAAGTCAAACGCATCGATGCAGATGGAGCCCTTGCCATCACGTTCGACAACCTCGAGCCCTCCACAACCTACACGCTCCAGGCACGCCGCGAGGCTAGTAACTCTGGTTCCGGAAACTTCCGTTCAGCCATTTCCTCCATCGATATCTCCACGACCGCTGCTGCGCCCGAGGCACCCACGCTCTCTGCCAGCGCACGGCGTGACGGAGAAGGATACGAGTCGGTTACTGTCGGCTTCTCGTGGACGTTGGCCGACACTAACGGCGCCGCTATCGATAGTTATACGATTATCGCCAAGCCGGCTGACGCTACGGGAAGCTCCATTGAGGTTGCCACCGTCGCAGCCGATCAATCGATCTACGAAATGAATACTGTAGACAACACCGCTCTCGTACCCGGACAAACCTACGAGGTGACCCTCCAAGTACATTGGAAAGCCGGCGGCGGTACAGAACTTGAGACCGTTAATTCCAATACGGCGACCATCACGCTGCCTAACCTGCTGCCCGATCCGAGCGCCTTCACCATCGGATACGCCGCAGAAACACTCACAGTGCCTGAGGGTGTCAACCTGTATGCAAATGAGGTTTGCACCGAGCTGCTCGCTCTCGGCGCAGATCGTACCGTGTCGATCTCAAACTACATCTCAGGTGCATCCGAGCGGCAGCAAAGCCTCTATGCCCGCTACGAATCTGCCGGCAACGACACCGAGGCCGTAACACAGATCGACATCCCGAATCGTCCTTCGGTCTCCCTTGACGATCTCATCAGACCGACTATCTCGTACAACTCCATCCGCATCGTTGACCGGGCGAGCGACGGTGCCGACTACGAGCTGAAGCTTGGAGAAAACACTGTCGAACCGGCAAGCCAGACCTCTGATGAAACCCGCATCACCATCACGTGGGAAGGGCTTAAACCTGACACATCGTACACCCTCTACAAGCGCCTCAAGGCCGTAGAGGCAACAGACGGGAAGAAAGGCTCGTTCGCCGCAGAGACGACTCGTGACATCACAACGAAAAAGGCGGTAGAAGAAACAGGACGCATCGTGGTCCCTGCCGGTCCATCCGTTTCGCGCCAATACGATCTGACAAGCTTGCTGAACGGCGCAACCATCTCTTCTGTGCAAACAATAGACGATGCGAGCAGAATTCTTAAACACTGCGGCATGGACTCTCAAAATCAATCTGCCATCAACCTGCAATTCTGGACCACGGAGGCAGGGGAGTCCGCTAGCATCCGCGTCGAGGCTCAGCAGCCTAGTGAGGGGGATCACCTCTTCCTCGACCTCGAGCTTGAGATGGTTGATGCGCTTGCCGAATCTGAAAATGGCACCTTGTGGGTCCGGTCCACATTGACCAATGAGCAGCAGGAGCTGATCGAGCAGGCAATCGGCATCGCGGAGAATGGCGACACGGTGCTCGAGGCTGCCTTTGCGCTCACGCCGACCGATCCTATCGGAGGAACCACGGCCACCGATGCCGCAGACCAGACCATCACGTTTACGCTGCCTGGAGACTCGGGTACCAAAACCGGTACCTATTCTGTGCACCGTATCGATCCTGAGACGGGCGATGCCACTAAGATCGACGCGACGAAATCCGATACTGCCGTCGCCTTTGTTGCGACGGGGTCTCCCGCCTGGTATGCGATCTCCTATACGGAGCCTGAACCCGAATCGCATGCCATCAACGTTGAGCAAGCCGAAGGCGGAACGGTATCCGTTGCACAGACCGCCTCGGCCGGCCAAACCGTAACCGTGAAACCCGTATCGTCCGAAGGCTTTGCATTGAGCTCGATCACGATCACGAGCGACGGTAACACGATCACTGCGACACCCGGGACGGATGGCTCCTATAGCTTCACCATGCCCAACGCTGACGTATACATCGTGGTCACCTTTACCGCAATCACGCCATCAGAGCCAATCCTCAGCGCCGTTGCGGGGACCGAGCCGGGTACTATCGACGTGAGCTGGACACAATCGACAGACAATGGTGCCGCCATCACCGGTTACTCTTTGTCCGTTGCAACCGACACCGACCAACCCATCGAGGGTTCCCCCTTCAACATCGAGTCGACGCAATCAGAGTATCTGCTCACGAACCTGGACCAGGGAGCAAGCTACACGTTGCAACTGACCTCGTACAACCACGATGCTTCGGCAGTCTCCAACGAGGTTGCGGTAACACTTCCCGAACCAGAACAACAACGATTTACGGTGAGTGTCGCTGCTGACATCGAACACGGCACGGTCGCCGTCAGCCCCGATCAAGCACAAGAGGGCGCTCTCGTAACCGTCACAGCGTCACCGGAAGAAGGCTATGAACTTGAATCCGTCAGCGTTTCCGCTGAGGATGGGACAGCCATCTCCCCGGCCAAACAGGATGACGGCAGTTTCACCTTCCAGATGCCCGCATCCGATGTCACCGTAACGGCTTCATTCAAGCAAAAGGAAACGGGAGGGGACGTCGACGACAAGGACTTGAACGGCCAGCTCGACAAAGCGTTCGATGATGCCCAAGGAAGCATCGATGCCGTATCGCTCAAAACAGGTACGTACAAGCTTACCGAAGACCTGTCAGTCGCCAACATCGCGCAACAGCATAACGTCGAGCTTATGACCAACGCCTTGTATATCGGTACCGACTCGCAAGCCGCGACTGTCAATCTCGACCTTAACGGATACTCACTTAACTCCGACACCTGCGCGATCATCGTCACCGAGGGCTCGACGCTCAACCTGTACGATTCGGGCAGTTCGTCCACGGGCGATTACTCCCACGTCGGAACCATCAGTGGCAAAACCGGCCTTTCGTACACACAGGACGGCAAAACCTACACCTATGCTGGAGGCGTGGGCGTCTACGGCACATTCCACATGCACGGCGGGCAGATTTCCGGCAACACGGCCACGGGCGATGAGGGCTACGGCGGAGGCGTCTACGTATTCGGTGGCGGCACGTTCAACATGTACGGGGGAGAGATCTCTGGCAACTCCGCCACCACGTTCGGCGGCGGTGTCGCGGTGCGCTCGGCCGACGATACGACCCCTGCGCCGAACCCGATGAAGATCGAAGATGCCGAGATCAACGATTGGGAGATTGTCGACGGCGGAGACATCACCGCTGAGATGTCGCTCGAAATCGACCTTATGAGCACGCCAGATGCCACGTCGTTCGACAGCTCAGACGGAACGTTCAACCTATACGGCGGCATTATTTCGAATAACAGCGCTCCCCATGGTGCAGGAATCTACGTTGGCGGAAGCATCAACATCAGTGCTGACGCCACCGCTCCCGAGGCAATCAACGTTACCGCAAACAAGTCCGACAACCTCTACGTACCAGCAAACCGTACGGTCACCGTGTCCGGAGCGGCTACATCCGGCTCCAAGATCGGCGTGACCATGGAACATGGCTCTGGAAAGTTCGCCGACGCCACTTCAGACATTGCGAGAGACGCGCTCGCCAGCTTTACCAGCGACAACGGTTCATACTACGTTGCGTCGCAAAGCGATGGCCTCGCGCTGGTTGTCGTTCCGCCCCCGACATATGAGCCCGAGATCGAGGTTCCGGGCGGAGGCGGCGCCGTCACCATCGATCCGATGTATCCGGTGGAAGGCGACAAGGTTACGATCACCCCCGTGCCCGACGAGGGGATGACGGTCGACGAGGTCACCGTCGTGGACCGTGACGGAGAGCCGATTGATCTCGTCGACAACGGCGACGGGACGTGGACCTATGTGCAGCCTGCAGACCAGGTGACGATCACCGTGACGTTCGTGTGCGATGGCGGCCCTTTGTGCCCGTCCGCCCATCTGGAAGATGTCGACCAGAGCCTGTGGTACCACCTGTCTATCGACTGGGCCGTCACCACGGGAACGCTTGTCGGTTACGATGACGGCACGTTCGGACCCGACAACCCCATCACGCGCGCCGAGATGGCAACCGTGCTATGGCGCATCTCCGATGAGCCTCAGAGGACCTACGACCTGCCGGAAGACTGCGATCCCGAGGCGTTTTACGCAGAGGCGGTCGCATGGGCGCTTTCCGAAGAAGTGTTCCATGGATACGGTGACGGATCGACGTTCGGACCCGACGACCCGCTCACCCGCGAACAGGCGGCCTGCGTGCTCAAGAACTCCGCTGACAGGCTCGGTATCGACACATCAGCCCGTGCCGACTTGTCTGGATATCCGGATGCGGAAGAGGTTTCCGAATGGGCAGAGGAATCTCTTGCATGGGCGGTAGCGAGTGACATCCTTCACGGCTTCGAGCTCGAAGACGGCACGCGCGAGATTCAACCGCTGCGCGCCTGCACGCGCGCCGAGATGGCTGCGCTCCTGATGAACCTCTCCGAACAGGCATAACGCCTAGGAGAATTCAGGCCGATTGACCGATGTGCGCCCGAGGCTTTCCCTCGGGCGCTTTTCGTGCGCCCCTGCCCGTGCGTTCATTCTTCAAGTAATTGGGGTATCAAGCAGAGGACTCCTGAGCACACGCCGAATGGCCATGTTTTCATGCACGAATAGAGCCGCACCATAGCAGGTTGCGTCCGAAACGAATGAAGAAGTCGTAGCATCCTCCCACGTGCAAAACGGCACCCTGATTAAAGGTTTTACCAAGGTGCGCGGGAGCCCCGTTTTGAATTTAGTATCAAATCGTGGGCAATAAGGGCCGCTTGAGGGCGGAACAATGGCCTATCCCGGGGCATCCGCAATCGGCAGCGCAAAGAATCCGCAGGTCACAGGCTTGTCAGATGTGACCGTTTTCCATTCATACTTCCCGAATTGATACCAAATTCGTATCCAGCAAATAGTAACCCCCACGTACCTGCAGTTTTATAGTGAGGTTTCCCCACCGGTGACATACCGCGGAGCGACAAGCCGCCTGCTCGGCGTAGACGCAACCTCGCAGGAGGGGATAAGCCGGCATAAGAAAAGCCCCGCAGGTGCGGGGCGTAAGTCCTGATGGGTGGGCCCAGCAGGATTCGAACCTGCAACCCAGGGATTATGAGTCCCCTGCGCTAACCGTTGCGCCATGAGCCCGTGGAATGCAAGGGACATAGTAGCATAAAACGACAGAAAGGGTTCTAGGCCTCAAGCTTTCGGTAGTAGGAATCCGCCGTGTACAGGGCGGCGACGGGATTGTGCCCGAGCACGCGGTCCTTGACCACGACGGTGGTGCACAGCGCATCGGAATAGCGATAGAACAGGCTGTCATGGCCGACGCAGAGCCCCACGACCAGATTGAGATCGGTCTTCTCCTTATTGAGCAGCTTCGCCTGCAGGATGGGATTGCACATGTTCGGACCGACTTCGGTGCAATACGCGGGAATCCCGATCGACTCCTTCGGCTTGGCGCCCGCCTTGCAGGCCACACCCACCACCTCGAAGCCGTGTCGGCGCAGGATCCTGGCCAAGATGCGGCTCTCGGCGAGCAGCCCCACGCACGTCGCGATGCCGAGCTTGCGGGCCCCGATCTTCTCGGCGAACGCCATGGTCTCCTCGATGCGCGTGAAGCGGCAGTAGTGCTCGGCCTCCACCTCTGCGGACGCCACCGCGACCTTGTTGATGAGCTCGTCCTCATACTGGGCCATGGCATCGGCGAGCACGTCTTCGTCCATATGGGTCGTGAGGCAGAATTGCGGGTAGGTGCCCTGCATCCTGCTGCAATTCTTGACCGCGCAATCGATGCACGAACGCCTGATATCGCCCATAGGCCCTCCGACCTGCGAAGATGAACAAATTGTGAGACGAATCGCCCCAACAACCAAAATTATAGTTGGCGAGGCCGACATTGTGTGTTAGTATCTTCTTCGCCGAAAGGCACACGGGCGTTTGGCTCAGGGGTAGAGCACATCCTTCACACGGATGGGGTCACAAGTTCAAATCTTGTAACGCCCACCATCGAATCTCAAGGGCTGCAGGCAACTGCAGCCCTTTTGCTTTACATAAAGGACATGAGCATGATTCTTCTGGTCGATAAGGTCGAAAAGAGCTTCGGAGCCCGCACGCTGTTCTCGGGCGCATCCTTCCAGATCAACGCGGGGGAGCGCTACGCGCTTGTCGGACCCAACGGCGCCGGCAAGACCACGATGCTCAAGATCATCATGGGCATCGACTCACCGGATACGGGCACCGTCACGTATGCCAAGGACGTCAACGTGGGCTACCTGGAGCAGGAGACCAAGCTCGCTTCCGACAAGCCCATCATCAACGAGGTCATGGACGCTGCCATCGAGATCCGCGCGATGGGGGAGCGCGCCGAGGAGCTTCAGGTGAAGATCGCCGAGGCCGACCCCGACGACGAGAACCTCGAGGCCATGCTCGCAGAATACGGTCAGGTCCAGGACCGCTTCGAGCATCTCGGCGGGTACGAGCTCGAGAGCAACGCGCGACAGATTCTCGCGGGCCTCGGGTTCAAGCCCGAGGACTTCAGCCGCGCCTGCTCGGACTTTTCTGGCGGATGGCAGATGCGCATCGCGCTCGCCAAGCTCTTCCTGCGTCGCCCCGATTTGCTGCTGCTCGACGAGCCCACCAACCACCTCGACCTCGAAAGCGTCCAATGGCTCCGCGGCTTCATCGCCTCCTATGAGGGGGCCGTCCTCATCGTGTCCCACGACCGCGCGTTCATGGACGCCTGCGTCGACCACGTGGCCGCCCTCGAGAACCGCCGCGTCACGACCTATACCGGCAACTACAGCGCCTACCTCAAGCAGCGTGAGGACAACCTCGAGCAGATGCGCGCCAAGCGCGCCGCCCAGGAGCGCGAAATCGCCCATATGCAGGTCTTCGTGGACAAGTTCCGCTACAAGCCGACCAAGGCGGCACAGGCCCAGGAGCGCATGCGTCGCATCGAGCAGATCAAAAGCGAGCTCGTCATCCTGCCCGAGGGGCATAAGCACGTGGACTTCAAGTTCCCCGACCCCCCGCGCTCCGGCGACCTGGTCACCGCGCTCGAGAACGTCTCGAAGAGCTACGAGGACAAGCACGTCTACGACGGCATCGACCTCAAGCTGTATCGCGGCGACCACGTGGCGCTCGTCGGCCCGAACGGCGCCGGCAAGTCGACCCTGCTCAAGATGATCGCCGGAGTGGAGCAGCCCACGTCGGGCACCCGTGAGCTCGGTCTGCACGTCGGCGTCGCCTACTATGCCCAGCATCAGCTCGAGGGCCTGAAGGAGAGCAACACCGTCCTGCAAGAGATCGACTCGGTCGCCCCCACGTGGACCACCCCTCAGCAGCGCAGCCTGCTCGGAGCCTTCCTGTTCTCCGGAGAGGATGTCGACAAGAGGGTCGGCGTGCTGTCCGGCGGAGAGCGCGCGCGACTGGCGCTCGCGAAGATGCTCGTCGCGCCCGAGGCGCTTCTATGCCTGGACGAGCCCACGAACCATCTCGACATCGACTCGGTCGACATGCTCGAGAACGCGCTCAAGAACTTCCCCGGCACCATCGTGCTCATCAGCCACGACGAGCATCTCGTGCGCGCCGTGGCGAACCGCGTGGTCGATATCCGAGACGGCAAGATGACCGTCTACGACGGCGATTACGACTACTACCTGTACAAGCGCGAGGACCTTGCCCAGCGCGCGGCGCTTGCGGCCGAGGCCGCTTCCGCCCCCGCGGCCAAGTCCCAGGCGCCCTCCCATGAGGGCGGCCGAACGCTGCGCCGCACGCACGAGGCGCCAACGCAGGCCAAGCCGGAGGCGGCGGGCAAAAAGACGCGCGAGCAGAAGCGCGCCGAGGCCGAGGCGCGTGCAGCGCTCAACAAGCGCCTGAAGAAGACCAAGGATCGCCTGCGCGAGGTCGAGAAGCTCCTTGACACCAAGCGCGCACGCTATGATGAGCTCATGGAGTTGATGGCGTCTGAGGAGCTTTATGCCGATCAGGCGAAATTCTCCGACGCACTTGCGGAATACAATGCCCTGAAGAAGGAAATCCCGCCGTTGGAGGACGAGTGGCTCGAACTCTCGACGACGATCGAAGAGGAGACCGCACGTGCAACTGCGTAGAGCCGCAGCAATCGCCCTGAACGTCATGGCTGTGGCGTTCAGGGTTCTCGGCATCGTCTTCGGGGCGCTCACGGTCCTTCTGTGCTTTCCGAGCATGGCCCAGCGCCTGAACATCGCAGGATTCGTGCTCGACCTTTCGCACGCGCTCCCCGACATCATCGAGGGCTACGGGCTTGTCACCTCGCCGTTCGGCGGCGTGTTCCGCCTCGATTTCGCACTCGCCATGGTCGGCCTGCTCGTGCTCGACTACGCGTGCCAGCGCATCGCCTATACGCTTCAGACTCGGCTCTAGGACGCCCATGCTCAACCTGAACTACATATTCTACCTGCTCACCTCGGCTGCGGCCCTCATCATCGGCATCGTGATCCACGAGAGCGCCCATGCGCTGGCAGCCTATCTGCTGGGTGACAGGACCGCCCGTTCGCGGGGGCGCATCTCGCTCAACCCGCTCAACCACATCGACCCGTTCGGCACCGTGCTGCTGCCGCTGATCATGCTCGTCGCCGGCGGTCCCATCTTCGCGTTCGCCAAACCGGTGCCGGTCTATCTGGGAAACCTCAAGAATCCCAAGCGCGATGAGGTCGCCGTAGCGCTCGCGGGGCCCGTCTCCAACGTGTTGCTCGCCGGGGTCGGCGCGGTACTATTGCGCCTCGTGGTGTCGAACGGTGACGCGGTGATCGGGTTCATGGGGGAGAACGTGCTGTACCTCACGAACTTCCTGATCACGTTCATGTCGGTCAACCTGTCGCTCGCCTTCTTCAACCTCATCCCGCTGCCGCCGCTCGACGGTTCATCGATCCTCGTGCTGTTCCTGCGCGGTCGCGCGCTGCAGACCTACTACCGCATCCAGCAGTACGCCATGCCGATCCTCCTCATCGTGCTCTACGTGCTGCCGACGGTGCTGAATATCGATTTGGTCTCGATGTACTTCCGACTGACGCTGTACCCCGTCTACGACCTGCTTCTGTCCTTCGCGCTGGGGGCATGACCGAGATCACGACCGACGCGACCGCGGTGGATCGGGTTTCAGCTTTTCCCGAGGATGCTCACATTGAGGACTGTCTCCGTCTATCCGGCTGAGATAAAATGAATCTATCTGCGTCATTTGGTCGGATTGGGGGATGGATTGTCGTACCGCGTGAGCACGCAGGCATATTCAGGCCCCTTCGACCTGCTGCTTCAGCTCGTTTCGCGCCAGAAGGTGGACATCGGCTCCATCTCCATCACCGAGGTCGCCGAACAGTACCTCGCCGAGGTCGAACGCCTTCAGGCACTCGACCTCGATGTGGCAAGCGACTTTCTGCTCGTCGCGGCGACCCTGCTCGACATCAAGGCCGCATCGCTCGTCCCGGAAGACGACGCGCCGCGTCGCGCCTCAGAGGACGACGAGCTCGATGAATATGCCGACCTTGACGGCGACGCCATGCGCGAGGTCCTGATCGCGCGGCTCATCGCATACAAGCAGTTCCGCAGCGCCGCAGCCGCCCTCGGCGCGCGCATGGAGGCCGAAAGCCGCATGCACCCTCGCGTGGCGGGACCCGACCCCGAGTTTCTGAATCTCGTGCCGGACTATCTGGCGGGCATCACGCTGCGCGGGCTCGCGGTCATCTGCGCCGACCTCGACGGGCGGCGCGAGACGTTCCTGCTCGAGGCCGAGCATGTGGCTCCCCATCGCGTGCCCCTGGAGCTCACCGTCGCGTCGGTCGACCGCGTGACCATCTCGCGACCCCATATGACCTTCCAGGATCTGCTCGACGGCGAAGCCACCGCCGAGCAGATCGTCGCGACGTTCCTGGCGATCCTCGAGCTTGCCAAGCGCGGCTCCATCCAGCTCGCCCAAGATGAGAACTTCGGCACGATCACCATCGACCGCGTCGAAGGCGCCCCGGCGTATCATCCCGGAGACGCCCTGATGATTGAGGAGGGCTGACATGAACGATCTTGAGACGCTTGAGCCGTCGTCGCTGAAGGGCGCGCTCGAGGCGCTGCTGCTCGTATCGAGCGATCCGGTGAGCGCGAGCGCCCTGGGCTCCGCGCTCGGCATCACGCCCGGCGAGGCCGCATCGCTTCTCGCCGAGCTCAAGGTGGAATACGAGGAGGCCAACCGCGGCTTCCAGCTGCGCGAGGTCGCAGGAGGCTGGCGCCTGTTCACGCACCCCGCCTTCCATGACCAGGTCGAGAGCTTCGTGATGTCGTGGGACACCCAGAAGCTCTCCCAGGCGGCCCTCGAGACGCTCGCGGTCATCGCCTACCACCAGCCGGTCACCCGCGAGATGGTCAAGGGCATCCGCGGCGTCAACTCCGACGGCGTCATCTCATCGCTGGTCGACAAGGGGCTCGTGCGCGAGATGGGGCGCGACCCGCAGCGCGGCCAGGCGATCATCTACGGAACCACCACCGCGTTTCTCGAGAAGTTCGGCCTGCGCAGCATCCGCGACCTTCCGGACCTGGAGCAGTTCGCCCCCGACGAGCAGACGCGTCAGTTCATCCGCGAGCGGCTGTCGGGCCGCTCCATCTCCTCTACGCTCGAGGAGGCGACCGAGGAGCTCGACGAGGAGCGCGACCTCATGGAGCCGGACGCGGAGTCGGAGGACGACGACCTGTACATCATCGGAAACGCATCGGACGACTACGATGACTGAGACCCGCGAGCTTCCACCCATCGATCCCAAGACCGGCGAGATGATCGTCCCCATGCGCCTGCAGCGCTTCCTTGCGCGCTCGGGCGTGGCGAGCCGCCGCGGATCGGAGGACCTCATGACCGCCGGCCGCGTGACGGTGAACGGGGAGGTCGTCACGCAGCTCGGCAGCAAGGTCGATCCCGCACGCGACGTCGTCGCGGTCGACGGCGTGCGCGTGTCGCTCAACGAGCGCCCGACCTATCTGATGCTCTACAAGCCGGCCGGCTACCTCACGACCATGAGCGACCCGCAGGGCCGCCCATGCGTGGAGGAGCTCGTGCCGACCGACCGCTACCCGGGACTGTACCCGGTCGGACGGCTGGACAAGGACACTACCGGCCTTTTGCTGTTCACGACCGACGGGGATATGGGCCAGCGCCTGCTGCATCCCTCCATGCACGTAGAGAAGACCTACCTCGCCCTCGTCGACGGGCGGATGAGCACGGCGCAGCTGAACCCCCTGCGCCGCGGCATCATGCTCGACGACGGCCCGTGCCAGCCGGCGCGCTGCCGCATCCTGGACGGGCGCGAGGCGCTCGTCGTCGCGCCCGACGGCATCCCGCGCGGCACGACCGCCGTCGAGGTCATCATCCGAGAGGGCCGCAAGAACCAGGTGAAGCGCATGCTCGGCAAGATCCATCATCCCGTGCTGCGCCTGCACCGCTCGCGCTTCGGCCCGCTCGAGCTCACGGACATCCAACCGGGATCCTGGCGCCTTTTGACCGACCAGGAGGTCCAGAAGCTGACCGACGCCAGCTCCAAGCGCCGAAAGGCAGGCGCCGGCACGAACGAAGCGTCTGGCGGACGCGCAAAGAACACGAGAAAGGTTCATGCATGATCATCGCGATCGACGGGCCCGCAGGCTCGGGAAAATCGACCATCGCCGACATCCTCGCCGAGCGCTTCGGCTTCACCAAGCTCGACACCGGCGCCATGTACCGCACGGTTGCGTTCACCTGCGCCGACCGCGGCATCGACCTCGATGACGAGACGGCGGTCGAGCATCTGGCGGGGAAACTCGACATCGCGTTTGCCGGCGACTCGTGCCCGCTGCGCGTGTTCGCCGACGGCCGCGACGTGACCCGTGAGATCCGCACGCCCCAGACGGACCGCATCGTCTCGAAGGTCGCGGCGTATCCGGGCGTCCGCAGCGCCCTGCTCGGCTGCCAGCGCTCCTTCGCCGAGGGCCGCGACGTCGTCGCCGAGGGCCGCGATATCGGGACGGTCGTGTTCCCCCATGCGGACCTCAAGATCTTTCTGACCGCCGACCCGCGCGAGCGCGCCCGCCGCCGCGTGCTCCAGCGCCATCCCGAGGGGACCGACGGGGTCGATATCGACCGAGAGGTCGAGCAGACCCTTGCCGACCTGCTGCGTCGCGACGAGATCGACTCCCACCGGGCCACAGCCCCGCTCAAGCCGGCAGCCGACGCCGTGCACATCGACTCGACCGCCCACACCATCGACCAGATCGTCGACAAGATCGTCGCGCTCGCCGACGCCAGGAGGTAGTGATGAAGCTTCTCGACTATAAGACCGAGGACTACTACGACAACGCCATGCGCGACTACCCGCTCATCATGCGCGGGGGATACAACGTGATCCTCGCAATCCTGTACGCGTTCTCGTGCGTCATGTGGCGCACCCGCATGGAGAACGCCGAGAAGGTTCTGTCCGGCCGCGATACGGGGTCGGTGGTGATCAGCAACCACACCTCCATGGCCGAGGTCGTGGTCATCGTCACCTGGTACTGGGCCCGCAAGCGCCGCCTGCGCCCCATCTTCAAGTCCGAGTTCAACCATAACGGCATCGTGCGCTGGTTCTTCGCCCGCGTCGGCGGCATCCCCGTCGACCGCGGCACCGCAGACATGAAGTCGCTGCGCCGCGCGAGCCATGCGCTCCAGCGCGGCGAGGACATCCTCATCTTCCCGGAGGGCACGCGCATCCGCACCGACGACCAGCCGGTCGAGGTCCACGGCGGCTTCGCCATCATCGCCCAGATGGCCAAGGCCCCGGTCGTCCCCATGGCGGTGTGCGGCTTCCGCGACATCACGCCCAAGGGCAAGCACCTCATGCGCCCCGTGACGTGCTGGATGCGCACCGGGGACGCCCTGTCCCTCGACGACGCGCCGAAAGAGCTCAAGCGCCGCGAGCGCACCCAGTGGGTCGAGGACGCGGCCATCGAGCGCATGTACGCCATCCGGAACGCCCTGCGCCGCGAGCATCCGGGGAGGCGCTAGGCCATGGCACGCATCGAGATCGCCGCACACGCCGGCGTCTGCTACGGCGTCGAGCGCGCCCTGTCCATGGCCGCCGACGCCGCGACGTCGGCTCCCGCCCCCGTCCACACGCTGGGACCGCTCATCCACAACCCGCTGGTCGTCAAAGAGCTCGAGGCCCAGGGCGTTGGCCTCGCCGAGACGCTCGACGACGCCGCGTCCGGCTCCATCATCATCCGCGCGCACGGCGTCGTCCCCGCGGTCATCGAGCAGGCACGCGCCCGCGACCTGACCGTCCTGGACGCCACCTGCCCCTATGTCAAGCGTGTCCACGCGGCGGCCGAGAAGCTCGTGCGCGAGGGCTACCAGCTCATCGTCGTGGGGGAGAGCGGTCACCCCGAGGTCGAGGGCATCATGGGCCACGCAGACGGGGCCGCCCGCGTCGTCTCGTGCGCCGACGACCTCGCCGGGCTCGAGATCTCCCAGCGCGTGGGCGTCGTCGTGCAGACCACCCAGACCCAAGCCACCCTCGCAGGCGTCGTCAGCGCCCTGCTGACGAGAGCATCCGAGGTCCGCGTCATCAACACCATCTGCAGCGCCACGCAGGAGCGGCAGCAGGCCGCCTCGGAGCTCGCCTCGCGCGCCGACGTCATGATCGTCGTCGGCGGCAAGAACTCCGGCAACACGCGCCGCCTTTCCCAGATCTGTGCCGAGCGGTGCGAGCGCACGCATCACGTCGAGGATGCCTGCGAGATCGACCCGGCATGGTTTAAGGACACCGGGCTCATCGGCATCACGGCTGGGGCCTCCACCCCCTCCTCCCATATCGAGCGCGCCGTCAAGGCCATCATGGAGACCACGGGGGCCGTCGATGCCCGCTGAGATGCGCACCGCTCAAGAACCGGTCACCGGGGCGCCGACGGTCGCGGACTACGCCGGCACGGTCGCCAACTACGCCCCCACCGAGCACGCGGACGGTCGCGGCGCCCTCGTGACCGCCGTGGCGCCCGAGTCGCCCGCAGACGACGCGGGCATCGAACCCGGCATGCGCGTGCTTACGGTCAACGGCCAGGATCTGACCGACATGATCGTGTGGATGTGGGAGACCGATGACGACGCGGTCGACCTCACGGTCCTCGATCCGAGCGACGACACCGTGTGCGCGACCACGCTCGAGCGCTTCGAAGGCGAGGACTGGGGCCTTGAGTTCGACGGCGCGGTGTTCGACGGCATGAGGACCTGCGTCAACGCCTGCGTGTTCTGCTTCATGACGATGCTGCCCGCCGACAGCCGAAAGAGCCTGTCGATCCGTGACGACGACTACCGGCTTTCGTTTCTGCAGGGCAATTTCGTGACGCTCACGAACATGACCGACGACGACGTCGAAAACGTCATCGACCGCTGCCTGTCGCCCATGAACGTGTCGCTCCACGCGGTGACCCCCGACGTGCGCCGGCGCATCATGGGCAAGAACGCCGCGCGCGGCATGGAGGTGCTCGGGCGCCTCATGGACGCCGGCATCGAGATCCATGCGCAGATCGTGCTGTGCCCCGGCATCAACGACGGCGACGAGCTCGACCGCACCCTCGCGTTTTGCGAGGAGCACCCGCAGATCACGAGCCTGGGCATCGTGCCGCTCGGCTTCACCAAGCATCAGAACCGCTTCACTACGTCGTACTCCGACGACCCGGATGCCGCGCGCGTCGTCATCGAGCACGTGCGCCCCTACCAGGAGCGGGCCTTCCGGCGCTTCGGACGGCACACCTTCCAGATGTCCGATGAGTTCTACCTGGACGCCGGCGTCGAGGTGCCCGTGGCGGACTGGTACGACGGCTACCCGCAGTACTACGACGGCATCGGCATGATCCGCAGCTATCTCGACGACACGGCCGCAGCCCTGGGCGATCTCGCCGACGTGCTCGGCCGCATCCGCCGCATGCTGGCCGAGCGCTCGCGTACGCTCTGCCTCGTCTCGGGTACGTCTGCCGCCGACACCGTCCGCGGCTTCGTCGAGAATCCCGCCCTCGGAGGCCGCGTCATACCCATAAAGAACAGGTATTTCGGCGGCAACGTCGATGTAACCGGGCTGATCTGCGGCTGTGACCTGCTTGAACAGCTCTCCGATTCGCTTGACGGCGATATACTGATTCTGCCAAGCGTCATGTTCAACGCGGACGGCATGACGCTTGACGGGTATCATCAAGATACGTTGATACGCGAGCTCGATCGTCGCGGGGCAGAGGTGCTTATCGCCTCGACCATGCCGTTCGAACTCGTGAGGTCCCTCGAAACCGCGCTCGAATCCCCCGAGCCCTAAGTGTCAAGGAGCAGCACCTATGAAGCCTGTAGTTGCCGTTGTCGGCCGCCCCAACGTCGGCAAGTCGACCCTTGTCAACCGCATAGCCCAGACCTCTGACGCCATCGTGCACGAGAGCCGCGGCGTCACCCGCGATCGCTCCTACTACGACGCCGAGTGGAACGGCCGCGATTTCACCCTCGTCGACACCGGCGGCATCGAGCCCCTCAAGAGCGACGACGTCTTCTCCGTGCCCATTCGCGACCAGGCGCTCGCCGCCGCCGAGGAGGCCTGCGCCGTGCTGTTCGTCGTGGACGGCACCACGGGCGTCACCGAGGAGGACGAATCGGTCGCGCGCATGCTCAAGCGCTCCAAGAAGCCCGTCTTCCTGCTGGTCAACAAGCTCGATAACCCCGATCGCGAGGAGGAACGCCTGTGGGAGTTCTACTCGCTCGGCGTGGGCGACCCGCTGCCCATCTCCGCGCTGCACGGGCACGGAACCGGCGATTTGCTCGACGAGGTCGTCGCCCTGTTCCCCGATGAATCCGAGCTCGAAGACGAGGAGAAGCCCGACAACATGCTCTCCATCGCCATCATCGGCCGTCCGAACGCCGGAAAATCCTCGCTGTTCAACAAGATGATCGGCTCCGACCGCTCCATCGTCTCCGACGTCGCCGGCACCACACGTGACGCCATCGACACGGTCGTCGAACGCTCCGGCACGTTCTACCGCATGGTCGACACCGCCGGTATCCGAAAGAAGAGCACAGTCTACGAGAACATCGAGTACTACTCCATGGTCCGCGGCCTGCGCGCGATTGACCGCGCCGACGTCGCCCTGCTCGTGATCGACTCGTCCACCGGCATGACCGAGCAGGACCAGAAGGTCGCGAACCTCGCCATCGAGCGCGGCTGCGCGCTCGTAATCCTGCTCAACAAGTGGGACCTTCTCACCGACGACAACGCGCGCGAGCACGTCATGGAATCCGTCGACCGCAGGCTGACGCTCGCCCCGTGGGCAAGCGTCCTGCGCATCTCCGCGCTGACCGGCCGCTCGGTCGAGAAGATCTGGGCGCTCGCCGACGCCGCGGCCGCCTCCCGCTCCACGCGCATCACCACCTCCGCGCTCAACAAGCTGCTGACCGACATGCGCGAGTTCGGCCACACCGTCGTGGACGGCAAGCGCCGCCTCCGCATGCACTACGTGACCCAGACCGGCATCGAGCCCCCGACCTTCACGTTCTTCGTTAATCACCCCGACCTGGTGAGCGACTCCTATCGCCGCTATATCGAGAACCGCATGCGCGACGCCTTCGGCTTCAAGGGCACGCCCATCCGCCTGCGCTTCCGCAGCAAGGAGCAGCGCGAGAAGGGGGAGAAGTGATGGGCGGCGTATCGTTCGGTTCCCTCTACCTGCCCGCTGGCGACGAGGCCGCCCTGTTCTCCCTCGTCGCGTGCATGGTCGTCTCCTATTTCATCTGCGGCATCCCCTTCGGCCTCATCTTGGGCCGCTTCATGGGGCATGTGGATATCCGCAAGTCCGGGTCGGGCAACATCGGCACGACGAACGCCCTGCGCGTCGCGGGGCCCAAGGTCGCCGCGGCGACGCTTCTGTTCGACGTGCTCAAGGGCGTCGTGTGCATCAACGCGTCCCGCAGCGTGATCGGCTCGGCGCTCGCCGGCACGGCGTCGCTTGAAGCGGGGGGAGGCGCCGACTGGATGGTCGCGCTCGTGGCGCTCGCCTGCCTGTACGGCCACATCTTCTCTCCCTACCTCAAGTTCCACGGCGGCAAGGGCATCGCGACCGGCGTGGGCATCCTGTTCGGCTTCTTCTGGCCGCTCGCCCTCGTGCACCTCGCCATCTTCATCGTGCTCGTCGCGATCACCAAGTACGTGTCCGTGGGCTCCATCGCGACGGCGGCCGTCGTGCCCGTCACGGTGTATATCGCCTTCCCGTCCATGAGCCCGCTCTCGCTCGCCATCTGGGCGCTTTTGGGCTGGACCGTCGTGTGGGCCCATCGTTCCAACATCAAGAAGCTGCGCGCGGGCAACGAGAACAAGCTCTCGTTTTCGAAGCGCGCCGACAAGAAGGATTAGCTCCTCATGAAGATCACCGTCATCGGTTCCGGTTCCTGGGGCACCGCCATCGCCGGTCAAGCCGCCGCCCACGTCGATGAGGTCTGCGTCTGGTCGTTCGGCGGCGAGGCCGTCGAAGGCATCAACGGGCACCATCGCAACAACATCTACCTGACCGACTACGTGCTTCCCGACAATGTCTGGGCGACCGCGTCCTATGAGGAGGCGATAGGAGGCGCCGACGGGATCATCCTCGCGGTCCCCTCGGCCTTCCTCCGCTCGGTGCTCGAGTGCGCCGCCCCCTTCATCAAGCCCGAAACCCCCGTCCTCACGCTGACCAAGGGCATCGAGGACGGCACCGGCTACCTCATGAGCGAGCTCGTCGCCGACTGCATCGGAGCGCCCGAACGCATCGGCGTGCTCGCCGGACCGAATCACGCCGAGGAGGTCTGCCGCGGCTGCCTTTCCGCCGCCGTGATCGCCGCCGAGGACCCGGCTGTCGCCGAGTTCTTCAAGTCCGTGCTGCTGTCCGACCACTTCCGCATCTATGTCGGCAGCGACCTCATCGGCGTCGAGATGTGCTCCGCCGTCAAGAACGTCATCGCCATCGTCTGCGGCTATCTGGCCGGCATGGGCTATGGCGACAACACGCTCGCGCTCGTCATGACGCGCGGCATCGCCGAGATCAGCCGGCTCGTCCATGCGCGTGGCGGATCCCCGATCACCTGCATGGGCCTCGCCGGGATGGGCGACCTCGTGGTCACCTGCACCTCGCACCACTCGCGCAACCGCACCTTCGGCGAGTCCCTGGCGCACGGCGGCACGCTCGAGGAGTACCAGAAGCGCACGCACATGGTCGTGGAGGGCGCTGCGGCCGCAAAAAGCGTCGCGCAGCTCGCCCGCAACATCGGCGTCGACGCGCCCATCACGTTCGCGCTCGAAAAGGTGCTCTGGCAAGGCGTTTCCAAGGAGACCGTCTTCAACGAGCTCATCGACCGATTCCCGACCGAAGAGTTCTACGGAATGGACGACTAGAAAGGCATGCCCATGCTCGACCGCGTCAAAGTTTCCCCCTCCGTGCTCGCAGCCGATTTCACGCAGCTCCATGCCGAACTCGACCGCTTGAGCGATGCCGACTACATTCATTTCGACGTCATGGACGGGCATTTCGTCCCCAACCACTCGTTCGGCCCCCACATCCTCATGGCCGTCAAGCGCAGCACCGATGCGTTGCTCGACGTCCACCTCATGGTCACGAATCCCGATGAGGTGATCGACTGGTACGTCGACGCCGGCGCCGACATCGTGTCCGTGCACCTCGAGGCTGCCGACGACCTTCCCGCGATCATCAACCGCCTCCACGAGCGCGGCGCCCTCGCCGGCGTGGTCATCAACCCGCCCACGCCCGTGCAGGAGCTCGAGAGCATCATCGACCTCGTCGACATCGTGCTCATCATGAGCGTGAATCCGGGATTCGGGGGGCAGAGCTTCATTGAAGGCACCTACGACAAGGTCCGCGAGCTGCGCCGTATGTGCGAGCGCCACGGCGTCGACCCGCTTATCGAGGTCGATGGCGGCGTGACCCTCTCCAACGCCCGCGCGCTCGGAGAGGCCGGCGCCACGGTCCTGGTTGCGGGATCCGCCGTATTCAAAGCGGAAGATCCCTCGATGATCGTGCGCGAGCTGCGCGAGCTCGGCACCATCGGCATGCAGGCGAGGGAAGGCTGACGCATTGACGACGATCGCAGCCCAACCCGTCAACCTCGATTACGCCGCCTCGACGCCCATGCGCCCCGAGGCGGTTGCCGCCCAAGCGGCCTACGACGCGTCTCCGATCGCGGGCGCGAACCCCAACTCGCTTCATCGCCTGGGCCGCGAGGCCGCCCTGGCCCTTGAGGGTGCGCGGCGCGACCTTGCGCGCACGCTCGGAGCCCGCGTGCGCGCAAGCGAGGTCATCTTCACCGCCGGGGGAACCGAATCCGATCAGCTCGCCCTGCTCGGTATCGCCGAGGGGGCACGCGAGCGCGACCGAGCCCGCACCCGTGTCGTCGTGAGCGCCATCGAACACGACGCGATCCTCGATAACCTGCCGTTGCTGCGCGCGGCGGGGTTTTCCGTCGACCTCGTCAAGCCGACCGCTGCGGGGCGCATCGAGCCCGAGTCCCTCGAGGGGCTGCTCGGACCCGACGTCGCACTCGTCTCGATCATGCTCGCCAACAACGAGACCGGTGTCGTGCAGCCGATCCGCGAGCTTGCACGCGTCGCCCATGCCCATGGCTCCCTGTTCCACACCGATGCCATCCAGGGTTATCTCCACATCCCCTTCGATGTGGCCGACCTTGGGGTCGATGCGCTCAGCATCGCGGGCCACAAGATCGGAGGCCCGGTCTGCACAGGCGCCCTGTACCTCAAGACCCGCACACCCCTGAGGCCCCGCGTCTTCGGCGGGGGGCAGGAATCGGGCCGACGCGCCGGAACGCAGGACGTGCGGTCCGTGCTCGCCCTCGCAGCGGCGGCCTGCGCCGTCTACCCCCATATCGAGGAGGACCGTGCGCGCCTGTCCGCGCTCTCCGATTCGCTCTACGAGCGCCTGTGCGCCCACGGGCGCGTCAAGGCGACGATGGGGGACTGGCGGGCGGTAGACCGCCTTCCGGGCATCGTCTCCGTCACGGTGGACGGAATGGATTCAGAGGAGCTCGTCTTGCATCTCGACGCCGCGGGGTTCGAGGCCTCGGGCGGCTCCGCCTGCTCGAGCGGGAGCCTCGACGCCAGCCATGTGCTGAGCGCCATGGGGATCGCGCGCGAGCGCGCGCTCGGATCCTTGCGGATCTCGTTCGACGACCGCGTGGACCCCGATGACCTGACCCGATTCGCAGACGCCTTCGACGAGCTGATAGGGTGATCGATATGCTGGTACGAGACCTGGAGCGGGCGCTGTTCGACCGCTTCCCCGCGCAGGATGCCGAATCCTGGGACCATGTGGGGCTTTCGGTCGGCGACCCCGAGGCTGCCGTCACGGGAGTCGCGGTGGCCCTCGACGCGACCGAGCGAAACGTGCGCGCGGCCGCCGACAGGGGAGCCAACGTGCTGCTTACGCACCATCCCGTCTACATCAAGGCGCCGGATGCCTTCACGCCCGCAGACGCGATGCGCCCCTCGAGCTCTGCGGCGATCTACACGGCGGCGCGGCTCGGCGTGAGCATCCTGTCCTTCCACACGAACCTCGACCGCTCGCATGAGGTGCGCGAGCTGCTGCCCTCCCTCGTGGGGATGCAGTCCGCCTCCTCTCTTGAGTATCCCGGCGACCCGACCGCACGCGGGCTGGGATCGGTCTGCACGTGCGCTCCGCGCACCTTGGGCGAGCTCGCCGCCGCCTGCGCGGGCGCATTCGGCGGGGCGCCGCGCGTATGGGGCGACCCCGATGTCGCGGTGGAGCGCGTCGCCTTCCTCGGCGGATCTCTCGGCTCGTTCGGGGAGGACGCCATGAGATGGGGCGCCCAGGCTATCGTGTGCGGCGAGGGCGGCTACCATGTCTGCCAGGACCTCGCCATTCGCGGCTGCGGCGTGATCCTGCTCGGCCACGACCGCTCCGAGGACCCGTTTGCCGCTATCTTGATGAACGCCGCGATCTCTGCTGGTGTAGACGACGCGGTACTGCATAGAATAGGTCTTCCGCATCAATGGTGGACCGTATCGACAAAAGAACAGGAGCGCTCATGAGCGTCGGATCAACCCTTCTCAAGCTTCAGGAACTCGACCTTTCCCTCGAGCGCGACCGCAAGGCGCTCGCCGAGATGCCTGAGATCGCCGAGCTCGCCAAGAAGCGCCGCGCCTACCAGAAGCTCAAGGCGGACGCGACGAAGCTCTATGCGCAGCGCAAGGATCTCGAGACCTACCTCAAGGAACTCGACGACCAGGAGATGGACGCCAACGACGACATCCGCATCGCGCAGCGCAACGTCGACTCCTCCGATTACCGTTCCGTCCAGCAGCTCGAACTCGAGCTCTCGGACCTCGCCAAGAAGCTCGAGCGCATCGCCTTCGACCGCAAGGACTACGAGGCCAAGCTCGCCGATCTCAAGAAGAAGGAGGACTACCTCGCCGAGTACACGGCGAAGTTCGAGGCATCCGTGATCGCCGACACCAAGCGCGCACGCGAGAAGGCGGGATCCCTCAAGGACGCCATCGAGGCCTCCGAGCGCCAGCGCGCCTCGCTGCTGCACACGCTCGACGCCGGGACCCGTTCCTCCTATGAGGCTGCCGCGAAGCGCTTCCGCGGCCTGGGCGTCGAGCGTCTCGAGGGAAACGTTCCTACCGTCTGCCGCATGACGCTGCAGGCATCGTCCCTGGACGCGCTCAAGCATGCTGGCGATGTCGCCGAGTGCCCCTACTGCCACCGCATCCTCATCCTGAGCGAAGACGGTGACGAATGATGGCCGAAGCGACAGCTCAGCCCTGCATCCTGCTCTGCGTGACGGGATGCATCGCGGCGTATAAATCCTGCGAGATCACCCGACAGCTGCAGAAGCGCGGTATGCGCGTGAAGGTCCTCATGACCGAGCACGCCACGAAGTTCGTGGGACCCACGACGTTTCGCGCCCTCACGCACGAGAAGGTCGCCGTCGGCCTGTTCGACGACCCCGAGGACCCCATCCATCACATCTCGCTCGCCCAGGAGGCCGACCTCGTGCTCGTGGCACCCGCGACGGCCAACATCATCGCCAAGATGGCCCACGGCATCGCCGACGACCTTATGTCCACGACGCTGCTCGCCACCCGCGCACCCATCGTCGTGGCGCCTGCCATGAACGTCGGGATGTGGGAGGCGAGCGCCACGCAGGAAAACGTCGAGGTACTCCGTCGGCGCGGTGTGCACGTCATAGCTCCGGACTCCGGGTATCTCGCCTGCGGCGATGTCGGGGGAGGCCGCCTGCCTGAGCCTTCGCACATAGCTGATATGGTGGAAGCCGTCCTCGGGGCACACGGCTCCCTGGCGGGCAAGCGCGTACTCATCACGGCGGGCGGCACCCATGAGGCGATCGATCCAGTGCGCTATATCGGTAACCGCTCGAGCGGCAAGATGGGTGTGGCCCTGGCGCGCGCCGCGGTGAACCTGGGTGCCGAGGTGACCCTGGTGCTCGGCCCCGCAACCGCCGCCGTCCCGGCATCGGTTCCCACCGTGCGCGTAGAGTGTGCCGCGCAGATGCTCGAGGCGGCCCGTTGCGCCTTCGAGGATGCCGATATCGCGATCTGCGCTGCAGCCGTCGCCGACTACACCCCGGTCCATCCCGCCGACCACAAGCTCAAGAAGGCATACGAACGGCTCGATGTCGTCGAGCTGACCGAGACGGAAGACATCCTCGCCACGCTTGCAGCGAACAAGGGGGAGCGCATCGTTATCGGCTTTGCCGCGGAGACGGACAACGTCGTCGCCTATGCCCAAGACAAGCTCGCCCGCAAGGACTGCGACGCCATCGTCGCCAACGACGTTAGCCGTGCGGACTCAGGCTTCGGTACCGACACGAACAAAGCCTGGTGGATCACAAGGGGAACGATCGAGGAGCTGCCTTGCATGAGCAAAGACGACCTCGCCCGGAAGATCCTGCTCAACGCGTGCGATTTAGGCGCCTGATTTGAATGGTTTCTTAGCATGAGATCGGGTATAGTGCCGGTATTCTCGGCACTATACCCTATTTTTTGCATATATTGTTTAATTGTTTGTATTTTACTCTTTCGCATCAATAGAAATTTGACTTATGGGTACATCTAACTGACTCAGTCCAGTATACCGTCTTTTCAATAACTTATTACGTGTATTCCAGTGTGTTATACATTGTTCCAATACAGGTCTACTCTGCGGACGCTCATATTTGTACCCAAAAGTCCATTTTTCTTTTCCGCCAGCGCCTTAGCGTCATCCCCGCATCGATTTTCGGCTCGTTCCGTACGAAATACCCAACAGCAAGCCCATCTGATGTCGTTGCGACTCCGATTAGCCCGTGATGACCACGCCCTCGCACGAACAAGACTTACATTTCCTCACCGTTATTGCGTTACGACTTACCTCCGAGCGGTGCCAGATTCAAAGAGAAGCTAACAACCCGCTGCGATATGTCCTTCCGATCCCCGCACCAGCGCCATCACAACTGCGCGGTACCGTTTGCCGAATTCCCCATCCCGTTCATTCTCTATTTCCCGCATCCATTCGGCCGTCTTATGGCGCCCGCCACGCGCCATGGGATACTAATCGGCATACATGCCGGATGCGGGATGGCCGGCAGGGGAGCCAGGAAAGGATTCGCAAATGCTGCATTTGAACGGCGCATGGCGCGACCAAACGAAGAGCCTGATCGTACGCGGCGCGCTCGCGCTCGGCATCGCGACGACAGCGCTGGGCGCCATGGCGGCGCCGGCCCGCGCGCTCGACATAGACGACCTCGGCTACGCGAAAGCCCACGAGGTGTACAACTTCACCTCCGAAAACTCGACCATCCGCCTTCAGACGGCATCCGAGGTCCTGCCCGACACGTTCGACCTGCGCGACCGCGGCGTGGTGACGCCGGTCAAGCTCCAGAACCCCTGGGGCACCTGCTGGGGATTCGCCGCCATCGCCGCCTCCGAGACGAGTCTGCTCTCCGAGCTGGGAACCACCTATGTGGACACCGGCCTCGACTTCTCCGAGCGCCACCTTGCCTACTTCATGGCCACTCACCTACCGGACGATGACGCGACAGATGAGAGCTACGATGGCCAGGGTGGGGAGGGCGGATACAACGCGCTGACCGAGACCGAAGACGTTCCCAACCCGGAGTTTGCCGAGCAGACCCTGGGGTACCCACTTGAGAACGCGGTTTACAACTACGGTGGCTACGTCGCCTATGCGACCTCGCTATTCTCCAGTGGCATCGGGCCCGTCGAAGAATGGATGGCTCCCTACAGGAACGACGAGGGCATCGTCTATGATGACATGTTCTGGTCGCCGGCAGGCACCTGGACGCTTGACGAAGCCCTGCGCGCAGGATCGTCCGCCGCTCTCGAGGAGTCGTTCATCCTGCCCTCGCCCGCAACGTTCGACGAGAACGACGCCTATGTGTACGACGAGAACGCGACGACCGCCATCAAAGAGCAGATCTTTGAAGGACGCGCCGTCTCGATCTCGTTCTGCGCCGACGCGTCCAAGCCCGGCGAGGTCTCCGAGGACGCCTACATCAACACCGAAACGTGGGCGCACTACACCTACCACCCGGCCATGACAAACCACGCCGTGACCATCGTGGGCTGGGACGACAGCTATTCCAAGGAGAACTTCAATGCCGAGCACCAGCCGCCGGCAGACGGCGCCTGGATCGTGAAGAACAGCTGGGGTGCCGAAAGCAACGAGTTCCCCAACAAATCCAACTTCGGCGACGACGGCTATTTCTATCTGTCCTACTACGACCAGAGCATCTCAGTTATCGAGGCGTTCGACTACGATGTGGATGGCCGGGAGACCGACAAGAACGGCACCTACATCGTCAACCAATACGACTACATGCCAACGAATATATCCCTCAATGATATGTACGAGGATATCGCCCACACGGCAAACGTTTTCACGGCGGAGGACGGCCAAAGGCTCACAAGCCTGTCCTGCGAGACGGCGCAACCTGGCACGACGGTGACCTACGAGGTCTACCGCTTGGCCGACGGCGCCACCGATCCGACGGACGGCGAGCTGCTCACCCGCTTCGAGGCGAGCTACGAGTACGGCGGCTACCATCTAGAAAAGATCCCCGCTCAAGACCGTGGGAAGATGGGCTTCGGCAAAGGTGGCCGCTTCTCGGTTGTCGTTACGATGCGGCTTGCCGACGACACGTATGGCATCCTGTTCCAGGGCTCGCCGGGCAGACAGCTTCGCGACCTCGAGCTTAACGAGCTACGCATCGTCGAGGATCAGACGCACGCCATCAAAGACATGGTTATCGAGACCATGCGCTCCGAATACCTCGAGACGCATCCGGTGGCGACGGATGCTGAGGTCTCCGAGTACCTGGCTTCTCAGGAGCAGGCTATCGCCGATAACGTCGAATCGGTCATCCAGGCGCAGGTGCCCATCTTCTTCCGCTCAGTCGTCAACGAAGGCGAAAGCTACCTGTACACCGACGGTGCATGGTCCGACCTGGTCGATAAGCTTGCAAGCGACTACCTTCCGATGAGCGACGCGCTCGCCTACGACAACTTCTCGATCAAGGCCTACGCCGACCCATTCGACCACATCTTCACAGACGTGCCCGCTGACGAGTGGTACAGCGCCTGTATCGAGCGCGCTGCGGACCTCGGACTCATGGGCGGCTATGGGGATGGCACGTTCGGCCCGAACGACACGCTCGTTCGCGAGCAGGCGGCACAGGTCATGTGGAACCTTCTGGGTGAAGACGACACAGACGCGGCTGCAACAGAGCATGTCGACGTCGACCAGGGCGCCTGGTACGCCGACGCGGTCAACTGGGCGGTGGCCAACGATGTCATGGAGGGATACAGCGCATCCGACGCTTTCGGCGTGGGCGACGCGCTCACCCGCGAGCAGTTCTGCTCGGTGCTCGCCAAGGCTGTGGGCGCCGACCTCGACGCCCAGTCGACCGAGATCCTCAACGAGTTCCCCGATGCCGACGGCATCTCCGCATGGGCACGCGCAGCCGTGGCATGGGCGGTCGACAACGGCGTCATCGACGGGATGGAGACCGAGGGGGGTCGCGAACTCCAGGCGGCCCGCGCGATGACCCGCGCCGAGATGGCCAAGGTGATGGTCGCCGCCCTCGACGCAGGCATCTTCGCCGAGGGGTAACGTTCCCATCGGGGATTCCTTGGACGAGAATGAGCCGCGCATCCGAATAGATGCGCGGCCATATCCTCTAGATCAAAACTTTTTTGAAACAATGCTCTTTTGCACAGTGTGGATAGATTTGACTCCATATATGCCGCCTAGCTGCGGCCTCCTCCATAGAAGTCCCGGTACCTCAGCGTACCGGGGCACTCCATGGCGCGACCGAGCACCATCGCGGCCTTCTCCATGGCGCCTGACGGCGGGTTGGCGATGACGCTGAACAGGTCGAGCCATCCCTTCAGGTCGGCGCGGTCGAAGCCCTTGTGGGCGTCCAGGAACGACTTCAGCAGGAAGTGCAGCCGGTTCACGTCCGCCAGCGGGTTCTCCCGGTCGGGCAGGCTCTTCAGCCGCCTCGAGTCGTACTCGACGCTGGCGAGCCCGAGCTCGCGGACCAGGGCGCGGTGGGACTTCTCCTTGTCGTGCAGGAGCGTCGAGCCCCGCGCGACGTGGCCCGAGTAGGCCGCGAGCGCCCTCCGCGCGCTCGGCTTGCCCCGTCCGCACGGCTCGAAGGCGGACCGGCCCCGGCCGTCGGTCGCGACCGCGATGCACAGCTTGTTGCGCGACAGGCCCCGCTTGAGGGAGCCGTCGGCGTTGCGCTCGGCCTCCGCCGCGGGGACCGGGTAGTACGTCTCGTCAATCTGGACGCGCCCGGAGAGGACGGTGCCGTCCTGGATCCCGTCGAGCACGAGGAAGAGCTTGGCGAGCCACCAGGGCGGGGTGGTCGGCGACCTGCGGTTCGAGCGGGCTATCTCGCGGACGCTGTCGAAGGAGAGCAGCTGGATGACGAACTCGCACCAATCCGAGACCGGCACCTTGCGCCCCTCGAAGATGGTCCCCGTGCCGCTCGTGATCGTCCTGCACGACACGGGGCCCAGCGCCTGACGCCGCGCGAGTCGAAACCGTCGCGCACGATGTCGGGCGACGCGCACCGCGGGCAGGATGCCCGCTCGTACCCGTTGAGGAACTCCGCGTCCCCGGCGGTCGGGGCGTGCCTGGCGGCGTAGGCCTCGCGGTGGGCCCGGGCGACGAGCGCCTGGGCGGGCGTGACGTCCGATTCGGGGACGCCGTCCCACGGCGTCGCGGACGCCGAGGGCATCTTCTTCCTTGCGCGCATGGTGGTGGTCCGATCCCGTCCCGCGGGATGCCGCGCGATCCGGACCACCACGTCGCGAGAGCGCGGCACCCCGCGGGACGCTCTCGCGGGCGTGCTATGTCATCTCGGATTATACGACCGAGGCAGTCGGGACGGCGAATCTATCCACACTGTGCAAAAGATCATTTTTTTTGAAAAAGGTACTTGCATTGAACCGAAGAAGTGAGTAAAGTACTCCTTGCTGTCAGCGAGACAGCGCATTGCTTCGGGACGTGGCGCAGCTTGGTAGCGCACTTGACTGGGGGTCAAGGGGTCGCTGGTTCGAATCCAGTCGTCCCGACCAGAAGCTTCAAGGCCAGGGCTTTCGCCTTGGCCTTTTCGTTATCAATTCAGCATAATTGACGTCACGATCTTGGCAGCTTTCCGGGAAACCGGTAATACCGTTCTTCATGTACCCATACCCCGGCGAACGCGTCCCGTCATGCAAGGAGAGGGCTACAAGCCCGTGGGTCTATGGGCCTTTTGCATGTTCTTCTGTTAGACAAAGGCGGTTCGGGTATCATTCCTCTAGTTGAGTGCAGGAGTACCATGACGGGGGAGAGACGTGAGCCTCAAGAAAAAGATCAAGAAGGAGCTCATCGGAACATCCGACTACCCTTCGAATAAGATCTTCACGATCTCCAACTTCATCACCTTCACGCGCCTGGTCCTCACCTTCGTTTTCCTGTACCTGTTCATCACGAACGAGAACCGCTACATCGCTCTTATCATCTATGCCGTCGCCGCCTCGACCGACTGGCTTGACGGGCAGATCGCCCGCATGACCAAGACGGTCAGCTGGCTCGGCAAGATGATGGATCCCGTAGTCGACCGCGCCTTGCTGTTCACAGGCGTCTTGGGCCTTGTTGGCAGGGGAGAGCTTCCCATCTGGGTCTGCATCCTCATCATCGGGCGCGACGTGTACCTCGCGGGCGGAAACCTCATCGTCCACCGCTACCATCGTCGCCCCATCGACGTGGTCTACACCGGCAAGATCGCAACCGCGCTGCTCATGAGCGGTTTTTCCCTCATGTTGCTCGGCCTGCCCGTGGTCGAGGGACCTCAACTGTTCGATGCATCGGTCACCGCGTTCCCCGGCCTGAATGGACAGCCCGTGCCGCTCGGCATCTTCTTCGTCTACGCCGGCTGCGTGTTCTCGCTGATAACCGCCGTCCTGTACACCATCAAGGGCGCGTTCGCGATCAGGCACGCGCTGCAGCACCCCGAGGAAGAGGACATCGATTTCCTGAACCCCGAGATTGATGACTCCGATGAACCGTATGGCGCTGAGGTCGCGCACGGCTCCGGTGGGGTAGAATAGGAAAAGTATTGACCGTTTACTCGATGACGTAGGGAGAAACTATGTCTGATATGATGCGCACTCCGTTTGGTCTCGACCAATCCGGAGATTCGACCTGCGTCTTCCGTATGCCCGTCGATGATGCGACCGTGCCCGACCTCATGAAGAACGTGCAGGCCAACACGCCGGTTCTCACGATCATCAAGGGGCCTCAGACGGGTAACACCTTCGAGCTCGAGGGTGCAGAGACCACCATCGGTCGCGACCCGTCCAACGGCATCTTCCTGAACGACATGACCGTATCGCGCGCCCACGCCAAGATCATCCGCAATGCCGCCGGCGTCCTGATCGAGGACCTCGGTTCGCTCAACGGCACTTGGGTCGATGGCGCCATCGTCAACTCCGCGCCGCTTCATGACGGCTCCTCGGTTCAGATCGGCACGTTCACGCTGATCTACCATGAAAGCCAGACGGAGCGCATCGAAACCGGTGAGTAGCGGTGGCTGAGCGCAGTTACCTCAGCATCGGCCAGGTCGTCAACTATCTTCGTGGCGCGTATCCCGACCTCTCGAATTCCAAGATCCGCTTCTTGGAGGACGAGGGGCTCATCACGCCGCACCGTACTCCCAAGGGCTATCGCCAGTACTCCAAAGAGGATGTCGACCGCCTGGAGGTCATCTTGCATCTCCAGAAGACCCGCTACATGCCGCTGAACGTCATCAAGCAGAAGCTGGACAGCGCCACCGACCTCTCGACGCTTGCCTACGAGGTCGGCCTGCTGTCCGATCTTCCCATGAAGTCGGAGCCTCGTGAGACCCAGCAGAAGCTCCACCCGATCGAAGACATCCCCGACCTCCTCGGGGTCGAGATCTCCTTCATCCGGGCGCTCGCCGACAACGACCTGATCCGACTCATCCGCAGCCCGCAGAACCGTGAGCTCGTCGACGGTCGCGACTTCAAGATCATCCGCCTGTGCTCCGAGCTTAACAGGTTCCATATCGAGCCGCGCAACCTTCGCCAGTACGTGGTGTCCGCTAACCGCGAGTCCTCGATGTTCGAGCAGGTGCTCATCAGCATGATCAGCTCGGACGACTCCGATGACGAGCGCAACAAGAAGCTCGAGCGAGCGTTCAACAAGCTGCACGACCTGACCGACGGCGTGCACACCGCGCTGCTCAAAAACCGCGTGTTCGAGTCGCTGAACGCTGTGGTCGAGGACGCAGACCTCGACTCCATCGACGACGAGATCACGCGCGCAGAAGCCGCCAAGCAGGCCGAATCGGCCTCGACGCAGGCGAGCTCCACGGGCGTCAAGCCGCTGCCCCAGCGGCGCGCCACGAGAAAGCCCAGAGCATAAAGCCCGTTTTTGGCCTCGAAGACCATCGCGTCCTCGGGGCCTTCTTTTTAGCCTTCATACCCCGCAAAAGCCAGATAGCTCATCAGAAACACCTTCGACGCGAAAGCCGCGGCAGCGCTGCGCACCAGCAGCGACTCGCGCGTCACGAGCGACGCCGTGTCCCTGCGCATGCCGTCGTGACGTGAAAACGCGCTATCCACCGCGTTGTTGATCTCCGCGGACACGTAGTCGAACGCGACATCGATCGGATAAGTGACCTTCTGGATGCGGAACAGGCGAGCGATGGCATCGATCGGCAGAAACTGCTTGAAGATGCAGATCGTAAGCAGGCGGGCGATCTGCTCGCGCCCGTACAGCTTTTTGACCGGGGCGGGAACGAGCCGCTGCTTCACATAGTTGTTGACCATGGAGGGCGTGAGCCAGGGACCGTCGGAACAGCCCGAGAGGGGACCGAGCACCTGCTCGATGTACTCGATGACCTGGTCGCGATACAACTCGACGTTGGGAAGCTCATCGTAGCGGGGCATATGGAAATGCTTTGCAGCGCATGCGACGTCAGACGTCAAAAACGCATCGGGGAGAACCGTCGGCGACACATCCTGCTGCGTGATGCGCTCAGACGAGTCTAACATGGGAATGATCGTGACGTGCTGCTCCATAGAGCGCCCCCAATCTTACTGTTTTCTAGAAGTATAGCGACTCACATGGTCTTTACGACCGAACAACCTAGTTTTCAAAACTATGAGGAGGGGAGTGCCCTATACTGGAGGGGCAGGAGCTATCGAAAGGATGTCTCATGACTTGGGCGATCGTCGCTGACTCGAGTTGCAACCTCAGGGGCTGGAAGCCATCGGCTCCTGATACCACGTTCACGTCCGTTCCGCTGACCATCCATGTCGGCGGCGAGGAGTTCGTCGATGACGAGCAGCTCGATGTATCCGAACTCAACCGCAAGGTTGCCGAATCCAACGAGTCGTCATCCAGTTCCTGCCCAAGCGTCGGCGTGTGGGCCGAGGAGTTCCGCCGTGCCGACAACGTCATCGCCATCACGATCTCGGCAAACCTTTCCGGCAGCTACGAGGCGGCCTCGACGGCGCGCAACATCGTGCTCGACGAGTACACGCGCGAGCATGCGGGCATCATCTCGGGCAAGAACATCTACATCCTCAACTCGCGTGCCACCGGCGGCAAGATGGAACTCATCGTCGATCTGCTCGATCGGTACCTGAGCCATCACACGCCGACATTCGAGGAGGTCGTCGAGTATCTCGAGCGCCTGGATGCGTACTCGACGGTGCTCTTTTCGCTATCAAGCTATGACAACCTCGTCAAAAGCGGCCGCATGCCGCGTCTCGCAGGATCGATCGCAAGCAAGCTCAACATACGGATGCTCGGGACCGCGAGCGCCGAGGGTACGATCAAGATCGTAGGTCCGACACGCGGCGAGAAGAAGACGTACCGCAAGACCGTCGAGTGCATGGCGCAAGACGGCTTCCACGGCGGTCTGGTCTACATCGATCACGTGGACAACGAGCGCGCCGCGCTCGAGCTGAAGAACGCGATCCAGGAGTCCTGGCCACAGGCTGAGGTCAAGATCCTTCCGTGCGGCGGGCTGTGCTCGTATTACGCAGAGGAATCCGGCCTGATCATCGGCTACGAGTGGGCGTAAGCCCGAAGAGCGATAGGCCTCGTGCACCCGAAGGGGGATGCACGAGGCCTATTTCAGTTTCTATCTAGTTGACATAACATATATTATCAGAAGTTCATAACGAACAAGGGGAGTCGGGCGCGGAAAAGCCCTGCAGCCTGGCCAACCATGCGTCGAATCCGCACGGTCATCAGGCCGACCAGAATATTCTTACTCGAACTAATCTGACCAAAAAAATTTTGATTGGTTCGAAGTATTCTCGATAAAATTGGAATTATTGTCCGCATTAAGGCCACATCCAAAGATTGCTTGGATGTGGCCTTTTGCCGTCTCGATAAACTGTTGAAGTCTATCTGACATGGTTTGTTTCGTCCGGTTGATCTTTGCTAGATCATCTTTAATGGGCTCCAGTATCTGATCATATGGCGCTCGGAACTGAGGCTCAATCTTTAACTCATCATCTTCTGCGTTGCTCACATAGATTTTCTTGAAGATAGCCTGGTTGAGAAGGCGCTTAGTAGCGTTATCGGCATTGCGATAATACTTTCCGCAATCCTCAATCATGTCCAGGCTTAGCTGAAGATTTTCTGTGAGCCCCTCAAAAGTAGTATTGTGGATGCGGATTTCGTGCTCAATCGCTGCCAGTTCTTTGGCGATCTTCTGAGAGGACTTTATGGTTCCCTCCTCTTTTTATAATGCTGGAAAAGGGCATATAGCCCCAGCAGCCCAAAAACAGCCAGCGTGATTTTTATCCCTGCCAACATACACCATACTCCGGCAATAAACAGCGCAATAATGGTTGCCACTAGTTTGCCCATGATCTGCTCCCTTTTATCCGGATCGCGGATAAGCTTTGTCAATATCAGGAAAATCAGCAGGAGCACGGATACTGCAGAACCAAACAGGAAAAAGGCAATGCCCAGCTTATAGCTCACGGAAACGCCGTATCCTTCTACATTGACTACATCTGTTTGTATCGGGTTATATCGGATATCTATTTGTTCCCCAACTTCAAATGGGCGGCTGGATGTCCATACGTTCCCAATCCCTGTGCAGAGGCTGCCCTTCGTTGTTTTATAGCGGACGATTGGCGCATAGAAATATCGGAAGGAATCATCAGCATCTCCCATCCTGCTTTCGTATCCCACAACCTTGCCTGTTGTGGTGCCAGTATAACCGGCCTCTTCTTGATGGGCTGAATAGAGAATCCCTCCACCGATGAGCATAAAACCAACTGTAAAAATCAGGATGAACAATCCGGCGCATAGCCGGAGGATCCATGGCCTCCTCCGGAGACTTGTCTTGTTCGTATTGTCTTCTTGTGCGCCCATAGAATCCCTCCCTTTAGAAAGCCTACGGCCAGAAGCAGTACAGCAGAAACAATAATGGTCAAGAAAACGTCAGGAACAAAAGCCTGAACGACCCAGAGGGGAATTTTCAACAATACTGGAACAGCCATCAGCAGGAAGGCGGGTAAAAGAAAATGCAAGCCAATCAAAGAGTACACTCCCGGCAATTTGTTGCCGCGCAGTAGCAGTACGCGTTCCCGGTATTTGGAAAGTCGGCATAACGGAATGATTGCTACTGTCAGTACAGCCAACATAGTCAGGTTGAGCCAGAGATGGTTCAGGGCATACGTGCTGCCCGATATTTCATTTGGCGCATCCCCCAGGAGCATGAGCGCCACGCCCCACCCCAGCGAATCTATCATGGCGTTTGCTGCAAAATAATCGTTTACATTGGCCGTAACAGCCATCGCAAGGCTGCTTTCCGGCAGCAGAAAGATGCAGGCGTTCCCGGTTTCGACAAGGCCGTTGTGCTGCAGAACCGGCTCAGAAAGAGGAGCCTCGATACGCGTCCACCCGTACCCGTACCAATAAGGGATGTCGCCATCCACATAGATGGTATCCCCATAAAACATCGTATCGATGCTGGATTCTGAAAGAATGCCGCTTCCTCTATTCAGATACATCTGTAGGTATTTCCCCAAGTCTTCTGTGGAGGATGAGATGTAACCGGCAGGGACGGTAATCCAGTCATCCTTGGAGGAAGGATATTTGTGGCTTGTTTTGATGTTGAAGCCCCAATAGTTTGTATAGCCATCAATCAGACCTTTTTTCTCGCTTTCGTCCTGCGTAGCGGCAGTATGGGAAAGCTGCAGCGGCTCGAAGAGATTCTCCGTTATGTAATAACTGAACGATTCACCACTGACAGCCTCGATTATTTCGCCAAGCAGGGAATAATTTACATTGGCGTAATGATGCACACCCTGCTCGTTCACGATCTTATAATTTTCTAAGGTCTGGTACTGGCCAAGACCGCTTGTATGATTCAGCAGTTGGCTCACTGAAATCCTGTCACCATCGGTTGCACCCGGCAGATATGCGGAGACAGGTGCATTCAGGTCAACTTTCCCCTGCTCAACCAGCTGCATGATGCAGACGGCGGTAAAGGATTTACTGACCGAACCCAGATAAAAAGGCGTTTCGCTGCTTTCGCAGTCTCCATAATTCCCGGAAAATAGTACCGCATCTTTGTTTGCAATCGTCACGGACATTCCGGGAATATGGGCATTGTCTACGGCGGATCGCAGATAGTCATCAATCTCACGGTAATCAACAGTATTTTTCTGGTATCCATCCTGAGCATAGACGGGCTGTGCCGCTATCAAAATACTCAGGCAGCAAAAAACACAGAAACACAAGAGTAATGCTATCGTTCGTTTCTTCAACATAAGCTATTATCGACCTCCTCCTATATTTAACATGTATCTGGCGTGAATTTAACAAATGGCCGTTCCCAGTACTCCTGAAAACGGCCTATTTGAGAAAGACTTTATTCTATTGATCCAACCACGGTGGTTTTCTTGAAAACCAGAATACCTTTAGAAGAAGGCATGATTGAGCAGGAGATCAGTTCAAACCCTTCCCGCTCCATTTTGTTGGCCGCCTCTTCCACTTTTGCGGCCATGTCTTTCACCTTGGGGGAATACTTTATTACCACTGTTTTGTACATTGTATTTACCTCCGATCTGCCCGGGAGCCTCTGAGGCGTGTTGATAATGTCTTAAGCCTTGGAGGCGTACGCCCCGGCGGTCGGGAACCTGCTGAAGCAGCCGGCCTCGGTCGCCAGGCAGAAGGCGGTGACGGCGTCGACGCCCTTGATGCACGAGAGCGCCTCCGCCACGGGGCGCCACCGCTCGGAGCGGGCCTCGGCGAGCACCCGCCTCTCGAGGGCGCGCTTGTCGGACTCGGCGCAGCGGACGCAGGTGACGTAGTGGTCGCACGCGGAGGCCGCGGCGGGCTCGGCGGGCCTGAGCGAAGGGAGTAAAGAGGTGAGCACTGCAGATCGGTCTGACTGACGATAGTAGGTATACCTTCTCGCGCGGACATATTTCTGTCTCTTATTCTCATCTAGCTGTGTATCAGATACTTCTTCTCGGCCGCCGGCTTCTGCATCCTCGACACCGCGCCGAGGACGCAGTCGACGCCCAGCGCCCGGAGCTCGCGGCACAGCGCGAAGCCCGTCGGGCCGCTCTCGTAGACGGCCCTGGGCTCGTCGAACCCCTTGATCCAGGCGGCGATCTCGCCGGCGTCGGTCCCGAAGGACCTCTGCACCACCTCGCCGGCGAACGGGTCGAAGGCGCATGCCGACACGGAGCGCGCGTGTACGTCGAGCCCGATGGAGGTAACATGGGTCATGGGGAGCCTCCTCCCATGCGTGCGGTACGGCGGGTACCGCGAGGTGACGATACAACACCATTGTTCCCGCCCAGCCCGCGACCCTGCATGCCGCGGGGAGGCTTTCCCCTCAATGGCTTTCTCATATCGTCTTCCTTAAGATAGCGTGGTAATTGTTCAAGTTGCATTCCGATAGTCCGCAGAAACCAACCAGACCATCACGGCGCCGGGTGAACCTAACCCCGAAGCTCCCGAACGTACGCATAGGCCGCCGACCCGGCGATGGCTCCATCTGCCGCCGCGGTCACAACCTGACGAAGCTTCTTCGAGCGCATATCGCCGGCACAGTACAACCCGGGCGTCTTGGTCGCCATGGTCTCATCGGTGACGACACCGCCGTCTTGCGCGATCTCAACCATAGGACGCACCAGATCGACTACCGGGTCGTTTCCCGCGAACACGAAGATGCCGACCGAGCCCTCGGGATACTCTTCGACATAGGTCTCACCCGACACGTTGTCCCTGAACGCGATTCGGGAGATCAGGTGCCCGCCTTCGACGGAATCTATCGAAGTCGAGTACTTAACGGAAACGTTGTCGCAGGCCAACAGCTTGTCGACTCGTCCCTGAGGCGCGCGGAACTCGTCACGACGCAGGACCATCACGACCTCGTTCGCGATATGCGCGAGATACAGGCCCTCCTCGCTCGCGGAATTGCCGCCACCGACCACGAACACCTTCTTGTTGCGGTAGAACATGCCGTCGCACGTTGCGCAATAAGAGACTCCGCGGCCGCGGAACGTATCCTCACCCGTGAACCCGGCGGTACGCGGGACCGCTCCAGTGGCCATAATCAGAACCGGTGCGGCATACGTCTCGAAATCGGTCTTGACGGTGAAGACGCCGTCCTCGTCGCGATCCACGGCGAGCACCATCGCATAGGCGACTTCGACACCCGCCGACTCAGCATGATCGAGCATCTTCTGCCCGAGCTCAGCGCCAGTGATGTTCGGGATACCCGGATAGTTGTCGACGATATCCGTCGTCGCGATCTGCCCGCCCGGCATACCCTGCTCGATCACGAGCACCTGCAGGCTGGCGCGTGCAGCATAGAGTCCTGCGGCGCTTCCCGCAGGGCCTCCGCCGATGACGATGGCATCAAATTCACGAGCAGAATCCATGAAATCCTCCTTCAACGGTCACTCGGTCTCCTCATACCCCAAGTTTTTATGTACAAACATGATACAAGGTATTGTCTATCAACCATACCGGCAGCAAACGTGGTCGCATCCGCCTGCACAGCGTACAATAGGACGGAGTTCGCAAAGGAGGCTGCATGTCATCGCAACATATATCCGATACACCAAACGCAGCCCCGACCCCTTCCGACGCTCAGATCGCCACGGCGGCATCCCCCGCCAAGCCCGTGATCACCATCATGCATGCCTCGGTCGGCTCGGGACACCGGGCGGCCGCGCATGCGGTCGCGCAGGCCATCGAGCGCATGCGCGGCACGGACGGCATCCCCGATGACGTCCTCGTCGATGTAATCGACATCCTCGACTTCGGGCGTATCAAGTTTGACGGAAACAAGACCGCCGCCGCGTTCACGGGAGCGACGCGCCCCATCTACGATATCACCTGGCGCTACACCCTGACCGGACGCCTCCTGTGGGGCGGCGGCACCGGATGGTCGCGCGTCATGTTCCCTGCCTTCAATGAATATGTTCTCGACAAGCGACCGCTCGCGATCATCGCGACGCATATCACCGCAGCGAACGTCGCCGTCGGCGCCCGCATGATCACCGGTGTGGAATACCCGATCGTCTGCATTCCCACCGATTATGAGATCGAGGGCTGGTGGCCCCACAAGGAGACCGATCTGTTCTGCGTGGCCACCGAGTTCATGGCTGAAACCCTGCGTCCCCGCAAAGTCGAGGAATCCCGCATCGCCATCACAGGCATCCCCGTGCGCGGCGGTTTCGATATAGATTCCGACCCTATTGAGGACCGCGAGAAGTTCGGTTTGCCCAAAGACAAGAAGATCGTCTTGGTCATGGCGGGAGCGAGCCTGCCGCAGCCCTACGTTCGCTTCCGCGCATCCATGGAGCAGACGCTCCCCTTCCTGCGCAGCTTCGAAGACATGCATTTCGTCTTCCTGCCCGGCCGCGACACCGAATACTCTAATCGGCTCAAAACGATCTTTTCGGCCATGGGGCTCGAGAACGTGACCGTCATGGACTACGTCGAGGACATGGCGACGCTGATGCACACGTCTGACCTCGCCATTCTCAAGTCGGGCGGTCTCGCTGTCACCGAATGCCTCTGTGCGCACCTGCCGATGCTGCTCCTCGGGAAATCATACGGCCAGGAGAAGGCGAACACGACCATGCTCACCGGCTTTGGCGCCTGCATGCACGTGACTACGGCACGAGAGCTCATCACGACGCTGAAGCACCTGAACGACAATCCGAGCGCGCTCAGGGCGCTTCTCATCAACGCAGACGCGCTCTGCCATCCCCATGCGGCCGAAGACATCGTGCGCGAGACGATGAAGCTCGTCGGAAAGCCCAAGCGCCGCGAGCGCCATTTCGCCGAATTCTACATCGGAGACAAACCCGCCCACATCCGCTAGCGTTCTTTGGCCTTCACCGGGCAACAAAAAACGGACGCACGCATGCGTCCGTTTCCAAACCGTATCGAGGCCCATCTAGTGAGAGCCGCTCGACCCGAACCCGCCTGCACCGCGATCGGTCTCATCGAGCTCGTCGACCTCAACGAGATGAACGACGGGAACCTGCTGGATAACCAGCTGCGCGATGCGCTCACCGCGCTCGATGCGAATCGTCTCACGGGGATCGAGATTCACCGCGATAACCTTGATCTCGCCACGATAATGGGCATCGATGAGGCCGGGGGTGTTCGCGATCGAGAGGCCGCGCTTGAGCGCCATGCCGCTCCGAGGCTGAACGAAACCGGCATAGCCGTCAGGAAGCGCGATCGCGATGCCCGTGGAGATGAGCACGCGCTCATGAGGTGGGATCTCGACGCTCTCGTTCGCACGAAGATCCAAGCCCGCATCGCCCTCATATGCATATGAGGGAAGCTCGACCTCGGGATCAAGTCGCTTGATTGAAACGTTCAGCTCTGCCATGTCATCACCTGATTTTATCTAGCTCTTCAATGAATTCGTCAACGTCCTGGAAGTCACGGTACACCGATGCGAATCTGATGTAAGCGACCTTGTCGATCTTCTGCAGGCGCTTGAGAACCATGTCACCGAGCTCGTGAGAGCTGACAGCAGTCAGCGTGCGGCCGCGGAGCTCGCGCTCGATGTCATCGATGATGCCGTTGAGCGCCGACAGATCGATATCTCGTTTGGAGGTCGCACGCATGAGGCCGACCAGCAGCTTGTTGCGATCAAAAGGTTGAATCGATCCGTCGCTCTTGAGCACCTCGATGGGATCTTCGCACCGTTCGAACGTGGTGAACCGGTATCCGCATTTCCGACATTCGCGGCGGCGCTTGATGGCGTTCGTGGCCTCTTGGGTACGAGAATCGACTACACGGGTATCGTCAAAGCCGCACTTTGGGCAACGCATGCGACCTCCTCCGTCTCCAAACTGACGATACGAACAAGTCTACCACGGACAAACGGGACACATCGAATCCCCAGTCGCAGGCGCATCGCCGGCCAGAAGACCTCCTGGAAAACAGCAAGGGGGCCATGAAGACCCCCTTTCGATCATTATGCGGGAACAACCAACGTCGTGCCCGGAGTCAGCGAGCTTGTGGAAAGGTCGTTCCATTCACGCAGGACCGATACGGTGTCTTGGGTGCTCAGCCCCTCGATAGCGTGCTCGGAAGCGATGCTCCACAGCGTGTCCCCGGAACCAACGACGAGCTCGGCGCGCTGCTGGGACGCAAGGCCCGTATCGTAGGCGCACTGTCCGGCGATGAGCGTGCCGAACAGGCAGGCGATCATGATGGCGGCCAGCGCGAACACGATCGCCAGGGTCTTCGGGGCCAGTGCGGAAGCGGCGGCGTGCTCCTGAGCCAGGTCGCTCGAATCATAGGTGCGCTTATAGCCATCGACAACGGAAAAGCCGGCACGGGGCGAATCAAGGACCAAGGCAAGGTTTCCGTCGGTGTACATACTGGTGCTCATCGATATCTCCTCTCGTCTGACTGACGATAGTAGGTATACCTTCTCGCGCGGACATATTTTGCTGGCGCAAGAACGAGTGTTCGTATATTATTATGTTCGAACAGTTGTTCTTGTCAAGAAAAATGGGAACATTTGTTTGGGATTTGATTGGAGAGGGACATGGCACGCAAAATCACGAAGCGCCAACAGCAGATCTACGACTTCATACGCGCCTATCAGCAGGAGAAGGGATATCCCCCCAGCGTGCGCGAGATGGCGGCGGCCGTCGGTCTATCCTCCCCTTCCACGGTCCACGCCCATCTCTCGGCTCTCGAGGAGCGCGGGCTCATCAAGCGCGACAAGACGAAACCCCGTGCGCTCGAGGTCTTCAACCAGGACGGGTCGGCGAGCGCACTCGCCGAGGTCAAGGAGGTTCCCGATCGCGGGACCATCTCGCTTCCGCTAATCGGGCGCGTTGCGGCCGGCCTGCCCATCCTGGCCGAGCAAAACGTCGAGGACACTTTCACCCTGCCGACCGAGATAGCGACGGATTCAAGCTCCTTCATCCTTGAGGTGCACGGCAACTCCATGATCAACGTCGGCATCTACAACGGCGATTACATCGTGGTCCGCGAGCAGAAGAGCGCCATGAACGGCGAGATCGTCGTGGCGATGATCGATGGCGAGGCGACCGTCAAGACGTTCTACAAGGAGCAGGGACGGGTGCGCCTGCAGCCGGAAAACGATGCCATGGAACCCATCTACGCCACCAATCCCACCATCTTGGGCAAGGTCGTGGCGCTGATGCGTCGCTTCTAGACCGTCTGCGAAAGCACATGGGTAGCAACCAGGCAACTCAGAGAAGGCGTATCGCCTTTTTCGATATACTCAGGGGATTCACCATCATCTCGATGGTGCTGTTCCATGCAGCGTACGATGCCGCCTATATCTACGGCTTCGACATGCCCTGGTTCCGGGGCACGCTGTTCCAGGACATCTGGCGAACCTCCATCAGCTGGGTCTTCCTTGCGCTCGCCGGCTGGATGACATCCTGCTCGCGCAACAATCTCAAGCGAGCCGCGGTCTACGGTTCTGCCGCGCTGGTCGTATGGGCGGCAACCACGGTCGCGGCCCTCGACACGCCCGTATCGTTCGGCATCCTGTTCTGTATGGCCGCGAGCACCGCGATCTACGCTGTGCTCGATCCCCTGCTCAGGCGGCTGCACCCGGCCATACCCTGCACAGCCGCCCTCATCCTGTTCCTGCTAACCCTCGATGTTCCCCACCGTCTCTATCAGGTAGAGGGACTCGCATGGCTCGGATTCCCGGCCACGGGCTTCACATCGGGAGACTACTACCCCATCGTCCCGTTTACCTTCATGTACCTCGCGGGAGCCTACGCCTCGCAGCTCTTTTCGCGAATTCGCCCCGAGGGCTATCCGGCATGGATGTACGTCGATGCCGTCCCCGCGCTTTCAAGGATCGGAAAGCTGAGCCTGCCGATCTACCTCGTCCATCAGCCGCTTCTCATCGTCATCTTCGAGCTTGTCTGCCGATGACGCCGCATCGACCGTCTTATTCGACGGCGTAGCGTTGCAGCCTGGCGGCTATACGCTCGGGAACCTTCGCGACGATCCGCATGCGGTCTTCCAGGTACTCTTCGGATAGCACCTGGCCCTGCTCGCGCACGACCTTCATGAGCGACCCCTCCCGATACGGGACCTCGGCGCTGATCAGGCGGTCGGTTGCCGCGGCCTCGGCAGCTAGCCTGTCAAGAAGCTGCTCAAGCCCGAGCGCAGTGCGAGCGGAGAAGAAGACCGCTTGCGGCATTCGGACGCGCAGGGTCTCGAGCTCGTGGGCGTCGAGCAGATCGGCTTTGTTGTAGACCGTAAGCGAGGGCCGCTCTCCTGCTCCGATTTCCTCCAAGACGCGATCGACGGCTTCAAGATGGCGCTCGCGATCCTCATCGGCAACATCGACCACCTTGAGGATAAGATCCGCCCTGCGCACCTCGGAAAGCGTCGATTTGAACGCCTCCACCAGTCCATGGGGAAGCTTCTGGATGAAGCCGACCGTATCGGTAATCGTGATGGAGCGACCGCCCGGAAGCACGTAGGAGCGCGTGGTGGGATCGAGCGTTGCGAACAGCTTGTCCTCCGAAAGCACCCCCGCACCCGTCAGCGTATTCAAAAGCGTCGACTTGCCGGCATTCGTATAGCCTGCAAGCGCCACGCGGAACGCATCGGACTCGACGCGATGCTTGGACTGGACCTCCCGCCGCTTCTCAAGCTCCTTGAGCTCGCGGCGCAACGCGGAAATGCGATTACGGATCAATCGCCTGTCGACCTCAAGCTGGCTCTCGCCCTGACCGAACCTGCTTCCGATGCCGCCGCGCGTCTGCTCTTTCGCCAGATGCGACCACATGCCGCGCAGACGCGGCAGCAGATATTGGAGCTGTGCGAGCTGGACCTGAAGCCGCCCCTCACGCGTCTTGGCATGCAAGCCGAAGATATCAAGGATGAGCGCCGTGCGATCGATGATCTTCGTCGGCTCACCGATGGTCTTCTCCAGGTGAGACTGCTGCGCCGGCGTGAGATCGTCGTCGAAGATGACGACATCGACATCAAGCCGTGAGACAAGGTCTTTGAGCTCCTGCACCTTACCCGATCCGATGAACGACTTCGGCACCGGCCGCTCGAGGCGCTGAGTCAACCTGCCCACCACCTCGGCGCCCGCCGTGCCCGCAAGCCGCTCCAGCTCGTCAAGGGAGCGTTCGACCGGCCAGGCATTCGTGCGCCACTCGACGCCAACGAGCAGCGCGCGTTCAGGTTCAATCGAGGTCGAAAGGAAGGTGAATCGAGCCAAACTCAGCCTCTCTCGTATTCTTCGATGATGCGTTGAGCGGCCTGCTCGACGCCCATCTCGTCCATATCAAGCCAAACGATGCGCCCATCGCGCCTGAACCAGGAAAGCTGGCGCTTGGCATAGCGACGTGAGCGCATCTTGATGGTATCGATCGCCTCGGACATCGTGCAACGATGCTCGAGGGCGTCGATAATCTCCTTGTACCCGATTGCCTGCCGCGAGGTCAATGCATCCGCGGCGCCGTGCGCCACGAGTTCGCGGACCTCGTCGACAAGGCCTGCGCGCACCATCTGGTCCACGCGTTCGTCGATGCGAGAGTACAGCCGCTGCCGATCCATGGTCAGCGCGAACTGCATGCTCTCGTACCGAGCGCGGGGACAAGAGAATCCCGAGCTTTGATCGGCATACGACACCCCCTCGTCGAGCATCTCGAGGGCACGAATCGTCCTGCGCACGTTATGGGGATGGATCAGGGCGGCGCTGCGCGGGTCGCGTTCGGAAAGCACGGCGTGGATCCCCTCATCGCCCAGCTCCGCCGCCATGGCCTGATACCGCATGCGGGACGAGCTCTCGACATCGCCGCTCGGGAAGTCCATCTCATCGAGGGCGGCTCGGACATAGAGACCCGTCCCGCCGCACAAAATGGGCGCTTTGCCGCATCCGAGCAATCGGTCTATCTCGCGGCGGGCATCGATCTGGTACAGCGCTGCCGAGTAGGCCTCGCAGGGATCGACGATATCGACGAGCAGCAGCGGGACCCGGCGCTCAGCCACCGGCGTTTTGGCCGTGCCGATATCCATGCCCCGATACACCTGCATGGCATCCGCGGAAATGACTTCCGTATCGAGCCGGACGGCAACCTCGTCGGCCACCGCGCTCTTGCCGGACGCCGTGGGGCCGACGATCGCGATGACCGGCTTTACCTGCGTCTCTCCCCTGCCGTCACTCATCGCGGAGATCCGACCACCGTTCCAGACAGATACCAGGTGCGCGCACGATCGACGTCGACGTCGACGATCTTGCCGATAAGCTCGTCCACCGTGTACCCCTCGGGAATCGGAGCGTGAACCGTCTGGTTCTTGGGGCTCTTGCCCAGAAGCCTGGTCGCATCCTTTTTCGAGGTGCCCTCGACGAGCATGGGCACAACCGTATGGAGATCGTGCTGGTTGTAGGCGTACGCGCCGTCCTCGATGACCTTCACGAGACGGTTGAAGCGCTCGAGGATGACATCGCGCGGCGTGGGGTCCTCGATGGTCGCCGCCGGCGTGCCCGCTCGCTTAGAGTAGATGAACGTGAACGCATGCGCGTATCCCACCTGCTCCGCCAACGACAGCGTCTGCTCGAAGTCCTCCTCGGTCTCACCAGGGAAACCGACGATGATATCCGTGGAAAGCGCGATGTCGGGTATCCGCTCCCGAACCTGGTCGATGAGCGCAAGGTACTGCTCACGGGTATAGCGGCGGTTCATCAACTTGAGGATGCGGGAGGAACCGGACTGGACCGCCAGATGCAGCTGCGGCATCACCGCGGGAACCTCCGCCATGGCATCGATGGTCTCGGGCAGAAGGTCTTTCGGATGGGACGACGTGAAGAAGATGCGCTCGATGCCGGTATCGCCCACCGCGCGCAGCAGCTCCGCAAAACGGGGAGCCCCGAACAGGTCGCGCCCATAGGAGTTCACGTTCTGACCGAGCAGCGTGATCTCGCGCACGCCGATGCGGACGAGCCCCGTGACCTCGTCGACGATCTCCTCGAACGAGCGGCTCTTCTCGCGTCCGCGGACATAGGGGACGATGCAGTAGCTGCAGAAGTTGTTGCAGCCCGTCATGATGGGAACCCAAGCGCGATAGTTCTCAGCGCGGTGCCACGGCATGTCCGTCGCGGCGCCGGAGTCCTTCTCTTCGCAGCGGATATGGTGGCCGCCCTCAACAAACGCCTGCTCGAGCAGTTCTGCGACATGGGCGATGGACGCCGTACCGAAGATGACGTCCACGTTATCGAGATTCGTCAACAGGCCGGCACCGTCGCGCTGCGCGATGCAGCCGCCGACCGCGATCACGCGCTTGCCGCCCGGAGGCGCGGGAAGGCTCTTGCAGGAAGAGCACTGACCGTACAGACGGGTGTCTGCCGCCTCGCGCACGCAGCACGTCATGAAGACGACGATGTCCGCCTCGGCGGGCTCAGCCACCTCAAGGCATCCGCACGAATCCAGAAGACCGCTCACGCGCTCCGAATCATGCATATTCATTTGGCAGCCGAACGTACGGATGAAATAGGTTTTACCGGAAAGAACAGAGGATTGCATACCCTACCCGACTCGAAGATTATCGTCTGTGAAATCGAAGGTGTCGCCCGCCTTCGCGGAAAGCCGATGCACGTACACCGAGAGCCTGATCGCCGTACGGGATTCACCGTTGATAAGGATATCGGAGAAAACCGGAGCGCACGAGATGTCGAACCCGGTGGGAATCAGAAAACCACGAGCGATCGCGATGGCCTTGATCGCCTGGTTCACCGCGCCAGCTCCGACGCATTGCATATTGACGGGCACGCCGTCTTTTACCATACCGGCAATGGCGCCGGCAACCGACGCGGGCGACGACTTGCTCGATACCTTCAGGAACTCCATGCTACATTTCTCCTGCGTGTAGTGCATAATTAAGGCATTATGAAGACTTTATCGTATCGGACCCCCTGATACAAGCAGTGAGCGGCTATTCCTCCTTGCCGATATCGAACGTGATGGTGATGCGGTCGCGCGTCACCCGGATCTTGGGATCGTTGACGAGATTCAGATAGTACCGGGACGCGAGCTCGTTGAAATCGCGCTCGACCGCTCGAGAGAACTGGCTCAGGTCCTCGTGGGCGATCTTAAGCCCACGCCTGTCGCGCGCCAGATCGACGGGCCCCACCTGCTTCGGCGCCGCCTTGGTCCTCTCGCGAAGCAGGCGCGCGGAGACGCTCCGTACCGGCTTTATGGTGCCGGCGAGGATGCGATGCGCCGTGCGCTCGGACACATCGATGCCGATCTCCTTGGCAACGCGCATGAAGTCTGAGGCATCTCCCGCATTCCCCAGGCGATCGATGACGGGAAGCTGGTTGGCGTCATCGACGAACAGCAGCGTCGAGGCATCGAGCGAAGAAGAGGCATGGGAGAACAGCGTCGCTGCGATCTCGGCCGGAGAGCCGAGAAAGACGTCGCAGCCGTGCAGCTCGCTCAAGGCGAACTCGCATGCCGAGCGAATGATGTTGTGCGGCCCGCGCGTGCAGCTGAAAACCCCCGCGTCATCCTTCTCCGCTAAGGGCCATGTCGACTGGTCGGCGCGCTCGGAGAGCTTATCGGTGTCGACGACCACGCGAATCGCCGAGCCCTTGCCGGGAGCGGAGGTGACCACGTGCGCGGACTCGGCGTTCTGGCGAATGGAGAACAGCGCCATGCCGCGCCCGTGGACGCCCCACTGGTCCATCTTCATTGTCTCGAGCTTCGAGGTCACGCGTGCGTCGAAGATGCGCTCGTGCATGTCGGACGGAATGCCGGAACCGTTATCAAGAAAGAGGAGCGTGCGAACACGCTCCTCTTTAGCTGTGGCGACATAGATTTTCGTGGCGCCGGCATCGCGCGCGTTGCGAAGCATCTCGATAACGATGTCCTCGACATGCTGGATGTCGTGCTTGGCCTGACGGCGCTCAGCCTCGGAGACGCGAAGCTTCACGAAACCCTCGCCGAGATTCTCCTCGACGCGCAGGTTCCCCTCACCAGACATGGAGGCGATAAACGAAATGAGCTCGTTCGCGTCAGACATGGGCGCTACTTGGCGATATCGACGGCGCGACTCTCGCGGATAACAACGACACGGACCTGGCCGGGATACTCCATCTCGTCCTCGATCTGATGCGCGATATCATGCGCGAGCACCGTTGCCTGGGCATCGGAGATCTTATCGGGCTGAACCATGACATGGACCTCGCGGCCTGCCTGCATGGCGTACGTGCGCTCGACGCCGGCATGGGAGTTGGCGATCTCCTCGAGCTTCTCGAGGCGCTTGATGTAGCTTTCAGCGGATTCGCGACGGGCGCCGGGACGGGACGCCGAGATGGCGTCGCCGGCCTGAACGAGGACCGCGAGCACCGAGCTGGGGTCGACATCGCCGTGATGGGCCTCGATGGCGTGCACGATCGCGGGCTTCTCGCCATAGCGGCGGGCGAGATCCGCGCCGATGACCGCATGCGGGCCCTCGACCTCGTGATCGATCGCCTTGCCCAAATCGTGCAGGAGGCCGGCGCGCTTGGCGGCGCGCACGTCGACGCCGAGCTCGGAAGCCATGATGCCGCAGAGCTCGGAGACCTCGATGGAATGCTGCAGCACGTTCTGGCCGAACGAGGTGCGGTAGCGCAGCGCGCCGAGCGTCTTTACGAGCTCGGGGTGCAGATCGTGGATGCCGGTATCGAACGCGGCCTGCTCGCCCGCATCGCGCACGCGCTGCTGGACGAGATCGGAGGCCTTGCGATACATCTCCTCGATGCGCGCAGGGTGAATGCGGCCGTCTGCAATCAGGTTCTCGAGCGCGACGCGCGCCGTCTCGCGACGGACCGGGTCGAAGCTCGACAGCACGACCGTCTCGGGCGTGTCGTCGATCACAAGGTTGACGCCGGACACCTGCTCGAACGTGCGGATGTTGCGACCCTCGCGACCGATGATGCGACCCTTGAGGTCGTCGGAGGGAATATGCACCGATGTGACCGTGACCTCGGCGGTGTGATCGGCGGCGCAGCGCTGGATAGCCAGGGAGATTATCTCCTGGGCGGTCTTGTGGCACTCGGCGCGGACCTGCTGCTCGGAGTCGCGGATGATGGCCGCCGCCTCATGGGTCACTTCGCCGCGAACCTTATCGAGGAGCTCGCGATGGGCGTCCTCGCGGGTGAGCTCCGAGATGCGCTCGAGCTCCGTGGTCTGCTTGGCGACCAGCTGATCGAGCTCACGGGAGCGCTTCTCGATCTGGCCCGCCTGGCTCGACAGCTGGTGCTCGCGCTTGTCGAGCGCGTCGTTGCGGCGATCGAGGGATTCCTCACGCTGCATGACGCGGTTCTCGAGGGCACGAAGCTCGCGCTTGCGCTGCTTCTCCTCGGCCTCGGCCGCCTGCTTGTTCTGAATGATCTCTTCCTTGGCCTCGAGCAGGGCCTCTTTCTTCATCGTTTCCGCAGTACGCTTGGCATCGCCGATCAAGCGCTCCGCCTCCGCGTGAGCCGACTCGATCTTCGAATCGGCCTCTCGCAGGCTTCCGCTCTTGGCGCTGCGCATGGCGATTGCGGCAACGGCAGCCCCGATGAGGAGGCATACAATGCCGATCGCTACTTCCATGCTCAGTTCTCCTTAATCATTACGCATTCTTCAACAGACAAAGCACCGCCCGTGCTGTCACACGGACGGCGAGACATTTGCTAGGGATGAGTCACCCAGTATGAAAGTCGACATTGACAGTACAAATATCAATCTCATCTATGATGAGCGCATATCACATAACAAATGACTTTTTAATCCTACGTTTACTCAGTCGCGATGTCAAACAAGCAGACGGCGTATGGAAAGGATACATATGTGAGCGGCGGAGGTCACAATACGGCAACGGTCACACATCGGCTAGGGAAGCATTGATCGATTGCTTTCGCATCGGGCGCCCGCCACGGGGGCGCCCGATGCGAAATGAATTGATCAATGGTTCCCAAGACGATCACGAACGGCGTCGGAGGCGATACCGTATGAGAATCCGCGTGACACGAGGAATCTCACGAGCTTTTCGAACGCGCGCTCGGAAGGAACGGTTTTGCGCTCAAGGGCCGCACGCGCACGGGCGAGGTCATCTTCCTCGGAAAAGTACCGCTCAGGGTAGCCGGGAACGGCTTCGAGATCGACGCCTTTCCTCACGAGCTCGGCCTCGATGCGCCTGCGTCCCCAGCCGCGGCGTAGGCGCTCCTCGATGAAGTAGCCAGCAAAACGGCTGTCGTCGACAAAGCGATGGCTTTGGGCGTGGGCGATGGCGGGCTCGATCTCCTCGGTCCGGAACCCGTACGACAAGAGCTTCCGTCTGAGCTCGTCGACCGCATGATCCCTTCGTGAGAGAATCTCTGTGATCATGGCGAAGCACACGCGGCCTTCGAGCGCATGGATAGCATCGAACGCATCATCGACCGGACAAGGGAAAGCGATGCCCGCCTCGTCGAGCACGCGGCCCACGCGGACGGGCACGACGATCTGGCGCTCATCACCGGAGTCGAGCGTAAGCGTGACCTCGGCCATCGGCTTACGGCCGCACGCCTGAGCCCGGGCACGCGCCGCGGCGTCGGGAAGCCTCACCTCGAGGGCAACGGCCTCGGCAGCCGTCGCGCCCTGTTCCCCCATGGCTACTCCTCAGCGGGACCGGTCGTCAGATCGACGGCCTCCCCCACCGGCTCGTCCTCGAATTCAAGCCCGCAGGAGACGCGCACCTTGTGCTCGATCTCCTCAGCGAGGCCGGGGTTCGTGCGCAGGAACTCCTTGGCGGCTTCACGACCCTGACCCAAGCGCTCGGTCTCATAGGTGTACCATGCGCCCGATTTGGTCACGATGCCGAAGTCGACGCCCATATCCAGGATAGAGCCTTCTTTGGAGATACCCGTACCGTACATGATGTCGAACTCAGCGGTCCTGAAGGGGGCCGCGACCTTATTCTTGACGACTTTGCAGCGCACGCGGCTGCCCACGACCTCCTGACCGTTCTTGATCTGGTCGATGCGGCGGATATCGATACGGACCGACGAGAAGAACTTGAGGGCGCGACCGCCGGTCGTGGTCTCGGGATTTCCGAACATGACGCCGATCTTCTCGCGCAGCTGGTTGATGAAGATGCAGGTCGTACGCGATTTGGCGAGGGAGCCGGCAAGCTTGCGCAGCGCCTGGCTCATGAGGCGCGCCTGCAGGCCAACCGAGGAGTCGCCGATCTCGCCCTCGATCTCGGCGCGGGGCACGAGCGCGGCGACCGAGTCGATGACGACGACGTCGATGGCGCCGGAGCGCACGAGCATGTCGCAGATCTCGAGGGCCTGTTCGCCGGTATCGGGCTGCGAGATGAGCACCTCGTCGATATCGACGCCGATGCGGGCGGCATAACCGGGATCGAGCGCGTGCTCGGCGTCGATAAACGCAACGACACCGCCAGCCGCCTGCGCTTCGGCGCAGATCTCGAGCGCAAGCGTGGTCTTACCGGAAGACTCGGGTCCATAGATCTCAATGATGCGCCCGCGCGGAACTCCTCCGATACCCAATGCTGCGTCGAGAGCCAGCGCTCCGGTGGGAATCGCTTCGATCTCGAGCTCAGGACCTCCGTCGCCATAGCGCATGATGGCGCCCTTGCCGAACTTCTTCTCGATGTCGGCCTTGGTCAAGTCGATCATCTTGTCGCGTTCTTCGCCGAACGTGCGCTCGTGAATCTGGCGCGCCGGACCTGAACTCTTTGCCATGCGAATCCTCCCTAGAACGTTACCGTCTTGACTATATTCGAACAGCTGTTCGCAGTCAAGAACTGACGAGGATATCCTAGAGTACGTCCCCGACGAGATGTCCTGTGTGCCCCGACGGGTCTCCGACGAGCCCTGCACCAGGTCCGACCGGATTCCAAACCGGCAGCTACGGAGCCTCATCCACGTGGATTTAACTGTGGGCCTGCATGCACTGCCGCGCGATGCATCCGCAAAAGGACATGACGGGCCACGCGTATCAAGAGCAGTCAGCTACCTGCTTTCAGTGCATTCGTCCAGACACTCGAGTATGAGCTGCAGCGCCCGTATGGCGGCGCGCATCCTGACGCCGAGCCGGTCTCCCTCGAAAACCTCGCGCACGGAACGGACGCCCGCATCGCTGGCGATTCCCAGATACACCGTTCCGACAGGGTTCTCTTCGGTCCCACCGGTAGGTCCGGCATAACCCGTCAGACTCACCGCGATGTCGGTCGAAAACAGGCTGCGCGCACCCGTCGCCATCTCGCGGGCAACCGGATGCGAGACCTCGGTGAAGCGCTCGAGCGAGTCGCTGCTCACCCCGAGGACCGCATGCTTGATCTCGTTGACGTAGGTGACGGCCCCTCCGCGCAGGATCTCGGAGGCACCGGGGACGCCCGCGATCGACGAGCAGACCATGCCCGCGGTCAGCGACTCGGCCGAAGCGACGGTGACCCCGCGCTCCGAGCAGCGCGCAACGACCTCATGCGCCATCTCGTCGATCTGGCGCTGCAGTTCCTCATGTCCCCGCATGGATCCGCTCCTTCGCTACGAGAAGATGACCGACCGGCCGTTCCAGAAATACTGGATGCCGGAAACGACGGTGAGCACCACGGCCGCGATCATGAGCGCATCGGAGATGAGCAGAAGCCAGCTTGCGAGCGACGCGGCCAGGCCGGTCGCTCCAGCCGCAGCCGACAGGGCGAACGTGAACAGATACGCGCAGATGGCCACCATAGTCACGGCGGTCTTGGCCTTGCCGAGCTTGTCAGCGGCGATCACCACGCCGGCCGCGCTCGCGACCATGCGCAGCGCGCTCACCAGAAACTCGCGCACCAGGATGATGAAGACGAACCACAGGTTCACGTAGCCGATGTCCATCAGGAGGAGCAGCGCGGAGAACACAAGCAGCTTGTCCGCGATGGGATCGAGGAACTTGCCGAAATCGGTGATCTCGTGGCGCGAGCGCGCCAGGTACCCGTCGACCTTGTCGGTCAGGCTCAGGACCATATACAGGACGAACGCCGCGAACGCGAGCCCGACGGAAACCTGGCCGGACCCGTTGTTGTACGACAGGTCGCAAAGCACCATGAACACCGGGATGAACACGATGCGCACGCAGGTCACGATATTCGCCGGGGTCCAGATGCTCGGATGCCCCTCGGGGACGGAGGTGCCAGAAGTACCCATGATTCCTCGCTATTCCACAACATGGCCGACAAGCTCGTAGCAGAAGCTGTCGGTGAACTCTACTTCGAGGATATCCCCCACGGCGGCCTCGCCCGCATCGAGATGGACGGCGCCGTCGCTGTCGGGAGCCTGGAACCAGGCATGACCGATGAGCTCGTACCCCTCGTCGGTCTGCTCGATGCCGTCGACGATGACCTGCGCGCGCTCGCCGACATGGGATGCCGTCGCTGCGAAGCCCAGCGATTCGGCCAGGTCCATCGCAGCCTGGGTGCGCTCGAGCTTCACGTCGTCGTCGATCTGGCCGTCGAGCTTAACCGCGCGCGTCCCCTCCTCGGGAGAGAAGGAGAACACGCTCGTGTAGTCGAATCCGGTGCGGTCCATGAAGGCAAGCATGCGCTCGTGCTCCTCATCGGTCTCGCCGGGGAAGCCGACGAGATACGTGGTGCGGATGACCATGTCGGGAATCTCGCGGCGCAGACGGGCGAACAGCTCGTCGAGCTCCTCTTCGGAACCGGAGCGGTTCATGGCGGAGAGCACGCGGGAGCTGCAGTGCTGCACGGGGATATCGATATAGGGAAGCACCTCGGGGGTGTCGCGGATCGCGGAGATGAGATCGTCGGTCATGCCCTCGGGCTGCAGGTAGAGGACGCGGATCCAGACGTCATGGGGGCGAACCGCCTCGGCGACGGCGCGCAGCAGCGACGCGAGGTCGTGCGGCCCCTCACCCTCATCGGCGAGGTCGCGGCCCCAGATGCCCGTATCCTGACCGATGAGGACGAGCTCCCGCACGCCCTCGGAGACAAGGTCGACGACCTCGTCGCGGATCTCGGACCACGGACGGCTGCGGTAGCGGCCGCGGATATAGGGGATCGCGCAGAAGCTGCAGAACCGGTCACAGCCGTCGGAGATCTTGACGAAGGCGACGGAGCCCTCGACCGTGCGCTTGACGTCGGGAACATGCGCAGGGACCGCGCGCGTGACGCCCAAAAGGCCGTCGACGACGCCGACGATGCCGTCCTCCTCGTCCGTCCTCACGAACGCGGCGACCTCCGGCAGTTCGGCGGGAAGGTCCGCGCCGTAGCGCGAGGGGACGCAGCCGCACATCACGATGGGCAGGCTGCGCACGCCGTCGGCCGCCTCCTCGGCGAGCGCAAGGGTCGCCTCGATGCTCTCCTCGGTCGCGGAGGCAAGAAACGAGCAAGTGTTCACGATGGCGAGGTCGGCCTCCTCCACATCGAGCGCCTCCTCGTAGCCTGCCGCGAGCAGCAGGGAGCGCATCCGGTCGGTATCGACCTCGTTCTTGGCGCACCCGAGCGTGATGAAGTAGACGACGCCAAAGGCGTCGGCGAATTGTTCGGACATATCCTCGATCCCCTTGATTGCACAAACCCTTCCGGCGGGTCCTATCGGTAGTTGGTAAACTGGAGCGGCTGACCGTAGTCCTGGTCGCGCAGGAACTGGATGACCTGCTGCAGCGCGTCCTTGGACGGCGAGGTCACGCGCAGCTTGTCAGCCTCGATGGTGACCTTGACCTTGGCCTTGGTGTCCTTGATGTCCTTGTTGATCTTCTTTGCCGTGGGCTGGTCGATGCCCTCGACGATATGGCCGAGCACGCGGACCGTGCCGCCGGATGCCGCCTGCGGGGTGTCCCACTTGACCGCAGCCAGATCGATGCCGCGCTTGATCAGCTTCGAGCCGAACAGGTCGATGATCTGGCGGGCGACGAAGTCGGCGGGGGCGTTCACCGTGACGAGCTTGTCGCTTTTGGACAGCGCGATCGTCGCGCCGGAGTCCTTGAGGTCGTAGCGCTGGGAGATCTCGCGCGTCGCCTGCTGGAACGCGTTATCGACCTCCTGCATATCGACCTGCGACACAACGTCGAAGCTGGAATCTTTTGCCATGGAAGGCTCCTTTCGTCTTGCGGCGGCCCGTTATGCAGCGGCCGCAGCGGAATCGTCAGTCGTGGAGGTGCCGTCGGTGGACTCCCCATCCGTCGTGCCCTCGGCATCGGTCGTGGCGGGCGTCTCGGGCTGCGGCACGTTGATCGTCACCTTGCCGACACCCGAGGTGCGGGTATCCCAGTCGACGCTCTCCCCGTTCTTGGTGATCTCGACGTCGCCGGGGTGGTCGACGGTGATCTCGATAGAGGACTCGGGCGTGTAGCTCTGCTCGAAGGGGCCCGCGGTCTGGGCCGCGTACACGCTCACGCCGTCGACGTAGATCTCCAGCCAGGATGTGACGCCCTCGGGAATCGCGACGGTGACGTTCGTCTCGACCGGTTCGGTGGGAGTCTGCGGGCTCGCCGCGGTGTCGGCGGTGCCGGCATCCGAAGTGTCGGCGTCCTGGGTGTCCCCATCGGTCGCAGGGGTGTCCGTCGAGTCGTCGCCCGTCGCGTCATCCTCCTCGCCGGTATCGGTCATCGCGGTCGTCGCGGGGGTCTCAGCCGTGGCGGGATCAGTTGCCGCGGGCGTGGCGGTGCAGCTACGAACCAGCAGGAAGATCACGAGGATGAGCAGCACCACGATGGCGATCAGGCCGCCGATGATGACGCGCGAGTCGTTGAGGAGGCCGCCGCCCATGTCCCTTATACACATCTAGATGTGTATAAGAGACAGCACAGATGATGAGCGCATATCACAAAACAAATGACTTTTTAATCTACGTTTACTCAGTCGCGATGTCAAAGGCCCGAGCGCGGCGCGCCGCCACGCTGGTAAGGACCCGCCTGGCGCCCCATATTCGTCGTGCGCGACAGGTTCTGGGGACGATTCATGCGAACGGTGCGGTCGGGTGCGCTACCCGGCTCAGGGGCGCCGTAGCCGCCGCGATCGTATCCGGATCCACCGAGGTCGCGCCCGAACGCATCGCCCGCAGGCAGGTTCGCCGCCCGGCGCTGGTTGTCCGCCACGCGCAGCGGCACGTGGCCGGAGGTGGAATCGGACACGTAGCCGGCCTGCGGCGGCCGTTGCGCGTAGCGCGAATTGGGAGCAGGGGGCGTGTCGACCATGAGGTAGCGCCCGCTCATGCTCGCGCTTCGGGGCACAGGGTTCGTCGCCCCCTCGGTAAACTGGCTGCCGGCAGCGCTGCCGCCGCGCTCGTAGACGTACAGCTCGTCAAAATACGCATTGACCACTTCGCGGGGATTCAGACCGAGGTAGCGGGCGTAGCTGGCGATCATGCCCTGCGCGTAGCCGCGCGGGGGCATCGACGCGAAGTTCCCCGTCTCGAAAAACTCGATGATCTGCGGGCGAATCTTGATGACATTGGCGACCTGCTGGATAGACATACCGAGCTCGCGTCGCCTGTTGAGGAGCATCTCTCCGAATCGACTTGCCATCAGAACCCTCCAAACTCATCCTCATCGGCCATGCGGGCCTCGACGGCCTCGAGCGCGGCCAGACCTTCCTCGTCGAGAAGGACCTCGCGCGGCTTCGATCCGTCGGGTGGACCGACCACGCCCTTCTCCTCAAGCATATCCATAATGCGGCCGGCGCGCGCGTAACCGACCTTGAGCCTACGCTGCAAACCGGAAGTTGAACCCAGCTGGGACTCGACGACGATGCGCGCCGCCTCCCAGATGAGCGGGTCGTCGTCGGATGCCTCCCGAGCGCCGGAACCCCCGCCCGCGCCGCCGAGGGCAGCCGGGGAGACCGCCGAGAGGATCTCCTCGTGGTAGTCGGCGGGACTCTGGTCCTTCACGAACTCGACGACCGAGAAGATCTCCTCGTCGGAGACGTAGCAGCCCTGGATGCGCTTGGGCTTGCCCCAGTCGACGCGTGAGAACAGCATGTCGCCCTGGCCGATCAGCTTCTCGGCGCCCGTCTGGTCCAGGATGACGCGCGAGTCGATGCCCGTGGCGACGGTCAGGCCGATGCGGTTGGTGATGTTCGCCTTGATGAGGCCGGTGACGACGTTCGAGCTCGGACGCTGGGTGGCCACGATCATATGGATGCCCGCGGCACGTCCGAGCTGCGCGATGCGCACGATGGAGGCCTCGACATCCTTGCCGGCGACCATCATGAGGTCGGAGAGCTCGTCGATGACGATGACGAGATAGGGCATCTTCGCCGGCGGGTTGTCGTATTTCTCGAACTCTCCGGCAGCCTGCTTCTCGTTGAACGTCGAGATCTTGCGCACGCCGATGCGCTCGAACACCTTGAGGCGGCGCTCCATCTCCGATACCGCCCACTGCAGGGCGCTCGCCGCCTGCTTGGGCTCGGTCACCACCGGTACGTACAGGTGCGGCAGGCCGTCATAAGGAGCGAACTCGACGCGCTTGGGGTCGACCATGATCAGGCGCACGTCCTCGGGGAACGTCCTCATGAGCAGGCTCATGAGGATGGAGCTGATGACGACGGACTTACCCGAACCGGTGGTGCCCGCGATCAACAGGTGCGGCATCTTGGCGAGATCGGCGACCATGGGCTGCCCCTCCGCGTCGCGGCCCAGGGCGAACTCGAGCGGACCTCCCTGGACATAGGGCAGGATGTCGCCGAACGCGACCGTCTGGCGCGTGCGGTTGGGAATCTCGATGCCCACGAGCGAGGTGCCCGGAATCGGCGCGAAGATGCGCACCGAATCGGTGGCGAGCGACAGGGCGATGTCGTCCTCGAGGCTGGTGATGCGGCTCACGCGCTCGCCCTCACCGGGCTGCACCTTGAAGGTGGTGACGGTGGGGCCGGCGATCCAGCCCACGACGCGAGAGTGCAGGCCGAACTCCTGCAAGGTTGACTGGAGCCCCTCGGCGGTCTGCTCGAGCTCCTTGGACGAGCTAGAGCTGGCCTGCGCCGCAGGGTTGTGGCGGAGCATGGAGACAGGGGGCAGCTGCCTGGTCTCCCCCTCCTCCTCGAGAACCGACGTGGCGGGTGCCGCCGTGCCGTTCGCGGGCAGGGGGCGTGCGGGCGCGGGGCGGCTCTGCGGCCTGCGAACGAACGGGTGAACAGAGCGAAGTGAGCCTGTCACTGAGTCACATCGAGATGTGGAGAAGTGATAGGCCTGGCGCAGGAAGTCGGGCACGGGCTGCGCGGCGATCTCGGCGTCGGGCTCCGGTGCGCTTGTGCGCGTGGACGCCTTCACGGCATCATCGGCCTTGGAGACCTTGGCCGTGCGGCGCGCCTCCGCTTTCTCTTCGACCGGCTCGTCCCAGGGCAGAACATCCTGGGGCTCGATCGCGGAGTCGGCGTCTTGGACCCTCGCCTCGCTCTTCAGGGCGGAACGGGCGCCGGAGATGATATCGAGGGCGGACCCTGCGGCCTTGGGCGCGCGTGCGGGCTTCTCGAGGACCTCGGTCTTGGCGGCGGTCGGAGCGAAGCGCTCCTCCACCGGGATCAAGGTGGTCTTTGCCTGCTCGGCCTTCACCTGAGCCGATACGTCGACGAAGGGATCCTCATCGGCATCGGGCTCGTCATCGGCACCGAGCACCGTGGTGGTCTGATTGCCCAGAAACGTGGTCTCGGCGGTCCCGTCGCCATCGAACAGGCGGCCCTGCTTGGGCTTTACCGGACGCGGCATCTTGCGCGGGGTGCGCCTGGCGGGCGCCACGGACGCGGCCTCGCTATCGCCCCACGGGCTGTCGTTCACGTCGATATGGCGGCGCTGGGCCAAACGCTCCACGCGCTCGGCGGCCGACCGGGCGACATCGCTGATGGAAAACCCGATGATCACGAGACCCAGCACGACGAATCCTACGAGCACCACGTAGGAGATGGCCTTTCCGAGCGCGCCCTGAAGGGCGCTCGCTATGAACGCCCCGAGGTAGCCGCCCGAAGAGGACAGGTTCTGCGGAACGAACATGGCGTCGCTCGACAGCTCGGTACCGGGCACGGCGAGCGACAGCATGGCGACCGCAGAGCAGAAGATGAGCACGGCGCCGGCGCAGGTCCTTGCCGACACCGGCGTCGAGCCCTTGATGAAGAGCATGGCCGCGCAGCCGAGCAGAACAAGCGGCAGCAGGTAGCCCCCCAGGCCGAAGCCCAGGTGGTAGAACCCGGCGATGGCGCTGGTGACGGGTGCGCTCGAGGGCGAGACGACGGCGATGAACGAGGCGACGGCCACGACGGCGAGGATCACGCCCGCGATATCGCGGCCGGACCCCTCGCCGAGCAGGGGCGCCACCTCGACGGCCTCGGCGGCACGCCCCTCGTTGGCGCGCAGCCCGGCTGCAGCCTGCGCCGCCTTCGAGCGTCCCTTGGCCGAAGCCTTGCCTTTTGCCTGGCCCTTGCGGGCGTTGTTCGAACCCGTGGCCGCCACGCTAGACCTCCATGACGACCGGGATGATCATCGGGCGCGTGTGCATACGGTTCCAGATGAAGTTGGACAGCGAGTCGCGCACCGCCTTGCGCAGCGCGTCGGTGCCACTGCTGGTGTAGTTGAACGTGCCCTTCTCGATGACCTTCATGATGGACGCGGAGGCATCCGCCGAGAACTCGTCATCGATGGTGAACGAGACGCCGCGACCGGAGAACTCGATCGCGTCGATCTTCTTGCGCTTGAGCGAGACGATGGCCACGGCGGTCACCATGCCGTCGTTGGCGAGCTTCTGGCGGTCGCGCAGCACGATGGGGTCGGTGTCGCCGATACGCAGGCCGTCAACGTAGACCACGCCGGACTCCACCGACGCGCCGCGCTTGACCACGCCGTTGCGCATCTCGAGGGAGTCGCCGTTGTCGAGGATGAAGATATGGTCGCTCGGGATGCCGACCTTGCGGGCGAGCTCGGCGTGCGCGCGCAGGTGCACGGCCTCACCGTGGACGGGCATGAAGTAGCTCGGCTTGGTCATGGCGAGCATGAGCTTGAGCTCCTCCTGGCTGCCATGGCCCGACACGTGCACGAGCGTGCGGTTCTTGTCGTAGACGTTACAGCCAATCTTGGCCAGGCTGTTGACGACCTGCTGGACGCCCTTCTCGTTGCCCGGAATGGGCGTCGCGGAGATGATGACCGTGTCGCCCTCGTGCATGGAGAGCGTCTTGTGCTCGCCGTTCGCCATGCGGGACAGCGCGGAGAGCGGCTCGCCCTGAGAACCCGTGCACATGACCACGATCTGGTCCTCGGGGATGTTGTTGATCTCGTAGGCGTCGATAATGTCCTCTTCGGGGATATCGAGGTAGCCGAGCTCGCGGGCCACGCGGGTGTTGGTGAGCATCGAGCGGCCGGTGACCACGATCTTGCGCCCGCAGGTGCGCGCCGCATCGCAGATCTGCTGCAGGCGGTGGATATGGCTCGAGAAGCTCGCAACGAACACGCGACCGGGCGCGTTCTTGATGGCCGCAAGCAACGACGGGCCGACCTCGGCCTCGGACTTGGTGAAGCCGGGGCGCGTGGCGTTGGTGGAGTCGGACATGAGCAGGTCGATGCCCTGCTTGGCAAAGCGGCTGATGGCGGCGTAATCAGGGGTCACGCCGTCGATGGGCGTCTGGTCGAGCTTGAAGTCGCCCGTGTGCATGACCGTGCCCTGGGGCGTGCGGATGAATACGCCGAGTGCACCGGGGATGGAGTGGGTCATCGCGAAGAAATCGAGCTGGATGGAGCCGAGGTTCACATGCGTGCCGCCGTTGACCTCGCGGAACTTAGGGGCACGGATGCGGAACTCGGCGAGCTTGCCCTCGATGAAGCCGAGCGTGAGCTTGCTCGAGAAGATGGGCACCTTGTTGTTGAGATCCTGGAGGAGGTACGGCAGAGAGCCCGTGTGGTCCTCGTGGCCGTGCGTGACCACGATGCCGCGCAGCTTGTCCTCGTGCTCCAGCACATAAGTGTAATCGGGCAGCACCAGGTCGATGCCGGGCTGCGTGTCGTCGGGGAACATGAGGCCCGCGTCGACGAGCACCATGTCCTCGCCGCACTCGAACACCGTCATGTTCTTGCCGATACCGTCAAGGCCGCCCAAGGGGATAATCTTGAGCGGCGCGGGCTTTTTCTTAGTTGTTGCCATGGGGTCGATTAGATCCTTTCTGTCGATCCGAGTATCCAAACGACGGACGCACCGCCGTGACGTTCAAATCCATGCCGCACGTGAGAGCTGCGGCAGGTGCATAGTGATATTGCATTGTACCAATTCGGGGCGCTCCCCATCCGAGCCCAGACGTTATCCCTACACAAAGCGTGGATTTGACAGGACGCACGGATATGGGTTGTTTGGGGACGGGTTCGTTTCAACCCATACGGCGGCCCCTGCGGTCCCCGCGAGCCGGAACGGGAGCGTCCCGTAGCCAGTCGCCCTCAAAAGCGCGATGAAACACAAACCACGGTAGAAAAAGGCGGGCCCCACATACGTGAGGCCCGCCATTACAGCTAACGAAACGGTCAGCGCGGCGAACTAGCCCTCGTGATGACGACGCGGGGTGCGGCCGCCGTGGCCGCCGTTGTCACCCGGGGTGCGGCGCGGACGGTCGCCGTGGTCGCGGCGCGGAC
>NZ_FCOU01000008.1 GCF_900046475.1 Collinsella ihumii | reverse complement strand
GTATGGTCCTGTCTCTTATACACATCTAGATGTGTATAAGAGACAGGGGCACGACCGCCGAAACCGCCGCCGTTCTCGCCGGAGTCCTCACCGGAACCGGCGGGAGCCTCGGGCTTGTCGAGGCGGTCGAGGGAGATCTTGCCGCGGTCGTCGACCTCGATGACCTTGACCTTGACCTCGTCGCCGACGTTCAGGACATCCTCGACCTTATCGACGCGGCCCTGGGCGACACGGGAGATGTGCAGCAGGCCGTCCTTGCCGGGCAGCAGGTTCACGAACGCGCCGAACGGCTGGATGGAGACGACGCGGCCCGTATACTCCTCCCCCACCTCGGGGACCTTGACGATGAGCTGGATGCGCTCGATGGCAGCCTCGACGGAGTCGCCGACACCGCCCACGAACACGGTGCCGTCCTCGTGGATGTCGATGGACGCGCCGGTCTCGTCCTGGATGCCGCGGATGGTCTCTCCGCCCTTTCCGATGACGTCGCGGATGTTATCGACCGGGATGGAGATCGAGGTGATGCGAGGCGCGGTCTCGCGCGTGGCCTCGCGCGGCCCGGGGATAACGTCGAGCATCTTGCCGAGGATGAACGCACGACCCTGCTTGGCCTGCTCGAGCGCGGCACGCAGGATGTCGAAGGTGAGACCCGTGGCCTTGTTGTCCATCTGGAGGGCGGTGATGCCGCGCTCGGTGCCGGTGACCTTGAAGTCCATGTCGCCCAGGAAGTCCTCGATGCCCTGGATGTCGGACAGGACCACGGTCTTGCCCTCCTCCTGGATGAGGCCCATGGCGATACCGGAAACGGGGCGCTTGATGGGCACGCCGCCGTCCATCAGGGCAAGGCAGCTCGCGCACGTGGAGGCCATCGACGAGGAGCCGTTGGACTCCATGACCTCGGACACCACGCGGATGGCGTAGGGGAACTCGTTCTCATCGGGCAGCACGGGCAGCAGGGCACGCTCGGCAAGGTTGCCGTGACCGATCTCGCGACGCTTCGGCGAGCCCATGCGGCCGGTCTCGCCGGTGCAGAACGGCGGGAAGTTGTACTGGTGCATGTAGCGCTTGCCCTCGACCGGCTCGATGGTGTCGAGGCGCTGGCCCTCGTTCAGCATGCCGAGCGACAGCACGGAGAGCACCTGGGTCTGGCCGCGCTGGAACAGACCGGAACCGTGCACGAGCGGCAGGTAGCTGTCCTTGACCATGATCGGGCGGATCTCGTCGGCGGCACGGCCGTCGACGCGCTCGCCGGTCTCGACGACCATGGTGCGCATGGCCTTCTTCTCGAGCTTCTTCAGGTTCACCGGGATCTCGCGCTCCCACTCGAGCTGCTCATCCTCGGTAAACTCGGCGCGGATGCGCTCCTTGAGCTCCTCGACGTGGGCGATGCGGGAGAGCTTGTCGGCATCGGAAAGCGCGGCGTACATCTCGTCGTAATGGGCGAAGATGCGCTCCTCGACCTCGGGGACGGGCTGATCGAGGATGTACTCCTTGGGCTCGATCGGGCCGTTGACGCGCTCCCACTCCTCGACGAACGCGAGCTGGGCGTCGCAGAAGGCGCCGATGGCCTCCTGGCCGAACTCCATGGCGGCCAGCATATCCTCCTCGGTAACCTCCTTGGCGCCGGCCTCGACCATGGAGATGAAGTCGCGCGTACCCGCGAGCTCCAGGTCGAGGTCGGAGTTCTCGCGCTCCTCATAGGTGGGGTTGACGATGAACTCGCCGGTCTCGACGTTGCGGCCGATGCGCACGCAGGCGAGCGGTCCCTCGAACGGCACGCCGCCGAGCGTGAGGGAGAGCGAGGCGCCCATGGTGCAGATGACGTCGATGGGGTTCACCTGGTCGGCAACCAGGGAGGTCGCCACGATCTGAACCTCGTTGCGGAAGCCGTCGGGGAAGCTCGGGCGGATCGGGCGGTCGATCATGCGCGCGGTGAGCGTTGCCTTCTCGCTGGGACGGCCCTCGCGCTTGAGATAGCCGCCGGGGATGCGGCCGGCTGCGTACATCTTCTCGTTGAAGTCAACGGTCAGCGGGAAGAAGTCGTAGTTCTTGCGCTCCTTGGAGACGACGACGGTCACGAGCGCGGTGGTGTCGCCCTGCTTGACGAGCGTGGCACCGGTGGCCTGCTTGGCGAGCTCGCCGCTCTCAAGCGTGTAGGTCTTGCCGTACAGCTCAAAGGTTTTGGATACGAGTGACATTTTTCTCCTTCAACTCCGTGGACCCCATTGCCCACGGGACGTCTGGTCCGATACGGGGCGGTACCCCCTCGGGCGGTGTAGGGACCGCGATTGCTGCCCCCTACATGAAAAGGAGCCCCCGAGGGGGCTCCTGCATGCACGATTCTCTACTGGATGTTGTCGCGGATGCCAAGCGCCTTGATGAGCTCACGGTACTCGAAGATGTCGTTCTTCTTGATGTAGGAGAGCAGACGACGACGGCGACCGACGAGCATGAGCAGGCCGCGGCGGGTGTGGAAGTCCTTCTGGTGGGACTTCATGTGCTCGGTGAGCTCGCGGATGCGCTCGGTGAGGATGGCAACCTGAACCTTGGGGTTGCCGGTGTCGACGGGGCTGTCGCCAAACTGTGCGGTGAGCTCGGCCTTGCGCTCCTTGGAAACGGTCATGATGTACACCTTTCTTCTCACGTACGCCCAGCACTGGGAAACCGCCGGTGCAGCGAATCTCTAAGTGCGGGTAACCAACAGCTGCATATGGTACCACAGCTTTCACGCTCCACCAGAACTGCACGACAATGCGCACGGGGAGCATGGGCGTCATGCCCTATGCGTCGCTACAGCAGCAGGAAGTAGAGCAAAAAGGCGATCGCCGCGATCCACATGAGCGGGCGGACGTACTGCGAGCGGCCGCTCACCACGGCGACGACGACGTAGGTGATGAAGCCCAGACCGATGCCGTTGGAGATCGAGTACGTGAACGGGATGCCCGCGATGATCATGAACGTCGGGAAACCCTCGAGCACGTCGTTCCACTTGACCATGACCGCATCGCCCATCATGAGGAAGCCGACGAACACGAGCGCGCCGCACGTCGCGGCCGAGCTGATGCAGGAGATAAGCGGCGAGAGGAACGCGGCGAGGATGAACAGGATGCCGGTGAAGACCGAGGTGAGGCCCGTGCGACCGCCGTCGGCGGCGCCCGACGCGGACTCGACGAACGTCGTGATGGACGAGGCGCCCATGATGCCGCCGACCGCGGCGGCAGCGGAGTCGACGATGAGGATCGGCTTGATATCCTCGACCCTTCCGTCATCGGTCAAGAACTCGCCCTGCTTGGCGACGGCCATGGCGGTGCCCATGGTGTCGAAAAAGTCGCTCATCATGAGCGAGAAGGCGAACAGCAGGATCGTCGGGGTGGAGATGGCCTTCACGAGACCCATCACGCCGTCGGAGTCGCTCATGAACGGCGCGCCGAACGTCGAGAAGTCCAACGGGGCGACCAGGCCGGTGGGGATCTGGGTGACGCCCAGCGGTATGCCGCAGACGGCGGCGATCACGATGCCCCACAGCAGCGCGCCCTTGACCTTCATGGAGTACAGGACGACCGTCACCACGATGGAGATGACCCCGACCAGAAACGTCGGGTCGGTCACGTTGCCAAGGGACACGAGTGTGTCGGCGTTGGCCAGGATGATGCCGCCGTCCTTGAGGCCGATCATCGCGATGAACAGGCCGAGGCCGATGGAGATGCCGCGGCGCAGCGATACCGGAATGGCCTCCATAATGGCCTCGCGCAGGCCGCAGAGCACGAGCAGCAGAATGGCGATGCCCTCGATGAGGACGACGGCCATGGCGGTCTGCCAGCCAAGGCCCATAGAGCCGCAAAGCGTGTAGGCGACGATCGAGTTGATGCCCATGCCCGAGGCGCAGGCAAGCGGACGGTTCGCGCAGACGCCCATCAGGATGGTCATGATGCCCGCGCCGACGCAGGTCGCGGTGACCGCCGCGGCTATGGGCACCCCGCCCGCCTCCAAGATGAGCGGATTAACCACGATGATGTAGGCCATGGCGAGAAACGTGGTGAGGCCCGCGCGCAACTCGGTTGCCACCGAGGACCCGCGGTCACCGATTTTGAAGAACTGATCCATGCTTTCCTCTCCCTCGAAACAGCAAAAGCGCCCACCAGGGACGCTTTATCCACTCTAGCACGCCTTGCAGGAGTTCAAACCTATGAAATACGTCGGCAACCGAACCGAGCGCAACCCCAAACCTGAAATTCTAGGGACTGTCCCTAGAATTTCACAGGGGAATGAAGCGGCGGGCGGCGATGGGCGGCAAGACGATGCCGAGGACGATCCACAATATGGTTCCGGGAAGAGATGACCAGTCCTGCAAGAAAATGAGAAGCGGCAGGCCCGCTATCTCGACGGGCAGGCCCGTGAATCCCAGCAACGCAAAACCGAGAAGCAGGCCATCTTGCCGCGACCACGTCTCCCTGGTGGGATATCCCTGCGCCTCAAGATCAAACAGCCATGACTTGACCGCCCGATAGGCCCTGGACGCAAGCACCAACCCGTAGACGCAAAAGCCCAGCACGACGACGACCAGAAGCCACGTGAAGCCCACGAGGCTCAACGCGCCGACCGGGTCATCGGACCCGGCGCCGTGGAGCACCGAGTACGCAAGCAAGCCGAACACGACGGTCGTCGCCAAGAACAGAATAATCTGAAAACGGATGACTTTCTTGATCGCCGCCCTCGGTGCATCGCCGAGCGCGCGCCAATACCGCTTGACGGAGCTCATGATGTCCTCCCCTCCCGTTTTCCCAACTCTGCGGCCAAACACCGTAGCGTCACGAGCACCTGAATGAGAATCAGCACTGGACAAATATAAAATCTGACGTCGAAGGAGCGATCAAAAAGATCTATCACCATTCTGACAAGGAAAAAGGGCATAAGCGCGAGAAATGAAAGCGACAGCGGCACCATCGTCTTGAGCGTCAATCTCCCGAAAGCTCTTGTCTGAGGGCTCAGTCCGCAGCGCTGCATCCAATTGGACGCCACCGGCCGCATCCGGCTTGCATAAACCAACGTTACGACAACGCATGCGATCAGCAAGCCGAGCAGCGCAAGGAGAAGCAACCCGCCCGTATCGCTCAACGAGATACGACCGGAATCGACTGCCGCATTCAAGGCTACATCAAGGACACCGCACATGACCGCGCAAGCTGAACCGACGAGCAAGGGCTTTACAACGGCTCTCCTCTCCCGCTCGTCACATGAACGCCAAACGCGAACCACCGAAAGCATCGTGTCCCCCTTTTGCTCGTGCAACACATATATCAGTAATACAACTAGGAACTCTTAGCAGGAGTTTCCCTCGTTACCACGATTGTTTACGCGCACTGTGGAACCAGTCGGCAGGCGGCAGAAAAAAACCGCGACCGGCAAGGTTGCCGGCCGCGGAATACAACGAAGAAGAGCAACGCGAATCGTCCCGCGAAGATCCTACTTCGGCATCGACCACGCGGTATGGTCGGTGTGGAGAAGCTCCTCGGCGCGCTCGGAGAGCGGATGGCCAAAGAAATCGTCGTAGACGAGCTTCACGCTCGGGTTCTCGTGGGAGAACCTGATGGGCGCCTGCGCGTCAAGGCCCCACAGCACGTCGCCGCGCTCGCCGGCGAGCTCGCAGCCGTCGTGAATGGGCTGGCCACCGCCGCCCACGCACCCGCCGGGACACGCCATGATCTCGACGAAGTCGTATGAAACTTCCCCGGCTCGCAGGGCCTCGATAAGCTTGAGGGCGTTGCCCAGACCGTGTGCCACGGCCACGCGCAGCGGGGTGCCGGCCAGATCGAAGGTCTTCTCCTTCCAGCCGTCGAGGCCGCGCACGCCGGAGAATGCGTCGGGATCGGGATTCTCGCCCGTCGCGAGGAAGTAGGCGGAGCGCAGCGCCGCGTCCATGACGCCGCCGGTCGCACCGAAGATGACCGCCGCACCCGTGCCGACGCCGAGAGGCTGGTCGAGCTCCTGCTCGGGAAGAGCGCCCGCATCGATATGCGACGCGCGGATCATGCGGTCGACCTCGCGCACCGTGAGCACCACGTCGACGTCGGGGTCGCCAGTCTCGCCCACCATGGTCGGCAGCGCGGCCTCGGCCTTCTTGGCCACGCACGGCATGATGGACACGCTGAAGATCTTCGAGGGGTCCACGCCCAGCGCATGGGCATAGTAGGTCTTGGCGACCGCACCGAACATCTGCTGCGGGGACTTGGACGTCGAGACCTGGTCGAGCAGCTCCGGATAGTGCGACTTGACGTAGCGGATCCATCCGGGGCAGCATGAGGTGAACATCGGGAACTTAATGTCCTCCCCGCCCGGCTCGCTCGCCTTCTTGATGCGCTCGAGCAGCTCGGAGCCCTCTTCCATGATGGTGAGGTCCGCCGAGAAGTTCGTGTCGAACACGTAATCGAAGCCCATGGCGCGCAGAGCGCTCGCCAAGCGCTCGACGGTCGCCTCCTCATGGGTGAGGCCGAGCGACTCGCCCCACGAGGTGCGGACCGCCGGGGCGATCTGCACGAGGCAGATCTTCTCCTGGTCCTCCAGGGCGTCGAACACGCGCTCCGTGTCGTCGCGGGCACGCAGCGCGCCGGTCGGGCAGTGCGTGATGCACTGGCCGCACAGGGCGCAATCGGTTTGCGAGAGCTCCTTGCCGCCCGCAACGTTCACCGACGCATGGCTCGCGCGGCTCGTGAGGTCCCATACGCCCGTCGCCTGGACCTTCTCGCAGATCTGGATGCAGCGCAGGCACTTGATGCACTTGTCGTTGTTGCGGATGAGCGGGAAGGCGGGATCGGAGCGGAACCCCTCGAGATGCTTGGGATACGGCAGATCGGTGATTCCCAGGTCGTTCGCGAGGCTCTGCAGCGAGCAGTTGCCCGAACGGGCGCAGCTCGTGCACTCGGAATCATGCTGCGAGAGCAGAAACTCGACGTTCGCCTTGCGCGCGATCCGCGCCTTGCGGCTGTTCGTGTGCACGATCATGCCGTCGAGCACGTAGTTGTTGCATGCGGCCACGAGCTGGTCGATGCCCTCGACCTCGACCACGCACACGCGGCACGCCCCGACCTCGTTGAGGTCGCGCAGATAGCACAGCGTCGGGATCTTGATGCCCACGCTCGCCGCAGCGTCCAGAATCGTCGTGTGCTCGGGCACCTCGACCACGCGGTCGTCGATAATCAGCTTTACCACTGGAAATTCCTCCCCCCACGGAACGCGCCGAAGCCGAAATGATCGCAGCGCAGGCAGCGCGATGCCTCCTGGTGCGCCTCCTCCTCGGTAAGACCGATCTCGGCCATCTCGAAGTCACCGATGCGCTCGGCGGCGTCGCGCTCCTTGAGCTCGCAGCGGCCGCACAGGCGCTTGCCCTTGAACTGGACGGGCGGCAGCTCGACCTCGAGCAGGATCTGATGGTCGAAGCCGAGGTATCGGTCGATGTTCGCCGCAGCGACCTTGCCGGCATTGATGGCGCGGATGACGGTCGCGGGCCCGGTCTGGCAATCGCCGCCCGAGTACAGGCCCTCGAATCCGGGCACGGCCCCGTCGGAATCGGTCACGACGCGGCCCCACTTGCACGGCACGCCCATGGCCTCGAACGGAGCGGAATCGATGTCCTGTCCGATGGCCACGATCACGCGGTCGCACGCGATGAGCTGCTCGGGCGCGGCGGCGGCACGAGGGGCCGGGCGCCCAGATGATCTGCGGCTGCACGACGACGCCGGCGACGCGCCCGGCCTCATCGGTCTCCACGCGGACCGGTGCGTTGAGCTCCATGATCTGGCAGCCCTCCGCCTCGGCGCCCGCGATCTCGGCATCTTGCGCCGTCATGTCGCAGATGCGACGGCGGTAGGCGATGATGACCTTCTCGGCACCCAGGCGGACGCTCGAGCGGGCGACGTCCATCGCGACGTTGCCGCCGCCGATGACCACGACGCGCTCACCGGAGAAGTCGGGCATCTCGCCGTCGCCGATGGCGCGCAGCATCTGCACCGCGGAGACGACGCCCTCGGCATCCTCGCCGGGAAGGCCGAGCTTCTTGTCGTTGTGCGCACCGATGGCAAGGTAGACCGCGTCGAAGTCAGCGCGCATGCGCTCGAGCTCGGCGCCGTCCACCGCGTGCTCGAGCTCCACCTTGATGCCGCAGTCCAGGATCCACTGGATCTCCTGGTCGAGATCCTCGCGCGGCAGGCGGTAGCTCGGGATACCGTAGCGCAGCATGCCGCCCAAGTGCTTGCGCTGCTCGAAGATCGTGACATCGTGCCCCATGATGGCCAGGTAGTACGCACAGCTGATGCCCGCGGGGCCGCCGCCGATGACGGCGATGCGCCGACCGGTCTTCTCGGCGATCCACGGACGGTAGTCCTCTTCCATGTGATCGGTGGCGTAGCGCTTGAGCGCCAGGATGTTCAACGGGTCATCGACGATGCCGCGGCGGCAGTGCATCTCGCACGGGTGCTCGCACACGCGGCCGCAAACGATGGGCAGCGGATTGTCCTTGCGGATGAGCCTGACCGCATCGGTGTAGCGGCCCGCCTCAACAAGCGAGATGTACCCGGGAATGTCGACGTTGGCGGGGCATCCGGCAACGCACGGAACCCGCTCGTTCTCTGCGAACCCGCAGGCGTGCTCACGGACGTGATGCTCGAAGTCGTCGCGGAACCCGCGCACGGCCATGAGCGCCATCGAGCCCGCCTCGTAACCGATCGCGCAGTCGCTCGACAGGTAGATCGTGTTCGCGGTCTTTTCGATCAGATCGATCGTCTCGAGCGTAGCGCGGTTCTCCAGCACATCCTCGAGCAGATCCGACAGCGCCCTGAGTCCCACGCGGCAAGGCGTGCATTTGCCGCAGCTCTGCGTGGCGCACAGGTTGACGAGCGCCGCGGTGAACTCGACCGGGCACGGCGCGAGCGATCGAGCGGCGAGACGCCGACCGAGTGCATCATGCAGGTCGTCCATGACGGCCTGGGCATGGCTGCGCTCCATGACATGAAGTCGTGCCATAAGTACTCCCCTCTACTATGTACAATAACTTTTTATTGCATTGGAGGTCGTTTTGGCCAGCACAACCCTATGGACGGACGATTCCGTCTCGTAAGCGTTATCGCAGGTAGAATTTTCCGTAGTATTCGTGGAGAGAGCCGTTGGGTATGTGTTGGTTTACTTCGCGATGCACCGAGCTCGAGTTCAGTCTAATATTTTTTTATCATTGTCCAGAGCGGACAAGACGGCGCGCCCGCTATACGACCAGATGGTGTAGGTCTGCGGGTAGCCGAACACCTGGACACCCTCGAACCATTGGAACGAACCCTGGCGCTCGATGCTCCATCCGGGTCGACCCGCGTAGGCGTAACGCTCGCCGTTATCGGACATATGGATCACCGTGACCGGATGCGCGATCTCCTCCTCGATCTTGTCGAGGAAGCGCGCGAGGACCGGGGTGTCGAAAGGGTTGAACAGGTATATGTGGGTATAGGCGCCGAGCGGCTCGTCGAGCACGTTCGCGCATCGTACAGAGAGCCGGGGAAACCGCCCGATCCAAGAGGACGCGCGCGTCACGAGGTCGCCGTCGAGCTCGACGCCGACCGCTGCGCCCGAAAAGCCGCGCGACGCGAAGTACGCGAGGACGCGCCCCGTGCCGCATCCAACGTCGAGAAGCTGCGAGCCTTCGTCGAACGCGAGATGGGAGAACAGCTCGTCGAGCACGAAATACGGCGTAGGAGTCGGCTCGTGAGCCCCCTCGGCGCTGCGGGCGGCAGGAGACGAGCATGCAAGCGACCGACCGCAGGCGGCGATATCGCGCCGCTCGTCCTCGGCAAACAGGCTCTGCTTAGTCCTCATGAAACTTACCCCTTCTGCAGCGATACTCGAACGACCCCAAAGGTAACACCGAACAAGGCCCTTGCGGTGGAACTCGTTGAGGAAAACGCCCTTGCAGGCATCGCCCCGAAGCACCCTGCGGCGTGAGTCGCTTCGGGCTTCCACCCGTTGCGGCCAAACTGGCTAAAAAGTTCTGTTTTGCTGTTAGACGAGCCAGACGAAGGAGGTCAATCTGGCTGAGATACTGCCGTCAGCGCCTCAAATGCCCCAAAACGGAACCTGTCAGGGTGGGCAAGCAGCCACAGACGGCGGATCGGAACCCGCCCACACGGAGTTCGTAACAGCAAAATAGAAATTTCTAGCCACTTTTCCTCAGAGGGCAGCATGGGCCGCGCGCGAAGCGGCGAAGTCGACCGGCATTTCCCCGCAAAGGGAACGATGATCAGCGACCCAGCATGAATTCAAGGCACCTCAGGCGCGCATCGAGATGGGTCGCCGCCCACACATGGGCAAGAGCCAGCATGAACGTCGCGGTCATGCCGTCGACAGGGGCCTCGACCAGCTCATCGAACCGCAGCGCCAGCAGCGACTGGAGCCAGCGCACCTGATTGGCGTCGACCTCGTCGGCGCCCGGCACGCTCGAGGCGCACGACGCGCACAGCAGGCCGCCCGCCGAAGCGGAAAAGTAGCTCAGCGCAGCGTCCCCGCACAGCACGCACGACGAGAGATCGGGTCGATACCCCTCATGGGAAAGCAGCTTGAACACGAAGGCGGCGACCAGCGCATCGAGATGCACGTCGTCGCACGCCTCGTCGCCCGCGAGCGACAGCGCGCGCTCCGTGATGGCGAACGTGAATGGATCCTCGGAATCCTCGTAGCTGCAAAGCTTCGCGACCTCGGCGATCGCGCTGGCGGCGCACATGCGCTCATAGGTCGCGCCCGCGCCGAGCGGGGCCGCGAGCAGCTCGGCCTGCGAGACGACATCGAGCGTGCGGCCATGGGCGAGCAGCACATCGACCGTGCAGAACAGCTCGCAGCGCGCCGCCAGGCGGGACCCCGGCTTGCGGGCGCCCTTGGCGACCGCGCGGATCTGGCGTCCCTTCTCGGACATAAGAGTCAAGATCAAATCGGTCTCTTTGAGCTTGACCTTGTCGAGCACGACGGCGCGCGTGCGATATGTACGCGATCCCGCCACGGAAGGAGCCCCTCTCGGCTATTCCTCGAAGGCGTAGCCCATGCGGCGGATCTCGTTGACGTCGTCGCGCCAACCCTGCTTCACGCGCACCGCGAGCTCCAGGTACACCTTGCGACCGAACAGGCGCTCCAGGTCATGGCGCGCATCGGTGCCGATATGCTTGATCATCTCGCCCTTGCGCCCGATGAGGATGCCTTTTTGCCCCTCGCGCTCGACGTAGACCGTGGCGTGGACGCGCACGAGCTTCGATGTGCTCTCGAACGAGTCGCATACGACGCCGACCGAATGGGGCACCTCCTCGCGCGTGCGCAGCAGCACCTTCTCGCGCACGAACTCGGCCACGAGCGTCGCGTCGTCGGTATCGGTGTCCATGCCCTTGGGGTACCAGCGCGGACCCTGCGGCAGGTAGTCGGCGACCAGCTGGATGAAGGGCTCGACGTTGAACCCCTCCGTGGAGGAGACGACGATCACGTCGTCGAAGTCCACGAGCTTGCGCGCCTCCTCGATCTGCTTGATCATCTTGGTCTGATCGACCTTGTCCGCCTTGGTGAGGACGAGCACCTTGACCGCGGAAGACGCCGCCACGCGCTCGGCGACCCATGCATCTCCGCGCCCGATGGGCACCGACGCATCGATCAGGAAGGCGACCACGTCGACATCGGAAAGCTCCGCGAGCGCAGAGCGGTTCAGCTCGGAGCCGAGCCCGTCTTTGGGCTTATGGATGCCCGGCGTGTCGACGAACACGAGCTGGAACTCGTCGCGGTCCACGACGGCGCGCATGCGCCGGCGCGTCGTCTGGGCGACCGGCGAGGTGATGGCGACCTTGGTGCCCATGCAGGCGTTGAGCAGCGTGGACTTGCCCGCATTGGGACGACCGACCAGCGCGACGAAACCGCTGCGGAATCCCTCGGGCGTGTCCCCCGCCACAAGGCCCAGCTCGGCGCCGACGCCGCCCTGCGACTCGACGAGCGCATCGAGCTCGTCGTCGCTCAGGTCCGCAAAGGGGTCGAACTCCTCGAGCTCCTCGTCGGTATCGAGCCCGTCTTTCTCGTCGAGGACATCCTCGGCGTCGTCGAGCGCCTCAGCCGTCTCCAGCAGGTCTTTATCCAACTCAGTCATGGTTCCTCGTCTTTCTTGGACGCTAGGCGATGAATCCCAGCGCACGGGCGAACACGATGATGCCGACGATCGCCGCGGTGATCGACAGCGTGTAGACGCTTGCGGCGGCGATGTCCTTCGCGCGCTTGGCAAGCGGATGGTATTCCTGGGTGGCGAGATCGACGATGGCCTCGATCGCTGTGTTCACCAGCTCCGCGAAGATCACGAGACCGAAGCACAGGGCCACCAGGCACCAGGAGAGCAGGTCGATCTTCAGGACGCAGCCGACCACGACCGCGGCGATGCCCAGCGCGAGCATCACCTTGATGTTGCGCTCGGTGCGCACCGCCGTGACAAAGCCCTCGAGGGCGTATCCGAACGACCGGATGAACGACGGGTGGTCCTTGTTGGAACCGGGAATCATCTCAACCCCTCCTACTCGCCCTGGTGGCGGGTCGTGGGACCGATCTTCACGTCATCGGGATCGTCTCCGCGGCGGCGGGCGAGCTCGCGCAGGACCTCAATCTCGCGCGCCTCCATGTCGGCGGCCTCGGCATCTTCGAGGTGATCGTAGCCCAAAAGATGGAGCAGGCCGTGCACGAGCATGAGGCGGCACTCCTCCGCCGGCGTGTTGCCGAACTCGGCGGCCTGCGCGGCGATCACGCCGGGCGCGAGGATCACGTCGCCGAGCTCGACCGCCTCTTCCGCGGGGATGTCCTCGTCAAAAGGCGAGTCGCATTCGAACGACAGCACGTCGGTCGGGGCATCGATCTCACGCCATGTGCGGTTGAGCCCCCGCATCTCCTCGTCGTCCACGAACGAGACCGATACCTCGACCGGACGCTCGACGCCCTCGTGCTCGAGCGTGCACAGGACCGCCTCCTCGATCTCGGACGCCGCGATCAGCGTGTCCAGCTCGGCATCGTTACTGATGAGCACGGCCATGGCCGCCTCCCTTCTGCGGGCGCGCGCCGGCAGGATGCGCGTCCTCGTATGCGTCGTACGCCTCGACGATGCGGCCGACGAGCGCATGGCGCACCACGTCGGCGCGGTTGAGGTGGATGAAGGCGATGTCATCGACCCCGGAGAGGATGTCCTCGATATCGGTCAGGCCGCCGCGCCTGCCGGGCAGGTCACGCTGGGTCGTGTCGCCCGTGATGATGAACTTGGAGTTGAACCCCAGGCGGGTCAGGAACATCTTCATCTGCTCGGGCGTGGTGTTCTGCGCCTCGTCGAGCACCACGATGGCGTCGTTCAGCGTCCGGCCGCGCATGTAGGCGAGCGGGGCGATCTCGATGATGCCCTGCTCCACAAGCGTCGTCGCGCGCTCCATGTCGGTCATGTCGAACAGGGCGTCGAACAGCGGGCGGACATAGGGATCGATCTTCTCCTCAAGGGTGCCGGGGAGAAACCCGAGGTTCTCGCCCGCCTCGACGACCGGCCGCGTGAGCACGATGCGGCCGACCTCATGGCGCTTGAGCGCGGCCACGGCGATGGCCATGGCCAGATAGGTCTTGCCGGTGCCCGCCGGACCCATGCAAAACGTGATGGTGTTGTTGCGGATGGCGTCGATGTAGCGCTTCTGGCCGATCGTCTTGGGCCTGATCGCGTGGCCGCGATACGTCAGTAGGATGTCGTCGGAGAGGCCCGAGATGTCCGAGCGCTCGGCGCGCAGGGCGTCAAGCGCGCGCAGGGCGTCAGATTCGCTGGGGGTCTCGCCGGCAGATGCGAGCTTGATGATATGGGTGAACAGGCGGCAGAGCAGCTCGACCTCGTCGGGCGTGCCCGAAAGCGAGATGGCCGTTCCGCGCACGACGATCGAGGCGCTCGTATGGTCCTCGACCGCTCGCAGAAGCGCATCGCCCGTACCGGTGATGCGCGTAGGATCGATATGCTCAGGAATGGACAGGCGCACCTTCGCGGTATCCATGCTCCCCCTTATCCGCCGCAGGGCGCCGGCGCGCCCAAGCGCGTCGGTACTCGCCCCGGTTTACTCGTCAGCGTCGAGGACCGGACGGCCGTGCAGCACGCCCTCCTCATCCATATACATGATAGCAACGTCCACGATCGATTTGACCGCGAGGTCGGGGGCGTTATCGAGGACGACGCGATGGAACGACCCCAACGTCCCGCGCCCGGGATATTCGACCACCGCACGCTCGGTCGTGCCGATGCGGGCCTGCGCGTCCGCGCGAGCCGTGCGCTCGACGAGCTTTCGGATGGCAAGCGACCGGTCCGCCATGACCTCGGGCGCCACCTGGTCGGGCATCTCGGCGGCAATCGTGCCGGGACGTGCGCTGTAGCGGAAGACGTGCAGCCGGGAGAACCCGACGCGCTCCACGAACGCGCGCGTCTGCTCGAACTCCTCGTCCGTCTCGCCCGGAAACCCGACGATCAGGTCGCCTGAGATGGAGGCCGCCGGCAGGATCTCGCGAATGCGCGCGACCGTGTGCACGAACTCCTCCGCGGAATACGGCCTGCCCATGCGCTGAAGTGTGGCGGTGCAACCGGACTGCACGGGAAGGTGCAGGAAGGGGGCCACGCGCCGAGGCTCTGCGGCCATGCGGCGAACCAGGCGCTCGCTGACATCCATCGGCTCGATGGACGACAGGCGCACGTGCGGGATATCCGTCTCGGTCAGGATGGCGTCGAGCAGCTCGTCGATCTCGACGTGGTCGTCGTCGGGACCCATGCCGTCGTAGGCTCCCAGGTTCACACCCGTGAGCACGACCTCGGGAATACCCGCGGCACAGGCCTCGCGCACCTGCTCGAGCACGACGTCGACGGGCACGGAGCGCTCGGGCCCGCGGGCCTTCCAGACGATGCAGTACGTGCAGCGGTTGTTGCAGCCGTCCTGGATCTTGACCCCGAGCCTCGAGCGGCCGAGCAGGTCGGCGAGCTCGCGGGAATCGAGGCCGCCATCGCACGCTCCGGTCTCGCCGAATCCCAGGAGGTCCGCGGCGCGCGCAGCGACGTCGGTCTTCATGGGCTCGATCACCACGCGGTCGGAAAGCTCGGCGAGGGAGTCGGGGTGCAGGTTGACCGCGCATCCCGTGACGACCACGTAGGGCTTGCGCGGCAGGTTGACCGCATGGCGAACGGCCTTGCGGGTCTTGGCCTCCGCCTCGCCGGTGACGGCGCAGGTGTTGATGACAACGAGATCGGCCTCGTCCTCATCGACCAGGCCGAAGCCGGCGCGGGCGAAGTCTACGGTCATGCGGTCGCTCTCGACCCGGTTGACGCGGCAGCCGAGGTTCACGACGCTCACAAAGGGCATGGGCACGGGCAGCTACTCCAAGATGTCGTCGATGGCGTCACGGATGCGGTCGCCCATCGTCTTGCGCGGCGTCGGCGATTCACCCATCTCACGGGCGAACCTCTCAAGCGCCTCGCGGGCGGCGGGGCTCATCTTGCGCGGGACGACGATGGCGACGCGGACGATCAGGCGCCCGCGCGAGCCGCCTCCGCCGGAGCGGGGCATGCCGCGCCCGTCCACCGTGATGGCGTCGCCGTACTGCGTGCCCGACGGAATCTCGACATCGATGCGCTCGCCGTCGAGGATGCCGTCCACCTGGACCGTGCACCCGAGCGCCGCGCTCGCCATGGGGACCTCGACCGTGCAGTACAGGTCGTCGCCGCTGCGTTGGAACCGATCGTGCTCGGATACCTGGACCGTGACGATGAGGTCGCCGGATGCGGCACCGCGGAATCCGGCCTCGCCGTAGCCGCGCACGCGCAGTTGCCGGCCGGTGGCGATGCCCGCTGGCACGTCGATATCGATCTTCTCATGGGTGGGCGTGCGGCCCTGGCCGTCGCACATCTCGCAGGGATGGTCGATGACGGTGCCCTCACCGTGGCAATCGGGGCACGGCGAGCTGGACTGGACCTGGCCAAAGATGGAGCGCTGGACCGTGGTCACGAAGCCGGTGCCGTGGCAGCGCGGGCACTGCTTTTCCTGCGCGCCGTCGGCGCCGCCGGTGCCGTGGCAGTCCTCGCACGTGGCCAGGCGGTCGTAGCTGATGGTCTTCGTGCAGCCGCGCGCGGCCTCCTCGAGGGTGACGGTAAGCGTGATGGCCATGTCGCGGCCGCGGGTGCGACGCGCGCTGGCGCCTCCGCGCGAACCGGCTGCCCCGCCGCCGAAGAACGACGAGAAGATATCGTCCATGCCCATGCCGCCGAAGATGTCGGAGAAGTCGACGTAGCCGCCTCCCATGCCCGGCCCGTCCGCCGTGCCGAACCGATCGTAGTTCGCGCGCTTCTGCTCATCGGAAAGGACCGAGTACGCCTCGTTGACCTCTTTGAACTTGGCCTCCGCATCGGGATCGTCGGACACGTCCGGATGCACCTCGCGCGCCTTCTTCAGGAACGCGCGCTTGATCGTACGCTGGTCGGCGTCGCGGTCGACGCCCAGTACCTCGTAGTAGTCCCGTTTATCCGCCACAGCGAACTTCCTTCCCAGAAATCCTCAGCAACACAGCAAAGCGAAGGGCCGGATGAAAACCGACCCAAGAAGATATACCCAACGCGCAGCACTCGTAGGCGCTACATTTTGCGACGGGGTCATTTTTGATCGTGGACCCCGTTTCGAGGGCCATTATCAATAGTGGCCCCACCCCAAAACGTACCGGCCGGTCGCCGTTAGAAGAGATAGTAGTACGGGCGCATCATGCACGACGAGAACGACACCGAGATGAGCGCCAGCAGCAGGCCGTTCGCCATGCCGTTGACCACCTGCGACAGGCCGCGTTTCCACCAGATCTTCGAGCGGCTCTTGAGATCCGAGCGAATGATCATGGAGAGCCCCATGAAGAACGGCACGAGGCACAGGATGGCGAACACGCCGAACACGCCCTGGACCGCCGAGAGAATCAGGAAGGGCAGGACGAATCCCACGAGGTAGAAGCCCGTGCGGGGCGTACCCTCGAGGCGCTCGGCCGCAACGTGCGCGCGACCGACCAAGTCTCCGCCCGCCGCACCGTTCGTGCCCGCGTGCCCCATAGACGAGACGCGGACGGTGTCGCCGTCGTGGGTGCCAGCAGGGAACTCGACGACCGCCTCGGTGACCACCGGCGTCCTTCCCGAGCCGCCGCAGTCGGGACACGGGTCGGCGATCACGCGCCCCGAGCCCCCGCATTCGGGGCAGACCGTCTGAAACGTACCCGCGCCGAACATGAAGGACAGGTCGACGTCGATGGTGCCGGTGCCGTGGCACGAGGGGCACGCATGGGCCTCGCCCGAGGAGACCGAGCCCGACCCGTGGCAGCGGTCGCACGGCTCATACCGGCGGTACTTCACCGCGCGGCGCGCGCCCTGCTTGGCCTGCTCCGCGGTGAGGTCGACATCGACCACGACGTCGGCGCCGGTCTCGGGGTTGTACGCAGAACCGCTGCGGCGGCGCTGGCCGTACGCGTTGTCGAACGGAAAGCCGCCGAAGGGGAAGCCCCCGTACCCGCCGCCGGTATAGCTGCCGGAATACCCGCCGCCATAGGGCTGGGACGTCGGAGCGCCGGCAAAGGGGTTGCCCGAGCGCATGGCGTCGTAGCGGGCGCGCTTCTGCTCGTCGGACAGCACCGCGTAAGCCTCGGATACCTCTTTGAACTTCTCCTCGGCATCCGGTGCCTTGTTGACGTCCGGGTGAAGTTTGCGCGCCTTCTGCTGAAAGGCCTTCTGGATCTCGCGCGCCGACGCATCCTTCGAAACCCCGAGGATCGCGTAGTAGTCTTTCTCGTTCATCGTTGCCATATGGCGACATAACCTCCTGCGGTTTTTTCAGTTGCTCTATTGTACCGAACCGCACGGTTAATATGCACACCCCACGATACCTGCACGTCCGTACACCAACGAGAGCGGTGAAATTCTAGGGACAGTCCCTTTAATTTCACGTAGGCGATCTTCTCTTCCCAGGGCATCTTGTCAGAATGTGAAATTATAGGGACTGTCCCTAGAATTTCAGTCCCTAGAATATCATGCGGAGGCCAGGTCCCAGAACAGGCCGTAAAGCTCGTTGCCGAGAAGCCAGCCGTCGTGGGTGGGTACCAGGCGCCGCCCGCCCGCCGTGTCGCACCAGCGGGCGAGCCCCCGCGACAGCGCATGGTCGACGGCGCGGTCGACCGCATCCGACCCGATCTCCTCGCGGGCGCGTACGAGCAGCCCGCAGCCCACCCCGCGCGACATCCTCATGCCGAGCATCAGGTCCTCCGCGACGGCCTCGCGGGCGCGCATCTGCTCGATATCGAAGGAAGCCGGCACGCGCCTTCCGCCGGGCAGCGCGTCGGTCGTCTGGACGAAGCGGATCCTCGCGGCATCCTCCCCGACCTCGGGCAGCGAAAGGACGCAGCGCAGCTCACCATACGTCTTACGGTCGAACATGCTCGCCGCAGACCGCCCGAGCCCCAGATAGCTCTTCCCGGTCCAATAGGCGATGTTGTGGGCGCACTCCTTGCCCGGTCGCGCATAGCTCGCCACCTCGTAAGGGCGCATGCCGGCGGACCCGAGCCGCCGCCTCGCCCCCTCCATGCACCATGCTTGGAAGTCCTCGTCGGGCTCGGCGAGCGCGCCGCGCTCGACCTTCGCGGCGAGCGGCGTTCCGTCCTCGATCGTGAGCGGGTAGACCGAAACGTGATTCATCCGGGCGGCGACGGCCGCATCGAGCGTGGCCTCCCAGCTTTCAGCCGTCTGCAAGGGAATGCCGCACATGAGGTCGCACGACACGTCCAGCCCCGCGGCACACGCCGCGTCGATGGCCTCGCGTGCGCCGCGCGCCGAATGCAGGCGCCCGAGCGCACGGAGCTCGTCGTCGACGAAGCTCTGGACCCCGAGCGACACACGCGTCACGCCTGCGCCCGCGAGCGACTCCGCCAGACCCGCCGAAAACGACTCGGGATTCGCCTCGCACGAGAACTCGACGACGCCGGGCGCAGCCTCGCGCACGCATCGCGCGAGCTCGATCAGCAGGTCGCCCAAAACGCTCGGCGTGCCGCCGCCGATATAGACCGTCCGGCAGGACGACAGCGCGCCCGTCTCCCCCAGCCGCTCGATGCACTCCCGCATGGATGCGACGTACGCATCGTAGGCCGAAGCGTCCCGGCATGCCCGGGAATCGAAATCGCAGTACAGGCACTTCGCATGGCAAAACGGCACATGGATATAGAGCGCATCGACCATTCGCATTCCCCTTCCGCACGTCCACGGCGCGCACATGGAGCGTCCACCGACCGAGTGTACGCCACAGGAGCGCTATTCGCCCGGATGCGCTCCCATGGCGCTCTTTGGAAGCATGGGCGCCGAGCGCTACGCGCTCGCGAGAGGAGGCAGGGTGCCGCCCGCGGCGAGGATCTCCTCGCAAACGGCCACGTCCGCCTCGATCTCGTCGACCAGGTCCATGAAGTCCCTAAAGTCCGTGCACTTGACCACGCGCCCGCGCCACGCAGCGGCATGCGGCATGCCCTTGAGATACCACGTCGCGAACGTGCGGGCGCGCGCCATGAACGGCAGGTAGTGGTGCACGAGGCCCAGATGCTCCCGGAGGGCCTCGAGACGCTCGTGCGCCGAGCGGACGGGCACCGCGGTCCCGTCCGCGGCGAGGGCGCGCGCATCGTCGAAGACCCAGGGGTTGCCGTAGGTGCCGCGCGCCACGAACACGGCCTCGGCCTTCGTGGTCTTGAGCATGCGCACGGCGTCCTCGGCCGAGAACACGTCGCCCGAGCCCACGACCGGGATCTCCACGGCATCGGCGACCTCGTCGATGATGGACCAGTCGGCGGCCCCGGTGTAGAGCTGCTTGGCCGTGCGCCCGTGAACCGCCACGGCGGCGGCGCCCGCGTCCTCGAGCATGCGCGCGAGCTCGGGCGCGGTGCGCTCGCCCGTACGGAACGCGATGCGCATCTTGACGGTCACCGGCACCTGGGCGCGCCCGACGGCGGCGCGCACGATATCCGCGGCTAGCTCGGGGGTCTCCATGAGGGCGGAACCCTCGCCCTTGGTGATGACCTTGCGCGCGGGGCACGCCATGTTGATATCGATCAGCGAGAGCTTGTCCCCCACGCGCTCCTGCACCGCATCGACGGCGCCCGCGAACTGCTCGGGCTTGGAGCCGAACAGCTGCACGCAGATCTGGGGCTCCTCGTCCTCGGGCAGCACGAGGCGCCAGGTCTTGTTGCTCGCGTATGCCAGCCCGGCGACGCTCACCATCTCGGAGTACGCCATGGCCGCCCCGCGGCGACGGCACATGATTCGGTAGGCCGCGTCGGTCACGCCCGCCATGGGTGCCAGCAGAAACGGCTGCTCGGCATAGGCCGCGCGCAGGTCGTCGGAAAACCCCATGAATCCCCTTTGCACGCAATGAAATTCTAGGGACTGTCCCTAGAATTTCACGCGGTTACTCGTCCACCTTCAGAATCGCAAGGAACGCCTCTTGCGGCACATCGACCGAGCCGATGGCCTTCATGCGCTTCTTGCCCTCTTTCTGCTTCTCGAGCAGCTTGCGCTTGCGCGAGATGTCGCCGCCGTAGCACTTGGCGAGCACGTCCTTGCGCACCGCCTTGACCGTCGAGCGCGCGATGATCTTGTTGCCGATCGCACCCTGGATGGGCACCTCGAACTGCTGCCTGGGGATGATCTCCTTGAGCTTGTCGCACAGCCCGCGCGCGAGCGGGTAGGCCTTGTCCTTGTGGACGATGAAGGACAGCGCGTCGACCTCGTCGCCCGAAAGCAGGATGTCGAGCTTGACGAGCTCGCTCGTGCGATAGCCGGAGAACTCGTAGTCGAGGCTCGCATATCCCTTGGTGCGGCTCTTGAGCTGGTCGAAGAAGTCCAAGATGAGCTCGGCGAGCGGCATGTCGAAATGCATCTCCACCGACTTGGCGGACAGGTGGATCATGTCGGTCATGACCGCGCGGTGCTCGATGGCGAGTTGCATGACCGCGCCGGTGTACTCGGGCGGCACGATGACCTTCGCAGCGAGGTAGGGCTCCTCGATATGGTCGATGCGCGTCACGTCGGGAAGATCCTGCGGGCTGCGCACGTCGACCATGGTGCCGTCGGTCTTGTAGACGTGGTAGTCCACGCTGGGGCTCGTCGCGATGAGGTCGAGGTCGAACTCGCGCTCCAGGCGTTCCTTGACGACCTCCATGTGAAGCAGGCCGAGGAAACCCACGCGGAAGCCGAAGCCGAGCGCCACGGAGGTCTCGGGGCTCCAGGTGAGCGACGGGTCGTTCACGCGCAGCTTCTCGAGGGCGTCGCGCAGGTTCTCGTAATCCTTGTTGTCAATCGGGAACAGGCCGGTATAGACCATGGGCTTGGCCTCGCGATAGCCCGGCAGCGGCTCGGGGCACGGACGGTCGCGGTACGTCAGCGTGTCGCCCACGTGCACCGCCCCCGGATCCTTGAGGCCCGTCACCACGAAGCCGACCTCGCCGACGGCGATCTCGTCGACGAGGATCTCGGCGGGGCGCTTGATGCCCACGCCGTCGACCAAAAAGCTCTCGCCGGTCTGCATCATGGTGAGCGTATCGCCTTTGCGGATTGAGCCGTCGAAGACGCGCACCGTCGCCACCACGCCGCGGTACTCATCGAAATACGAATCGAGAATGAGCGCCTTCAGCGGCGCCTTCGCGTCGCCCGTCGGCGGCGAGACGAGAAACACGATGGCCTCGAGCAGGTCGTGGATGCCCTCGCCCGTCTTTCCCGAGACGCAGACCGCGTCGTCGGCGGGGATGGCGAGCTCGTCCTCGATCTCGGTCTTGACCTCGTCGGGATGGGCGCTCGGAAGGTCGATCTTGTTGATGGCCGGAACGATGTCCAGGTTGGCGTTCATGGCCAAATTGGCGTTGGAGACCGTCTGGGCCTCGACGCCCTGGGTGGCATCGACCACGAGAACCGCGCCCTCGCACGCGGCGAGCGAGCGCGAGACCTCGTAGGTGAAGTCGACGTGGCCCGGCGTGTCGATGAGGTTGAACTGGTAGACCTCGCCATCGTCGGCCGTGTACATGACGCGCACGGCGTTGCTCTTGATGGTGATGCCGCGCTCGCGCTCGATGTCCATCGAGTCGAGCAGCTGCGACTCCATGTCGCGCTCGTCCACGGTGTGCGTGAGCTCGAGGATGCGGTCCGAGATCGTCGACTTGCCGTGGTCGATGTGCGCAATGATGGAGAAGTTTCTGATATGTGAGGTGTTAGTCGTATCCATGGGGCCTATCATACCCGAACGCCGAGGGCTCACGCGAGTGTCCACTCGTGCACATCTCGTGAGCATCACGCCTATTCCACACCGAATACGCTTTTCTTCCCTGCATACGCGTGCTATACTCACCGAGTTGTGACCTCACCGTGTCTCAGAGGCCGTGAACATAAGGCTTATCGAAGCATTTGAAAGGATTTCTGCAAGTGGCAAACATCAAGTCTCAGAAGAAGCGTATCCGCACCGCCGAGGTTGCCCGCATCCGCAACAAGGCGATCAAGTCCGAGCTCAAGACGCTGATCAAGCACGTTCACGCTGCCGTTGAGGCTGGCGACAAGGCTGCTGCCTCTGCTGCCGCGACCCGCGCCAACCGCGCGCTCGACAAGGCTGTCGCCAAGGGCGTCATCCACAAGAACCAGGCCGCCAACCGCAAGTCCGGCGTGCAGCACCTGGTCAACTCCATGGAGTAACTTCTCAACGGTACAACGTTGATCGCAAGGGTCCCGCTTTCGCCAGCGGGACCCTTTTTCATGGCGCGAGGGCGGCGCGACCTCGCACGAATGCACCGCCGCACCTTCCGAGAAGGGCGAGCATGAGCGAGAAATGACACAAAGCGGACCGTTTGGCACGCTAAAGGCTTTTACTGACCCCCTTTGCGTGCCAAACGGTACGTTTTGTGTCATCGGTGCCCTGCAGACGCGCGCGTAGGCGGTCAGCCGGCCCTTCTCTCGTTGCGCGGCGAGCAGATCTGAATCACCCACATGCGCAGGGCGAGGACGGAATCGCGCGAGCCCTTGAGGGCGGCCTCGACATCGACGGCCGCGGAGAGCGCATCGACGAGCTCAGCCATCTTGTAGCGGCGCGCCCATGTGAGATGGTTCTTCACCTGCCAGCTCTGAACGCCGAGGGTGGCCGCGAGCTCTCGCCCCGCCCCGCGCGCATCGAGGGCCTTGGCCACGATGAGCTCCCGCAAGCGGGTGACGAGCAGCGAGAACAGCCGGACCTCGCTGCGATCCGGCTGGAGCGCCAACAGCTCGAGCGCGCGCGGCAGGTCGCGGGCGGAAACGGCGTTCAGGAAGTCCCACGGCTTGACCTCGGCTGTGCGCATCACGAGCCGCTCGACATCGTCGACGGTGATCTCGGGGCCCTCGATCATCTGCGAAAGGCGCTTGAGCTCGTTGTCGAGCATGCGCGAGGCCTCGCCCGCGCGGCTGACCAGCGCCTCGGCGGCGGCCAGGCTCATGACCTTGCCGTGTGCGCGCGCCATGGACACGACCTGCTTGGGCATCTCCCAGGCCTTCTTGGGCGTGCAGTCGACGATCGCCTTCTTGTCGATCTTCGCGACCGCCTTGTACAGCCTCGTGTTCTTGGCCAGCGTGTTCGCCACGATCAGGCAGACGGTGGTGGGAGACGGGTTGGCGAGGTACTCAACAAGCGGCTCGCTCACGGTCTTCGGCAGGCGATCGCAGCCGTCGAGGATGACGAGGCGGAAATCCGCACCCATGGGGAACGTGTTCAGCGAGGCGACGATATCGTCGATGGCGGGATCGCGCGTCATATCGCGCTCGTCGAGGTTGAACTCGGCCATACCGCTCTTCTCGAGACGGGCCTTCATGCGCTCCACGGCATGGGAGCGCTTGTACTCATCTGCGCCGACGATAAGGTAGGCGGGTAGCAGCGACGCCTCGGGCATGGGGCGGCTCCTTTCGATCGTACGGAAACGCTGGTCGATTGATCTCGCGGCGGATGCCGCATGAATCGACGCGCGTTTCCTTAAAGGCCCATTCTACCTCGATGTGCCCCGCGCCCTCACGCGGAACCCGCCGTCATGGGGCTCCACGACCAGATCCCCCGCATCCTTCGTGCACGCGAAGGCCGCGCCGTGCCGCTCGACCGCCTGCACGCAGGCGGAATCGGGATGGCCGTAGGCATTGTCCTTGCCCGCGCTGGCCACGGCGACGCTCGGGTCGAGCAGGGCGAGCACCTCCCCGTCGACCGACGAGGCGGACCCGTGATGCCCGAGCTTCAAGATGTCGACCGTTCCCACCGCGTCGGCGTACGCCAGCTCCTGGTCGACCTCCGTGTCCCCGGTGAGCAGCATGCTGTATGATCCCGCCGGCCCCGCGTACGAGACGTCGAGCACCACCGAGTCGGCGTTCTCCTCCCCCGCCACCTCCTCGCGCGGCCATACGACATCGCAAGTGTAGCCGCCGACAGAGATGCTGTCGCCCGCCGAGAGCTCGGTGCATGCGCACGGCAGCAGATCGAGAAGCTCGGACGGGACGCGGGCCGCGGCGCCCCGCGCCACGAGGATCCGGTCCACCTCGACGGTCGCGAGCACGTCGGGCAGCCCTCCCCAGTGGTCGCGGTCCCAATGGGTGATGAGCACGGCATCGAGCTGCAGCACATGGTTGCGCGCGAGCGCCTCGGCAGCCGCCTCATCCACGCCCGCATCGACCAGCAGCGTCTGCGATCCGTCGCGCACGAGGATCGAGTCCGCCTGTCCGACATCGAGCACGGTGATCGCCGGCGGGGCGAACACCTGCCAGTACGCAAGCCAACAGCCGCACGAGCCGACCGTCAGCGAAGCGCTGAAGAGAAGCTGCCAGCGCTTAGGGTCGGGCCAGCGCACGTAGACCGCACCGGCCACGACATAGGGAATCGCCATCATAGGGCCCTCCGCCGACACGCGGACGGATGCGAACGGAACGGACGCCAGCAGCTCGGCGGCGAAGATGGAGATGTTCGCCAGCGCCTCGGGCATCGCCATGAGCGCGCACAGCGGGGGAAACGCGATACAGGGCCAGACGAGCGCGAGCCCGCATACGAGCAGGGCGCTCATCAGGGGTCCGACGACGAGATTCGCCGCAGGCGCCACGAGGGAAAGCTCGCCGAACACGGGCAGCGTCAGAGGAAGCGTCGCCCATTGGGCCACAAGCGTGAGCGACAGCGGGTCCGAGAGCGCCCTCGGCAGCCCCGCGCGCCGAAGCAGATGGGCGACATAGGTCCCGAACAGCGAGATGAACAGCACGCTCATCGCGGAGAGCTGAAAGCCGAGGTCGAACACCACACCCGGACACATGAGCACGAACCCGCAGACGGCGAGCGCGAGCGCCGATATGCCGTGGCCGCGACGCCCCGCTCCCTGCGCCGTCATGGCCAAGCACACCATGATGGCCGAACGAACGGCGGAGGGCGCGCACCCGGTGAACAGGACGTAGGCGACCGAAAGCGCGCCGACCACGGCGAAGCGCGCCGTGCGCGAGCACCCGATGCGGTCGAGTAGCTTCGAGACGAACGCCGAGATGAGCGCGAGATGGCTTCCCGAGACCGCGACGAGATGGGACAGGCCGGTCGCCGAGAACACATCCGACGCATCTGTCTGGTTGAGATCCGTGACGCTCCCGCACACGGTCCCCGCCACGAGCGCCCGGGCGGCGCTGCGCGCGGGATCGATGGCGTCGACGGCCGCCTGGCGCAGCGCGCGAACGGGGTCGAAGCCTCCTGAGACCACGTCGGTCACGCGCACGGCGCGCACCGTGGCGATCTCGCCCCTCATGAAACGGGAGCGGCCCCACTCGGAGTCGTCGAGCGGCTCTATGCGCCCCACCAGCGACAGCACGTCTCCCGCAGCGAACGCCTCCTGCGCCGTGACGCGTACGCGGCATGCGCGACGACCCTCGTCATCGTACGCCTCGGCGGTAAACGAGACGCCGAACGCACCGTGGCTGGCATCGGAGCAGACCTCATACCGGTACCGGCTGGCCGAGCCCGCAAACGATGCGCCGTCCCGTTGAAGCCCTTGGATCCAGATGGCACTCGAAAGGCTCGAGGCGATGCACAGGATCCCCGCCCAGAACAGCGCGGCGCGCGCATAGTCGGCGCGCCGCGCGAAGGGGGCGGCCGACAGCACGACGAGGGCCGCGCCNGGGTGGCCTCCTGGACGGCGGCGATGATCACGTCACCGATGCCGGCATAACGACGCTTGGAGCCACCGAGCACCTTGATGCAGCGAACCTTGCGCGCACCGGAGTTGTCAGCAACCGTGAGCATGGTTTGCATTTGAATCATGGTAGTTCCTCCGAATGAGAGAACGATGAGAGGTGCGCCGGCCTATGTGGCGGGTTGCGCCGGCGCGGCGCACGTCATCGCAGAAGCGTACGGTTGGTGATTACTTAGCGCGCTCGATGATCTCGACGAGACGCCAACGCTTCATCTTGGACAGAGGACGGGTCTCCATGACGCGGACCGGTTCGCCCACGCGCGGTCAAGCAGCAGGGCGCAGACCGCACACGCCGAGGCCGCGCCCGCGCACAGGGGCGGGACATAGGGGCGCGGCGGCAGTCCGGCGTCTGCGGGCGCGGCCCCTACACGCAAATCAGGCCCTTCAGCTTCTCGAACTTCTTCTCGCCGATTCCCGAGACGCGCATGATGTCCTCGATGCTGGCAAACGTCCCGTTCTGCGCGCGATCGTCGACGATGGCCTGCGCCGTGGAGGGGCCGACGCCCGGAAGCGTGTCGAGGTCGTCGACGGAGGCAGTGTTGATGTTGACGGGGCCCGCATCAGACGATGCGGCGCCCGGGCTTGCAGGCGTCGCCGCTCCCGCGGTCGTCTCGACCTCCTCGCCGACATGGGGAACGTAGACCTTCTGGCCGTCGGTCAGAAGGGCGGCGCGGTTTATCGCCGCGGCATCGGCCTCGCTCGTAAGACCACCGGCGGCCTGGATGGCGTCGTTCACGCGCGCATCCGCGGCAAGCTCGTAGACGCCGGGATTCGAGACGGCGCCGTCCACGTCGACGACAAGCAATGAGGGCGTCGCCGCAACGTCTTGATCATCGACGGCATCCGCGCCGTCCTCCCCCGACCCGTCTGCATCCGGCACATCTCCCTGCACCCCATCCGTCTCGGGCACCGGCGCCGTCCCCTGTTCAATGAGCACGCCGTCGCCGGTCGCCTGCCAGATGCCGATTGCGCACACCGCCGCGATCGTCACCGCCGCCACGAGAAGCGCCGCCAGAAGTGCGGGATTCTGACGAACGCGCCGCTTTGCCGCCTCCACCGGATGCTGTGCATCCGATCCCAACTGAGCCATACGAGCCACCTCCTGCACCCCATGCAACCATGGGACGCGACGGCAGGCGTCAAAAATCTCGAATACTGGCGTGCGACCTTACCGGACGCTTGCCGCGAATCCGACGGGCGCGTTGGATTCCGGTAAGGCGCGCGATCATAGGAGTATGCCACGTGCCGCATGGCGGTCGCAGCGGGAGGCACGGACGGGCTCCGTATCCGTGCTGAAACCGAAAACGCCCGGCACGCTGTGCCGGGCGTAGGATGAATCGGCGGGTGTTTCCCCGTTACGGCTGACGCGGAAAATCGATGTGCTCGACATCGCGCACGAGCTGCTCGATCATCGCATCGTGGTCGAACATGTCCCATGCCTCGTGCACCTTGTCCATCTTGGCGTGCGTCTCGGGACGGCGGGGCATGAACAGCGTGCAGCAGTCGGGAGCATCCTGCGTCGAGATGTCGTAGGTCCCGATCTGCTTGGCGCGCGCGATGATCTCCTGCTTATCCGAACCGATCAGCGGGCGGAACACCGGAAGGCTCGCGACCTCGTTGACCGCCATGATGTTCTCAAGCGTCTGCGAGGCGACCTGACCGAGCGACTCGCCCGTCACGATGGCCTTGGCGTTCTCGAGCCTGGCGATCCGCTCGGCCACGGAGTACATCACGCGGCGATACATGATCACACGCAGGTCGCTCGGGCAGGCAAGCGAGATCTCGCGCTGGCAATCGCCGAACGGGACGACGTAGAGGCGCGGGATCTTCACGGCGGGAGCCAGCGCCTCGATCACATCCTGCACAAGATACTCGCTCGTGTCGGCCGTCTGGGGACGGCCCGAGAAGTGCACCGGGACGGGCGTGGCGCCGCGCCGCGCGAGCATCCACGTGGCAACCGGGGAATCGATGCCGCTCGAGAGCAGGGTCACGACCTTGCCCGCGCTCCCCTGCGGCAGACCCCCCACGCCGGGGATGCTCTTGGCATATACGTAGACGCTGCCCTGGACCACAAGCACGTGAACCTGGATGTCGGGGTCGTGCATGAGGACCTTCTTGTCGGGGAAGGCCTCGCACAGCACCTCGCCGACCTGCCGGTTGAGGTCGATCGAGGTGAGCTCGTAGTCGGTGTTCGAACGGCGCGCGGCGACCTTGAAGGAGGAGAACTCCCCTGCTTCGCGCAGGGCGCGCACCGCCGCCTGGCAGTATTCATGCGCCTCGCGGTTGGTGTGGAACGCCAGCGAGACCCGGGCGACGCCCGGAACGCGTGCGATGAGCTCGAACGCGCGCTCGGCCTCCCCCGCGACGGAGAACGTCACGAGGATATGGCCGGAGATGCGCGCGATCGTCGCCACGGAAAAGGCGGCCAAGGCCGCCTTCAGGTTATCCATGAGAATATGCTCGAAACGCGCGCGGTTTTTACCCTTGAGCCCGATCTCGTGATAATGGACCAGGCAAACGCGGCTCGCCATACGCGCTACGCTTCCGGGTTGGCGTGCTGCAGGGCCGACACGTAGCGCTCGTGGTCGTAGGAGATGTCTCCGTCGAGGATCTCATCCATGGCCATGGAGATGGTGTCGGCGCCGGACAGTGCGATGGTGATATCGTCGACATCCTGGACGGCCAGAACGCGGCTGTGCTGGCCGCGCAGCATGCTGTTGATGTCGCAGGCGCGCTTGGAGGCGAGCGATGCCAGAAGGAAGCGGTTGTTATCCGTCTTCTCCAGCAGGTCGTCGATACGGGGCTTGATTACGGACATGACGTCTCAGTTCCTTTCATGCTTCTCGATAACACCCAACAGCTCGCCCGTCGCGCGCTCGAGGTCGTCGTTGACCACCACGTCGTCGTAGCGGTCGGCGAGCGCCATCTCGCGCTCGGCGTTGGCCATCCTCAAGGTGAGCGACTCGTCGGTCTCGGTTCCGCGGTCGCTCAGGCGCTGTTTCAGTATAGCGAGCGAAGGGGGCATGATGAACACGAGGACGGCGTCGGGGAAGCGCTCCTTGACCTGGAAGGCGCCCTGCACATCGATCTCGAGCACCAGGGAGCTGCCGCTGTCCAGCTTGGACGTGATCTCGCTCACGAGCGTGCCGTAGCAATGGCCGTGCACATGCGCCCACTCGACGAATTCCCCCGCCTCGACACGGCGGGAAAACTCCTCATCGGTCAGGAAGTAGTAGCTCTTGCCGTCGATCTCGCCCTCGCGTGGCTCCCGTGTGGTAGCGGAAACCGTCAGGCCGAGCCGAGGATACCGGTCGCGGATGCGCGCAACCAGCGTCCCCTTCCCTGCACCTGACGGTCCGGAAATCACAAAGAGCTTAGGGGTGTAGCCGCTCACTTAACGGGAGAGCTGCTCGAGGAGCTGCTCGCGCTGGCGGACACCGAGACCCTGGACACGACGCGTAGCGGAAATGCCCAGCTCGTCCATGATCTTGGCAGCCTTGGCCTTGCCGTAGCCGGGGAGCGACTCGATGAGGGTGGAGACCTTCATGCGAGAGGCGATCGGATCGTCGGAGTTGAGGACGGACTCGAGCGAGATCTCACCCTTCTTGATCTTCTCGCGAAGCTCGGCACGGGCGTGACGGGCGGCAGCAGCCTTCTCCAGAGCAGCCTTGCGCTGCTCATCGGTGAGCTGAGGAAGCGCCATGATACCTCCAATTACGTAGGGTTACTTACCATAAAACATTGAACGCAAGCGCGTGACCTGCGGTCTTTGCACTCATGCGCCGTAATACCTTAGTCGATGTGTTCCCAAACTTCAAGCAAAACCGCAGGAAGAATGGACATTCTCGGCTTCGCTCCACGAAAGTTTCGCGATAGGCGCGGCACGACATGGAGAAACTAGGCCTGCTCGACGAGCTCGGCGACGATGGCCTCATAGGCGGCGACGGGATCGTCCGCGCTGGTAATGGGCCTGCCGACGACGATATGGCTCGCGCCTCGCGCGATGGCCTGAGCGGGCGTGGCGACGCGGCTCTGGTCTCCGAGCGCCGCGCCCGCCGGACGCACGCCGGGCGTCACGACAAGCGCTCCCTCACCCAGAAGTTCACGCATGCGAGAGGCCTCCTGCGGCGAGCACACCACGCCGTCGATGCCGTTTTGCGCGGCCAGGCCGGCCAGGCGGTCGGCCTCGTCGGCAACCGGCGACTCGACGCCGATGGAGGACAGCGCGGCCTGGTCCATGCTCGTGAGCACGGTCACCGCGATGACCTTCGCGCGCTCGCCGCCCTCGGCGGCCGCCTCCACGCCCTCGCGCGCGGCGGCCATCATGGCGCCGGCTCCCAGGCCGTGGATGGTCAGCAGGTCCGCGCCGGTGCGCACAGCCGCCTCGGCGGCGCCGCGCACCTGATGCGGGATGTCGTGAAGCTTGAGGTCGAGGAAGACCTTGAAGCCGCGCTCGCGCATCTCGGCCACGATCGCGGGGCCCTCGGCGTAGAACAGCGTCATGCCGACCTTGAGCCACCGGGCATGGCCCGACAGGCGGTCGGCGAGGTCGAGCGCCTCCTCGCGCCCGCAGTCGATGGCGACGATCACGCGGTCGCGGGCATCGGAATCTAGCATATGACGGCCCCCCGGAGCTCGTTGATGTCGGACACGCCCTGCGATGCGGCCCAGTCCTCGAGCTCATGCAGGATGCGCACCGAGGCGGTCGGGTCGACGAAGCTGGCCATGCCGACCGACACGCAGGTCGCGCCGGCAAGGATGAACTCCGCCGCGTCCTCGCCGGTCATGACGCCGCCCACGCCGTTGATGGGGATGTCCACCGCGTTGGCGACCTCCCAAACCATGCGCACGGCGATGTGGTGGCACAGCGGGCCGGACATGCCGCCCGTGGGCTTGGACAGGCGGCTCTTGCGCGTATGCACGTCGATGGCCATACCGGAAATGGAGTTGATGACCGACAGGCCGTCGGCGCCCTCCGCCTCGAGCGCACGGGCGATCTCCGCCACGCGGACCGGGGCCATCTTGACGACAAGCGGCTTGTCCGTGACCTTGCGGCACGCGCGCATGACCTCGGCGGCGCCCTCGGGCGTCGATCCGCAGGCGGCGCCGCCCGCCGAGATGTTGGGGCAGCTCACGTTGATCTCGAAGCCGGCGGCCCAGGGGCACAGCTCGCAGAACAGCTCGAGCGCGCGCACGTACTCCTCGGTGGAGTGGCCCGCCACCTGGCAGATGACCTGCGTGCCCTTGGCCGTAAGATCGGCCAGGTACTCGCCGGACTCCTCGGCAAACCCGCGGACGCCGGGGTTCTGCAGGCCGACGGAGTTCATCATGCCGCCGGGGATCTCGCACATGCGGGGCGCCGGGTTGCCGGGCCACGGCTCGGCCGCGCAGCCCTTGGTCGTGATGGCGCCCAGGTCGCTCACGTTGATGAACGGCTCGAACTGCCAACCCTGGCCGAACGTGCCGGCCGCGGTGTTGATGGGGTTCTTCATCTTGATGCCGCCGAAGTCGACGGCCATATTCACCTGGCTCACCAGACCACCACCTTGGATGCATCGAACACGGGACCGCACATGCAGGCGCCCTTCATACCCTCCGTCGTCTCGACGTTGCAGGTACTGCAGGCACCGAACCCGCAGCTCATCATGCGCTCGAGCGACGCCTCGCAGTACGCGCCCGCCTTGGCGGCGGCCTCGGCGACCTTGGACATCATGACGCCCGGGCCGCAGGTGGCGACGTAGTCATAGCGCTTCTCGTCGAGCAGCTTGGCGGCGGGGTCGGTCACGAAGCCGTGGTAGCCGTCCGTACCGTCATCGGTCGCGATCTCGATGACGTGCGCGCCGAGCGCGTCGAGCTCCGAGCTGCCCACGCCGGCGGTCGCCGTCTTGGCGCCCAGGCACACGTCGAACTCGATGCCCTGGGCATGCAGCTGCTCGGCCAACGGAACCAGCGGGGGGACGCCGATGCCGCCGCCGACGAGCAGCGCGCGCGAGCAGCCCTCGGGCACGCTCCACCCGTGGCCGCCGGGGCCGAGCACCGTCGAGGTGTCGCCGGGCCGCATCTGCGACAGGCGCTCGGTGCCCTCGCCCACCACCGCGTACCAGATCTCGACCGTGCCGGCGTCCGCGTCCGCGCGGGCGTAGGACAGCGGGATGCGCAGCAGGCTCATGGCGTTGCCGGGAACCTCGAAATTCATGAACTGTCCGGGTTTGATGGCGGCTGCGAGCGCCGGGGCCTCGATGACAAGCGCATAGGTGTCGTCGGCGATCTTGTCGTTCGAGACGATCCTGAACTCATGCAGCCGAGCCGAAGAAGGCTGGGGCATACGCGTCTCCTCTCTTGATAAGCGAAACTCAACGGGCCGAGGCACCCCTCTTGCGAGATGGCGCACCCGGCCCGCAGCTAACGGTTGGTACCTATGGTAGCAAATGCGCGCGGCTAGCAGACGACGCCATCGCGCAGGGTCGCCTTGCCGCCCACGAACACGTCGGTGGCGCGACCGCAGACCTCGGTGCCCGTGAAGCCGCAGTTATGGGCGCGGGACTCAAAGCCGTCCTCGCCGATCGTCCAGCGGATCTCGGGATCGAACACGGTGATGTCGGCAAGCGAGCCGGCCTCGATCTTGACCTCTTCGACGCCGAGGATGCGGCGCGGGGCGATGGACATGAGCTCCACCATGCGCTGGTAGGTGATCTTGCCGGTCTTGACCAGGTTGGTCAGCACGAGCGCCAGCGAGCCCTCGATGCCGATCATGCCGAACGGAGCCAGCTCGAACTCGCGAGACTTCTCCCAGTCGGCATGGGGCGCATGGTCGGTCACGATCGCGTCGACCGTGCCGTCGGCGACGCCCTCGCGCAGGGCCTCGGCGTCCGCGGCGGTGCGCAGCGGCGGGTTGACCTTGAGGGAGGTGTTGTAGGTCTCGTCGATGGCGTCCTCGGTGAGGAACAGGTGATGCGGGGTCGCCTCGCAGGTGACCGGAAGGCCCTCGGCCTTGGCGGCGCGGACCATCTCGAGGCCGCGCGCGGTCGAGATGTGCTGGATGTGCAGCTTGGCGCCGGTCAGGCGGGCAATCATGATGTCGCGCTGGATCTGGAGCTCCTCGCCCTCCGCGGGCCATCCCAGAAGACCGAGGCGCGTGGACACGGCGCCCTCGTTGATCTGGCCCTCGCCGACGAGGTCCTCGTCCTGGCAGTGGCTCATGAAGACCTTGCCGAACATCTTGCCGTAGTCCATGGCGCGGCGCAGCATGCCGGCGCCCTGGATGCCGCGGCCGTCGTCGGTGAACGCGACGCAGCCGTGGGCGACCATGTCGCCCATCTCGGAGATGATCTCGCCCTTGAGGCCCTTGGTGATGGCGCCGGACGGATAGACGCGGCAGTGGCCCTTGGCGGCGGCGACGGACTTCACGTACTCGACGGCCACGCCGTTGTCGGTCACCGGGTCGGTGTTGGGCATGGAGCACACGCCGGTCATGCCGCCCTTGGCAGCGGCGCGGGTCTCGCTCACGATGTCACCCTTGTGCTCGTAGCCCGGGTCGCGCAGGTGGACGTGCATGTCCACGAGGCCCGGCACGAGGTACTTGCCGGAAAGGTCGATGACCTCGGCGCCCTCGACGGCAAGGTTCTCGCCGACGGCGGTGATGCGGTCGCCCTCGATGGCGACATCGGCCACGCCGTCAAGGTTGACGGACGGGTCGACGATGTGGGCGTTCTTAAGAAGCAAGGCCATTATCGGCACCTCCAAGCAGCAGATACAGGGCGGCCATGCGCACGCAGATGCCGGCATAGACCTGGTCCAAGATGACCGAGCGCTCAGGATGGTCGGCCATGTAGGAGTCGAACTCGACGCCGCGGTTGATCGGGCCGGGGTGGCACACGATGGCGTCGGGCTTCATGAGATGCTCGCGCTTGCGCGTGAGGCCGTACAGCTCGTGGTACTCGCGCAGGCTCGGGAACGGGGCGCCCTCGAGGCGCTCGCGCTGGATGCGCAGCATGTAGACGACGTCGAGCTCGGGGAGCGCGTCGTCGAGGCTGTAGCTCACGTGGTCGACGCCGAGCACCTCGGGCGCGGGCGGGATGAGCGTGCCGGGGGCGATGATCGTCACCTCGGCGCCCATGATCTTGAGCGCGGGGATGAGCGAGCCGCACACGCGGGAGTGCGAGATGTCGCCCACGATACCGACCTTCAGACCCTCGAAGGTGTGCTTGCGCTCCCAGATGGAGTACAGGTCGAGCAGGGCCTGGGTGGGGTGGCCGTGCTTGCCGTCGCCCGCGTCGATGACCGACACGGGAGAATGCTGCGTGACGATGTAGGGGGCGCCCGCGTGCTTGTCGCGGATGACGACCATGTCGATCTTATAGGAGTTGAGCGTCATGACGGTGTCGATGAGGCTCTCTCCCTTGACGGTGGACGTCGAGGAGCCGCCGAAGTTCAGGCTGTCGGCGGACAGGCGCTTCTCGGCGAGCTCGAAGGAGCTGCGGGTGCGCGTGGAGGGCTCGTTGAACATGTTGACGATGGTCTTGCCCTTGAGCGTCGGCACCTTCTTGATGGCGCGCTCGTTGACCTGGGAGAAGGCCTTCGCCGTCTCCAGAATGGTCATGAGATCGGTATCGGAGTACTCCCGGATGTCGATCAGATGCTTGTGATTGAAAGCCATGCGGCTACTCACCTCCCAGAGGCGCGGAGCCCACGTGTGCCCCGGGCGCGACGTCGAAGATCTCAACGGCCGTGCGGCCGTCGACCTCCTTGAGATACAGGCGGACGTTCTCCTCGTGCGAGGACGGAACGTTCTTGCCCACGAAATCGGGGCAGATGGGAAGCTCGCGATGGCCGCGGTCCACGAGGACGGCGAGCTCGATGCGCGAGGGGCGGCCGAGGTCCATGATGGCGTCCAGCGCGCAGCGGATCGTGCGGCCCGTGTACAGGATGTCGTCGACCAGCACGATGCGCTTCCCGTCGACATCGAACGGGATGTGCGTGGCGTGCACCTCGGGCGAGAAGTGGGTCAGGAAGTCATCGCGATAGAAGCTGATGTCGAGGCTGCCGAGCGGGATGTCCACCCCCTCGATCTCCTTGATGCGGTCTACGAGCTGCTTGGCCAGAAGGTCGCCACGGGTGACGATGCCCACGATGGCGAGGTTCTCGCACCCTTCGTTGCGCTCGAGAATCTCGTGCGCGATGCGCGTCATCGCACGCGAGACGGATGCCTCATCCATGATGACGGCTTTGGGTGTAGGCGTGCTCATCGAACTCCTTCCCTGATGGTCGCGGCGCGCGCCCGCCCGAAGGCCCGGTCGCGCCATAAAAAATAGATGCCCCAGCGCAGTCGGTGAGACATCCACATAGAAAGGCTTATTTCCGCATCGCGGATATGTTGGTTCCATGCGAGCATCTCGTACTGCGCTTAATGGTCAAGGCCTAGTATAGCGGCATGCGCCGTCTGTCCAGCCCTCAAATTCGTCTTCGCCGTGTCCCTACAATCCGTGTGGGTTGGCCGTAGAGTTTCAACCTCAGTGCAACACGCCCCAAGGATTCCAGAACCCAGCGCAACGCGTTGCGCTGGGTTCTGGAATCCTTGGGGCGTGGGGCCGGTCGGCGGCCCCGGCAAGGAGGCCGGAATATGAAGGGCTCGAAGAGGGCGAAGGCCGCCCCGCTCGCCGCGCGGCGCGCCTACCCGAGGCTCACGCTCGACGACAGGCGGGGCATCGAGCGCGGCCTGGACGGGGGCGAGAGCATGCGCGAGATCGCGCGCAGGCTCGGCAGGCCGCCGTCCACGGTGACGCGCGAGGTCAAGAGGAACAGGGTGTACCTGAGGCCCAGGGGCAGCAGGGCGGGGCGGTTCATCGCGGCGGCGTCGGCCGCGCTGTGCGGCCTGCTCGCGAGGTCGCCGGGCGTGTGCAACGGGTGCAGGAAGAGGGCGTGCGGCTGCTCGAGGACCACGAAGCCGACCGCGCCGACGGCGATCTCGTCGACGAGGATCTCGGCGGGGCGCGCAGGGGCGTGGACGAGACCGAGGAGGGCATGGCCATGAAGCTCGAGGTCATCCGCTCCGACCTCGCCCGCGGCCTGTCGCCGGAGCAGATCGCGGCCACGAGGCCGTCGCTCGGCGTCTCGAAGTCGACGATATACCGCTGGGCCGACGAGGGCTACGGGGGCATGAGCAACATGGAGCTGCGGCGCAAGGTCGGCTACAAGCCGAGGAGGAGGAAGGTCCCGCGCAGGCCGACGCCCCACTCCGACCGCAGGTCGCACGCCGCGTTCCTCGCGCTGCCGCGGGACGCGCGGGACGGACGCTGGGAGATGGACACGGTCGAGGGGCGCTCCGGCGACTCCGCCGTCGTGCTGACGCTGCTGAACAGGGCGACGAGGTTCCAGCTGGCGCTGCCGATGGCCGCCCAGACCTCGGCCGAGACCGTTCGCGCGCTGGGCGCCCTGCGCGCCCTGCTCGGGGAGGACGGCGTGCGCCGGGTCTTCGCCGTCGTGCTCACCGACAACGGCTCCGAGTTCGCCGACGAGGCCGGCATCGCCGCCGCGCTCTGCGAGCGGCCGGGCGAGACGAGGCTGTTCTACTGCGACCCGATGCGCTCGGACCAGAAGGGCTCCTGCGAGCGCAACCACGTCGAGATCAGGAAGCTGCTGCCGAAGGGCCGCGGGATATCCTTCGACCGGCTGGCGCCGGCCGACTGCGCCCTGCTGATGAGCCACGTGAACTCCGAGCCGAGGGGCTCGCTCGCCTTCATGTGCCCCTCGGCGATGCTGCTGGCGGCCTACGGGGACGACGCCCGGGCGCTCCTCGACGGGCTCGGCGTCGAGGTGCTGGACCCCTCGGAGCTCGACCTGACGCCGGGGTGCATCGAGCGCGCCCGCGCCGAGAGGGGTGACGGGCCGCTTGTGTTTGATAACGTCTGACTTGCGGATTTGATCACCCGGAGCTTTCGGGAATGGTCACGAAAAACTTTCGGGTTTGGGCATGGGCACGCCGACCATCCCCAACGGGGCCTAACGTTGTCGCTGCTACGGTTGCGACGATGGGAGGCCGGGAAGGAAATGATCGGCGTGGACAAGATCGACGATATCAGAAGGCTCGGGAGGGGCGGGGCGAGCGTCGCCTCGATCGCCCGGGAAACCGGGGTCTCCGAGCCCACGGTGAGGAAGTACCTGAGGGAGACCGACCTCTCCGAGAGGCCGCCGGCGGTCGGCAGGGCGCCCGAGTCGCCCCTGCTCGAGCCCTTCGCGGCGCTGGTCGATTCGTGGCTGCTCGAGGACAGGCGCTGCTGGTACAAGCAGCGCCACACCGCGAAGAGGGTCTTCGACCGGCTCGTCGCGGAGAAGGGCTTCGAGGGCTCGTACTCGACCGTCAGGAGGTACGTGAGGAGGAGGCGCGAGGAGCTCGCCGCCGAGCTCGACGCCCGCGAGGCGCAGGGGTTCCTGCTGCTCGACTGGCTCCCGGGCGAGTGCCAGGTCGACTTCGGGCAGGCCGACTTCCGCGTGCGAGGCGTCGTCACCCGCGGCCACTTCCTCGTGGTCACGTTCCCGCACTCAAACGTCGGGCTCGCGCAGGTCTTCTGGGGCGAGACCGCGGAGTGCGTCTGCCAGGGGCTCCGCGACGTCTTCGAGTTCCTCGGGGGCGTGCCGCTGCGGGCCGTGTTCGACAACGCCACCGAGGTCGGCCGCAGGGTCGGCGCCGAGATGAGGACCTCGGCGCTCTTCCGCCGGTTCGCCGCGCACTACGGGCTCGACTACAGCTTCACCAACCCCTACTCGGGGAACGAGAAGGGCTCCGTGGAGAACAAGGTCGGGACGCTCAGGCGCAACCTCTTCGTCCCGGTCCCGCAGGTCTGGGACGTGAAGGCCTACAACGAGCGGCTGCTCGGGACGTGCCTGGCGCTCTCGGACGGCAAGCCGCACTACCGCAAGGGCGCGAGCGAGTCCGAGCTCTTCGGGGACGACCGCGCCGCGCTCTCGCCGCTGCCCGCGGCTCCGTTCGCGTGCGTGACGTGGCTCACCAGGAGGTGCGACAAGCAGGGCTCGTTCAGGGCGGGCGGCGAGCACCGCTACTCGGCGGGGCCCGTCAACGCCTCCCGCGAGGTCGCCGTCGCGATGGGCGCCTTCGACGTCACGGTCGTCGGCGCCGGAGGCGAGGTCGTCGCCGAGTACCCGCGCGAGTGGGGCGACGCGCCGACGGACTCCGCCGACCCAATGCTGCAGCTGAGGCTGCTCTGCGTGCGCCCCGGCGGCTGGCGCGACAGCGTCGTGCGGGGGTCCCTGCCCGAGCAGCTCGTGGCGTTCCTCGACTCGGAGTCGCCCGCCGACCTCGGAGCCGACCTCAGGGCGCTGCGCGACGTGAGCGCCAGGCGGCGGCGGCGGCGACCTGGGGCATGAGGACGCCGGGGCCGCAGGTGGCGACGACGCCGCCACCCTGGAGCTCGCCGCCGCTAGGGCGGCCGCCGGCGACGCGCTCGTCGAGTACGACGAGCCGGTCGACCTCGCGGGGTACGACCGGGCCTTCGAGCTGCTGGAGGGGGGCGCCGCCAGTGCCTAGGATCCCGGACGCCGAGCGCGAGGAGTTCTCCTCGCGCGCCAGGTCGCTGTTCATATCGAAGGCGACGATAGCGTGGTTCCTCGAGACGGCGACCCCGGGCCAGCTCGCCGCGTGCTCGGGGATGCTCGCGCGCGAGCTCGAGTCCCGCGAGCGGTCGAAGCGCGCCCGGCTGCTGCGCCAGGCCCGCTTCCCCGTGCCCAAGGCCGTGGAGGGGTTCGACTGGTCCAACGTGCGCTTTCCCGAGGGCTGGGGCCGAGACGAGATGCTCTCGCTCGACTTCGTGGAGCGCGCCGAGGACCTCGTCTTCCACGGCCCGACCGGCCGCGGCAAGACGCACGTGGCGACGGCCCTCGGCATCGAGGCGACCCGGCGCGGGGTGCCCGTGCGCTTCTTCCAGACGGCGGCGCTGGTGCTGCAGCTCGGCAAGGCGAAGCGCGAGGGGACGCTCGACAGGCTGCTGGCGGACGTCGGCAGGGCCGAGCTCGTGATCCTCGACGAGTTCGGCTACGTCCCCTTCGACGTCGACGGCGCGCGCCTGCTCTACCAGGTCATATCCGACTCTTACGAAAGGAGGAGCATAGTGTTCACCACGAACGTCGAGTTCAGCCGGTGGGGCACGGTCTTCGCGGACGACAAGCTCGCCGCCGCGATCGTGGACCGCGTCGTCCACCACGGCAGGCTCGTCGAGTTCGGCGGCCCAAGCCACCGTCTCGAGGAGTCACTCATGCTGGGCAAGTCGGGAAGCTAGCGGCGCGCCCGTGACCGAACCCGAAAAAGTTGCGTGCCCAAACCCGAAAGTTTTCCGTGATCATTTCAGAAAGACGGACTTGACCAAACACATGCGTGCGGTCAAGTCCGTCTTTCTGAAATGATCACGGAAAACTTTCGGGTTTGGGCACGCAACTTTTTCGGGTTCGGTCACGGGCGCGCCGCTAGCTTCCCGACTTGCCCAGCATGAGTGACTCCTCGAGACGGTGGCTTGGGCCGCCGAACTCGACGAGCCTGCCGTGGTGGACGACGCGGTCCACGATCGCGGCGGCGAGCTTGTCGTCCGCGAAGACCGTGCCCCACCGGCTGAACTCGACGTTCGTGGTGAACACTATGCTCCTCCTTTCGTAAGAGTCGGATATGACCTGGTAGAGCAGGCGCGCGCCGTCGACGTCGAGGCCCGAGTCGGTCTCGTCGAGAATGGCGAGCTTGGCCCTGCCGACGTCCGCCAGCAGCCTGTCGAGCGTCCCCTCGCGCTTCGCCTTGCCGAGCTGCAGCACCAGCGCCGCCGTCTGGAAGAAGCGCACGGGCACCCCGCGCCGGGTCGCCTCGATGCCGAGGGCCGTCGCCACGTGCGTCTTGCCGCGGCCGGTCGGGCCGTGGAAGACGAGGTCCTCGGCGCGCTCCACGAAGTCGAGCGAGAGCATCTCGTCTCGGCCCCAGCCCTCGGGAAAGCGCACGTTGGACCAGTCGAACCCCTCCACGGCCTTGGGCACGGGGAAGCGGGCATGGCCCGCGGCCGGGCGCGCATCCGCCGGCTCGGGCGCGCCCGAGAACATCCTCGAGCGCGAGGCGGAGCTGCTCGAGGTCGCCGTCTCGAGGAACCACGCTATCGTCGCCTTCGATATGAACAGCGACCTGGCGCGCGAGGAGAACTCCTCGCGCTCGGCGTCCGGGATCCTAGGCACTGGCGGCGCCCCCCTCCAGCAGCTCGAAGGCCCGGTCGTACCCCGCGAGGTCGACCGGCTCGTCGTACTCGACGAGCGCGTCGCCGGCGGCCGCCCTAGCGGCGGCGAGCTCCAGGGTGGCGGCGTCGACGCCGCCCGTGGCCCCGAGCGCCTCGGCGCGACCATCGATGTCGTCGACGAGCACAGCCTGGCGCTCACGTCGCGCAGCGCCCTGAGGTCGGCTCCGAGGTCGGCGGGCGACTCCGAGTCGAGGAACGCCACGAGCTGCTCGGGCAGGGACCCCCGCACGACGCTGTCGCGCCAGCCGCCGGGGCGCACGCAGAGCAGCCTCAGCTGCAGCATTGGGTCGGCGGAGTCCGTCGGCGCGTCGCCCCACTCGCGCGGGTACTCGGCGACGACCTCGCCTCCGGCGCCGACGACCGTGACGTCGAAGGCGCCCATCGCGACGGCGACCTCGCGGGAGGCGTTGACGGGCCCCGCCGAGTAGCGGTGCTCGCCGCCCGCCCTGAACGAGCCCTGCTTGTCGCACCTCCTGGTGAGCCACGTCACGCACGCGAACGGAGCCGCGGGCAGCGGCGAGAGCGCGGCGCGGTCGTCCCCGAAGAGCTCGGACTCGCTCGCGCCCTTGCGGTAGTGCGGCTTGCCGTCCGAGAGCGCCAGGCACGTCCCGAGCAGCCGCTCGTTGTAGGCCTTCACGTCCCAGACCTGCGGGACCGGGACGAAGAGGTTGCGCCTGAGCGTCCCGACCTTGTTCTCCACGGAGCCCTTCTCGTTCCCCGAGTAGGGGTTGGTGAAGCTGTAGTCGAGCCCGTAGTGCGCGGCGAACCGGCGGAAGAGCGCCGAGGTCCTCATCTCGGCGCCGACCCTGCGGCCGACCTCGGTGGCGTTGTCGAACACGGCCCGCAGCGGCACGCCCCCGAGGAACTCGAAGACGTCGCGGAGCCCCTGGCAGACGCACTCCGCGGTCTCGCCCCAGAAGACCTGCGCGAGCCCGACGTTTGAGTGCGGGAACGTGACCACGAGGAAGTGGCCGCGGGTGACGACGCCTCGCACGCGGAAGTCGGCCTGCCCGAAGTCGACCTGGCACTCGCCCGGGAGCCAGTCGAGCAGCAGGAACCCCTGCGCCTCGCGGGCGTCGAGCTCGGCGGCGAGCTCCTCGCGCCTCCTCCTCACGTACCTCCTGACGGTCGAGTACGAGCCCTCGAAGCCCTTCTCCGCGACGAGCCGGTCGAAGACCCTCTTCGCGGTGTGGCGCTGCTTGTACCAGCAGCGCCTGTCCTCGAGCAGCCACGAATCGACCAGCGCCGCGAAGGGCTCGAGCAGGGGCGACTCGGGCGCCCTGCCGACCGCCGGCGGCCTCTCGGAGAGGTCGGTCTCCCTCAGGTACTTCCTCACCGTGGGCTCGGAGACCCCGGTTTCCCGGGCGATCGAGGCGACGCTCGCCCCGCCCCTCCCGAGCCTTCTGATATCGTCGATCTTGTCCACGCCGATCATTTCCTTCCCGGCCTCCCATCGTCGCAACCGTAGCAGCGACAACGTTAGGCCCCGTTGGGGATGGTCGGCGTGCCCATGCCCAAACCCGAAAGTTTTTCGTGACCATTCCCGAAAGCTCCGGGTGATCAAATCCGCAAGTCAGACGTTATCAAACACAAGCGGCCCGTCACCCCTCTCGGCGCGGGCGCGCTCGATGCACCCCGGCGTCAGGTCGAGCTCCGAGGGGTCCAGCACCTCGACGCCGAGCCCGTCGAGGAGCGCCCGGGCGTCGTCCCCGTAGGCCGCCAGCAGCATCGCCGAGGGGCACATGAAGGCGAGCGAGCCCCTCGGCTCGGAGTTCACGTGGCTCATCAGCAGGGCGCAGTCGGCCGGCGCCAGCCGGTCGAAGGATATCCCGCGGCCCTTCGGCAGCAGCTTCCTGATCTCGACGTGGTTGCGCTCGCAGGAGCCCTTCTGGTCCGAGCGCATCGGGTCGCAGTAGAACAGCCTCGTCTCGCCCGGCCGCTCGCAGAGCGCGGCGGCGATGCCGGCCTCGTCGGCGAACTCGGAGCCGTTGTCGGTGAGCACGACGGCGAAGACCCGGCGCACGCCGTCCTCCCCGAGCAGGGCGCGCAGGGCGCCCAGCGCGCGAACGGTCTCGGCCGAGGTCTGGGCGGCCATCGGCAGCGCCAGCTGGAACCTCGTCGCCCTGTTCAGCAGCGTCAGCACGACGGCGGAGTCGCCGGAGCGCCCCTCGACCGTGTCCATCTCCCAGCGTCCGTCCCGCGCGTCCCGCGGCAGCGCGAGGAACGCGGCGTGCGACCTGCGGTCGGAGTGGGGCGTCGGCCTGCGCGGGACCTTCCTCCTCCTCGGCTTGTAGCCGACCTTGCGCCGCAGCTCCATGTTGCTCATGCCCCCGTAGCCCTCGTCGGCCCAGCGGTATATCGTCGACTTCGAGACGCCGAGCGACGGCCTCGTGGCCGCGATCTGCTCCGGCGACAGGCCGCGGGCGAGGTCGGAGCGGATGACCTCGAGCTTCATGGCCATGCCCTCCTCGGTCTCGTCCACGCCCCTGCGCGCCCCCCGGAGCTCCTCGTCGGCGAGCGCGTGCGCCCTCGCCGCGCGGTAGACGGCCTTCGGGGTCCTCGAGCAGCCGCACGCCCTCTTCCTGCACCCGTTGCACACGCCCGGCGACCTCGCGAGCAGGCCGCACAGCCCGTCCGGCCCCTCCGCGGGGAACCGCTCGCCCTCCATGCCCCTGGGCCTCAGGTACACCCTGTTCCTCTTGACCTCGCGCGTCACCGTGGACGGCGGCCTGCCGAGCCTGCGCGCGATCTCGCGCATGCTCTCGCCCCCGTCCAGGCCGCGCTCGATGCCCCGCCTGTCGTCGAGCGTGAGCCTCGGGTAGGCGCGCCGCGCGGCGAGCGGGGCGGCCTTCGCCCTCTTCGAGCCCTTCATATTCCGGCCTCCTTGCCGGGGCCGCCGACCGGCCCCACGCCCCAAGGATTCCAGAACCCAGCGCAACGCGTTGCGCTGGGTTCTGGAATCCTTGGGGCGTGTTGCACTGAGGTTGAAACTCTACGCTTGGCGAAATCCAACCGGTCGCGTCAAATTCACCGCCCTTCGACGAATTCGCCGCGTCAGTTTCGCGCTAAAATGGATACGCATGTCAGTGCTCAAAAGGTGTTCCGTTTCGCCGCGGATCTTTTGGGATTGATCACGAAAGAGAGGAGAGGCATGCAGTACACAGCAGAAGTGGAGAACATGTGCCCGGTTGCCAAGGGCGCATACCACGGCCCCGCACCCATCCCCGAGGAGGGTCAGTGGATTCAGGCCAAGGAGATTTCCGACATCTCCGGCCTTACGCACGGTGTTGGTTGGTGCGCTCCCCAGCAGGGCGCTTCCAAGCTGACGCTTAACGTCAAGAACGGCATCATCGAGGAGTGCCTCGTCGAGACCCTCGGTTGCTCCGGCATGACCCACTCCGCGGCTATGGCTTCCGAGATCCTTCCCGGCAAGACCATCCTCGAGGCCCTGAACACCGACCTCGTGTGCGACGCCATCAACGTCGCCATGCGTGAGATCTTCCTGCAGATCGTGTACGGCCGCAGCCAGACCGCGTTCTCCGAGGGCGGCCTGCCCGTCGGCGCTTCCCTTGACGACCTCGGCAAGGGCCTGCGCTCCCAGGTCGGCACCATGTTCGGCACCAAGGCCAAGGGCGCTCGCTATCTCGAGCTCTCCCAGGGCTACGTCACCCGCATGGCTCTGAACGACAAGAACGAGATCATCGCGTTCGAGTTCCTGAACCTCGGCAAGTTCACCGATGCCCTCAAGAAGGGTGCCACCCCCGAGGACGCCATCGCTGGCGCCATGGGTCACTATGGTCAGTGGGAGGCCGCTGCCAAGTACATCGATCCTCGTACCGACGAGGAGACCCACACCGTCGAGTCCGTGTTCCCGGTTCACGAGTAGAAAGGGAGGGAAAGAATAATGGCTGTTAGCTTCGAAGGTTACGAGCGCCGCATCGACAAGATTAATGCCTGCCTCGCCGAGAACGGCATCTCCTCCCTCGAGGAGGCTCTGCAGATCTGCCAGGACAAGGGTATCGATCCTCGCGAGATCGTCGCAGACGTCCAGTCCATCGCGTTCGAGAACGCCAAGTGGGCCTACACCCTCGGCTGCGCTCTCGCCATCAAGAAGGGCGCCAAGAGCGCTTCTGAGGCCGCCGCTATCATCGGCGAGGGCCTGCAGGCCTTCTGCGTGCCCGGCTCCGTCGCCGAGGACCGCAAGGTCGGTCTGGGCCACGGCAACCTGGGCGCCATGCTGCTCGGCGACGACACCGAGTGCTTCGCGTTCCTGGCCGGCCACGAGTCCTTTGCTGCCGCTGAGGGCGCCATCGGCATCGCTATGAACGCCAACAAGGCCCGCAAGAAGCCGCTGCGCGTTATCCTGAACGGCCTCGGCAAGGATGCCGCCCAGATCATCGCCCGCATCAACGGCTTCACCTATGTGAAGACCCAGTTCGACTACTTCACCGGCGAGCTCAAGGTCGTCGAGACCATCCCGTATTCCGACGGTCCTCGCTCCGAGGTCAACTGCTACGGTGCCGACGATGTCCGCGAGGGCGTTGCCATCATGTGGCACGAGAACGTCGACATCTCGATCACCGGTAACTCCACCAACCCCACGCGCTTCCAGCACCCCGTTGCGGGCACCTACAAGAAGGAGCGCCTGGCCGACGGCAAGAAGTACTTCTCCGTGGCCTCCGGTGGCGGTACCGGTCGTACCCTGCATCCGGACAACATGGCTGCCGGCCCTGCCTCTTACGGCATGACCGACACCATGGGTCGTATGCACTCCGACGCCCAGTTCGCCGGCTCCTCCTCGGTGCCTGCGCACGTCGACATGATGGGCCTCATCGGCATGGGCAACAACCCCATGGTCGGTGCCACCGTCGCTTGCGCCGTCGCTGTGAACGCCGCTCTCAACGAGTAGGCTTCTCCGACATATCGAATTGTCGCGCTAGCACCGTCCGGGCATTCGCCCGGGCGGTGCTTTTTATCGTTGCACGGCAGGTCGGAAGATCGCGCTATGGCCAAAAACTGCATTCCCATTGCGATCCGATGCACGTGAAGCCATCTGTGGTCAATCGGTGCGCTCCCATTGCAATTGCATGGAGCTGCTTTTGAAGGGCGCAATATTAAATATTGTAATATGCGGTTGATTTCTACTCGCTTTGCCGTAGCGGCGTATTTCGAGAGGCCACCGTACAAGGACAACAATATTGTATATTAATATGAGCCGGATCTGTTCCAGGAATTGCAATGGGAACGCACCGATTGACCACGAACGGCTGCATGTGTGCAAGTTTGCAATGGGAGTGATGGTTTTGACCATGGCAAAGCCCTCTGGAGGAGTCCCGACGGCCGCGCATTGAGCTGTCGTCGTGCGGGAAACGCGCTGTCGCCATGTATCGCCAGCGCAAGAGCTCAGCCCTGCTGTGCCGAGGGCGGCGGGCCTGATGCCGTTTGTCCAACTATGTTCCTCGTACCATTGGCGCGTTCTGTCCGGAGACTAGCATTGCAGTATCGTGAACGATACGAATCAGGGAGGTTTACCATGAAGGTGACCAAGGGCGGTACCGTATCCAAGCTTCTCGCCGGGGTCGAGATTCCCGAGATGTTCCATGCGCGTCAGACGTTCCCGCGTCAGTCCATCGCGCCGGAGGACATTCCCGGCATCGTCGAGGAGCAGATTGCCCAGCCGCAGTTCTCCGAGAAGATCAAGCCGGGCATGAACATCGCCATTACCGCCGGTAGCCGTGGTATTCGCAACGTTGACATCATCACCAGGGCCGTCGTGGACGCGGTCAAGCGTCGCGGCGCCAACCCGTTTATCGTACCTGCTATGGGTAGCCACGGCGGTGCCACCGCCGAGGGCCAGAAGGAGATGCTCGCCGGCTTCGGCATCACCGAGGAGGCCATGGGCTGCCCCATCAAGAGTTCCATGGAGGTCGTCGAGCTCGGGTATTCCAGCCTCGGCAAGCGCGTGGTGCTCGACAAGAACGCCTACGAGTCCGACGGCATCATCGTCTCCTGCCGCCTGAAGCCCCACAACGCGTTCCGCGGCACCCATGAGTCCGGTCCCTGCAAGATGATGACCGTCGGCCTCGGCAAGCAGGTGGGCGCCCAGACTGTCCATTCCGACGGCATGGGCAAGATCGGCCAGAACATCCCGACCATGGCGGCCGTGGTGCTCGAGAAGGCACCGATCCTGTTCGCCATTCCGTGCATCGAGAACGCCTACGACGAGACGGCCATGATCGAGGCGATTCTGCCCGAGAACATCCTCGAGCGCGAGGCGGAGCTGCTCGAGGTCGCCAAGGCCAACATGCCGTCGCTTATCGTGGGCGAGGGCGACGTGCTCGTGGTCGACGAGATCGGCAAGAACTATTCCGGCACGGGCGTCGACCCCAACATCACCGGCACGTTCTCGACCGACTTCGCGCACGGCGGCATCCAGGTCCAGCGCACGGCGTTTCTGAACCTTTCCGAGATCAGCCACGGCAACGCGCTGGGTGTCGGCCTGGCGAGCGCCATCACCTCCAAGATCTTCGATGTGATGGACATCGAGGCCATGTATCCCAACTGCCTGACCTCGACGGTGCTCAAGAGCGCGTGCATTCCGTGCGTGGTCGCCACCGACAAGGAGGCCATCCAGCTGTGCATCCGCACCTGCAACGGCATCGAGGGCAAGCCGGTCCGCATGGTGCGTATCGCCAACAGCCTGCACATCGGGCAGATCATGCTGTCCGCTGCCTACTACGAGGACGTCAAGGCGGGCAAGTATCCCGGCGTGGAGGCGCTCGACGAGCCCGCGCCGCTCGAGTTCGACGCCGACGACAACGTCGTGACGCCGGTGGTCATGTAGCAAAACGTGCTGCAGCTTGCATGCGGGGCCGTCTTCGGACGGCCCTTTTTCATGAGCGGGGGCATCGCGGAGGGGATCGCTTATCGCGGAGCGCGCCCGTGGGTAGAATGAAGCTATCCGAGCCGGGGAGGAGCCATGAAGCGCATTCGCATCATCGCCGCCGTCGTGACCGTCGCATCGCTTTCCTACATCGTGCTGTACTGGATGGTGCTCGCTGACTGGGCCGCCATGCATTTTCGTACATTTCCGGCGGCGCTGCACTCACTGGTTGCATGGCCTGCGTTTTGCTATTCGTCGGCGCTGCTCGTGGGATCGCTGTTCAACAACGTGGGGGAGAGCAAGCGCGTCGTTCGTCTCGTGAAGGTGGTCAACATCGCGGCACTTGCATTGCATGTTCTCATGTGGGCAACGGTGCTGCTGTTTCCCTCGTCGACGATAAGCGGGCTGTTTCTGGCGCCCATGCTCTATATGGGCGACTTCACGATCCCCTGGGTCGCCACGTTGCTCGGTGCCGTCATGGGGTTCGTGCTCTAGTGCGCGTTCATCGGTTGCCGCCAGGTTGCCACAGATGGAGAGGGGATGCAGAGGACCCCTTGGTCCATTATGGCTGCGTTATGTTTGGTAATGAAAGGCGGAAAAGGTATTCCGGATGGGCTGTAAGAGCGACGGGCATGGGGTAATACGAGATATACTTTGAATCGTTAGGAGGTGCATCATGTTTTACGACTATGCTGAGCTTGAGGATGGGACGCAGGTAGCTTATTCCAACGTTTTGGACGACGGAGTCGTCGAGGTCTCGATCGAGCGCCCTATTGAGCTGGGCTTCGATAGCGCCCGTTGTGTGCTCCCGGCGTTCGAGTGGTCGGATATCGAGGGCTTCACCGATGATGACATGGCGTATCTCGATACGTTTGTCCACAACAACGCGCCGCTCATCCTTCGGCTTGCGCGGGAAGCTTCCAAAAACCATGCCTAGGTTGTTTCGTTTTTAAGTAATCTACGAGCTGTGTATATGGACCCTCTGCCCTGCCAAAAAAGGACTGCCCCTTTTGGTTCTAGTCGGAGCAGATGGAATCCAGAGGGGTTTTGCGCGGCAGAAGGTGTTTCCCGGCTCTGCCCAACCCCGTGCTATTTCCCCGACTGCCCCGACTTGTCGGTCGGCTGTTTGCGCTTGGGACGGTAGGTGATGCCGGCGGGCCGCTCGAGCGAACCCCGTTGGCCGCGCGCGACGCGCTCCATGTTCCGGAACCTTCTCGTCCAACGCCGGTAGATACTCTCGTTCGAGGTGGAGCGCATGCCCATGCAGGGAGCGGCGATGAGCACCGGCAGCAGATACTCGACGCTGCGCCAGATCACAAGGCCAGCGGACAGATGCCAGCCGAACATGCCGCCGAACAGGTAGGAGAACCCGACCTCCGCGCCTCCTGCGCCGCCGGGAAGCGGGATGGCGTTCACGAGGAGCTCGACCATAGATCCGGAAGCGAGGCACACGATCGGATCGGCCTCGAGGCCGAAGGCGCGCAGCACGAAATAGGGAAGAGCGTACATGCAACCGAGCTGCAGCAGGGTGATGACCTCCGCCGCCAAAAGCGCGCGCCTGTGTGCCGCCGCGGCGCGAAAGGCGCTCGAGAAGGTGCTCACCTGCGTGTCGAGCAGGTTCTTGAAGCGATCGTGCCGCTCGGAGTTCAGGATGTGCAGCGCACGGCCGATTTTAAGCAGGATGCCGCCCACCTTCTGGATGGGGCCGGGGAGCAGGCAGAGCAAAAGCACGCCGCCCACCTGCACGAACTTATAGGCAAACATGAAGATGCCGATAAAGGTCACATCAAGCCCGAGGATCTTGACGTCGGAGAAGGTCTCGAGGAAGTATCCGCTGCACAGCAGCAGCATGAGCGCGGCGAAGATGCCCTCGCCCGCTTCGTAGAGCGTGAAGCGGACAAACTGCAGCGCGGAGGCGTCGGTCAGGGAAAGGCCGGCGCGCGTGAGGCGGTAGATCTGCGAAGGGATGACGCCGGCACCTCCGGGCGTGAGGCGCATGAAGAACACACCGGATGCCTCGACGCTCATGAGGTCGCGAAAGCCGACGGGGGAGTTATGGTCGGTCGACGCGAGCACGGCGTAGGCGAGGACGCCGAAGACGTAATAGCACAGGAAACAGACGATGCCCGTGGCGATCCAGCCGAGGTCGACGCCCGCGAGCGCGCGGAAGAAGTCGTCGATCTGGCCGCTGAAAAACAGGTAGGCCACGTAGATGACGGCGACGATACCAAGAAAGACGAAGGTTATCCTGACCTGCTTCATGGAGGAGCGGTCGGCATCGCGGTCGCGGGCCGACGTGGCGCTGCCGACATGCAGCTTAGGCGCGCTTCCTCGACGCGCCTCGGCGGGCTCGCCTTTCACGACGGCAGAGCGCTTGGAGTCGGTGTCGCCCGTATGCTTTTGCGCCATGCGCCCTCCCGTTGAATCGATGTCTCCAAAGCAGTGTAGCCGCAAGCCGGTCTTCGCGCCATGCGGTACAGCGAGCCTACAGAATGAATAACGAGGCGGCTCTGCGGCCCACGGTGTCGTCAGCCGGCCCCCTTGGGCGGCACGCAGGCAGCGGGTTCGCCGACTGAATGGGTCAATTGGGGACGGGTTCGTTCCAACCCATCGGCGGCAGTGTAAGCCGCCGATGGGTTGGAACGAACCCGTCCCCAATTGACCCATTGGCCCCACGCGGCAATTACTCCGCCTTGTCGTCACCGAGCATGCCGTCCAGGGTGCGCCAGGCGAGCTCGGCGCACTTCACGCGGGCGGGCATGTGGGAGATGTCGCGCAGCTGCGCGGCCTCGTCGAGGTCCTCGTAGTCCTCTTCGGTGAGCTCCTCGCCGCGGATCATGGCCAAAAACAGCCCGGAGAGGCGCTTGGCCTCCTCGACCGTCTCGCCGGTGATGAGGTCGGCCATGATGTCGGCCGATGCCTGGGAGATCGCGCAGCCGTGGCCGGTGAAGCTCGCCTCCTCGATGACGCCGTCCTCGATGCGCAGCTGCAGCGTGAGCTCATCGCCGCAGCTCGGATTGATGCCGTCGTGCTCGTGGGTGGGGGCGTCCATCTCGTATTTGTAGTCGGGATGCGAGTTGTGCTCCATGAAGGTGGTCGAAGTATAGAGGTTGCCCATATGGAAGACTCCTTGGCGAACGAATGCGGCGGCGCTGTTCCTGCGCCGCCGCGGTCTGGGATGCTGGTGGAAGCGGCCTACTCGCCCGGATGGAAGGTGGACCAGACGGCTTTGAGGCCGGCGATGAGGCGGTCGATGTCCGCCTTGTCGTTGTAGAAGGCGAAGCTGGCGCGGCAGCACGCAAGGTTCTCGCAGTGCAGCCAGGCGAGCAGCGGCTGCGCGCAGTGGTGCCCGGCGCGGATGCAGACGCCGCTCATGTCGAGAATGCTCGAGACGTCGTGCGGATGGATGCCCTCGACGTTGAAGCTGATGACGCCGTGATGGTCGGCCGGATCAAGCGAGCCGATGATCTGGATATACGGCAGGCTCTTGAGCTGGTCCATGGCGTAGGCGATGAGCGCCCCCTCGCGCTCGCGGACCGCGTCGTAGCCCACGGTGTTCACGAGGTAGTCGAATGCGGCGCCCGTGGCGTAGATGCCCGCTGCGTCCTGCGTGCCCGCTTCGAACTTCTCGGGCACCGGCGCCCAGACGGCGCCCTGCTCGGTGACCGATTCGATCATCTCGCCGCCGGTGAGCATGGGAGGCATCTGCTCGAGCAGCTCGTGGCGACCCCACAGCACGCCGATGCCCATGGGGCCGAACGCCTTGTGGGCGGAAAACGCGATGAAGTCCGCGCCCAGCTCGCGCACGTCGATCGACATGTGCGGGATGGACTGCGCGGCGTCGACGACCAGGTACGCACCGTTGTCGTGGGCCGCCTTGGCAAGCTTCTCGATCGGGTTCACCACGCCGAGGACGTTCGACACGTGCACGGCCGCGACGATCTTGGTCGCGGGGCCGATCTTCTCGGCGATCTCCTCGTCGGTGAGCACGCCTTCGGGGGTGGGGTAGAGGTAGACGAGCTTGGCGCCGGCGGCGGCGCACGCCTGCTGCCAGGGGATGAGGTTGGAGTGGTGCTCCATGATGGTGATGGCGACCTCGTCGCCGGGCTTGAGCACAAGCGGGGCGAAGGACTTGGCCACTAGGTTCAAAGACTCGCTCGCATTGCGGCTGAACACGATGTCGTTCGCCTGCGCCCGCCCGCGGTCGTCCACCGCTCCGATGAGCGCGGCGATCTGCGAACGGACCTTGGCGATGGCCTCGGTCGCCTCGACGGAGAGCGAGTACAGGCCGCGCAGCGGGTTGGCGTTCATGGTCTCGTAGAACGCGCGCTGCGCATCGAGCACGCAGGCAGGGCGCTGGGCGGTGGCGCCGCTGTCCAGAAACGCGATGTCGGGCTTGCCCGCAAGCAGCGGGAAATCCGCCTTATAGGGATTCACGTCGATATCGATCATGCGATCTCCTCCTCGAAACCATCGATGAGGGCGGAACCGAGGCGCACCACGTTCTCGCGGATGTCGTCAGTCGGTGCGGAAAGGGCGGCGTCCTCGAGCTTCGCCGCCACGAACAGGGACTCCGCCTGCTCCTGGGAAAGGCCGCGGCATCCGAGGTAGAACAGCTGCTCGGGACGCACGTGCCCGATCGTGGCGCCGTGGTTGCCCGCCACGTCGTCCTCGTCGCACAGGATGGTCGGGACGGTTTTGTTGTCCACGCCCTGGTTGGCCAGAAGCACCGTCTCGCGCTCGGAGCCCTCGGAGCCCTTGCACCCGTGGGCAAGCGCGATTCCGTGCGTGGAGCTCAGCACGTCGCGCGAGGTGCCCGTCAGCACGCCGTTGGCGTCCATGTTCGAGAAGGTCTTGCGACCGCGATGGCGGATGATGTAGTTGAAGTCGCGCGCATCCTCGCCGGGGGGGAGATGGCGGGTGTCGAGGTCGATTCGGGCGGTGTCGCGGCGAAGGTCGGGGGCGAGGCCGGTGTAGGTGCGGCCGCCGCCGAGCACGATGTGGCGGACGTTCACGCGCGCGCCCTCGTCGAGCACGTAGCCGGAATCGTCGATCACGGTGAACGGCGCGTCGGCGGTCACGTAGACGACGACGTTCACACGGGAGCGCGCTCCGGCGAACACGCGCAGCTCGGAGCCGATGAGGCCGGCCTTGCTGCTGCCGGACGCGTCGCCATCGAGCGAGATGGTGACGTCGAGCGTGGAGTCGGGGGCAGTCACCACGTCGACGGAGGCGCCCGCCGCGTGGCCGGGCTCGCCGTCGACGCGGACCACGGCGCTTTCGGTCTCTCCCTTCTCGGTGGCGAGCACGACGGTGCTGCCGGCGAGGAAGTTCAGATACGAGCGCGCGTCGATATGGATGCCCGTCTCGAAGGAGGCGGCGACATCGCCCGCGATCTCCTCGCGGGTGGCGCGCTTCTGGTAGGCGGACAGCGCCGGGGTGTCGAGGTCGTCGACGCCTGTCCCTTATACACATCTAGATGTGTATAAGATACAGCGCCGTACGCGAGGCCGCTGCAGACGTCATAGCCAAGGAAACGTGTCGCAGGCGTCGCCGCGTGCGGCGTCGATGCGCTCCTGCAGCTCGGCCACCGCGCCCTCGAAGCTCGCGTGGTTCTCGGTGAGGTCCTCGTCGGCCTCCACGGTGACGGCGCGGGCGCGCGCGAGGTCGGCGGGGATCTCGATCGTGGCGTCGTTCATGCGCAGCCAGCCCCAGGTGGGGGCGGGCATAGCGCTGGCATGTTTGATCTTCAGGGCCTCCACTATCCGATCGCCCCTTCCATCTCGAGCTTGATCAGGTTGTTCATCTCGACGGCGTACTCAAGCGGCAGCTCCTTGGAGACCGGGTTCGCAAAGCCGTTCACGATCATGGTCCGTGCCTCCTCCTCGGAGATGCCGCGGCTCATGAGGTAGAAGATCTTGTCGTCGCCGATGCGGCCGATGGTGGCCTCATGCCCGATGTCGACGTTCTTGGCGCGGATGTCCATGGCGGGGATGGTGTCGGAGCGGCTCTCGTCGTCGAGCATGAGCGACTGGCAGGAGACCGTGGCGGCAGAGCCCTCGGCCGCGGGCGTGGCGACGATCGAGCTGCGGAAGGTCTGGATGCCGCCGCCCTTGGAGATGCCCTTGGTCTCGACGGTCGCCGTGGTCTCGGGGGCGCCGAGCACGACCTTGCAGCCGGTGTCGAGGTTCTGGCCGGCGCCGGCGAACGTGATGCCGGTGAAGCTCGACTTGGACCTGCGGCCCGCCAGCACGCTCATGGGGTAGAGGTAGCCCACGTGGCTGCCGAAGGAGCCCGAGATCCACTCGATCTCGCCCTCCTCGTCGCACCGGGCGCGCTTGGTGTTCAGGTTGTACATGTTCTTGGACCAGTTCTCGATCGTGGAGTAGCGTAGGTGCGCGCGCTTGCCCACGAACAGCTCGACGGCGCCGGCGTGGAGGTTGGCCACGTTGTACTTGGGCGCCGAGCAGCCCTCGATGAAGTGCAGGTCCGCATCGTCCTCGACGATGATGAGCGTGTGCTCGAACTGGCCCGCGCCGGCGGCGTTCAGGCGGAAGTAGCTCTGCAGCGGGAAGTCAAGCTTGACGCCCTTCGGCACGTAGACGAACGAGCCTCCCGACCACACCGCGCCGTGCAGCGCCGCGAACTTGTGGTCGGTGGGCGGGATGAGCGTCATGAACTTGTCCCGGATGATCTCCTCCCAGCGGGGCTCGTGCAGCGCCTCCTCGATGCCGGAGTAGACGATGCCCATCTTGGAGGCCGTGTCCTGCATGTTGTGGTATACGAGCTCCGAGTCGTACTGGGCGCCGACACCGGCGAGATAGCTGCGCTCCGCCTCGGGGATGCCCAGGCGCTCGAACGTGTTCTTGATGTCGTCGGGCACGGACTCCCAGTCGGCCTTCTGGTCGGTGTTGGGCTTCACGTAGGTGACGATATGGTCCATGTCGAGGCCCGCGATGGAGGGCCCCCACGTCGGGTTCGGCATGGAGTTGTAGATCTCAAGGGACTTCAGGCGGAAGTCGAGCATCCAGTCCGGCTCGTCCTTGCGCTGGGAGATCTCAGTCACGATCTCGGGCGTCAGGCCCGCGTCGAGGCGCTCGAAGCCCTCCTCGGAGTCCTTGAAATCGTAGAGGCTGCGGTCGATGTCCGCGACCTCGGTACGCTTTTTCGCCATGAGCCGGCCTCCTTAGCGCGCGTCGGCTGCCGCGTCGGCGGCCTCGCGCTCGAACGACTCGAAGCCGTGCTCGTCGATCCATGGGATGAGGCTCGCATCGTCCTCGCGCACGATGCGCCCGCCCACCATCACGTGCACGCGGTCGACCTCGAGGTGCTCGAGGATGCGCGTGTTGTGGGTGATGATGACGAGCGAGCCGTCGCAGCTCGCGCGATAGGCGTCCATGCCGCGGGAGACAACGGACAGCGCGTCGACGTCGAGGCCCGAGTCGGTCTCGTCGAGAATGGCGAGCTTGGGCTGGAGCAGCAGGAGCTGCAGCATCTCGACCTTCTTCTTCTCGCCGCCGGAGAAGCCCACGCCGAGCTCGCGGTTGAGGTAGGCGGTGTCCATGTCGAGCTGGGCGGCGAGCTCCTTCACGCGGCGGCGGAACTCCTTGCCCTTCATCTCCAGGCCGGGACGGCCGGCGATGGTGGCGCGCAAAAAGCTCGACAGCGGCACGCCGGGGATCTCGACGGGCGCCTGGAACGACAGGAACAGCCCGGCGCGGCTGCGCTTGTCGCAGGAGAGCTCGGTGATGTCGGTGCCGTCGAAGGTGATGCTTCCGTCGTTGACGGTGTAGACGGGGTCGCCCATGATGACATGGCCCATGGTGGACTTGCCGGCGCCGTTGGGGCCCATGAGGACATGGGTCTCGCCCGCGTTGACAGACAGGTTGACCGCGTGCAGGATCGTCTTCTCGTCGACCGAGGCGGTCAGGTTGTTCACGCTGAGGAGTGCGCTTTGTGGCATCGGGTGTCCTTCCTCGAATGCAAGGGGACGGTGTGTCCCCGGGATAAACCCTAGGAATTCTCTCGGGATAAGGATAAGATGTACCGGAAAAGAGTCAAGATTAATTCCGAGCAATTCACTAAGATTATGACCGGACGCTGGTCGTCTTTTTGCATATCGAGGGGTACGGAGGCACTCCATGCTCATATCGTCCAAGGGCCGCTACGCGCTGCGCCTCATGATCTACATCGCCGCCTTCGGTGACGAGGAGGGCAAGATCGCCCTGCGCGAGGTCGCCGAGCGCGAGAGCATCTCGCTCAAGTATCTGGAGCAGCTCGTGCGCCCGCTCATGGCCGCCGGCCTGCTCAAGAGCGTGCGCGGCAAGGGCGGCGGCTACATGCTCGCCCGGCCGGCCGAGGAGATCCGCGCCGGCGACATCCTGCGCGCGGCGGAGGGCGCGACGGCACCCGTCGCCTGTGACGGGCTCGAGGGCTCCTGCGTGCGCTCCGACCTGTGCTCGACGGTGAGGTTCTGGCAGGGGCTCGAGGCGGCCATCGACGACTACGTCGACGGCGTGACGCTGTCCGAACTCGCACATGTGCCCGAGATGAAGCTCGACGTCGACTTGTCGCACATCGAGGCGTGAGCCCCGATCGCCCCGCCTGCCGCAATGCGCGTCTTCCCGCAGGTGGCGTCGATCGCCCTCGCACCGAGCCGCCGAAAGGCCTACGTGGTCTTTCGGCGGCTTTTTCTTCTGCGCCCTCCTGCAGCATGTTTTCGATACTACGCCAGCTCGTGTGCAATACCAGCTAGGAGATAAGGGCGTCAGGTGCGATAATGCTATAGGGCGGGTATCCGATTCGTGTCTGCGAAGGAGAATGCATGAGCGATTACATGATCACCTGTGAGTCGACGGCCGACATGCCGCTTTCGTTCTACCGTGAGCGCAACGTGGGCTACGTCTGCTTCCACTACGAGATGAACGGCGCGACTTACACGGACGACATCTATCAGTCCACCACGCCGCAGGAGTTCTTCGGCACGCTCAAAGGTGGTGCGCAGGCCAAGACCTCCCAGGTCGGTACGGGCGAGTACGTCGCGTTTTGGGAGCCCTATCTCAAGCAGGGGCTCGATATCCTGCACGTCTCGCTGTCCACGGGCATCTCCGGGACGTACAACTCCGCCTGCCTTGCCGCCGAGACGCTCGCGCCGCAATACCCCGAGCGCAAGATCCGCGTCATCGATTCGCTGTGCGCCTCTGCGGGGTTCGGCCTGCTCGTCGAGGTCATGGCCGACAAGCGCGACGAGGGCATGGGTTTCGATGAGCTCGCCGAGTGGACCGAGGTCCACAAGATGAACGTCAACCAGTGGTTCTTCGTGTCCGATCTCGACTGCCTGAAGCGCGGCGGCCGCGTGAGCTCCACGAGCGCGCTGATCGCCACGGCGCTCAAGATCTGCCCGGTCATGAACGTGAACTTCGAGGGCAAGCTCATCCCGCGCGAGAAGATCCGCACCAAGAAGAAGGCGATCGTCCGCCTGGTGGACGACATGATGGATCACGTTGAGAACGGTTCCGCCTACACCGGCCGCTGCACGATTTCTCACTCCGATTGCCTGGAGGATGCCGAGGAGGTCGCCCGTCTGGTCGGCGAGAAGATCCCGGCGCTCAAGGGCAAGGTCGAGATCTGCGACATCGGCACGGTCATCGGCGCCCATACCGGTCCCGGCACCGTCGCCCTGTTCTTCATGGGCGACACGCGCGTCGACTAGCTTGCGACCCGGTCGAGTTTTCAGCTCGGCCGGGTCTTTTTTGCTGTGCAAATGGGTTGGTTGGGGACGGGTTCGTTCCAACCCGTGGGTTGGAACGAACCCGTCCCCAACCAACCCATTCCAGAGAGCATCCCTTCCGGCGAAAGTGGCTAGAAATTTCTGTTTTGCTGTAAGCCGGGCGCTGCGGAAATGTCCAGATAAGCCGTCTTGACCTTGTTGGCCGGTTACGAAGCCGGTTTCAGGCCCCTCAAGCCCTCGAATCGGGCGCTGTCCGGGGGAAACCGGTGCCGGCGGCGGGCTTCCGACCCCTCCATCCCGGCCCGGCTTACAGCAAAACAGAAATTTCTAGCCACTTTCGCCGGGAAGAGGGCGCGGCCGGGGCGGCGCGGTGCGAAAAACCGCGGGCACCCGCCATAGGGCAGACCGCCGCGGAAGCAATTGATCAGTGCTTCCCAGGTAAGCGTTTCGGCTTCAAGGGGCTCCGCCCGAAGCGCGGCGTCAGTCCTCTTGGAGGAGCTTCAAGACAAGATCGCGCGTCGCCGTGCGGATGTCCAGGTCGTAGGGGGTGACCCCCGCCTCGCGCATGGCATCGAGCTGCTTTTCGGAATGGAATGCATACGAGTAGATGCCCTGCAGGAAGGGCAGGAAGCTGCACAGGAAGCGCATGCGGCGCTCCTCGCCCCACGACGGCTTGGCGCGAGTGATGACGCGCTGCAGCGCCTCGACGGCGCGCGCGTACGAGCGCTTGAACTCCACGAGCTTCTCGAGGCGGCTGTTCTGCTCCATGTCGTAAAGATTCATGGCGAGCAGCTTCAGCATCTGCTTGCGCTCGGCGAGGCTTTGCGCGAGACCTTCGGCGACGCGCTCGTCGTCCAGGTTCTCGGCATCGTCCGCCAGCTCATCGAGCCTCGCCGTCCACTTGTCGTGCTCCCGCTGCAGGAGGGCGAGCAGGATCTCGTCTTTGCACTGGAAGTAGTTGTAGATGTTGGCGCGCCCGAACGTGACGCCGCTTGCCACCTGCGACATCGTGATGTCATGGTAGCTTTCTGACTGGTAGAGCGCCTCGCAGGCGTCGATGATCTCGGCGCGGCGCGCATCAGATTTCTCTTGAGATAGCCTCGGCATCGTTCATCTCCGGAAACGCGGTCGGTTGCAGCGTGGACGGTCATCATTCAAGCACCAATGATAGCCCAACGGCATGCCTTCGCCGCGACGCCGTGCGAATCCGGCCGCGGTCTCGCGCGGCATCGCGTGCGGACGGGGCGCTACCGGCGCGTGCGGTTGCGTGAGAAGAATCGCGGGAAAGGCGTGCGACGGGTCGGCTCCGCGCTCATGCGGTCCACGACTTCGTCGGGGAAGGGGATGTCCGGCCGCGCCTCGAGCGGGTTGACCTCGCCGGCGGACACCGGGTCGATCGAGGGCACGGGGTTTGCGCCCTCTCCCTCGAGCTTGCGGTAGCGCTGCATCATGTCCGCCTGGAGCATCTGGGCCGACGGCGGCGTCCAGATGATGGCGTTCGCGCCGGCCTGGATGGTCTCGAGGATGGTCTCGGGCGTCTTGCCCCCGGGGGCTATGAGCGGCAGGTTGGGGTAGGTCGCGCGCAGCTCGCGCAGCACCTGCGGCGTGTCGCGCCCCGCGGCGATGTTCAGGATCTTCGCCCCCGCCTGCACCTTGGCGTGGGCGTCGTCGTCCGCGCGCACGACCGTGGCGATGACGGGGATGTCCACGATGGAGGCGATCTGGGCGACGAGGTCAGCGGAGGCAGGCGAGTTCACGATGACGCCGGCGGCCCCCTGCATCTCCGAGACGGCAGCGAGCTGGACGGAGCGCTTGCCCTGGGTGGTCCCGCCGCCCACGCCCACGAACACCGGGCATTCGGCGGCGGTGAGCAGCGCCTGCGTGATCGCGGGCTGCGCCGTGAACGGGTAGACGGCAAAGACCGCGTCGGCGTTGGCGTTTCGTATCACGGCGACGTCGGTGGAGTAGAGCATCGATTTGATGCGGCGGCCGAACAGCGTGAAGCCGCCGGTCTCCTCGATGCCCTCGGGGACGCGCAGGGCCGCCTTGCGCAGGTGTCCCTCGATGGGCGCCGGCTCCATGGGGAGCACGCCGGCCGGGGTGACGGCGTGTGCCGGCTCGGCGAACTCCGGCGCGATGTCGATCTCGGAGAAGTCCACGGACGCCTCGACGTTTTCGGGCACGTCGGCCGAGACGGGCACGGGCGTATGCATATCGTTCGGGTTCATGATGGCAACCTCGTGATTCATGTCAGCGATTGATTTGACCGTATGGCGGCGCCCCTCTTGTACCCGGGCGCCACACCTCCCAATCAGGTTTACAAGCTGCTTACGTTGGGCCCGCATGGGACGCTCCTGCGGTTCCTGTTGTTTTATCGAGCGCATGGGCGCGGCAGGGCCGATTTGGTAAGCTTGTCGGGACCGAAGAAGGCGGAAGGAAGGCGGTGATCACGTGGAGGCCGGAGCTATTGTGCCGATAGCGCTGTGCATCGGGGCCATTATCGTCGCCGCGATCGCCTATTCCATCGTGACGAAGCTGCGCGAGCGGGCAGACCAGAGGCGGGAAGAGGAGGCCTGGCGCGCCTATAGGAGCCAGGGCTCGCCGCGCCCCCAGACGCCGGGCGCCCACCGTGCGCCGAGGCGTTCCGACACGGCCTATCGCGGCAAGCACAGCCGCTAACGCGTACTGGTACTTTGCAAGACGGGGTCGTTTCAACCCACGGCTGAGCATTTCGCTGCCATGGGTTGAAACGACCCCGTCCCCAATCAACCCATCCCGGTTACCGCTTGCGCTTCTTCGGGTCCTTCTTGGTGATGCGCGCGATGAAGAATCCCTCGTACAGGCGCGAGGGGCAGATGGTGCAGGTGCCCTCGATGCGGCCGGGGAGCATGATCGGGGCATCGGTTTCGCCGTCGGCGCCGGCGAGCTCCACGGGCGCGACCTCGCAGTCTCGATGGCGCTTGAGTGCCGCTGCGACCTGCTCCTCGTTTTCCGCGGGGAAGATGGAGCAGGTCGAGTAGACGAGGGTGCCGCCGGGCTTGAGCACGTCGAGCGCGCGGTCGAGCAGCGCGCGCTGCGAGCGGGTGACCTTGCTCAGCAGCGCCTCGGTGATGCGCCTGCCGGCGCGCTCGTCGCCTGAGCAGATGGTGCCCGATCCGGTGCAGGGGGCGTCGAGAAGGATCTGGTCGAAGGAGAAGAACTTGTCGAGGCGCCGGGCGTCCACGCGCATGACCTGCACGTTGCGGCAGCCGAGCTTGTCGAGGTTGTACTGGAGCTTCTCGGCGCGCGGGCCGTTCATCTCGCAGGCCGTCATGTGCGCGGCGCCGTCGGACAGCGCGACGACCTGGCTGGTCTTGCCGCCCGGTGCGGCACACATGTCCAAGATGTCGGCTCCCGGGCGGGGCTCCAGGACGAGTGGCGGCATCATGGAGGAGAGGCTCTGCAGGTACACTCGGCCCTCCCGGTAGATGTCCAGATTCCAGACGGCCTTCTCGCGCACGTCCTCGAGCACGAACGCGTCGCGGTACCACGGGACTCGGCGGTATGCGATGTGCGCCGCATCGAGCGCGTCGGCGATATCGTCCGGCTGCGCCTTGAGCGTGTTCGCCCGCAGCGTCACCGGGCGGGTGCACGCCTCGTCGAAGCCGCGCTCCACGAGCGACGCCTTGTCCGCTCCGTAGCTCTCGGCAATCTGCTGGCGCACAAAGGCGGGAATCTCAAGTTCGGGCATGTCGCATCTCCAGATGGTCGTGGCAGCGTGTGCTCTCAATAGGAACAGCCCCATTGAAACACAACGGGGCTGTTCGTGCGTGCGGGGTTGTGCGTGCGGGTGCCGACGGGCCGTCTACAGCACGATGCCGAGGGCGATGAGAGCGATGCACAGGGCGAAGGCCGCGAAGTCCGCCGCGGAGAACGGATAGCGCCGGTAGCTGCTCTCGCGCGTGCGCAGATAGAAGCCGCGCTGCTCGGCGGCAAGGGCCGTCGCGTCGGTCTTGCTCACGCTCGAGATGAGCAGCGGGATGCACAGCGGAAGCATGAGCTGCATCTTCTTGAAGGGGTTGTTGGTGTCGTATTCCACGCCGCGCGCCGTCTGGGCCTCCATGATGGCGTTCATCTCCTGCGAGAACACCGGCACGAAGCGCAGCGCCGTCGTGAAGGTGAACGCGTACTTGTAGGGGATGTGCAGCTTCTCGACGCACGCGTTAGCGAGGTCGGTGAGCTTGGTGACCATGAGCATCAGCACGAGCGGCAGCGCCACGCCGAGCAGGCGCAGGCAGGCCTTGCCGCCGGTGATGAGACCCTCGTCGGTCACGAAGGCGAGCAGCGCGGTGCCGGAGCGCACGAACACGAGCTGGAGCACGAGCATGATGAGCGCGACGGGCACGAGCAGCTTGAGCAGGCGCGCGAGCCTCCCGAACACGCCCGCATAGGCGGCGAGCGCCAGCGTGAGCACGAGCAGGCCCACGAGCGCGGCATAGCCGTCGGACAAGAACGTCGCCGCGATGATGGCCGCGGCGAGCGCGAGCTTGGTCACGGGGTTCAGGCGATGCAGCAGGGTGTCGCCGGGGACGTAATCGATGACGTTAAGCACGGCCCATCAGCTCCTTTACGGTGCGCACGATGTCGCTGACTTCGGTGATGTGGGCGAACGCGGGCGAGACGTCGCGCGCCAGGCGTTCGGAGAGGTCGATGACCTGCGGCGGCGTGACGCTCGCCTGGTCCATGAGGGCGCGGTCGGCGAACAGGGGGGCCGCCGGGCCGCGGCCGAGGATGCGCCCGTTCGCCATGACGACGATGCGCTCGGCGAAGTCGCTGACGACCTCCATGTCGTGGCAGACCATGATGACGGCGCAGCCATGGTCGGCCATGTCGCTCACGGTCTCCATGACGGTCATGCACTCGCGGTAGTCCAGGCCGCTCGTGGGCTCGTCGAGCAGCACGATCTCGGGTTCCATGACCACGACGCCCGCGAGCGCCACCATCTGGCGCTGACCGCGCGACAGCGAGAAGGGCGCCTCGGTGGCGGGCAGGCCGAAGCGCTTGATGACCGCGCGGGCCCGCTCGCGCGCCTCGGCGCCGTCGACGCCGGTGAGCTCGAGTCCGAAGGCGACCTCGTCGATGACCGTGTTCTTGCAGATCTGCCGGTCGGGGTTCTGGAACAGCGTGGCGACGTGGGCGGCGATGGTCGACACCGGGGTCTCGCGCGTATCGAGGCCGGCGACGCGCACGGTGCCGGCGCTCGGCTTGAGCAGGCCGTTCAGCAGCTTGGTGAGCGTGGTCTTGCCGGCGCCGTTCTGGCCGACGATGCCCACGAGCTCCCCGGGATAGACCGTCATGGAGAGGTCTTCCACGCTGGCGCCGCCGCCGGGATAGGTGAACCCGACGTGCTCGAGGGTGAGGATGGGGGCGGTACCGTCCGCATGCGGTCGCGCGGGCGTGTGGGGCGAGGGCTCGGGAGCGTCGGCCGCGGTGTCCGCGATGCCCTCGACGCCGGCCAGGATGTCGCGGATGAGCCCATAGGCCTCGTCCACGTTCAGGCACGGCTCGCTTCGGTCGGTCAGGCCGTCGCGGACGAGGCTGTTGGAGATGCGGACGGTGCGCGGGCTGTCGACGCCGATGGCGCGCAGGTTGCCGCTGTGTCCGAAGACCTCGTGCGGCGTGCCCGTGAGCGCGATGGAGCCGTGGTCCATGACGAGGATGCGGCTGCAGTAGGTGGAGAGCAGGGCGACCTTCTGCTCGATGACGATGACCGTGACGCCGAGGCGGCGGTTGATGTCGGCGAGCGTCTCGAAGACGATGCGCGAGCTGACCGGGTCGAGCGCCGCCGTGGGCTCGTCGAGCACGAGCACGCGGGGCTCGAGGGCCAGGATCGCGGCGATGGCGACCTTCTGCTTCTGGCCGCCCGACAGCGTGGCGATCTCGCGATGGCGCAGCTCGGAGATACCGACGGTGGCAAGCGTGCGCTCGATGCGGCCCTCGATCTCGTCATGGGGCACGCCGAAGTTCTCGAGGCCGAAGAGCAGCTCGTCCTCGACGACCGAGGCGACCATCTGCGCGTCGATGTCCTGGTTGACCGATCCCACGATGCGCGAGATGTCGGTCAGCGTGATGTCGCAGGTGTCCGCGCCGTCGACGACCGTGGTGCCGAACAGCTCGCCGGTGTAGTGGTGCGGGATGGCCCCTGACAGGCAGGCGGCAAGGGTCGACTTGCCGGCGCCCGAGGGGCCGATGATGCCGATGAAGTCCCCCTCGTTGACCGTGAGCGAGACGTTGTCGAGGGCGTGGGCGGCATCCGAACCGTAACTGAACGAGACGCCTTCCATCTCGATGATTGCTGACATGAGTGCCTTTCCGTCGATATGTGCGCCTGCCGGCGCGGCGCGTGGAAACGCGGGCGCACGGGGCGCCCGCTCCATCATACCCGAGTGTTACTGCCTGCGGGCCGCGCGCAGGGGCAGATACAGCGCCTGGACCACGATGGCGTTGAAGACCGCGGTGCCCGCGACGATCGGCACCTTGACGAGGGCGGCCTCGATGGCGAAGCCCGAAAGCACGGTGCCCGCCACCGCGAACAGCGCGCCGCTGACGAGGGTGGCCGCGAAGGCGGCGACCAGCGGCGTGACGGAGCGCCCGGCGATGCGGATGTCGCTGCGCACGAGCGCCGCCATGGTGAGGGCGCCGGCGACCTCGGTCGCGAAGTTGAGGCCGGGAATGGACGTGTTGATCTGGATGACGGCGGCGGAGATGAGGCCGAAGACGGCGGCCTGCGCGAACCCGCCGCGCGTGAGCAGGATCGCCAGCGCGTAGGCGGCGATGATGAACTGGGGCTTGATGCCGGTCATGGCGAGCGCGTTGCCGAGGGTCATGTTGAGGATGAGGCCTGCCGCGAGCAGCACGGCGAGCAGGATGAGGGCGGAGATGTCGAGGGCGCCGGAGCGAGCGGTGACGGTGCGCTGGGTCATGATGGAATCCTTTCTCAAGGGAAATGGGTATGCGTCAGGGAGCGAGCCGGAAGACGTGCGAGTCGTTCACGTTCCGCGTTCGCGAGCGTGTGGTGCGATTGATTGATGTTCGAGCTGATGCTTCTTCCGATGCCCGGGTGCCGCAGCACCCGGGGCGATCGGCCGCCGGGTCGGACGCGCGATGCGCGCCGGCCGGTCCTAGTCGTTGAGCTTCAGGGCCTTCTTGATGGGCACGTACAGGGCGCCGACGAGGATGGCGTTGAACACGGCCGTGAGGGCGACGACGGGCAGCATGGCGGCGGCGATGCTCATGTCGAACTGCATGAGGGCCATGCGGATGAGCATGAAGATGAAGCCCGAGACGAAGGTGGTGACGAAGGTGCCCACGGTGGGGATGATCGCCTTGGCGCCGGTCTTCATGCCCGCGTTGACGATGAGCGCCATGAGCATGGCGGCCACGCCCTCGGCCACGAAGTCCGCGCCGGGGAGGCTCGTGGTGAGCTGGATGACGGCGGCGGAGACCAGACCGATGACGAGGGCCTGCAGCACGCCGGGGCGCACGACGAGGATGGTGATGCAGAACGCCGAGATGATGAACTCGGGGTTGATCATGCCGGCGGACATGGCGCCGATCGCCTTGCCGAGCGTCATGTTGAGGATGAAGCCGGCTGCGAGCAGGACGGCGAGAAGAACGAGGGCCTTGATGTCGAGCTTGCCGTGGTCGGTGGTGTTGACGGAGCGGGCCTGGGAGGACTTGGGGGACTGTGCCATGGTGATCATCCTGTTCTGTGCGAGGTGGGGTGGAACGTGGAGGCGCGTGATGCGGTGCGGCGGCGCGGGCGCGAACGAAAAAAGGCCCCCGGTCAAACCGGAGGCCTTCTGCGCGCTACATACAAAGGAGGCGTGAGGGACTCACCGTCGACCAGCCGACATCGCATCACGCCACCACCAGTTGTTGAGAGCGAGGTTCATGGTCTTCATTCTGGTGGCTCCTTTCGGTAACTCGGGAAATCACGAGGTAGTTTGTGTTGCGCTGCACTATAGCACAGTGGAGCGCCTCAAGGAAGGCCGGTCAGGGGATTATTTCCGCGATGTTACGGTGCGCCTGCTCGGCGGCGTCTTTCCGGGCGTCACCCGGCGTTTCGCGCGTTGAGTTTCGAGAAGTCGTCGATGATGATGTCCAGGCAGCGGGGGAGCACGCGCGCCCCGAAGACGCCGGAGTTGTTGGGAATGAGCTCGCCGTCGAACTGCATACCGAGCGATGGCTTGCAGGTGATGCGCGCCTCCTTGGCCTGGAACATCTTGAACTGGGGCCTGCCGAGACCCTTGCCCACGGGGTCGAGCGCCGCGGCGAGCAGCGTCGGCAGCAGCTCGACGGTCTTCGCCGGCTCGATGACCGTGATGTCGATGAGGCCGTCGTCCATGCGGCAGTCGGGGAACAGGTTGATGTCGTTTTGGATGACGGCGGTGTTGCCCACCATGCAGCCGATGCCGTCGAGCTCGTCAATCTGGCCGTCGTGCTCGATGGTGAAGTGGGCGACCTGCGGTTCGGGCGTGGCGAGCGCCGCGAACGCATAGGCTATCTCGCCGATGTCGTTTTTGCTCGGCGCGGCCTTCTCCATGATCGCGGCGTCGAAGCCCGAGCCGGCGATGATGATGAAGCCGTGGCGCTGGATGTCTCCCGCCTCGTCTTTCCAGAACAGCTCTCCCATGTCGACGCTCGCCGTGCACCCGCGCCGGCATGCGGCGGCGAGCGCGGCCGCCTCGGGCGCGTTGCCGATGTTGTTGAAGAACAGGTTCGCCGTGCCCGAGGGGAACACCAGCAGCGGGATATGCGTTCCGCGCAGGCAGTCGAGCACGTTGGATACGGTGCCGTCGCCGCCCGAGACCACGATGCGGTCGAACGACGTGGCGTCGGCGGTCGCGTCGCTCGCCTCCATGCCCGCGCCGATGAAGCGCATGCAGATCTCGTCGCCCGCCCTCGAGAGGGCGCGGGAAAACGCGAAGATCTCGTCGGAGCTGGGGCCGGATGCTGGGTTATGGATGATGAGGCAGCGCATGTGTTTCCCGATCTTGTGAAGCCGAGTATAGTAGTCGATGAATGTCGTTATACCCTCCATGCGGAGGTTGAGCCAAACTACGGGTGAGGTATGTATATCTCCACATACGAGGAGCTGGATTCGTTCTGCCGACGCGCGGGGGAGGTTCCCGCCGTCGCCATCGATACCGAGTTTTTGCGCGAGAAGACCTACCATGCGAAGCTGTGCCTCGTGCAGGTCGCGACGCACGACGAGTGCGCGGTCATCGATCCGATGGCGATCGAGGACCTCTCGCCGCTATCCGACCTGCTGGTGCGTCCCGAGACCGTCAAGGTCTTCCACGCGTGCTCGCAGGACATGGAGGTGCTCTACCATACGCTGGGCGTGCTGCCGACGCCGATCTTCGATACGCAGATCGCGGCGGCGTTTCTGGGGGAGCGCGTGCAGATCTCCTACAACGGGCTCGTGCACGCGTTCTGCGGCGTCACGCTGCCCAAAAGCGAGTCTTTGACCGACTGGTCGTGCCGTCCTCTGACCGAGCGCCAGATCGAGTACGCCCTCGATGACGTCCGCTATCTCATCGAGGCGTACGCCGTCATCGAGCAGCGGCTTTCCAAGCTCGGCCGCATGGGCTGGGTCGAAGACGAGATGCGACCGCTGAAAAACGCCGCGCACTACGTCGTCGAGCCCCGTCAGGCCTACAAGCGCGTCAAGCGCATCAACGCGTGCACGCGGCGCCAGCTGGCGATCGCGCGCGAGCTCGCCGCCTGGCGCGAGCGGCGCGCGATCCAAAACGACGTGCCGCGCAAGTGGATCATCTCGGACGAGGTGCTCGTGGCGCTCGTCAAGCGCGCCCCGCGCGACGCGGGCGATTTCCGTCGCGTGCGCGGGACCGAGCAGCTGAGCGACCGCGATGTCGAGGCGGCGCTCACCGCGATCGCCAACGGGGCCCGATGCCCGGTCGCCAACATGCCGACGCCCGGTCATGCGCGGCACGCGCCGAGCCCCGAAGCCGAGAGCGTATGCGACCTGCTCTACGCGCTGCTGCGCCTCGTGTCCGACCGTTCGGGCGTCGCCACCGCGTTCATCGCGAGCCGCGACGAGCTGCTCGACTACATCGAACAGCCCGCGCGCAGCCGCCTGCGCGAGGGATGGCGCTTCGAGCTCGTGGGATCGCTGCTCGACGACCTGCTCGCCGGCAACATCGGCCTCACCGTGAAAGACGGCGCCGTCGAGATCCTCTAAGCCAGCTCGTTTTGGGACGGGGCCGTGTTCGCCCACCCCGGTATGAGGCGCCCGGCGCCCTGCCGAACCGTGCCTTTTTTTTCAACGCCGGTCCCGACGGGCGCGTCGTTTGGGTACAACGGGTGCAAGGAAACGCTCTATGAAAGGTGCTCAATATGCCGTATATGGGCTATGGATTCGGGTACGGCTTTGGAATCGACCCGTCCTACCTGGTGCTCGTGGTGGTCTCGCTCGTGCTCGGACTTGCCACGCAGAGCTACATCAACAGCACGTACCGGACATGGTCCAAGGTGAGAAGCGACGGCGAGTCCGGTGCCGACGTCGCGCGCCGCATGCTCGATGAGAGCGGCTGCTCGACGGTGGGGATCAGGCGCGTCGCCGGCCATCTCACCGACCATTACGATCCGCGCGACAACAACCTCTACCTCTCGAACGATAACCTGTCGGGCGGTTCGGTGGCGAGCGTCGCCGTCGCCTGCCATGAGGCGGGCCACGCCGTGCAGCGGGAGCGCGGTTTTCTCATGATGCGCGTGCGCACTGCCCTCGTGCCGGTGGTCAACTTCTCGCAGAGCATGTGGATGATCGTGTTCATCGCGGGCGTCGCCATGAACATCGCGGGCCTGACCACGCTCGCCATCATCCTGTTCGCCTTCTCGGTCCTGTTCCAGGTGGTGACGCTGCCCGTCGAGATCGACGCGAGCCGCAGGGCCGTGGCCTATATCCGCGAATCGGGCATGAGCGAAATCAACGTTCGCGGGGCGCGCAAGGTCCTGACCGCGGCGGCCCTCACGTACGTCGCGGCGGCGCTCACCTCCATCCTGCAGCTGCTCTACCTGCTCGGACGCACGAATAACGATTCCGAGTAGCGTGCGCGCGTCGAGCGGGGAGCATGTCCGCGCGACGCGGTATCGTTGAGCGGACCCATCGATCAGATGAAAGGGGGAACCATGCCGGGATGGAATCTAACGGGCACCGCCCCGCGCGCCCAGGGCGCGTCCGAGGGCGACGAGGCGCTGTCCGTCTCGCAGGCGGTGGAGATGGCGGCATCGGCGCTCGACGCGCTTCCGCTGCTCACGGTCATCGGCGAGGTCACGGGGTTCCGCGGCCCGAACGCCCGCAGCGGCCATTGCTATTTCCAGATCAAAGACGATGCCTGCGCGGTCGATTGCATCATCTGGCGCGGATCGTACGCCAAGCGGAGCTTCGAGCTGCGCGACGGTATGCAGGTCCAGTTCACGGGCAACTTCAACCTGTACAAGGCGACCGGCCGCATGAGCTTCGTGGCCAAGTCGTTCACGTTGGCAGGGGAGGGGCTGCTGCGCCAGCAGGTCGCGGCGCTTGCCGAGAAGCTGCGGCTCGAGGGCCTGTGCGACGACGCCCGCAAGCTCCGCATCCCCGTGTTCTGCACGCGTGTGGCGGTGGTCACCTCGCTGTCGGGCGCGGTTATCGACGACGTGAAGCGCACGCTGCGCCGCCGCAACCCGCTCGTGGAGCTCATCTGCGTCGGCGCGAAGGTGCAGGGCGACGGGGCACCCGCCGAGCTCATCGAGGGGCTTGCGCGCGCGGCGGCCATAGATCCCGCGCCCGACTGCATCCTGCTCGTGCGCGGCGGCGGTTCGTTCGAGGATCTCATGACCTTCAACGACGAGGCGCTCGCCCGCGCCGTGGCATCCTGCCCGGTGCCCGTGGTGACCGGTATCGGACACGAGCCCGACACGTCGATCTGCGACATGGTGAGCGATCGGCGCTGCTCGACGCCCACAGCGGCGGCGGAGTCGGTGGCGCCTGCCATGAGCGACCTGGTCGATGTGCTTGATGCGCGTGAACGTCGTATGGTGACGGCGCTCACGGGCACGGTGCGTGCCGCGTCCTCCGATGTCGCCGCGCTCCGCGAGCGCGCCGACCGCGCATTCGGAGGCTACATGAGCCGGCTCGCCATGGCGCTCGATGCGGCGGCCGCACGGCCGTGCCTGCGCGATCCGGCATGGATGGTCGACCGTCGCCTCGCGGACCTCGAGCAGAGCGCAGACCGCCTGGGCGGCGCTGCGGCGCGAGGTGGGGTGGAGCGTGGAGGCGCGTGAGGCGGTGCGGCGGTGGGTGTGGTGGAGTGGGTGCTATCCGTAGAGGACGGTGAGGAAGTGGGTGGGGTGGCGGAGTGGTGGTGGGGGGGGCGGGGGAGGAGGTGGCGGCGGCATGTGGGGGATGAAGACGGCGGGGGGGAGGACGACGGGAGCGGCCTCTTATACACATCTAGGTGTGGAGAAGAGACAGCTGGGGGCCCGGGCGGCTTCGCTCGACGCGCTCTCGCCGCTCAAGGTCCTCGCCCGCGGATACTCCATCGCCTACGGCCCGTCCGGGGTGGTGACGAGCGCCGCCGACGTCAAGCCCGATGACGAGCTGCGCATCAGGCTCGCTGATGGAGATGTGCGCGCTCGCGCCCTTTCGGTGGAAAAGGACAACGGGGACGCGCGCCCGTGCGCGACCCGAGATTGGAGATAGATATGGCAACCAGCAAGAAGAACGTCGACGAGCTGACCTACAAGGAGGCTTCCACGGAGCTCGAGCTCATCATCCGCAACCTCGAGTCCGGCGATATGGAGCTCGAGGAGTCGCTCGAGAGCTATACGCGCGGCGTCGAGCTGCTCCGCAGCCTGCGCGCGCGTCTGGAGGACGCCGAGCAGAAGGTGAGCGTGCTGCTCAAGGATGTCGACGGTACGGATAAGCTCGTGGCGGGCGAGGCGGCGGACACCTCCGATCGCCTGAGTTTCTAGGGAAACCCTAGATGGGTTGGTTGGGGACGGGTTCGTTTCAACCCATCTGCTCTTATACAATGGAGCCGTCATTCGACAGAAAGGACGAATCATGGACGATTGCATCTTCTGCAAGATCGCGGCGCACGAGGTCCCCTCGACCGTCGTGTACGAGGACGACCTGGTCATGGCGTTCGATGACCTGAATCCCCAGGCCCCGGTGCACACGCTCGTCATCCCCAAGCAGCACTACGCCAACATCGTCGACGGCGTTCCCGCCGAGACGCTTGCGGCCATGACGCATGCCATCCAGGAGGTCGCGAAGGCGAAGGGCCTCGACGACGGCTTCCGCGTCATCGCGAACACGGGCGCTGCGGCAGGTCAGACCGTCATGCACTTCCACATGCACGTGCTGGGCGGCAAAGATCTGGGCGAGAACCTGCTGTAGCTCTCGCTGCGCACCGTGTGCTGCGCTCTGTACCATTCGGTAAGGGGGAAGCGCGGTTTCGGTAATCAAATTGTCCCGGGCGTGGTTCTTTTTGGACGCAAAGCCCCAAATGGGCGTATGATAAAAGGTGTTGTGTTATCCGTCGGATGTATGGCGGAACAGAATTGATGAGATGGGAGATCCATGAACGTTCTCGTTGTCAACGCAGGCAGCTCGAGCCTTAAGTACCAGCTGCTCAACACCGATACGCGCGAGGTTTTCGCCAAGGGTAACTGCGAGCGTATCGGCATCGACGGTTCCTTCATCGGTCATGAGGAGAACGGCGTGAAGGACAAGCTCGAGGTCGAGCTGCCCGATCACCGCACCGCTATCAAGCACGTGTTCGACATCCTGAAGACCGTCGACGCTCCCATCGAGGGCATCGGCCACCGCGTCGTTCAGGGTGGTTGGTATTTCCCCGAGTCTGCCGTCGTGACCGACGAGACGCTCGGCTGGGTCCGCGAGGTCGCGCCCCTCGCGCCGCTGCACAACTATGCCGAGGCCGACGTCATCGAGATCTGCCGCGAGATGTTCCCCGAGCTGGGCAACGTCATCGTCCCGGATACCGCGTTCCACTACAACATGCCCGAGAAGGCCTGGCGCTACGCCATTCCGCGTGACGTCGTCGACAAGTACCACGTGCGCAAGTACGGCGCCCACGGCACGAGCCACCGCTTCATCTGGCGCACCGTGCACGAGATGATGGGCGACAAGACCCACAAGCTCGTCTCCTGCCACCTGGGTTCCGGCGCCAGCCTCTGCGCCATCGAGGACGGCAAGTGCATGGACACCACCATGGGCCTCACCCCGCTCGACGGCCTGATCATGGGCACCCGCTGCGGCACCGTCGACCCGGCCACCGTCTTCTACCTCAACCGCGTCGCCGGCATGAGCATCGACGACATCGACACCATGATGAACAAGCAGTCCGGTCTGCTGGCCGTCTCCGCCAAGTCCTCCGACTCCCGTGACATCGAGGAGGGTGCCAACAGCGGCGACGCCAACTGCCAGATGGCCATGGACATGTTCTACTATCGCACCTCCCAGCTGTTCGCCGAGATGGCCGCGTCCATGGAGGGCGTCGACACCATGGCCTTCACCGCGGGCATCGGCGAGAACTCCGTCACCATGCGTGCCGGCGTCGCCGAGCGCCTCAAGTGGATGGGCGTCGAGATCGACCCCGAGCTCAACAAGATCCGCTCCGACGAGCCGCGTGTCATCTCCACGCCGGACTCCGCGATCACCGTCCTCGTGGTTCCCACCAACGAGGAGCTCATGATCGCCCTCGACGTCGAGGAGCTGCTGGGCAAGTAGGGTACAGCCCGCATCTGAAGCTCACCGTACGAGCCTCTGCGATGACGCAGGGGCTCGTTTTTTATGCGCCGAGGAGGCGCGGCCGCAATCGCGCGCGGCTTCGGCGCATGGAAGTGGCGGTTTTGAGTGTGAACGACAGTACGTAATACATTGGTTTTCTCCTCACCCCTCATTCGTTTTCGAGCAAAGCGGGCCTGCTACCGCTGCTGCATAATATCTTGTGAGCTGGTTTTCCTGCCATACCTGCAGCGCGTTCGAGTGCTGCGATAGACGGGCAACCGGCTTTACATATCTTGCGGACCGTGGAATCGCTGCCTTTGAGCACGTTGCACATCGTCCAAGAGAGGATGAATATCCGTTTGTCGCAAGGGCCCCAGGTCGTGGCCGTAGGCGTGCCTATGCGACATGAGAAGCAAGGGGTGCCTCATGGGGATGTACGTCATTCAGACCATCAACGGTCAAGAACGCCACGTGAAGCATCTTGTCGAGCGCATGGTGGGGGCACCCTCGGTCGAGGAGTGCTTCTATCCGACCTATGTCGTCAAAAAGAGCTATAAGCGCGAGTGGCGCATGGTCGAAAAGAAGTTGACGCCCGGCTACCTGTTCGTCGTCTCGCAGGACATCGAGCATGTTGCGCATGCGCTGCACGAGGTTCCGGCGTTCACGCGCCTGCTCGGCACAAACGGATCGTTCGTTCCTCTCAATATGGACGAAGTTGCTTGGATCGATGCTCTGACGAAGGTCGGTCACCGGGTCATCGATATCTCGCAGGGGATTATCGAGCACGACAAGGTGATCGTGCAAAGCGGCCCGCTGGCGGGCCTCGAAGGCATGATTCGCAAGATAGATCGCCATAAGCGTTTGGCGACGCTCGAGATTCACATCTTGGGCAGAACTAAATCGATCAGAGTCGGATTGGAAATTGTCAAAAAAACGCTCTAACGTCGCGGAAGCGGCGCCGTTCGATTCCGGATTGCCAGCCATCATGTTTGCCGGAGAGGCTGCATTCGTTAAGGGCTGTTCGCCTTCCGAACGATTGCACGTGGAATATCGAGGGACTCATGCTGCGCATGCAGGAGGCACGCGCTCTCAATTCGCAATCGGAAGCGATGGTTTCGCTCGGGTAAGTAGATCGCGAGACAGAAGGACGCGTGGCTACCGTGTGGTGAAACGCGGGTTCGATATCGCGTTCAGCATGGTGTTCGTCGCGTTGTGCGTGATTCTGCTTCCCATAACCGTCTTAGTTTTAGCCATCACAGCGATATCCTCAAAAGCGTTTCCGGTGTACTCCCAAGAACGTATCGGACAATACGGGCGGTCGTTTTCCATCTACAAGCTACGAACGATGGTGAGCGATGCTGATAACGTTGAAAAATACCTGGATGCCGAGCAGATGGCTCAGTGGAAAAGCGAACGCAAGGTCGACGGCGACCCACGGATAACACGCTGGGGTGCTGTCATGAGGCGCATGAGTCTCGATGAGCTCCCGCAATTCATCAATGTCCTCAAAGGAGATATGAGCGTTATCGGTCCGCGTCCCATCACGCGCGAAGAGCTCTCCTGGTTCGGCGACGACGCGAGCCTGCTGCTTTCCTGTCCTTGTGGAATCACGGGCGAATGGCAGGTCGGCGTTCGGACTGATGCGTCATTTGAAAGCGGAGAGCGGCAGAAGCTTGAGCTTTCGTATTGCGCCTGCCCCTCAATCGGTCGAGATGTCCGGATCTTCTTCAAGACGTTTTCCGTCATGTTCTATAAACCGAGCGGTCGATGAGCGTGCTTACCGTGACTCGTATCAGTGCAAGCATCGTAACGTTCAACCCTGGCATCGATCGTCTCAAAGAGAATCTCGATGCCATATCGCCGCAGGTGCATGCTGTGTACCTCGTTGACAACGGATCGAAAAACGCCGATGAGATCGCCTTGCTCGTAAAAGGGTATGAAAATGCCGCGCTGATAAAGCTCGATGAGAATCGAGGCCTGGCTGCCGCGATGAACGTGGCGTCGCGGCAGGCCGTGCGAGACGGGTCCCGCTCAATGCTCTATCTTGATCAGGACAGCGTCTCCGCCCCCGGAATGGTTCGGGTGCTTGCGCGATACCAAGGCCCTGGTATCGCAATTGTGGCTCCCCAGATTGTCGATCGGAATAAAGAGGGTGCTTCCGACCCCGCCGCCTGCCTCGATCGCAAGACGTACAAGGTGGCATCGGCTGCGCGTAAGGGCATCATCACATCGGGGGCCTTGGTTGACCTGAGGGCTTTTTTCCTCGTTGGCGGTTATGACGAACGCTTTTTCATCGACTACGTGGATTATGACTTGAATAAGCGGTTGCTCCTTGAGGGGTTTAGCCTCATCAGGACAGGGGAGACCTATCTCCTTCACGAATGCGGCAAAGCGGTGCCGACGTTTCTTATCGTTCCTCGCAGGGGGCAGGACGGGCGCTGGTGTCTTGAACGTTTCTGCACGTTCGGACATGAGGCGTTCCGCTGCTATTACAAAGCTCGAAACAGAGTGCTGTTCACCAAGAAATACCGGTTGTGCGGAGGCAACAAGGGCTTTGAGGGGACAAGGCAAATCGCCGTCCAGATCATCCTGACACTGTTGTTCGAGAGCGACAAGAGGGCGAAGCTCAAGCAGTTCATGAGGGGCATTCGTGACGGCAGGGCGACCGCTGTTGATCCCTATATCCCCCGGTGCGCGGAACGTGTTCCGGCTTTTGAAGGGGCGCAGCATGGCTGATCGTGTGGACATTCTGCTGGCGGCATTCAACGGCTCACCGTTCCTTGCCGAGCAAATCGCTTCGATCAGAGCTCAGACATATAGGAATTGGAGATTATTGATTTCTGACGACGGGTCGAGCGATGGCACGCTTGATGTGGCGCGCACAGCGGGGGACGATGATACGCGCATCCGGGTGCTTCCCCAGCACAAGCCGTTCGGTTCTGCTCGCGCGCATTTCATGCATTTGCTTACGTTGTCAGATGCTCCCTATGTCATGCTATGCGATCAGGATGATGTCTGGCTTCCGCATAAAATCGAGGCAATGCTCGATTGCATGCGAAAAGCCGAATCCCAGGACCCTGAAGTTCCCGTACTGGTGTTTTGCGATCTTGAAGTCGTCGATGACAAGTTGAGAAGGATTTCCCCATCCTTTTGGAGCTTTACCGGTCTCGATTCGAAGCGTACGGCAGTTTCCGACCTTTTGGTGAGAAACCCTGTCACCGGATGCGCCTCTATGATGAATGCTGCGCTCGTCAAGCTTGCCCGTGCGACTCCCGCGAAGTCCTATATGGTCATGCATGACTGGTGGCTCGCGCTGCTCGCCGCATCATTTGGAAAGCTGGTTGGAATCGACGATCAGCTGGTTCAGTACAGGCAGCATGGTGCGAACGAGGCCGGTGCCGTGGAAGACCGTTTGCTCAGCAAGCTTGGCAACCTTGCATTCTCGCGACGTCTTGCGGTGTCTTCCGTTCGGCAGGCCGTATCGTTTTTAGAGATATACGGAAATGATATGCCGAACGATGCGCGTGAGGTCGTTTCCGCTTACGCAAGATTGCCCCAGTGTGGGGTCCTCCGCAGGATATCGGTTGCATGCAAGTATGGCTTCTGGAAACGTGGCTTGCCGAGCGCGCTATTCCAGGCTGCAGTGCTGCTGCGATTGAAAGCGAACATGAAGACATTCGTTTCGGTGTAGTCGAGAGCGTGCGTATGGGAGCACGATCCATATGACGGCACTCTTGGTGCGAAGGCCGCGCGTGACCCGATGATTCTGTATCTGTCGACATTTGCCCTCGCTGCAATATGCGCCTCCATCGCGACGGCGCTGCAGCGGTGTGAACAGCGCGCCTGGGGTTTCGTGCTGCTTGGCTGCGCCGTCCTCATCCCCTCGCTTGTGGCGGGTCTGCGCAGCACGTCAGTGGGGACCGATACCAGCGGGTATGTGGTCGAGCTGTATGACGCTGCGGGCTCCGCGTCCTCGCTGCCGGCATTTTTCGCCGATCAGCTCGCACGCTTCGAACCCCTCTTCCTTCTGCTGGTCTACTGCAGCGTCAACATGTTCGGCTCGATTGAAGCGCCCCTGTTCTTCATGGAGCTGCTTAACTGCGTGACCGTGGTCGCCGCGCTTTACGTCACGGGCAAGGGGCGCGGTATGTCCCTTGGGTATCTTCTCTACCTGCTTCTCCATTTCAATGAGTCGCTTAACATGATGCGCCAGTCGCTTGCCATGGGCTTCCTTCTACTTGCTCTGGCGTTTCTGTATCAACGTCGGTTCGCGCTATATGCCGCCTGCCTGCTGTGCGGAATCGGGTTTCACCTGAGCGCGGTGATTGGACTGATGTACCCGCCAATCCTTTATTTGATCGAAATGCTCACCTTCGACAGAAAGCATATCGTTCACATGAGGCCCGCGCGTGCTTTGATGCTTACGGGTATGGTGGCGTTGCCGGTCGTGTTTTCCGTATCTTTCGCGTCTGTCATGTCGTTTGCCGAGTCGTTGGGCATCGTTCCGGAGCGGTTCACGATCTACCTCACCGGCGGGGGTACCGCATTGCCTCAATCGTTGATCGTTGCCTACTTGGTCATTCTTGGAATTCAATGGATTGAACGGGATAGAGTCATCGAGGGCAGATTCACCGCACTCGCCTTTCTCTACGGAATTGTCATGTATCTACTCGTGAGTTACTCCGAGCATCTGTGGCGATTTGGAACCTACTTCATGTATCCATTGATCTTGGGTGTTGTCGGCCTTGCGCCAGCGGAGCGGTCGCGCGCGGGGTACCTGCTGCGTGTCGTCGATCGCGAGTTCATGGCTATTGCGGCGATCGTCTTCATCGTGCTTGGCCTGTGGTACCTCCAGATCGTCGTGTGGGGCAACCACGATACGCTGCCGTATGTTTCCGACATATTGGGGGTCTGGCAATGAAGGAGCTCTCAACCGTTGCTGCTCATGAGCCGTTTTTTTCTATCTGCATTCCTGTGTATAACTGCGGCGCCGTTGTGCTCGAGGCGCTTGAATCCGTCGCGAAGCAGTCGTTCAATGACTGGGAAGTCGTCGTGTACGATGACGGATCGACTGACGATACGTCACTCATATGCGAAACGCAACGAATTCTGCCCCCTGAACGCTACCGCTTTATTCGCGGTCCTCATGAAGGGCTGTTGTCGACGCGCATGAGGTTGCTGAAATGCGCACGCGGCGTTGCGATCTGCCCTCTTGATGCCGATGATTTCTTCATGGACGACCGGGCGTTGGAGATTATTCACGAAACGTTTAATCGCCTGGGCTGCGACATCGTGATGTTCAACGGGACCAGGTCGCTTGTCGATCGGACCCCCTATATCGATTACCGACGAATATCCGGGACTCGACAGGGCCTTATGGATAAAAGAACCGTCGCAAGGTTTTTCTGCACGCATTACGATATCAACAGCGTCGCGTTCAAAGCGTACAGACGCGCCGTGGCGACCGTGTTGGACGATCCTCCGCGCCTTCAGATGGTTGAAGACCGATTCCAGACGCTCGATTTGCTACGTAGCAGTTCATCCGTTGCCCTTATCGACGAGCTGTTCTACTTCTATCGACCTAGTGACCAGTCGATAACCAGAAAACGGTTCTCAATCAACAATCTGATCGATCAGCTGTATGTCGAGGATCTAGTTGAACCGTATGCCCGTAGTCTCGGAGTCGATAGCGGGGAACGCGATACGCTGCTGTATGACATCGTATATGCGGGTTTGCATGCTATTGGAGAGACCGTACCTGATCGCGGGGAGCGTTTGGAGCTGTATCGGCAGATCGCCTCGCTTGACGGAATGGGCCGCGCTCGCGCGATTCGTCGAGTCAGCGGGCTGCGCGCAGATAAGGTGATGGCAGTTCGTGCGCTACTTGCGGGGAGATTGGGCGTGACGGATGCCTTGGTTTGCATGAAACATGCGGCCCGTCGCATCGGGGGGAGTGGGAGATGCTGAAGCTCCCTAACGATTTGATGCTAGACGGTCTGCTCGTTTCCGTATGGTGCGATTGCAGCGTGGAGGATGACCAAATAATGACTTTGGGGAGTCGATATGACCGTTCTTGATTATCTGCGCTTGCTCAGAAAGCACGTGGCGTTCGTGGTTATCGTAACGATGCTTGGTGCTCTGGCAGCTGGAGCCTATGCATATACCATGCTGCGTGATACCTATAGAGCATCAACGACACTGTATGTCCTTATATCTCAAGACTATTCCGAGGAAGCAGCGTACAATCTTCTGTCGAACAATTTCAGCGTGAGCGCACAGATTTCAAATGATGTTTCACAGCTGATTTCAAGCGATCGGGTAAGAAGCCAGGCGGCTGAGCTGCTTGGTAGATCATCTCTATCTGGTTATAGCATCTCTGTTATGTCCGGCGACGAGGACTCACGCATCCTGCGCGTGTACGTAACGGGCTATGATTCCGTTGGCGTTGCCGATGTCGCAAACGCCATCGGAGAGGTGTCTTCTGAACTTGCCCGCGATATCATGGGTGTTCGAAGCATAAATGTCATCGATTTGGCGACCGAGCCTCGGTCTCCGAGTGGACCGAACAGAATTCGCTATGTAGTTCTTGGCGCAATCGGTGGTTTGGGACTCTCTGTGGTGGGCATTTGTCTTGCGGGTGCGCTGGACAAAAAGGTTCGCGATGGTCGTACGGTGGAGAACATAAGCGGTTTCCCCCTGCTCGGCTTGATCCCTCGTCTTGCGGTAACGGATGGCCACGCAAAAAAGAAGACGAATAAACATGTGGCCACAATAGGAGACATTCAAGACGCGGCGAGGCGATTGCTGGCAAACCTGCTGTTCTTCAAAGAGGGGAGTAGACCGTGCAGCGTTGTCGTCTGTTCACCTGCGGCAGACGAGGGAAAATCGACCGTCGCGTTTTTGCTGGCTCAGGCCATGGCACGTGGCGGGAGCAATACGTTGCTCGTCGAATGCAACCTGCGTGACCCCGCCCTTGCAGACCTTCTCGATGTTCATGCGCGGAAAGGCATGATCGGGCTCACGACGGGTGAGACAGTCGTGCTCGATTCCGTATCGAAGACGAGACAGAAGAACCTGTATCTGTTGGATGCTGAGCTTCGCATCACGAACCCCACCGAGTTCATCGCCTCGACGGCCTTTGCCGACATGATGAATGCGCTCGAAAAGAGATTCGATTATGTCGTCATCGACACCGCTCCGCTCAACGCGTATGCAGACGCGTCCCTGCTTGCCTTCCAAGCGGATGCTGTGCTGCTGGTGGTTCGCGAGGGCCACTCGACGAAAGCGGATCTGCGCGCAGCGACCAAGCAACTGCGCCGCGCTCACGTTGAGCATGTCGGCATCGTGCTCAATTGCGCATCCCCGCTTCCGGGGGTTACGCAATTCTCCAGCGTCGATGCAAAGCAAGCTGAGCGGGAACAGTCGGTCGTGAGTCTCTCGTTGCATGGGGACAGAGAGGATGCCCGTGTCTAGCAGTCCAATCAGAGGAGGTCTGAATCCTGCGGAACGGTATCTGATCCACCTGGTATCGTGCGCGTTTTCGGGGGCGACGGCGCGTGATCTGCCTGACAGCTGCACATGGCGCTCCATATTCGACCTCGCTTGCCAGAACAGCATCCCAGGTCTTCTCTATTCATCCATAAAACACGTATCGTCGATCCCGGACGATGTCGCGTCCGCATGGGCCGCATCCGCGAACATGACCATGCTCCGCGCGGTGCAATTCGAGGCGGAACGGGCTGTCGTCTGCGAATCGCTTGCGCGTGCCGGTTTCGGATACGTCGTCATCAAGGGGCCGGTTGTTGCTGGGGCATACGACGCCATGGAGCAGCGTTCCATGGCGGATAACGATATCCTGTATGGCATCATTGAAGCAGATCCATCGTCGGGGGAGTATCGCGTTGCAGGAATGACCGAGCGCGATCGACGTTGCACGATCGAACGTTCCCAGGTCACTGTGCAAAAGATAATGGGAGAACTGGGGTATACAGTTGTTGAGCAGCTTCCCGATGCATGCGACATTCATTTTGCCAAGCCGCCGTTTTTGTCCTTTGAGCTGCATCATGCGTTGATGGAGATCGATTCCCCCTTCTATTCCTATTATGCCAACCCATGGAGACGCGCCCGCAAAACAGACGGGACGCCGGGGGACGTATCCGGAGAATTCCATTTCTCTCTTGAGGATCATTACGTCTACCTCGTCACCCATGCGGCAAAGCATTTCAGGAGAAGCGGGGCGGGGATTCGGATACTGGCAGATGTAATCGCCTATCGCCGGGCATATACACATGAGCTCGACATGGAATATGTCCATCGCGAGCTCGCGGTGCTCGGCCTGCTCGATTTTGAGCGCGAATTATGGAGTCTGGCATGTGCGGTAGTGGCGGACGGGCCATTCGATGAAGATGCGGAGCGTGCGCTGCATTACATGATTGCCTGCGGCACGTACGGCACGGAGGACGAACAGTTTCGTTTGCGTCTCCTGCGGAAATCCGATGAAGCCAAATCTGGCAACATGCTCTTTTCCGAGATCCGACGATTCTTTTCACCTGAAGAGGCGTGCCCTCGCTCGTTGCGTCCTTTTGCGCAACGAGGATTGCTGCGCCCCCTCTTCCCCTTTGCGCGCATAGCGATGTTCCTGTCGAAAGCGATTGCGCATCCTCACGAGCAATTGCGCAAGATCCGTTATCTGCTGTTCGGGCAGGGTGAAAGATGACGGTTCGTGGCGGCGCCTTGCCCGATGCGTCCGTGCGGCGTCAACGGGGCGTCATTGCCTCGTATGTCAATATGGTGGTCCAGATCGTCGTCAATCTCGCTTATGTGCCGCTTTTGCTTTCGACGATCGGGCAGGAAGAGTACGGACTCTACCAGTTCGTCGGGTCTATCATGGCGTATCTCGTTTCGGTCAACGGCGTGCTGTCTGCGAGCGTCGGGCGGTTCTACAGTATCTATACTGCCGACGGCGACACCCGCATGATGGAGAATACGCTTGCAATCGCGAGGCGTCTGTTCTGGGGCGTCTCCTTTGTCGCCGTTGCGATCATCGCGGCGTTGATTCCGGCAGTGCGATTCGTCTACTCCTCGTCCTTTACCGAGTCTCAGATTAACGAATGCGTGGCCATGCTTGCCGTTTTGGCTGCCAACATGGTCGTGACGTTTCATAATTCCATCAGCCTTGCCGTGGCCACCGCTCATGAATGCTTCACGTTTCCCAAAGTCACGCAGCTCGTGGGGCTTATTTCCCAGCCGTTGTTGATCTTGGTCCTCACGCAATGGTATCCGCACGCGTTGACCATCGCTCTTGTCGCGTTTGCGACGAATGCCATCTGGTCGGCTGTTCAGCGCTTGTATGTGTGTCATGTTTTGCAGGCCCGGTTCACGTTCCACGGATGGGATCGCCAGCTCGTAAAATGCATCCTCGGCTTTTCGTCTGCTGTGGTGCTGGTGAGTGCCGCCGATCAGCTGTTCTGGAATTCGGGAAAATTAATCATAGGCTACTATTTGGGAGCAGGCGCTGTTGCGGTTTATGGTGTGGGCTCTCAGATTTATACCGCTTACCAATCTGCCGGTCTCACGGTCAGCGGCGTGTTCTTTCAACGTGTAACCGAGCTGATTCATGATAATCACGATATGAAGGCGGTTTCTTCGCTGTTCGCTCGGGTTGGGCGCGTTGCTTTTGTTGTCTGCATGCTTATTCTTGGCGGCTTCGCGGTGCTCGGAAGAGATTTTGTCCATCTTTGGGCGGGCCCTGGGTATGAGGACGCATTTTGGATTGCGCTGATACTCATGGGTGCGATGACCATCGAGGTCGTCCAAAACATGGGCATTACGATTATGCAGGTTCTCGATAGATACCGATTCCGCGGCGTCGTGTATTTCTCGCTATCAGTCATCAACATCGTCGCCTGTTTGGTTGTCGCTCCGACTTCGGGCATCATCGGCGTTGTGGTGGTGACTGCGCTCTGCATGATTGTCGGCAATGGCATCGTTATGAACTGGTATTACGCAGTCAAGCTCGGTGTCGATATCGGATTGTTCTGGCGGGAGATCTTTTCGGTGGGAGCTCCGCTTGTCGCAACGGTCGCTTCCTTCATTGTCCTGCGTGCCGTTGTGCCATGCGAGCACCTTGGTTGGCTCGCCTTCCTTCTTTTCGGCGCGATGTACGTCGTTGCGTTTGTTGCCGTGTTCTGGACAGTTTCTTCCAACGAAGGAGAGCGCTCCTACGTTGTGCGCCTGTTCACACATCGATAGCCGGTCCTACCTCGAAAACGGCTGCGCACGTGGACGCAGGAAACGTCGTGCGCGCAGAGCGGGCGGACGGGCGCATGGCAGGCCGTCGGATTCTCTTGTCTACCCCATCAGCAGGGAGGTCTCATGAGGGGAATCATTCTAGCGGGCGGAACGGGTACGAGGCTGTATCCGCTCACGCTTGTGACGTCGAAGCAACTTCTGCCCGTCTACGATAAGCCCATGATCTACTACCCGCTCTCAACGCTCATGCTTGCGGGCATTCGAGACATTCTGATTATCTCGACGCCATGGGACGTTCCGAATTTCCAGAGGCTGCTCGGCGACGGCGCTCGGTTCGGTCTTTCATTGAGCTACGCCGAGCAGCCTTCGCCGGACGGCCTTGCCCAAGCGTTCATCATCGGTGAGGAGTTTGCCGGTGGAGGACCGTGCGCCCTCGTGCTCGGAGACAACATTTTTTATGGAGGCGGGCTGTCGGCAAGGCTGCGCAGCGCCGTGGCGCGGGCGCAGCAGGGTGTCGCTACGATTTTCGGCTACCACGTCGACGATCCGCAGCGTTTTGGCGTCGTGGAGTTCAACGAGCGCGGGCAGGCGGTGTCCATCGAGGAGAAGCCGGAGCAGCCTAAATCCCATTATGCGGTGACCGGCTTGTATTTCTACGATGAGCGCGTGTGCGACTACGCGCGTCGCGTGAAGCCTTCAGCGCGCGGGGAGCTTGAGATTACAGATCTGAACCAACTATATCTCAAGGCAGGGGCTCTTTCCGTCGAGACACTCGGGCGTGGATTCGCATGGTTGGATACGGGGACGATGGAGAGCCTTCACGAGGCTTCCGAGTTCGTTCGGTCCGTCGAGCGAAGTCAAGGGCTTCCGGTGAGCGTTCCGGAGGAAATCGCTTGGGAAAACGGGTGGATTTCTACCGAGGATTTGCTGAATGCGGCGCACGCGTACGGAAAAAGCGTGTACGGCAGGCATCTCGAACGCGTTGCAGCAGGGGAGATCATTCGGTGAACAGCGGTAATAGAGATCAGGTGGCACGGATGACGTCATGGGAATTTGAAAAGCGCCTGAGCGCTGAGCAAACGGACATCCCCGGGCTCATGATTCTTGAGCTCCCCGTTCATGGTGATGAGCGCGGATGGTTTAAGGAGAATTGGCAGCGGGAGAAGATGGTGGCGCTTGGTGTTCCGGACTTCAGGCCGGTGCAGAACAATGTCAGCTTCAACTTCCGACGGGGAGTGACGCGCGGCATCCATGCGGAGCCGTGGGACAAGTTTATCTCGCTGGCACGTGGTTCTGCCTTTTGCGCGTGGGTCGACCTGCGGGAGGATAGCCCGTGCTTTGGGCGGGTGTACACGTGCGTTCTCGATCCGAGTCGCGCGGCGTTCGTCCCGCGCGGCGTCGGGAACTCATTCCAAGCGCTCGAGGACGAGACGATCTACTCGTATCTGGTCAACGACCACTGGTCTGCAGACAGCAGGGGCCTGTATACATATGTCAATCTTGCCGACCCGACGCTCAAGATCCCATGGCCCATTCCGCTTGACCGTTGCTCGTTGTCCGCGGCGGACCGGCATCATCCGCCTTTGTGCGAGGTGGCGCCCATGGCTCCTCGTCGCATGCTTGTTACGGGATGCTCTGGGCAGGTTGGCCGTGCGTTGCGACGCGAGATCGAATTGCGGGGAGAGGCGGGGCGCTGCGATTTCGTCGATATCGATACGTTCGATATCGCTGATCCATCGGCCTACGACCGCATTGTCTGGAGTAGGTACGGCGCGGTTATCAATTGCGCGGCTTGGACGGCCGTCGACCGTGCCGAGACGGAAGAGGGCCGTGCATCCTGTTGGAGAGCCAATGCGACCGGGCCTGCCCTGCTTGCCCGCGCGTGCTCAGAAAGCGGTGCCATCTTGGTGCACATCTCGAGCGACTACGTGTTCGATGGCGTGAGAGACCTCCATGACGAACGTGAGCCGCCTGCGCCGCTCGGCGCGTATGGGCAGAGCAAGGCCGCGGGAGACGCTGCGGTTTCGGTCTGCCCGCATCATTACATCGTTCGCACGGGATGGGTGGTCGGTGAGGGGCATAATTTCGTAAGGACCATGGAATCTCTCTCTGATCGCTGCGCGGACGAAGATGATGGGCTGGATGAGGTGCAGGTTGTTGACGACCAGCTTGGGCGCCTGACGTTTGCATCGGATTTGGCTCGGGCAATCATGCATCTTCTGGACACATCCGCCCCTTATGGCATCTACAACATGACCAATACCGGCAGGGTTGCATCGTGGGCGGATATCGCGCGGTGTGTATTTGCCTTGAAGCACAAGAATGAGGAAAGGGTGGTTCCCGTGAATACCGAGCGCTATCGCTCGGGCATTGCGGGGCCGTATTCGCCTCGTCCCACGCATTCGACGCTCAGCCTGTCGAAGATCGAGGCGACGGGATTCTGCGCGCCCGACTGGGAACTGCGACTTGAGGAGTATGTTTGCGGAAGATGACGTGGGCATCTGCAGCTCAGCTGTCCACACGGGTTCCTATGTTTTTAGGGACAGGCTGCCGTTCGTTTCGCAATTGCTCACCATCCGTGTCACGTCGAATAATGTGACACGATGTCGACTTCGACCATCCATACAATGAATTCACCAGCTCCTCGGAAGGAGGTGCCTATGAAAATTGCCAAAGGATTCGTTCGTCGGGCGGTCGGCGATTCGTACATGGTTGTGCCGGTCGGCATGCGGACACAAGACATCCCCGGTGTGATAGCGCTTTCAGAAACGGGAGACTTCATTTGGCGGAAACTGGAGAACGGTGCCACCGAGGAAGAGCTTGTCGATGCGTTGCTCGCAGAGTATGACGTGGATAGGCAGCGTGCCGAAGCGGGGGTTCGCGGCTTTGTGGCAGAGCTCGCCGACAAGGGCTGGCTGGAGGACTAGCGATGTTCGACTTCTCGGACAAGGGATGGGTCGAGTTCCAGGATTACGTGCGCAGCCAGGCACGCGAGCTCGGTACGCCGGCGTTCGGAACGTTCGAGCTGACGCCGTTGTGTAACTTCGTCTGCAAGATGTGCTACGTTCGGCTCGATCCGGGGCGCATGCGTGAGCTCGGTCGCCTGCGCACGGCGGACGAGTGGATCGATATGGCGCGGCAGGTCTTGAGCGCCGGAGCGATCGGAATCACGCTGACCGGCGGCGAGGTGTTGACCCGTCCGGATTTCGCTGAGATTTACGAGGGAATCGTCGATCAGGGTGCCCTGGTGTCGGTTTTGAGCAACGGGTCCCTGGTCGATGGGAGCATCGTCAGGCTGTTCTCCACGCGTCCTCCAGCGCATCTGCGCTTCACGCTGTACGGCGCTTCGAACGAGACGTATGAGCTGCTTTGCGGGGTCGATAACGGATTTGACCGAGTGATGAGCGCTTTGCGCATGTTGCAGGATGCCGGCATCAGGTTTTCTCTTGCGTTTACCGAGACGTCCATCAATATTCAGGATTTCGATGGCGTGTGCGCCATAGCGCAAGATTTTGATGTTCCGATTGTTTTTGGCACAGGACTTGTTCCCGGTGTGCGGGGCGCGGCGAATTCAGTCGATAACCTGCGGGTTGAGAAGCCGAAGGTACTTCGATCCAACGTTTCGTTTGGAACGAATCGGACTGGGGGCGATTGTAAGGATAGGCTACCTGCTATGCATCCGTTCGCGCGGTGCCGTTCGTATCGCAACTCGTTTTGGATTGACTGGAATGGGGATATGGAGATGTGCAGCTTCATGTCCTCATGTAAAGCCAAGCCCTTTGAAGATGGGTTTGCGCTTGCATGGCGGCAGCTTCTCGAGTACCTAGACGGCATCCGGTCTCCCAGCGAATGCGCGGACTGCAATCATCGATATCTGTGTGCTGCGTGTCCGGGCGTTTTGGAGGCAGAAACTGGCTCACCTGAGTGCGTGTGCGATCGGATGTGCAGCGCGGCTCGAACATTGGCACAAGAGGTTGGACGCCTCAAGAAAGGAGTTGAAGAGCATGAAGAGGGAATACACGGATCCTATCATGAAAATCTATGTGATTGACGCGGACGAACGCGTTACGGCGGCGTGTTACGGAGGATCCTGCTATACGCAGATCGTCGACGGCTGTTCGGAGATTCTGGTTGGTGGCGCGAGCGACTGTTCTTGCACGTTCGGAACGATGAACCAAGGGTCTGCATAGCACGGCGTAAAAAGCCCTTTTGCCGTTTCGTGCGGTGATGGTTTTAACATCTGGGGAAATCTGGTATCAAATCTCCCGCCTTGGTACGGGGCACATCGATGTGTCATACCGTATGACCTGCGGTAACGCAAAACGACCATGGGCTAAAGGACGCCTGGTTCCGGCCAACGGCCGAAAACCGGAAGACTGTTGATACCAAATTACAGCAAAGGGCGCTTGGACGGGCCGTCCAAGCGCCCTTACGCACGGTCAACATGGTTGGAAGCGGTCCGGGGCGCAAACATGCGGCACACGTCATAGCACGCGTACCAATTCCGAGGCTCGATGCGCGGGTCTGCGCCAGGTTGGAGTCCATGCGTCGCGATGGGCCGACTTGTGTTGTCGGGCGTTTTGCTGAACCAGAACGCGCGCCGGTGGGTAAGAACATGAGGTAATCAAACGTGCCTTGACGAGATTCGATCTTTACGCAGGGCGGACCATCTGCATAAGTCCGCCGTCGGTGCCGGCGGGCAGCTCGATGCCGCTCGCGTTGCAACGTACATCTGGTCGAAATAAAAGGTGGTGTGAAGGTATGCGCTCTGAGATGGTGGACAAGCGCCAGATGGCGGAGGCGTTCGTACGCGACTTCTTTCGTCGATTTTGGGAAAACGACGAGGCGTACATCGAGCGCGTCGCGGCGAGCGATTTCGTGATGATCGCGGCGCAGGATGATCAATACTGTCTCGACCGCGACCAGGCGCTTGCGTTGTATCGAGACCTGATGCGCTCGGTGTCGGATATCGCCATCATCGACGAGGACTATACCACCGTGATGACGAAAGGCGAGGTCACGGTCGTGTCGGGCTCGTTTTACGGCGTCAGCAATCCGGATTCCGGCGTCGCCTTCAGCGCGCGCCAGCGCGTGACCGCCGTGCTGCGCGACGCCCCCGGCGATACGTTTCAGGTCGTTCACCTCCATATCTCGAATCCTCTGTCGATCTCGCGCAAAGGGGAGTACTATCCCGTGAATTTCTCGCACGAGGCATATCGCTACGTGCGCATGCTGTCGAGCCAGCACAGCGACCGCGCGAGCATCGAGGTACGCGAGATCGGGGGCGCCATGCATGTGCTGCGCATCTTTGACGTCGTGTTCCTTGAGGCGGACCGTCAGTACACCATGATCCACTGCCTTTCGAAGACCCTGCGCTCCCGCCAGGGAATCGGCGCGCTGTCCAAGCGCTTTCCGGCGAATCGCTTCTTCGAGGTGCGTCGCGGCTGCATCGTGAACATCTTGCACGTGCTGTCGTGGGATGCCGCCAAAGTCGTTCTCACCGGCGATATCGAGATCCCCATTCCGATTCGCCGGTCCTCCGAGGTTCGCGAGCGAATCGAGGACCTTCGAAAATCGGTGTCGGGAAGCTCTTGGGATCTGCAGGGCTTTGATGGGGACCATCGGGATTTGACGAGCGCATGACCCCCGAAACGTGAGAGGCGCCCAAAGGGTGCGCATCTTCGCGCCCCCCTTGGAGCGGCAAACGGTTTCATTCCCGTGTCGTGCATATCGCTTTTATGCGGTTGCGTATAGGATTCTTCTAGAATGGCTGACATAACGCGAGGCGCGCGAGCCATCTTTTGGTATGCATAGGAAAACGATGCGGTGTGCAGGCATGCCTGCATGAGAGGCGAGGTGTATGCGCGAATCCGATAGGAGCAGCAAGCCCGTTGAGCTGGTGCGTTCATTCTGCAGGGCATCCTGGACCGGGGCGATCGACTGGGATGATGCGTTTCTGGCCGCACGGGACCTGTCATGGGTGGGGTCTCTCGAGAGCCAGTACCTGCTCAATCGCGAGCAGACGAAGGCTATGTACGAAGGGGGCATCTCAAAGACGCTTCCGGCCGTCGTGATCTCCGACGAGGACTTTCGTGAAATCGCATCTGAAGACGGCGTGCATGTGGTGATCGGGACATTTGTCGTAACGAGCAATCCGAAGGAAGGGCATGCATATCGCGTGCGCCAGCGCACCACGGCGGTGCTGCGCGAGACCGAGGACGGTTACGAGCTCGTGCATCAGCATGCGTCGAATCCGACGGCGCTCCTGCACAAGGGCAAGGAGCTGCCCTTAGACCTATCGAAGGATTCATACTGGCATATCGCGTTGCTGGCCGCGCAGTACCATGATGACGAGTCGATTGAAATGCGCGACGTGACGGGGCGGTCCCATGTGCTGAGGCCGTTTGACATCGTTCGGCTCGAGGCGGACCGGCAGCGCACATACGTTCATTGCATCGATGGGTCCTTTTGCATCCGAATGGGCATCGGTGCCGTCGGGAGCAGTCTTCCTCAAAACGACTTCGTTCTTCTGAGGCGCGGGTGCGTGGCCAACATCGCCCATGTGCGAGGTTGGAATGCCGATGAGGTGCTGCTTACCGGTGACGTGACGGTGAGGCTGCCCTCTCGCCGTTCCGAGGAGATTCGCCGCGAGCTGCGCCTCAAGCGCGCGACGTTCATCGAGCGCGCAAGCGAGGCCGCTGCATCCGAGGGAAGCGCCGACTAACCGCTTCCTCGCCCGGCACCGGGCACCGGCGGCCCGTTCTTGCCTACAGGAACGAACGTTATCAATTGTGAACGAACGAGATGCCCTTCGTCTCTCGAGATGCTGACCGTTCGTTCGGCGCAGATTTCAAATTCAAGTCGTCGCCGTTCATCATCAGGCCCTTTGTACAGGCGAAACGATACGAACGAGGCTCATCTGGTTTTGAATCCGCCCCATGTGGGGTTTCGGGGCGCCCATTCGTTTCGGCCGTGCCACACATTCGTTAACACCTTTTCAGTCTTAAGGTCGGCTCAAGGTTGCGTACATACAATGATTCAAACACGAAAGTCGTTCTGCTATGAGTCAGTTTTGACCGGTTATCGTTGAGGACATGACGCAAGAGGTTGCATATGTACTTGACACTTTGCGACATACCTATTGAATGGAGGGGCACCGACTGCCCGCGTGATCTGGCGGTCTTCGGCCGGGCCGATGCGGGGCACGACCGTCCCCGGTTGATCATTGAGTAATCGCCCGCTTCAGAGCATGCGATATTGCGAATGGGAGCCGCTGGTGGCCAACGTCAGATATTGGCATAGAGAGCCATCGATATTTCGCAAGGGAGCCGCCTGCTGCTACCTTCGTCTTGCCATGTCGGAGTCAAGACGAAGGAGGTTTTCAGCATGGCGAATAGAATCAGGGCCAAGGACATCTTGAGGCTCGACGGGTCCGGGCTGTCGGGGCGCACCATCGCAGCGTCCCTCGGCGTGTCGCGCAACAGCGTGACCGCGGTGCTCGCCGCGGCCAAGCGGGAGGGCTTCGGGTGGGAGGACGCCCGCCCGCTCTCGGACCGCGAGGTCTACGACCGCCTTTTCCCCGAGAGGGCGCACGAGGCCACCGTCTACCCCGATCCCGACTGGGGGCGCATCCACAGGGAGCTCGCCCGCGACGGGGTGACGCTCAAGCGCCTGCACGCCGAGTACCGGGACGCGTGCTCCGCGAGGGGCGAGGCGTCGATGGGTTACGACCGCTTCTGCAAGCGCTACCGCGAGTTCACCGTGAGGAAAAGCGTCGTGAGCCGCGTCGGGCACAAGGCGGGAAGGATCATGGAGGTCGACTGGGCCGGGCCGACGATGGCGGTCGTCGACCCGGCGACGGGCGAGGTCTCCAAGGTCTACCTGTTCGTGGCCTGCCTGCCCTTCAGCCGCATGTCGTGGGTCGAGCCGACGCTCGACATGAAGCAGGATACATGGCTTCGCTGCCACGTGCACGCATTCGGCTACTTCGGCGGCGCGGCTCCCTGCATCGTGCCGGACAACCTCAAGACGGGCGTCAAGCGCCATCCCCGCGAGGGCGAGGTCGTCATCAACGACGCATACCGGGAGATGGCAGCCCATTACGGGGCGGCGGTGATGCCCGCGCGCGTGAGGAGGCCGCGCGACAAGCCCAGCGTGGAGAACGAGGTGTGGCAGGCGGCCACCGAGGTGATAGCGGCGCTGCGCGAAACGGTCTTCACGGACTTCGGCGCGCTCAAGGAGGCCGTCAGGAAGAAGGTCGACGAGCACAACTCCCGCCCCTTCTCCAAACGGGAGGGCACGCGGAGGCAGGTCTTCGAGGAGCAGGAACGCCCGCTCCTGAGGCCGCTGCCGGCCGTCCCCTACGAGGTCTGCGAGTGGGTGTACGGGCGCAAGGTCCAGCGCAACTGCCACGTGTCGTACAAGCGCAACTTCTACTCGGTGACCCATCTCGCCGTCGGCAGGACGGTCGACCTGCGCGTCACTGAGTCCACCGTCGAGGTCTTCCTGGGCGGAGAGCGGCTCGCGACCCACCCGCTGTTCCCGGCATACGCGCGCAACAGGTACTCGACGCACGAGGCCGACCTGCCGGACGGGGGGTCGTACTCGGACTGGGACGCCGGGCGAATCCGGCGCTGGGCGGAGAGGGTCGGCCCGTCGTGCGCCGGCGTCGTCGAGCGGATATTCCAGTCCGTGGAGTTCGAGGAGCAGGGGTTCAACGCCGCGCTCGCGGTGCTGAGGCTCTCGCACAAGTACTCCGCCCCGCGGCTCGAGAGGGCGTGCGAGATGGCGCTGGCGACGGGGAGGCGCTCACCGCGCTACCGGGATGTGGAGCCGATACTCAGGAGCAACCAGGACAGGCTCGCCGACGCCCGGGCGGGCGACGACGGCGGGCCGGGCGAGGACGAGGCCGGATACGTCCGGGGCGCGGACTTCTACGGGGAGGTGTAGGGAGATGGACCTCTCCGTGGAGACCAGGCGCAAGCTGCGCGACATGGGCGCATCCGACCTGCTCGACGCCTTCGCGGCGCAGGACGAGGGCATGTGCATGGGCATGACCTGCGCCGAGCGCGTGCAGATGGCCGTGGACGAGGCCCACTCGTCCTTCTTGACGTCCAAGGTGCGCAACCTCACCAAGCGCGCGGGCCTGCGCTATCCCGAGGCGGACGTGCGCTCCATAGACTTCTCGGAGGAGCGCGGGCTCGACCGGCTGCTCGTCACCGAGCTTTCGACCTGCGGGTTCGCCGAGCGCGGCCAGAACGTCGTGCTCCAGGGGCCGACGGGCACGGGGAAGACCTACCTGGCCTGCGCGCTCGCGAAGGCCGCCTGCCAGCGACGGATGCGCGCCTGCTACATACGCTGCCCCGACCTCGAGGAGGCGTGGCGCGAGGCGCGCGAGCGAACGGGCGGCGAGCGCAAGCTCACCCGCAAGTACGCCGCCTTCCAGGTGCTCGTGCTGGACGAGTGGCTGCTCGACCGCCCCGGCGAGCTGTTCCGGGGCTTCCTGCTCGAGCTCATGGAGGCGCGCTACGGCTCGTGCTCGACGGTTCTCTGCACCCAGTTCAGGCAGAAGGACTGGCACGCGCGGCTCGGGGGCGGCGTGCACGCCGACGCGATCATGGACCGCATCGTGCACGGCACCGCGTGGGTCGAGATGGGCGAGCTCAACATGAGGAGGAAGCTCGGCAGCGGATCCGGCTGACGAGCTGATGCCGGGCGCGGCTCCCTGCGGCACCGCGCCCGGCTCTCACGCGCAATACCCCCGGCTCCAGTTGGCAATATTTAGTGGCTTCTCTGCGGACGAATACTCAATCATCGAGGGCCGCTCCGTAGACGCCCTGCCCGACGTTCCGGAGCCGGAAGTGGTGACGGGGGTCACGGCCATGGCGCATCGGGGCGATGTCCTCGTGGGCTGGAACACCTACGAGGGCATGTCCGACCGCACCGCCGCCCTCGAGTTCGACGGCGCCCGCGCCACCGTCCTCATAGGCCCGCGCACCTGGGAGTGCTCCGTTCTCAACATGGTGATGCTCTCCCTGCTGCCGGTCGTGTCGCGCGCCGAGACCCTGTTGGTCCATGCCTCGCTGGTTGAGTACGACGGGCGCGCCGTCGCGTTCACGGCGGCGTCGGGAACCGGAAAGTCGACGCAGGCCGACCTGTGGGTCGAGCACCTCGGGGCCCAGATCATGAACGGCGACCGCGCATTCATCCGCCGCATCGACGGCCAATGGAACGCCTACGGTTCACCGTGGTCCGGCTCGTCGCCCTATGTGCGCAACGTGTGGGCCCCTTTGGCGGCCGTGGTCGTGCTCGAGCAGGCGCCGCGCAACCGGATTCGTCCGCTGGGCGCCCTGGAGATGATGCCGCGCCTCTACAACAACATCCGCTATCCGTTCTGGGATCAGGCGGCAACGGAAGCCTCGCTCGCCACGCTTGATGCCATGATGAAGGAGGTCCCGATCTACCTGCTGTCATGTCGTCCCGACGAGGAGGCGGCGCGCATGACGCGCGATGCGGTGTTCGGAGCGTAGCGATGGGCGCCCGCGACAGACATATCGAGCGCCATGCATATCGCGCAGACGAGCTCGCCGCGCTGGTCGCGGCGCTCGGGGCGGATGGCGCGCTGTGCCCGCTCGTGGTGAAGGGCACCAGCATGGTGCCGACGCTCCGCGAAGGCCGCGATACGGTCTACCTGCGCGCCGTCGACGCCGACGAGCCCCTGCACATCGGCGACGTCGTGTTTTTCTGGCGCGGGAGCCAGGTGGTGCTCCATCGCATTGTGGGCATGGCGGCGCCGGATATCCTGCGCATCAACGGCGACGGCCAGCTCTGGTGCGAAGAGGTCCCGCGCGCCCGGGTGTTCGCCGTCGTCGAGCGCGTCAAGCGCGGCCGCCGCGTGCTGCCCATGCGGACGGGCATCATGTATGTCTGGGGCGCGCTCTGGCTGCGCTGCCTGCCCATCCGCAGCCGGCTGTGGAGGCTGCCGGCGCCGATCAAGCGCGCCGTGCGCCGCGTCGGAAGCCTGGTGAGGGGCGGTGGCGGCGCATGAGCGAACTCAAGGGCTGGCTGGATCAGAAGCTCGGGCAGCTTCCCGATGACTGGATTGGCGCCGCGCGCTGGCTGCTCGGCATGCTCGGCGGCTACCGCGCCCGCTTGGGTCTGCTGAGCGCCCTGCGCACGTTGACGGTGCTGCTGGGCGTCGCCTCGGCGGCGGTCAACCGCGGCGTCATCGATGCGGCGGTGTCTCACGCTGACGGTATCTGGCTCGCCATCGGCCTGTTCATCGTCGTCCAGGTGTCGACGAGCGCGGTCTCGATCGGCCTGTCGTGGTTCTCCACGATGCTCGGCGAGCGGTTGTCCAACCATCTTCGCGAAGAGCTTTACCGCCGTCTGCTCGGCGGACGGTGGGATGCCCTGACGGGCCACCATAGCGAGCAGCTGCTGAGCCGGCTGACCAGCGACGTGTCTTCCATCTCGTCGGGGCTCACCGGCACCGCCGTGAGTCTGCTGGCGATGGTCGTGCAGGCGGTCGCCGCCTTCGCGCTCCTTATCCACTACGACGCGTCGCTCGCGTTGTTTGTGGCGGTGCTCACGCCGGTCGCCGTGCTGACGAGCGCCGTCTTGAGCATCCGCTTGCGCATGCTGCAGCAGAAGGTCCAGCAAGCCGAGGCGGACTACCGCCAGCGCGCCCAGGAGACCATCGCGCACGTCGAGGTCGTCAAGGCGTTCGGAGCCGAGTCGGACGAGGCCGAGACCCTCTCGAAGCTGCAGGGGGAGCACGAGCGGCTCGTCGCCCAGCGCGCCCTTTTGTCTGCCGTCGCCAACGGCGTCATGTCGTTCACCTTCGTGGGCGCCTATCTCTTCGCCTTCCTGCACGGGATCTTGGGCATCATGGGGGGCACGGTCACCTACGGCACCTTCGTGGCGTTCCTGTCGCTCGTGTCGCAGGTGCAGTCCTCGCTTGCAAGCTTGGGCGGCATCCTTCCGCGCGCCGCGTCGGTCATGGCCTCGGTGGCGCGCGTGCGCGAGGTGGCTGCTTTTGAGCAGGAGGCCCCCGTGCGCACGGATGCCCCGAGCGGTGCGTCCTGGCCCGCGTTGGGTATCGAGGCGCGCGATATGGGCTTCTCCTATGGCGCAGGCGGCGCGGGAGGCCAGAGCCAAGCGGTGCTCAGCGGCCTTTCCTGCTCAATCGCCCCTGGTGAGATCGTTGCCCTCATGGGTCTGTCGGGTGCGGGCAAGACGACGCTCGTTCGGCTCCTGCTCGGGCTGCTTGAGCCCACGTCGGGCACGCTCACCCTCACGTGCGACGGCGTGCCGCAATCCTGCATCGAGGCGCGTCCCCGTGTGGGCTACGTGCCGCAGGGCAACACGTTGTTCTCGGGGACGATTCGCGAGAACCTGCAGGTGGGGAACGCCGATGCGAGTGACGGGGAGATCGAGCGCGCGCTGGCGGACGTATCCGCCCTCGACTTCGTGCGCGGCCTGCCCGAGGGGCTCGGCACGCGCATCGGCGAGCGGGCGCTCGGGCTGTCCGAGGGTCAGGCGCAGCGCATCTCCATCGCGCGCGCCCTGCTGCGGCGATCGGGGCTTCTGCTGCTCGACGAGGCGACTTCTGCGCTCGACGAGGCGACGGAGCTTTCGATCATGCGGTCGCTGAGAGAGCGCAAGCCCCGTCCCACCTGCGTGCTCATCACGCATCGCCGGGAGGTGCTTCCCTTCTGCGACCGGGTGCTCGCCCTGCGCTCGGGGCCGGATGGCGGGGGATGCCTGGTGGAGGAGTCCGTCCCCACCTCGTGAGGGGCTGGCGCGCCTCGGGCCGTCTTTTATTTCTAATTCCCCGCCCTTCATTCCCCTGTGCAGCGAACAGGGGAGTAAAGGTGGGAAACTGTAGTCGACACGATAGGTCGGGAGTGATGAAGATGGATACGGCAAAGCATTGTCGCGCAGCGGAGTCGTTCGTCCGTGAATTCATGCACAGGTTCTGGAGTAACGACTTCGCGTTTTTCGAGAAGGTCCTCGCCGCGGACTTCGTCTGGATTGCGGCCCAGGAGGACCAGTACCGGCTCGATCGGGACGAGTCGGTCGACCTGTACCGCAACATCTGCCAGAGCACGCCCGAGGTCGTGCTCGTCGATGAGAGCTATGAGGCGATTGCCTCGGAGGGCGGCGTCACGGTCGTGACGGGATGGTACTACGGCATTAACAATCCCGAGATGGGCTCGGCGTTCGGGTCGCGCCAGCGCCTGACGGTGATCCTGCGCGACCTCGTCGGCGACCAGCCGTTCGAGATCGTGCATCTGCACATGTCGAATCCGGTGACGATCTCGAGGAAAGGGGAGTACTTTCCGGTAGGGTTCTCACGCGAGGCGTATCGCTACGTGCGCATGCTCGCGAGCCAGTACAGCGATCGCGAGAGCATCGAGGTGCGCGAGATCGGCGGCGCGACCCATGTGCTGCGCACGTTCGACGTCGTGTATCTCGAGGCGGACCGTCAATACACGATGATCCACTGCCTGAGCAAGACCCTGCGCGCGCGTCAGGGCATCGGCGAGCTGTCGAAGAAGTTCCCTGCCGACCGGTTCTTTGAGGTGCGGCGCGGAAGCATCGCGAACATCCTGCATGTCATCTCGTGGGATGCCGATTCGGTCCGCCTGACCGGCGGCGTGGAGATCCCCATACCAGTCCGCAGGTCGATGAAGGTGCGCGAGAAGATCGAGCAGCTTCGCCAATTAGTGATAGGCGGGGGGGGGTCTCCCAGCGGAACTTGGGGCAGCTCGATGACCCATGTGAGACGGACGGTCGGTAATCAACCGGTTGCCGGCTGAGCGATTCGATATGTGCATCCCGACCCCTTGCTCGTGCATTGACGAGCAAGGGGTCTTGCGTTGCATTCGTGCGGAAACCTTGAAATGGATGCGGCGTGCTTGCATGATCGACCGCTTCAGGGCGGCGCATTGTTTCGCGAACATCATGGTTTTGTAAGGCTGAAGTAAGCTAAAAATAGTGCCTTTTGCCGCAAATTAATACCAATCATTGCAATGGGAAGAAAAACGTAGGTTACAATGACTCCAAGTGATGGAAAGAGGGCGGCCCGTTTGTACCGCAGAGTCTCAGTGCTTGCGTTGTGCGGCGGGCCGTCTTGTTGGGAGGCGCTTGCGGCCGCCTGTCTACGGGCGTGCGCGTCGCATGCGCATGGAACTATTGGGGCGGCATGCGGGTACCACTGGCACATCGGTCTCCAACCGAGATGACGAGCGCGTTCGTTCACGCATTGTGGGAAGGCGACGGGCTCGACTGGCTTGTCGGTGCGACTGCGGAAGATTTCATTTGGATCGCTCTGGCGGAGGAGGAGTCGTGCCTCGACCGCGCTCAAGCGCAAGAGGTCTATATTGCGCGCCGCGATTCGTTTAGGGGCTTCAAGATCGTCGACGAGTGCTTCGAGGAGACGGTCCCGAGCGGCCCTTTGCGCGTCGTCGCCGGAAAGATCGAGCTCGAAGACGGCTATCAAGGCGAGGCGCCCTGCAGGTACACGGAATATGTCACCGCGGTGCTGCGCTGGGAGGACGACTGCCGCGAATTCGTCCACCTGCACACGTCGATATCGAAGCCGCTTCGGAAATAGCAGGCAATCGTCTGGGCATCCCCTATGCGGATGCATCAGGCCGTCCGCATGCGTGTTGCGGACGGCCTGATCCGTCTGATCATGAGCCCTGCATTCCGTAGTTAAGACCCGGATCGCTTCCCATAAAGCAGTCGTAGCCGCTTGCTCCTCCGGGGGCGCTTGGGTCATAGCCGTTGTTCTCCCACATGCAGGTAGCGGCAATCTGCTCGTCAGGCCTAACCGAGAACAGCTCCAGCTCCGGTGTCACGTACGTCTTCTTCATTGCAGTTCACCTCCTTGGGATCGCATGTACATTCGCTATTCCTCAGCTGGGCGCGAATCTCTTCGCACCGGCTGGAAGGAATCCCATTCGCCGACCCTGTTTCTGCCTGGCGCATTCCCGGGCATATCGGGCATCGCTCCCATGCCGGGCAAGCGCGGCACGTTTCGGGGACGATGAGGGACGAAAGGCGGTCGTTAAGATGTTTCCATGCGAGCTCAAACGGTTCGTTCAGCAGGTTCGCTCCGTGACCGCTCATGAACGCGCAGCTTTCCATCCGACCGTTCCAGTCAACGAAAAACGACGTTCTATATGATTTGCAGCATCTGAACAGGTCATCTGCCAGCTCATGCCGATGGGTTCCGAGGGGATTGGGGCGATAGTTGTCTATGGGCCGCGTGATCCGGGGCTCCTCGCTTCGAGACAGACGTAGGGTTTCGGCGTCGCTTTTCGCGTGGCGCACGGCAGGGAGCAGGTTTGCGGTGACCCCGATGTTGACCCCGAGGGATTCCGCAATATCCAGCACGGCTTCCGTATCGTTGACATTTTCCGTGGTCACCGTGAAGGCGAGGGAGAACGCCACCTTGGCGCGTTTGAGCGCTTTCAGCGATGCCATGACGCGGTCGAATCCGTCCGAGATGCCGCAGAGGCGCTCGTAGGTCTCGTTGGACGATCCGTAGAGCGTGAAGCGGAGGTGGGTCGGCGCGTATGTGCGGAAGAGCTCGACCATCGCGTCGTCAACCAGCGAGCCGTTGCTCAGAACGGAAGTCAACAGCCCCTTCTCGATAAGCTTGCGATAGAGTTCCGGAAAGTCCTGCCGTGTGAGCACCTCGCCGCCGGTGAGGGTGAGGTGGTAGGTGCCAAGCTCCATCGCCTGGGTGGCGATATCGAGCCATTCCTCGGTATTCAAAAGTCGACCATGCCGGGCGACCTCGCTGGCATCCAAGCGCACATAGCACATGCGACAACGGAAGTTGCACAGCGGGGTGAGCTCGAACGTGCCGGAAATCGGTATGCAGTTCCTGCGGGCGTTGGCCCACATGTCACCGCTGAAGCCCTTCCAGCCCATCGCTTTGAGTTGTCCCATGTCTCGCCTCCCGCGTAATCTTTGGTTCCAGCAGGATGCTAGGCTCTCATTTTATGAAGCTTCTATTGCAATAATGGACAACTCGATACTGTTGTGAACGAAGGATAGTGCTGGAATAAACCAGTGTGCTCAGGAGAGGTCCACAGGAGGCATTGCGATGGATGCCAGAAACCCTGCGGACCTCAATTGAAAACCGTCTGAGGTTGAATGTGCGGACGGTTTTGATTTCCCGGACACGCTTCTAGGAGTTATTCGGGATGTACTGGGGACCACCATGGGTGATCGTGCAGCGGTTAACCGTATCGCCAACGTTGCCGAATTCCTTGACAGGGCCGCATTCGGCGGTGAACCGCTCGTCTGCGCGGACCTCGAGGACCGCCATGTTGGGAGCGGTGTAGTCTTTCTTCATCTATGCTCACCTCCTAGTTACGTATGGAATGATTGCTGTTGCCACCAATGGGCTTCCTCGCAGTATCGTCGGGGAATCCCATCGGGTCTTCCGGTCTCCGCATCCCGTTTTGCCGGGCATGCGGTGCAGAAGTGAAGAGAGGGGCACGTCCTGCAGGGTTGAGGAAGCTGCAGGCGGGATAGCTTATCGTGCATATCGGCCCATGCCGCCATGAACCCATCTTCAAAAGGGGCGCTGCGGCAATACGACATAGATCCGCAGTTTTCCATGTGGCCGTTCCATGTGACAAAGAAGCTCGTTCGATACGGCTTGCAATCGCTGAAAAGACCGTCAAGAAGGCCTTCTTTCTGCGCTTGTTTGATCAGGTGATTCGCTCGTGCCGTTTGAAGCCGCTCGTCATCTTGAGGTAGGCGCTGGTTTTGTGGGGGAACGCGAAGATTTGCGGCATCGCTAACGGCTCCGCGTACCGGGTTGTCGAGATCGGTGCAGACCATAAGAGGGATATCGAGCTGTTTGGCGATGGCCATGACATCGTCGAAGTCGTCGACATTCTCTTGCGTCTCGGTGAACGAAAGCGATAACGGCATGCCGGCATCGAGCAGCCTCCTTATGGAGCTCATGACGCGGTCGAAACCGTTGGGTGCCCCGCAGAGTCTCTCATAGGTTTCATTCGAGGCACCGTACAGGGTGAATCGGATACGGGTGGGTCGATACTCGGTGAACAGTTTCAGGTGCTCGTCGGTGACAAGAGAGCCGTTGCTGAGAACTGAGACCATGAATCCCATCTGTGATAGGCCGGTATAGATTTCCATAAAGTCTGGGTGCAAGAGCGGCTCTCCTCCAGATAGGGTGAGTGAGAGCACGCCAGCCTGCTGAGCTTGACGTCCAAGGTCGAGCCATTCTTTTCCTGTGCGGATGCGTCCGAATTGCTCGACCTTCTCGGCGTCAAGACGCACATAGCACATGCGGCACCGAAAATTGCACAAAGGGAGCAGCTCGAACGTTCCCGACAGGGGAAGGCATTCACGACGGGCTTTGAGCCAGAGCTCATCATTGAGCCCATGCCAAGTGAGCTCCTCGATGGAGTCCATGCGCTACTCCTCGAGCAGACCCTGGGCACCCGCCTTCTCGATGAAGGAATGCACATCGGCGGCGGCTTGGTCAGCAGAGACTTCGTACTCGTCGAGCAGGGCGGAAACGAGCTTGTCCTCGGTGGCTCCTTGTTCAAGGAGCTTCCAGAGCACGGCGCCGGTCTCGGTCAGGGCGATGACGCCGGGGATCTCGGCGGTGCGCTTGCCCACGGGGACGACCATGAAAGAACCCGCGACCTCGCGGAGCACGAATCCGTCTTTGAGTTTCATGAAATCGACCTCGTTTCCGTATTGGACGATGCGGACGCGCACCGGGCGCGTCGCGAGCATTATCGATGATTCTACGTGCCAGAATGCCGACAGGTCCGCAGGATCGGAATGCCGTGCACCAATGGCGACCGGTGCGCTAACGAATGCGCTCATCCAGCTTGATGACCGTACTCGATATTGCGTGTTCAGCCTGTTGCGACGTGCGTAAAACGCCAAGGCCGATGGTCGGGAAGCCGACTGAAGAGCTCTCGTGGCGCAGACTGCATATTTCCGTCTCGATACGTCTCGATAATGCATTATAATCTGCTCAAAATAAAACCCATAAGGGTCATAGGTTGAGTTTTTCATTGTTTTTGAGTGCCCTTTCTGCACATGCGCCGCACCCCTCGACATTTCCCCAGTTGAATTCTGCGGAAATGTCGAGGGGTGCAGCGCGTGTGGCGAGATGGCACTCAAAAACAATGACAAACTCGTATTCACTCCTTCGCGGGGGTCCGGTCGGGGCCGCTTCCTGCTTGAGGGCGGTCGGCGGGCGCGGACAGGAGGCCGACCGACACCCCGGGCTCAAGTCGTCACTCATTCATGAACGAATGGGCGGCGATACCCGTATCGAGCTGTCGGCAGCGAAGCCGGCGTCCCCAAAAGAAAAAGCGCCCCGAGAGCAAGCTCTCGGGGCGCTGGTCAGTGCGAGTCGTGCGGTGCGCTACTCGGCCATCTGGGCCTGGACAGCGGTGATGGCGACGACGCCCACGATGTCGTCGGCGGAGCAGCCGCGGGACAGGTCGTTCACCGGCTTGGCGATGCCCTGCAGGATGGGGCCGTACGCCTCGGCCTGACCGAAGCGCTGGACCAGCTTGTAGCCGATGTTGCCGGTCTCAAGGTTCGGGAACACGAGCACGTTGGCGTGGCCGGCGACGGTGGACTCGGGAGCCTTGAGCGCGGCGACGCTCGGCACGATGGCGGCGTCAAGCTGCAGGTCGCCGTCGACGGCGAGCTCGGGCGCCTTCTCCTTGGCGAACGCGGTGGCCTCCTGGACCTTCTTGGCGGTGTCGCCGCCGGCGGAGCCCATGGTGGAGTAGGAGAGCATGGCGACCTTGGGCTCGACGTCGCCCATGAAGGTCTTGAAGGAGTTCGCGGAGGCGATGGCGATCTCGGAGAGCTCGTCGGAGGTCGGGTCGATGTTCAGGCCGCAGTCGGCGAACACGAGCGTGCCGTCGGCGCCGAACTCGGGAGTCTTGGTGCACATGACCATGAAGGCGGAGACGAGCTTGGTGCCCGGGGCGGTCTTCAGGATCTGCAGCGCCGGGCGCAGGGTGTTGGCGGTGGAGTGGCAGGCGCCCGAGACCAGGCCGTCGGCGTCACCCATCTTGACCATCATGGTGCCGTAGTAGGTGGCGTCCATGATCTGGGCGCGAGCCTGCTCGATGGTGACACCCTTCTTGGCGCGGAGCTCGGCGAACTTCTGCGCATAGGCCTCATGGTTGGGGGCGTCGGCGCTCGTCGGATCGATGACGGTCACGCCTTCGATGTCGATCTCCTCGGGGTTGCCGAGGATGACGAGCTTCGCCAGGCCCTCCTCGACGATCTTCTTGGCGGCCTCGATGGTGCGGGGGTCTTCACCCTCGGGGAGCACGATGGTCTTGAGGTCGGATTTGGCGGCGGCCTTCATACGGTTCAGGAAATCGCTCATGATTCTCCTCATGTACAGCGCCCAGCACGATTGTTAGCGTGTTGAGCTTTCCTTGTGTGGCAAGGTTCATTATAGGATTTGAGCGCTATAATCCTTGAAACATTTTGCCGCGAGATGCGTTGCAAGTGTTTTTTGGTATAGGGACTTATTTGCAAGGAGCTTCGATGCAGATCACGTCTGGTCTACCTGAGACGTTCAATCCCGATTCGTACGACATGATCGTCGTGGGTGCCGGATACGCAGGCGCGGTGTGCGCTCGCCGCCTGGCCGAGACCTCTGGTTTCCGCGTCGCCGTGCTCGAGAGGCGCAACCATATCGCCGGCAACGCATACGATTGCCTGGACGATGCGGGCATCCTCATCCATGAGTACGGTCCGCACATCTACCACACGTTCAACGAGCGCGTCCACAACTTCCTGTCGCGCTTCACCGAGTGGACCGACTATCAGCACAAGGTCCTTGCGAACATCCACGGCACCCTCATGCCCGTTCCGTTCAACCACAAGAGCCTGAAGCTCGCGTTTGGCGAGGAGCGCGGCGAGCAGCTGTACCGCAAGCTCGTCGAGACCTTCGGTGAGGACAAGAAGGTCCCCATCATGGAGCTGCGCGCCAAGAACGACCCCGAGCTCGTCGAGGTCGCCGACTACGTGTACGAGAACGTTTTCCTGCACTACACCATGAAGCAGTGGGGCCAGACGCCCGACCAGATAGACCCGTCGGTGACCGGTCGCGTGCCCATCTTCATCGGCGACGACGATCGCTACTTCCCGCAGGCCCCGTTCCAGGGCATGCCTGCCAAGGGCTACACCCATATGTTCGAGAACATGCTCGACCATGACCTGATCGACGTGTTCTGCGACGTCGACGCCCGCGACATCTTCGAGATCGGCGAGACGACCGTGTCGGTTTGCGGCAAGGTCTACGGCGGCGAGATCGTCTACACCGGCCCGCTCGACGAGCTGTTCGGCCTCGACCTCGGCGCGCTGCCGTACCGCACGCTCGACATGAAGTTCGAGACCCTCGACATGGACCAGTACCAGCCCGTAGGCACCGTGAACTACACCACGAGCGAGGACTTCACGCGCATCACCGAGTTCAAGAACATGACCGGCCAGGTCGTGCCCGGCAAGACCACCATCATGAAGGAGTACAGCCACTCCTACGAGCCCGGAAGCGGCCAGACGCCGTACTACGCGATCCTCGATCCCGAGAACCGCGCCCTGTACGAGCGCTATCTCGACCGCGTGGTGAACCTCACGAACTTCCACCCGGTGGGCCGTCTGGCCGAGTACCGCTACTACGACATGGACGCCGTGACGGATTCCGCCCTCACGCTGTCGGATGAGATTATTGCCTGCCATGCCTAAGAGCGCTTCGCACAAGGTCATCACGTTCGGCATCCCGTCGTTCAACGCGGCGGGAGATATGGATCGCTGCATCTCCTCCATCCTGGAGGGGTCCAGCTATGCGTCCGACGTCGAGATCATCATCGTCGATGACGGCAGCGTCGACGAGACGCCCGTCAAGGCCGACGAGTGGGAGGCCCGCTACCCGGGCATCATCCGCGCGGTGCATCAGGAGAACGGCGGTCACGGCATCGCCGTCCTCTCCGGCCTGCGCGAGGCGACGGGCACCTATTACAAGGTGGTCGACTCCGACGACTGGCTCGATGCGTCCGCGCTGTCGACCATGCTCACGATCCTGCGCGGTTTCGAGGAGCGCGGCAACCGCGTCGACCTGTTCATCTCGAACTACGTGTACGAGAAGCTGCACGAGGGCACGCATACGGCGATCAGCTACCGTTCGGCGCTGCCGCGCAAGCGCGTGTTCTCGTGGGACGAGGTGGGACGCTTCCGCCCCGACCAGAACCTGCTCATGCACAGCCTGTGCTATCGTACCGACGTGCTGCGCGAGGCCGATCTCCCGCTTCCCGCGCACACGTTCTACGTGGATAACATCTATGCGTACGTGCCCCTGCCGCGCTGCAAGACGCTCTACTACGCCGATATCGACCTGTACCGGTACTTCATCGGCCGCGAGGGCCAAAGCGTCAACGAGGCCACGATGGTCAGGCGTCTGGACCAGCAGTTCCGCATCACGCGCATCATGATGGAGGCCTACCATCTCTACGACGACGTGGAGCCCGCGCGCCTGCGCTCGTACATGATGCACTACTTCACCATGATGATGACCATCTGCTCGGTGTTCTCCAAGCTTTCGGACAACCCCGAGGCCAAGACTTGGATCCGCGAGCTGTGGCATGACCTCAAGGCCTATGACGAGCGGATGTATCGCCACGCGCGATACGGCGTCTTGGGCGTAGGGACGAACCTTCCCACGCGCGCCGGCGACAAGCTGACCATCGGTGCATACCATCTTGCGAGCAAGATTTTCAAGTTCAACTAGGAAACCAGCCCCCGTGTCCCATGCAAGACACGGGGGCTGATACGTTTTGGGACGCGTTGGACGGGGCCGTGTTCGCCCATGTTCCCACTAGGGCCGCGGGGCGAAGGGTGCGGGTCGAATCAGGCGGCGCCTTCATCGCCATGCAGGTATGTGCCGATGAACAGCGGCGTGTTGGTCCGCGTGTCGACGATCAGGTAGATGAACGGGCGGTCGAGGCGCACCGTCTTCGGCTCGACCGGCTCTCCCGGGGCGGACGCCCCCGCTTCCATCTGCACCGAGGTGATGGCGGCGGCGCGCGTTCCCTTGCGATCGACGTCGATATGGGTCTTGTGCAGCACCTTCGAGATGTGGAGCGGCATGCTCTCCGTCATACCGGAGAAGTCCGCGACGTACCGGTCGAACGCGTCGGTCATGCCGAGGGATTTGAGCGACTCGGCCAAATCGGTGCTGTAATCGTAGCTGAACGCGGGCAGGTAGGCATCGACCGGTGTCGACCAGGGCTGTTCGAGCATGGAGGCAAGCACCTCGCCGCTCAGGCGCGAGACCGTGTCGGCGACCGTGGTCCCTTCGGGCGGCAGCAGCGCCGCGAACGCATAGGTCCCGCCCTGATAGCGCTTCATGAAGCCCGTGATGCGCGATGCGTCCGGAATCGCGGCGGAGGCCTGTCCGTCTGTGGCGACCGTCCCGTTTGCAAGGTCCGCCTCGAGATAGGTGTCCTCGTAGCTATACATGAGGTCGACGCGCTGCTGGGATCCGTCCTCGCAGGTAAAAGGTGCCGTCTCAACGAATGCGTCGCTGTAGGGGTCCTGCCATGCGCCCTCGAAGGCCAGCGCGTTGATGAGGTAGAGCATGGCGTCTTCGGGAAGCGGCTTATCCTCGTCGAGAAGCCGGTCGATCATGCCGTCGGTCCCGTAGCCGACCCATTCGTTGATGTCGTGTGCGGTCGAGGAGTCAAAGGGGGCGCTGAAGACCGATGCTGCGTACCACGCCGAGGCGGCATCCAAAAACGACTGCTCGACGTCGAGCTCGGGCGTATCGCGCAGCCAGATCGAGTTTGAGAGGCGAAGCGCGGGGTCGCCTTCTTGTTCCGGTTCGCTGGGGGAGTCGAGCCGCAGGGCCGCAAGGTATTCGTTGAGCGCGTCCGTCTCGATGCCGAGCACGGACTCCATCTGCTCCTTCGTGGCGCCTTCCGCCCCGTTCGCCGTCATGCCGAGAGCGCTTGCGATCGAGATGGGGGAGACGAGGGCGTTGTCCGCCGCCTGAACGGCGTCCTCTTGCTGCAGGAGGCGATCCCGAGCCCCGCGAGGGCGCGGGCGCCCTGGTCGTCATGGGGGCCGTCCACGGCGGGAGCGCCTCCGCTGTTCGCGCGGGTCAGCTCGGTCGCCTTCAATGCGGGGCGAGGCGGGCCGCCCGGCAGGAGGAATCCCCGGGTAAGCCCGATGCCGACGACGGCCAGCGCGACGGCCGCGACGATGATGGCGATAACGGCGGTTTTTCGACGTTGCTGCGGTGGACGGGGTTTCATGGCGCCTCCCCTCGCACGATTCTTATGGTGCTGATACCCATATGACGGGCATTCTGCTCTAGAAGCATCGCCAAGGCACCGGTGACGAAACAAAAAAGGGACTTTTGGGTACATCTTGCGGTTATACATATTGTCGGGGTCATGGCGCCGGGTGCGCCGGGCATTCCCGGCATCCGCACTCCCACGTCCGATGGCCGACAGCCCGCCGCAGGGGGGCGGCATGGGTATAATCGCGCTGTCAGACAACACGAAGCAAATGAGCGGAGGATCCAATGGAGAAGACACGCGTCGCCATCATGGGGATCATCGTGGAGAACATGGACGCGGTGGAGGAGCTCAACGAGCTGCTGCACGAGTACCGCCGCTATGTGATCGGGCGTATGGGCGTGCCGTACCGTCAGCGTCAGGTGAGCGTCATGTCGGTGGCGCTCGACGCCCCGCAGGACAAGACGTCGGCGTTGGCGGGCAAGATCGGCGCCCTGCCGGGCGTCAGCGTCAAGACCCTGTATTCCAACGTGGTGTCCGAGGGGGACGGCGCCGATGCGGAATAGCGCTCCCGCGCGGACCCGCGAGCTCATCGACCGGCTTGCGGTCGAGCATCGCTTGGATCTCAAGGAATACGAGGAGCTAGTCGAGGGGTTCACGCCAAAGATCGCCGCCTATGCCGCCGAGCGCGCCGTGGAGCTGCGCACCCAGGTCTACGGCACAGACGTCTACATCCGCGGGCTGATCGAGATCTCGAGCTACTGCAAAAACGACTGCCTGTACTGCGGGCTGCGCCGTTCGAATCGCATGGCGGAGCGGTACCGCCTGGATGCCGAGGAGATCCTTGCCTGCTGTGACGCCGGATACGAGCTCGGGTTCCGCACGTTCGTGCTGCAGGGCGGGGAGGATGCGGCGTTTACCGACGAGGTCGCGTGCGGCATCGTCTCATCGATCAAGCAAGCACACCCCGACTGCGCCCTCACGCTTTCGCTCGGTGAGCGGGATCGCGACAGCTACCAGGCGCTCTTCGATGCCGGGGCCGACCGCTACCTGCTGCGTCATGAGACGGCGGACCCCGCGCACTATGCGCGCCTGCATCCGGCGGACCTCTCATGGGACCGCCGCATGGCGTGCCTGCGCGACCTCAAGGACATCGGGTATCAGGTGGGATGCGGCTTCATGGTCGGGTCTCCCTTCCAGACGCCGGCCACGCTCGCGGCGGATCTCAAGTTCATCGAGGAGTTCCAGCCGGCGATGGTCGGCATCGGGCCGTTCGTGCCGCATCATGCGACGCCGTTCGCGCACGAACCCGCGGGCACGGCGGATATGACCTGCTATCTGCTGAGCCTTCTGCGCCTGATCGGTCCGGAGCTGCTCCTGCCCGCCACGACGGCCCTCGGCACCATCGATCCGCACGGCCGCGAGCGCGGGATGCAGGCGGGCGCGAACGTCGTGATGCCCAACCTTTCGCCGACCGACGTTCGAAAAAAGTACGAGCTGTATGATAATAAGGCGTGCGCCGGAAGCGAGGCTGCCGAGGGGCTGGCCGACCTGTCGCGGCGCATGGAGGCGATCGGCTATCGCGTGGTGGTCGATCGCGGGGACGCAAAGCGTCGCATGGAAGCGGGGCGCGAGGGAAGCGCCGACTAACCGCTTTCGCGGCAATCGCCTGCCGCGCACGAATCTGAGAGGGAAGGCTTTTCGCCTGACCGCGAAGGGGAGGAACATATGGCGAAGTTCGATCTGGGCTCCCGGTATGCCGAGGAGTTCATCAACGATGGTGAGATCCGCGAGACGCTCGACTACGCGGAGGCCAACAAGCACAACAGGGAGCTCATCGAGAGCCTGCTCGAGAAGGCGAAGCCGCGCCGATCCGGCAACGGGTACCGGTGCGCGGGGCTGAACCACCGCGAGGCCAGCGTGCTGCTCGCCTGCGACATCCCCGAGCTGAACGAGCGCATCTTCGAGCTCGCGCGTCAGATCAAGCTGGCCTACTACGGCAACCGCATCGTGATGTTCGCGCCGCTCTACCTGTCGAACTATTGCGTGAACGGCTGCACGTACTGCCCGTATCACGCCAAGAACAAGCACATCGCGCGCAAGAAGCTCACGCAGGACGAGGTCCGTCGCGAGGTCATCGCCCTGCAGGACATGGGCCACAAGCGCCTTGCCATCGAGGCGGGCGAGGATCCCAAGATGAACCCCATCGAGTACATCCTGGAGTGCATCGACACCATCTACTCCATCAAGCACAAAAACGGGGCCATCCGCCGCGTGAACGTGAACATCGCGGCCACGACGGTGGAGGAGTACCGCATGCTCAAAGACGCGGGCATCGGCACTTACATCCTGTTCCAGGAGACCTACGACAAGAAGAGCTACCTGGAGCTGCATCCGACAGGACCCAAGCACGACTACGACTACCATACCGAGGCGATGGATCGCGCCATGGACGGCGGCATCGACGACGTGGGGCTGGGCGTGCTGTTCGGCCTGGAGAAATACCGCTACGAGTTCGCCGGGCTCCTCTGCCACGCCGAGCACCTCGAGGCGGTGCACGGGGTCGGGCCGCACACCATCAGCGTGCCGCGCCTGAAGCGCGCCGACGATATCGATCCCGACGAGTTCGACAACGGCATCGACGACGACATCTTCGCCAAGATCATCGCGTGCATCCGCATCGCGGTGCCCTACACGGGCATGATCATCTCCACGCGCGAGAACGAGGCCGTGCGCGCCCGCGCGCTGGAGCTGGGCATCTCGCAGATCTCGGGCGGCTCGCGCACGAGCGTGGGCGGATACGAGGAGGAGGTCCGTCCGCACGATTCGGAGCAGTTCGACGTGTCCGATCAGCGCTCGCTTGACGAGGTGGTGCGCTGGCTCATGCAGCTCGACCATATCCCGAGCTTCTGCACGGCGTGCTATCGCGAGGGCCGCACCGGCGACCGCTTCATGAGCCTGTGCAAGAGCGGGCAGATCCTGAACTGCTGCCACCCCAACGCGCTCATGACGCTCGCCGAATATCTGGTCGACTACGCGTCTCCCGAGACCGCCGCGGTCGGCTGGCCGCTGATCGAGCGAGAGCTGGGGCGCATCCCCAAGGACAAGACACGCGCGATCGCAACCGAGCACATCGCGGACATCCGCAACTCCAACCGTCGCGATTTCAGGTTTTAGGGCGGCACCGGCGGCGTCGCGGTGTCGCCGGGGGGGCGGAGTTCCCGTCCGTATACGACGTGGTGAAAGACGAGAGAGGTGGGCGACATGGGGCTGAACGACGCCGCTTCGGCGGAGCGCGTGCATATCGGGTTTTTCGGCGTGCGCAACGCCGGCAAGTCGAGCGTGGTGAACGCGGTGACCGGGCAGGAGCTCTGCGTGGTGTCCGACGTGCGCGGCACCACGACCGATCCGGTCAAGAAGGCGATGGAGCTGTTGCCGCTGGGGCCGGTGGTGATCATCGACACACCCGGTATCGATGACGAGGGCGAATTGGGTCAAAAGCGTGTCGAGCGGGCGCGCCGCATGCTCGCGAGCTGCGATATCGCGGTGCTCGTGGTCGATGGCGGGCGCGGGCTCACAAGGGCGGACCGCGAGCTGATCGGCCAGTTTCGGGCGCGGCAGGTCCCTTTTGCCATCGCGTGGAACAAGTGCGACGTGCCCCAGGCGCGCGAGGGCCTGGCATCGCTTGCCGCGAGCGATACCGACCTCGCGGAGCATGCGATCGCCGTCAGCGCCCAGACGGGCGCGGGGGTGGACGCGCTCAAGGAGCGCCTGGCGCATATGGCGACGCCGTCGGCGCGCGAGCGCTGTGTGGTCGCGGACCTCGTGGACACGGGCTCTGCGGTGGTGCTCGTCTGCCCCATCGACGCCTCGGCACCCAAGGGGCGCCTGATCATGCCCCAGCAGCTGACGATTCGCGATCTACTCGACCACGGCTGCCTGCCGGTCGTGTGCCGCGAGACGGAGCTCGAGGACGCGCTCGGATCGCTCGTTCGCCCGCCCGCGCTCGTGGTGACCGACTCGCAGGTGTTCGGCCAAGTCGCCCGTACCGTACCCGAGCGGGTGCCGCTCACGTCGTTTTCCATCCTGATGCTGCGCTACAAGGCGGATTTGGTGGAGGCGGTCCGCGGCGCCGCCGCGCTCGATCGGCTGCATGAGGGCAGCCGGGTGCTCATCAGCGAGGGGTGCACCCACCATCGCCAATGCGAGGACATCGGGACCGTCAAGATGCCGCGCTGGCTGCAGGAGCATGCGGGCGCAAGGCTCGACTTCGCATTCACGAGCGGCACCGAGTTCCCGCAGGCGCAGGGCCTGTCCGCCTTCGACGCGGTGGTGCACTGCGGCGGGTGCATGCTGAACGCGCGCGAGATGCGCAGCCGCCAGGCCGCGGCCGCCGAGGCGGGGGTGCCCATGACGAACTACGGCGTGGCCATCGCACACATGCACGGCATCCTGCGCCGAAGCCTGGCCCCGTTCCCGGAGGCGCTCGCCGCCCTCGGGTAGGGTCCGATGCCGAGCCCGCGGTTCCTGCGCCGCCCCGTTTGCACCCTCTTCCGGCGAAAGTGGCTAGAAATTTCTGTTTTGCTGTAGCGGCGCCGCGCGATTGGGCCCGAAGGCCCGCCGCGCCGCCGCCGCTCACCCTGTTGAGGCCGTATTCGAGGCGTTTGGGACCTTGGCGCCCGCGTCATGGGCGGCCGATGCGGACATGACGGCCAAGGCGGGCGCCCTCATCCGGGTTGGCTGACAGCAAAATAGAAAAAATGATCTTTTGCACAGTGTGGATAGATTCGCCGTCCCGACTGCCTCGGTCGTATAATCCGAGATGACATAGCACGCCCGCGAGAGCGTCCCGCGGGGTGCCGCGCTCTCGCGACGTGGTGGTCCGGATCGCGCGGCATCCCGCGGGACGGGATCGGACCACCACCATGCGCGCAAGGAAGAAGATGCCCTCGGCGTCCGCGACGCCGTGGGACGGCGTCCCCGAATCGGACGTCACGCCCGCCCAGGCGCTCGTCGCCCGGGCCCACCGCGAGGCCTACGCCGCCAGGCACGCCCCGACCGCCGGGGACGCGGAGTTCCTCAACGGGTACGAGCGGGCATCCTGCCCGCGGTGCGCGTCGCCCGACATCGTGCGCGACGGTTTCGACTCGCGCGGCGTCAGGCGCTGGGCCTGCCGGTCCTGCGGCAGGACGTTCACGCCCGCCACGGGGACCATCTTCGAGGGGCGCAAGGTGCCGGTCTCGGATTGGTGCGAGTTCGTCATCCAGCTGCTCTCCTTCGACAGCGTCCGCGAGATAGCCCGCTCGAACCGCAGGTCGCCGACCACCCCGCCCTGGTGGCTCGCCAAGCTCTTCCTCGTGCTCGACGGGATCCAGGACGGCACCGTCCTCTCCGGGCGCGTCCAGATTGACGAGACGTACTACCCGGTCCCCGCGGCGGAGGCCGAGCGCAACGCCGACGGCTCCCTCAAGCGGGGCCTGTCGCGCAACAAGCTGTGCATCGCGGTCGCGACCGACGGCCGGGGCCGGTCCGCCTTCGAGCCGTGCGGACGGGGCAAGCCGAGCGCGCGGAGGGCGCTCGCGGCCTACTCGGGCCACGTCGCGCGGGGCTCGACGCTCCTGCACGACAAGGAGAAGTCCCACCGCGCCCTGGTCCGCGAGCTCGGGCTCGCCAGCGTCGAGTACGACTCGAGGCGGCTGAAGAGCCTGCCCGACCGGGAGAACCCGCTGGCGGACGTGAACCGGCTGCACTTCCTGCTGAAGTCGTTCCTGGACGCCCACAAGGGCTTCGACCGCGCCGACCTGAAGGGATGGCTCGACCTGTTCAGCGTCATCGCCAACCCGCCGTCAGGCGCCATGGAGAAGGCCGCGATGGTGCTCGGTCGCGCCATGGAGTGCCCCGGTACGCTGAGGTACCGGGACTTCTATGGAGGAGGCCGCAGCTAGGCGGCATATATGGAGTCAAATCTATCCACACTGTGCAAAAGAGCATTGAATATCCGCGGGCACCGCCGTCGTGACCGTGACGGTCTGGCGGTTCCGATGACGCCGGACATAACCTGTCTCTTATACACCTCTAGATGTGTATAAGAGACAGGCCGACGCCGGAGCCCGCCTTCGAGCCCGAGCCCGAACCTGAGCCCGCGCAGCCGCGCGCAACGTCGGTCAAGGCCACGATCATCGACCCGCAGGAGGATGCCGACGAGGCCGACGAGGATCTCGACGAGAAGGACGGCGGCACGAAGACCATCGTCATCCGCCGCATCGGCCGCGTCGCCACGGGCTTCGCGCTCATCGGCATGGGCTTCAAGACCTTGCTGTTCGGCAGCAAGCAGGAGCATGAGCGCGAGGCCGAGAGGCTGCAGCGCATCCAGCAGCGCCAGCAGGACCAGATGCTCAAGGCGCAGCGGATCGAGAACAAGCAGCGCAAGCAGGCCCTGCGCCAGCAGAAGCAGCAGCAAAAGCAGCGCCAGCAGATGCTCGACCAGCAGAAGAAGGCCCTCAAGCAGCAGAAAAAGGAGCTGAAGCAGAAGAAGCGCGACATGCGCTAGCGATAAGCCCGCTTTCCGCACCGCATCGGCCGCCCGTGCGCTCCCCCGCGCGGGCGGCCTCGTTTTGGCACCCATGGGTTCGTTGGGGACGGGTTCGCTTCAACCCATCGAGACCGAGGGGAGGCGCCGATGACGCGAACAGGGCGGGCAAATCCGTGGTCGGCTCGTGAATCCGTCGACATCTACCAGCGCTTTCGCTAAGCTGCGCATAGCACATATCACGTAATGGAAGGTTCCCTCATGAAACTCACCGTCGACAGCATGACCTACGGCCCGGACGGCCTCGCGCGCACCGAGGACGGCAAGGCCGTCTTCGTGTCGGGAGGTGTCGTGGGCGACGTCGTGGAGGCCGACGTGGTGAGCACGGGCTCCTCGTTCGACCGCGCCGTCGTCTCCGAGATCCTCGAGCCCTCGAACCAGCGCGTGCAGGCGCCCTGCCCCTTTGTGGGCATCTGCGGCGGCTGCCCATGGGGCAACCTCTCGATGGACGCCCAGCGCGCGGCCAAGGAGGGCAACCTGCGCTCGACGCTGCGGCGCATCGGCCGCTTCTCCGACGAGGAGGTCAACGCGATCGTCAGGCCCATCCGCCATGCGAAAGACGCCTGGGGCTACCGCAACAAGGTCGAGCTTGCGCCCTCGTGGGACAACAACCGCTTCCGCCTCGGCATGCACGGGGTCGACCCCGACCAGATCATCAAGGTGGACAGCTGCCCGCTTTTTGAGAAGAAGTACCCGCGCGCGGTGAAGGCGGTCGCCGGCGCCCTGTCCTATCTCGGCAATTCCCGCGATTTGGGCCTCGAGCGCGTCGGCATCCGCGCCAGCCGCAGGACCAAGGCCCTCGAGATCGCGCTGTGGACCCCCACCGGCGCTTTCCCGCGCGCCCAGGTCTCGCGCGTGCTCACCGACGCCGTACACCCCACGAGCGTCGTGCGCGTCATGTCCAAGGGCGACCGGCGCGCTCGCAAGGTCGCCGGCGTAGAGGCGCTTGCAGGCGAGGGCTCGTGGACCGAGAAAATCGCCGACGGCGAGATGCGCCTATCCGCTCCCTCGTTCTTCCAGGTGAACACCGCTGCTGCCGAGATCCTCATCGAGCTGGTCATGGACGCGCTCGACCCCGGTGCCGACGACGTCGCCATCGACCTGTACTGCGGAGCCGGCACGTTCACCCTCCCGCTCGCCCGCCGCTGCGCCTACGTGGCGGCCGTCGAGGCCTACGGCCCCGCCATCCGTGACCTGCGCCGTAACCTCGAGATCGCACGACTGGACAACGTCGACCCCATCGGCGGCGACGCGGTGCGCGAGTTCCCCGACGAGGACGCCGACGTGCTCGTCGTCGACCCGCCGCGCGCGGGACTCGACCCCGCCGCCATCGACCTGATCGCGGGCACGTCGGTGCGCGACGTGGCCTACGTCTCGTGCGACCCCGCCACGCTCGCGCGCGACCTGCGGCGCTTCCTCGACGAGGGCACCTTCAAGGTCGTCTCCGCCACGCCGGTCGACCTGTTCCCGCAGACGTTCCACTGCGAGACGGTCGCCCATCTCACCCGCGCCTAGGGGCGCCCGGGTCCCCGGTGGCCGGACGCTCCCCCAACGTTGCCGCACCCCCATACTCGCCCGCGCGAAACAGGGTATAAACAGTCAATATCCCCGATGAAAGGATGCATCATGTCCGCCGTTGCCGTTCTTGCCGCTGATGGCTTCGAGACCATCGAGTGCCTGACCATCGTCGATGTGCTGAGGAGGGGCGGGGTGCGCGTGGCCCTGGTGTCGGTGATGTCGACGCGCGATGTCGTGACCGCCCAGCAGATCTCCGTCACCTGCGACTGCACCCTGGACGAGATCGATTTCGCCGAGTTCGACTACATCGTGCTGCCGGGCGGCATGCCGGGCACCGCCCACCTGCGCGCCGACGAGCGCGTATGCGACCTGGTCCGCGAGTTCGCCGCGACCAAGCACGTCGCCGCCATCTGCGCCGCGCCCTCGATCTTGGGCGAGCTCGGCCTGCTCGAGGGGCGCCGCGCGACGTGCTTCCCCGGCTACGAGAAGACCTTCCCGGAGGGCACCTTCGCAGGTCCCAAGACCGTTGTGGTCGACGGCAACATCATCACGGCATCGGCCATGGGGCAGGCGCTCCCCTTCGCCCTGGCCGTTCTCGGCGACATCGCGGGCGACGTGGCGGTGGACAAGGTCCGCCAGGGCATCCAGCTCTAGGACGCGCCCATGATCTTGGCATCGCAATCCCCGCGCCGCATCGAGCTCATGCGCGAGGCGGGTTTTGACTTCCGGGTCGCCCCCGCGGATATCGACGAGTCGCCGCGTGAGGGCGAGACGCCCTTCGAGCTGGTCGAGCGCCTGGCCGTCTCAAAGGCCGCGTGCATCGCGGGCACCGTCGCCGAGCCCGGCGAGCTGGTCGTCGCCGCAGACACCATCGTCGCCATCGACGGCGAGCTGCTGGGAAAGCCTGCGGACGCCGCCGACGCCCACCGCATGCTGCGCGAGCTGTCCGGGCGCACCCATCAGGTGGCGACCGGCGTATGCCTGATCGTCGCCGGCGACAGCGCCCGCGCGCCCCATTCGTTCGTCGACGTCACCGACGTGACCTTCTACGACCTGACCGATGAGGAGATCGACGCCTACGTCGCGAGCGGCGAGCCGCTCGACAAGGCGGGAGCCTACGGCATCCAGGGCGTCGGCGGACGCCTGCTCGTCCGCGGCATCGATGGCGACTTCTACAACGTCGTGGGCCTCCCCATCGCCAAGACCGTCCGAGCCATCCGCCGCTACGCCTTGGCGACCGGCAGCTGACGCAATCCGGCCCTCTCTGCATCCGTCCTTCCGCGCCCGCTGAGCCTGTTGAGAAATGAGTTGACCATGAGCGATTCTTTGGAGCCGATTTCCATAACCGATGTCGAAGGGTTCTCCTTCGGCCACTGGACAAACCGCGAAGCCGCGACCGGATGCACGGTCATCGTCGCGCCCCACGGCGCCGCGGCCGGCGTCGACGTGC